>NZ_KB904575.1 GCF_000380125.1 Streptococcus ovis DSM 16829
AAGAATTTGATTAAGTATTTCTCGGTACCCTGTAAGCCTACTAAGGCGAATGGTGGAAGAACTAGAAACTTGCCTGAACATGACCCAGAGAAATGGCAGATGTTTATTGACTACTGTAAGCAGGACGTTGTCGTTGAAATGGCTATCGCAGATAGATTATCTGTTCTCCCTGTGCATGACAGGGAGTGGGTCTATTATACTGCCGACCAACGGATGAATGATAGAGGTGTGGCTTTAGATTTTGAGTTAGTGCAGTCGGCTCTCTACTGCAAGGACGTCAAGATGGAGCATCTCTTTAAGGAGTTGAAATCTATAACAGGACTTGTCAACCCAAACAGTAGGGCGCAGCTTCTGTCTTGGTTAAAATCCCACGGATATACTGCCGGAGGTCTAACTAAGGCAGACGTCCAGAAGGAGTTAAAAACAGCAAGCGGAGAACTGAAACGGGTATTAGAGCTGAAGCTACAAACTGCCATGTCTAGCCTAAAGAAATACGAAGCCATGGAACGTGCTATGTGTTCAGACGGTCGAGTCCATGGGCTGTTACAGTTCTATGGAGCAAGTCGAACAGGTCGCTGGGCAGGTCGAGTGGTTCAAGTTCAGAACCTCGCTAGGAACTACCTCAAGGACTTGGACGATGCCAGAAACTTCGTCAAGGCTCGTGACATCGATGCCGTGGAAATCCTCTACGACAGCCTGAACGATACCCTCAAGCAGTTGGTGCGGACAGCCTTTGTGGCGAAGGAGGGGGCAGAGTTCTACGTCTCTGACTTCTCTGCCATAGAGGCCCGTGTGATTGCCTGGTATGCAGGCGAACAGTGGCGGCTGGATGTATTTCAGACCCACGGTAAAATCTATGAAGCTTCGGCCAGTCAGATGTTTCACATTCCGATAGAGGAAGTGGACAAGGAACTTCGCCAAAAAGGCAAAATCGCGGAGTTGGCTCTTGGCTACCAAGGAGGGCCTGGGGCTCTTCGGCAGATGGGGGCCCTTGAGATGGGCGTTCCTGAAGAAGAGTTGCAGAGCCTGGTTGATGACTGGCGCAGGGCTAACCCGAAGATTATCCAGTTTTGGAAGGACGTGCAGACAGCAGCCCACAAGGCTGTTCGTCAGCGGTCCACTATTCGGATGGGGCGCCTGGTCTTCAAGTATCGCAAAGGATTCCTACTAATTCAGTTGCCCTCTGGAAGGCACCTAGCCTACGCTAGGGCTAAGCTGGAGCCTGGAGACTATGGCGACAAGCTGACCTATGAAGGTCAGGGGGACAAGGCCTATTTCACCAAGCAGGAGACCTACGGTGGTAAGTTGGTCGAGAACATTGTCCAAGCGACTGCCAGGGATATTTTAGCGGAAGCTATCCTGCGACTAGAAGAAAATGGCCACCCCGTGGTTTTCCATGTGCACGATGAGTGCATCGTGGAGACTAGCGGGACAACTATTGAGATTATCAACAACCTCATGGCAGAGGCTCCAGATTGGGCGGAAGGTCTGCCTCTAAATAGCGAGGGCTACGTTACTAAATATTATATGAAGGACTAATATATGGAAGCTTTAAAAATAAGACACGCCCCGCACAAGGAGCTTCATCTATCTGTGGGGGCGTCAAGAACCGCGAAGACTTGGAAGAATATTACGATGACCTGGGAGGAGCTGGTTGAGAGACTAGCGACCCCCACGGTTACGCAGGAGACCTTTGCGGAATACCAGAAGATGTCTAGAGCTGAAAAAGGTCAGATCAAAGATGTCGGCGGTTTTGTTGGCGGTTGGCTCAAACAGGGCAAGCGCCGAAACGGGAACGTTCAAAGCCGGTCGTTCGTGGCGCTGGATGCCGATACACCTTCGGAAGATTTCTTGGACAGATTGGACTTGATGGCTGACTATGCTTACGCACTTTACAGCACGCACAGCCATAGTAACAAGTCCCCCAAGTACCGAATCATTATACCGACAGACCGCTTGATGTTGCCTGATGAGTACGAGCCGGTAGCTCGTTATCTAGCTAGCCAGCTAGGCATGTCCAACTTTGACGACACGACCTATCAGGACGTGCGCCTGATGTACTGGTCCAGTCATGCTAGGGATGCGGACTTTGAGTTTAAATTCAATGATGAGGGGTTCGCTCGCGTGGATGATATCCTGGAGACTTATCCAGACTGGCATGACTCTAGTTTTTGGCCAGAGAGTCCAACCCATGCCGTGCGTCGAACCCGGGAAGCTAAGAAGCAGGGCGACCCGCTGAGTAAGAAAGGGTTGATCGGGGCTTTCTGTCGAACTTACGACATCAGGCAGGCTATCGCTGAGTTTTTACCGGAGGTCTATGCCGAGGGCACAACATCTGACCGCTATACCTACATAGACGGTTCAACGGCTAATGGTCTGGTCCTCTACGACGATGTGTTTGCCTACAGCCATCACGGGACAGACCCCGTGGGAGATACTCTGGTTAACAGCTATGACTTAGTACGGATTCATAAGTTCGGAGACCTAGATGGTGATGCTAAAGACAACACTCCAACTAACAAGCTACCATCCAGTAAGGCCATGAACGAGTGGGTGGCAGAGTTACCCAACATTAAGGCGGAGCTGATGGCGGAGGCTATTGGTGACTTTGATGAACCGCTACCTGCTGACACCGTGGAAGATGACCGCTCCTGGCTGGAGATTGACGAGAGGGGCAACCCCGAGGTCAATAGCTTTATGTTGGCTCAGCAGATTTTGAGAGAAATTCCTATCTGGTATGACGGTCTGGAGTTTCTACGTTATGAGCCTGAAAAAGGCATCTGGATTCCCAACGCTGAAGAGTACCTGCGCAGCTATATCTCGACCAAGAAACTAGGCAAAATCACCAAAATCCGCCACATCAACGAGACGGTGGTGGCAATCAAGGCGCTATCTTTTTCCAAGGAAGCTTTTGCGGAGAGCGACATCTCTAAAATTATTCTAGCTAACGGGGTCTATGATTTACAGACCGACAGCTTTGTCGGTCAGTTTGATCCCGAGTTACATGCTAGATCCAGCCACCCCGTGAACTATGACCCTGAGGCAAGGTGCCCCGTCTTTACGGGTTTCCTTGAAGCGACGGTAGGGCCTGAGAACGTGGACTTTGTCTTTGAGTGGTTCGGCTATAACTTCTACCGTGAGTACACGGTGCAGAAGATGCTATTTATCCAAGGTGCTGGGGGCACCGGTAAGTCAACCCTTATCAATATCTTGCGGGAGATGATCGGGGCGGACAATTACTCAGCTGTTACGCTTCAGTACCTGATGCAAGAGCGTTTTGCCAAGATTGGTCTTTACCGCAAGACCGCCAACTTCGATACAGACGCCAAGCCACAATATCTGGCAGACGGTGCCACTTTGAAGATGTTGACCGGTGAGGACACCATCCACGCCGACCGCAAGAACAAGGAGCCGATTACCTTCTACAACTACGCCAAGCTGAGCTTTGCCATGAATGAACTGCCGCCTATGCGGGATTTCAGCGGTGGTCTCAAGAGGCGGATGTTGATTCTGGAGATGAACAAGGTTTTGACCAAGGAAGTCAAGCAGGAGTTTCCACTTGATCAGATTATGGCTGAGATACCTGGTATCTTCAACAGGGCCATGGCGGGGCTTCGGCAGGTATTAGCCAGGAAAGATTTCACCGTTAGTCAGTCAATGTTGAATAGTGTTGAGAAGTGGGAGAAGGGGAACGACGTTGTGGCTCTCTTCCTAGAAGATGAGTGCGACCTGGGCGAGGACAAGAAAGCCCCTGTGGCAGAAGTCTATCCTACCTACAGGCAGTACTGTCTAGATTCAGGATATAAGCCGCTGGCTAGAAACTCTTTCAATCAACGTCTGCGAGAGATGAATTTTGAAAACAAGAGCGCCAAGGAGGGCGGAAAAGTAGTCAAAAAATGGGTCGGTTTTAGCCTGAAAAACGAGTTTTAGAGGTAACCGTTTGATTTTGAAGAGTGGTTACCTCAGGCAAGAGGTAACCAAGTAACCATTTTTGACAAATTTGTAAAAAATTTGAACAGTTTAGAAAATCGGTTACTTAGTTACCCGAAAATCAGGGCTGGGCTAAAATCGCCCCAAAACGGTTACTTCGGTTACCTTTCAGCTACCTAAAAATTCAATCGTATCAAGGGTTTAACCCTAGAGGTAACCAAGTAACCACTTTTTCTCTATTAACTAATATATAAATAATAAATAAAGATATATAAGGAATACGTGTATAAAGACCACGTGTATATAAAAAGAAAAAGTAAGTTGGAAAAAACGGTTACCCTAACTAGTGATAAAATTGGAGGCAGGGATGAAGTCTGAAAAGGATATTGAAAACTATTTGAAAAAGAAGTGCAAAGGCCTTTGCCTTAAATTCACCAGCCCAGGAACAGTTGGGGTGCCAGACAGGATTGTCATCTTACCTACAGGAATTTTCTTCGTGGAAGTTAAAGCCCCAGGGAAGAAACCTAGGCCTAGCCAGATAGCAATCCATCGAAAGTTGGAAAGGCTGGGGCATAAGGTCTGGGTGGTGGACTCTTACGCATCGGCGGATCGTGCTTTAGAGGAGATGGGATGAAACTACATGATTATCAGGAATATGCCAAGGACTGGATTTTGGAACATTCCTACTGCGGGTTACTACTTGACATGGGGTTAGGTAAAACTTTAACAACTTTGTCTGCCATTGATGAGTTGAAGAATGTTTTTTGTGAGGAGCACAAAGTTCTAGTTATTGCCCCAAAGAAAGTAGCTGAGGAAACATGGTCAACTGAAATCGAAAAATGGGGCTTCGATTTGACCTATTCGAAGGTACTTGGCACCGCTAAGCAACGAACAGCGGCCTTGGAGAAAGAGGCAGACCTCTATATTATCAATCGGGAGAATGTGGTCTGGCTTGTGGACTATTTCAAAACTAGGTGGCCCTTTACGTTTGTTGTCGTGGACGAGCTATCTAGTTTTAAGTCTAGCAAGTCCAAGCGGTTCAGGGCTCTTCGAAAAGTTAGACCGAAGATGGAGCGGTTTGTCGGCTTGACCGGCACGCCTGCACCCAACAGCTTGATTGACCTGTGGCCCCAAATCTATCTCATGGATAGGGGAGAGCGGTTAGGAACTAGCCAGACCAGATACAAAGACCAGTATTTCAGACCTGATAAATACAACGGACCTGTTGTTTATAGCTGGGCTATTCGACCTGGAGCGGAAGAAGATATCTACGGCAAGATTGAGGATATTTGTGTCAGCATGAAGGCTAAAGATTATCTCAAGTTGCCCCCAAGGACGGATAATATCGTGACGGTTAAGCTATCCGACACTAAGGTTTACAAGCAGTTGGAGCAGGAGCTGGTTCTGGAAGTTAAAGGTCAGGAGATTACGGCGGCTAACTCTGCCGTGCTAGCTAATAAGTTATTGCAGTTGGCCAACGGAGCAATTTACGACGACGAGAAGAACGTGACGCCTATCCATGATGACAAACTGGATGCTTTAGAGAGTATTGTGGAAGATAGTCAGGGTCAGCCTATCCTTGTCTTCTACCAGTATCAGCACGACCTATCTCGTATCAAGGCGAGGTTTCCCCAGGCCCAGGAACTGACATCGGTGGAGAAGTGGAATGCGGGCGAAATCCCTATTCTGCTTTGTCACCCGCAGTCAGCGGGCCACGGGCTCAACCTTCAAAAGGGCGGTCATATTATCGTCTGGTTCGGGCTGACTTGGAGTTTGGAGTACTACCAACAAGCCAATGCCAGACTAGACAGACAGGGGCAGACGGAACCCGTTATCATCCACCACTTGGTGGCGGAGAATACGGTAGATGAAAAAGTGCTTAGAATCTTGCAAGGAAAAGAAGCAAAACAAAACGCTTTAATGGAAGCAGTAAAAGCGCAGATTGGAAGGTAAAAGATGATTGAACTAACTAGGAAACAAGCTGATTTTGTTGAAACTATCAGGAAATCAATTTTTGAACCTGAAATACAAGAGCTGACAAGTAATCAAAATATGATGAATGCAGCACTATTGATTGGATATGTAGTAAAGGAGGAAGTTGAACATGGCTTGGACAGTAAGCGTGATATTTGATCACATGGAAATCGATGAAACTCATTATTTTGAAAAAGAAGTGGATGCTGCCAAATGTAAAGCAGACCTGGAACGTAAGTATAGAGGTAAAAAGCTGTACAGTGTGAAGATGGAGAAAGCAAAATGAAACTATTTGATTATTTAGTTCCTACAATTCTAGTTGGATTCCTAATTGTCTTACTAGCAATCACGCAGTCAAGGGTAAACAAACTGGAGCAAGCTGTCCGCATATACGAAGAACGCCAATTGGCGCTGATTAGCCAGGACAAGGCTATCAGAGAGGAATTGGCAGACTTGAAGCGGTACATACAGACAAACGAAGCGAGTGGAGGGTAAGATAATGACAACAGGACAAACTTATTTTTATGTTTTTATGCAAAATAATTCTGGAGGCTACTTTGTGACAGACGAGAATATAGCTTCTGAAATTGTCATAGAAGCAACAGATGGAAATCAAGCCGCAAAGCGATTGATTGAGATTGTAGGTCAAAAGCCAGAATATACGGAATTTTGTCCGTGTTGTGGTAGTCGCTGGTCTCCAGAATATCCCGACGTTTACACGCGTTACTGGGTTACAGATGAACAGAAACAAGAATTTGAAGAAGAGAGTAACGGCAGACAGGCTATATTCTACCCATTAGAGGGGGAACATAGACGCATACCGTGGATGAGATATGGTATGTACGAGTATCTTCCACATCCAGAATTTGATTCGGAGGATTGAAATGAACAAACAAGATAACACTATAAAGAAAGCAATTATATTACTAATTTTAATGGCGCCATCTATGATTTGGAGCGGATTCGTAATCAGATATGGCTGGAATCACCTTATTAGCACAATAGATGGTGTGCCTAATATTACCATGGTACAAGCTATTGCAATTGATGTTTTGGTTAGTTATTTAGTAGCAAGTAATAAAAATGACAACACCGAGCTGGATTACGCCAAAGTAGCAGCAAAAATTATTATACAACCGTTGATCACATTGCTACTATTTTGGGTATTGACTCTATTTATGTAGGAGAAAGGGAATACTATGAATTACAAAGTAACAGTAAACGGAAAAGAAATTGAATATGGTCCATTGGTGGAACGGTCAAGATTCTCAGAAGAAGAGTGGCAGGCAATTCATCAAGAAATTGTGAAACAAAATCAACCAGAAGTTTTTGAAAAGAAAAAAGATGACACTGACTATATCAGTGCATTCGGTGCATTGATTGCACTTGAAGAACGGTATGAAGCTCTATTGGAAGCATTGCCACAAGAAAGCTATTCATACGCTGGAACACATCCAATGTGGGTTGCAAAAGCAGTTGAAGAGAATACCTTGAACAAAGAAATCACAATGGAAGATGTTGCTGATATGGTTGATCGTTGTGAAACGCTTGATGACCTGAAGGAAGAATTGACTGATTATTTTGAGCTGGAGGATTGAAATGAACATACAGAGCGGAGAAGCGAGTGGAGGG
>NZ_KB904576.1 GCF_000380125.1 Streptococcus ovis DSM 16829
AGGGCAAATCATCAAAGAGACTATTCAACGAGCACAGGAGGGCTTGAAACATGGACTACAAGGACAATTATTTGAAGAGGATGTGGGATAAAAATAGAAATAGATAAAATAATCAAACTGCCTTTTACATTATATCTAGGATACTAAGGAGAAAATTTATTTATGGTAAACAAAGGAAAATGGTCAAGTGATGAAATAGAGTACGTTAGAATGTTTGCAGAAAACCCTGATCTAGATACCTGTATTACAGTTGCTCAATATTTAGATAGAACACCTGGTGCAGTTAGGATGCAAGTCCATAAACTAAGGCAAGAAGGAGTTCATACCAAATTACTTGATAAATGGACGGAGTGGGAAATTAACGCCTTAAAAAATATGAATGGAAAAGTAACAGTTAAAGAACAGGCTGAATTATTAGGGCGTTCTTATGGCTCTGTTGCTTCTAAAAGGGTAGTTCTAGGTTTGAGTAATTCTTATAAAGGGACGCCTGTAGGCAAGGGAAAAGAAATCAGGTTTTTAGCCAAACAGGGGTTATTCAGGAAAGAAATTGCAGAGAAATTGGAACTCAACTATTCGTCTCTCTGTAAATATATAAAACGCGAAGGGATTTGTTGCGTAGATGATGAAGAAGGCCGTTTAAGGGGCTTTAAACAAGCAATGGCGAACCATAATCAAGTAATGTCTTGGGCATTTCACAAGGAGAAAAAATATGAATAGATGGATCATTTTTAATTTTTATGATGGTGATTTTATTCGTCAAAATGGTGTGGTTATAAGTTTTGAAACAAAGGGGTTAGCACGACAATTTTTAGAGCGTTACCGAAAGCCCAAACCACTTCAAAAAACAAAAGAGTTCACGGTCAATTATAGCTGCTATGAAGCACCGTTTAGATTTGTAAGAGAAGGGGATCATAATGCAGTATAAAATTATTCGTGGCTACTATCTAACGGGTGTAGGACAAGAAGAGTTTGCCTATTATTTCAAATTATCAGAAGACCAACCAGAATTTAAAACGGTTCAAACGGGAGATGTTGCAGTTAGTTTTTACCAGACCAATGAGGCTCTTAGTTATCTTCCTGCTTTAGTACGAGTTGATGGGATTATCTCTACTGAAAAGCAGGTTAAAGCATATTTAGAGGCAGAACGAAAAGATGGTTTTCCCATGTTACCAATTGTTGAAATCTACCAACATTTTGATCCGTTATTATTTAAAAATGTGATGGAAAACTGTCAAAAAATGCACGAAGAAATCAAAATTTTGGCAAGACAAGCACGTCAAAAAGGAGGCAATCAATGACATTTATTTTTAGAATTTGGGAAGCCCTTTTACATGGTTTTGTGGTAGCTATTTTACTCATGTTGGCCTTCTATCCAGTTTGCTTTTTAGAGATAACACTGGCCTCAAAAACAGATAGAAAAATGACATTACCTGCCTCAATTGCCCTGGTTTGTTTTTGCTTAGTTGTTATTCCAAAACGTATCAGAATTATCTCTATGGAGGAGCGAAGACAGATCAAAAAGAAGGATAGAAGTTAGTGTGTTCAGGTGTGTTATTTTTAAATATTGTGAGTGTGTGGTAGTGTGTTTTAGAAAATAGGTGGTAAAAATGAGTGTGTGTTTTATGTAGGCGTAGCCGAGAAAAATGGGGACAGCGGAAACGTTGATACTATCAACTCCAAACGGTACGTTGGGACAGTTTCCCTTATGCTCTTTTCTGGAGCTTAGGGGAGTAATGAGGTGGTCAAATTGCCTAGTCAAAAAACTGGTCAAATTGCCCCCTATTTTGTCCCCCTCAAAATGAAAGGGAAAGTGAGGTGCTTTATGGACGACTGGAAAACCATGTTAGAGGTTGCCAAAGAGTTGGATATTACAAAAAGTTTAGTCAGGTATCATCGTCCAAAACTGGCAGATGATGAGGTTAAAATCCAGGATGGTGTGACCTATATTTCGCCGCAAGGGATTGTCAAAATCAAAACCTTTTTACGGACACCAGATTATAGTGATGACTTTGAAACGATTGTCAAACATCAGCTCAATCTCATTCAAGAATTGCTGATTACTTCCAGAAATTCACCTGAAAAAAATACCAGGGAAGCGATTGAAGGGTTTCGAGAATTTCTAATCCGTGCGCCAGATAGTTTAGAGATTTTGCATGAGTTAGAAGCAAAGTCAACAGGGACAAAAGAAAATGAGTTTTACTTTTTGCTTGCGGATTATGTCGAGCAAAAAAGACGAACCCTTGATAATCCTTTTGGGTAAATTAGATAAAGGAGAAATAATGGCAGTAGACAAACGAACCGAATTAAAAATTAGAGGACTAACACCTCTTGAAATTGATTATCTGAAGGCCGAGGCTAAAAGGATAAAAGCAAAATCCCTCAATGATTTTTTAGTACAGGTCTTGCGTGAAAAAATTGAAAAAGGAAAATTTAATCGGGTCGAAGCCAACTACTTGGCTCACCTGGAAAATATGAAATTGACATCTGATCATGTTCTGTTGTTAACCCAAAAACAGACAGACTTATTGGCTGACAACGAAGCCAAAATGGCACGCTATGCGGACCACATTTCACGCTGGCTGGAATACGAAGGGGAGGTAGAAAGCAGTGGCTAAAAATTATCTTATTCGAGGTGTTCCAGAAAACATCTATGTTCAATTACAGATGATGGCAAAAGAACAAGGCTATCGGTCTCTTAATGCGTTTATGTTGGTACAGCTAGAGAGCATTGTAAAAGCTGGGGGACTAGATTTATACGAAAATCGCTTTGCGGAGACCTTGACAGATATAAAAGAACAACAGGCTCAGATTTTAGAACTCCTGCTCAAAAATGAAATCAAACTACAGTATGCCAAAATCAAGCAAGATAGGGTTGAGGAACTGACCACAATGTGGCTCAATCGCTTTATGGAGAAGTGATTTTCGGCTGAAAATTTGGTATAATAGAAAAAGTAAGTGGGGGGGATATCAATGACAGAAACACAAGAGCTTGTTGCTGAAATCGAAGAGCTAACAGCTAAGCGAAATCGATTGTTAGCTCAGATAAAAGAAGCTGAACAATGGGAATCAGTTGCCTGGGATAGTTATCATGCTCTCGCAGACTATATCAATGCCACGGAGAAAAAGCGAAAGATTGCTCAAAATTATTGGGACAGTTCCCAACGTGAGATAACTTATCAATTTGGTTTTGTGGCAGACCAGGCCAATAAAGTGAAAAAAGTCTTATCGAAAAAACGTTTTGACCTTTTGGAGACTGAGATTGATACACTCATGAAAGAGATTCGTGAGTTGGCAGATGTTCTTGGCATAGATTTTGACGAACTCCCGCTACACTTGCCTTTCTTTGCTCTACCAGCAGAAACAATTGAGAAATAAGGAGATTATCCATGGTAAAAAGAAAAATGATATTGGTTTTAGGGCTTCTAGGCCTCTGTATGGCTGTTTTAACCGCCTGTTCAAGTCAACCGTCCAAGAATGCGGACGGAACGCCTAGCACGCTTAAAAGCCGTTATTTGGGCTACTATCGTTCTGATACAGATAATGCCTATTATTTCCAAGAAAATACCAACGAATTTAATTTTAATGTTCAAAAGAGTAGGATTTCTGATGGTTCTGGAGATGATTTTTATACCAAGAAATATATTGTCGTAGATGAAGAGGATCTAAACTCCGAACTCCAGGGGGAAGCACAAAAATATAAAGATCAGATTTCTGATAAGGATATTGTATTTTATCTTGTGCTAGAAGATAACGATGTTAATATGGATGGTAAAGTAACAAAATCTGAACAGCAGGCTGTTTATCAGAGTATTTTAAGTAACGATGGAGAAAACATCAAAATTATTGCTCTAGGGTCTATCTATGGCTATGGGGATGACTTTGTCTTCACTGGTACAGCTAAAGAATAATCATTTTCAAGGAGCTTAAACAGTCTCCTTTTTGTTTTTCTCAGTGATTTTTCCCTTACTGCAAGAATTATCATTATCCCTTATGGTAGAAATAAAAACACTATAAGGAGAAGATAATGACATACGATAGCTTTTCAGACCTAATGTCGAATTTTAAGGATTTACATAGAGAAATTCCAGCGACAGACCCAAGGTCTGCACCACTAGTCGAGTTCTACAAGTATTGGAGTAACTACCTAGAGCCTACACCAGCCTATATGGCTTTCCTGAATAGTTTGTGGGGTACACTAGCTAAAGGCTTATACTTTATCACAGCTAGCTTAGAACATGTTTTTAATAACCTCTTTAAGCTTTTTGGTCTCTTTGGATACCTGGGAAATCAAGAGACAATTATCGGGCAGTTCTTCTATTGGTTTCAGCTGATAGGAACAACCTTATTCACGTTGATTTTGGTGACTAGTTCGATTACAGGAGTATTTACTAAGCCTGTCAAATACAAGGGAGCCATCACCAATTTCTTGTTAGTGACCTTTGTTTCTTCGGTTATGCCCATGGCACTGACAGCTGTTTCAACTACAATCGCCCAAGATGCCCAAAATATCCAAACGGTAAAAAGTACAACTGAAGAGGATTCTTCTTACTTTTCTTCTTTGGCCCTCCAGCCTATGAAAAATAATGTGGTGGACCTTAAAGTCCTGATTGACAATGACTTTTCAACAGAACTCTTTCATTTAGATGATCACGGATTTATTAAGCCACCCAAAGAAGGTTCAACCCCTGTCAATAACATCACGGATAGTCCAGACAAGCGAGATACCTCTGATTTTGCCTCCAGAATTGATTTTAGCGCTACCTTTGGAGCGACAGATTCAGAGCTCCTTGATACCTTGGAGAAGAAACAAAAAGGAATGAAGGGATTATTCTTACACCAACTCAATGCTACACAAGACGGTATTCTAACCATCAATGAACATAAATTCATCGGACAATTAAACGCCTTTGAACCAGTCTATAAACGCTACAAGGTAAATTGGATAGGCATGTTTGCCCAGTATGCCATTCTGATTGTCTTGTTGATTAGCATGGCTATTAAACTTGTTAAATCGATCTTTGATATTGTTATACAGGCTCTTATTTCGCCTCTCGTAGGGTATACCTCTCTTTCGTCATCTAAGAAATATAAAGAGCTTTTACGGACAGCAGGAGGGGCTTTAGCAGGTATCTTCTTCGAGGTTGCTACTATGCGTGTTACGATGGAAATCTTACGTGATTTACCAACCCTATCTGTCTCAGCTGTGACGAAGTTTTCAGGAGGTTACTTTGATGGACTGAATATGTGGGAACAATGTCTTGCTGCTTGTGTCGTTTATATCGGGGTATTCCTTGCGGCCATGCAAGGGGTGACCATGATTGAACGCTGGCTTGGGGTTTCTACAGGTCACAGTGATACCGCTCAACAACTCATTGGGGCTATGATGGCTGGTCAAGCCTTTGCGACTGG
>NZ_KB904577.1 GCF_000380125.1 Streptococcus ovis DSM 16829
AATTAACAATAGAATTTTTTTACATTTTTGTGTATTTGTCATATTGTAAAAATCTTTAATAAACTTAGTTGTTGCGTGCTTATCTAATGTTTTTTAATCAGCTTTTAATTGCACTTATGCTAAGTCGTCAATGTTAATATCTGCCATTTCAGGGTTGACTTCTCCTTTGTCGTCAATTGCCTCCAGTTGGTCAGGTACTTGAATAAAATCAAAGACAATCTGGGTTTGTTGGTCGGGTTTGTGTGTTAATTCTAAAAATTCCGACGTGACCTCCCAAACTCCCAAGGCTACATTGCTTACATATCCGTCAAGAACAAGGCGGTCGAATGTGCGTTTAATCCACGTGATTGACGTGCCTGCTTCTTCGGCAAGTTTTTTCAATGTGACAATCACAATATTGCCCTCTTTTACATTGTTCTGCAGATGTTGTAACACTATACCTGCACCCTTTTCTTGATAGCCCATTGAGGCAGCTAACAAGTCATAATAACACTCCAGGAATTTCTTTTCTCCAGGGCACTCACGAGAAAATACAGGGACGCTCTTTTCAGTAATTGCGTGTTGCTTTTGGACAAACTCAACCTTTACTTTTTTGTGGTTGCCAAGTGATTCAATCTTTTTTTCTTTAGATAGTTTGTTTTTTATTTGTTTATCGCTTTCCATTTTTTATTTACCTCTTAAATTTTTTATTTTATTTTTTTATCACAAAAAGATTATATCATTAAATTTTTAATAATTCAAGTATAAAAGTGTAAATGATACAGTTATATTATTTTTTATTTAAGAATATTTCTATTTTTGCGTGCTTTATGAGTGCTTCGGCACGTGAAAAAACGATCAGAATGAGCGCTTTTTTCTTGCGAGTTTCGGCGAGCATTTTGTTTGCGCGGTTCGCAAACATCGCCCCACTCCAGGGGCGACAGGCAAGGAAAAAAAGAAACGGGGAGTTTCTTTTTTGGGCAGCATGGCTAAGTGTTTAGGCGCTCATTTATGGGCGACTAAACACTTAGCACCCCATTTTTTCGATTATCTCGATAAAAATGGGGTTTCTTTTTCTATTTAAATGAGTGTTTTTTTATTTTTTAAAAAGTGTGATTTTTTATTTTTTAAAAAGTGGCATAATAATAATATGAGTAATTGAAGAAATGGAGTTGTTAAAAGAAAACGACTTCTTTTTTATTTTTAAAAGAAGGAATTTTAAAGGAGGAAATCAGATTTAAGAAACTACTTTTTCAAGCAATAGTCATCAGCTTTTTTATAACATGAGATTTTAAAAAAATAGGAGGAAATAAACAAATTAACAAATTAAATTAAAACTTTTTATATAAAAATTAGATGAGATAAATAAAAAATATGTTTTGAGGAAATATAATATTTAATTCAAAGATATTAAATATTTAAAGGAATAAATAAAAAATGATATAGATATATCATTTATGGTTTAAATTTTTGGTAGTAAAATAACAAAATTAAAAGTGTTCATAACTTTCGCAAAAACGCTGAAAAGAACAGAAAGTCTTGAGTTTTAAGAGTAGGGCCGACCAAGCCGCGTTAAATCTTACAAACGAAAAAATATTTAAAGAGCCAAGGTATTTTATTGTTTTGGCTGTCGTTAACTCGGCAATATAGCAGGGGAAAGCTATTAAATCCAGTCCTAGTGGGACGTTTCGCCCATTTCAATCAAAGGAAACGCTAGAACACGCTAGCTTTTTCGCCAGTATAGTAATCACGTGTAATGTTACTATCCGTGCCTTTAACAAGGTTAAAAACGATAAAGAAAGGGGTCCTTATGGCCAAAAAATCATACAAAGCTAAACGTTTAGCCCGAGAGGCTAAAAAACAAGAACAAAAAGACGTGCTCTGCTCTAGCGAACAAGCTAGGGCGGAGCACGTGCAAAAAATGGGGCAAATCCGTATTACCGAAAAATGGAAAGCAGGGAAAGGAAAGTCGCGCTACGAAGGCAAGGAGACAGGGGATAATTACAAATATATCACCGCAGAGAAGTCTTTTCGGGATATTTCTGCGGCGTGGCGGCGTTTTAGTGCCTTTGTGGCGTCTAAATCGCCTGGAGACGACCTAGAAAGCCTTGAGGATATATTTAAGTATGCCGATCAATATCTGGCAGAATTAGAAGCCCTGGGACGCTCTGCGTGGACGCTGACGACTTATAAGGCGCATTTAGGTAAGGTTTTTAATGTTCCGACTACAATGCTTAAAGAGACGCCTCCACGTGAGCGTAAGAACGCGACACGGTCACGCTATGAAGCAGTAAACGATTCTCATATCGCAAAAGAAAAGCGAGACTTTTTCTTCAAGGTGGGGGCAGCCCTGGGGCTGCGAAAAGATGAATTAAAGGCAATTAAAGGAACTGCGCTGCAACCTAAGCGTGCAAAAAACGGTTTGTGGTATGTCCACGTAACTGAAAAAACAAAGGGAGGGCGAGAACGTTGGGCGCCAATCATGGCACAAACCCCTGAAGAAGAAGCTGAAATCATCGCGTTTTTCCAAAAAGCTGGAAAAGGATATGTTTTTAGTGGCAAAAATGGCACGTACAGGGTCCCTGGAAATCTAGATCAACATGCACACCGTGCAGAATACGCAAAGCGAGTGTACCTCCATTACGAGCGAAAACTAGATGAATTAAGTCATGAAGAAAAAACTTTTCTTCGGAAGGAGTTGAAGGGCTCTGTCTTAGACAAGTTTGCAGAAGGAAGGGCTGCGGAAGCATTAGGACACGGTCACGAACGAGGTGAGTTTCGCAAGTCATACGTCTATAAACTACTTTCTTAGTGAAATACATAATTTTGATTTTAAAAACCATGTGTGGTATAATAGTCTTGCGATGAAATAACATTGACCTCAACATGAGGCAACGGAAAAGCCCCAGCAGTGCGAATGCTGAGGCTTTTTTTGCGTAGTCTGCGACTAACTACGTCCGAGCTAGTGGCACTTAATCGTCATCTCGCTTATCTAGCCAGTAAGTGAATAGTGCAAGGACTACCCCAACCAGGGTTGGTGCGACGATTGTTTGAAATAACATTGACCACATGGGCAACTCACCTCCTTCCCAGGCGGTGTCGTTTGTGCCAAAGAGTATTATAGCACAATACCACGTGTTTCAGTTATCCCAATATTTCAGAATCGTCGGACGTGAGAGCCCTGTTTCGCGCTGACAGTCTATTTTGCGCTTGTTTGGGTTGTTTTTTCGCCATTCTTGTACTATTTCTTTCTTAGAAGGACGCCCAACATCCTTAAATTTTCCTTCTTTGACCAATTCTTCACGGTCAATGGCTAAAATAGACCTAGCGCGCCTCAAGTGTTGTTTACGTGTCCTACCGTTCCGTTTGGCACGTTCTAAGGGTATTCCCGTCCGTTGAGAAATATAGTCTATTCGGCGTCTAAAAGTATTTACAGAGGGGTATTTAAACGTCGTTTTTGCTGAAATGATATCATTCCGCGTGAAATGGTTATCTTCGCTAATCGTTAATTGCTCAAAATATTCTGCTATGTCAGCGATATCTCTATCCAACTCTTCTTCGCTGATTTGACACTGAACCGCTAAAGAGCATAAATTTTCTAAACAAAAATAACGTTTCCCGACTGTTGCACCTTCTAAAATTTTCTTTTTCCAACTGTCATAGATGCCGCGGTGTCGATAGAATGTAGATGTTCCTAACACTAATTTGCGCTTACGGACAACTCTCCGCTCGTACCATTCAGGGTATAACTCCTTGGCTTTTTCTCTCGATAAATCAGATTTTTTCTGATAGTCGATTTTCTTATCTTTTGGCAAAAAGTAATTAAAATCGTCAAGTGTATAGCGTCCGCCTGTCCTAAAAGCTAAGGCATAGACACCTTTTTCCTTGGCGGTCGTTCCAACAACTCGAAACGGTTGGTTAATAGGCTCATATTGAACCTGTTTTTCTCCATGTAGCCTTGTGATGTATCGATTCCAAAATCTATAAGTCAGGTAGTTTTTTGCTTTGGAGAGTTGCTCATGAATTTTTGGGTAAAGGGGTAGTGGCTCGTCAAAAAGAAAATATAGGTGTAACCCTTTGCCACTACATACAATAAACGTTGGTCTAGGCAACTGATCATATGTTTTTTGTCCCCTAAAGTAATTGCTTCTACTCCAGCTATAAATCAACTCTTTCAGCCCTGTATCTGGAACAATTTGGTCAATCTCAATAACTAACGCAAATAACTGACGAGCGTTTTTATTAGTTCTATTCCTACCTGCATACGAAATCGGGGAAGTAATAACAAAATTATCTGATTCTTGTATCATGTCATATAATTTTTGTTGCCCACGTGTAAAAGTTTGACGATTAAAAAAGAGTTTCTGCTCTTTGTAAAAAGAGTCAGTTTTCTTGTTATACAGGTCTAACATGATTTTTTTGCCGTTTTTATAAAACTGTGGTACTTTCTCGATAAGAATACCCCCGTATTCTCCCTCGATATAATCTTTTGGATTGCGTTGTTCGACCTCTAAATAATCTCCAAAAATCTCGTCATAGAACTCTCTAGCAGAGACACCTTCATAGCCCTCTAAATGCAAGTCAAGAGCCAAATTAGGAAGTCTAACACCGTTATAACCAAAAAGGAAGTAGTCGCTAGAGTTCTCCCCTGTAGAGTTAGGATAGCAACTAAAATGTTCAAATTTTAAGTCAACAAAACCCATAAAAAACCTCGTAAAATTTTCCGCCGGCTCGTGGTCACTCGTAAACACTGGGGGGCGCCGGATTTGCCCCCCAGGATTTGAAACGCCAGGTTTCAAACAGCAAAGCTGCCCCTCTCTCTACACTAAGTGGGACGGTCCTGCGTCGCCTCATCGTCTCCTCGCCCCTAACCCACTTAGATGTTACCCAAAACCTCGAGGACAGGATAGGAGGAGCAGCAAGAGGCAAAAAGGGCACAGGAAAGGGCAATAAAGAGCAGGAGGGCTGCTCTAGTAGTGCAGTTCTCTCAACTCAGGCAGTATAGTAAAAGCAAGAAGGAGCAAAAGGCTCCGCGCCTCTGTCAGGCGCGTATAGGGGCGTTAAATTAACAATAGAATTTTTTTACATTTTTG
>NZ_KB904578.1 GCF_000380125.1 Streptococcus ovis DSM 16829
CGAACAAGACCTTTGAAAATTAAAGAAGACGAACCAAACGTGCAGGGTGATTTATAGGAATATAAATCGTCAATGAACAAAAAAAACAATAAACGGATAAGCCAGAGTGCTTAGCCGGACAAACAATTATTTTAAATGAGAGTTTGATCCTGGCTCAGGACGAACGCTGGCGGCGTGCCTAATACATGCAAGTGGAACGCAGTTAATTCACCGGAGCTTGCTCCACCGAATTGACTGAGTCGCGAACGGGTGAGTAACGCGTAGGTAACCTGCCTTGTAGCGGGGGATAACTATTGGAAACGATAGCTAATACCGCATAACAATATTTGACACATGTCAGATATTTGAAAGGAGCAAGTGCTCCACTACGAGATGGACCTGCGTTGTATTAGCTAGTAGGTAGGGTAACGGCCTACCTAGGCAACGATACATAGCCGACCTGAGAGGGTGATCGGCCACACTGGGACTGAGACACGGCCCAGACTCCTACGGGAGGCAGCAGTAGGGAATCTTCGGCAATGGGGGGAACCCTGACCGAGCAACGCCGCGTGAGTGAAGAAGGTTTTCGGATCGTAAAGCTCTGTTGTAAGAGAAGAATGATAGTAAGAGTGGAAAATTTACTAAGTGACGGTATCTTACCAGAAAGGGACGGCTAACTACGTGCCAGCAGCCGCGGTAATACGTAGGTCCCGAGCGTTGTCCGGATTTATTGGGCGTAAAGCGAGCGCAGGCGGTTGTATAAGTCAGAAGTAAAAGGCAGTGGCTCAACCATTGTGTGCTTTTGAAACTGTACAACTTGAGTGCAGAAGGGGAGAGTGGAATTCCATGTGTAGCGGTGAAATGCGTAGATATATGGAGGAACACCGGTGGCGAAAGCGGCTCTCTGGTCTGTAACTGACGCTGAGGCTCGAAAGCGTGGGGAGCAAACAGGATTAGATACCCTGGTAGTCCACGCCGTAAACGATGAGTGCTAGGTGTTGGGTCCTTTCCGGGACTCAGTGCCGCAGCTAACGCATTAAGCACTCCGCCTGGGGAGTACGGCCGCAAGGCTGAAACTCAAAGGAATTGACGGGGGCCCGCACAAGCGGTGGAGCATGTGGTTTAATTCGAAGCAACGCGAAGAACCTTACCAGGTCTTGACATCCCGATGCCCGCTCTAGAGATAGAGTTTTACTTCGGTACATCGGTGACAGGTGGTGCATGGTTGTCGTCAGCTCGTGTCGTGAGATGTTGGGTTAAGTCCCGCAACGAGCGCAACCCCTATTGTTAGTTGCCATCATTCAGTTGGGCACTCTAGCGAGACTGCCGGTAATAAACCGGAGGAAGGTGGGGATGACGTCAAATCATCATGCCCCTTATGACCTGGGCTACACACGTGCTACAATGGTCGGTACAACGAGTCGCAAGCCGGTGACGGCAAGCTAATCTCTTAAAGCCGATCTCAGTTCGGATTGTAGGCTGCAACTCGCCTACATGAAGTCGGAATCGCTAGTAATCGCGGATCAGCACGCCGCGGTGAATACGTTCCCGGGCCTTGTACACACCGCCCGTCACACCACGAGAGTTTGTAACACCCGAAGTCGGTGAGGTAACCTTTTTAGGAGCCAGCCGCCTAAGGTGGGATAGATGATTGGGGTGAAGTCGTAACAAGGTAGCCGTATCGGAAGGTGCGGCTGGATCACCTCCTTTCTAAGGAAATGGAACCTGTACGTTAGTCTTCTTTAATTTTGAGAGGTCTTGTGGGGCCTTAGCTCAGCTGGGAGAGCGCCTGCTTTGCACGCAGGAGGTCAGCGGTTCGATCCCGCTAGGCTCCATTCAATCTTGAGACAAGATTGGACGAATGACCATTGAAAATTGAATATCTATCAAATTCCATTTAACTAGTAATAGTTAAATGAATAGTAACAAGAAAATAAACCGAAAACGCTGTAAATATTTAATGAGTTTTTAAAAAATAAGGTTAAGTTAATAAGGGCGCACGGTGGATGCCTTGGCACTAGGAGCCGATGAAGGACGTGACGAACGACGAAATGCTTTGGGGAGCTGTATGTAAGCTGAGATCCAGAGATGTCCGAATGGGGGAACCCGGCAGGTTGATGCCTGTCATCCATGACTGTTAAGGTCATGAGAAGGAAGACGCAGTGAACTGAAACATCTAAGTAGCTGCAGGAAGAGAAAGCAAAAGCGATTGCCTTAGTAGCGGCGAGCGAAACGGCAGGAGGGCAAACCGAAGAGTTTACTCTTCGGGGTTGTAGGACTGCGAAGTGGAGTTAAAGAGTATAGAAGAATGACATGGGAAGGTCAGCCAAAGAGAGTGAGAGCCTCGTATTCGAAATAGTTTTTAACCCTAGCAGTATCCTGAGTACGGCGAGACACGCGAAATCTCGTCGGAATCTGGGAGGACCATCTCCCAACCCTAAATACTCCCTAGTGACCGATAGTGAACCAGTACCGTGAGGGAAAGGTGAAAAGCACCCCGGAAGGGGAGTGAAATAGAACCTGAAACCGTGTGCCTACAACAAGTTCGAGCCCGTTAATGGGTGAGAGCGTGCCTTTTGTAGAATGAACCGGCGAGTTACGTTATGATGCGAGGTTAAGTTGAAGAGACGGAGCCGTAGGGAAACCGAGTCTGAATAGGGCGGATTAGTATCATGATGTAGACCCGAAACCATGTGACCTACCCATGAGCAGGTTGAAGGTGCGGTAAGACGCACTGGAGGACCGAACCAGGGCACGTTGAAAAGTGCTTGGATGACTTGTGGGTAGCGGAGAAATTCCAAACGAACTTGGAGATAGCTGGTTCTCTCCGAAATAGCTTTAGGGCTAGCGTCGACATAAAAGAATCTTGGAGGTAGAGCACTGTTTGGATGAGGGGGCCATCTCGGTTTACTGATTTCAGATAAACTCCGAATGCCAAAGATTTATGGTCGGCAGTCAGACTGCGAGTGCTAAGATCCGTAGTCGAAAGGGAAACAGCCCAGACCACCAGCTAAGGTCCCAAAATAATTGTTAAGTGGAAAAGGATGTGGGGTTGCACAGACAACTAGGATGTTAGCTTAGAAGCAGCTATTCATTCAAAGAGTGCGTAATAGCTCACTAGTCGAGTGACCCTGCGCCGAAAATGTACCGGGGCTAAAACAATTTACCGAAGCTGTGGATTACCTTATAGGTAATGGTAGGAGAGCGTTCTATGTGTGGAGAAGGTATACCGTGAGGAGTGCTGGAACGCATAGAAGTGAGAATGCCGGTATGAGTAGCGCAAGATGGGTGAGAATCCCATCCACCGTAAGACTAAGGTTTCCAGGGGAAGGCTCGTCCGCCCTGGGTTAGTCGGGACCTAAGGAGAGACCGAAAGGTGTATCCGATGGACAACAGGTTGATATTCCTGTACTAGAGTATATAGTGATGGAGGGACGCAGTAGGCTAACTAAAGCAGACGATTGGAAGAGTCTGTCTAAGCAGTGAGGTGTGATATGAGTCAAATGCTTATATCTATAACATTGAGCTGTGATGGGGAGCGAAGTTTAGTAGCGAAGTTAGTGACGTCACACTGCCAAGAAAAGCTTCTAGCGTTATAAGTATACTCTACCCGTACCGCAAACCGACACAGGTAGTCGAGGCGAGTAGCCTCAGGTGATCGAGAGAACTCTCGTTAAGGAACTCGGCAAAATGACCCCGTAACTTCGGGAGAAGGGGTGCTGTCTTTGGACAGCCGCAGTGAATAGGCCCAAGCAACTGTTTATCAAAAACACAGCTCTCTGCTAAATCGTAAGATGATGTATAGGGGGTGACGCCTGCCCGGTGCTGGAAGGTTAAGAGGAGGGTTTAGCGGTAACGCGAAGATCTGAATTGAAGCCCCAGTAAACGGCGGCCGTAACTATAACGGTCCTAAGGTAGCGAAATTCCTTGTCGGGTAAGTTCCGACCCGCACGAAAGGCGTAATGATTTGGGCACTGTCTCAACGAGAGACTCGGTGAAATTTTAGTACCTGTGAAGATGCAGGTTACCCGCGACAGGACGGAAAGACCCCATGGAGCTTTACTGCAGTTTGATATTGAGTATCTGTACCACATGTACAGGATAGGTAGGAGCCATTGAAGTCGGGACGCCAGTTTCGACAGAGGCGCTGTTGGGATACTACCCTTGTGTTATGGCTACTCTAACCCGGATAGGTGATCCCTATCGGAGACAGTGTCTGACGGGCAGTTTGACTGGGGCGGTCGCCTCCTAAAAGGTAACGGAGGCGCCCAAAGGTTCCCTCAGAATGGTTGGAAATCATTCGCAGAGTGTAAAGGTATAAGGGAGCTTGACTGCGAGAGCTACAACTCGAGCAGGGACGAAAGTCGGGCTTAGTGATCCGGTGGTTCCGTATGGAAGGGCCATCGCTCAACGGATAAAAGCTACCCTGGGGATAACAGGCTTATCTCCCCCAAGAGTTCACATCGACGGGGAGGTTTGGCACCTCGATGTCGGCTCGTCGCATCCTGGGGCTGTAGTCGGTCCCAAGGGTTGGGCTGTTCGCCCATTAAAGCGGCACGCGAGCTGGGTTCAGAACGTCGTGAGACAGTTCGGTCCCTATCCGTCGCGGGCGTAGGAAATTTGAGAGGATCTGCTCCTAGTACGAGAGGACCAGAGTGGACTTACCGCTGGTGTACCAGTTGTTCTGCCAAGAGCATCGCTGGGTAGCTATGTAGGGAAGGGATAAACGCTGAAAGCATCTAAGTGTGAAACCCACCTCAAGATGAGATTTCCCATGATTTTATATCAGTAAGAGCCCTGAGAGAAGATCAGGTAGATAGGTTGGGAGTGGAAGTGTAGTGATACATGAAGCGGACCAATACTAATCGCTCGAGGACTTATCCGAAAAGATATTGACAGCGAAGTTAAAACTTGTTAGAATATAGGTATTCAATTTTGAATGGTAACATTCGAGAGAGTTAAGTGACGATAGCCTAGGAGATACACCTGTACCCATGCCGAACACAGCAGTTAAGCCCTAGAACGCCTGAAGTAGTTGGGGG
>NZ_KB904579.1 GCF_000380125.1 Streptococcus ovis DSM 16829
AAGGTATAGAGGTGCTTCTTAGTTACCTTACTGTATAGACGAGTTACCTTCGTTCCATTTTGAGAAGGGGCATACCAAGCAATACCTTCTTGTTTCCAACCATGTCTTGGTAAGACCTGGTACTCATTTTGATCTGTAGTAAAGAGGTGTTCTTTGAGAATAGGATTGTACAGGCGATACACTACCTGGACACCAAGTTCAGAACTTTCAGGAACAGCATCATTTGCCCGGGCCATTTGATGCATGGACAATAGCTGAGCAACCAACAATCCACATATAAGTTTTTTCAGTTTCATCAGTTACCTCCTATAACCTCTTCCTGTTAGTCGAAGTTCAAAGCCAGACGGACTTCTAACTTTTCGAGCTACAAGAGAGTTTCCTTTTTTGAGGGTGCGAATTTGGCTGTAAATGTTTTTATAGGACAAGTGAAACTCTACATCCCTTAAGCGACCATCCACATAGCCTTTTGTTTTTTTTATGGCAAAGTCAGGCTTTAGGAGTAGTTCTGTTCCATCGTCCAAGCGAGCTGTTACACCTCCTTGTTTTCCTAAGTTTCTTAAGTCCCTTAGGCGGACTGTTTGTGTTTCATCTATCATAGATTTCTCCTTGAAGTTGAAAGGCGAATTACGCCGTGCTGTAGAAAACCGTAGTTTCCTATCGGTATTTTGTACACACGGTTTATAGTCTAGAAACCGCAAACTCCTTTAGCTTATACTCTGTAAGTATGCCTTTTCGTCATGTGACTGGGCTAGATATCCTTTTCTAGCTAGCTACTCGCCCCCATTTTTCTTTTATCCATAGTCACGCTGATTGGGACAAGCCTTGTATTCAGTTTTCAAAGGCCAAGCAGTTTAATGACATGCTAAGGTCTAAACTTGATCACTGCTTAAAATCCACGTGTATTTGAGAGAGAAAGTAAGGGAAAATATCGATTTTTTATACTACTTTCTTCTTCAATAACTGATCACTTTATCAGAACCACACTCATTACAAACTGGATTTTCAATAAATTTATCCCACGGATCTAACCCTTCAAAAATTAGTGGATCTTCTTTTTCTGCTTTTTTAATTTGGTCCTCAGTAAATCCTTCCCATATCGTTCCTACTAAATCCTCTGGTTCAATCCAACCTCTCAACGCTGAAAATGCCCCACAGGAGTTACATTCAACATGTAGCATCGCCATAGTTGTTCCCTCTTTCCACCTAGTATTTCTGTTTATACGCAATCCAGTAGCTTAAATCCGAACTGGCAGCCTTTCTGTCGTTACTGACACCAAGCAAATAACCGATAGAAACCTGGAAATACTTAGCGAGTTGTTCCGCAGACTCAGGGTTGATACGGCTAAATCCCCGCTCCCAATTCGAGACAGTTTTGCGGATAACACCAACTTTTTGAGATAACTCTTCCTGGGTTAATCCAGCTTGTTTCCGCAGTTCCTTCAATCGGTTTGAAACTGGTTTAGTCACCTAATACACCCCCTTTCACTTTATAGGTGATTTTCTTAACCCAGCGTGGGCTAAGGGCAAAGTTAGCTTTAGGAATGGCAATCACACTTTCTTTAGGACTACGACCAATCGTTAAGACTTTATGAGGAATAGGTTTAAATTCATCCTGTAGCATATCTATCCCTCCAATTCTATCTTGTCTGCTAAATATCGATCCAGTCTCGTTTCTGGTAGTCTATCTGGATAATAATAGCCAATTAAACTTGGACATTCTTCAGGGAATGACTTAGCATAGTCACTTTGATGTGATAGAGCTATAAATCCTTGTTCTTTTTCAATCAGTAAAGCCATCTTCCAGAAATGCACCATCATCTTATAGAAATAGCCAGGAATGTTTTTAATTGGCTTTCCTTCATGTTCACCAGTTTTGATTTTGAAGATAAGTTTGTCCACTTCTCGTTCCAGTTCCTGCGACCAGACTTCACCGTAAATTATTTCTTGATGATTTAAGAGATGACTATAGTCTTTTTCAACCTGACGCTTGGCTTGGTAGATTTTGTTTTCAAGGAGTTTTGCTTCTTTGCCAAAGAGACTGAGTCTCTGGATAGTTTGGGCAGAGAGAAAACCATGTTGGCCCATTTGGAAAGCTTCAGAATCTGATAGAGTGGATAATGGGTTCTCGTCCTGGTATCGATTAGTATCGTTAGATAATTCAGTCTCACTATTCTCAGTATCATTAGCGTGTCGTTTTGACATTTTTTGACGTGTCATTTTCACACTTCCTTGCTTTTTCTGGAAGTGTCGTTTTGACACTTCCGCTGAAGTTAAAGGTTTAGAGTGAATTTCTTCAGTAGAGCATTCAACATTTCCCAAGTACAGTAAATTAGGCTTATTCAAACCTTGACGAACTTCTTCTAATAAACCATACTCTTGAAGTTCCTTTTTCAGTTTGATAACTTTCTTATTACCATATCCTAAAATTTCTTGGAGTTCAGTAACTGTATAAATCAGATAGACATCTCCATTTTTATCAATCCAATTATTTCTAAGAGATAATTCAAAACGGTCTTTCAAGATAGCATATGTGAATTTAGCATCTGTACTCATCGGTTTGTAGAGTGGTGATTCAACAAATATTTTTGGTATTCTATAAAATCGTTCACTTGATTGAACTTGCCTTGCGGAAATACGTTTCATGTCAAGCACCCACTTTCAACATAAGATGGCCGGTATCAGAAAACCGAAGTAAGCCGAATTCCTCTAGTTCCTTCAAAATTAAACGTGCTTTGCTCCTTGTCGCATTTTGTGAATGCATGATTTCTCTTAATACCAATTCACGCGACTGTTGTTCTCGTTTTGTCATAATTAACTCCTTTCAGCCAATACTAAGCGATCATCTTCCAATCTAACCCAGTATCTCTTTCCTTCAACAAAAACTTCTAAATGAAAATCAGGATTCAATTCCAAATTAGCGATCAAAATTTTCCTAAGTTTTTCCTCATTTACTCGGACCTTGAATAAAGGTATAACACCAAGAATATATAATCTAACTTCATATATTTTTTCTCCAATCATAGTTAATCTACATCTCCAAACTCATGTACACTGCATTCTTCTTACTTCAACAAGCCAAAGTAGTTAAAGACTACATATAGAACTACCAAAGCATTCAATAAGAAAATAAATAGATGGGAAAAATAATATTTTTCTCTATGGTAGGCGCTTATAAACATTGAAAAGGTGATAAGCGCAAAACAAATATTTACTGGAATTAAAATTGGCATATTTTACTTGCCTCCTTATACATAATTCATCAGGTCTGGATTAAACTCCAAAGTCAGCCACATAGCTTCTTCTTGTGTGAGTTGATTACTACGCCCCCAAGTGTAATCACTGGAACGTTGATAATAAGGATAGGTTCCATGTTTATTTTTAGGACTTAATTGATGAACAACGCCATCTTTCTCAATTCTCCAAAGTAGGCTAGAAGGTTTATAGTAGTAACCTTTACTTGTCCAAACTCTATTTAGGCCATCATACGGCAACACAATTTCTTCTTCAGGAAAATCTTCTGTGCCATCTGTGTCAACACCTTCTTCCTTTTCATCAAGATCTATCACTTCAAATATTTCTAGAGTTTCAATATCCATGATGATTTCAATGTTATTTGACATCTGTTTGTGTCCTTTCACTAGTTTTAGGCAACGAAAAAAGAGAACGAATTTCTCGTTCTCTTAAGTTATAAGGTATTCAATTTTACGTTTCCCAAAACTCTAGACACTTACCTAAAAATTAATTTAGCCGGTAAATCTAGAACGTTCGAATTAGGACTCATAACTAGTCTTAGACTGAGGCACAAATATATGGTAGAGCTTACTTTGCTTAGGAACAAGCATGGAACCCATCAATTAATTCTTCATTGTCAATTTCTTTTTATGTATATAATATATTATTCCAAAACAAAGAAGTTCATAAATGATAAAGAAAAGAACAAAACAATGTAAAAAATAATCTTCTGGTAAAATATAAATCACTGGGTCTGTATTGGGATTAAAAAGCCAAGTAGAGTCTCCTGCAAATAAAATCTGATGGAATAATGTAAAGAAGGCATTGAATCCGAATAAAACCGCCATTCCTCCAATCAAAATTGGAAGCCCTGCCATCATTTGATAGAGCCTTTGAAAGAGGCTACCGTATCCCTTTTGCAAGACAGTTTTGAAAAAATTCCAAAAGACTAGTAGCGTTAAAATAAATATTCCTTGCGTAAAATGAAATAAAAACTTCACCTGTTCAAAATGATGGAGACCACTCAAAGAAGAAGTAAAGTTCGGCATAACTAGAGTTCTCTGAATTGGGTTGGTCAAATAATTGAGAAGGATATTGTAATTATATAAAATATCTTCCGACTTCATATAGACGACTTTTTCCAGACCTAAGAGTTTAATTTCTAAAGGATACAGAAGCCAGGACAAGTAAATCGTCAACAATACAGCTAACGATAAGAGAAATAAGACACTAATCCCTGCTTGTAATTTAGTTTTCATCCAAACTCCATTCGTCTAAGCTATTAATAACATGAGTAGGCGCAATTGGTAGATGTGCAACTTCTTCCGGTTTTGTAAAACCTGTCAACACTAATACAGTCGGAAAACCATTGTCAATCCCCGCTCGAATGTCAGTCAAATAGTTGTCTCCAACCATTACAGTATGACTACATTCCGTTCCCAAACGCTCCAAAGCTTTATTCATGATTAAAGCCTCTGGTTTTCCAATAATAATTGGTTTCACTCGCGTTGCTGCTTCCAATAAAGCCAATAGAGAGCCTGCTCCCGGCAAAAGGCCACGTTCAGTTGGAATATTTAAGTCAGGGTTGGTTCCAATAAAGACTGCCCCTTTTTGAATGGCCAGCGTTGCTGTTACAAATTTCTCATAATCGACGTTCCAATCCAATCCCACAACAACGTAAGCTGGGGTCTCTGTGTCTTCAATGTAACCTGCCTCACGAATGGCTGATTTCAACCCCTCTTCACCGATGACATAGACCGTTTTTTCTTTCTCTAAATCATTCATAAAGTCAATAGTTGCTAGGGTTGCAGTATAAATAGTTGAAACAGGCGTATGAATCGAAAAATTCTCCTCTAGCATGTTTTGAATCTGCTCTGGTGTTCGTGTCGTATTATTGGTCACAAAAAGATGGGGAATTCCTTTTTCTTGCAAACGTGCTACAAATCGTTCTCCCGCTGGAATCCGATTTTTCCCTTTGTAAATCGTTCCGTCTAAGTCAATCAAATAACCTTGATATCTCATTTCTTCTCCTTAATCAAATCGTGTTTCCCAGTGTTCTGCCTGATTCGCTTCAAAACACAACGCAATCTGCTCTCTAGTGACTTTTGCTTCTGATAAAATAGGCAAGTCATTCAGACGAAAATAGTCACTGGCAATCGTTTCAGAATTTGCCACAAACTCTCCGCCCAGACTTCTACATAATACAAATACTTTCGTAACAGCATGAATGGAGTGGCTGGGATTGTTTTTACGTTTATCTAAAATAGCAATCATCCGCTCTGCTTTGGCGTCCAATCCTGCCTCTTCTTTAACCTCTTTGATGGTATTATCCATAATGGATTGGTCAACATCGCACCAGCCGCCTGGAAGCGCCCAACGTCCATCACTTTCTTGTACCAATAGGATTTTGTCATCTTTGAAAATAGCCGCCCGTGTGTCCAATTTCGGCGTCTGATATCCCTCTTCATTGCAAAAGAGGCCTTCTATTTTTTCCAAAGGCATGCCTGATGGTGTTACGACCATCTCAGCCGCAATCTGTCGGATCTCTTCAAAACGCTCTTTGTCAAATACATTTGTAGTATAGGAGAGACCATTTTGCGCAAGAGCCTGCAGACGTATCGCCCACTCTAGCCACTTATCCTTTTCTGTCATCGCGTTTCTCCCATGTAATGATAGCTTGTGCATGAACAGTACCTTCTGACCAAATTTCATGCTGACTTGTTAGATTGTCCAACAAAACCTTCGAAGAAATATGGCCACCAGGTGACACTTCTTTGACATATTTCAACTGCACATGAACTGGGTGATGCTCCAGTAAAAATTCATATTCTAAGGCATCGTACATCCACTCCAGATATTTACTGTTATTGACATGGCCATTCATATCAATATCAAAATAACGTATCCGATAATCTTTACTTTCGGGATTTTCCAAAACATGGTAACGAGGTGCCCGCTGGATTTTTTTAACCTTCTCAGATTGATAAGGCGCAATCAAATCATCAGGGACAGGAGCGACTTTTCTAGTTTCAAAATCAAGTAATACAAAGTAGCTTAAAATATCCATTATCAAATTTCCTGCCTCGTCATAGATAAAAAACTTTCGATAGCAGAAAAATTTATTGTAGGAAATTGCCTCTGTAACAATGCGAACAGTCTCATTATAGGTCGGCAATCGAAAAATTTCTATATCATAATCCGTCACGACCCAGACAAGACCATATTGCTCGAAAACATCCATATCACCTCTGCCCACTGATTCTGATTGACGACCAGATAATCCTAAGCAGTATGAAATAAATTGTGACAAAATCAATTCCTGCTTGACATCTGTCATAGCAAAAGGAATGGTAAACTCTTCTTCGTAACGTAGTCCCATTTTAGTTCTCCTCTTCTAAAATAAATCGTTCAGCAACTGTATCACCCAAGAAAAGTCCTTTCTTCGTCATCCGAAGTTGGTCTCCATTCTGTTGCAGTAGACCTTCTTCCTTCAATTCAGCTACGACGATGCCATACGTATCATCAAATGAACACTGGAATTTCTCCTCAAAGCGCGCAATGGAAATACCAGATTTTTTTCGTAAGCCAAGAAACATTTCTTCTTCCATCTGTTCTTTTTGGCTTAAACATTCCTCATGAAGCCGCGAATGCCCCTTCTCCCGTATCGATTTGAGATAGTGTTGGATAGGGCCACGATTGCGGTAACGCATACCGTTCAAGTAACCTGAAGCACCCGCTCCAAGTCCATAGTATTCCGCATTGTCCCAGTACATAAGATTATGGCGACTTTCAAATCCAGGCTTGGTAAAGTTTGAAATTTCATAATGTTCAAAGCCATTTTTTTCCAACTCCGCCAAAATATATTCAAACATATCTGACTCAACATCTTCATTTGGCAAGTGAAGTCGACCACGACGTTGACGATTCATAAAAACCGTGTGATTTTCCAAAATCAAGCTATACAGACTCATGTGGGGAATATCGAGTGACAAAGCCTTTGCGACATTATCCACCACCTGCTCCATGGTCTGCCCTGGAAGGGCATAAATCAAATCAATAGAAATATTGTAAAATCCTGCCGCCTTCAGACTATCAATCGTTTCGTAAATCTGCACCTGATTGTGACTACGGCCAATTCGCTTGAGCATTTTATCATCAAAGGTTTGAACACCAAGTGACACACGATTGCATTTGGAACGTTGTAAAACAGCGATCTTTTCCTCGGTTAAATCCCCTGGATTGGCTTCAATAGTAAATTCTTCTAACTGAGATAAATCCAACTCTCGCTCTAGATTGGTCAGTAAGTAATCCAATTGCTCCGCTGAAAGAGCAGATGGCGTTCCACCACCGATGTAGAGAGTTTTAAGGGCAGGTAAGTCATAGAAACGAACCTCTTCAATCAAAGCCTCTAAATACTCGTCAACAGGTTGATTTTTGATAAATACCTTCGAAAAATCACAGTAATAACAAATTTGCGTACAAAATGGAATGTGTACATAAGCTGATGTTGGTCTTTTTTGCATAAATTTATTATATCACAAAGAAAAGAGATTCTCCCTCTAGAAAAACATAACCAAAGGGTATGAAATGTTGTTTAGCTGTTTATTTCTTGAGCGCATGATACCCCGCTGTTCGATACGAAGTGAGTTACAGAGGCGGATACCTTTAGGTATAAAAAGGTCCCCCAGACCTAGTTGCGCTTTTCGTATTTCTTGAGCGCAAGATAAAAAGGTCCCCCGGACCTTTTTATTTTTCTAAATGCCAAATGTCATCGTTGTATTGTTCGATGGTGCGGTCACTTGAGAAGAAACCGGCTTTGGCAATATTGACAATCACTTTATCCAACCATGCATCACGGTCTTCGTAATCTGCTAACATTTGTTCTTTCGTTTGGATATAATCTTCCAAATCAAGCAATGTCATGAAGTGGTCATTGTGCTTCAAATTATCTTGTAAACGCCATAGACGTTCGTCAATTCCCCCCATGCTTCGGACAACATCACTAGTAATGAAGTCAACCAATGGACGAATGGTATCACGCTCATAGAAGCTATATGGGTGATAGGTACCATTTGCATAATGATCAATTACTGTCTGGCTATCTTGACCGAAAATGTAGATATTGTCATCACCAACTAGCTCGTGAATTTCCACATTAGCACCGTCATCTGTACCAAGTGTTAAGGCACCATTCAGCATGAATTTCATGTTACCAGTACCAGATGCTTCTTTTGAAGCAAGAGAAATTTGCTCTGAAATATCTGCCGCAGGGATGATGAAAGTCGCTTCTGTCACATTGTAATTTTCAATCATGACAAGTTGCAAGTGAGGGCTCACTTCTGGATCATTTTGAATGACTTGTGACAAGACCAAAATCAGATGAATAATATCTTGGGCAATGGTGTAAGCAGGAGCTGCCTTTCCTCCGAAGAAGACTGTCAATGGACGAGCAGGAATGTTACCAGCTTTAATGTCTAAGTACTTATGAATCACGTATAAGACATTCATTTGTTGGCGTTTGTACTCATGGAGACGCTTGATTTGCACATCGAAGATAGAATCTGGATTCACTTCCACCCCTTGATGCTTGGCAATGTGACGTTGCAATTTACGCTTATTGTGTGTTTTGATTTCTTCCAACTGCGCTTTGAAGGCCACATCAGTTTTGAAATCAAGAATTTTCTCCAATTCAGAAGCTTGATGATGGTAACCATGTCCAATCAATTCATCAAGATAATGTGCCAAACTTGGATTGGCGTGCATGAGCCAACGACGGAAGGTAATTCCATTAGTTTTGTTATTAAATTTCTCAGGATACAATTCATAGAAAGCTTTGAGTTCTGATGATTTCAAAATCTCTGTATGAAGTGCAGCTACCCCATTGATAGAGTATCCGTAGTGAATATCCATGTGGGCCATATGAACACGACCATACTCGTCAATAATATTTACTGCTGGATCATTCTTGACAGCCTTTGCACGCCGGTCCAATTCTTCAATGAACGGTACCAAGTGTGGTACGACACGGTTCAAGAAGTCAAGAGGCCATTTTTCCAAGGCTTCAGATAAAATCGTGTGGTTTGTATAAGCTGTCATGCTCTTCACGATGTCAACTGCTTCATCAAAGGAAATGCCACGTAGCTCTAAAAGACGAATCAATTCTGGAATGACAAGTGATGGATGTGTATCGTTGATTTGTACTACTGCATAATCTGCCAAGTCATGAAGGTTTGATCCTTTCGCAATCGCTTCGTCAATCAAAAGTTGCGCTGCATTGGATACCATGAAATACTGTTGGAAAATACGCAAGACTTTTCCTTGATCCGTTGAATCATCTGGATACAGGAAGAGGGTCAAATTACGGAAGATATCTTCCTTGTCAAATTCGATGCCGTCATAAATGATATTGTCATCGACAGACCCCAAATCAAAGAGACGAAGGCGGTTCTTACGTTCTGTCTTGTAACCTGGTACATCAATATCATACAATTTTGAAGTCAGGGTGAAATTTGCAAATGGAACTTGATAAGAGATTGGTGACTCTGTCAACCAAGAACGTGGTGTAATCCACTCATTTGGTACTGCACTTTGTTGGTGATATTGGAATAACTGACGGAACAAACCAAAATGATAATTTAATCCGACACCATCTCCATTCAAGCCAAGACTAGCAATCGAATCTAGGAAACACGCAGCTAGTCGACCCAATCCACCATTCCCAAGAGATGGCTCCATTTCCATTTCTTCAATAGCAATTAAATCTTTACCAGCTTCTAATAATTGTTCTTTGACCTCATCATATAAACCAAGGTTAATTAAGTTGTTTGATAAAAGTTTTCCGATTAAAAACTCAGCTGAAATATAATAAACCTTTTTCTTTTGATCATTGGTACATTTTGCTTCACTTCTTTGTTTTGAAAATGCGAGCAAGGCATAATACAATTCCTGATCCGAACAGTCTTCGATCCGCTTCGCATACATCGCCTGCACAAAATTTTGTAAATTAATCACGTTTTAAATTCTCCCTATTTCCATTGATAATACCCTCATTTATAACGCATACTATCACTGCTATTATATCTTATTTTAACGTTTTTTACAAATCGAATTATCAGCAAGAAAAGTGACAGGTATATGATGTTCAAAGGGTATCCAAAACTAGTCATATCATCTCTTTGGATAGCAACTATATCTGGCATTTAGTCTAGTTTATTCATTTGGATACAATAAAGAACCCCTTATAACAAACAGTCTACTGTCCATTATAAAAGGGCTCTCGTCAATAATTCTCTATTCTGCAATCAAGGTTTCTAATCCGACTTTCATCATGTCGGTAAAGGTATTTTGGCGTTCTTCTGCTGTTGTATCTTCATCAGGATGAACAAGACTATCAGAAATGGTCATAATTCCGAGCGCTTGTACCTTGTGTTGAGCGGCAAGATAGTAAAGGGCCGCCGCTTCCATTTCAATGGCTTTGACACCGAGCGTACCCAACTTCATATTGCGCTCAGGCATATTTGAGTAAAAAACATCTGAAGACAAGACACTACCTACGTGAGTTGTCATGCCCAAACCTTTGGCAATGTGATAAGCCTTGTCCAACAAGTCAAAGTCTGCGATTTGTGGGAAATCGTACTCTGGCCAGTCGTTACGGATAATATTTGAGTTGGTAGCTGCTGCTTGCGCCAACACAAGTTCACGAACATGAACATCTGGATCAATCGAACCAGCTGTTCCTACACGGATGAGTTTTTTCACTCCGTAATCGACAATGAGCTCACGCGCATAAATCGAAATGGATGGCATCCCCATCCCTGTACCCATAACAGAAACACGGTGCCCCTTGTATGTCCCTGTGTAGCCAAACATGTTACGGACTTCGTTGAAGCAAACTGCATCTTCAAGAAAGTTCTCTGCGATAAATTTGGCACGCAAAGGATCTCCTGGAAGTAAAATTTTATCGGCAATTTCGCCTTGTTTTGCTGAAATATGAATTGACATACATTCTCCTTATTTTTTCTTATTTAGATAATCAATATCAGTGTTGTAATGGACGAGATTTTTGCTTCGTTTTTCTTTTTTCTAGATAATAAATCATGAAGTAGATTGTTGCCAAAACCAACCATAGTGCTGTCGATTTTAAGTTGTTTTCAAAAAATGACGCAATCGCTAAAAAACTGTGTGAAATGGCTAAACCTAACTCAAATCGACTATGCTTCATCACTGTCTCCTACAACTCCGACAAAATGGCTTTCACTAATCCTTTGAAGTCTTCTTTGATACGTGTTGTCACTTCAACAACTTCTTCGTGGTTGAGTTCTTCTTGGAAACCAGCTGCATGGTTGGTAATAGCAGAAATTCCTAATACTTTCAAACCTGAGTGGGCTGCTACAATGACTTCTGGAACTGTAGACATACCAACCGCATCTGCACCAAGCGTCTTGAAGGCACGAATTTCAGCAGGTGTTTCGTATGTTGGACCAGAGCAGCCAAGGTAAACCCCTTCACTTAGTTTAATACCAAGTTTATCTGCAACTTCGTAAGCAACATGACGGTATTCTGGCGTGTAAGCCTTCGACATGTCTGGGAAGCGTGGACCAAATTCTTCCAAGTTTTCACCAATCAATGGATTGGTTCCTGTCATATTGATATGATCATTGATAAGCATGAGGGTACCAGGACCGTAGCCGATTCCACCGGCTGCGTTTGTCACAACTACACTGTGGCAACCAAGCGCTTTCATCACACGCACTGGGAAGGTCACCACTTCCATTGGATTACCTTCATAAAAATGGAAACGTCCTTGGAGCGCTAAAACCTTACGACCAGCCAAGTCACCGTATACCAATTTACCAGCGTGACCAACAACGGTTGATCGACCCCAGTTTGGAATGTCAGCATAATCAACAAGAATTGCATTTTCAATCTCTTCTGCTAACTCTCCCAAACCTGACCCTAAAATCAAACCGAACTCAGGTGCAACGATCCCCTTTCCTTGTAAGAAATCACGTGTTTCATAAATTTTTTCTAATAATGTCATATTGTTTCCTTTACTTTATTTAGTATCGTGAAGCAATTACTTCACCTTCTTGTCTTTTACAAGTGAAAAATGAATCATTTACACTAATTTATCCAAGAAGCTTTCGCCAATCATTGCCGTATCCACACCAAAGTTTTCTGCAATTGTCGCTGAGATATCTGCAAAATGACCTTGTGGAATCACACCATTTCCTGTAAATGCAGGGCTATAGGCCAAGAGTGGAATGTATTCACGAGTGTGGTCTGTTCCAGCATAAGTCGGGTCGTTACCATGGTCTGCTGTGATCAAGAGAAGATCATTTTCACGCATCGCTGCGATAATTTCTGGCAAGCGATTATCAAATTCATGCAAGCAATCGCGGTAACCATGCGCATTCCGGCGGTGACCGTAAAGAGCATCAAAATCCACCAAGTTGGTGAATGAGAAGCCTTTTTCAAATTCAGGCAAGCCCATCGTTTTAATCAAAGTGTCAATTCCATGACTGTTTGATTTGTTGTGCCCCATGTCATGGTTAATTCCCGAACCATTAAAGATGTCACTGATTTTCCCAACAGAGTACACATCTACACCAGCTTCATCCAATTTGTTCAAAACAGTTGGTTCAAACGGTGATATGGCAAGGTCACGACGGTTTGCTGTACGTGTAAAGTTACCTGGTTCGCCGACGTAAGGACGGGCAATAATACGACCAAGAAGTGCTGGACGCTCTAAAGTAATGGAACGAGCGTATTCACAGATACGGTACAATTCATCAAGTGGAATAATGTCTTCGTGCGCAGCGATTTGGAGTACTGGGTCAGCAGATGTGTAGATAATCAATTCGCCAGTTTCCATTTGACGTGGACCGAAATCATCAATAACTGCTGTACCTGAGTATGGTTTATTGGCTTCACGAATAACTTTGCGACCTGAAAATTCTTCAATTTTTGTGAGAATTTCTTCAGGGAATCCATTCCAGAAAGTATCAAATGGCTCAGTGATATTGAGTCCCATGATTTCCCAGTGACCAGTCATAGTATCTTTCCCAAGAGATACTTCTTCGAGTTTTGTCACATAACCTGTAGGATTTGCTTCAGCAGGAACTGTTTTCAAGGCTTGTGGACGAGGAATATTTCCAAGACCAATTTTCGCCATATTTGGTACTTCAAGACCAACAGTCTTTGAAATATGACCAAGAGTATCAGACGCACCATCAGGTACACCAGCATTAACAAAATTATTGGCATCTGGTGCTGCACCAATTCCGACTGAGTCCAAAACGACTAAGTGAATACGATTAAATGTTGACATAATGTCCTCCTTCTGCCATTAGGCAATACTTGTATACATTATACCATATTTCAGGAAGCGTTGCCATTGTCTTCTGGAGTAAACCATAGAAAATCAGTCACTCACTATATCAAACACTACGCAGTGTGAATTCTAATAAGTATGATGCTTCTGACTTCTTTTTGTTCTCCACGAGAATGACGCCTACTGCTACATCTATAATTCCTGAAAGCAGCAAAAAATGACCCATCTCTAGGTCATTTTTAACTATTTATTTCCGACACGAATACGATTAATCGCACGTTGAAGCGCAATACTTGCTCGACGTTCCATATCAATATTGTGGGTATTTTGAGCCTCTTCCATTTCGCGTTCAGCACGAAGTTTCGCACGTTCAGCACGACTGACATCGATATCACGTGCACGTTCGGCTGAGTCAGAAACGATCGTCACCAAATCTTTCGATACTTCGATGATGCCACCATTGACAGCAATCCAGTCAACGTGGTTCTCGTCATCCACACGGCGAACTTTGATTTCATCAATATCCAGTACCGCAATCAAATCCACGTGTCCCGGGTAAATCCCCAGCTCTCCTTCAGTTGTCTTAACCAACATAAAGGCAGCATGGTGATCGTAACGAATTCCATCTGGTGTTACAATTTGCACTGTCATTTGAGCCATAGGACACCTCTAGTAATTCATTTTTTCAGCTTTAGCAATTACCTCTTCAATTGACCCAACATTTCGGAAGGCGTCCTCAGGAAGATGGTCATGTTTACCAGCAAGAATTTCCTTAAAGCCACGTACTGTTTCAGCAACAGGAACATAGGAACCTGGAAGCCCTGTGAATTGTTCAGCAACGTTGAAGTTTTGAGACAAGAAGAATTGGATGCGACGTGCGCGACCTACGAGTGTTTTCTCTTCATCCGACAATTCGTCCATACCAAGGATGGCAATGATATCTTGCAACTCTTGATAACGTTGTAAAACACGCTTCACTTCCATCGCTACTTCGTAATGCTCTTCACCGACAATTTCTGGTGCCAAGGCACGAGAACTAGAAGCCAATGGATCAACGGCTGGGTAGATACCAAGCTGAGTCAATTTACGCTCCAAGTTAGTGGTTGAATCCAAGTGGGCAAAAGCTGTCGCAGGCGCAGGGTCTGTATAGTCATCGGCTGGCACATAGATAGCTTGAATAGAAGTAACAGAACCTTTTTTCGTAGAGGTAATCCGTTCTTGCAGTTGTCCCATTTCAGTTGCAAGTGTAGGTTGATAACCCACGGCTGAAGGCATACGACCTAAGAGGGCGGAAACTTCAGAACCAGCTTGAGTGAAACGGAAAATATTATCAATGAAAAGCAACACGTCTTGACCTTCTACATCACGGAAATATTCCGCAATCGTCAAACCAGTCAGAGCAACCCGCATACGAGCACCTGGTGGTTCATTCATCTGACCAAAGACCATGGCAGTTTTTTCAATAACGCCTGATTCTTTCATTTCCCAATAGAGGTCATTTCCTTCACGGGTACGTTCACCTACGCCTGTAAAGACAGAAATACCACCATGTTCTTGGGCAATGTTGTGGATCAATTCTTGAATCAGAACTGTTTTCCCAACACCGGCACCACCGAAAAGACCAACTTTACCACCCTTTAAATAAGGGGCTAAAAGGTCAATAACCTTGATACCTGTCTCTAAAATTTCTGTTGAAGTTGATAATTCGTCGAAGGTTGGTGCTTTTTTATGGATTGGTTCGCGCAAGGCATCTTCAGCAAATGGACCTTCCAGGTCAATGGTATCGCCCAAGACATTAAAGACACGACCAAGAGTTTCTTTACCGACAGGTACAGAAATTGGACGCCCAGTGTCTAGCACTTCCATTCCACGAGTCAAGCCGTCTGTGGATTCCATGGCGATAGTCCGAACGACACCATCACCTAATTCCAAAGCAACTTCAAGCACAACTTTTTGTTTTGATGCATCGTTTTTATAAACGACAAGTGCATTATTAATCTCAGGAAGTTTGTCATTAACCGCAAAAGCGACATCAACGACAGGACCAACAACCTGAGTGATTTTGCCTGAACTCATCTTTTCTCCTTCTATTAAGATAAAAGCCGTCAAACGAACATAGTAAAATAGGTGTTAGAATTGAAATCAACTAATTTCAGAATCACTATTTTTTATATAGTTCGTAGGCTGTATTCATTTCTTTAAAATATAAGGTCTAAAACCTTGTTTGCTTCTTGTTAATCCAAGGCCGATGCTCCTGCTACAATCTCAGTGATTTCTTGAGTAATAGCAGCTTGACGAGCTCGGTTGTATTGGATAGTCAAATCATTTATGACATTTTTTGCATTGTCTGTTGCTGTCTGCATAGCAGTCATACCTGCCGCATTTTCAGCGGTTTTTGCATCTAGAATTGCCCCGTAAATCATGGATTCCGCATATTGAGGAAGCAATTGTTCTAGAATTGCATCACGATCAGGTTCCAGCTCGAATGCAGCTGTGTGACCATCAGCTTCGTTATGATCTAAGTCAGCAATTGGCAACATTTGTTGGACACGTACTTGACTAGTCAAACTGTTGATATGATGATTGTAACAGACATATAGTTCATCGAAAATTTCATTTTTATACATTTCAACTGATTTTGAAATGATTTTCTGAACTTCCTCAAAACTTGGATCATCTGCAATACCGCGTAATTCAAAAATTGGAGTCATCCCACGAGTACGGAAGAAATCTGCTCCCATACCACCAATTGCAATAATTTCGTATTCTTCTTTCTTGTCATGGTCTTGATTAATCATTCCCATAACTGCTTTAAGAATAGTTGAATTATAGGCTCCTTTTAAGCCACTGTCAGATGTAATCACAATATAGCCTGTTTTTTTGACCTCACGGCGAATCAACATTGGATTAGTGGAACCATTCATCAACTCTGCACGCAACAAGTCGGTCGTTACTTCCCGAACCTTTTTGGTATAGATTTCGAATGATTTAGCAGATTGTTCTGACTTAGCTAATTTAGCTGCAGAAACCATCTGCATAGCCCCTGTGATTTGACTGGTTTTCTTTGTCGATGCAATTTTTGTTTTGATTTCATTTAGAGAACCTGTCATATCCTTTTCCCCTTACTATTTATAAACTGACTGATCTTTAAATTCCTGAATGGCGTCATTCAAGAGCTCTGTATCTGGTAAGTCTTTTGTTGTCCGAATAGTATCGAGAAGAGAATCGTGGTTCAAGTCAAAATATGCATACAAGTCTTCTTCAAAGGCCTGCAAATCTGCAATTGGCACAGAATCCAAGAAACCATTTGTCAAAGCATAAAGAATCAAGACTTGTTTCTCAACTGGGAGGGGCTTGTGAAGCGGTTGTTTTAAAATTTCCACTGTTCGACGACCACGGTTCAATTTGGCTTGCGTTGCCGCATCCAAGTCTGATCCAAACTGCGTAAAGGCTTCTAGCTCACGGTACGACGCAAGGTCGATACGGAGAGTACCGGCAACTTTTTTCATGGCTTTAATCTGTGCTGAGCCACCAACCCGCGATACAGATGAACCCGCATCAATAGCAGGACGAATCCCTGAGTTAAATAAGTCATCTTTCAAGAAGATTTGACCATCTGTAATGGAAATCACATTGGTTGCGATATAGGCTGAAATGTCACCCGCTTGTGTTTCAATAAATGGCAGAGCAGTAATTGACCCACCACCCAACTCATCTGACACTTTTGCTGAACGTTCAAGTAGACGTGAGTGAAGGTAGAAGACATCCCCTGGGTAGGCTTCACGACCCGGTGGTCGACGAAGGAGCAAGGACAATTCACGATAGGCTACCGCCTGTTTTGATAAATCATCATAGACGATGAGGACATGTTTGCCTTCATACATGAATTCTTCTGCCATTGCAACTCCTGCATAAGGGGCAAGGAAAAGCAATGGGGAAGGTTGTGAAGCTGACGCTGTAACAACAATTGTATAATCAAGCGCACCATATTGGCGAAGGGTTTCAACTTGTGCTCGGACAGTTGATTCTTTTTGACCAATCGCCACGTAGATACAAATCATATCTTGGCCTTTTTGATTCAAAATCGCATCGATCGCAACGGATGTTTTACCTGTTTGGCGGTCACCAATAATCAGTTCCCGTTGTCCACGGCCAATCGGTACTAAAGCATCGATGGCTTTTAAACCTGTCTGCAAAGGCTCATTAACAGATTTCCGTTGCATAACACCAGGGGCTGGATTTTCAATTGGACGTGTCTTGTTGGTATGGATTTCTCCAAGTCCATCAACGGGTTGTCCAAGTGGGTTGATAACGCGACCAATCAAAGACGAACCAACTGGGACTTCCATGATTTTCCCTGTACGGCGAACAACAGATCCTTCTCGGATATCTGAAAATTCACCCAGGATAATAATCCCGACATCAGTGGTTTCCAAGTTTTGAGCCATACCGATGGTTCCATTTTCAAAAACTAGGAGTTCCCCACTCATGGCATTATCCAGACCGTGAGCACGAGCGATTCCGTCACCAATATAGGTTACGACACCTGTTTCAGTATAATTGAAATCAGGTTGAAAATCGTCGATTTGTTGTTTTAGTAAAGCGCTAATTTCTTGTGCATTTATTACCAAAAGAACACCACTTTCTATTTCTTACAATTTACTTTTAATATCTCTCAACTGTGTACGAACACTCGCATCAATAATTCGATGATTGACACTAATTACGAATCCACCGAGTAGACTTTGATCCAATTCTTCAATTACTTGTCTAACTTTCAAGTTGAATCGTTGTTCTACCAATGCGCAAAGCTTTTCTTTTTGAGCGTCGTTCAATGGATAGACTGAGGTAATGTGCGCATCAAACTCATTTTTATGTTGGCTGATTTTAATTAGAGCAGTGTCTAAAACAGCCTGTAAGAGATCTACTCGTCCATCAAACAAGACCGTTTCAATCAAGTCATTGACTACGCGGTACTCTGACTGACGGATTGTTCGAATGAATTCATTTTTTACTTCTTCTGAAACAGTTTTAGAAGTGAGCATAGCTTGTAAATCACTTTCTTTTATAATAGAGTTGACTTTATTGACCTCGTCATAGATAGACCAAACATCCTCTCTTTCATTGACTTTTTCAACAAACGATTGGGCATATTTTTGCACTAGGGCAGTATCTTTTGCATTCATCTATTTGTCTCCTAATTTGTCAATATAGCGGTCTATCAGAGCACTGTGAGCCGCTTGATCTAAATCCTCGAGAATAATTTTTCCTGCTAAATCAACTGCCAAATTTGCAACTTGTACTTTCAAATTTTCTTGTACTTCTCGTTTTTCAGCAGCAATTTCATGTTGTGCTTTATCTTTCAAAGCCTGTACTTCAAGAACGGCTTGATCAACGATGTGTTTTTTTTCAACTTTCGCTCTCTCAACTGCATCTTGAACAATTTTTTTGCCCTCAATACGACCTTGTTCTAATTCTTCTTCGCGTTGTTTGACCAATTTAACAGCGGCCATACGTTGACCTTCTGCTGCATCAATATCACTAGCAATTTTTTCAGCACGTTGTTCAAAAATCCCTGTAATATTTTTCCATGCAAACACGCGGATAAGGATAACCAAGATCAAAAAAGATGCTGTAACAAGAATGAAATTCCCAAGTACCGTACTTTGAGCACTTAATACTGTAACCATGTATACTCTTTTCCTTTCCTCTTAATGTCCGCCACTAATCTTCTTATCTAAATACATTGATACCAACATCACAAACACATAAGACTGCAGACATGAAATAAAGACTGAGAATGCAGTCCATACAATATTCAAGAGCAAAGCAATCGGATATACAAATATGCTGATGTGTGACATCTGTGCTAAAAGGCTTACCAAGACTTCACCTGCAAAAATATTACCATATAGACGCAGACCTAATGATGCTAAATTTGTTACTTCTTCCAAGAGATTCATCGGTGTCATCGCTGGTGGAGTCACAAATCCTTTCAAGTATTTCATAAATCCACGACGGCGAATCCCTTCAAAATGACAAAAGACAGTAGCAAGCGTAGCTAAGCCAAGGTCATAAGCCATGTTTGATGTTGGAGATGTCCACAGATTGTAACCATCTGCTGTTTCAATTTTTGTCATCAAACCAAGGTTATTGGCTACAAGTAAAAATGTCAAAGCACTGAAAAAGAATAATGCATAGCGCTTTGCTTCTACTTCCCCCAAGTTTCCTTTGGTAAAGCTAACTGATAATTCATAGACATATTCCAATACATTTTGTTTCCCTGTTGGTCTGAGCTGCATCTTGCGACTTGCCCAAAAAACTAAGAGAAAAATGATTAAAATAGTGATGACGGAAACCATTACCAAGGTCAAATCGAAAGTGACCGGACCAAGGCTTAGGGTTGGATTCATACTTTCTTCCAAAGAAGGTTCCCCCTTTTCTACTTTCTATTACGATAAACGGAAAAAGAAAGTCATTGCCAGTGTAATGAAGAATGTTCCTTCAATAAAGGCGACACCTAAAAACACACCCGTCAACAATCGGCTTTGCAATTCAGGTTGACGTGCAGTTGAATTGATATAGGCTCCTACTAAGATTCCCTCACCAATAGAAACACCGAGTGTTCCTAGCCCCAAAGCTAATGCAGAAATATCCATTTGAATTCTCCTTTTAAAATTTTATACCTACTAAGCATACTCCTAAAAATAGCAGTTGTCAAGAAAACACGGGTCTTGTAAACGTTTTATCTTTCTGCGCTTAGAGAGAAAAAAAAGGACTTTTACGTCCTTTCTTCCTATATATATTAAATAATTTTTCCTTCTTCCTCGATATGGGTCACTTCTTCGGTAAATAATTTCGCCATCTCTTCGATTCGTAGAGCTTCTGTGTCAATCGTAATGGCATCGTCTGATACCTTATCCGTATCCGCAAAGAACTCTATGTGATTGGATAAATTTTGCAAGGTAACTGGAGCATCACCACCATACTCACCATCAAGATTCAGCATGAGACGATCATTTACCCCTTCCATTGCTTCGATTGAAAGACGTTGCGTTTTAATATACTCAATCTTGTCACTGTCAATATGTTTTCCTCCATCTAAAACAAGGCGAATCAGGTGCAAGATTTCAAAAAGATTTCCAGTTTTGACCATAATTAAGGTAAACTGACCATCATCTAACTTCGCATCTGGCACAATTTGTTCAAATCCACCGATTGAATTGGTCAAGGCCACGAAAATCATGGAAACCTTACCTTCAAAGGTACCTCCATCATGCTTCACTCTGACTGGAGTGAATTTGACTTGCGGTAAGAGCTCTGCACCTTTGACAACATAGGCAAGATAACCAAAAGTAGTCTTCAATTGACTCGGTACACTGTAGGTCAATTCTGTGAGTGTCCCTGCAGCTGCAATATTGATGAAATAGCTTTGGAAAGGAGCTCCATCCTTCTTAGTTTTCGCTAATCCAATGTCCATCAAAATCGTTTGATTTTTCCCAATCATCTTAGCTGCTTCAACAGGATTACCACGGGGAACTTTCAAAGCACGCGCATAGTCGTTCGTAGTTCCAGTAGGAATGATAGCCATTTTAGGACGTCGCTTGAGGGGTGCGATACCGTTGACCACCTCATTAATCGTCCCGTCACCTCCTGCTGCAATGACTAAATCAAATCCTGATTTGGCAGCTCGAGTTGCTTCATTCTTGGCAGAATCTTTTTCAGGTGTCGTCTGAAAGGCAGAGGTTTCATAGCCAAATCCTTCCAAAATATCCAGTACTTCTGCCACATTTTTTTTCATAATTTCCTGACCTGAAGTCGGATTATAAATCAATCTTGCTCGTTTTCGTTTTTCCATTTCTCTACCTTATAGACTTTCTAGCCAAGCCTCATCCTTGACCTCAATGCCTAACTCTTGTGCTTTTGTGAGCTTACTTCCAGCATCTGATCCAGCAACCACAAGATTGGTTTTTTTAGACACAGATCCTGCAACATTTGCACCAAGACTTTCTAATTTTGCCTTGGCTTCACTGCGCTTCAGTCGCTCTAATTTACCAGTAAGTACAACAGTAAGTCCAGCTAAGACAGCATCAGCACCAACCTTTTGCCCTTTGTAAACTAAATTAACACCTGCTTCTTTTAGTTCCTCTACTAATTGTAGGGCGCCTTCACTCTCAAAATAAGTTGTTAAGGAATTGGCAATTACTGGGCCAACCCCTTCAATCTGTGCAATATCTTCTGCAGCTGTCTTCGCAAGTTCCTCTATCGTCATATATTTTTCTAATAAAATCTTGCTTGCTTTGCCTCCTACGTGACGGATTCCTAGCCCAAATAGTAGTTTCTCAGCTGAATTTTCCTTAGATGCTTGAATCGCTTGATATAATTTTTCAGCTGATTTTTCTTTGAAACCTTCTAAGGTCAACAAATCTTCTGCACTTAAGCGATAAATATCAGCCACATCCTTGACCAAATTTCCCTTAAACAATTTTTCAACGACAGATGTTCCGAGTCCTGTGATATTCATGGCGTCACGGCTGGCAAAATGCTCTAGTCGATTCATGATTTGAGAAGGACAGTGTGGATTAATACAGCGAAGTGCTACCTCATCTTCGTAATGGATTAATTCACTTTCACAACTTGGACATTGGCTTGGAATAGGCATGGGTTCTTGCTTTTGACGCTTACTTTCGACAACACGCAAGACGGCTGGAATAATATCGCCTGCCTTATAGACAATAACGGTATCGCCAATTCGGATATCCTTCTCAGCAATATAGTCCACATTGTGCAGGGTCGCTCGACTAACTATTGTACCAGCTAGTTGAACAGGGCTCAGATTTGCGGTTGGGGTCACCACACCCGTTCGTCCTACTTGCCAGTCGACTGACAATAACTCTGCTTCTTTTTCTTCGGCTGGAAACTTATAGGCAATCGCCCAACGTGGTGCCTTTACCGTAAATCCTAATTCTTCTTGAATCTGCAGTTCATTGACTTTAATGACAATACCATCAATCTCATATGGAAGGCTATTTCGTTTTTCAGCCATTTTTTCAATAAAGGACCAAACTTCCTCCATCGAATTTGCCACAATTGAGTCTGGATTGGTTTGAAAACCCAGTTTTTCTAATTGACTTAAAACCTCCGATTGGCTTGATAAATCCGTTGGACTAGCTTCTTGATAAAGAAAGCTTGCAAGTCCCCTAGACGCCACAATCCCCGTATCCAATTGTCGTAGCGTCCCCGCTGCAGCATTGCGAGGATTTGCAAATTCTGCTTCTCCTTTTTCCTGCCGGCTCAGATTGACCCGTTCAAAGGAGGCTTTTGGCATGTAGCATTCTCCTCGTACCGTAATATCTAACGGATCTGGTAGAACAAGTGGAATATCCTTGACACGCTTGAGATTTTCCGTGATATTTTCTCCGATTGTACCATCTCCACGAGTCGCACCAACCACTAACTGTCCCCCTTGATAGGTCAAAGAGATCGACAGGCCGTCAATTTTCAACTCACAGATATAGTTAGCATTTGGATATTCCCTTTTCACTCGTTCATCAAAGGCCTCTAATTCTGTCAAAGAAAAGGCATCCTGCAAGCTATATAGAGGATACTCATGAGTGTACTTTTCAAATCCATCTAAAACTTTACCACCCACCCGATGACTAGGACTATTTGGCAAAACTGCCTCTGGATATGCTGTCTCCAAGTTCATTAATTCTCGATAAAGACGATCATACTCAGCGTCTGATACAGATGGGTTGTCTTTGCGATAATACTCATCTGCGTATTGATTCAGTAGGGTTACTAATTCAGTCATTCTTGCATTCATGTTCTTATTATATCACGATTCTTAAAACTTTTATGAAATCAAATCTAGAACTTCAGTAGTTTTTTTACAAAAATTTCAACAGAATTTTTCCGACTTCAAAATGGACTTCTCAGAAGAATTTTTGAGCTAGAAAAGGTATAATAGAGAGTATACAAATTAAAGGAGGCTTTTATGGCTGTTACATTTAAAAGACAAGATGATTTAGAGAAAATGTTAGAAGAATTTGCGTCCTTTGATGCCTTAGAGGAAGTCGAATTCCCAGATCCAAAAACAAAAGAACAAAAGAAATCTGTAACAAAGAAAGAGGCCTAATATGGCTATTTTTCACCAGTTACCAACTTCTGTCTTACAAATGGGGGCTATCTTCTTGTCCATCATGATTGAAGCCTTACCCTTTGTCTTAATTGGTTCTGTGATTTCGGGTTTTATTGATGTCTATATAACACCAGATACGGTTCGTCAACACCTGCCACAGAACAAGATGCTACGTATCTTATTTGGGACCTTTATTGGTTTTCTTTTTCCATCTTGCGAATGCGGGATTGTTCCCATTGTCAATCGCTTTTTGGAAAAGAAGGTCCCAACCTATACCGCTGTGCCATTTCTAGCGACGGCACCTGTCATCAATCCTATCGTACTTTTTGCAACCTATACCGCTTTTGGAAATTCAATTCGGTTTGCCCTTTTTCGTGCCTTTGGATCAATCTTGGTGGCCCTTGTTTTAGGAATTTTCTGGGGGTTTATCAGTACAGACTCCATCTTGAAGGCAGAACCACAAGCTGGACATGAACATGATTTTTCGGACAAGACTGGCTGGACAAAAGTAGGCTATGCCCTCATCCAAGCTATTGATGAGTTTTTTGATACGGGGCGCTACCTAGTCTTCGGTTGTCTCTTTGCTAGCTTTGTACAGGTTTATGTACCAACCTATATTTTGACCAGAATTGGACATAATTCCCTAACTGCCATTCTATTGATGATGGTGTTGGCCTTCCTACTTTCACTCTGTTCAGAAGCAGACGCCTTTATTGGTTCTTCCCTGCTATCTAGTTTCGGATTTGCACCAGTCATGGCCTTTCTTGTCATTGGTCCAATGATTGATGTCAAGAATCTCCTCATGATGAAGCAACACTTTACCACAAAATTCATCCTACAATTTATCAGTCTCATTAGTTTGGTAATTCTAGCCTACTGTCTAGTGATTGGAGGTGTCTAAATGATTCGGTTTTTAATTTTGATGGGTTACTTTGAAATGACCATGTACCTTTATGTAACAGGAAAATTAGACCAGTATATCAATTTACATTACTCTTATCTAGCTTATCTTTCCATGATTCTCTCCTTTCTCCTAGCTATCGTCCAATTAATGGTTTGGATGAAACAAATGAAGATTCATAGTCACTTAACCAGCAAATCAGCAAAATTTGCCAGTATTGTCATGCTTTTAATTCCCCTAGGAGTCGCTTGGCTTTTTCCAACGGTCAGTCTTGATGCAACTACTGTTGCGGCAAAAGGCTACCATTTCCCATTGGCAGCGGGCACCGATACAGCTACGCAACAGCAAGAAGGAACAACCGTTCAGTATTTAAAACCAGATACCTCGACTTATTTTACTAAATCTGCCTACCAAGAGGAGATGCGGAAAGTAGCTGATCAATATTTAGATCAAGAAGTCATCACCATTACTGCTGAAAACTACATGGCTTTGATGGAAGTTATCTATGACTATCCTGACGAATTTGTTGGAAAAACAATTGAATTTACAGGCTTTGTATACAATGATCCAGACAATCCCAACCAGCAATTCATTTTCCGTTTTGGAATTATTCACTGTATTGCAGACTCTGGTGTCTATGGGCTTCTTACGACTGGTCAGACAGAATCGGTTGCAAACGATACCTGGGTCAAGGCTCGTGGAAAACTACAAATGACCTACCATAATTCTCTCAAGCAAAGCCTACCTCGTTTAGAGCTGACAGAATTCAAATCCATTTCCCAACCTAAAAATCCCTATGTTTACCGTGTTTTTTAAGATATAACACTCCCTAGCATAGATTTTCAGAAAACTTATGCTATAATACAAGAAATTACTTACAGATTGGAATGTATCTATGTCATCACCTGTTTTATTTACTATTTTTGGTGCAAGTGGCGACCTCGCCAAACGCAAATTATATCCTTCCTTATTTCGCCTGTACAAAGCGGGCCATTTAGCGGACAATTTCGCTGTCATCGGAACAGCTCGTCGTCCTTGGACTAAGGAATTTTTCGAAAGTATCGTCATTGAATCACTCGGTGTTCTTCCAAACAACCCACGCCAAGCGCATGAATTTGCTAGCCATTTTTATTACCAAAGTCACGATGTCAATGATAGCGAACACTATATCGCTCTGAAAAATTTACAAAATGAATTAGGAGAGCGTTATAAAACTGAACATAACAAGGTCTTTTTCCTCTCTATGGCACCAGAATTTTTTGGAACCATTGCCAAACATCTCAAATCCGAACATATTGTGGATGGAAAAGGGTTTGAACGCTTAATTATCGAAAAACCTTTTGGAACTAGTCTTGAAACGGCTGAAATCCTCAATGCAGAACTTGCTCACACCTTTGAAGAAGATCAAATCTATCGGATTGACCACTACCTTGGTAAAGAAATGGTCCAAAATATTTTCGCCGTTCGCTTTGCAAACATCATCTTCGAACACATTTGGAACCGGGATTTCATTGATAATGTCCAAATTACCTTTGCAGAATCAATCGGTGTCGAAGATCGTGGAGGCTATTACGACCATTCAGGTGCCTTGAAGGATATGATTCAAAACCATGCCCTCCAAGTCCTCTCCATTCTTGCAATGGACAAACCTGCTAGCTTCAATGAGTCTGATGTGCGGGCCGAGAAAATCAAGGTCTTCCAAAACCTCAAACAGCAAACGGATGAGGAAATCAAACGCAATTTTATCCGCGGTCAATACGCTGCAGGTAGCATTGACGGAAAAGATTATGTGGCTTATTTAGATGAACCTAATATTACGGAAGGTTCTCAAACAGAAACCTTTGCTGGTGGAGTTTTCTTTGTAGACACTGACCGCTTCCGAGATGTGCCTTTCTTCTTCCGCACAGGAAAACGCCTAACAGAAAAAGGAACACGTGTTACAATTGTGTTCAAAAAAGCAGCCGATATCTTTGGGCAGCATGCGGAGCAAAATATCCTTACTATCTACATTCAACCAACAGAAGGCTTCTCGCTCTTCATCAACGGGAAGGAAGTTGGTTCAACTTTCACTCTTACACCTGCAAAATTAAGCTGGCGCCACAACGCAGATGCCCTTGGAAATTCTCCAGAAGCCTATGAAAAGCTCTTCTACGATGTTTTAAATGGTGACTCCACCAACTTTAGTCATTGGGAAGAAGTCAAGGCAAGCTGGACTTTTATCGACCAAGTCGTTCGTATTTGGCAAGACAATGCAGTGCCACTTCACACCTATTCTGCTGGAACAATGGGACCACAAGCTATCTTCGATTTGTTAGAAAGTTATGGTACAGACTGGCAATGGAAACCAGACAATTGGTACAGAGAACGTGGCTTATTGAAGTAAGAGCAATTTCAAAAAACAGTAATAGCCATCAGACTATCTGGTGGCTTTTTCATTGACAGATATAAAAATGAGGCAGGTACAAAAGTCCTGCCTCATTTCATCATTTCAGATAGCACACTTACATGCATTTATTGAGCAATTATACTAGGCCTTCTAGTAAGCCTTTCATAAATTCTTCAGACTTGAACTCGCCGATATCATCTAGCTTTTCACCAAAACCAATGAATTTTACTGGGATATCCAATTCTTGGCGAATCGCTAAAACGACACCACCTCTGGCAGTTCCATCAATCTTGGTCAAAACTAAGCCAGTCAACGGCGTGATTTTTGAAAATTCCTTGGCTTGAACAAGGGCATTTTGACCTGTAGAGGCATCTACTGCAAGAAGCGTTTCGTGGGGAGCTTCTGGCAAGACCCGTTTGATAATGCGTCCAATTTTTTCCAACTCAGCCATCAAATTGTCCTTGTTTTGCAAGCGACCAGCTGTATCAATCATCAGAATCTCCACACCTTCTGCAATAGCGCGTTCCATTCCATCAAATACGACACTGGCTGGGTCTGATTTTTCAGGTCCCGTCACGACAGGCACATGGACACGATTTCCCCACTCAACAAGTTGAGCAACTGCTCCTGCCCGGAAAGTATCTGCCGCTACCAGCATCACCTTTTTTCCAGCCTGTTTGTATTTATGTGCCAATTTCCCGATAGAGGTCGTTTTACCAACCCCATTTACACCGACAAAGAGCATGACTGTCAGACCTGCTTGCAGATTGATTTCTTCTTTAAATTGGCCATCTTTTTCATAGATATCGACCAATTTTTCGAGAATCACGCGCTGTAAATCAGACGATTTTTTCGCTTTTTGCAATTTAGCCTCATAACGCAAGTCCTCTGCTAAAGTAGATGCCACCTGCACACCGACATCAGATAGAATGAGCAACTCTTCCAATTCTTCGAAAAATTCTTCGTCTACTGTACGGAAATTAGCAAAAAATTCGTTCAGACGAGCACCAAATCCCTTACGAGTCTTGGCAAGACTGCGCTCGTATTTTTCTTCTTCTGTCTCAACAAGTTCTTGTACGGTTTCAACCACTTCAACAGGTTTCGTTTCAACGGCAACACTTTCACCAGTAGCTTTGGCTTCTTCGATACGTGCCGCTAAAGCAGCCTTTTCTGCATAGTAACGCTCCATCACCTCTAATGACCGTTGCTTCTGTGCCTCTTGCTCAGGAGATAGGACAATTTCAGCAGGCACCACCTCTTCTGAATCGTGCATCGACTCTTCCATCCGTTCATCCTTTGCCTCAGTATTCACCATGAATCCATCGTTATCAGAGATAGATTCTTCTAGTAATTCCTCAGCGACAACCTGTTCCTCTTCTTGTTCTGGAGAGACTTCCTTTTTTTTATCACCAAATAATCGATCAAATAATCCCATTTTATTCCCCGTCTAACACATATTTTCGAACTGCCCATGCGACAGCATCTTCTTCGTTGGTCATAGGCGTTACCACATTAGCAACAGCTTTCACCTTATCGGAACCATTGGCCATACAGACTCCAAGTCCTGCCCACTCAATCATCGAATGGTCATTTTCTTCATCACCACAGGTCATGATTTCGGATTGGTCAATCCCAAGATGAGTAATCAATTTTGCTAATCCTTCCGCTTTATGAACGCCTTTCGGACTCCATTCAAGCAAGATATCACGCGATTTAAAGATTTCAAATTTTTCATAAAAGCTTGCTGGAATTTTTGGAATCAAAGCATCTAACACTTCTGGATGGTAGGCAGAAACAGCCTTGTTAAATTCCACCCCTTGTGGCAGTTCTTCATAGGCAGTTGGAATATATTTCAAAAGCGGATTACAAGTTGGATAAAGCGATTCTACTGGTGATGGCAATAGATGCACATTGCCCCCATGTACAATATCTAATGGCATACCTAGTTCTTTCGTTAAGGCATAAATTTCTTGAACAGCATCCATGCCAAAGCCAGTCTGATCTAGTACGCCACCATCATTTGTTTGCACTAAACCACCATTAAACGTGATGGAATACTCATCTGCATGCATGAGATCAAGTTCTTTCAAATAGACTTCTACTGCTGGTAATGGACGGCCTGTTGTAATAACGATTTTCACACCCTTTTGATGTGCTAAAAGCAGTGCTTCTTTGTTTGTAGGTGAAATTTCTTTTTTACTGTTTAAAAGAGTACCGTCTAAATCGAGGGCGATTAATTTGATGGACATACGATTTCCTCCATATAATTGATAACTGAACCTGTTTTGTGGTCCCCAATGACAATGTCTGCTAATTCTTGAATAGTCAGTCGAGCATTTTCAGGTACAACTGCTGTTCCCGCGAACTTGAGCATTTCTGCATCATTTGAATTATCTCCAAAAGCAACTACTTCATCAGCTGTTACTCCTAATGCATGACACAAATGACGCAAAGCAGTTCCTTTATTGACATATTCTGACATGACATCTAAACATTCGTAACCACTCGTCATTGAAATGACTCCAGAAATCGTATCAGTCAGCCATTGACTAGCTTCGTGAAGTTCTCCAGCTTCAAAATTAGCTCCTACTTTGTATATCTCATCGTCCACATCTGAAAATGACTCTACTACATGCATCACTGGATAATAATGAGCCAAAAATGCATGATACTCTGGATGAATCGTCGATAAAATATAGGCCCCACTCTTACTAGATAGATGGATCATCTCTTGATTTTGAAAGTGGCTATCTTCAATCTTCTGGACAATAGTTAAGTAAAGATCTTTAGACATTAATTCTTCATATAGTATCTGACCTTGATATTCTGCGACCGCTCCGTTCTCTCCTAAAAAAATCACATCATCTACAAAATCAGCAAAAACTGACTTGACAGACTTGAGAGAACGACCACTGGCCACCACAAAATAAATCCCTTTTTCTTTGCAAGCCTTTAGCAACTGTCGCAACCGATTGGCGTCATACTGACTATCACCATCCAAAAACGTCCCATCTAGGTCTGTCGCAATTAATCTCACTGCCACTTTTTGACCACTCCTTTTCATACAATTCTACCCCATATTATACCATAAATAATGGTTCTACAAACGGTCTAGATAGTACTGATAATAGAATTTCATGTAGTAAAGTCAAAAACAATCCCTTAGGACTGTTCTTGTGTTAGATATTCTTCTATATACTCTAAGACTGCATCGTCATTGCAGTGGCCAATCATCTCGTCTGCGGCCTCTTTGACGATTGGTCGTGCATTGGCTGTAGCGAGGGCGTGACCTGCAAAGTCTAGCATTTCCAAGTCATTCTGATTATCACCAAAGGCAATGACATCTGCTGCTGTCAAGCCAAAGTAGTCACAGAGATAGGACAAGCCCACAGCCTTGTTTCCACCATTTAAGATAATATCTACAGAATCGAAGCCTGTTGTGACTGATTGGATGTTTGGAAAAGTTGCATTGAGCCAATCATTGGCAGCGTCTAACTCTTCTTCTGAAAAAGTCACCACTAGTTTGACAATAGCTTCTGTCACCTCGTGAAAATCGTTGACTTTCCTACAATTAGGATAGTAAGCGATAATGCGATTATAATATTCTGGTAGGACGGTATCTAGCAAGAAGCCTCCATTTTTCCCAGAGAGTAAAATCTGACTCTTGCTTCCAAAAGGACCTTCTTTAATTTTTTGGATAAGGGGCAAATAAACCTCTCTTGGAATTGCTGCTTCCTCAAAAATCATCTGATCTCGGTAGGCAACCAAGCTCCCATTTTCAGCTAAAAATGCCATATCCTCTTCAAAACCGGCAAAAACAGACTGAAGGCTCAAGAGGGATCGCCCACTAGCAGCGACAAAGAGATAGTCTTTTTCCCGGAACTGTTCTAAAATCCTTTTCAATCTTTCCTTGTCAAAACGATGATCCCCTCTGAGAAAGGTTCCATCTAGGTCTGTTGCGAAAATTTTCTTTATCGTCATCTTACATATTCTCCACATCTTTGAGCTTAACGGAAACAATCTTAGATACACCCGATTCCTGCATAGTGACCCCATAGATGGCATCAGCTGCGGCCATGGTACCCTTACGGTGGGTCACGACGATAAACTGACTCGACTTGTCAAATCGGTTTAGATAATCTCCGAAACGCTTGACATTGGCCTCATCCAGAGCCGCCTCGACCTCATCCAAAATGACGAATGGAATGGTCTTGACACGGATAATGGAGAATAGCAGAGCAAGGGCCGAAAGGGCCTTTTCGCCACCAGACATAAGGTTGAGAGATTGGATTTTCTTACCCGGAGGTTGGACAGAAATCTCCACGCCTGCCGTCAGCAAGTCTGGACTGGTCAATATCAAATCTGCAGAACCTCCGCCAAACATCTGCTTAAAGGTCAACTGGAAGGACTCTCGAATAGCTTCAAAAGTCATCTTGAAGCGTTCTTTCACCTCATCGTCCATCTCATGAATGGTCTCTAGCAACAAATCACGCGCAGAGAGGACATCATCTCGCTGACTATTCAGGAATTGCAGGCGCTCAGATACCTCTTCATACTGCTGAATGGCATCCAGATTGACAGGACCGAGGGCTCGAATAGAGCGCTCTAGTTCTTTCAAAGCTTGCTCTGCTTCTTTCAGATTCTCTACTACTTGAGCCGTTTCCTTGGCTGCTTCAAAACTCATTTTGAAGTTTTCCACCAGATTCGAGAGAAGAACTTGCAGACGTTGCGTTGCCTGCTCACAGTCCGCCTCTAACTTAGCTTGACGGCGAATCAAGTCATCATTTTTCAGACGAGCCTGCTCCAGACGACTTTCCAAGTCCTCAAAGCGGCCTTCTATATCTTCCAACTCAAATTTGAGGCGAATCAATTCTTGGTCAGTGCCTGTCTTCTTCGTCGTTGCAGCTGACAATTGCTCATCCAACACTTCTAGACTGGTATCATCTAGAGCAACGATTTTCTCCTGAATGATTTCTTGTAAGAGATTGATTTCTTTTTCAATCGTGGCAATATCCCCAGTCAAACGCTCAATCGTGCTTTCTTCAAAACGCAATTCACTGCTGATGGAAGTTTCTTCTAGTTTCATGCTTGACTGGCTTGTTTGCAGACTTTGGAGACGTTCTTGAATAGCATTTCGATTCACTTTGAGTTCTTCGATTTGCTCATTTATGTCCAGTTTTTTCTGGTCAAAAGTCTGTAAATCAGCCTGCAACTGACGAATGTGTTCTTGCAGATTTTGCAACTGCTCTGCATGATTTGCCGTCTGTTGCAAATCATATAACTGGTTCAAATCGGCCAAGCGCTCCGCTAATTGCTCGGTCTGCAAACGAATCTTCTGCTCCGCCAAGCGGGCTGCCTCACCATTGGTTTTGATATCTTCTATTGCCTGTTGTAGGTTCTCTCGTTCTTCCTTGAGACTGGCAACAGTCTTTTCTTGGCTGACCAACTCCTGATTCAACTGAGCGATTTCTTCTAACAAGGCGTCCAGTTCAGGCTTGATGAACATGGTGTTATTATTTCGGTTCGCACCACCAGCAAAGGAGCCACCTGGGCGAATTTCTGAACCGTCTAATGTCACGATGCGCACCTGAAAACGCGTGCGACGCGCAGCCTGATTGGCATTGTCCAAGGTATCAAAGATAGCTGTCGCTCCCAAAAGGTTTTGGAAAATCGGAGCAAGGTGTTCTTCGTAGGAAACCAGTTGCTCTGCAGTCCCCAAGAAACCTGCACTGGTTTCCAGTTGACTTTGGTGTTGTGGGGCAATTTGACGTGGTTTTATAGTCGTCAATGGCAAGAAGGTTGCCCTACCTTGCCTCGTTCTTTTCAGAAAGGCGATGGCTGCCTTAGCATGGCTTTCTTCTTCTACGATAACGTTCTGACTAGCCGCTCCAAGTGCAATTTCCATGGCTGTTTGATACTGGGCGTCAAAAGTTAGATGTTCACTGACAGCGCCGATAACGCCTCCGATTTGTTTGGCTTCTTGTAATACTGCCTTGACACCTGCGTAGAAGTTGGAATGGTTTTTCAAGATGGATTCCAAACTTTCCTGACGAGCCTGCTTGTTCTTCAGTTGGTCCATGAGCTCAAAGAGTTTACTTTGCTCCTTACGGTAGACTTCTTCTGCTTTTGATAGATGCTGGCTTTCTTCCTGATAGGTAGCAAGGAGTCCACGAAGACTTTCCTCAGCCGTCGTCAATTTTAGGTGACTTTCTGCCAATTCTGCTTCAACTGTCTTCTTATCAGTTTCCATTTTTTCCAATTCTTCTGCCTTACTAGCAGCCAATTGGCGTTGATTGGTCAGGTCTTGCTCTAATTTAGCTAGTTGATTAGAGGTTTCAGCCTCTGTCTGAAGCAAACGGACATAACTTTCACGTAAGTGCTCAATGACCTGATCAGGATCTTCAGAGAAATGGGCAATTTCTTCTTCCACTTCTTTTAATTGAGGAAGGACAGCTCCCAAACGTTCTTCTAACTTCCTCTTCTTTTCCTGGCTATCCTGTAAATGGGCTTGCGCTTCTGCCAGTTTTTCTTCTTGTGCTGTCAGACGGTCTTGTGCTTCCAATTTACTTGATTCATTCTGGCTAGACTCCAATTCATGGACAGCCTTTTTCCGCTCCAAATCACTGATAAGACGAGTAACATCTAGTAGGACAGCTTGCTCTCGTTCCAATTTGTCAGACAGATCATGACGTTCTTTTTTGAGGGCTTGATTTTCCAACTCTAACTGATCACGTTGAGCATAGTAAGAAGACAGTTCAGCCTTAACTTGGGCCAATTCTTCTTCCTTGACCGTTAGTTTTTCCCGTCCTTCTTGAATTTGAGCGACCAATACATCTAAATAGACTTGCTGGCGTTTCTCATCTAATTCTAAAAAACGCTTCGCCGTACTGGCTTGCTTTTCAAGAGGTTTGACTTGATTGTCCAACTCATAGATGATGTCTTCTAGACGATCCAAATTGTCCTGTGTCTGTGACAGTTTGGTTTCAGTTTCTTTCTTACGGGTCTTGTATTTTAAGACACCAGCCGCTTCTTCAAAAATCGCCCTGCGCTCTTCAGGCTTGGAATTAAAAATCGCTTCAACCCGTCCTTGGGAGATAATAGAGAAGGAATCCCGTCCTAGACCCGTATCCATGAACAAGTCATGTACATCCCGTAAACGAACCTTTTTCCCATCAATTAGGTACTCACTATCACCCGTCCGATAAATCTGGCGTTCGACCTTGATTTCCTTTGCCTTATCCGCAATAAAACCATTGCTATTATCCAAGGTGACAATTACTGAAGCAAAATTCAAGGGCTTGCGATTTTCCGTACCTGCAAAGATGACATCAGGCATCTTACCTCCACGTAGGCTCTTGGCTGAAGATTCTCCCAGTGCCCAGCGCAAACTCTCTGTAATATTTGATTTTCCAGATCCGTTTGGCCCGACAACCGCCGTTACCCCTTGATCGAAAACCACTTTTGTTTTATCCGCAAAGGATTTGAATCCCTGCATTTCAATCGATTTTAGATACATACTATCCTCTAGTCTCTACTGCATTCTGAGCAGCAGCCTGTTCTGCTAATTTCTTTGAACGCCCTGTTCCACGCCCGATGACTTCTTGATTAACCAACACTTCCACTGTAAATAATTTGTCATGAGCTGGCCCTACTTCCTCTACTACTTGATAGGAAATATCAACCTCACCATGCACCTGCAATTTTTCTTGCAAGCTGGTCTTATAGTCTGTTACACGTTCATAATTTCCCTTTTCTAATTGAGGAATCATCACTTGATAGAGGAATGTTTCAACGGTTTCCTCTCCTTTATCCAGTAGCAACGCACCTAAAAAGGCTTCGAAAGCATCCCCTAAAATGGTATCACGATTTCGTCCACCAGATTTTTCTTCCCCTTTCCCTAAAAGCAAATACTGATCAAAGCCACAGGCTCTCGAAAAGCCTGCTAAACTTTCTTCACGTACAAAGCTTGATCGCATTTTTGACATTTCGCCTTCAGGTGAATGCGGATAGGTTTTATACAAATATTTTGAAATAATGAGTTGCAGAACAGCGTCTCCTAAAAATTCCAAGCGTTCGTTGTGTGAAATTTTTAGAAGGCGGTGCTCATTTGCATAAGATGTGTGGGTAAAAGCCGTTCTTAATAACTCCTCATCTGAAAAGTCTATACCGAATGCTGACCGCAATGTTTCTTGCAATTTATCCATGACGTCTCCTTTCAGTCTGTCCTTATTATTATACCATAATTTGACACTAAACATAGAATTCCCATGTTTATTTCATCAGATACCTCCATTCTGCTTATCCAACCAAAACATGGTATAATGGACAGGATAAGATGAAAGAATTTAAATAAAGAAGGTCATTATGATTACTAAAGAATTTGATACCATTACAGCCATCGCTACTCCTCTTGGCGAAGGGGCTATCGGCATTGTCCGCCTATCAGGTAGTGAGGCTATTGCCATTGCTCAAAAAATCTTTCGTGGTAAGGATTTGTCGACTGCTACAAGCCACACTATCAACTATGGTCATATCATTGATCCAGACAAAAACGAAATCTTGGACGAAGTGATGGTGTCTATTATGCGTGCGCCCAAAACCTTTACCAGAGAAGATGTCATCGAAATTAATACTCACGGTGGTATTGCTGTGACGAATGAAATCCTGCAACTCCTCCTTCGCCAAGGCGCACGAATGGCAGAGCCTGGCGAATTTACCAAGCGTGCCTTTTTAAATGGTCGTGTGGATTTAACCCAGGCTGAAGCCGTCATGGACATCATCCGTGCCAAAACTAATAAGGCCATGAATATCGCTGTCAAACAATTAGACGGTTCTCTCAAGCACCTGATTGACAATACTCGTCAGGAAATCTTAAATACATTGGCACAAGTCGAGGTCAATATCGATTACCCTGAGTACGATGATGTAGAAGAAATGACGACTGCCCTCATGCGGGAAAAAACACAGGAATTTCAAGAACTCTTGGAACGCTTGCTCCGTACCGCTCGACGTGGCAAAATCTTACGCGAAGGTCTCTCCACTGCCATCATTGGTCGTCCGAATGTTGGAAAATCCAGCCTCCTCAACAATCTCCTCCGCGAGGAAAAAGCCATTGTAACGGATATCGCAGGAACCACGCGCGATGTTATCGAAGAATATGTCAATATCAAGGGTGTTCCTCTCAAGCTAATTGATACTGCTGGTATTCGTGAAACGGATGATGTCGTTGAAAAAATTGGTGTTGAACGCTCACGCAAAGCCCTTTCAGAAGCTGATTTAGTTCTCCTTGTCCTCAATGCCTCAGAGCCACTGACAGAGCAAGACCGCTCCCTTATCGCGTTGTCAGATATGACCAATCGCATTGTCCTACTCAATAAAACAGATTTACCAGAAGCCATTGAGGGAGAGGAACTCCCAAGTGATGTCATCCGTATCTCTGTTCTTGAAAATCAAAATATTGACCAGATTGAAGAGCGGATTAACCAACTCTTCTTTGACAATGCAGGCATTATTGAACAGGATGCTACCTATCTTTCTAATTCCCGTCATATCTCCCTTATTGAACAGGCCTTACAATCCCTACAAGCCGTCAATGAAGGACTAGAATTTGGGATGCCTGTTGACCTTCTTCAAGTCGACATGACCCGCTGCTGGCAAATCCTTGGCGAAATCACAGGTGATGCAGCCCCTGACGAACTCATCACTCAACTCTTTAGCCAGTTCTGTTTAGGGAAGTAAAAAGGTCTGGGGGAGTTTGACAGTCTAGGAATAGACTCTCAAAGCCACTTGCCTAAAAATAAAAAAACGAGGTGGTCCGGGACCTAGCTTCTGGAAATCTAAATGAGCTAGTCAGTCTGGGAGCAACAACTAATAGCAACAAAACCATTCTGATACTAAAACAATTCAGAGGATTAGCCAACTTAGCCTCTAAAAATAAAAACGTACAATTTTTTCGTTGTACGTTTTTATTTTTTTATTATCCCTGCCACAATTTGTTTCAATTCTGGCAACACCTTTTCTTTGAACCAAGGATTTTTCTTTTGCCAGATATTATTGCGTGGCGAGGGGTGTACGAGGGGAAAATAGCGGGGTAGGTAATCTTGGAAGTTCCTTACTGTCTCGGTGAGTGTGGTTGATTTTGGTTGGTTCAGATAATATTGCTGCGCATATTTGCCAATGAGAATGGCCAGTTCGACATCAGGCATGAGGTCAAAAATCTGCGCATGCCATTTCTCAGCAAAATCTTTCCTTGGTGGCAAATCGCCCGACTTACCAGCACCAGGAAAATAGAAATCCATTGGAACGACCGCAAAGAGTCCTGATTCGTAAAACATTTCCTCATCTACACCTAGCCAATCACGCAAATTATCTCCTGATGGATCTTTGAAATACAAGCCTGTCGCCTCTGCACGGCTCCCCGGAGCCTGCCCAATCAAAACAATACGAGCTGTTTCAGGAGCTTCAAAAAGAGGGAAAATCCCTCGCTTTGTAAACTCTTGATTTTCAGGATCCGTAATGATAGCTTGACGAATAGATTCTATTGTCTTCATTTTTCTCTCCTTTAATAGAGAAAAAAGGCCATGATGACCTTTTATCTTTAATACTACTTAATTAGCTCATAAATCGCTTCGGCATAGATGGCTGCTGAGCGGTAAATGTTTGTCAATGGCATGTATTCGTTAGCTTGGTGCATGGTGTTTTCGTCCCCTGGGAATTCCGCACCGAAAGCTACACCACGTTTCAAGAGACGTCCAAATGTCCCGCCACCGATGACTTGTTCGTAACCTTCTAAGCCTGTTTGTTTTTCATAAACAGAAAGGAGGGTTTGAACGAGTTCATCTTCCATTGGAACATAGTGTGGTGTGTGTTCGTGTTCAGAAAGGCTGACAGATGCCACCCCTTCAATTTCTTCCAATTTTGCCTTGATGGTTTCTTTATCTGTTCCTTTTGGATAACGGAAGTTGAGGGCAATTGTATTGTCTTCGCTAGACTTATTAAATGAGAAGACACCTGCATTCATGCTAAGGGCACCCATTTTGTCATCTGTATGGGCTACGCCAAGTTTTTCCCCAGCAAAGTCTTCGTGAAGGATTTCTCCAGCTACTTCAAGATAAGCTTTTGCGCCACCTTCAAAGTCATACACACTCAAGAAACGTGCCAAGTGAGTTGCACCATTGACACCTGCTTCTGGTGTTGACCCATGAGCTGATTTTCCGTAAATAGTTACAGACAATCGACCATCTGCTTCAATGACTTCACCACGTAAACCTTCTGCTTCAACGTAGGCAGCAAGAGCAGTTTCAACATCATCTTTAGCTAATCCTGAGACAACTGCTGTGGCTGATTCTGGAACCATGTTTTCACGCAAGCCACCTGCAAAGCTTTCAAGCACAGCCTCACCAGCATTTGCACCTGTGAAATGAAGATACTCTGTAATATTTCCTTTTTCACCATTGATGATTGGGAATTCGGCGTCTGGCGAAAATCCGAAGTCTGGGTCTTTCAAACCATTGTGGGCAAAGTAGTAATCCATGTCGCCCCATCCAGATTCCTCATCTGTACCGACAACAAAGCGCACTTTTTTAGACGTTGGCAAACCAAGTTCTTTGATGATTTTCAAACCGTAGTAACAAGCCATAGTTGGACCTTTGTCATCAGATGACCCACGCGCATAGAGCTTGCCATCTTTGATCACTGGTTTATAAGGGTCAGTATCCCAACCACTACCTGCTGGCACTACGTCAAGGTGACCAAAGATACCGAGAACTTCTTCGCCCTCCCCAAATTCAAAATCACCAGCGTAGTTGTCAATGTTACGTGTCTTGTAACCATCACGCTCAGCAATTTCCAAGAATTTTTCCAAGGCCTTAACAGGACCAGGGCCAAATGGATGCTCAGCGTCAACTTTACTATCATCACGTTCTGAATTGATTTCCAATAATGAAATCAAATCTGCCATTAAATCGTCTTTACGTTTTTCAACTTCAGCTTTAAAATCAATTGTCATAACCGTCTCCTTTGTTTCTAGTATAAACTTCCTTTATTGTATCATAAAGAATGACATTTTTCAGAAAATAATGTATATTTCTTTATTAAATAAAAAAAGAAAAGCTCACATTGTAGCTCTTCTTTCTCATCTACTGTCTATCCAGTCAGACAGATAAATAATTGATCATTCAAAATAGTGTGCGTTTACGGTTGGCTATACCACGCAACGCCTTCGTATTTCCAGCCACGTTTTGAAAGTACATTTCGTTCATTGGTATCTCGTGTATACAAATGTTTCTTCAAACCAGAATGGTAAAGGCGATAAATCGGTACGGACCCATGAGAATAATAGGCTACACCTTCTTGTCTCCAGCCACGTTTACTAAGAACCGTATATTCATTAGCATCTCTTGTATAGAAGTGCACTTTCAAACCTGAATGATACAAACGATAGACTGGCTCACCTCTCTCAATTTCAGTCTTCCACGAAACACCTTCGTACTTCCAACCACGTGTTCGTAGAACATTACGTTCATTCTAATCCGTCGTGTATAAGTGAACCTTCAAACCAGCATGATATAAGCGGTATACTTCTTTCAACTGAACTCTTGGTAGAGGTGACGCCTTTGTCGTCAATTTGGTTGTTGACTTAGTTGCTGATTTAGTCGTTAACTTCGTTGTTGGTTTACTTGTTGTTCTAGTTACCAACTTGGTCGTAGTCGGATTTGTAGTCTGTTTACTTGTTTTGATCACAACCTTCGTATTTGGTTTAGTGATAACCTTTGTCGTAGACTTAGTTGTAGGTTTTATCGTTAACTTCGTAGTCGATTTTGTTGTAACTTTCGTACTTGGTGTCGTCACCACTTTCGCCGTTGTGGTCACCTTAACCTGTGTAGTAGTTGTTGTCGTTGTCGTTGTTGTCTTAGCTTCCTCTTTCGTAGTTGTTGTTGGACTAGTTGATGTGACAGCAGGAGGTGTTTGAGCATGCTCTGTGGAATGATATTTTAAAATAACCTCATGATTTGGTTTCTCCTTGATGTCATCATACCAAATCCGATTATTCCCACCTACAAATCGATAACCAGATTCTTCGGTAAGTTTAGGTTTCACTGACCATCCTGCCTCAAGCTTATAATCCGTCTGAGATAACTCTTTTATAATCTTTCGGCTATCATTTTTATCCACGACCACATGGCGCACTTTTACTGTAATAGGATGTTGTACTTTTTTTGAAGATGGCACAGTATTACTCACAATTCCATCGCTAGGCTCCTGATTTTCCTTTGCCAGTGCAATCATTTTTAAAGTATCCTCATTGATGCGACGTGCAACATTTACCGTATCCCCTTGTCCATCAAATGAGTTAGGGCGACCAGCAACATGCACTCCAACAACCTTATTTTCTGCATTTAGAACTGGACCACCACTTTGACCTTTCTCACCATATATTGCATAATCAAATGTAGTAGGTTGTATACTACGTATCGTTCCCCACTTGTAGTACATATCCCCTCTTTTACTTATGTTTTGTCCTGGATAGCCAATCACTTGAATATCAAGATTGTCAGACACATCCCTCTGATACCTTTAGAGAGCCAACTTTCTCGTCTATTGCACTTGGTAATTTAACAACAGCCATATCATCTCTCTCACTGTAAGAACCTGTCGAATCACGATATCCTTTTAACATATAAAAGTGATTAGAACTATAGGCTCCATAAGGATACACCTCATCGGATGCAGGGCCATTGATAGCCGGTATCACTTTCACTTTATCAACCCAGCTACCATTTTTATACAAATTATGCGCTGCTGTCAAGTCGAGATCTGGTCCAATCATTGTCCCAGTTCCAACAGCTGTTATATTTCCACGGTACATAATGATACGAACAACCTAACGATAAGGTTCCTGACTGGTATCTTGAACACGAAATTGTTTCTCGACATCAAGGCTATTCTCAAGTACAGTCTCTAATGGAGCTTGTACCTTTTCGTCCACGCGCTTGACTTCCTGATTATCTATATTTCCTTCGGAATTTGAAGTTGTGGAATATTCTGTTTGAGTCGTGCTGGCTACCGTGGTCTGATGTGAAATGTCTGTCACAGTGGTTTCTGGTCTAGTCGTGCTAACAGTTGAAACAGCTGTTGATTGCTCTGCTGCTTCTACGACTACCGGTAAAATTGAACCTGAGGATAAACTAATGAGTAAGGAAGCATAGGCCATCTTCCGTAATTTTATACGATCTTTTCTCCTTCTTTAACATTGCTGTTTCTACTTTACTATGTTTTTTATAGCTTGTAAATAAAAAACATATTTTTCCTTGTTAAAAAAGAGAACGTTTCTCACTTAGAATATTTACAAAAAAAGAGGGGGGACTAAGACTAGATAATTACTACCAAATCATCTTAGTCTGTCACACTCCCTTCTTATACATTTGAATTCCTTCTAGGTCAATTCATTAAAATCCCAAATGTCGTCTACCCAGCCTTCGTAGAAGTCAGGTTCGTGGCAGACCATGAGGATAGAACCCTTGTAAGCTTGAAGGGCACGTTTTAATTCGTCCTTAGCATCCACATCCAAGTGGTTGGTGGGCTCATCCAGGATAAGGACATTGTTCTCACGGTTCATGAGCAGGCACAGACGAACCTTGGCCTGTTCCCCACCAGAGAGCACTTGAATTTGGCTTTCGATATGCTTGGAGGTCAAGCCACAGCGAGCAAGAGCTGCGCGAACTTCTGCTTGGTTGAGCGCAGGAAAGGCATCCCAGACAGCTTCGAGCGGTGTTTGGCGATTGCCACCAGCTACTTCTTGCTCAAAGTAGCCTAACTCCAAATATTCACCACGTTCTACTTCGCCGCTAAGTGCAGGAATAATCCCCAAGAGGCTCTTTAAGAGAGTAGATTTCCCGATACCATTAGCACCGACAATGGCAATCTTTTGATTGCGTTCAAAGGTCAGATTAAGTGGCTGGCGTGTCAAGACACGGTCATAGCCAATCTCCAAATCTTTCGCTTGAAAGATAAAACGACTTGGTGTGCGCGCCATTTTAAAATCAAAACTCGGTTTTGGCTTTTCAGCCTGCAACTCGATAATGTCCATCTTGTCCAATTTCTTCTGACGAGACATGGCCATATTTCGCGTTGCAACGCGTGCCTTATTCCGATTGACAAAGTCCTGTAAGTCAGCGATTTCTTTCTGCTGACGTTCGTAAGCTGCTTCTAATTGTGCTCGCTTCATGGCATGGACTTCCTGGAATTGTTCATAATTTCCTGTATAGCGAGTCAGGAGCTGATTTTCCACATGATAGACGATGTTAATGACATCATTCAAAAACGGAATATCATGCGAAATGAGAACAAAGGCATTTTCATAATTCTGCAAGTAACGTTTGAGCCAGTCAATATGCTCAGCATCCAAATAGTTGGTCGGCTCGTCCAAAAGCAAGATGTCTGGCTTTTCCAAGAGCAACTTGGCAAGGAGAATTTTGGTTCGTTGCCCACCTGAGAGGGCGGTTACATCGGTATCCATGCCGTAATCCATTACCCCAAGCGCACGCGCCACTTCATCAATCTTGGCATCCAAAGTATAGAAATCGCGAGATTCCAAACGATCTTGCAACTCACCCACTTCTTCCATGAGGGCATCTATATCTGCCCCCTCGTCTGCCATGGACATGTAAATTTCATTGATGCGCGCTTCTGTCTTGAAAAGTTCATCAAAAGCAGTCCGTAAGACATCACGAACGGATTGCCCCTTTTCTAACTTGGCATGCTGGTCAAGGTAGCCTGCTGTCACATAACGCGACCATTCTACTTTTCCTTCGTCTGGTAGCAGTTGTCCTGTCACGATAGACATGAAGGTGGATTTCCCCTCACCGTTGGCTCCGACCAGCCCGATATGCTCCCCTTTCAGCAAGCGAAAAGAGACATTCTCAAAAATGGCACGATCACCAAAGCCGTGACTTAAATTTTTTACTTCTAAAATTGACACTATCTTCCCCTTTTAACTCAAAGAAAGAGAGTGGGTCTATCCCCATTCTCTCTATTTTATTTCTTAATCCAATCCAATCTCTGTACGGACCACATCTGCAATGGTGTCTACATAGTAATCAACTTCTGCATCAGTTGGTGCTTCTGCCATGACACGAAGAAGGGGCTCAGTCCCACTTGGGCGTACGAGAATCCGTCCATTACCTGCCATTTCTGCCTCCATTTTCTCAATGATAGCGGCAATAGCTGGTACTTCCATAGCTCTATCTTTCATGCTGTTTTCCACACGAATATTGACCAATTTTTGCGGGTAAATCGTCACTTCGGCTGCTAATTCAGACAGGGTTTTACCTGTTTCCTTCATGACTTTGGTTAATTGCACAGCTGTCAGTTGACCATCACCAGTTGTATTGTAATCCATCAGGATCACATGTCCTGATTGTTCTCCCCCAAGATTAAATCCAGACTTACGCATTTCTTCTACGACATAACGGTCTCCAACTGCTGTAACAGCCTTGCCAATGTTTTCACGGTCAAGCGACTTATGGAAACCGAGATTGGACATGACCGTTGTCACGATAGTATTTTGCGCTAGTAAGCCTTGGTCAGATAAATATTTACCAATAATGTACATGATTCGGTCACCATCAACCAAATCTCCATTTTCATCCACAGCAATGAGACGGTCGGCATCACCATCAAAGGCCAAACCGATTTGACTACCAGTTTCCTTCACCAATTCTTGTAAAGTTTCTGGATGAGTAGAGCCGACTCCAGCATTGATATTTAAACCATCTGGATTTTCAGCCATCACAGTCAATTGTGCACCCAAATCCGCAAAGACTTGACGAGCTGATGTTGCTGCAGCACCATTTGCTGTATCCAGCGCCACTTTTACACCGTCTAAATTCGTACCAGTAGATACTAAAAATTCTTGGTATTTGCGCAATCCTTCTGGATAATCCACTACATCTCCAAGCCCAAAAGCTGATGGACGTGGCAAAGTATCTTCTGCTGCATCCAATAAGGCTTCGATTTCAAATTCTTTGTCATCATCCAATTTAAATCCATCGCTACCAAAGAATTTGATACCATTGTCTTGTGCTGGATTATGACTAGCAGAAATCATCACGCCGGCACTCGCTTTTTCTGTACGAACGAGATGTGCAACACCAGGAGTAGCAACTACTCCTAGCTTGTAAACATGGATCCCAACTGAGAGCAGACCAGCTACGAGGGCCGATTCAAGGAGTTGTCCTGAAATCCTCGTGTCCCGTGCAACGAATACACGTGGAGTATCTGTTTCGTGTTGACTGAGTACATATCCTCCAAATCGACCTAATTTAAAAGCCAATTCAGGTGTCAATTCAACGTTTGCTTCCCCACGAACACCGTCCGTACCAAAATATTTTCCCATGATTTTTTTCCTTTTCTATACCTTATTTTTTCGTAATAATTGCTTGAAGAGTCGTGATTTCCTGCGAGAAGACCACAGGCAAGATGTTTCCATCGTTGTCAACAGCTTGAAGGGTTGCTGAACCAGAATAGTTGGCATCAAGCTTGCTAGCATCTGGTACAACAGCTTCAATGTGGTGGATCTTACTTAATGTTTCTTCATCAGTTGTCACTTTGACTTCTTCAGTTCCTACAGTAATTTTACTGACAATGTATCCCTCAGCTAATTGGTTCATTGAAATCCTTCCCATAATTGGGAAAGTTTTACTAGCTCTTTTACCTATTTTAACAATAAAATAACTAGGATTTAATGTCGCATTAATGCCTGCTGGTAAATTTGTCATCTGCAATTCAACCGTATGATCTCCCAATCCTAGTTCGGTCAAATCGGCCACAACTTGAAACGTTCGAGTAGACTCATCTGTCTCCTTTTGTAAAATGACCCGATTGGAGCCAATCAATTCAACATTTGTTGTCGGCAAGAATCCAGAAATGAAATATTTATCACTATTGTACTCAATGGTGACAGGTACATTACTAATTGTATTGGTGTAGGTTTCTTTTGCTGTATTCTTTACCGTATTGGATACCGACAGATTATTTTTATAATTGGTTGTTGTGGCATAGAAGAAAAGAATAAGTGCAACTAAGATTGAGATGGCTAACTGTCCCATCATTTTAAATTTATCATTCATTTTTTGTGACCTCCCAGACGTTGCCACCATGTAAGCGGGGTCGAATCTTCAGAAATCAAAACAGAACGCAAAATCGCTTCAAAATCCTCTATTTTCAAATCATGCCTAAATTGTCCATTCATCGCAATGGAAAGCCCGCCTGTCTCTTCTGAAACCACAAAAACAAGCGCATCGGATACTTCAGACAGTCCAATTGCCGCCCTATGCCGTGTTCCAAATTCCTTGGAAATTCCAGCACTCTCAGATAATGGAAAATAGGCACAGGCTGCCGCCACCTTATCTTCCTTTATAATCACCGCTCCGTCATGCAGAGGAGTGTTTGGAATGAAGATGTTAATCAGTAATTCTCCAGAAACATCCGCATCGAGCGGAATCCCTGTTGAGCGATATTCTTGCAAGGTTCTGGCTCTTTCGATTGCAACAAGTGCCCCAATTTTTCGAGGAGCCATATACTTCACAGACTTTAAAATTGCCTGTACCAGTGCCTCTTCAGAACTAATGGCTGGCCCAGCAAAAATTTGAGTGGTGCGCCCCAATTTTTCAAGTGCTGCTCGAAATTCAGGAGCAAAAATAATGACTGCTGCAATGACAAAGTAGGTCATGACCTGATTCATCAACCAAGAGATTGTTTGTAATCCTAATAAACTTGCTACAATTTGAGCAAGGAAAAAAAGGAAAACTCCTCGAATCAGAGTCATAATCTTGGTTCCTGCCAATGACTTACTAAAACGGTAAATAAGGTAGATGACAAGCGTAATATCAATCAGATGAATAATTGCAGTCCACGGACTTGCAATCAAACTGGACCAATATTGCGGATCAAGTAATTGATTAAGATTTAGCATAGTATCCTCATACGGTTCCTGTTCTACATAGTGTCCTTAGTATTATACCATAAAATATGCATATTTGTCTGAACTTTCGCTAACTCCTCTGACTTCCTTTCTAGAAAATCCAGCAGCTTTGTGTTAAAATACTCTTATGAAATTAAATACAGCTTTAGGAATTCTAGCAGGAAAATCTGCCCAATTTATCCTTACTAAACTAGGACGCGGGACTACTCTGCCTGGAAAAATCGCCCTTCAATTTGACAAACATATTTTAGATAGCTTAGCCAAGGATTATGAAATCGTTGTTGTAACTGGTACAAACGGAAAAACCCTCACCACAGCGCTCACAGTTGGCATTTTAGAAGAAGCTTTTGGACCTGTAACAACTAACACCAGCGGTGCTAATATGTTGACAGGGATTACAGCCACCTTCCTATCCGCAAAGAAAAACAAAAACGGAAAAAAAATTGCCGTTCTCGAAATTGATGAAGCCAGCCTTGCGAAAGTCACAGAATTTATCAAGCCTAGCCTAATTGTCTTTACGAATATTTTCCGTGACCAAATGGATCGTTATGGTGAAATCTATACAACCTACCAGATGATTGTGGACGGTGCTGCTAAAGCACCAAATGCAACAATTTTGGCTAATGGTGATAGCCCACTCTTCAACTCGAAAACACTCGTCAATCCTGTGCAATACTATGGTTTTGCGACTGAGGAAGGTGAGCCAACTCTCGCCCACTACAATACCGAGGGGATTCTTTGTCCGCATTGTCACCACATCTTGCGCTACAAGCTCAACACCTATGCTAATCTCGGTAGCTATATCTGTCTAGAATGCGGATTTCATCGTCCAAAATTGGACTATCAATTGACGAAATTAACCTCAATTACCCATCAAGATTCTAACTTTGTGATTGACGGACAAGAATACAAAATCAACATCGGTGGACTCTACAATATCTACAATGCCCTTGCTGCTGTCAGCGTTGCAGAATTTTTCGGTATTGCACCAGAAATCATCAAGGCTGGTTTTGATAAGAGTAAGGCGGTCTTTGGTCGTCAAGAAACCTTCAAATTAGGAGATAAGGATTGCACTCTTGTCCTCATCAAAAATCCTGTCGGAGCGACACAGGCCATCGAAATGATGAAGTTGGCTCCTCACGAGTTTACTCTTTCTGTCCTCCTCAATGCCAACTATGCAGACGGGATTGACACCAGCTGGATATGGGATGCTGATTTCGAGCAAATCCTTCAAATGAACATTCCGCAAATTTTTGCAGGCGGTGTCCGCGCTTCTGAAATTGCACGACGCTTGCGAGTTACAGGCTACAACGAAGAAAAGATTGGACAAATCAACAGTCTTGAAAACATTCTCGAAGCTATTGAACAACAAGACAGTCAACACGCCTATATATTAGCGACCTACACAGCCATGTTAGAGCTACGCGATTTACTGGCTCAGCGCCACGCTGTCGGAAAGGAGATGAAATAATGGTCTACACTTCCCTAAAAAGTCCTGAAAAAGATTATTCTTACGATCTCCATATCGCTCACTTATACGGTGATTTAATGAACACCTATGGTGATAATGGCAATATCCTCATGCTCAAATATGTAGCAGAAAAATGCAATGCCCGCGTCCAAGTAGATATCGTCTCTCTTGAAGACGAATTCGATAAACATTTCTACGATATCGTCTTCTTTGGTGGCGGTCAAGATTTTGAACAATCGATCCTCGCAAAAGATTTGCCAACAAAAAAAGAAAATCTTGCAGATTTCATCGAAAATGATGGAGTGACCCTCGCTATCTGCGGTGGTTTCCAACTATTGGGACAATACTATATTGAAGCTGGGGGGCAAAAAATTGACGGACTTGGCATCTTAGATCACTATACTCTAAATCAGACCAATAACCGTTATATCGGAGACATTAAGATTCATAATGAAGAATTCGATGAAACCTATTATGGTTTTGAAAATCACCAAGGGCGTACTTTCCTAGCTGACAACCAAAAGCCACTCGGTAAAGTCCTCTACGGAAATGGGAATAACAAAGAAGATGGGGGAGAAGGTATGCACTATAAGAATACCTTCGGTAGCTACTTCCATGGACCTATTCTCTCTCGTAATGCAAATCTCGCTTATCGTCTTGTGACTATCGCACTACGTAAAAAATATGGAGAAACGATTGTTCTTCCGACTTATCAAGATATTCTCAGCAAAGAAATTGCTGAAGAATACACCGATACAAAGAGTAAGGCCGCATTCGAATAGGTACGGAGCTGGGCAAGCATCCTAATCCGTCCCTGTTCTTCTTTTGAAAAATGAACACTTTAAAAGGTGTAGGAACACGTTCTTAAAAAACGTCCTTCTACACCTTTTATTGTATTCTCGAATGTTTGCAGAGTCATTTATTTTTCTTGATAGGAACTATCTTTTGGATTTGCCGCACTGTATCCTTGATACGCTGGTTCTCTGCAATTTTTCTCTGTTTTTCTTCCTCGAATAGTAACTGACTATGTTGCTGACCCATCTCATCTAGATAATAGAGCTTAATCAGGCTCCCTTTTTTAGGAGATGTTAGGTTAAACTGAGGTTTTGGTGACATATAAAGAACTTGTTGGATGGCAGTTTCGGCATATTTTTTATTTGGTTTCGTAGGAAGACAACTCACATGATAACCCATTTTTTCCAATAAATCATGTGCTTCATCAAGTGGCAGACCCACCACATCTGGCAAAGCCATCTCTCGTTTACTCAATTCAATGACAATATCATTTACGTAATAGAGTTTAACGAGGGTTGCAGGTAGTACCTTACCACCACGAGGAGACATAGCAACTACTTCGCCACTATCAGCCTTAGCGTATTTTTTATTTGGTTTAGCTAAGATAGTCATCACTTGCAGCCCAATATTTTCAAGATAAGCTCGCGCTTGCTCTACCTCAACATCTACCAAATTGGGGACAGCAATCAAACTTTTCTTATACTCATGATTGCGCTCCAAATGTTTATCCACAATCGGAGCAGCCTTATCCGTGATTTTTCCTACAATTTCGACCGTATCTGGAATGACACCCAGTACCAAGTTAGCAGCTCCAACTAGCTTACCTAACTTGCCAGAAGTCTTTTTTACGATTTCTTTCTCTGTCTTCGTAGCCATAGCTGTCTCCTTTTCTTTTATTATAGCAAAAAGTTCGAGACAAGCTAGTAAGAAAGTCTGCTTTTCCCCAGTCTTTTTCAGCAAAAGTCGTAAAAAAAGATTATAATAACAGTATGTATTATCAAATTTCAGAAACATTGATTCCTTCGACTCATAAAATATGCTTAGCAGAAAATCTTCCTTATGTCATTGTCCTAACAATTGAAGAATGGCAACGTAAAAAAGAAGACTTTCAGATTCATTTGGACTTGGATTTTCACATCAAACACTTCTCTTCTACCAAGGCTGAAGTCAACGCAGACGCAATTACGGGAAGTTTTAGCATTCCTGACCGCTACCACCCAGCAAGTAAACCTGAAGCTCGCTTTGCTTTCGCATTGACAGAGGCAGGCATTATTTTCATTGGAGAACATCCTATTATAGGTCAGTTAATTGATCATATCTACAGAGTCAAGCGCTGGCGCAATCCTAGTCTCGAACGCTTCCTCTATGACTTTATCGAAGGCATGATGAAAGAAGACGCCCGTCTGTTAGAGGGCTACCAAATGGCTCTTAACGAGGTAGAAGACCATCTGCTAGAAGGGCATGATGTCAAGCATATCCACCAGCTCAACGCTATCCGTCGTGATTTCACCGTACTAGATAGACACTATGAACAGCTCACGGATGTCGCACAGGAACTCTATGAGAATGAAAATGGCTTTTTTGCTGAGGAAAATCTTCGTTATTTTCACTTACTACTTTCTCGTATCAGTAGGCTGCAAACACTTATCTCTGTCTTACATGACCATGTTATGCAAATTCGAGATCTACACCGTTCGCAGATGGACGCCAAGCAAAATAAACTCATGTCCATGCTGACCATTGTCACGACCTGCTGTCTCCCTCTCAATATCCTCGTTGGTTGGTATGGTATGAACTTTAAATATATGCCAGAGCTTTCTCAAAAGTGGGCCTATCCGGTCATTATCATCGTTGCCATCACCCTCTTTAGCGGTGCTATTTACTACTTCAAAAAGAAAAAATGGCTATAAAAAAGATAAAAAACCAAAGTCCAGTAAGTTTCACTTATAGAGTACCATAATTAATGAAAAATGGGGAAAAACCTTCCTTTTGTGCGGCCTAAATACTGTCAATTAAAACCCTATTCTAAACGGCACCACAAAAGGAACGCTTTGGAATAAGGTTTTCGATAGAGTAAAGCCTTAACTTAATGACATTAGTTCCATACCTACCTTCTTTTACGATTGTTTTTTTAAATAGTCTAATAGATAACCTTCACGAATCCCTTTATTAGAGACGAAAATCTCTTCAACATCAAATTTTCTAGAAACTTCTAATAAAATAGCCATTCCAGGTGTAAAGGTATGAATACGTTCAGGTGCTGTTTTAAAAATAGCTTTAATGGCTTTCTGGTCACGAGTAATTATTTTCTTAGATAAATTTTTAAGTTGTTTGGTGGTAAAATAAGTCTCACTATCTGTTTTTTCCATTATCTCAATCACACGTCCAATAGCTCGAATTGTTCCACCAATACCAGAAAGAGCAGAATATTTTCCAAGGTCTTTATTATTCTTCATCATATCTCCAACTGAGCTTCTCATGGTATCAAATTCTTCATCGGTGGGTAAGATTTCTTTCACATATTCCTTAAATAGACTAGGGCTACCGACTGACAGGCTAACATCTCCTACACTTTCTTCTCCTTTGAAGATGCTAATTTCAGATGAACCACCTCCAATATCAACTGAAAGACCATCTATTTTACCATAAACTTCCTCAATCCCTATATGCCCTAGACGTGCTTCTTCCTTTTAAGAGAGAAGATGGATAGTGACTTGCAGCTTTTCTTTAATTTCAGCAATAACTTCTTGATTATTCCCAACATTTCGTAAGGATGCTGTTGCAAAAAAGAGAAGTTTCTCCATTTTAACAGACTTCTTAATCTCAAGAATATTTTTAAGCGTTGTTTTTAAGATATTGATACCATCTAAAGATAGTTCACCTTCCTTGATATAAGACGCCAATCCTGCAGTATACTTCTTCGAAAATAATATTGAATAGTCCTGTTGACAAATTTGATAGACATTCAAGCGAATCGTATTTGAACCAATATCAACAATTCCATAATTCATAATATCCCTCCTGACTATCATTATACTATTCTTGTATCGCTAAAAAATCGACTTTTTAAAAATTTACAAAAGCTTTACAAACAGTTGTTTTTTATCCCATAAAAGTAGATTAAAATGGCTATGTACCAAGAATAGAAAGGGGATCTTAATGGCTAGTGTCTATACACATAACCGCTTTGGTTGTCAGTTATTAGAAAAGTTACCTAGGAGCATGCAAAATTTCCTTGAGCAACATAAAGAACTTTATTTATTAGGTCAACAGGGTCCTGACTTATTCTTTTTTAACCCGAAAGCACTAATGAAGCCAAATAGCCCTGGAACAATTATCCATGATTCTCGAGGTGCTGATTTTATCAGCCGTCAAGCTAATCGGCTAAAACATCTCTCCAAAGATGACCCACAAGTCGCTTATTTTATTGGTAGCTTATGCCATTATATTTTAGACGTGCATGTCCATCCAACTGTTAATGCACTGGTAGAACCAGGAGATTTTAGCCACATTGTGATAGAAACTGAACTAGATCGTTATTTTCTTGAAAAAGATGGAGAAGATCCTCTACACTTCAAGCTAAACCAACTCATCCTACCAGCTGATGACAAATATGAAGCAGTTGTTCCAAGTTTTTATGCTTCCTATGAAAAAGCTGACAAAGCAATTGTTATGGGAGGCATTCGATTTTTCCGTTACGTTAAAAGATTCTTCTATGTAACCAGTCCCGCTAAAGAAAAATTATTATTACAGATTGTTAAGCTTATTGGAGATGATCCCAATTACCGAGGTTTAATCATGCGATTAAAACCATTAAAACAAGCTACTCATTCCAACCCTCTTTTAGAACAGTGTTATGAAAAAGATCTGAATCATGCCTATAATGTAATCCAAGAAGCATTAGACTATATTTATTTAGATTCTGATTTATCTGATTTTTTTAATCATGACTATAATGGAGTGAAATTATATGAATACTAAATTAACATCTCTTGAAAAACAATGGATTCTGTACGATGTAGGAAATTCAGCTTTTATTCTATTTGCAACTAGCGTCATTCCTATAGTCTTTAATCAATTAGCTGAAAATTCTCTGAGTGCAGACCAGTACTTTTCCTACTGGGGTTCCGCTATTACCATATCTACAGTTGTAGTCGGACTCCTTGGTCCAATTATAGGAGCTCTGGCTGATAGAACTGGCAAGAGAAAGTCTTTTTTTAGTATCAGTGTTTTTATTGGAACCATATCTTGTGCACTGATGCCTTTCTTTCATCACTGGTTCACCTTCCTACTCATCTTTATCCTGGCCAAAATTGCTTATAATACTAGTTTGGTATTTTACGATAGTATGTTACTAGACATTACCACACCCGAAAAATTTGATGAGATTTCGTCACACGGCTATGCTTGTGGCTATGTCCCAGCCTCCTGATTTACACGGAAATGATTTCTTTATTGATTGACAGCTCTAACCCCTTCAGCATTCACTGCCTCTAGCAGCTCTGCTATGCTTTTAAGAAAAATAGGATGTTGAAAAGTTGGAGCGATATCCGCCAAGGGAACAAGGACAAAGGCACGCTCCTGCATCAGAGGATGTGGAATCGTCAGATTCTCCTCCTGCACCACGTCTTGACCATAGAGCAAGATATCAATATCAACCGTTCGAGGTCCCCAATGTTCATGGCGTTCCCGGCCCAGCGATAATTCCAAAGCCTGGGTATGATGCAACAAGTCCTGTGGTGAAAGATCTGTGTCAATGGCTAGGCAAAGATTGAGAAAGTCTGCCTGATCTGTTTTCCCCCAAGCGTTGGTTTCATATATAGGCGAAATGGCTAGCAATTGAGTGGCTGGTAACTGTTTGAGCCCTTGAACCGCCTGGTCTAAATAACTGGCTCGGTTGCCCATATTGCTACCTAAACTTAAGAATACCTGACTCATCTGTGACGCTCCAAGGTGATTCCGACATGTGCATAGTGACCAGAGATCGGCGGATTTTCCTTTTTAATTGTTAGAGTGATTCCCATCACTGTTGGGTAATGGTCAAAGATATCCTGACAAATAGCACCAGCCAAGCGCTCTATTAATTGGTATTTTTCGTTTTCCACCCGTTCTTTTATGGTTTCAAATACCATGCCATAGTGAACCGTATCAGATAACTGATCCGATAGACTAGCAGCCAGTAAGTCAACTTCTAGCTCGCAATCCACTACAAAAATCTGTCCCAGCACTTGCTCCTCAGCAAGGGCACCATGATAACCATAAAACCGACACTCTTTTAAAAAAATCTTATCCATCTTCACCTCAACTGTTCTAGGAGATTGACCACATCACGATTGGCTGCAACATTGTGAACCCGGACCATCTGACATCCCTTAGCTATAGCATAAGCAGATAGGGTTGCCGTTGCCTGATCACGATCTAAAGGACTATTTCCTCCACCTAGTAAATGGTCAACCACCCGCTTCCTAGAAATCCCAAATAAAACAGGATACCCTAGCTTGCAAACTTGATCCAATCCTTTAAGGAGATCAATGTTGTGCTGAGGATTCTTAGCAAAACCAAAGCCTGGGTCCAACCAAATCTTATCCGCCTTAACTCCCGCATCTAAAGCGGCCTGAGCGCGCGCTGATAGAAAATCACACACTTCTGCTGTAATATCTTCATAGATTTCTTCCGTCTGATTATGCATGAGGATAATGGGGACATCGTATGTTGCTGCTAAATGCAACATTTGTCCATCGTAGAGCCCTGCCCAGACATCGTTGATGATATCTGCTCCCGCCTCTAGAGCAGCCCGCACCGTTTCTGTCTTGTAGCTATCGATTGATACTAAGCAATCAAAACGTTCCTTGATGGCCTTGATAATAGGTACGACACGAGCAATCTCTTCCTCAACGGAGACAAAGGTAGCACCAGGTCTTGTAGATTCTCCGCCAACATCAATGACAAGTGCCCCCTCTGTCAGCATTTGCTCAACCTGCGCCAGGGCCTTATCCAGTTCGACATAGTTTCCTCCGTCTGAGAAAGAATCTGGCGTCACATTCAGGATTCCCATAATACTTACCCGATTTGCTAGTTCGTGAATTCGAATGCCCATACTACCCCCTTTGGATCATGTCTAAAATTTCCCGTCTTTGGTTGACATCTTCCTTAAAAATGCCTTTGGCCACAGTAGTGACCGTCTTTGCTCCAGGTTTTTTGATACCTCGCATGGTCATGCACAGGTGCTCTGCTTCTACCATCACAAAGACCCCTTCAGGAGCCAAGGCTTCTTCCAAAGCTGTCGCAACTTGAGCTGTTAAACGTTCCTGTAGCTGAGGACGTTTGCTAGCAACTTCAACAGCTCTGGCTAATTTGCTAAGCCCAGTCACCCGCCCCTTGCTTGGCAGATAAGCAACATGGGCTACGCCATAAAAGGGAACCAGATGATGTTCGCACATGGAATAAAACGGGATATCTTTAACCAAGACCACTTCTTCATGGCCTTCTGAAAAAACAGCGGTGAATTCATCCTTAGGGTCCTTATCCAGACCAGTCCACATCTCTTGATACATTTTGGCAACCCGTTTAGGAGTATCTAGGAGTCCCTCGCGATCAGGGTTTTCTCCTAAAGCTTGTAAAAGCTGGCGGACTGCAGCTTCAACTTGTTCTGTCTTTGTCATATTTTCCTCAAATTTTTTCTGAATAGTGTTTTTTCATTAAATCTCTACGGACCTGCGAGATAAAGTATAAAGAGCCTGTCACCACATAAAAGATACCTGACGATGCGGGCTCAATCTGCGCCAGCCATTGCCTAAAATCACCTACTCTTGGCAGCTGCGAAGGGTAATCTGACAGAGCAAGCGCTGTCGGATAATCAAAAGTCGTTACCGTTACTTTCCCGACTTCTTGTAGCTGGTCTAACATAGCATCAATCGGTTTTCCAGCAATGGCAGCCACCAAAATAGAAATCTGCTTATCGCCATAGTGGTCTCTGAGTAAGTCACAAAGCGCTTTGACAGACTCATTATTGTGGGCTCCATCTAACATCAGATTGTCCGTTATACGTTCGGTTCGCCCGACCCAGGAACTTGTTGCCAAACCTGTCTTGATCGTTTGCGTTGTGAGTTTTGAAAAATTCTTCATTAGTAAGAAACAGGCTTTAATCGCGAGGCTGGCATTGACGATTTGATGGCGTCCAGGAAGACCTGGAACAATTCCTGACAAATGATTGCCTTCCTTATCTTTGTAATTCCCGGCCTCAAGAGAAAAATCTACACCTTCCTGATAAAGGGGAGCTCCAACAGACTGACAAACCTCTTCAAAAACAGCAGTCACATCCTGACGGTCACTGGCAAACAAAAAGGGAACAGCTGATTTGATGACTCCTGCTTTTTCACGAGCAATTGCCGCATGTGTATCGCCAAGAATCGGTTGATGATCCAAGCCGATAGACGGACAAATGCTCAACAGCGGCCTAAAAACATTGGTCGAATCTAGTCGCCCACCGAGACCCGCTTCAACTAAAACGACATCAACAGGCTCAATCTCCGCAAAATACAAGAACATCATGACCGTAATCACTTCAAACTCTGTCGCAGGTTCAAAACCTGTCGCCTTCGGCAGAGCTTCTACAATTGGATAGACCCAATCCACCAACTCCATCAAAGCAAACTGACTAATCATCTGGCCATCAACAGAGATTCTCTCCCTAAACTCAACGATGTAAGGCGATGTAAAGGAGCCGACCTTATAGCCACTAGCTGTTAAGATATGCTGGAGATTAGCCACTGTAGACCCTTTGCCATTAGTCCCTACAATATGGATGCCCTTGATTTTATCTTGAGGATTGTCCAATTGCTCCAATATCCATTCGACACGTCTGAGTCCTGGTTTGATACCAAACTTTAATTTTCCGTGGATCCAATCTAGACACTCTTCATAACTCACAGGTTTTTTCTGTTCACTGTGTCCCATCAAACCCTCCTTATCTTATCCAGATGTTTCCCTCGTGCTAGTTCATCGATTATTTTATCCAGATAGCGGATTTTTTGCATCAAGGGATCTTCGATTGCTTCAACACGTACACCACAGGTAGTTCCCTTGATCAGATCGGCCTTAGGATTAAAAGCTGGTGCCTGCTCGAAAAAATCAGCCATTGAGAGTTGTTTCTCTAATACCTTTTCTAAACTGGTTTCATCATAGCCGGTCAACCAAAAAATCAGGGCATCTACTTCTTCCTTAGACCGCCCTTTACGCTCAACCTTTTTGAGATACAAGGGATACACCCTTGCAAATGGCATCTTAAAAATCTTCATAGAGCTATTATACCATAGAGTTAAGCAAGACCCTCACTCTAAGTCAACTTCCGAGGTTACTTTTTCGGTTGAAGCGCATCCTAGTTTATTACTCCCTTTCTTGCTTCTAATCGCTTTTACGCTAAAATAGACTTATGATTACCAAAGAATTTGATACCATTACTGCTATTGCAACCCCTTTGGGAGAAGGGGTTATCGACATTGTCCGTTTATCCGGAAAGGAGGCTCTGGCCATTGCCAACCGTGTCTTCCAGGGAAAAAATTTAGAAGCGGTTGCCAGCCATACTCTCACCTATGGGTATATCATTGGCCCTCAGACTCAAAAGATCCTAGATGAATTCATGGTCTCGGTCATGTTGGCTCCTCGCACCTTTACTCGGGAAAATGTCGTGGAAATCAATACTCACGGCGGTATTGCTGTGACGAATGAAATCCTGCAACTCCTCCTTCGCCAAGGCGCACGCATGGCTGAACCAGGGGAGTTTACCAAACGTGCTTTCCTCAATGGCCGTGTTGACTTGACCCAGGCAGAGGCTGTTATGGACATTATCCGAGCTAAAACCGATAAGGCCATGAATGTCGCCATTAAACAACTGGATGGTTCCCTCAAGTCTCTCATCACCAACACACGCCAGGAAATCTTAACGAAGTCAATATTGACTACCCGAATACGACGACGTGGAAGAGATGACTACCTAACTCCTGAGGGAAAAGACGCAAGATTTTGCCAATCTCTTGTCCAACCTTTTGCGCACAGCCAAACGTAGCAAAATTCTCCGTGAGGGTCTGTCTACAGCCATTATAGGTCGTCCAAACGTTGGCAAGTCAAGCTTGCTCAATAATCTCCTCAGAGAAGATAAGGCCATTGTAACAGATATCGCAGGAACAACTAGAGATGTGATTGAAGAGTACGTCAATATCAAAGGTGTCCCTCTTAAGCTGATTGATACTGCTGGTATTCGAGAAACGGATGATATTGTGGAAAAAATCGGTGTAGAGCGCTCAAAAAAAGCACTTGAGGAAGCTGATTTAGTCCTTCTGGTCCTCAACAGTGCCGAAAAACTGACCAATCAAGACTGCTAGCTCCTAAGCATCAGCCAAGACAGCAACGGTATCATTCTCCTCAACAAAACCGACCTTCCACAAGCTATTGAAGTCCAAGAACTGCCAGAGGATTTCATCCCTATCTCAGTTCTCAAGAATCAAAATATTGACCAAATCGAAGATCGCATTAATCAGCTCTTCTTTGACAATGCAGGTTTAGTTGAGCAAGATGCAACCTATTTATCCAACAGCCGCCACATCTCCTTGATTGAAAAAGATCTCGAAGCCCTCGATGCAGTCAATACAGGTCTTGCTCTTGGCATGCCGGTCGATCTCCTTCAGGTGGATAGGACCCGGTGCTGGGAAATCCTCGGAGAAATCACTGGCGAAGCTGCACCAGATGAACTCATCACCCAACTCTTTAGCCAATTTTGCTTAGGAAAATAAGGGAGAGTTTCCTCAATGTCATTAAGTTAAATCCCCTACTACTCCAAATTATGAGTGGCAGGGGATTTTTTTCTATGTTAGACTAAAAATAAAAGGAGAAAAACATGTTTGACCAAATTAAAAGTCATTTGCTTAATAGTATTGATGACAGCGTTTCAGATGCCAACCAGTTTGTCCGTCAACCAGAAAAAGATTTCAGCCGAAACAGCCCATTGACCATGAAAACGATATTGAAATCTCTCCTTGCCTTGGGTGGCAAGAGTTTAGCTAAAGAACTGCTGGATTTGGACTTGCCCGTCTCTCAGTCTGCTTTCGTTCAACGACGTTATCAGATTAAATTCCAAGCATTTGAAAGGCTTTTTAGAGATTTTACTGCTAAAATCCCCACTGTTAACCCTATGCCAATCTTAGCTGTGGATGGCAGTGATGTCATTTTGCCTAGAAATCGCTGTGATAAGACGACCTGTATCCAAACGGGGTCACATCGTACGCCTTACAATTTGACTCATATCAATGCACTTTACGATTTAGAAAACGGTGTTTATTGTGACCTACGGATTCAAGACAAGGTCGATCATGATGAACGTGCTGCTTTCATTGACATGATGGAGAATTCTCCCTTTCGCACGAGCACTTGTCATCATGGATAGAGGCTATGAATCTTACAATGTCATGGCCCATTGCCAAGAGAAAAATTGGTTGTATGTCATTCGAATTCGGGATGGAAATGCCTCCATCAAATCAGGTTTGAACCTGCCTGACACGCCTTGTTTTGATGAACATTTCAACCTCAAACTCTGTCGGAAACAAACCCAGGAGATGAAGCAAAACTATCGAGACTTTCCCAACCAATATCACTATTTAACGCATCACTCCCCTTTTGATTTCTTGCCGAGCTCTAGTCGAAAAGCGGAACCCATCAGCTTTTATGAGCTAACATTTCGTATGGTACGACTGGAAATCCAACCTGGTTGCTATGAAACCTTAGTTACGAATACAGATGATTCCGTGGAAAAATTAAAAGACCTCTATGCCAGCAGATGGGGCATAGAGACCAGTTTTCGTGACCTTAAATACAGTGTGGGGCTGACTCATTTTCATGCCAAAAAGAAGGAAGGGATTCTCCAAGAAATCTATGCACGTTTTATCAATTTTAACTTTTGTAAATGGCTCATCTCACACGTTACCATTAAACAATCAAAGGCGAAAAAAGCTTATAAAATCAACTTTTCAGACGCTGTTTATGCCTGTCAAAAATTTCTCAGAGGTATCCTTGCTTCCTCCAAATTGAACACCTACATAGCCAAGCATTTATCCATTGTTCGACCCAATCGAACATTTCCAAGCAAGATAAAAAACCAAAGTCCAGTAAGTTTCACTTATAGAGTACCATAATTAATGAAAAATGGGGGAAAAACCTTCCTTTTGTGCGGCCAAAATGCGATAAAAAGCACAACCTATCCCAGAATATGCACCAATATACAAGTTTAGAAATAGGTTGTTTGATGAAGGATGAGGTTAACTTAATGACATTGGACATTTGTCTAGACTTCTTTTTTTATCCTTCTACTTGTTCACTTAACATTTCCCATTCTTCCATCAAGATTTCCTGCTGATGAGTGAGGGCATCCAGTTCTTTTTGCAAGTCCATCAGAATACTTGCATCGTTGGTCTGCCCCATCTCTTCATGAAGAACAGCTTCACGCGCTTCAATTGTCTCCAACTCTGCCTCAATCTGCTCAATGCGTCGAGTCAGTTTGCGAAGTTCTTTCTGGTTTTCCTTTTGTTTTTGATAATTAGAAAGGTCCTTTTCTACTGATGAAATAGATTGAGGAGTGGCTTCAGCTTCCTTCAGGCGAGCTAATTCTTCCAGCTCTGCCTTTTTGGTAATGTAATAATCATAGTCACCTAAATAAAGAGTGGAGCCTGTTTCTGAGATTTCCAGCACCTTGGTCGCGACACGGTTGATAAAATAACGGTCGTGACTGACAAAGAGCAGCGTTCCATCAAAGTCAATCAGGGCATTTTCTAGCACTTCCTTGCTATCAATATCCAAGTGGTTGGTCGGCTCATCCAAAATCAAGAAATTATTGTTTTGCATGGAGAGTTTGGCAAGGAGCAAACGAGCACGCTCACCTCCTGATAGCATAGCAACAGACTTTTTGACATCGTCTCCTGAAAAGAGAAAGGCTCCCAGACGGTTACGAATTTCTACCTCAGGTGTTGTTGAAAAATCATTCCACAGCTCATCTAAGACAGTATTGGTCGGAGTTAGATTGGACTGCGTTTGGTCATAATAACCTACCTCGACATTGGCGCCATAGGTCGCCTCCCCCTTGATAAAGGGAATTTGACCGATAATGGATTTGAGAAGAGTAGATTTACCAATCCCATTTGGCCCTACAATAGCAATGGCATCAAACTTTTTCATATCTAAGGAAACAGGCTGAGACAGGACTTGCCCATCATAGCCGATAGCTGCTTCTTCTACTGTCAACACGACATTCCCAGATACCTTGTCCGCCTGAAAGGTCATATTGGCGGATTTTTGTCCTGCCTGCGGTTTGTCTAGGCGTTCCATTTTTTCCAGTTGCTTTCGTCTAGCCTGCGCTCGTTTGGTTGTGGAAGCTCGAACGATATTACGATTAACAAAATCTTCTAACTTGGCAATTTCCTTTTGTTGCTTGTCATAATTCTTCATCTCCGTCGCCAATTTTTCCGCCTTCAAATCCATGAATTTAGAATAATTTCCGACATAACGGTCTAGCGAATGAGTTGTCAAATCAAGGGTTACCGTTGCCACCTTGTCCAAGAAATAACGGTCGTGACTGACGATAATGAGAGCCCCTTGGTAGTTAACCAAATAGTTTTCCAACCAAGCAATGGTCTCAATATCCAGATGGTTGGTCGGCTCATCCAAGACCAAAAGTTCGGGTTTTTCCAGCAACATCTTCGCTAATGCCAAACGCGTATTTTGCCCACCAGAGAGGGAAGAAATCGTCATCTGCCACATGGATTCATCAAATTTGAAACCATTTAAAATCGCTCGAATATCGCTCTCATAGGTAAAACCACCCTGCTGGCGAAACTCCTCTGACAAGCGGTCGTAGTCTGCCATCAATTTCTCTAGGTCGCTACCTGTAAGCTCTGCCATCTGCATTTCCATCGCACGCAGACGCGCTTCGTCCTTACGCAAATCATCAAAGACATGGAGCATTTCATCGTAGATGGTATTTTCCGACTCAAAACGACTATCCTGAGCTAGATAAGACAAGGTCAAATCGCGCTTGGTACTAACCTCACCAGTCGTTGCTGCCTCTTCTCCAACCAAAATTTTCAAGAGAGTAGATTTGCCAGCACCGTTGCGTCCAACAAGGGCAATCCGATCTCGCTCATCCACCTGAATATTGATATTATCAAAGAGCACTTCTCCTGAAAAAGAGCGCTCAATCTTGTTTCCGCTTAATATAATCATGATTCTATTCTATCAAAATTTTGCAAAAATGGCAGGGAAACTTCCCTGCCTAACTTACTAATAACAGATTTTCATCACGAAAGATATTTCACCATATAAATCTTTTCAACTCCCTTAAAAGGCATATCTTTCAATCGTCCAAATTCACGATAGCCAAATTTTTCATAAAAGGCCTGCGCTTGGTAAGATTCTGTTGAAATCGTGATGACATGGACGTTTTGTTCTATCGCCCATTTCTCCATCTCTTCCATCAATCGAGAGCCGATACCATCCTTTCGATGATTAAAATCTACTGCCAATTCTGCCAGATGGATGCTGTCAAAAAACTTTTTGGCAATCAATCCACCAAGGACCTTTTCATTTTCTACTGCCTGCAAAACCAGTTGATCCGAATGCTTCTCAACTTCTAATGGATGCCCCAACATGTGTTCATCATACTGGTCAAAAAAGTGCTGAATATGAGCCTTGGTATCAACCATATCTGCTTTCCGAATTTCCATTAAGACAACCTTTCCTCTTTCACATAATCAATCGGCAACATTTCTAAGAAAACTTCTAATTGCTTTTCCCAGTAGTACCATTCATGCTTGCCTGGTGCATGCGCATAGGTCAAATCAAGAGCTGCTTGCTGAAACTGCTCTACTGCGACTTGGTTGGCTTGATAGAGAAAATCCTCTTCGCCACACCAAGCGTAGAATTTAGTTTTCTTATCGTGGTCTTTCACAAGATTCGTCAGAACATGCTTAGAAGTAGTTAGTTGACTGACATCACCAAAAACACCTGTCCAATAAGGCGCTTCTACACCCGTTGCACGCGTCAAATCCTGCTCATCCATTCCAATGCCAATGGCACCTGAAAATGACCCTGCCCAACTGTATTGATTGGTGGACAGGGCAATTTTAAAGGCGCCATAACCACCCATAGAAAGACCTGCAATAAAGGTTTTTTCACGTTTTTTGGTCATATTAGGAAAGAAGCGTTGCATAATCGCAGGTAGTTCTTTTGCGATTGCGTCGTAGTAATCAAGTCCATAAGTCGTATTGGTGTACCAGCCCAAATCAGTTGTTGGCATTACGACAATTAAGTTGGTATGACGTAAAAGACGCTCGATAGCTGTTCGTTTACGCCACGAATCTTCATTGCCACCCATTCCGTGCAAGAGATACAACACGGGGATATCCGTTGACACAGCTTCTTCTGCTGTCACCTCAGCTGCATCTGGATAGAGGACAGATACACGACGCACCATATCCAGCACCGCTGATTGATATTCAATTTCAAATGTAGCCATATTTCCCACTCCTTCCTTTCAAGAAAAACAGCCACAAGGGCTGTTTTATAGATAATTAACGGACTTCCATAATCACTGGCAATACTGCCGGACGGCGTTTGGTTTGTTCGTAAAGATACTTAGACAGATCATCACGGACAGCACCCTTCAATTCACCCCAGTCAAAGGTATCTTTTGTGAAGTAATTTTCGACAGTGTTATTGACCAATTCACTTGATTCACGCAGGATATCTTTACTTTTCTTGACATAAACAAATCCACGTGTGTGTACTTTTGCCTTAGAAATAATCTTCTTTTCCTTACGATTGACAGTAATGGCAACTATGAAGATACCATCTTCAGACAAGATTTTACGGTCACGAAGGACAATGTTGCCCACATCCCCCATCGCATTTCCGTCAATCATGACATCCCCAGCAGGCACCGATCCATTGTGGACAAACTCGCCCTGTTCATAACTCATGACATCGCCACGTTTGATAATGAAGATATTTTCAGGGAACATCCCTATTTCAAGCGCTGCATTTGCATGAGCATCTAGCTGACGGTATTCTCCTTGAATCGGGAAGAGAAATTTGGGATGTAGGATGTTGAGCATGAGCTGCAAATCACGCGCATTTCCATGACCTGATACCCGTAAGTTTTTCGTAATGGATTTGACGATTCCACCTGCTTGATATACCATATTTTCAACTTTGGCAACAACTGCTTCTTTCGAAACCGTTGGGGTTGTCACGATATAGACCAAATCGCCATCTTTAATTTCGACATAGCGATGACGGCCGATAGACATCTTACGGAGACCATTGAGGGGTTCGCCCATCCTTCCTGTTTCCAAAATGATGAGTTCATGATCCTCAAATTTGTGCATTTCTTTTGGCTTGATAAGCAGTCGCTCACTTGCTAAACGAAGCTTCTTCAGTTGAATAGCTGTACGGACAATATTTTCCACATCGTGTCCTGTCAATACTACACGACGGCCTGTTGCTTCTGCTGCATCAAAAATCTGCTGGATACGGACAATATTACTTGCAACTGCTGCCACAATCACCCGACCATCCCAGTCTGCAATAGTGTTGAGGATTTCTTCAGACTCTTCATGCATACTGGCGACCTGCACATGGCTATCCGCATTTGCAGAATCAGACAAGAGCGCCAGAACACCCTCACGACCAATTTCTGTTAAACGGGCAAAATCTGTCTTATAGTACGGAGCAGCTGCTTGGTCAAATTTGAAATCACCAGTGTAGACAATATTTCCCTCATCCGTCTTGATGACAATTCCTAAACTTTCTGGAATTGAGTGAGTTGTCTTGAAGAAAGAAATAACAGAGTCACCAAAATCAATTTCTGATTTGGCATTAATCACATGAAAATCATTGAATTTTTTAGTAGCCGTATAGTTTTTCACGACCAATTTCGCCAACTCAATGGTCAAATGTGAGCCAAATACAGGGACTTCTACCTTCTCCAAAAGATATGGTAGGGCCCCTATTGCATCTGCGTGTCCATGACTCAAGAAAACACCGGCTACACGATGTTTGTTCTCTTCTAGGTAGTCAAAGTTTGGCACAATGACGTCAACACCTAACTGTTCATTTTCAGGATATTTCAGTCCTGCATCCAAGACAAAAATACTGTCTTTCACTTCGGCGATGTAGAGATTTTTCCCATTCTCACGGACACCACCCAAAGCAATAATATTGATATCGCTCATTTTATTCCTCTTTTATGATTTATTTTCATACAAACGGTCCTTGTGTCCTAGTTTTTCATAGGTTGACAAGTCGAATTACTGCGTTGCAGATACCTGCATATCATTTATATTATACACTGTTTTCATGTTTTTTTCAAAAGGAAACGCTGATAGAATCTAGCAAAAAAAGAGATTTGAGACTCCAAACCTCTTTTGGCTTCATTAATGATCAACAGATTTTACTGCACGTAATAAGAACAGTTGCGCATACTGATTTCTAAACAAATGATCATCCTCATAAATGATGTTAGATTCAATATCTGTAAAGCCAAGTGCGGCAATTTGTTTCTCCAATACCTCTACATCAAATCCATGGTGATGCTGATCTGCTAAGGATTCATTTTTTATAAAATCTACGATAATCAGTTGCCCTTCTGAGTTTAACGCTGTTTTCATTTTTAACAAAGTGGGCTTCAAATCATGAATATGGTGCAATACTTGACAACTAAAAATAATGTCAGGCCCAGCAGGTAAATTGTTTTCATCCCCATGTATCAAACGGACATTTTCCAATTCTTGTGCCAATATCTTCTTCTCTGCCTGAGCCAACATTCCTTGAGATTGGTCTAAAATAAGAATTTCTTGAAATTGATTCGCCAAAGGAATCGTAATTAAACCTGTCCCCCCACCAAAGTCTACCAATTTCGTATTTGTTTCTTGTACATAGCGGAGCAATTCTTTCCGAATGGTCTGTGCAACGACTTCTTTTTCTTCTGTATCATAGGTTGCTGCTTTTTGATCAAACATAATGTTCTCCTTTCTTTTTTCTATTGTAGCATAGAGAAAAAGAAAAGGGTGATTTTTACTTCCTTTTCCTGATTTCAAAAGGAAAACCCGCTATTACTTCCTCACTTACAGCCTCAAAAGCTGCTTCATCAAAATCTTTCCGAATCGTCAGCGTATTGAAACAGTTAAAACCTAGCTTTTCATATAATTTTAAGGCTTTCAAATTCCGAGCAGCCACTTCAATGTATAGCGATTCTGAATACTGTTGCACCCTCTCTTCTATCAGAGCAATCACCTGACTTCCTATTCCTTGATTCTGAAACGGAGGAAGAATGAATAAGTCTTCCAGCCAATCGATATTTTGACCTCGACTTCCCAAATGAGCAAATCCGATGTAGTCTCCAGCAAACCTCACTAGCCATAACTCATGACCTGTCTTTGTCCAATTTTGGTAGTCCAGTAGAGCCTCGTCATCCGTCAGCAACACATCATTATGTTCTTTCCAAAAAGTCTGTATCAGCTGATAAGCGATATCTTGTTTCTCAATAGATGCCTCAACTAATTCTACCTTCACAAACTCATTCCCCCTTACTTCCCGATCACCAAGCGCCGTGTATAGACAGCCTGTCCTGAATGCATGACAACATCATCAACAGTTGAAACCAGGCGAACTGCTCTTGTAACAGCCGGTGTCCAGCTCCGATCAACAATATCTGTTAAACGTTCTTCGTCTAAATTTGCAAAATATTCCTTCGTTCTGTCCATGCTGGTCTGCAAGTAATCAATCAACACTTGCTTGTCTTCTACCACCACTTTGGCAGCTTCTTCAGGGGTATGGCGCCAATCCTCCGTATCATCTGGCAAGTCCAGATTGAACCGCTCCTTAAAACCTGCTGTTTCATACAGCTGAGGCAGACCAGCAAGAGGAGAAATCTGATAATCCAAGACACGGCTACTATGCCAAATCAACCAAGTCACCGACTTTATCAACGGATTTGGCATCGTGTTGGCTTCTGCCACCGTCATCTGCTCCAAGGTTTCCAAAAAACGCTCCTGGCCTCGCTCCAAAGTATCCATCAACAATTCTAATTTTGACATATTGTGTCTCCTTTCGATAGTTCTAGCCTAAGTATAACACTTTTGTAAAAGGAAAGTAGATTTTTATACATTTATAAAAAAATGGTCCAGTGGACCAATTTTTTCTTCAATCAAAAAACTGATAATAATCCGCTAATTGCATATTGGCTTTTTCGGCTCTATTCAAGTCACGGACAACTTTGCCGTCCTTCATAACAATGAGACGATTTCCATATTTGAGAGCATCCTCCATGTGATGCGTAATCATGAGAGCGGTCAATTTATCTTCTCGGATAAAACCATCAGTCAATTCCATCAGGGCAACACTGGTCTTCGGATCCAGTGCAGCGGTATGCTCATCCAACAAGAGCAATTCTGGTCGCTTCAACGTCGCCATCAACAAACTCAAAGCCTGTCTTTGCCCACCCGATAAGAGACCCGTTGGCGTGTCCAAATGTTTTTCTAGTCCATTTCCTGTCTTAGTGATAAGATGGGAAAATTCCTCCTCAAAAGCCTGGATATTACGAGGAACAAAGCCTCTCTTTTCCCCGCGATACTTAGCAATCAAGAGGTTTTCTGCCACCGTCATCCGAGGAGCTGTCCCCATTTTCGGATCTTGAAAGACACGAGCAAGATAATTGGCTCTCTTTTCAGCAGGCAAGTTGGTCACATCTTCTCCAAGGATAGAAATGCTGCCGCTGGTTAACATCAAGGTCCCTGCAATGATATTAAAGAGGGTTGATTTACCAGCACCATTTCCTCCGAGAATCGTCAGAAAATCATGTTCGTAAATAGTCAAATTCACATCGTCTAAAATGGTCTTCACCTCGTCAAAACCATTATTGACCTGCACCGTCGCATGGGTTAATTCTACAATTTTTTTCATCGTGACAAATTCACTCCCTTGAAGAATTTCTGTCTCAAAACAGGCACCATCAAGCAAATAGCCAAGACTACGGCACTAAAGAGTTTCAAATAATTCGTATTAAAACCAAGAGCAATGACCGCTGTAATCAGGAATTGATAGAAGATAGAGCCCACGACAATGGCAATCATTCGCTCGAGCAAGGTCAATCCTGTTGAATATAGAACTTCCCCGATGATAATACTGGCAAGTCCGATAACGATGACACCAATCCCTTTGGACACGTCCGCATAACCATCTTGTTGGCTAACCAGAGCGCCTGCGAGGGCAATCAAACCATTTGAAACAACCAAGCCCATGACCTCCATACGGTCGGTATGAATCCCAAAACTCTTGGCCATCTCCCGGTTATCCCCTGTTGCAATATAGGCTTGTCCCAAACGTGTGTAAAGGAAATAAATTACTCCTCCAATCACTATCACGACTGCCATCAAGCCCAATAAAAGCAAATTCACATCTGCCCTAAAAGGTAGCAAGTCTGGCAAAGTCTGACTGTCTAGCAAACCAAGATTGGCCCGCCCCATAATCATCAACATGATGGAATTACAAGAAGTCATGACTAAAATTCCTGCTAGAATGGTTGGAATCCTCCCTTTCGTATACAGCAAACCAGTCAATAGCCCTGCTACACAGCCTGCCAGAGCTCCCAATAAGGTTGCCACTAGTGGATGAAGGCCACTGTTCATCAAAGTAACTGCCACCGCTCCTCCTAATGGAAAGGAACCTTCTGTTGTCATATCAGGAAAATTCAGGATGCGGAAGGTCAGGTAAATCCCCAAGCCTAATATCCCCCATAAAAGTCCCTGTGATACCGATGAAATAATCATATATTTCTCCTATCTCTCCTAACCCCAGCCTTAGTCTGCTTCAACAGCGATATCCGCTTCTTCCAAAACACTGGTGGGAATCGTAATCCCCAATTCTTTTGCCACCTTCAAGTTTACTGTTGGAACACCTGTATCTACAACCGTAACAGGCACATCTGCTACCTTCTTACCTGCAAGGAGTTTCACTGCTACCTTGGCCGTCTCTGTTCCTAAACCATACTGACTCTGTGCCACTGATGCGATACTTCCTTCTTTGACCATGGTGTCCACACTAGAATATACTGGAATTTTTGCAGCACTAGCCTCATTTATAACCGTCGTAAAGGCACTGGCAATGGTATTATCTTGTGGTACAAAAATGGCATCTACTTTGCCAGCCATCACATTCATGGTAGTTTTAATTTCGTTAGTGGATGGAACGGCATATTCAACAACCGTTAATCCTGACTCCTCAGCATACTCTGTAAATTCTTTGACCTGTGAAACGGAATTGTCCTCATTACTTGCATAAAGTACACCAATTGTTTTGGCATTCGGTGTGATTTCTGTGATAAGGTCTACCGTTTGCTTCAAAGGAACTTTATTAGACAATCCAGTCACGTTCCCTTCAGGATGGTCCATGTCCTTTACCAATTTGGCCCCGATTGGATCTGAGATTGCCCCCATGACAACTGGAATGTCAGTTGTAGCGGATGCCAATCCTTGAGCCGCTGGCGTCGCAATACCAATCACGATGTCATTTCCATCATTGACCAATTTTTTACTCATGGTTTGAATTTTACTTTGGTCTCCTTCCGCATTGAGGACTGTCAATTCAACTGTTTCTCCATCATATCCAGCTTCTGCCAGACCATCCTCAATGCCCTTTTCAATCTGGTCAAGGGCGTCATGGGTTACGAATTGTAATATACCGATTTTTACGTCCTTATCTTCGTTTGATGTTTTTTTGGCTGGAATATAGTCAATAGCCAATGCTCCCACTACTAAAACAGCTAAAACTATCAATGTTCCAATTAACGATTTGTTTTTCATATTTCTGCTCCTTGTTCTTGTTCCGATGTTCTATTTCCAAATTCCAACGAGCCAACTAAAAAAGAAAAAGCGCCTAGTAAGAAAAACTTACCATGCGCCCTATTTGATAGATGATACCTAGCGCATAGATACTTTTTTAGAAGTGCTCTAAAAAGTTGTATCTATGCACACACATAAATACAACTTATCTACGCCAGCTTTGCCATGTTGTAATGAATTGTGTATGCATCATCATTTCCTCCTGTGTTTTTTATCATTATACCTTATATTCAAAAAAATGCAAGTAATTTTTGAAATTTTCTAAAATTTTTTTATCTGAAAAAGTTATGATATAATATCATTCAGAATAGAAACGAGGTGTCCCATGTCTTTTGATGGCTTTTTTTTACACCATATGACGGCCGAACTCCAGCAAGAATTAGAAGGAGGCCGCATCCAAAAAATTAACCAACCTTTTGAACAAGAATTAGTGCTCGCAATCCGTAGCAACCGAAAGAATCACAAGCTACTCCTATCTGCCCATTCCGTTTTTGGGCGTGTGCAACTGACAGAGACCGAATTTGCCAATCCCAAAACTCCGAATACCTTTACCATGATCCTTCGGAAATATCTCCAAGGGGCTGTGATTGAACGAATTGAACAAATGGAGAACGACAGAATTTTAGAAATTTCTGTGTCCAATAAAGATGAAATTGGAGACGCTATTCAGGCAACTCTTATCGTTGAAATCATGGGTAAACACAGTAATATCATTCTGGTTGATAAGAGAGAGAATAAAATCATTGAAGCTATCAAGCACGTTGGATTTTCACAAAACTCCTATCGGACCATTCTCCCTGGCTCAGCTTACATTGCTCCTCCAGCTTCTGAAGGGAAAAATCCTTTTGCCATTAGTGATGAAAAATTATTTGAAATTTTGAGTACGCAGGAGTTAAGCCCCAAACATCTCCAACATTTATTTCAGGGGATAGGTCGAGATACTGCAACAGAATTGAGCCAGCGACTGACAAACGACAAGTTAAAAAACTTCCGTTCCTTCTTCCAACAAAAAATGCAGCCCTGTTTGACAGAAAAATCTTACAGTGCTGTTCCCTTCAAGGATAGTCAGCAGGAATTTCCCTCTCTTTCCGCGTTACTAGACGCCTATTATCAAAATAAAGCAGAACGAGATCGTGTTGCTCAACAAGCAAACGAACTCATCAAACGGGTCGCTAGCGAGTTGGAAAAAAATCGTAAGAAACTCATCAAGCAAGAGGAAGAATTACGCGCCACTGAAAATGCAGAGGAATTTCGCCAAAAAGGGGAGTTACTGACTACCTATCTCCATCAGGTTCCAAATGACCAATCCAGTGTGACCTTAGACAACTACTATACAAATCAGCCGATAAAGATTGCTCTCAACGTCGCTCTCACACCTAGTCAAAATGCCCAACGGTATTTCAAGAAATACCAGAAATTAAAAGAGGCTGTCAAACACCTGACAAATCTCATAGAAGAAACAAAAGCGACCATTCTCTATCTCGAAAGTGTAGAAACCTTGCTCAATCAGGCTAGCCTATCAGAAATTGATGAGATTCGTGAAGAGCTTATTGAGACAGGTTATCTTAAACGTCGACATCGTGAAAAAATTGCAAAACGGCAAAAACCTGAGCGTTACTTGGCTAGTGATGGAAAGACCATTATTCTGGTCGGGAAAAATAACCTTCAAAACGATGAATTAACTTTCAAGATGGCAAAAAAAAGGGAACTCTGGTTCCACGCTAAAGACATTCCTGGAAGCCATGTCATTATCACTGACAATCTAGATCCAACTGATGAAGTCAAAACGGATGCGGCTGAACTCGCTGCCTATTTTTCCAAAGCTCGTCATTCTAATTTAGTGCAAGTGGATATGATTGAAGCCAAAAAACTCCATAAACCAACAGGTGGTAAACCTGGATTTGTAACCTACCGTGGCCAGAAAACGCTCCGCGTCACCCCAACTGAAGAAAAAATAGCCTCTATGAAACTCTAATAAAATGAAACTTGGATAAGGTCTAGACTAAAATAAAAAAAACGAACAAAGATTGTTCTCTGATATTCAGAATACAGTCTTGTTCGTTTTTTATTGGTTTTATCCATTTGAACGAATAGAGTATGTCAAAAATTGAAAGCTTGTTCTCGCAAACTCTTTTAATCAATAAACATCATCCATTTGCTCAAAGATGCGTACGCCCTAGTCTTCTTGATTGTAAAAATCTTGCATCGCCACATCATCTGGTACGAGTTTTAAATAACGCGCTGCCACATGACGAGCTTCATGAAAAGCACCATCTTGTCTCAGAATCTGGACATAATCAGCTAAAAACTCTGGATTTTCAGACAAATCAGCCATCAAGCTATCAAAATATTCCAGCGCTTTTTCATCATTTTCTAATGCCTGATAAGCTTTTGCAATATTCCAGCGAGCCAATACGTTGTCCAAATCTTCGTTTTCTAAGTCTACTACATCCTCAAAACGTTCTTGTTCAAGATAGAGAGTTGTCAGCCGTAAAATGACCTCATTGGTGTCTTCTGCGCTTTCTTTGGCCTTCAACAAATATTCTTCCGATAATGTAGCATTATGCTCCTCATAGGCATACTGAGAAGCCAAGAGTAGAAGAGCTTGGTCAAATTCATTTTTTGATAATCCTTTTTGAACCATCGCCAGTGCTTCTGCCACTTTGTGCTCCGCATGCAAAGACTGAGCATAAGCAAATTCATAGCCTTCAAAATCAGGATTGATAGTGTCCAATTGTTTGTAATAAAGATTAGCCCGTTGATATTCTTCTTGATCATATAAAAGGGTTGCTAATTCGTAAACCGTCTGATCCTCATATTCCAATTCGACTGCTTTTTCAAGGAATTCGATGGCTGCTTCAAACTTCCCAAGACTAGCATAGGCAATACCAATACGTTGGTAGGTAGACACCCCCGTCATATCATAGATTACCCGATTATCTAACTGCGCATATTCTTGAACGGCTTCTTGGAAATTTCCCAATTCCATATCTAACTCTGCAAGACCAAACGTTAAAATCGGTTCATCTGACAAATTTGTTGCTTCGAGTAATTTTTCACGCGCAACATCTGCTAACCCTTCAGATTGATAAAGGTCTGCTTTCACCACCAATGCTTCTAAATAATAGGGACTTTCTTCATCAATCTGATCAAGGTAAGCAAAAGCCTCCTCGATATTTCCATCTTCGTTGGCAATATTTGCCAGATTCAAGGATACTTCTGGAAATTCACTGACCAATTGTTCATAGGCTTCCTTGGCTTGAGGGTAAAACCCAATCGATTCCAGATAGGTTGCTAAATCTAACAAGGTTGCTGCATCATCTTGCAACAAGGCTTTTTTAAAATATTTATTAGCACGTATTAAATCTTGTTGATCCAAAGAAACCAACATTTTTTCACTATTATTCACTGACAACCTCAACTTCTTTCTTTTCTTTAGGCAATACATCTTCGTATAACCCACTGTACTCTTTGTACCAATCAAAAACAGCTTTAAAAACGACTTTGATAGAGGCATAGATTGGAATGCCAAGCAAGACACCAAGTACACCATACATCTGACCAGAAGTCAACAACACTACTAAAATCGTGATTGGATGGATACTTAACGAACTACCAATGATGAGTGGCGTCACAAAACGTCCCTCAATGGTTTGCTCTACCATAAAGGCAATTAAGACTTTTACCAGCATGAATGGTCCAGCTACCAATCCCAGCAACACAGCCGGAATCATCGCAAGAAAGGAACCTAGGTAAGGAATCAAATTCAAGAAACCTGCTAATACCCCCAGAGTAATTGGGTAACTTAATCCAATAATCGAAAACAAAATTGAAAACATGGCAGCCACAATCATGGCAACTGTTACCTGCCCCCTCACATAATTGGAGAGCTGACTATTCACATTTGTTAAGACGGTGCCGATTGGACTCCGCCACGATGTTGGCAGATACTTGGTAATGTGACCTTTTAGGGCGTGACCATCTCGTAACAGATAAAAGAGAATAAAGGGCATAATCAAAATTGCTACGATAATTTGTGATGCCGTAGAAATCAAATTCCCAGCCCAATCAACTGCACTTGAAGAAACTTTTTGTGCATAGCCAATTACTTGATCATTCAGCTGATCCATAACGTCAATTACAGTTGGTCGAAATTGAGCAAAGCGATCATCTTGCAATAAATCGGTCACCCTCTCCTCAATTTCTTGAATATAATTGGGGACATTTTTGGCAAACGCTACAATCTGTTCCTGAATATTTGGGATTGCTACACCAAGTCCCCATACTAACAGAATCACAATAAATACAAAAACAATCGAAATAGCCACGGTCCGAGACATCTTCAATTTTTCTAACCAATCCACAACAGGATTCAATAGATAGTAAAGCAATCCTGTCAAAATCATTGGTAATAGCAAAATATCAATAAAACTACCGATAGGCTTGAGTAAAAAACTAACCTTGGTAAACAAGAAAAGATTAATCAGCACCAACAGGCTTACCAATAAAAAAGTTACCCCTTGGTTGTTCATAAACCACTTATAAAACCAAGAAGTAAAAAATTTCTGCTTCTTCTCCCTCATAGGAAACCTCTTTCAATGTTTTCTTATATTATTGTACCATTTTCTCTCAGGAATGATGCAAATTTTACAAGATAGACCTGCACTAATTTATGGTATAATGAATAAAATAAATACAAATGAGGAAGTTGAAGATGGAGATCTATTTTGGAACCTATACCCGGCGTACATCCAAGGGAATTTACAAGGCATCGTTTGATGAAACTACTGGAAAACTCAGCAATTTGAAGTTGGTAGCAGAAGAAGCGAATCCAACTTATCTAGCCTTTGCGGGAGATGGCAACTTGTATACAGTCGGTGCTGTGGGAGATGAAGGTGGAATTGCTTCGTTTTCCCCAGATTATCACCTGATAAATCATGTCCTTGAAGAAGGTGCACCACTGTGCTATGTATCAGTAGACAACGAACGCCAACTCGTCTATGGAGCAAATTATCATAAAGGACAAATTTTATCCTACAAACGTCAGCCAGATGGTGGTCTCGAATTGGCTGATGTCATTCAACATCATGGCTCTGGACCACACCCGAACCAACAAGGCCCACACGCTCATTTCTCTGACTTGACTCCAGATAAATACCTTGTAACATGTGATTTAGGTTGTGATCAGGTTCTCACCTATAGAGTTTCCGATGACGGAAAATTATCCTTACTGGACTCGTACCAAAGTGCAGCTGGTGCAGGTCCTCGTCATCTTGTATTTCACCCCAGTGCTAAAATCGCTTATTTGATTTGCGAGTTAAATGCAACGATTGAAGTCCTCATTTATGATGGCTTAGGCCAGTTTGAGCGGATGCAGACGATTGCAACTCTACCTTCTGATTATACTGATTTTAATGCTACTGCTGCTATCCGTATTTCCGCAGACGGAAAATTCGTCTATGCTTCCAATCGCGGCCATGATTCAATTGCTGTATATAAAACTCTCGCAGACGCTAGTTTGGAACTAGTTGAAATCGTCCCAACGAATGGAAAAACACCGCGTGATTTCACCCTTTCACCAAGTAACAGTCACTTGATTGTTGCCCATCAAGATTCCGACGGTGTTACAGTCTTCGCACGGAATGCCGAAACAGGAAAATTAACAGAAATCAGCCATGATTTCCAAGTTCCAGAGGCTGTTTGCACAAGCTTCAAGCCAATCTCTTTCTAAAAATACCATTTTATGGTTTAATAAAGATAGAAAAGAAAAAAGAGGTAATCTAACATGAACCCAACAGAATTATTAAACAAAATTCAAGAATTAATTGAGAAAAAAGATTTCTCAGCAGCACAGGATTTTCTAAATGAAAACAAAGACCAACTTGGCGAATATTTTGAACAAGCTAAAACCTTGCTTGAAGGTGCAAATGGTCTAGATGGTGTACTAGATAAAGTAAAAGGATTATTTGGTGGCAAATAATCGAATATTTGATTTCAAAAAGCTGGAAGATTCCAGCTTTTTTTATATTCCGACAATCGCTTTTTTAAAGCTACTAATGTTTCATAACAATAAGGGTAAAAAGATCCGAGCCAATCCCAAAAATGCCAAATAACCCAAGACATCTGTGGCCGTTGTAATAAAAATGGTTGAAGCCAAAGCTGGGTCCTGTTTCAAAGCCTTGAGTATTAGGGGAACAAAATACCCAAATATAGCTCCGAAAACTAGATTGACCATCATCGCTAACACGACAATCAAGGACAAATAGATTTTTTTGATAGAAGAAAAACATCACCAAGGCTGCTACCAGACCTGTGAAAAAACCATTTACTAAAGCCAGACAGATCTCATTCATGACCAGACTCTTATCCTCTTTTAAATCTAGCTTCCCAAGCGTTATCCCTTGTATAACTAATGCTAAGGTCTGTGAAGCAGAATTCCCTCCCATACCGGTTATAATCGGACTAATGGCTGCCAAGGCAACCACCTGTGCAATCACATCATCAAAGAAAGCTACCGTAGCTGAAGCCAAGAAGACCGTCAGCTAATTAATGAGAAGCCAAGGAAGACGTTTTTTCAAAGAATCAAGAAAAGGATCGCCGATTTCTTCTGATTCCTGTACCCCACCCATTCTTAACATATCCTCTTGATACTCTTCTTGCAGTACGTCAATAATATCATCAATCGTAATAATCCCTAAAATCACCTTGCGATGATTGACTACTGGGACCACTGATAAATCATATTTAGCCGTGAGTCTTGCAACTTCTTCTTGATCGACTTCTGTCGTCACCGTTATTAAGTGAGAATTCATCAATTCATTGAGCTCCATCTCAGCCTCATGAATAAATAAATCACGTATATTAATCCATCCAATGACTGTATTTTCTTGATTAGTGATAAATAATATATCAATCACCTCAGTATTTGGAGAAATTTTTCGCAGTTCTTCCAGAGTTTGGCCAACAGTTAATTGCGCTTTAAAGGTGATAAACTCAGTCGTCATAAGACCACCAGCTGTATGAGCATCATAGGCAAGAATTTTTTGCACCTCTTCACGCTCACTGTTACGCATTAGATTCAAGTACTGCTTGCGTACATCGACATGCAGCGTCTCCAAAATATCCACAACATCATCATTTGGCATGAAATAAAACAAATCAATAGCTCTGTGAAAAGTGATGATTTGCATCATTTTTCGTTGTAATTTTGGTCCAGCTTCGCGTAAAATTTCACTGAGTTGTTGATTATTGGCCAATGCAATAAAGTCTTTTAATACTTCTTCATCATCTAACTCCTCCAATATCAATGCTACATCAACTGGATATTGTTCTTCTAAGAATTGTTTCAGCAGACCATTGTCAGAATTCTGAATAATTTGCTTTAATTTCTTCTCCATAAAATCATCCGTTCCACCCACTACTAGTATACCATATCTACTATCGAACACTTTACATTCATAAAAATTCATTTAAGCGTATTTTTGGGTAAAAATGGACGACATTCTTCTCTTTTTTTGGTATAATGACTTATCTTATTTAAAAGGAGGCAGTCTCTTTTGCAGTATATCCTTGAAATTTTGCCCAGTCTATTAAATGGTAGCCTCGTCACACTGCAAGTTTTTTGTATCGTATTAGTACTTTCTATTCCTCTAGGAATTTTGCTCGCATTTTTAATGCAGATTCACTTTAAACCACTCCATTGGCTATTAAATGTCTATATTTGGGTAATGCGTGGAACACCTTTGCTATTGCAATTGATTTTCTTTTACTATGTTCTACCAAATATTGGAATTGTCATTGACCGTATGCCTGCTGCCATTCTTGCATTTGTCCTAAACTATGCAGCCTATTTCGCAGAAATATTCAGAGGTGGCATTGAATCCATTCCAAAAGGACAATATGAAGCAGCAAAAGTTCTGAAGTTCAATCAAACACAAACTATTTACTACATTATTCTACCTCAAGTAGTGAAAATTGTATTACCAAGTGTGTTTAATGAAATCATTAACTTAGTGAAAGATTCCTCACTAGTTTACGTCTTAGGCGTTGGTGATCTCCTACTTGCAAGTAAAACTGCCGCAAATCGCGATGCTACGCTAGTACCTATGTTTATTGCTGGAGCTATTTATCTTGTCTTGATAGGCGGGGTAACCATTCTCTCCAAACAGATTGAAAAACGTTTTAATTACTACAAATAAGAGGAGGTCATATGTTAGAATTACGAAATATCTCTAAACAATTTGGCCAGAAAAAAATATTCGAACAATTTGATTTAACCATTGAAGACGGAAAGGTTTTATCACTTGTAGGGCCTTCAGGAGGAGGAAAAACAACTCTTCTTCGCATGCTAGCTGGTCTAGAAAAAATCGATGCTGGTGACATCATCTATAATGGTGAATCTGTTCCAATTGACCATTTAGAGAATCTCAATTTATTGGGATTTGTCTTCCAAGATTTTCAGTTATTTCCACATTTGACTGTCTTGGAAAATCTTATTCTATCTCCAATGAAAACGATGAAGGAAACAAAAGACGAGGCAACTCAAAGAGCTAAAGATTTGCTAAATCGCCTAGGCTTATCAGAGCATGCCAAAGCTTACCCCTTTTCATTATCAGGAGGACAAAAACAACGGGTCGCATTGGCACGTGCCATGATGATTAACCCTCAAATTATTGGTTACGATGAACCAACAAGTGCCCTTGATCCTGAGCTACGTCAAGAAGTCGAAAAATTAATTTTGCAAAATCGCCAAATGGGAATTACGCAAATTGTGGTCACTCATGATCTGCAATTTGCAGAAGCTATCTCAGATACTATTTTAAAAATCAATCCAAAATAACGAAAGCAGGAAATGATGATGACGATAAAAAAAAACACTCTTATCAATGACAGCGGTGCTAGCGACGCTTGCACTCGCAGCTTGTGGTGGAACAAAAGAATCCACTTCGTCTGCCGACAAGTGGAAAACATACCAAGAAGAAAAATCTATTACCATTGGTTTCGATAATACCTTTGTTCCTATGGGTTATGAAGATGAAAAAGGTGAATATGTCGGATTTGACATTGACTTAGCGACAGCTGTCTTTCAACAATATGATATTGAGGTCAAATGGCAACCGATTAACTGGGATTTGAAAGAAACTGAATTAAAAAATGGAAAAATCGACTTGATTTGGAATGGTTACTCCATTACAGACGAACGTCAAGAAAAAGTCGGATTTTCAGTTCCTTATATGAACAACGAACAAGTCCTTGTGACGAAAAAGTCTTCAAACATCGAGAGTTTTGCTAACATGAAAGACAAAGTACTCGGTGCACAGTCTGGTTCATCTGGCTATGATGCTTTCACTTCTAAACCAGAGGTCTTAAAAGATCTTGTCAAAGATAACGACGCTACTCAGTACGAAACTTTTACACAAGCATTGATTGATTTAAAAAATGATCGAATTGATGGATTGTTAATTGACCGTGTCTACGCTAATTACTATCTCCAACAAGAAAGAGAATTGGACAATTACAACATCATTGCGAGCGAGTTTGATGGGGAAGATTTCGCAGTCGGAGCTCGTAAAACAGATAAACAACTAATTGAAAACATCAACAAAGCCTTTAAAGAACTTTACCAAAGTGGCGAATTCCAAAAAATCTCTGACAAATGGTTCGGAGAAGACGTTGCAACTGATGACGTGAAGCAATAACTCCTGCTTCTCCTGTATTTCCACCCCCCAAAACCACCAAATGGTGGTTTTTTATTTATCATTCTATATTGTCATACAGACAAAAAACTCTCTTCAGAAATTCCTGAAGAGAGTGTTTCATCCTGATTCAAAACGAACTAGGTTAGAATCTATTATTTTTTCAAGTTGTAGAATGATTTCAAACCTTTGTATTCTGCAACTTCACCAAGTTGGTCTTCGATACGAAGCAATTGGTTGTATTTCGCAATACGGTCTGTACGAGACAATGAACCTGTCTTGATTTGACCAGCGTTCGTTGCAACTGCGATATCAGCGATTGTTGAATCTTCAGTTTCACCAGAACGGTGTGATACAACAGCAGTGTAACCAGCTTCTTTCGCCATTTCGGTAAATGTTTTAAGCAATTCCCCCTCTTCGTCTTCCAAGGCTTCCAAAGAAAGAGCAATATCAATGGCGTAATAGACATCAAACAGCTGGTTGAAAACTTCTCTATCCTGCGATAACAAGACCTGATTTAATAATTCTTCCATGCTATCTCTCCTTCCACCTTGCTAGTATATCACAAACTGTTCCTTTTGTTAGGATAAAATTACAGGATTTTGAGTAAATCGCTCACTTTTTCAATCCTATCATCACAGGGAAATTCTAGACTTTCCTGATTATATTTTCCCAACCCCTGTTGTATCCAAATGGTTGTCATTCCTAACTTTTTGGCAGGAACCATATCGTTATCTATCCGATCACCAACATAAATGGCCTCTTCTGGCAAAACTCCTGCCTGTGTCAAGGCATAGTCAAAAATGGCTACATCAGGTTTACGCAATCCAACATCTGCCGAACCCACGATGACTTCAAAATAAGGTAGCACTCCAAAATTTTCTAAACGCTCCTTCAACTGTTCACCTTGATTAGCAATAATACCGAGATGGTAAGACTGAGCCAATTTTTCTAACACAGTTGCTACTTCTGGAAAGAGGACATTCGGTACTGTGATCCCACTTGGGACGCACCAGGTCACCAGTTGCAAAAAAGGCCCATGTTTCCTTTACAGGATCCTTATTTTCTTTGGCAAAACGAAGCATCTGCTCTTCAAAATCTTTGGCTGTGACACAACAACCAGCAACATGTAACTCCCTTACGCAACGCTCTTGGAAAAACCGATACGTTTCTCTCTCATCTATTAGGGTCGAACCTAAGTCAAAAAATATCCATTGTTTCATCTTATACCTCAAAAAGCTAGGACAAGGTCCTAGCTTTTATCATGCAGAGACTGCATTATTTTTTCAAGTTGTAGAAAGATTTCAAACCTTTGTATTCTGCAACTTCACCAAGTTGGTCTTCGATGCGAAGCAATTGGTTGTATTTCGCAATACGGTCAGTACGTGACAATGAACCTGTCTTGATTTGACCAGCGTTCGTTGCAACTGCGATGTCAGCGATTGTTGAATCTTCTGTTTCACCTGAACGGTGTGATACAACTGCAGTGTAACCAGCTTCTTTCGCCATTTCGATAGCGTCGAATGTTTCAGTCAATGTACCGATTTGGTTTACTTTGATAAGGATTGAGTTAGCAGCATTTTCTTTGATACCACGAGCAAGGTATTCAGTATTTGTAACGAAGAAGTCGTCACCAACCAATTGAACACGTCCACCAAGACGAGCTGTCAAAGCTTTCCAGCCATCCCAGTCATTTTCATCCATACCATCTTCGATAGTGATGATTGGGTATTTGTTTACCAATTCTTCAAGGTAGTCGATTTGTTCAGCAGAAGTGCGAACAGCTGCGCCTTCACCTTCGAATTTAGTATAGTCATATACGCCACGTTCTTTATCGTAGAACTCAGAAGAAGCACAGTCAAATCCAATCATGATACCATTTTCACCAGCTTCATAACCAGCAGCTTCAATCGCAGCGATGATTGTTTCAACGCCATCTTCAGTTCCTTCAAACTTAGGAGCGAAACCACCTTCGTCACCAACAGCTGTTACTAAACCACGTGATTTAAGAATTTTCTTCAAAGCGTGGAATACTTCAGCACCCCAACGAAGACCTTCTTTGAATGATGGTGCACCAACAGGTACAATCATGAATTCTTGGAAAGCGATAGGCGCGTCTGAGTGAGAACCACCGTTGATGATATTCATCATTGGAGTTGGAAGAACTTTAGTATTAAATCCACCAAGGTAAGTGTAAAGTGGCACTTCAAGGAAATCAGCAGCTGCACGAGCAACAGCGATAGACACACCAAGAATAGCGTTTGCACCCAATTTACCTTTGTTTGGAGTACCATCAAGTTCGATCATAGCTTTATCGATAGCTTGTTGTTGAGTAACGTCATAGCCGATGATTGCTTCAGCGATGATGTTGTTTACATTGTCAACAGCTTTTTGAGTACCAAGACCAAGATAACGAGATTTGTCACCATCACGAAGTTCAACTGCTTCGTGTTCACCAGTAGAGGCACCTGAAGGAACCATACCGCGTCCGAATGCACCTGATTCAGTATAAACTTCTACTTCAAGTGTTGGGTTACCGCGTGAGTCAAGGACTTCGCGAGCGTAAACATCAGTAATAATTGACATTCTATTACTCTCCTTTGAGTTTAAATTAGTTACACTACTATCATACTGTAAATATGGCTTTTTTTCAAGGAAAAATCAGCTTTTTTCCTTAAATTCACTCTTTTTTTAGATGTAACCGTTTGCCTTTCAAAAACTCTCTTTTTGTGATAAAATCTTAACATGACTGATTTAAACCAAACAATTTTACAAAAAGCCAGTGGTGAAAACCGATTCAATCCAGATGAACAGCGATTGTACATGGGAACCTTTCGCGAGCGAGTCTTGCTTGTCGCGTCCTTTGACGAAGCAGTCCGCCCTTCATTTCAACAACAATTTTCAAGCATTTGTCAGACTCTGAAAAATGAACAGGCTCTTCTCTCATTAAAAATCTCTCCTAAGTTGTCTGACGCCTTGCAAATATCGTACATGAAAGAGGCGCAAGAAAAACAGCTAACAGTCAGTATTATTGATGAAAAGAGCGCTATATCTCCCTATGCCCTGCTTTTCCATACAGACCATGCAGTCAATCAAGAACAGATTGGACTGGCTGAAAAATTTCCAGAACTCTTAGAAATACCCAAATCTCAACCAAATAAAAAGAAAGGCTTCTGGCAAAAACTTTTTGGAGGATAAGATGCAAAATCTAACGACTTTACAGGATTTTTTTGAAGCAGAGAATCAACGCAATTGGGAGACATACGCTAAATTTTTATCTCCTGATGTCGTCTGGGAACTGCATGGCCATATAACTGAAATCATCAGAGGAAAGACTGCCTACCTGACACGTATTCAAGAGGCCTACCACAATACAAGTGTTCAATTTACTTGTAAACAGTATGAATACAATGCAGAACAGAGTCGTATTTTAACCTATCTGGTCAATGACTACGGCCAAGTCTCCTGTGATATTTTTGAGTTCAAAGATGGTCTGATTGTGAAAGAATTCGAATTTCTACTCTAGAAAGTAAGAAAATGTACCAAACAATTTTATTCGACCTTGACGGGACGCTGATTGACTCTAGTCTGGGTATTACCAATTCAGTAGCTTAGGCCCTAGAAAAAATGGGACTGCCTGTGCCTGAAAGAGAAGAGCTCTTGCCATTTATTGGTCCACCACTACAGGAATCATTTCAACGTTATTTCCACTTATCCGAGGAACAGTCTCAACAGGCTGTTACTTTTTATCGGGAATATTTTGCTGAAAAAGGAATCATTGAAAATACTTTGTATCCCGAGGTATGCGACACACTCAAATATCTAAAACAAAGTGGAAAACAGCTCCTACTTGCCACTTCAAAACCAGAGCACTTTGCACGCATCATCTTAAACCATTTTCAACTGACTGATTATTTCACTGAAATCGCTGGTGCCAGTTTAGATGGAAAATTAAGCGCAAAAGGAGATGTCATCGCTCTAGCTCTGCAAAGAATTGGTATTACAGACACTTCGAGCTGCCTAATGGTTGGAGACCGCAAACACGATATACTAGGTGCTAAGGAGAATCAAATGGCCAGTGCTGGAGTTCTTTACGGCTTTGGTTCACGAGAAGAGTTGTTTCAGGCTGGAGCGACTTTTATTATTGATACGCTAGCCGATCTTCGTACAATCGAAAAGGACTGATTTATCAGTCCTTTTCTTCGTCTTTTTGTGCCAACCAACGCTGGTAGCTTTCAAGTAAGTTGATGGCCATTTGACTTGCCATTGCAACGGAAAATGCTTCTGTTCCTTCTGCATGGTCGTCAGCAATTTCAATCTTCGTTTCATCGTAAATTGCTTTTAAACTCTGCGGACTCAGAGTTTTTTTGAATGCTTCAAATTCTTTCATGACATGGCCTCCTGTTAGTCGTTATGTTCTACTTTTATTATAGCAGAAATTAGAAAAATGATTGATTTTTTATTGTACAAACACTTCAATTCACAAAGAGTTAAAAAACACGACCGAAGTCGTGTTTAAATACGTAAATTAACCAATATTAATCAAAATTGACATACTCTTTTGCCAATTCAAGAACTTCTTCTGCAGTTGAGCATTCTGTAAGGGCACGGTTTGCGTACTCTTGCATCTTCGCAGTATCAAGTGTCTTCATCAGACTACGAGTACGAAGAACTGATGTTGCTGACATTGAGAACTCATCCAAGCCCATTCCGACAAGAAGTGGAACAGCTTGCTGGTCACCAGCCATCTCACCACACATACCAGCCCACTTGCCTTCAGCGTGTGCCGCCTTGATAACATTGTTAATCAAGCGCAGAATAGATGGGTTATATGGTTGGTAGAGATAAGAAACTTGCTCGTTCATACGGTCTGCAGCCATGGTGTATTGGATAAGATCGTTGGTACCGATTGAGAAGAAGTCAACTTCTTTCGCAAATTGGTCAGCTAACATTGCTGCAGCAGGGATTTCAATCATGATACCTACTTGGATATCATCTGAAACAGCTACACCTTCTGCCAATAAGTTTGCCTTTTCTTCATCGAAAACTTTCTTCGCTGCACGGAATTCTTTCAACAAAGCAACCATTGGGAACATGATGCGTAATTGACCATGTACCGATGCACGGAGAAGCGCACGAATTTGTGTACGGAACATAGCATCCCCCGTCTCAGAGATTGAGATACGAAGGGCACGGAAACCAAGGAATGGGTTCATTTCGTGTGGAAGGTCAAAGTAAGGAAGCTCCTTATCTCCACCGATATCCATTGTACGAACCACAACTGGCTTACCATTCATACCTTCAAGAACAGCCTTGTATGCTTCATATTGCTCATCTTCTGTTGGGAAGTCTTGTGAATCCATGTAAAGGAACTCAGTACGGTAGAGACCAACAGCTTCAGCACCGTTATCATTGACACCTTCAACGTCTTTTGGTGTACCGATGTTCGCTGCCAATTCAAAGTGTTTACCATCAGCAGTAACTGTCTTCGCATCTTTCAAGAGAGCCCATTCAGCTTTTTGTTTTGCATAAGCTTCACCAGCGGCTTTGAATTCTGCTACTTGTTCGTCGGTTGGATTGATAATCACTTCACCAGTGATACCATTAACCGCAAGAAGATCACCATCTTTTACAAGTTCAGTAATGTTGTTGGTACCAAGAACCGCTGCGATTTCAAGCGTACGTGCCATAATCGCAGAGTGACTTGTACGTCCACCGATATTTGTAACGAAGGCTTTAACAAACTGTTTGTTCAACTGAGCTGTATCAGAAGGCGTCAAGTCGTGTGCAATCACGATTGATTCTTCATCAATAGTTGCTGGGTTTGGCAATTTTGCACCAAGCAGGTGAGCCAAGACACGTTTTGCAACGTCACGGATATCCGCAGCACGCTCTTGCATGTATGGATTGTCTTCCATACCTTCAAAGATGGCTACAAACATATCTGTAACTTCTTTCAATCCAGTTTCAGCATTTGTTTTCTTCGCACGGATTGTTTCTTTAATCTGACCAATCATTTCTGGGTCAGCAAGAACCATCAAGTGTGCATCAAATACAGCTGCGGCTTCTTCACCAAGGCTAGCTACTGCATTCTCGCGGATAACAGAAAGCTCGTCTTGTGATGCTTGTAGTGCGACATCAAGGCGAGCTTCTTCTGCATTTGTATCTTCAACTGTGATAGTTTCAAATGACAAATCCGGTTGAACAAGTAGGTATGCCTTTGCAACCGCAACACCGTCTGATGCTGCAATTCCTTTAAGCATATCTGTCATAATTTTATGCCAATCCTTCTTTGTCCATTGTTTCAGTGATAGCTGCGATAGCATCGTCAGCATCTGCACCTTCAGCTGTGATAGTTACATCAGCACCTTGACCAACACCAAGGCTCATAACGCCCATGATAGATTTCAAGTTCACTGATTTGTCTTTGTAGTTCAATGTGATGTCTGAAGCAAATTTGCTAGCTGTTTGAACAAGCAAAGTAGCTGGACGTGCGTGGATACCTGTTTCTGCCACAATGTGGAAATCTTTTGAAGCCATAGTTGGATTCTCCTTTGTTTTTTCAAAAATTGTAGGTTAGCTGATAACCCTTACAAACGCTATTATACCATTTCTTGAAATCATTTTCAAGAATTTTTTGCTATACTTTCAAAAACTATACCCCTTCCATCTCGTCTTCCCGATAAAAAACCAACTAAATCTAGTTGGTTCATCACATATTCACTCTCAAAATTTGGACAAATTCACTGGTTGTGAGGTAATTCTGTTGCCCTTCCTGTGCTAAATCTTTTGTGATATTTCCAGCAATCAAAGCCTGTTCAATCGCATATGTTATCAAATCTGCTACCTCCGTCCAGCCAATATAGCGAAACAGCATACAACCCGACAATAGGAAAGAACAAGGATTGGCTAAATCTTTTCCTGCAATATCCGGAGCTGTTCCATGAGTTGCTTCAAAAATAGCATGACCTGTCTGGTAGTTAATATTTGCACCCGGTGAAATCCCGATTCCTCCAACTTGGGCCGCCAATGCATCGCTAGCGTAATCTCCATTTAAATTAGTAAGAGCCACCACTTCAAAGGTTTCGGGTTTTAAGAGAATTTGTTGCAAAAAATTATCTGCGATTATATCATTGATGATCAGGCGGCCATCCGCTAGTTGTTCACTATATTCTTTGTTTGCTAACTCATAGCCCCATTTTCGGAAACCTCCTTCTGTGAACTTTTGAATATTTCCCTTATGCACCAATGTGACTGTCGTCAGATTGTTAGCCAAGGCATACTCAATAGCTGAGCGAATCAAACGTTCGCTCCCTTCTACGGAAATCGGCTTAATTCCGATACTGCTACTTTCTGGGAAACGAATTTTATCTACGCCCATGTCATTTTGTAGAAATTGAATGACCTTTTGAACCTCATTGCTATCAGCTTCCCATTCGATACCAGCATAGATATCTTCTGTATTTTCACGAAAAATAGTGATATTGGTCTTTTCAGGGTGTTTCAACGGACTATCAATTCCTTGAAAATAGCGGACAGGCCGTACGCAGGCGTACAGATCTAATTCTTGACGCAGAGCCACATTAAGAGAGCGGATTCCACCGCCAACAGGCGTTTCTAAAGGTCCCTTAATAGCTACCAAGTTCTCTTTAATAGTTGTCAAGGTTTCATCTGGCAACCATGTTCCTGTCTTCTCAAAGGCTTTTTTGCCCGCTAATAGTTCTGTCCACTCAACTCGTTTTTCTCCATCATAAGCCTTTTCCACCGCTGTATCAAATACCAAGCGGGCGTTTTTCCAGATGTCTTGCCCTACTCCGTCACCTTCGATATATGCAATAGTCGGATTATCAGAAACTTGTAAATGTCCATTTTCGAATCGAATTTTTTCAGCCATCATTCTCTCCTTCTCTTATCGTTTGTTAATAGGGAGGTACTCTAAACCGCTAGCGCCAACATAATTGGAACGTGGTCGAATCAATTTATTATTTTTTTGTTGTTCTTGAATATGGGCAATCCAGCCAGCTACCCGACTCATGGCAAACAGCAATGTAAAAATAGAACTGTCAATTCCCAAAACATGGTAGACCGTCGCAGAATAAAAGTCAACATTAGGAATCAATCCTTTTGTATTCTTCATATAAGCTTCTATCTCACAGGACAAGGTATACCAAATTTCATTTTCGGTTCCTAGGGTCAATTCTTTAGCCATTTCACGCAAATATTTTTCACGCGGATCCTGATGCTTATAAACTCTATGTCCAAAACCCATAATTTTCTCCTGAGAATCCAACTTTTCTTGGAGATAAACTTGCGTATTCCCTTGTTCTCGAATCTCCTTTAACATATCAAAGACACGCTCGTTAGCACCACCATGCAAGGGCCCCTTTAAAGTTCCAATAGCGGCTGTCACACAGGAATAAATATCTGAGAGTGTTGATGCACAAACCCGCGCCGCAAAGGTAGAGGCATTCAATTCATGGTCTGCATGAAGAACAAGGGCTCGATTGAAGGCTTTTTCCTGAAGAGCGTCTGGTTCTTCTCCGCTTAGCATATATAGAAAATTCGCCGCAAATCCTAAATCTTTGCGTGGCTCAATCGGCGTTTGGCCCTTACGCAAACGTGCAAAGGTCGCAATAATGGTCGGCATTTTTGCCATCAGCTGAATGGATTGTTCATATGTTGCTTCTGCTGATGTATCTTCCGCATGGACATTATACACTCCCAGCAGACTGACAGTTGAACGAAGCACACTCATCGGATGCAAATGCTGTCTAGACTGAATCAGAATACATTGTTCCACTGCATCACTGATAGCGTAATTATCCCGTAACTCTTTTTCAAAATGACGGTATTCCATTTGTGTAGGAAGATGTAAATTCCAAAGTAGGTAGATCACCTCTTCAAAACGAACATCATGCTCCATCAATTCTGAAATGTTATAACCTGCGTAGGACAAGTCATCATCAACAATGGAACTAATGCGTGTTGTGCAGGCGATTAAATCCTTTAATCCATTTTCTTCTGCCATACAAGCCTCCTTTTGAACATGGCTGATGAACCAACTGTCCCATCAGTTTTCACGTTCCCATCCTTTCTATTATTGTTCTTGTAATTTTTTACGAACGACCATAGGTAGAATACCACCATTTTTATAATAACGAATATCCGCTTCAGCATCAAAGCGCACTAAAGCTTGAAAAGTTATATCGCCATTTTCACCGTGAGCTACTACATCTACAATTTCGTGAATCGTCGGACACTCTGACAAGTGGATATCATAACTTTCAAAGCCTGTCAGTCCTAAACTATCTGCTGTCTCACCTTCTAAGAATTGTAACGGAAGGACCCCCATCATGACGAGATTAGAACGGTGAATTCGCTCAAAACTTTCAGCTAAGACTGCCTTCACTCCCAAGAGTTGTGTTCCCTTAGCTGCCCAGTCACGACTAGATCCCATCCCATAATCCTTGCCAGCAATGACCAGGGTGTCAACCGCTTGTTCTTTGTACTTCATAGCAGCATCATAGATGGGAAGAATCTCTCCTTCATACTGCGTGTAACCACCGACTGTATCTCCTGCCAATTGATTCCGAATACGAATATTGGCAAAGGTTCCTCGCATCATCACCTCATGATTTCCACGACGACTACCGTAGGAGTTAAAATCGATATAATCCACACCATGTTCCTTCAAATAGGCTGCAGCTGGACTATTACGGGCAATATTGCCTGCTGGCGAGATGTGGTCTGTCGTTACCGTATCCCCAAATTTTGCCAGGACAGATAATCCTGTCAATGGTTTGAATGTCCCTTCCTCACCTAAATTTTCAAAATAAGGTGGATTTTGGATATAGGTTGAATCTTCATTCCAGTGATAATTCTGACTTTCTTCTGTTGGAATTTGATTCCATTTCTCACTATCTGAAAAGACGTGTTCATATTCTTTCTCAAACAATTCACGGGTTACATATTGATTGACATAGGTAGCTACTTCTTCGCTGGTCGGCATGATGTCGTCAAGGTAAACTGGTTGACCTTCCGTGTCTACTCCGAGAGGCTCAGAACTCAAATCAATATTGGTTGTTCCTGCAAGGGCATAAGCCACTACCAATGGTGGACTAGCCAAAAAGTTCGCTTTAACAAGTGGATTGACACGTCCTTCAAAGTTACGATTCCCAGACAAGACAGCAGACACCAGTAAATCATTGTCCGTAACCGCTTCGGCAACTTCTGGGCGAAGATTGCCAGAATTACCAATACAGGTCGTACAACCGTAACCAACGACTTGGAAACCAAGTTGATTTAAGTAAGATTGAAGTCCAGAATTGTTCAGATAACCTGTTACAACCTTAGAACCTGGAGCTAAGGACGTTTTCACAGTCGGAGAGACCTTCAATCCTTTTTCCACTGCATTACGTGCCAAAAGTCCAGCTGACATCAATACATAGGGATTAGAAGTGTTGGTGCAAGAGGCAATGGCTGCAATGGCTACATGACCCGTAGAAATCAACTCATCATGGTCGTCAAAATGAACAGTGGCTGTTTTTTTCAGTTCGTCTTTTGTCAAACCGAAACCTTGCACACCTGCTTCCCGTGTGATGGACTCTTGAAAAACACGTTTGGCTTGACTTAGTTCTATCAAATCTTGAGGACGTTTTGGTCCTGAAATACTCGGTAAAATAGTAGATAAATCTAAGTCGACTACCTTGGTGTAGCGGGGCTCCTTAGTAGCATCATAGAAAAGATGGTTAGCTTGGGCATATGCTTTGGTCAGATCGATATGGCTTTCTTGTCGATTGGTCAAACGCATATAGCGAAGCGTCTCCTCATCAATAGGAAAATAACCACAGGTTGCCCCGTATTCAGGTGCCATATTCGCAACTGTTGCCCGATCTGCTAAACTTAAATGCCCCAATCCCTCACCAAAGAATTCGACAAATTTGCCCACTACATTCTCCTGACGTAGTAACTGCGTTACCTTCAGGGCTAAATCTGTCGCAGTCGCAATTTTAGGAAGACTGCCTTTCAGTCGAACTCCTATGACTTCAGGTATTGGAAAATAAGACGCCTCACCCAACATAGCAGCTTCTGCTTCAATTCCTCCAACTCCCCAACCAAGGACACCAAGTCCATTGATCATGGTTGTATGACTGTCTGTTCCAAACATAGAATCTGGATATAATAAACCATTTTCCTCTATGATAACATCGCTTAAAAATTCGATATTAACTTGATGGATAATCCCTGTTGCTGGTGGTACCGCTCTATAATTTTCAAAGGACTTTTCTGCCCATTTCAAAAATTCATATCGTTCATTATTCCTTTTAAATTCGAGATTTACATTTTCTTCTAAAGCAGTGTCACCTCCATATACATCAACTTGTACAGAGTGATCAATAACCAAATCTACTGGAATTTCAGGGTTAATGAGTTCAGGATTTCCACCATTTTTTATGATAGCATCTCGCATAGACGCCAAATCAACGACGACAGGTACTCCGGTAAAATCCTGTAAGATAACTCGGCTTGGTTTAAAAGGCACTTCTCCCTTTGGTTCTTTTGCTTGATAATGAACCAAATCAAGAACGTTAGATTTTTTAACATCTATGCCATCAAATTTTCGTAACAAGCTTTCAAGAAGAATACGAATTGTATATGGTAATGTATGAATAGCAACATTTTCATCTTGGCAAACTTGTGCAACATCAAAGTAAAAATAGCGATGATTATCATAATTAATTGATTTCTTGTATTGTTCTTTCATACAAATCCCCTGCCTTTCTTTGTGAATGATTATACATTAATTTTTCTGACAAATCAAGAGAAAATCAAATCAAATGTCATATTTTCTAACATAGATATCTAGAGTATCTGTTGATATGAAATTTTTCATCGTTTTATGAGTTCCTGGAAATCCCATGAAATCAAGGTTTGTACTATATATGGTATCCAATGACGAACAAAGCACTAAATATAGTATTTCTAAATTGACAATTCGCCTATTTCAGTGTAGACTAGATTGGTAATGAATTTTGAAGGAGAATACAATGGTAACTGTTTATTCAAAACACAACTGTGTACAGTGCAAAATGACAAAACGTTTTTTAGATCAACATCATGTTGCATATACAGAAATTAATCTAGATGAACAACCTGAATTTATCGATCATGTAAAAGAGCTTGGTTTTGCTGCTGCTCCAGTCATCGAAACAGAGACAGAAAGTTTTTCTGGTTTCCAACCAAGTAAGTTGAAAGCTCTCGTCTAAGTTTAGATGAGCTTACCTATAAACATGAACTATTTATAGAAAGGAAGCAAGTAAAAAGTCATTCAGTTGACCCTTGCAAGCGATTCATATGAGTTTGAAAGAATTAGGCGATGTATCCTACTTCCGCCTCAACAATGAAATCAACCGTCCTGTCAATGGACAAATTCCGCTCCACAAAGACAAGGAGGCACTCCAAGCCTTCTTTAAAGAAAATGTGGAACCCAACACCATGCAATTTAACAGCATGAATGAAAAAATCGAGTATCTACTGAAAGAAAATTACATTGAAAAAGAATTTTTAGAACAATACTCACCAGAATTTATTGAAAAACTAGCACAGTTTCTCAAAGACCAAAACTTCCAATTTAAGTCTTTCATGGCTGCCTACAAGTTTCATCAGCAATACGCCTTGAAAACAAATGACGGTGCTTACTACCTTGAAAGCATGGAAGATCGCGTATTTTTCAATGCCCTTTATTTTGCAGAAGGAAATGAAGAATTAGCTCTTGATTTGGCAAATGAGATGATCCACCTTCGCTACCAGCCAGCTACTCCTTCTTTCTTAAACGCAGGACGTGCACGCCGTGGTGAATTGGTATCTTGTTTCTTGCTTCAAGTGACAGATGATATGAACTCTATTGGTCGTTCCATCAACTCAGCATTGCAATTGTCACGTATCGGTGGGGGGGTTGGAATTTCCCTCAGCAATCTGCGTGAAGCTGGCGCTCCAATCAAGGGATACGAAGGTGCAGCATCTGGTGTTGTACCAGTCATGAAACTCTTTGAAGATAGCTTCTCCTACTCCAATCAACTTGGTCAACGCCAAGGGGCTGGAGTTGTCTACCTGGATGTCTTTCATCCAGATATCATCGCTTTTCTTTCTACTAAAAAAGAAAATGCCGATGAAAAAGTGCGGGTGAAAACTCTCTCCCTCGGTATCACGGTTCCAGATAAATTCTACGAATTGGCTCGTAAAAATGAAGATATGTACCTCTTCAGCCCATACTCTGTTGAACGGGAATACGGTGTGCCCTATAGCTATCTTGACATCACTGAAAAATATGATGAACTTGTAGCTAATCCAAATATCCGTAAAACGAAGATCAAAGCTCGAGACTTGGAAACCGAGATCTCTAAATTACAACAAGAATCTGGCTACCCATACATCATCAATATTGATACCGCAAATCGCGCCAATCCAGTTGATGGCAAAATCATCATGAGCAACCTCTGCTCAGAAATTTTACAGGTTCAAGAACCTAGCCTCTTAAATGATGCACAAGAATACCTGCAAATGGGAACAGATGTTTCTTGTAACTTGGGTTCTACGAACATTGTCAACCTGATGAAATCTCCTGATTTCGGACGCTCCGTGCGTACAATGACACGCGCTTTGACCTATGTCACTGACCATTCACATATCTCTGCTGTTCCTTCTATCGAAAACGGAAATAGCCAAGCGCATTCTATTGGTTTAGGAGCGATGGGCTTACACTCTTATCTGGCGCAAAACTTGATGGATTACGGTTCAGCAGAAACTATTGAATTTACTAATATCTACTTCATGTTGCTTAACTACTGGACTTTGGTTGAATCAAACAACATTGCCCGTGAACGCAAACAAACCTTTACGAATTTTGAAAAATCTGACTACGCAAATGGTACTTACTTCGCAAAATATGTGACAGGTGACTACCAACCAACGTCAGATAAGGTAAAAGCCCTCTTTGAAGGCATCTTCATTCCAAATGGACAAGATTGGGCAGACTTGCGTGACAAGGTACAAGCGGATGGTCTTTACCACCAAAACCGCCTGGCTGTTGCACCAAACGGGTCAATTTCCTATATCAATGATGTATCTGCTTCTATCCACCCAATTACCCAACGGATTGAAGAACGTCAAGAGAAGAAAATTGGTAAAATCTATTATCCAGCTTCTGGTCTATCAACAGAAACCATTCCATTTTATAAGTCAGCTTACGACATGGATATGCGTAAAGTCATCGACATCTATGCTGCTGCTACAGAGCATGTAGACCAAGGCTTGTCCCTCACACTCTTCCTACGTAGCGAATTACCAGCTGAACTCTACGAATGGAAAACAGAGAACAAACAAACCACTCGTGACCTCTCTATTCTTCGCAACTACGCCTTTAACAAAGGTATCAAATCCATTTACTACGTACGTACCTTTACAGACGACGGCGAAGAAGTCGGTGCCAACCAATGTGAAAGTTGTGTGATCTAACGGTGCAAGCTTGGCTGAACGATAGTCCTAGTCAAGCTACTCTAGTCGCTATTTGCGAACTAGCTACCCACTTACTAACTTCGTAAAAATCGTATCATCGACAATTTTTACTACGTGTCGTAACCATGCAAAAGATTACGAACGAGTTACCATCCTAGCAACAGCCCAATTCTCTTTGGGCTATTGACTGATGTTATAATAGATTGATTACTCTATTTAGGAGAACTTATGCAAACTTATTACAAAGCCATTAACTGGAATGAAATAGAAGATGTCATCGACAAGTCTACTTGGGAAAAGTTGACCGAACAATTCTGGCTCGATACCCGTATTCCTTTGTCAAATGACTTGGATGACTGGCGGAAATTGTCAGCCGTTGAAAAAGATTTGGTCGGTAAAGTCTTTGGTGGATTGACCCTGCTTGATACCATGCAGTCTGAATCTGGTGTTGAAGCCATTCGTGCAGATGTCCGTACGCCGCATGAGGAAGCGGTCCTCAATAACATTCAATTCATGGAATCAGTCCACGCCAAGTCTTACTCTTCTATCTTCTCAACTCTCAACACAAAATCTGAGATTGAAGAGATTTTCGAGTGGACTAACAGCAATGAATACTTGCAAACCAAGGCAAAAATCATCAATGATATTTACGAAAACGGAACACCTTTGCAAAAGAAAGTGGCTTCTACTTACCTAGAAACCTTCCTCTTCTACTCAGGTTTTTTCACTCCTCTCTACTATCTTGGCAATAACAAACTGGCTAACGTAGCTGAAATTATCAAATTGATTATCCGTGACGAATCGGTTCACGGTACCTACATCGGCTACAAGTTCCAGCTCGGCTTTAACGAATTACCAGAAGAGGAACAAAACGAGTTCCGCGACTGGATGTATGACCTCCTCTACCAACTCTATGAAAACGAGGAAAAATATACTGAAACCCTCTACGATGCGGTAGGATGGACTGAGGAAGTTATGACTTTCCTCCGCTACAATGCCAATAAGGCTCTGATGAATCTCGGACAAGATCCCCTCTTCCCTGATTCAGCAGATGATGTCAATCCCATCGTCATGAACGGTATCTCAACAGGGACTTCCAACCATGACTTCTTCAGTCAGGTCGGAAATGGGTACTTACTTGGAACCGTTGAAGCCATGCAGGATGACGATTACAATTTTGGTTTATAAAAAGAACTCCGATTGGATGCAATCAGAGTTCAGACTGTAGATAAAGTCTTTTTCAGACTTTCCTTAAGTGATAGCGGACGGTAGCGACTTCCGTTGAAATTCTATACCTAATCTCAAAGATTCCGAGTGCCTGAAACTGGAATGTTTCAGGCGCTTTTATCACGGCGGAAAGTCTGAATTATATTTTGTCAACAACCCTAATTTTCAATAGTCAGCCAATTTTTTCAAGCTGACTTTATTTGAAAAGGATAGTTTGTCTTTAACCTAAACTCCGATTGCAACAATCGGAGTTTTCATTATACCAATAACATTAATGCAAATCCTAGAGCGTTATTCAATACATGTAGAGCCATCGGATAGCGCAAATCCTTCTTCGAAAGATAGAGCCAACCGAAAGTAGTTCCCATGATAAAATAAACCATAAATTGTAAAAATTCTGTTGGTCCATGGAAGTAAGCGAAGATTGTGCTAGATAGGAGTAGATAGAGACCCACTTTGAACTTCGTATCCAGTTGCGGGAAGAGGTAGCGTGCGAGCAATCCTCGGAACAAATACTCTTCTAAAATCGGCCCCGTCACCACAACAAGGAAGAATGCCACGACTGGATAGCCCATTACAAACTTCTCAACTAGCTGTTGATTGTCACTCTCAACTGAACTCGGAAGCAGTTGTTGGAAAATTAGCAAAGCCACATAGAGGACAATTGGCCCCAATACCGATAACCACTTTTTATCAAATTCCATGACAGTCCATGAGAATTTTTTAAGCAAATGACGGTAGAGAAACCATAGACCAACTGCCATAACAAATCCTATCGCTGTCACCACATAATAAAACTGAATCGGAACTTCAGGTGAGAGGTGAGCACTTAGCAGGGCAGTAATAGAACCATTTGTGATAATATAGGCTAAAGCCATCAAAAGCCAGATTGCTACTCCTTTTAAAATCTTTTTCATAAATCACTGTCTCCTTTATTTAAAATATTGGCGAGCCACTCTGATTTGTGTCAAGTTGATATAGATATGGATTGCCGCCACAATAACAAGTGCTAAGATTTGCTTGGTTTGGCTAACCATACTAACGAGCATGATCAAGAGATAAAGAGCTGGTAGAACATATTGATTCAGATTAAACATTGTCACAAAGCTGTTTTCAAAATTCGCTTGGCGTTCTCCTTCATCGTAAGAATTGACATAATCTTTGATTTCACGAACCGTTGGAAACGCAGATAAATTGTAATTGCGAATCTTTTGTGTTGTCTTCATCAAGACTACTTGAAGAATAGCTAGTAGAATAAAAGCACCAAAATCAATCATGGAAGTTGTTAAACTGGCTCCATCTGACTCAATGATAAAATTGAAAGAGAGAATCAGATTTAATAGAGTGAGACTAGACATGATATTAAATGCAATCGTCACATACTCTAGCGAACGAAACATATTGCTATACAGTTTATCTACCGTTTCATCGTCCTCTGTTTCACTCGATCCATAGGCCTTATAGCCACCACGCGCTTCTGCAAGAAACCAAAGACCAACTAATAATGTTACAGCCAAGAAGGCCCGTGTCACCCAAAGAATATTATCTACATTAACCATTGCAGCTATTTCTTTTACGGAAAAGAATCCTGCAAGAAATGCTCCTACTGCTCCCAGCGCTAGACCCCCACCAAAACACACAACTACATAATATAACCATCTCTGAGCAACGGTTAATTGTTTCTTTTTCTTTACTTCTTTCATTCTTCTATCTCCTCTAATCGAAATACATTTTCCAGTGGCTCATGAAACACTTGTGCGATTTTCATGGCAATAATGACTGACGGTGTGTATTCACCGCGCTCAATCAGACTAATGGTCTGGCGGGAAACTCCTGCTAACTTTGCCATCTCCGTCTGATTGACCCCGTCTCTGGCTCGCAATTCCTTGAGCCGATTTTTTAATATGACATCCATAATTTCCTCCTACTCAACAGGTTTTAATTCCTTGATATCCTCAATGCGGACAATCCGTACTTCTTCATTACCCTTCTTATCCTCACGACGGATTTTCACCCAATCTTCATCCGCATCCAAGATGTCATAGGCATACGGTCCCATCTGGATTTCTTCATCAAATAAGACGGTACATTTTGCATTGATTAAACTTTGAATTAAGCGTGACATCGTATTTTCTCCTTTTGGTTTCGTATTTTTTTCTAACTTTTTGAGGCGTGTCGCCAATTTTTTAATCTTACTGCCTGCATCTATGTTCATCATAGCAATCATTAAGGCAAATACTCCAATATATTCCATATTTTCCTCCTATGCTTGGTAAATGAGCAAGCCTGTTTCTGTATCTTCGACCAAGATATTCTCCTTGCGGTGTTTGATAGTTAGGAGATAGGTATAGTAGAAATCTCCGATACAACCTGCTGCATGGGCAGAGGCTAAAACGACATACATTCCTACATTTATCCCACCTAAAGCTAACAATATTGTCAAAGCTAGGCTCAGCAAGACAAAGGGAGCAAGACTAATCACCAACATTTGACCACGATTGTACTGAGAACCTGGGCTAGTCGCATACGCCATGCCCTGTTTCAACTTAATCCCAAACTTAACCTTATTTTCAGGCTTGTAAACCTTGAAGAAAATGCCATGGATCAACTCGTGAATAACAAGTAAAATCATAAATGCAAGGAAAAACCATAGACCATCCCAACCTGAAAAAGTATAGCTATCTTTGATATTCACAACCTGCGACAACAAGACCACTACCCAAGAGAAGACATAACCAAAGATAATCCACAAAGGAATCGCAAGAAGATTTAACACAATCGCTAATTTCTTACTTTCTAAAATATTGATTTCTTGAATGAGTTTCATGATGTTTCTCCTATTTTTTCTTTTTCTGTCCTTGTAGTCCTGCTTCCATCGCTCCAAGCGAACAAATCATTAGAGCGACAATCGGCATATCTAAAGGTTGATTCTTTAGTACACTAGCTACAAGTTTTCCAATTAGTACAATGAGAGCAAGCACTTGTACTGCTCGGACCACCTTTCTTCCCGTAATGACAATAGGTTGTTTTTCTGTTGATTTCATAACTATTCTTCCTTTACTCTTTTTCATACTCCAGTTTTTATAAGGCATTGTACAACATGTGAACGATGATGCTATCTGACACTCTGCCATAGCGGTAACAAGCAAGAGCAAACACCAAGCCTCCACCGATATAAATAATTGCCTCACCGACTGATGTTACCCCATGGACCAAGCCAAACAAGACTGCTCCCACTAGATACCCAACCTTCTGATGGTTCTTGAAAAGCAACTGTGGAATCATTCCTCTAAACAACAACTCTTCCACAATGGGAGCTACGAGTATTGTTAAAAATTTATCTAAATAAGCAGGTATGTGAGTAGCTGCCTCATCGTTAATCAATTGATTCTGCGTTTCTTTAATTCCTTCCCATTCTAAGACAATATGTCCAAGTTCGCCTACCGCATACAAGAGCAGAAAGGAGAAGATAATCCAGCCAATCCGTTTCCAGTCAAACTGAATATCTTTTAAAGAAATCAGCCCTTTTTCAGAAGAATATAGACCTGCAAGTACAATAGATACAATTCCTAATATGAGTGAGATGGGTGCATTTGTAGTCGCATAAGGGAGTCCAAATAGGAACATAAATCCTAAAAAAACCAGCAGCAACATCCCTTTTTCTTGTATCAATTTCTTCGTCATATTCAATATCTCCTAGTATTGTCCTACAAACTCGCTAGTCCAATCGCCACACCAACCAAAAAACTGATGTTGGCCATCACTGCAACGATAATGGCGGCTGTTTCTACTTTGATTGATTGTTTCATCTTTTATACCTCTTTCATTACCATGTACCAAGTTACCAAAGCAAGCACTCCTGCTGATACTGCTAAGCCTAATAAATTATTGAGTAGTGAGAATAAGATAATCCCAAACGCTACTCCAACTACAAATTTTTTCATCCATTGAACTGTTTTCATTTTTCTGTCTCCTTTAACTAATTTTCTTTTTCAATCTTTATAAAAGAGAGAAGTATGCCCATCACAGCAGCTGATAGAGTACCCTGTAGTCCATCCAGATTCACAGTTCCACTTGCCAACCATGCACCGAAAATATAACCCAAACTATAGATGATGAGCATTATACCAAGCGAACGACTGAGTAAGCGGAGAAACACTTTAATGTTCATATCTTTTTTCATATTAGAAATCTCCTCATTTGTTGTAACGACATATTCTTTGAATAATTTCATTTTACTTTCTCCTTTTGTATTCGTTTTCTTTTTCTATGATGTTATTGTAACACATCTTTTTCTTTTTGACAACTATCTTTGTCAAAAAAATAATAATTTTTGTCAAAAAGATTATGAAAATTGTCATTTTTAGTAAGATAATAGTCATTTGCACCCTCCTACTATTTTTTGTTACAATAGAAGAAAGAACTACAGGAGGAATGATATGGATAAGAAAAAAATTGAACAACAATCACTTACTATGTCTGCTATTGTTAACTTGATTTCGGGGCTGATGGGACTAGCTGTCTTCATCATCACAGACCTTAACGCTCTTTTGTTAGATGCTGTCTTCACTCTCATAGCCTTTGTCTCTACTTTAGTTGCTCTCTTTATTTCTAAAAATAGCCACCGAACCACAACAACATTTCCTCAAGGCCTTTATTTTTTAGAGCCATTATATGGGGTTGTTAAATCACTAGCTATCCTCATGCTTCTTTTTCTTACTTTCTTAGAGACAACTTCAACCGCCTTTCGGTATTTCTTTGAACATCAAGGTTTACCGATGACAACAGACTTTGTTCTCCCTTATACATTATTGACCAGCACGATGTGCTTTGCCCTTGCCTTTTATAATCAGCGTAAAAGTAAGGAGTTAAATCATATGAGTACCATTGTACAGGCTGAAAGTAAGGGAAACTGGATAGATGGTTTGATTTCATTAGGAATTGGCGTGGCCATGTTAATCTTGTATTTTATTCCTATTACCAGTCCATTAGGATTTTTACATTATACTGGCGATTTCTTCATTACTGTCTTACTGATTCTCTTTTTTATCAAGGAACCTTTACAGGTGCTCGTTGTCTCTTTTAAAGAGCTGACGCACTCTACTTTTCAAGATGAAGCACTAGAAACTCACATCCGCTCTTTTTTAACAACTCACTTACCCGAGCAGTTATCCAAAATGGATATTTTTATCTATAAACAAGGAATGCAGTTGACGGTGCGTATGAAGCCAATCTATCAAGAAGTGGCTGGCGTAAACATTTCAATTTTAAACGAGATACGAGAACAACTTCACCAAGAACTAGTTGTTACCTATCCTTATCTCACCATTGAATATATTTTCTAAAAAAGTCCCCTATCTCATAGAGATAGAGGACTTTTGCATATAATCCAAACCTAATCTAGGTAAATCCGTGCGCCAAATGGAAAGAGGCTGATGACTGCCAACTTCACTGATTGGAAGGCGAAGGGAATGCCGATAATACTGATGCAAAGCACGAGGGCTGAAAAGAGGTGCATGAGAGCCAATTCCCAACCTGCTAGTAAAATCCAAAGGATATTGAGCAGGAGACTGCCTAAACCAGTTCCAGCTTCAATCCGTTTCCCAAAGGGAAAGAGACCAAAATTGCCGATTTTAAAGCACTGCAAGCCAAATGGGATACCGACAATAGTGATAGAGAGCAAAATCCCTACTAGATACCAAGCCAGCCAAGCCCAAAAGCCTGAACAGATAAACCAAATGATGTTGCCTACTGTTTTCATGATTTTATTTCACCTTTGGCCATGATAGACATGGCTTCTTTTTCCATAAATTTATAAAGTCCTGCATAACGCCCTGTGTAATCTGATTTCCACGGTTTGTCACGTCCAGCAAAATGAAGAAACACGGTGTGTGCAATCACCCAGTCCAAATCCCATTTTCCTAAGCTTTTGGCTTGGTAGAGTAAACTATATCGGGCATCGTAGTTATAGATTTCATCTGGAACAGGCACCACCATATCCGCATAGAGTCCATTTAAGACATCCTGGTCTGGCAAAATCAGACGATTGCGATTGCGGTCAATGTAATCCAAAATCGCTTCCCGCTTGACTACTTTACGAATGGTGTTTAAATTCATTAGGAGCGTCCCTGTATTGAAATACGAAGACTCCATCTCAAAATTCTGCAGGCGTAGCTTATTGACATAATCCAAAATTTTGCCGTCTGCATTATGACTAGCAGCAGCGTAAAGTTTATCTTCCAAGTCCATTTCATAGAGAGCCGTGATATCATTGAGGCAGAGCATATCAGCATCTAGATAGAGGATTTTATCCAGATGTTCTGGTAAAAATTCATGGGCTAATAGTCGATAGTAAATGGTATCAGGATAGCGATCCGTCGTTGGAGCATCCGCGAATGTCTCCGTCCCAACCACAATCGGATGGTAGCTCACGCCCAACCGCTCAGCAAACAACCGAAGTGCTTCGTCCTTTTCAAGCAAGGTTTTCTGCAGGACGTAGACCTGAAAATCCTCTTCTGGCATCTGACGCACCAGCGAGTACAACATAGTCTGAAACTGCTTCACGTAGCCATCATCAATGGTAAATAAAAGATTCATCTTTTCACTTCTCTCTTCTAGTATATGGCTACTATTTTAACAAAAGACAAAGAAAAAACCAAGTTCGACTGAACTTGGTTTTGAATGTTAGAGGGCATTATTAATGATGTGTACAATCAAACTATCACTCAATTTACCATAACGATAAGAAGCAATAGCAAGGACAAGACCCGCTCCAATGTATATCACAGCGTCACTAATAGATGACACAGAATGAAGCATACCAAATGCAACAGCCCCCACCACATATCCCAATCTGGGATATTTTTTAAAAACTAGAAGAGGTATAATCCCTCTAAAAACAACTTCCTCTGCTAGCGGGGCCACTAAGGCAACATCAAAGAAACGGAGATAGGGAGAAAAATGAGCGACTTCATCACCAACTATCTGTTGATTTTGTGTTTCCGTAATTCCTCCCACACCTGAATCACATCACCAACGTGATTGACCACTTGCAAGAGTACCAGAGAAACTACAATCAAAAGCACTCGTTTCAGTCAATTTCCAAATCTTTTTCAGTAAATCATTTTGCTTTATAGGCATAGCCAGCACTAGCAAGAAGAGAAATTAGACCTAGACCAAATACTACCGTTTCTTTCGTACTGATGTGTGGTACTACGGACAAGAACAAGAGACCTAAACAAAGGAAGATAAGCCCTAACTTTTCTTTCACTAAGTTTACAATCATTTAGATTCTCCTTGTTCAATGGATATTTATTACAACTGTTCAGCTACAGCATTCAAGAGGTTTTGGATACCTGAAGCATCACTACCACCTGCCATGGCCATGTCTGGTTTCCCACCACCACGACCAGCGACGAGTGGAGCCAATTCCTTGATGACATTACCTGCATGCACATCTTTGGATTTGCTTGCTACAAGGACATTGACTTTTGCACCGATGCTAGCCACAAGGACAAGGACATCAGAGTAATCTTTTTGTTTCCAGTTATCTGCAAAGGTGCGAAGGGCACCTGCATCAGATACAGAAACTTGACTTGCAATATAGCGTACACCATTTGATTCCTTGACATCCTTGAAGACATCACCAGCAGCTGCTGCCGCTGCTTTTTCTTTGAGGCTTGCATTTTCTTTTTGCAAGTCACGGACTTGTTCTGTCAAGGCTACAACCTTAGCAGGTGCATCTTTCAATTGAGGTGCTTTCACTGCCTTAGCCACTTCTTTCAGAGCATCCTCCTGTGCACGATAAGCTTCAAAGGCTTGTTGACCAGTTACTGCCAAGATGCGGCGAGTTCCTGAACCAATCCCTTCTTCCTTGACAATCTTGAAGAGACCAATTTCAGAAGTATTTCCAAGGTGAGTACCACCACAGAGTTCGACAGAGTAGTCTCCGATGGACACTACACGAACGACCTTACCATATTTCTCACCAAAGAGGGCCATCGCTCCCATTGATTTCGCTGTGTCTACATCTGTCTCAACGGTTACAATTGGAAGAGCTTTCCAAATTTGTTCATTAACTTCTTCTTCGATGCGGCGGAGTTCTTCAGCCGTTACCGCCTCAAAGTGAGTAAAGTCAAACCGTAGGAATTCTTCTTCATTTAATGAACCAGCCTGAGTCGCATGTTCACCAATGACATTGTGAAGAGCAGCATGAAGCAAGTGAGTTGCCGTATGGTTTTTTTCTACCCCACGACGACGCTCTGCATCAATTTCAAGTGTATAGCTTGTTCCAAGTGCTAGACTTGCCAATACTTCAACCGTATGTAATGGCTGACCGTTTGGCGCCTTTTGCACATCCGTCACACGTGCGACGATATCACCCTTTTCATTTTTGATGACACCGTGGTCAGCGACCTGACCACCCATTTCTGCGTAGAAAGGAGTCTTATCAAAGACAAGGAGTGCTTGTCCTTCAGATACTACTTCGGAACGTTCATTGTCTACGATGATGACAGACAAGGTCGCATCCAATACTTCTTCCTCATAGCTAAAGACAGATGGTTCAACAATATTTGAAAGGGTTTCATTTTGCATTCCCATTGAGCCACCTTTGACAACCGCTGCACGAGCACGGTCTTGTTGCTCTTTCATGGCAGCCTTGAAGCCGTCGTGATCAATCTTGTAACCTGCGTCTTCTGCCAATTCTTCGGTCAATTCAACTGGGAAGCCATAGGTATCATAGAGTTTAAAGATATCTTTCCCTTCCAGCTTATCCTTACCATCCTTTTTCAACTCGGCAAGCAAATCTTCTAAGTGACCAGAACCCGCATCAATAGTGCGAGCAAAGGTTTCTTCTTCACGTTTGACAATTTTCTCGATAAATTCACGTTTTTCAAGAATTTCTGGGTAATAACTTTCCATAATTTGACCAACCGTCACGACCAATTTGTAAAGGAAGGTTTCATTGATGCCGAGACGGCGACCATGCATAACGGCCCGGCGAAGGAGACGACGCAAGACATAGCCACGGCCTTCATTTCCAGGAAGGGCACCATCACCGATAGCAAAACTAAGGGCACGAATGTGGTCTGCAATGACCTTGAAGCTCATGTTGTCGCCATCTTGGTCATAAGTTTTACCAGACAATTTTTCCACTTCACGGATGATTGGCATAAAGAGGTCGGTTTCAAAGTTCGTCTTCGCCCCTTGAATCACTGCCGTAAAGCGTTCCAGACCTGCTCCTGTATCGATGTTTTTATTTGGTAGTTCTTTGTATTCAGAACGAGGCACGGCTGGATCCGCATTGAATTGAGACAAGACGATATTCCAGATTTCGATATAGCGGTCATTTTCAATATCTTCTTCCAAGAGACGGATACCGATGTTTTCTGGGTCAAAAGCTTCCCCACGATCAAAGAAAATCTCTGTATCTGGACCAGAAGGACCTGCACCAATTTCCCAGAAGTTATCTTCGAGTGGAATCAAATGGCTTGGCTCAACTCCACAAGCAATCCAGCGGTTGTAGGAATCCTTATCATCTGGATAGTAGGTCATGTAAAGCTTGTCCTTTGGAAAATCAAACCATTCTGGACTTGTCAAAAGTTCAAAGCCCCATTCGATAGCCTCATCACGGAAATAATCTCCAATCGAGAAGTTCCCCAACATTTCAAACATGGTATGGTGACGCGCAGTCTTACCAACATTTTCAATATCATTGGTACGGATAGATTTTTGTGCATTGGTAATACGTGGATTTTCTGGAATCACAGAGCCATCGAAATATTTTTTAAGTGTCGCTACCCCTGAGTTAATCCAAAGCAGAGTTGGATCGTTGACAGGGACAAGATTTGCTGAAGGCTCAACAGAGTGACCCTTTGATTTCCAGAAATCAAGCCACATTTGACGAATCTGAGCAGAAGATAATTGTTTCATTTTTAAGATACCAAGGGACCTTTCGGTTCGCCGAAAAATTCCGTATAAAAATAGGAAACCGACAATATGTGCTAGCACATGAGGAGGTTTATCTTTTTTACGAGGAATTTAGTCCCGGGTTCAGTTAAACTCCTTAACTGAACATTCCTTTCATATATTTTTAATTTCGTAGTGAGGAACTGTCCCGACAATCACAGGACGAACTCAGTTCCTTTCTAAAAAGTGTTTAAGAGTAGGGATTTTTCACCTTCTCCTGACTCATCATCAACTAGAACTAGAAGCTGCAGCTGCTTCCATCTCTTTGACATAGTCAATCGCGATAACAAGTGAAATGACCAAATCTGAATAAGCTTCATCAAATACTTCGATATTATATGTTGAAGTTAGACGAAGCCATTCTTGGGAAATCTGAGCAACTTTTTGACCATTTTGAGTCAACTCAAAGTTCATATCCCAGAAATCACCCTGAATCGTCATAGCGAGATTGTCAATCTGATAGCGAGGTTTGAAGAAAGTAAATTCCTTCCGTAGAACAAAGGATGTTCCATCTGCCAACTGCACCGTAAAACGGGGTAAAAAGGTTAAAAATTCCTTTTCTATCTGACTGACGATACGCCCTTGCATATCCGTTACTGTAAAGGTTTTAGGAATCTGCAAAAAACTCCCCTCTACTTGATAGCTTGGTATTCCCATCTCATCTTGAATAGTAAATTTTCCACCTAAAGACCACATCTTTTGTTTGATTTGAAAGTGTTTCATATTGACCTCCCAGAAACAAAGAAAAGTCCACCAAACGAAGGGCGACAAACCGCGGTACCACCTTCATTCAATGAACTTGTCATTCTCAGTAGTCACTGCAAGATACCTCACATATGACTGGTTTATTCAATTGTTATCATTGAGTAGCATATCTTTCTGATCGTCCATGGCTCGCAGCATCCGCCATTTTTCTGTATCCGATTCTTGAAAAATAATTCTCAACAATTTATTATACACAGTTTTTAAGAAGGGGTCAAGCCTTACTTCTCTGAACTGTCTTTTTTAGAATCTTCTGTTTTATCTGAGTCCGCTGAAGAACTTGTGGTGTCACTTGAACTTGTTTCTGATGTAGTGATGTACTGTGAAAGGAGGCTTTGGAAAGCATCATCTTTCACCTTAACATTTGCGTCTTTCAATGCTTTTGATACAACAGAACTGATAAAGGTAGCGTCTTGGCCTTTTTGTTTCAAAATCTGTTCTTTGAGGAGTTTCTTGTAATCTTTCCAGTTATCAGATTTCTCAGTTTTCTTGTTCAATTTCACAATGTAGTAGCTTGATGTATAAGTCGTCATGTCCACAACAGGTACTACCGCAGCTCCAACTTGGTTCTCGTCCAAGGCAAAGATAGCTGTTTGAACTTCTGCAGGAATCTCAGATGAAGTAGAATCAAATTTGACTTTTCCACCATCTTTAGCAGTCGCATCCGTTGAATTTTCTTTCGCTAACTTATCAAAATCTGCACCATTTTCTTGAGCTTTTTTCAAGATTTCATTCGCTTTTGCTTCATCCGTCAATTTGATGATTTGAGCAGTCACTTCTGGCGTATAAGACTCGTAGGCTGTCTTGTAGACATCATCTGTCAATTCTTTTTTGGCAGCTTCTTTTACAGCGTAATCTACCAATTTATTTGTACGGATTTGTTCCTTGTAGGTTTCATTTGTCAAACCAGCTGATGTCAATGCGGCTGCAAAGGAATCCCCATATTGTTTTGCCATTTTATTGTACGCTTCATCTACTTCTTTGTCAGAGATTTTAGATCCGTATTTGTCTTCGAATACATCTTTGATGACCATTTGAAGCAAGACTTGTTGCGCTGCAGAGTTTGTCTTTACTTTTTCATAGTATTCAGAAACAGTGATGGTACTCCCCTTCATCGTAATAATATCTGAATCTTTCGCATTTGAACAAGCTGCAAGTGTAACTGCTGCAAGAAGGGTAATCGCACCAGCCATGATTTTTTTAGTTTTCATTTAAAAAGTGTCTCCTTTTTTTCATTAACTCTATTATTATATCACAATTCCTTAAAAACTGCTTAATTTTCTGCAAGATCTAATCGCACATCTGCGACATTTTTACGAAGCATGAGAAGGCCATCGCTCATCGACACAAGACTAGCTGTCAGATCTGGATTATCCAATGTCGCATCAAAGAGACGTTGCAACCCACGGTAAATCGTTCGTTGCCCACGGCGAACTTCCATGATATCTCGAGCAACATCTCCACCTTGAAAAATATCATCTAAAATGATGAGGCCACCAACTTTCACCTTCTTCAACACTTCAGGTAGAAAAACAATGTATTTCGATTTTGCTGAATCCATAAAGACAAAATCATAGGTGTCATCCGGCAAGTCCGGTAACACTTCTAGTGCTTCTCCTTCGACCAAGTCAATCTGTTTGCGACTATCGTATTTCTCTAGGTTCTCACGAGCAAATCGAAGCATTTCATCATTGCGTTCAACCGTGGTAATCTTTGAAGTTGGACTATTTTCAGCCATCAATAGTGCTGAATACCCAATGGCAGTGCCAATTTCTAAGATGTGCTTCGGATGTAAGGTCTGCATCAGCAGCCGGAAATATGCCACTGTTTCGTGGGGAATGATAGGTATATTTTCCTTGCGGGCAAAGTCTTCTAATTCTTTTAAAAATCCTGTGTTTTGCGCCTGACGTGTCCGCATAAAGTCCACAATTTCTTCCTTGACAACAGGACGGCGCATATTGTGGTTTGCGTTTTTACTGTATGATTCAACCATATTTTCTATTATAACCTGTTCGATTCCATTTTTCAAAAGATTTTTCTTTTTATATGAATTCTGTCATTTCAAGTAAAATATGGTATGATGAAGAAAAGGAATGGAGGACATATGAAAGCAAGTGAACGACGTCAAAAAATCATTGAGATACTAGGTCCTATTACTCAGCCTATTTCAGCTTCTCAGCTCGCTAAACAATTAGGGGTTAGTCGCCAAATTATCGTGGGAGACATCGCACTGTTGAGAGCCAATCATCACGATATCCTTTCAACCCCAAAAGGCTATCTTCTATCTCCTCCTCAATACTCCAATCAGTATATTGGCAAAGTTGTCTGTAAGCATGGCCCTTCTGAAACAGAGCGCGAAATGCTTCTCATTGTTGAAAATGGAGGTACACTAATGGATGTTGAAGTGGAACATCCTATCTACGGAAGATTGACAGCAGCACTCGCCATTCATTCCTTGGAAGATATCTCCAATTTCATGAAAAAAATCCACCATTCACATGCTCCGCTTTTGTCTAGCCTGACAAACGGGGTTCACCTCCATACAATTGCTTGCCCTTCCCAATTCGTATTTGAACAAATTAAAGGAGCTTTACACAAGGAACAGTTATTACTTGAAGAAGAATAAACAACCATTTCTTAGCAAACATTACAGGTGTCTTGACACCTGTAATGTTTTGTTTTATAATGAATCTCATCATAAAGGAGATTTGTTATGAAACCATTCCAGTCTAAAACCATAGTCCTCACGGCCATTCTCACTGCATTTGGCATCTTGATTCCTCTGATGATGCCTGTGAAAATCGTCATCGGACCAGCTTCTTTTACTCTAGCTAGTCATGTTCCTATTTTTCTAGCCATATTTATTTCCACACCTATTGCTATTATGGTTACACTTGGTACAGCGCTTGGTTTTTTATTTGCAGGATTTCCAATCGTCATTGTTTTTCGCGCACTCTCCCACATTATTTTTGCAGCAATAGGAGCTATTTTGTTGCAGAAATTTTCAAAAATAAAGGAAAAGTCGCTGCCACTCCTTCTTCTCATTCTGTCTCTTAATCTTCTTCATGGTCTAGCTGAATTTTTTGTAGTATTTGGTTTCACAGCAACAACGAATATGACTGTAAGCTATCTATGGTCTCTCTTTTTATTAGTTGGAATAGGATCATTCATCCATGGTACGATTGATTTCTATATAGCTTACTATCTGAAAAATATTCTTTCTAACAAGGTAGGGATTGATTTTTCACTTGAAAGGTAATTAAAAAGCATTCTGTCAAGAATGCTTTTTGTACGGATTGTAGTTTTCAAAGCAACGTCAAGGGCAAAGCCTTTATTTCAGCAGGAACTGGTATTTAGCAGCCATCATCGACTTACCAAAGTAATCAATTTGCGAAATTTTCTCTAGTTGCCCACTCATCTTTTCAATGAGACGACGGCTAGGAAGATTATTTTCAGCTGCTACCACCGAAATACGGTCATATCCCTTTTCTGCAAAAAGTTCCATGGCAAATTGGATTAAGTGTTGTACAATTCCTTGTCGGCGAAAAACTGGCGAGGACATATAACCCAGCTGACCAAGATTCACAACAGTTTCATTATCCGCCTCCCAAAAACAACGAATCATCCCTGCAATTTCTCCATTCACAAAAGCATAATAAGTCGAATAAGTAGACCAGATCTGACCTTCCTTTTTTATTTCTGATTCTTGTCCTTCTAAGATGGCTTTTGGCAAATCATCAATATACTCCATTTCGACAAATGAATTCGTTGTTTTTTCAGCTAGCATCGCTTCCTCAAAACGGCGATAGGCTACTTCATCTCCTAATTGTAGCTTACGAATTTCTATCATTATTTTGTCTCCTTTTACCCAAAAAATCCCCAAAGGGATTTTGGATTATTGAGCATGAACGCCTTTTTCAACAAGGGCTTCTAATTCTGTCAGGCGGGCTTCAAAGACTTTGAAGGCCTCATTTAAGTAATCTTCCTTGGTCATATCAACGCCTGCTTTTTTCATGACTTCAAGCGGATAGTCAGAACTTCCTGCCTTCAAGTAATTGAGATAAGCTTCCTTGTCTTCTGGTCTACCATTGACAATCTTATCTGCAAGGGCTGATGCTGCTGCAAAACCAGTTGAATATTGGAAAACATAGAAATTATAATAGAAATGCGGAATACGTGCCCATTCATACTGGATAAATGGATTTTCCTCAGCAGACAAACCATAGTATTTCTCGTTGATTTCACCATAGAGTTTGTTTAAGAAATCAGCTGTTAATACTTGACCTTCCTGATCTGCTTTATAAATCGCATGTTCAAATTCAGCAAATTGTGTTTGACGGAAGACAGTTCCACGGAAACCATCCAGATAGTGGTTCAAAATCGCAAAGCGAACCTTATCATCTGTCACTTCTGACAAGAGTTTTTCAGTCAATAGATTTTCATTGGTCGTAGAGGCAATCTCTGCCAAGAAAATAGAATAATGTCCATATACATAGGGCTGATTTTCACGCGTATACATGGAGTGCATCGAGTGACCTGTTTCGTGAATCAAAGTATAGAGGTTATCTAAGGTATCTTGCCAGTTAAGAAGCATAAAGGCATTGGTGTCGTAGGCACCACCCGAATAGGCTCCAGAGCGTTTTCCTTCATTCTCATGCACATCAATCCAGCGTTCAGAAAAGGCACGCGCTACCTTTTTACTATAATCATCACCGAAGATAGTCAAGGTATCTGCTGCTTTTTCAAGCGCTTCTTCGTAGGTGAACTTGTAGTCTGTAGAAGACAATGGTGTGTACATATCGTACATCTTCAAATCATCTAAGCCTAGTAATTTCTTACGGAGATTGACATAACGATGAAGCAATGGCAAATGTTTGTTTACTGCTGAAACGAGTGTATCATAAACTGCTTCTGGTACAAAGTTAGCAGCTAAAGCTGCTTCACGGGCAGAACCATAATGACGAAGGCGTGCTTTCAAGTTGTTAACTTTCACATTTGATTGCAAGGTTTTCGCATAAGTATGTTGGAATTGCTCGTACGTACTGTACATGGTTTCATAGGCCTCTTGACGCACCTCACGGTTGCTCGACTCCATAAAGGAGATGTAATTTCCGTGAGAAAGTGGCACCAGGTGTCCCTCTTCATCTGCTACTTCTGGGAAGCGCAGGCTGGCATTGTCCAAGATAGAGAAGGTTTCTGATGGTGCATCAAAAACTTCACTTGCTGCTGCCAAGACTTCTTCTACTTCTTGAGAACGGACGTGCGCTTTTGTTGCCAAGAGTTTGTCAAACTGGTGACGGTACAATTCTAATGTTGGTTCTGCTGCATAAAAGTCTGCAAGCTGCTCATCCGTAATCGTCAAAAATTCTGGCTCATAAAAGGCAAAAACTTGTGAGAATTGTGAGTTCAAACCAAGTGCTTTTGCTTGAAATTCTTGATATTTTCCTTCGCGCGTATCTTGGTCGTTTTTCATTGAGGCGTAAACGTACAGGTTTTCGATACGACGGCTCAAGTCCAATTGTGTTTCGCTGATTTCTAAGAATCTTTCTGCTGAGTCAAGCAAGTGTCCTGCCAATTCTTTGGCTTTTTCTGTTTCAGCAGACAAGTCTGCTAGTTCTGCTTCCCATGCTTCATCTGTCGCAAAAATCGTGGTTAAATCCCACTGGTATTTTTCATCAATTTCATTTCGTTGTTTTGTCATAAATGTTTCCTCCGTTTTTTCTATTTTAGCACAAAACTTCTATTCTTCCAACCAAAGTATAGTTCTCTCTTATCTCTGACAGTCATAGTATGTAGGTGGGTACAAAATCTGCTCAGTCTTATTTTCCTGATTTTTGTAATAGCTTATAAACCTCTCCTGATAGTGAGTCAGATCCTCTATTATTTGTACAAATCCAATATCAGACTGTGGTGGACAAATTTGAGGATAAAATTCCTCCACTGTGCAAGTTAGTAAATTTTCTCCTTTCTCATAAGCTACTTCCTGCCTTTTCATCCATTTTGGGACTTGATAATAGAGTTGCTTGGCAACATAGCGTGGTAGCTGATGGTCCATTTTCCCCTGAAAACACGCCAGTTTTTGTCTCTGATATGGCAACCGTAAAAGTTGCAACAAATTACCTTGTCCGAAAGAAAATTCTTTGAAAAGACACTGGACTTTACCATGCATATCTTCATGGATCAAATAGCGTAAACGTAGGGCCTGCCTCTCCAAGTCTAACTCCCACAAGTGAAATCCCATATTTCGGCTAAAACTCAGAAACTGCTTTTGGAGGGGAGTCAGTTGGTCTTTTATCCATAAATCTTTTCCTAAAAGCCATAGTACTTGGTAGCCATTTTCTCGATAGGCTACGGTCCGCTCCCGCAGACGTTCTATGGATAGGCTAGAACATTGCACTTCCAGGGCTAATCTATGATTCACGAGCAAGTCGGCTATTTGATTGATTTCTGGCAAAAATTGCTCCACAGCTACTTCCTCATCTGCATGCAACCACCTGTAAAGCTTCGTCTTGAGTGCAAGGTGCTGAGCAGATTCGTTTTCCGAAGCAAATCGGCATTGTTCTAAGCATACATGAGCAAAGTGCGCCTTCATGACAGAACCATTTTTCAAGCGTACAGGGCTTTTACAAGCAGGGCAGAAAAAAGATATGTTCCCATTTGGGATTTCCTCAGCCAGATTGATAAGCTGTTGATTTTGGTCATAAGCAACTAACATAGACTCTCCTTTACTTATATATTCGAAAAAATCTATGAAAAGTAGCTTGTATTTGCATAATAAAAAGACGGGATTGATAATTCCCATCTTTTATTCTAACTTATTCCTCTTTGTTATTTGGATACTTGTCATTTGCAAGATAGGTAATACCTAGCACAAAAAATGGCACGCCAAGATACCACATCTTTGTGGCAACTCCCAGAGTGATAGCATTAGCTAGAAAAACGATACCAATTGCTCGGTGATCTTTCATGTCAGCATTACCTTTCTCTTTTTACCTTACCCAATCACGCTTCCGTTTGGTACGCTTGGGTCTACTGTTAAGACGGTAAGATTGCCATCATATTCTGCTGAGAGAATCATACCTTGGCTGATGTATTTTTTCATCATCTTACGTGGTTTAAGGTTGGCAACGATTTGGAGTTTTTTGCCGACCAATTCTTGCTCATTCGGATAGAACTTAGCAATACCTGACAAGATTTGACGGTCTTCGCCATCACCTGCATCCAAACGGAAGCAAAGAAGTTTGTCAGAACCTTCTACTTTAGACACTTCCTTGACTTCTGCCACACGGATTTCCACGGCATCGAAGGTTTCAAATTTGATTTCGTCCTTAGAAGATTTCAAGTCAACTTCTTCTGGGTTCCATTCTTTTTCAACAGCTGATTTACCTGCAGTCATTTGTTCTTTGATGTAGGCAATTTCTTCTTCCATGTCAAGACGTGGGAAGATTGGGGTTCCCTTGGCAACAACTGTCACACCTGTTGGCAAGCCTGACAAGGCAAGGTTTTCAAGATCAAATTCGCTACCTAATCCTAGTTGCTCCATGATCGCATTTGAGGTTTCCATCATAAATGGTTGGATAAGGTGCGCTACCACGCGCAAGCTAGCTGCTAAATGTGCCATGACTGCTGCCAGTTGCTCCTTGTCTCCATCTTCTTTGGCAAGTACCCATGGTGCTGTCTCATCAATATACTTGTTGGTACGAGCAATGATGTTCCAAACAGCTTCCAAGGCACGTGGATAATCCACTGCATCCATATTCTTATGGTAGGCTGTTAAGTTTTCAGCTACGACTGCTGCCAAATCGTCATCAAAATCAGTTGCCTGTGCAAAGGCTGGAATCTTACCACCAAAGTATTTGTTAATCATGGCAACCGTACGGTTGAGGAGATTCCCAAGGTCATTTGCCAGCTCATAGTTAATACGACCGACATAATCTTCTGGGGTAAAGGTACCGTCTGAACCAACTGGAAGACTACGCATGAGGTAATAGCGAAGCGGATCAAGACCGAAGCGTTCCACCAACATTTCTGGATAAACCACATTGCCTTTTGACTTAGACATTTTCCCATCTTGCATGACAAACCAACCGTGCGCAATCAAGCGATTTGGCAATGGCAAATCAAGCGCCATAAGGATAATTGGCCAGTAAATAGAGTGGAAACGCAAGATATCTTTGCCAACCATGTGATTGACTTCTGGATTAACAGTGAAGTCCCAGGTCTTACCAGCTTCATCTGTCCAAGATTTAGTGACTGTTTGACCCAACCAGAATTTATCAAAGTTAGCTGAATCCGTCTGACCGTAACCAAGAGCTGTCGCATAGTTGAGCAAAGCATCAATCCACACATAGACAACATGCTTTGGATTGGACGGTACAGGAACTCCCCAAGTAAAGGTTGTACGTGACACTGCTAAATCTTCCAAACCAGGTTCGATGAAGTTTTTCAACATTTCATTCATACGAGAATTTGGACTGATAAAATCAGGATGAGCTTTAAAGAAAGCTTCCAAATGTTTTTGGTATTTGCTGAGTTTGAAGAAATAAGACTCCTCAGAAACCAACTCCACCTCATGACCAGATGGGGCTACACCACCGATGACATTTCCATTTTCGTCACGGTAAACTTCTGCTAATTGGCTTTCTGTGAAGAATTCCTCATCAGATACTGAATACCAACCTGAATATTCGCCAAGATAAATGTCACCCTGCGCTAGCAATTTTTCAAAAACAGCAGCGACAACAGCCTCATGGTAATCATCAGTTGTGCGAATAAATTTATCGTAAGAAATATCTAGGAGTTTCCAAAGTTCTTTAACCCCAACAGCCATACCGTCAACATAAGCTTGTGGCGTAATACCTGCTTCTTCAGCCTTTTGCTGAATCTTTTGACCATGCTCATCCAATCCAGTAAGGTAGAAAGTATCTTTATTCATCATACGTTTGTAACGTGCCAAAACGTCACAGGCAATGGTCGTATAGGCTGAACCGATATGCAATTTACCAGATGGGTAATAAATTGGAGTTGTAATGTAAAATGAGTTGTTTTCTGTCATTTTCTAAATCCTTTCAAGGCTAATGAAACCTTTTTGATGTAACAGCTTATTATACCATAAATTATGGAATCAATCAGCTATCTTTTGTGCTATAATAGTACCGGTTAATGAAGGAGGAGTTATGGGAGCGATTGTCAACGCGATGTGTATCGTGATAGGTGCAGGTCTAGGTTTAGGAATTCAAAAGGGGTTGTCCCAACGATTTCACGATATTTTGATGAAAGGAATGAGCCTTTGTGTGGTTGTCATTGGCATTCAAGGAGCTATGCAGGCAACTGACACGATGTTGCTCATCTTATCGCTAGTTTTTGGTTCCCTTATCGGTGAAGGCTTGAACATCGAAAAAGCTATGGAACATTTGTCTTATAAGATTGAAAAAAGGCTCGTAAAAGACCCAAAAGAATCACAATTTGCTCAAGGGTTTCTCTCAGCTATCATGATTTTTTGCGTGGGCGCGATGGCCATTGTTGGAAGTCTGCAAAGTGGACTACTTGATGATGATAGCATGCTTTATAGCAAAGGGATTATTGACGGGATTATCGCGATTTTACTGGCTTCCACTAATGGAATTGGCGTCCTCTTTTCGTCCATAGCTGTGCTATTATACGAAGGTGGAATGACCTTATTAGCCGGATTTTTGGGAAGTTACCTAAGTGATAGCGTCATCACAGGAATGTCTTCTGTTGGCTCTGTCCTGCTCATTGCTTTAGGGTTCAATATGATCGAAGTGACCCATTTCAAAGTGATGAACTATATTCCTGCTGTCTTTTTACCGATTTTACTCCTACCACTTCTGAAATGGATGGGCTTATGAAAAAACAATCAAAAGTTGAGTTTTCTCAGCTTTTTTCTTTTTGCCCAATACATGACTTTTGTCATATCATGTCATGACAAAATGGGCTAAAAAGCTCTGCTATTTTTCAGTAGAATAAGGACAAGAATAAGAAAGGACGGCTACGATGATAAGAAAAATTTGTTTTGGTCTTGTGATGATGATTTTAGGAACATTGGTGGAATTCTACACACACTTTTTTACGGATTATGCAAATATGTTTTACGGTATCATTGGGATGACTTGGGGATTATTCTTTGGATTAAAAGCTTTCACTAGAGAAAATGGAGGTAGATATCATGACCAAAGTAATTGAAGTGACAAATCTTAGTAAGACAATTAAAGGGAAGTCTATTTTATCAGAAATAAATTTTGATATTCATCAAGGAGATTGTATTGCCTTAATTGGTCCAAATGGTGCTGGGAAGACGACTTTGATGTCTTGTTTACTGGGGGATAAGCTGGTTAGTCAAGGCACAATCTCCATTCAAGGACTACCTGTTCGGCATCCTGAACTTCGGACAAAAATGGCGGTTTTGTCTCAGGAAAATCGGGTACCCGGTAATCTCAAGGTGCAGGAATTACTTAATTTTTTCAAATCCATCGCCCATAATCCCTTATCAGATAAGGTGATTGACGGTTATTTGCAATTTTCCCCAGATCAGAAAAAACAATTGGCTGACAAATTATCTGGTGGGCAGAAACGACTCTTGTCCGTTGTTCTCTGCTTAATCGGTCAACCTGACATTCTCTTTTTAGATGAACCAACAGCTGGGATGGATACATCTACGCGTCAGCGGTTTTGGGAGATCATCTCCCAGCTTAAATCAGCTGGTCGTACCATTATCTATTCTAGTCACTATATCGAAGAGGTCGAGCATACAGCAGAAAGAATTTTAGTCTTGCATCAGGGAAAACTTTTGAAAGATACGACACCATTTGCTATGAGACGGGAGGACAATGAGAAGGAAGTCACCTTGTCGAAAGACTACCTAGATGTCGTTCGAGAATTACCAATCCTTTATGATGTCGAAATCAAAACCGATGTTATTCGCTTTATGACAAGGGACATTGATAAGTTATGGGATATTTTGCAAGAGCATGGTTGTAGAATTACTGATATTGAGGTGCAAAATAAAACCTTGCTCCATACTCTATTTGACAAGACACAGGAGGAAGAATGATGAAAGCCTTATTAAAAATCGAATGGATAAAAACTTGGCGAGAATGGCCTAACTTTATCATGGCAATTGGGATGCCTGTTGGTTTCTTTCTTTTCTACTCTGGCATGCGAATGTCTGATACTCCTGAGGGGCAGAGAGCTATTGTCCAGTCCTTCATGATGACCATGACAGCCTTCTCCATGTCTAGTTTTGGATTTTTCACCTTTCCTTTTATGATGGTGGAAGACCAAAGAGAAAATTGGCTAACTTATATCGAGCATTCTAGCCTTCCTATCTGGCAATATTACCTCTCAAAAATTGCTCGCGTGCTCTTAAATTTCACCTTTTCAATTGTAATCACCTTTTTGGTTGGCGCCTTTTTCCGTGATGTGACCATGCCTGCTGAACGTTGGATGGGTTCTGTTGGTCTACTCCTATTTGGAAGTTTGATTTTTCTTGCTTTTGGATTACTGATTGCTCAGATTCCTTCCTCTCAAACTATGTCTATTGTGGCCAATATTTCCTTTCTTGGGCTTGCGATTATTGGTGGTTCTTGGATGCCAATTGAGACTTTCCCAGAATGGGCGCAGAACATTTCCAAATGGACACCAATGTATCATGTTAATCAGCTTGTGGTACAATTTGCAGCAAATGGTGATTTTCTTTGGAAATCCTTCTTCAGTATCCTTGCCTATGCTATAATAGTTACAGGTATTGCACTGATGATTAAAAATAAAACTGAGGTGAAATAATGTTTCGTCCATTTCATAAAGATTTACTTCCCTACTATGTAGGATTAGTCTTTATCCTCTTCCCTTTCTTAGGCTTGAAATACTTTGGCTATCCCCTTTGGACCTTTCCCTTAACAATTATATTTGTTCTCGCCTATCTAGGCCTCATTCATCTTAAGGCTGGTCATCGTGTCTTAAAAGAGATTTTTTGGCACTATCTTTTGTTTTACATTGTCTTGATAACTTGCATCGTCAATGGTAATATGATGTGGTTCTTTTTCTACCCATCTAATCTGCTCATTTGGCGGTTTGAAAAAGGCTGGCGCTCCTATCGTGGGTATTCGTTGCTGGTTGCTATTGTATTCGTCATTGGTGTTGGTATTTGGTTTTCTCCAACCATGACAGATAAGGTAGCGATTGGTCTGGTGGCTCTCTTTATCTTAGGGATGACTACTTTTCTGATGCAAACGAGAGAGGAAGAAAAATTAAAAGAACTTCTCTATCGTCAGAGCCAAGAAAATCAAGTCCTTGTTGCTGAAAATGAGCGCAATCGAATTGGGCGTGATTTGCATGATACACTGGGCCACACCTTTGCCATGATGACCTTGAAAACAGAGCTGGCGCTCAAACAATTAGATAAGGGAAATACAGAGGCTGTACAGAAAGAGTTACAGGAACTCAACACTATTAGCAAAGAGTCCATGAAAAATGTCCGTGAGCTCATCAACAATCTTAAATACCGCACCGTTTCCGAAGAACTAGCAACGATTCGAGAGATGTTTGCCATGTCAGGCGTCGAGTTTTCTATGAACAATCAGATGAACACTGACCAGCTCTCTCCGGTACTACAGTCAAGCATGACCATGATTTTACGAGAATTAACCACCAATATCATTAAGCATGCAGAGGCACAGCACTGCCAGATTACCATCCACCAATCCGATCACATTGTGATTGAAGTCTCTGATGACGGGCGTGGATTTGAGCGATTGGCAGGGAATGAATTGCACTCGATTAAAGAACGCCTACAACTAGTGCACGGACGAGTAGAGATTGTTTCTACTGCGCATCCTACTACGATTTGCGTGGTGTTAGAAGAAGGAGGTCTCCAATGAAATTACTAGTCGCCGAAGATCAGTCCATGTTGCGAGACGCCCTGTGCCAACTCTTACTGATGGAAGAAGATGTGGAAGCTGTCTTTCAAGCGGGGAATGGTACGGAAGCTATCGCTATTTTGCAAAAGGAAAAGATTGACGTGGCCATTTTAGATGTCGAAATGCCACAGAAAACGGGCCTGGATGTCCTCGAATGGGCACGCACCCATTGCCAAGTCAAAGTTGTGATTGTCACCACTTTTAAGCGCGTGGGTTATTTTCAACGAGCTGTCAAGGCGGGAGTGGACGCCTATGTACTGAAAGATCGCTCCATCTCCGAGCTAATGGGAACGATACACGCTGTACTGGCTGGACGTAAAGAATACTCTCCTGAACTCATGGAAACCATTCTCAGCCATGAAAATCCCCTTAGCAATCAAGAACAAAGAGTCTTACAACTAGTCGCAGCTGGCAAAACGAGTAAGAACATCGCTGAAGAGCTCTTCCTTTCAAACGGCACCGTCCGTAATTACACTTCTTCCATCTTCAACAAACTTGGTGCAGCCAATCGAGTAGAAGCCATCAAAATTGCACAAGAACATGAATGGATTTAAAAAGTTGCTATGTCATTTGAAAAATAGAAAAAACAAACCAGAATCACTCTAGTTTGTCTTCCATCTGAGTCTGAGAACCTTGTTCTCGGACTTTTTTCACTTCGAGAAGAGCAAGTTGATTGGCATCATTTCTATGCAAACTACTGACATAATTGCGCTCTTCGTAATAATGGTAGTTGTCTTCCCTTGTGGTATATGGGATGAGGACATCCTGCACCTGTGAAGCATAGGTCACTTCGCCCTCGCCTGGAAGGTTGCCCAAATCTGGCGGATTAACCACTAAGCCTTCGTCGTTAGCTCTGTCCTTGGCCACTTTTTGGTGGTAGGCAACTGAAACCGTATCAAACGTGTCTATCCAACTGTACCCTTCGCTAGTGCCGAAGCTAGAGACGAATTGGAGGACATTTTGTGTGAAGCCATACCAGAAGAGTGAGTGCTCCTCACCACCTGCTGCGGTGTATGGTGATTTTCTTCCAGACTTGTCCTTTGGTTTTCGTTGGAAGAGTTGGTAAGTGTTCTTACCTTCTGCTCGACTAGCGGTGAACACACGATTATCATCGCCGTCATAGACTGTCTTACCTTAATTGTATCATACTTTTTAAGTAGTAACACTGCTACATAAAAAATAAGAGAGAGCAAAGTCTGCCTCTCTTACTACTTACTATCATTCCTCCTTTTCTTTTAATACTGGGGTATTGTCTTCTACCACCTCTACATCTCCCCAATTTTCGCTTGAAAATTGACTTGGATATACGGAAAGCCAGTTAGAAAGTATATATACTAGTCAGCTAAATACACATTAAATGATTTTTTCTTACCACCAACGACATTTTTTTCAACATCTCCAGCCCACCATTTCGCAGTATCTGATAGAATTTCTAGAAAAATTTCTTTAGACTCCATATCGCTCGCTAATAGCGATGCATAATTCATTATATAGAGTATATACCCCTCTTTTCCGAGCCATTCTAAATCCGATAACCAATCTGCAACAGCATCCCAGTTATTAGCATCAGGCATTTTAAAAATTTCTTCTAGAGCCAACAATAAGTCAGCTTTATCGGAAATATTGTTACCGTCAAGTATAGCAAAATGATAACTTTCTGATTTTAAACTATTAATATCAAAATTGCTATGTACATGTAATATTTGGTTTTGCATTTTAGCCCCCTCTTTTCTATCGACACTTAGTAAATAATTATTAAACTATTTGACTTTTATAAACGTCCCATAATGGTCTCCCGTATAATACACGCTACCATCACTGCCTCGAATGAGTCGCTGTTTGTCACGACTATCACCTACAATTTTAGAATTAACATCATATTCTTTGTAAGTAATATTATTCCCCCGCATATCCGTCTTAGGTAGACTTCCTTCCCTGTTTCTAAAGGTTCTACCAGCACTTGTCCCCGATGTTTGTCCTTTATAATTCCCTTTCCAACCAACACTATCATATCCTCTATAGGCATCTTGAACCTCTTGAGGAAGTTCGGTTAAGTGTTTACTTCCTTGAAGACCTTTCTTTATATCTCCTACATCATCAACTTTAGCAACTACCCTCGCAGCTTTAGGGAGATCATCCACTTTATTCGAAACCTTAGCCACCTTTGCCATACGGGCCATGTTTGCTACTTGACCAACGTATGGAACTAGTTCTAACAAAACAGAGGCTCCTGCTACCCATCGATTGGAGGATTTACCTGTAACGGGGTCCTTTCCTCTAAATAAGCGAATTAGATCGTATACGGCAAATGTTTCTCCTGCCAGATGCTTCAAACTCGTCACAAAATTATCCCAAACTCGTTGATTTGAAGCCTTAATTTCTTCTGGCGTACGAGTTAGAGTACCTTTGACTGATTGAATATCTAAATTCTTTATCAATTTGAAAATAGCATCAGATTGACCGGCGTTGGCTTGGTTAACGAGAGTCTGAAGTTCCCTTGGGTTGACACTCTTCTTCTTCGACTGATCCGAACCCTTGGTCGTCTTCGGATCACATACATGAGTTTGATTGTCCTCTAAAGCTTTCGTCCAATTACGATTGATATTTTTTCCCTCTCGGGTCTTGGACTTCCATCAGTACACTCAGTGTCTCTTATATTATATCATACAAAAACTCAGACTTAGAATAATACTAAGTCTGAGCTCTCTTGCCTTAATCAAGAATATTAGTTCGGTAACTCACTTATGACAATTATTTATAACATAAATAATTTCATCATCCGTTTCAACTGGTTCAATTCCTAATATAATTTGATTTGCATATCTACTATTAGATTGCATCCAATAATAAATTTTCTCTCGATTTTCAAGTGAAATATTTTGGAAATTTAAGACTATCTCTACTGTTGGAAAACAACCTGAAATAATAGTGACTACATCATAGATTTTTGCCCCAATTTCTGCGTAGTTTGATCTCAGCATACCAGTGGCAGGTACTGAGTAATATTTGGAGAAATCAATATTCTTTGAGTAAGTAGCATCCTGATTATCTAGAAGAAAATGAGAGTCCTGCAAATTGCCTGTCTTTGTAATTCCTAGATTTGTTAACAATGATTCAACATTATCTAACTGTACTTCTTTAAAAATAAGTTCAAGATATTCCATGAATAATTCCCTTCTATCTATCAATAAACCCTTTAAATGTACCGTCCATGTTAAGTCTTATTCCTTCTACCATCCGAAAGAGATTTCTGTAAAAATGAGGTTCCCCTATTCGTTGTTACTACCGAAAAATCACCCGGAGCTACAAGAATATCATCAATATGCCTCATTGCTTGTGAATTTATATTAGCTGAATTTCCAGACACTTTCCCCCAAATAGACGGATTTCTACCTGCATACTTTCGGAGGGCGTGACCAGCTATACTTTCCCCGCCAGTATTTCTTATTGCTGATGCCGATGTACGAATTTTTCTAAAATCAAAGGATAAAATACCATATTAATTGGCACTTTTTGAATATAGGGATAGGTTGTGTGAAAGGTTTTTTGAATTTTATAAATACATAGGGAGATTCAACCACGTCAACTACAAAAACTTCTGCTAGCTGTCTTTGAATAGTCTCTTTTGCACGTATTGGTTGTTTTAATAATGTATCTATCCAAATCTTTTCAACTGATTCTAATCGTCTCATCAACTCCTCGTACTATCTATATTGAATTAATCCAGATATTAGGAATTAATCTTACTACTCATAAAAATAGCTTCCGGGTTTAGAAAAGGCATCATATTTTATATTATTTAGTAAAATATGATTTGGATCAAGTGAGTTCCCACTCGTTGAATATATTTCTAACTCATCAATGTATCCATCAACAACGTGTAAAAGAAAGTCTATGCTATCCCCATTAGGTTGAAAAGCTAACATTTGAGTAGGAATCCTTTCTTTAAAAGGAAATATAGAATTTGACATTGTTTTTAATTTTAAAGAAAAAATTGGCGCCATAATTTCAGAAACAACTACAGCATTCTTGAGTTGTTCAGTAATAATTTTTTTCCTTCAAAAGAAGGCACCAACAGTAGTTCTATCCATTTTATTTCTAATTCATTTAATTTCCTGTACATAAAAAGTCCTTTCTATTTTGAAATAGGATAAAATGTCCCAACATTTATTAAATTTTCCTCTAAAGATTTTGCTTTATATCTCAAATTTTTTAATCACTAACATAATATTTAATATTGTCAAAACTAATATTATAGTAATCAATATCATCTCCTGAGAGACTATCTATTCCTAAAAGATGAATAAATCCCTCTTCATTAAGATACAGATTAAATGCTATGGGGACACCATTTGGAGGAATAATATCCATACCGATAGGAACATTTACGTTATAGGGATATTTTTCTGGACAGGTGGTTCCCATATAGATAGACGCATAGGTGCTATGCACCACTCTTTCTGACACATAAGCTTCTGATAGCTGTCGTTCAATAAACTCTTTCCCTGGGAAATCAACAGCCATCAAAACATTAAGCCATTTTTTCTCTAACTCAATTAATTCTTCTGCCATGTATCTACTTTCCTCTTATTATATATGTTCCTATATTGATTATTCCATTGTCTTCCCTAAGATAAGGTCTATATTCAATAATTTTACCTTCATAGGGGATATAAACAGGAGCATTGTGTCCTATATTTAAAGATTTTTGGCTGACATGATTAGCAATCAAATCTTCTACTTCACCATAATTAAATCCTTGTACTCCTACGTCTCGTCTCCCACCATGACCAAATGTAATTGTCTTGCCATTTTTTATAATAGTATTTGTGATTCCACCACCTCCTTTTGGAGGTGTATATTTAGGAACATCATCTAGCCAAATCAATACCTGTGTCAATGACAGTTTCAACGCCAGCCTCAACACCGACTCGTGCCACTTGGCGGACGGTTTGATTCGTAATATTTTGAGTAACATTCGCCGCAACGCTTGCCCCGGCTCCCATAAACTGGCCACCGATGAAGCCTGTTGCTGCACCTTTTAGCGTCGAGCCAACCAAGGCCCAACCACGCTGACCTGAGCTATAAGCATCGTAGCCAGAGATGATTGCTCCTGAAACTGCACTTTCAAGCATTTATAGGTTCGATAATTATATTATATCATAACTTAGAATCCGTCTAAGAAAGTGACATTAAACACTTTCAGTCGCTATCAGAACTATATTTTTTTTGCCATTGAATATTCTTATTCTAACTCAAAATTTGAAGCTACTAATATGTTCGACAAAGATAATAAGCGTAATGTATTTGATTACATAAATTTTGACAACTTCAAAAAATCATATCTTACTCGCTTTGAACATAGCAAAGAGGAAACGAATTCCGTCTCCTCTCGTGCTTAGTTATAAGTAACCCGCTACCGTTGACAAAGAGACTTTATATCATTGTATCATTCCTATTGATACAACTGCTTTTCCCTCATGCATCAAGCCGGTCACAGAACCGGACTGTTTAGTCAAATACTTTTTACAATCACATTTTGATTTTTCTCAATCGCAAATCTAAAACTAGTCAACATTACTTCAAATAAATCACTACCTGAACTAGTTACAAAATATTGCGATAAATTTGTGATATGGGATGCGATATTATTCCCCCATGGAGGAGTGGCTGACAAATCTTCAAAATCCCATATAATTTCTTGCGGTAAAAATTTTTTAAACTCTTCTTGAATAGATAACAACTCTGCTATTCCTATCTCAACATATTCCAAAGGAATCTTTCCCCAATAAAGTTGATTCATTATAACCGGGTACTTACTACCCCACTTATTATTCTCTAACCGAACATATATAGTCGAAAAGAATGAATTTAAAAGACTCCCTTCTCCTACTGTCCACCAATTATAACCGACCATTAATCCTACAGACATATATCATCCTTTCTAATCTCTCTTAAATATTACTTGTACATCAACTGAAGTTTTGTTATTGATATTATTAAAAACATAATTTAACGTATCGTCAGAAATATTCTGACCTCGAATATCAACAAAGATAGTCTGTCTACTTCCTGATGGTAAATGCTGCACCCTTTGTTCTACTTGTTTTGTGACATTGTTAACCAAATTATACTTCCCATTTTTGTTTTCTAGGTTATAATTTTTCACCTCTACACTATGGTTATTATTATAATATTCTGGTCTTACGCTTCCTTTTGTTCCATAAGGTACCTCTTGGCCATTTAAATAAGATTTTTGATTGCTATAATCAGAAAATTGCTTACCAACATCAATTTCTGATTGTCTCCAAGAAGGTCTAGTTAATGAACTATTTTTCGGCGCTTCTAATCTTGGTGTATCAGCTCTTGGTCCATCTAACAATTTCTGTGAAGATTTTGTTGGTGGAGTGACATCCTTTAATGGGCGATGATGCTGGTACCCTGCATCCAGAACCTCGATATCCCCTGCTTTCGGCTTAGCTTTAGGTTTGGAGGACTTCGCACCTTTCTTACTAGAAACACTACCTGAACCGTTGGTAATGAGGTTTAAGCCAAAATCCATGGCTACTGACTTAAGGCTAGCTCCATTACCTGTCACAAGAGAAGTGCCTGTATCAATTGCGGTTTCGACACCGGCCTCAACACCGACTCGTGCTACTTGGCGGATGGTTTGGCATCCATATCCATACCTATTATACTACAAACACTATAAAAACACTCTCGAAGACAAATCTCCAAGAGTGTTTTTTGAATTACTATGCAAATCTAAAACTATTCCGTTTATTCTAGTAGCAGGAGCTTCCTAAACATGTTATGACAATTATTAATTAGATCTGATTCTACCTGTTTACTATCTACTTGTTACAAATTTTCAGGATATTTAGACAATAATATCTTACTATTTAAATCATGAATAGGAACTGCTCCTAATCTTATCCGAAATAGAAAAACAAATCTTTACAAAATTCTTTATCGTCTTCCGATAAATCCCGCTTCTTATATTCATCTAAACTATATAGTACGCCTCTAACCCTTCTTTCCAGATTAGCATCTTCCAAAAGTTTCGCCCTAATAATCTCGTCCTCAATATAAGTATTGATAATTTTGAATAGTCTTGATTTAATATTACTATATTCCATGTCAATCACCTATAATATCCACTTTATCAAACTTGATAACTGAGGTTGTTTTTTACTGTGGATACCTTCCTTTACTATATTGAGGATAATAACATGTAATAGGTTCTAGTAGTTTTCCCGTATCTCCCGCTTCTTTAGGAACACATACATTATCCATAATTTGCAAAGTAGCAAACTCACTCCTAAAACTAGCATCGTTCTCACTATTGATATTTAACAACTATTAAACTAGCAATATAGTCCAAAAATATCTTTTAGTTTTTGATAATCATTTTTTGTTAATGTTTTAATTTTTTTTTTATCTATTTCATATATTGCCGCCTTCCACGAGCCAGATTCAATTAACTCTAAAATTATTTTTTTCTCTTCAACTTCATTAATATAGTCATTTAAAATATTTAATAACGTTCTTTCTGCCTCTTTATAACTTAACATCAAATTAATCTCCTATTATAATTACATCTCTAAATCTTATATTTTTCGCCTTATCTGTAATTAACTGAGGATAACCTCCTGTACCAAATTCAGGGTAGACCTTAGTTAGTGGCTCTAATGTTTCACCTATTTTATCACCATATGCCCTTGGCACTCTCACATTATCAAATATTTGTAGGGTATCAAACTCACCTCTAAGTTTAGCATCACTCCAATTTGGTGATATTTGATATGCATTTCGAACTTGCTTAGCTGAATCAAACTTAGAAAAACCTATGTATCCTCCAGGCGCTTGCATCGTTTTCGTAGTCTGTTCTACATATTCAGAATTCATATATCTATAACCTGTAGCAGGTAAAGTAGTTCCATCTGGTGCTACATAAAAATCTGTCTTAGGCGTAGCTTTCGGCGCTTCTAATCTTGGTGTATCAGCTCTTGGTCCATCTAACAATTTCTGTGAAGNTTTTGTTGGTGGAGTGACATCTTTCAATGGGCGATGATGCTGGTACCCTGCATCCAGAACCTCGATATCCCCTGCTTTCGGTTTAGACTTAGGTCTGGAGGTCTTCGCACCTTGCTTACTAGAAACACTACCTGAACCATTGGTGATGAGGTTTAAGCCAAAATCCATGGCTACTGATTTAAGGCTAGCTCCATTACCTGTCACCAGAGAAGTACCTGTATCAATTGCGGTTTCAACGCCAGCCTCAACACCGACTCGTGCTACTTGGCGGACGGTTTGGCATCCATATCCATACCTATTATACTACAAACACTATAAAAACACTCTCGAAGACAAATCTCCAAGAGTGTTTTGAATTACTTTATCAATTCTAAAACTATTCCTTTTTTCTAGTAGCAGGAGCTTCTTAAACAAGTTATGACAATTATTAATTAAACCTGATTCTACCTGTTAACTACTTGTATAAACACCTCCTACCCAACAAACAACTGATATATCTCATATTGACTAATTGGATTTATAACAATTTGAGAATCATTCTCTTTAGCAACTTTGTTAGATAAACGGTTCAGTCCTTCTCTAAATGGTACATCCAAGATTACAGTTTCATCTTTAGAATTGATAGCAAGTATACGAAACTCTATCACCTGTTTACCATCTACTTGATACAAATTTTCAGGATATTTAGGTAACAATATTTTACTGTTTGAATCACGAATAGGAAATACTCCTAGAATTCCAGAACTACTCTCATAGAAAGCCGGTTCAATAGCAAGTGGTTTTTGAAATAATTTGTTAAACATTTAACCTCCAAAATGCACTAAATCGTAAGGGTAATATTTCTTGTCTTTGAATGAATCATCAGGGATATTCAATACTTTTACCAACGCAGCGACTTCTAACGCCCAATAACCGAAATATAACAGCTCTTTCTCTTTATCGTAACCATAGAAATAGCTACTTCTTTGACTTTTATACCAGTTTGATAACTGTTTTGAAATGATAATTTCTCTCTCATAAGGCTTTTGATAGGGTTCTGCAACCCAAGGTCTAAATTGTTTAATATCTTTATAGCTACTAATATCAATCGCATCACCTTTATTCATAAAAATATCAATAATTCCATGTGATACACCAAATTTATCAAGCAATCATAAAAATTCTTTGTCCTCAAATAAGTTGACATTTAGTAATACTGCTAAAGCTATAAACTGAAGAGTATTCATATCAATGATATCTGATAAGGCTTCTTTGAATGCAGGAATGGATTTTATATATTCTCCCCTTATAAAGTTCAAATCCTCACCTTTAGAATATCTAGCTACTAGAATTTCGAAATTTATCGTAAAAATAGCATTCTTAATAGACCTTTTTAGTCAAATTATTTTGATTGATGTCCATATTTACAGCTTGCTCCGGTATAAGTTTTAATTCTTTAAAAAATGTATTTGTTTAGCTGCCATAATTAACATTCTAAAGACTTCAATAACTGAAATTAATATCGAATAAAAATACTGAATTTGATTTATCACATATCCAACTCTCTGCTAACAATATCCAAAAGGAAATCACCAAAACTGTCATATACTACTTCACAATCATTTCCTGCTGGCATAAATGATACAATTGTAGGTTCTCCATATAAATTCAACCTGTTATAATTAAAGCAAAATAGTTCTCCATTACCTAAGACATAGATTATTACTAAGTATTTAGGAAGACCTATTTTCTCTCTTTCCACGAGTGTCAACCAGACTGAATCAGGTACACCAGAATTTAAAAAATCTTCTCTAAAAACACCATAGATTTCTGATGAACCAAAATTACCAGCTCCAAAAGTGCTAATAAAATCACGATAATCTTTTGGATATTTTACGCCCAATGTTTCCTCTGCTAATTCTATAATATAACTAGGACATTTACCAAAACAATCCATCATATCTATATTCTTAATAATCAGCGACTTTGCACTTTCATAATTATTCATTCCTCATTCTCCTATTATTTTTTAATTTCTATTATGGAGCAAAGTCATTCACTCTATTCTTCCAATAACTCTTGCGCCACTTATCAAAATCTGAACGTTTTATACCCGATGGTAACTTACCTGTATTAATATGTATCGTGCGATAGTTTTTACTATGAAAAGATTGAGTAACTTCTGAAATTGTTCCATCATGTCTTTGAGTAACATGGTGTAAATTAATTGACTGCCCATCTGGTCCGATAGGCGCCAATCCTTTTTGCATCCGTTGAACATTTGTCCTACCAAGACCATCAACTAAATTTGGATCTATTAAATCATCTCGTTGATATACCTTATTACCATTAAATTCTACATCTGTAGTCCAATATTTTCTATTTTGATTACTCTTCGGCGCTTCTAATCTTGGTGTATCAGCTCTTGGTCCATCTAACAATTTCTGTGAAGATTTTGTTGGTGGAGTGACATCTTTCAATGGGCGATGATGCTGGTACCCTGCATCCAGAACCTCGATATCCCCTGCTTTCGGTTTAGACTTAGGTCTGGAGGTCTTCGCACCTTGCTTACTAGAAACACTACCTGAACCATTGGTGATGAGGTTTAAGCCAAAATCCATAGCTACTGATTTAAGGCTAGCTCCATTACCTGTCGCAAGAGAAATGCCTGTATCAATTGCGGTTTCAACGCCAGCCTCAACACCGACTCGTGCTACTTGGCGGACGGTTTGGTTCGTAATATTTTGAGTAACGTTCGCCGCAACGCTTGCACCTGTGCCAAGTAACTGTCCACCAACAAAGCCTGTTACTGCTCCAAGGCCTGCTCCTTTAAGTGCAGAACCAGCTAGAGCCCAACCGCGCTGACCTGAGCTATAAGCATCATAACCTGAGATAATCGCTCCTGAAGCGGCTCCTCCAATCGCCATCGCAATTGGAGCACCAAGGCCACCCGTGGCAACTGTAAGGGCAACACCGACACCGATAGCACCCGCTGTAACTGCAACCTTCTTCCAGTCAATTTTCTTGATCTTGTTTACGACTTGCTTCTTAATCCGTTTCGCAGTCTTGCAGACGTGGCGAATTGTTGCTTGAAGCGCCTTCCCCCAGTTGCGGAAGAGATTTTTCCCTTCTCGAGTTTTAGGAGTGGATTTTAGACCTGTTGCTTGGCGGTATTCGTCACTAATCTTTTGTTTGCGACGTTGCTCAGCTTGGGCTCTAGCTTGAGCCTGTTGTTGCTGAGCATAGGCATGACTGCCTCCACCACCATAGTTCGAACCACCTCCATAACCACCTCCATATGCTGGAGAGGCGGAGTAGTATGGAGAACTGTAGTTATTCCATTGCCGAGAAACCCAATTCGTCGCTTGACTAACCTTATTACCAACCCACGTAACCGCATGGTTAACGGCACTCTTCACAGCGTTCCAGGTATTATGAGCAACTTGTTTGACGGTATTCCAAGCCCGACTTGCAGCCTTCTTGACACCGTTCCAAGCTTTCTTGGCTCCTCTGACTAGTTTCTTCCAGAAGTGCCCGCTTGGGTCTGTGTAGTTGACTGGATTGTTATGAACATAGCTATAGAGATTCTGACTGAGTGGGTCTGATATTTGACCTTGGTAGCTGTCCTCGGTCAGGAAAGTCCCTGCACTACTATCATAGTATCTTGCTCGGAGATAGTCAAGTCCTGTGACATCACGAGCTTCACCGTTGTAGGCAAATGGGTTGCCTGTCTCGTCAGTGCTTTCTTTGGTTGAACCATAGAGATTGTAAGAGCTTGAAGCGACTGATTGACCATCCTGAACCAATCCTGTCACAGACCCTGCTTGGTTGGTCAGGTAATCATAACTCTTATCTGTCTGATTGTCAAGATAAGAACTTCTACCATGTCCGTAGGTGTAGGTCTCTTTAGCTTTCAGCTCACGGTCATAGGTCTGGAGCACTTCGGTATGCTCTCGGTTGACATCGTTGACGTAGTTGCGCTCCTCGTAGTAATGGTAGGTGTCTTCCCTTGTGGTGTATGGGATGAGGACATCCTGCACCTGTGAAGCATAGGTCACATCCCCCTCACCTGGAAGATTCCCCAAATCTGGCGGATTAACCACTAAGCCTTCGTCGTTAGCTCTGTCCTTGGCTACTTTCTTATGGTAAGCAGTAGACACATCGTCAAAGATATCATGCCAGATAGTACCGACTGTCTGTGGAAGTGTTGAGAGAGCCTGCAGGACATTTTGACTGAAACCATACCAGAAGAGGGAGTTTTCCTCACCGTTTGGTGATGTATGTGGAGACTTCTTCTTCTCTTGGCGTTTGAAGAGTTGATAAGTATGCTTTCCTTCTGCCCGACTAGCGGTGAACACACGATTATCATCGCCGTCATAGAGGGCAGCCATCAGAAGACCGTCCTTGTCCTTGACCGCAAGGAGGCGATTCTCCGTATCGTAGATATAATCTAGCTTCTCATCATTTTTCTTAGACGCAGTACGGTTGCCGTTTTTGTCGTAAGTATAGGTGGTGACGCCGTCCTTATTCTCCAATTTGGTCAGGCGGTTGTTGTCATCATAGCTGAAGGTCGTTTTTTCTTCCTTACCATCTTTGCTTTCTGTGCTGGTGAGTTTGTTCCCTGCTAAATCATAAGTGTAAGAGAGTTTAGATAGTTCTTTTCCTGCTTTGTCTGATACTGTCATGGTCTCCACTTGACCCAAGGTATCATAGGTATAAGCATGAACTACGGTTTTACCATCTTGGTTAATGCTCTCCTTGGTGATATAGTTGCCATCGTCATACTCGTAGGCATAGCTAGAGATAAGTTTGTTTTTCTTATCTACATGGCGAAGCTCCGTCACACGATGCGCCTTGTCGTAGGTCAAGAAGCTCCTCGTACCATCTGCACGCTTGACTTCTGTCATATCGCCTGCGTCATTATAGGTATAGGTTGTCTTCTTCCCTTTAACATCTGTCACAGAAGTTAAACGATCCAGCTCATCATAGGTGTATGAAACGGTACGACTATCTGGGTAGGTCATCTTAGAAATGTTACCATAATCGTCATAGTCATACCGAATGAGGCTACCATCTCCTTGACGAACACCCGTGATTTCACCCTCTGCGTTGGTCTCGTAAGTGGTCGTACCTGTCAGGTCACTCATGGACACACGACGACCATCCGCATCATAGGTATAGAGGACTTGACCGTCTTCCTTCTTGGAGTAGTCTACTTTGAGGAGTTGATCGAGCTTGTTGTAGTCGTAGGTAATGGTTTTACCATCTGCCTTGGTAACTTCTTCAAGTTGGTTATCGATATTATAGGTATAAGTCTCCTTATCCCCCATAGCAGTCATCCGTTCAACGACATTGGACAACTGGTCATATTTGTAGGTTGTGACCTTCCCATTGCCATTGGTAACGGAGGTGACATTCCCCACGCTATCATAGGTGTAGCTAGAAGTTGAAGCCTTCTCGCCCGTACCTTGTGTAGCTGTCAGTAACTGATCCTCAAGGTCATAAGTATAACTTGTCACTCGCTGACTGCCTGAAAATACACTGGTCACATTACCATTGGCATCATAAGCCAAGGAAGCTGTTGCGCCTGCATCATCCATTACCTTCGTCACACGGTTATCGTGGTCATAGGTATACATGGTCAATTGGCCTGCAGTGTCGCTCTCGCTGGTTAAGCGGTTAAGAGCATCGTAGGTCCGCTTGGTGACTTGACCTAGAGGATTTGTTTCTTCTAGGATATTGCCGTTCGGATCATAAGTGTAGGTTGTCTCACGTTTTCCATTGACGACTTGTTTAGTGGCCTGACCAACTGGATCATAGGTTGAGGTGATTTCACGACCTGTTGGCGATTTAACTGTCTTGAGTTGGTCAAGGGTCGTGTAATCAAAGCTAGTGGTTGCGCCTGACGGACGAGTCAACTTGGCAAGGTTTCCTGCCTCATCATAACTATAAGTAGTTTCAAGGTCAAGGGCATTCTTAGCTGTCAAGAGGCGCCCCACCTTATCATAGGTGTAGCTATTACTTCTATCGGACTGATCCGTTTCCTTGGTCAGGTTACCAGCAACATCGTAGGTATAGCTCTTAGCCAAACCTTGTGGTCCAGTTTGCTTAGAAAGACGACCGAGAGCATCGTAGCTGTAGGTATACTCTGCTTTGTTTGGAAGTGTCCGCTTGGTCACACGACCATAGAGGTCGTTAACATAGCTCGTGCTATGTCCGTTGGCATCCGTCTCCTTAGCCAAACTACCTGTCGCATCATAGGTATATGTCGTCTCGCCACCTGTAGGGCGTTTCATGCTTGCTAGACGGCTCAAACTATCGTAGGTAAAGGTAGTCGTATTGCCTTCTCCTGTAGTTTCCGTTAGGCGATTGCCTAGCGCATCATAGGTGAAGGTTTGCTTAGCACCTGTTGGAGCAAGGGTCTCTACCACACGTCCCAGTGGGTCATATTTGAAGGCTGTGGCCTGACCCTTTGGATCAGTATAAAGAACCAGTTGCTGATTGGCATCATAGCCGTAACTACTTGAATGGCCATTGGCATCTGTCACCTTCGAAAGATTGCCCAAAACATCATACTCATAGGTGAGTTTGTTTCCTTCTGGGTCTGTTTCAGTTACAACACGGCTCAAGGCATCATATTTGTACTTGGTTTCACGTTTCAGATGGTCAACTGTTTTAGTTAGATTGCCATTCTCATCGTAGTGGTAGGTTTTGGTCTTGCCTTCTTGATCCGTTGAGGTCTTGACATTGCCCATGACATCATAGGTAAAGGTTTCACTTGTACCATCCGCATATGCTACCTTGGTGAGTTGATTATCACTGTCATAGCTGTACTTGGTCACTTGACCCAGACTGTCCGTCAATGTGAGACGGTTCCCTGCTTTATCGTAGGTATACGACTCATTTAGGTCTTGGTTGTCTTTTTTCGTGAGAACACGGTCTGCCGCATCATAGGTATACTCAGTGATGAGACCACTTGAGTGACTTTGTTTAACGAGACGGTCTAGAGCATCGTATTCTTGCGTCACGGTTGAGCCATCTGGAAGGAGCACTTCTTTTAGTTGTGCTGTTGGGGTATAACTCATCTTGGTGGTATGACCATTGGCATCGACCACTGCAATAGGATGACCTAAGGCATCATAGGTATAGCTAGTCTTCCCACCAAGAGCGTCTACTTCTTCTAGCAACTGCTCCATTTGGTTGTAGGCAAAGGTTGTTTTATTGCCCAACCCATCTGTGACACTCGCGACTTGGTTTTGTCCTGTAAAGGTGCTAGAAGCTGTGTAGCCTGCGGCATCAGTGACACTATTTTGGTTACCGTTACCATCATAAGTGTAGCTGGTTCGATGACCAAGGGCATTGACAGTTGCTATAAGACGGCCTGCGGGGCTATACTCGTAAGTTGTCTCCTGACCCAAAGCATCCTTCATGGACAGGATATTGCCCATTGCATCCAGTTTGTAGGTGACTTTTGTACCATCTGGATAAGTGATACTTGTGACATTGCCAGCCATATCATAGGTATAGCTTGTTTTCTTATCTTCCTTGGTCTCTGTTAGCTTATTTCCTACAGAATCGTAGGTATAAGAAACGGTTTGACCTGCTTCATCTATGTAAGATAAGACTCGCCCCATAACATCATAGGTAGTCTGTGTCTTCGTACCAATTGGATAGTTGACATCTGTTAAATTCCCAGAAGCGTCATAGGTATTCTCTGTTACTTGACCAAGAGCATCCGTAATCGTCTTGACTGCTTGATTGCGGTCATCATAGGTTAGATGATTAGTATGACCTGCTTCATTTGTCCGAGTCAAGATACGTCCTAAGTCATCACGCTTGTAAGTGATGGTTTGACCAAGGGCATCTGTCTCTGTTACTAGACGACCTCTGCTATCGTAAGCATAGGTTGTGGTATTACCTTCTGCATCGGTGATGGTCAGCTGATTTCCGACACCGTCATAGGTATAGCTATAATTCCCGCCTTCACCATTTGAAGCTCGAATCTTATTCCCAAAGGCATCATAACCAAAGGTAGTGGTATTGCCATTGCCTTCTGTCACACCAATGACTTGACCTGCTTTGTCAAAGGTTTGGGTTGTACCAACACCATCCGCATCCTTTTCACTGAGTTTACGACCTTCTGCATCGTAAGTGAATGTGGTTGTTCCGCCACGAGGATTGGTCACACTGGTTACTTGGTTGTGAGCGTTATAAACTAGCGTAGAGACACCACCAAGAGGATTGGTGATTTTAACGAGGTTTGCCCCGTCATAAGCAAAAGTAGTTTTCGCACCTGCCGCATCTGTTGTAGAAACAATCCGCCCTTGCTTATCGACTTCATAAGAGATGGTTGAACCATCTGCTAAAGTGGTTTCAACGAGATTCCCCTTCGCATCATAGCGGTTCTTGGTCTCCTCACCACCAAAATCTGTCACAGATAAAAGGTGGTTCTGTTCATCATATGTTGAGGTTTTAACAGCTCCATCAAAGCGTGTTTCAGTGAGTACATTCCCGTTCTTATCGTAGGTATAGCTAGTCGTTTGACCCAGCTCATTGGTCTCACTTGCTAGACGGTTTTCTTTGTCGTAAGTCTTAGAAATGCTAGTCCCATCTGGATAGGCAATGCCTGTCGTCCGATACTGATCATCATAGGTATAAATAGTCTGATTTCCATTGGCGTCTGTGGTAACTGTTTTCCCTTCACTATAAGCAAGCGTAGAGATTGCTCCATTGCCATTCGTTTGCTTTACAACACGGCCTTGGTCATCGTATTCGTTTTGGATAACCTTTGTTCCATTACCATCATACCAAGCTGTCATGAGACCCTTATTATCATATTCATAACGAGTTGGATTTCCGGTTGCATCTGTGTATGTAATGAGGTTGCCGTTCTCATCATATTCGTATGATAGCGTCGAACCATTTGGCACTTGGATAGAGCCAATATAACCAGCTTCATTGTAGGTTAGGGTGAACACTAAATCTGTTGGAGAAGTTATCTTCGTAAGCTGGAAATTCTCATTGTAGTCAAACTGGGTTTTATTACCTTTTTCATCCGTTTGACTAGTCAATAGTCCGTGGAAGTCAAAGACCTTCTCTTGGTTATCTGTATCTGTAATATGGTATTCTTTGACATCGTACTCTTCTGTCTTCTCACCACCAAAATCACCTTTTTGTTTTTTGACTGCTTTGACTTCAAGATTTAAATCATAACCAACAGGAGATTTGTAGTCATTTCCATCTTTTGTAAACTTAAGAATCGAGCCATCTGTACGAGTGTAGTACAGATTTTGGTCTTCGTCACTTGACAGCTGTTCATTGAAGGCAAAAGACCAGCCACGACCAAAGAGACTATTAATACCAGCAGCTTTAGAATTATAGAAGCGAGTAATTTCGAATTCATCATTCACATCACGAATCGTTACATCCGTACGATCGAGATAGAAGTTTCCAGTGTTGAGGTTAATCGGTTCAAAACCAAACTCACAGTGCAAGCCACGTCCCATCAGCAACATATCGACATCTTTTTTCGTGCCATCTGATAAGGCTGGTGGATTGTAAGGTTTGTTGGCATTCTTTTTTGGATTACGGATAAAGAGTGTGTTGTTCTTTACCACAAGCATATCCTGAATGCGGTTATCAAAGGCAATTTGCTTGAGTGGTACACCATAGTATGCCGCAATCTTAGGGAGTGTATCATACTGTGTGACCTTATAAATCAAGAACGTCTCACTAGATTTTTTACCACTCGTTTGACTATCTTTCTTACTCTCTGCATCAATGGTGTATACCTTATTTAACTCAGGTTCAGTAAATGGCACCTGGGTTTGCCAATTGGAGAGTTTATCTTTGTATTTCGTCGTCCCCTTCTCGAAAGCAGCATCAAATGGGCTACTATCTGGATATTTATAGGAAAAACTGGCAACACTTTGTCCTTTATAATTTTTAGAAGAATCACTAAGAGCATAGTCAACTTGTGCTCCTGGTGAAGTCAAACCATCCGCAAAAACACCTTGGAATTGAATTTGACCTTTCTTATCTGTTTTAACCATGGTACGCAGGTTGATGGTCGTATTTCCAATCGGATAATTGACATCTACTGGGTCAGGTACAGACCATTTGATGGTTAGACTTGGAGCTTTATCAGGGGTAAAGCCACCTTGGGCAACGTTATTCACATCGGCTTCAGTTGTATAAAAGCCCGCACCATAATCATCTTCTCGAGTAGCTTTAACCACTAAACCATAGTTAGGAGTCAGTCCCTGAACCCAATTATTGACCGTCTCTCGAATATCAAATTTATGAAATCCATTCCGTTGGGTACTGAAAGCATTTTGTCCAGCAATCTCATCCTCTAACTGTGAAGAGCTTAACCAATCAATTGCATTGATATCAAAATCTTGTTTGAGATAATATACACCAAATGTCGCATTGGCAGTCCCCAATCCATCAGAATATTGATATAAATTAAGACTAGCACTATCAATTCGAGCCTCTGAAGGAATATTCTTTTTAAAGTCATAATTAACTTTAAAATACATGCGTGAACGACCAATGTCCCTCACTCCTGGCATTCCCATATTCGCAGCATCAATATACCCTACAAAACCATAGGCCAGACCTTGAAAAGTTCCACGAACAGAGCTGGTTACAACATCTAAAATTTTCTCACGTGGGACTGTTACAGTAGGGTCAATGCGGACAGGGTACTGACGTTCTTTTGATGATAACCATTCTTTATTAGCGTCCACTGTCACTTCATATCCCTTGTCCGTCTTGCTCAAATCAAGACTTAGGGCAGTACTAGTTTCGCCTGCGTTATCAACCATCATAGGAGCTGTAATCACAAAGAGAATCTTCGTCTGTCCTTTTTCACGAACAAGGATCTGATTGTCTTCTAGCGAAACATCATAGGATTCTGCATCCAAGCCATAGGTAAAGGTGTGCTTTCCTTCCCACTCTGCAAGGACTATCTCTTCTTTCACACCATTTGACTGGACTGTGTATTGAACATCTGTCTTTCCGTCAACATTATTGTACAAGACAGCATTTTGTTCAACAGTAGGCTTATCATAAGTTTTCTCCACTGGATAAAGGGAAATCTTATCTTCTTTATGAATGACATCAATCGGTGTTTCTTCTTTGATTTCACTCGGAAGCACGACACCTACCGGCGACTCTTTGGGAAGAAAGTATTGTTTGCCATCCGCATGATAGGAATAGAGTGACAAATCAACTGGTACTTCTACACCATCTTGGTCGATGTATGTTTTAATTTCACTTCCAATATAGGTTACAAAATTGGTATCATCCACACGGTACAATTGTTCTTGTCCACTGACAGCAACTGGCTCTCCATATTGTGCTTTTAAAGCTGCTTCTTCGGGATTGCTCGCATCTGTTACCTTTGGCTGTTGGATAGCATCTCCATCTACTTTTTTAACAGAAGGCTCTGTTGGTACAGAAGAGGAGGTCGTAGTATTGGCATTTTCCGTTCCCACTGTCTGAGTGGTAGCTTCTGTCACCGCCTGCTGGTAAGCCTGCTCAGCTTGAGTTTGTCTAATGACTCTCGAAATTTCCTCTGCATAAATCAAGGGGCTATTGGTAATGAAAAGAACAACCAATAGAAACCAATTCATACATTTATGAAACTTTTTCATCCTTTTTCTCCTTCATAAGGTACATAAAATAATAAAGTGTCGCAATCATTAGCATCGCATCCACTACAGATGCCAATGTGGCACCAATCTCGGGTAGCCAACCATTTATCAATAGGAAACAGACTGTCAAAAGTAGCACTCCAATTAAAGGTAGACGTATAAGAATAAATCTCTTTCTAATGGGCAATTGCTTATAGATGCTCACTAATCCAAAGCATAAGATGAGTTTAAAGATGTTTTGGATGATGGTACTAGAAGCCCAAATCCCTATTTGAACAGATTGATAAGTAAAACTTGTATGATTATAAATCAATTGACCAACCCCACCTATCCCTAATCCAGCTAAACAAGCAAACAGTAGGTAGCAACTGATTAGTTTCAACAGCCGCTCATCCGATCGATATTTCTTATAAAACCAAATAGCCAAAGGTAGTACACATATGAATCCCAATAGGAAACAGAGCATACTCGTTACCATCAATGGTATGGGGAAAGTGGTATCATTCGCCCAAGGAGAAATCGCTCCGCTATAAAAAAATCGTTGTCCTATACCAATCAGTAATAAACCAAGGGACAATCTCCAAAATTTGTAGTGCTGAAAGTTATGTATCATTCGTTTTTCCTTTCTGTGACAGTTTTCAAGCGTGCTGTCACCACGAATCTTTGCTCGTCATTCACCGCATCGCAAGTGGATAAAATTAAAATTTTATCTTTTTCGCTATCTATAGCTCCACGACGATAAGTACCCCCATAGGTCTCAACTCGTTTCTTTAGGGTTTGAATGTATCGATTCAAACCACTTGTCGTTCCTAGCTGAAAGTGATGAAAGAGGTGATCATCTGTATAGGGGTGTGCAGCCATGACTTCATACTCGTACCGATTTTTGAAAGTGTCTACCTGAATCTTAGAATGGTCTTTAAAAAAATTCTGATTGGCAAAGTAATCTAAAGAGCCAAACATGGATTCATCTGTAATGGCATGCCCATAAATAATGGTCACAGGATCATCAAATGTCTTCGGATTCACTCGCTCTGTAAAAATAGCACCATAATAGGTTTCAGCTCCATCCAAGTCATGAGATAGATAATAAGTGTCATCATTCGGATGCTGTGCAACGGGATAGTCAATCTTTGTTCCATCAACCGTTATCCAAGCGTATACATCTGGATTTTTATGAAATTGCTGTTTCAAATTTACTTGATTCGATTTATTTGTAAGATTTTTTTCAACACCATAAAGAGACTGAAAAATGATAAACAATATAATACCAAGAATCAATGTCACGAAACTAAATTTTATAACTTTCATAACCTCTCCTAGTTTTACAGAATACTCACCTGTCCTCAAACTTAGACTGCAGTAACACTTTTTATTATACCATAAAAATAAGTGTTTTCATGCAGCTTTTTTCTCTGAAAAGATTGTTGCTTCCTAATAGCTACTATTACATTTAAGTGTATCAGAACAGCCAATTCATAAGTCTATTCATCTTAATTTCAACTATTTTAAAATAGCATGATACAGGATTACTTAACTTATTATTGATCATACTGAGCCATAGTTAGAGATTCAACATATAAAAAAGTCTGAGTACAATGTCTCAGACTTTTTCGAATGACGAATGCAATAATGAATTGTAACGAACTATCTACTCTCTGTTTCCTTTTCTGCTATTACAATTTCAACATTCTTCAAATAATTGTCTTTGCCAAGCTGGCCTGTGAAGCGGTCACCCACTTTCAAGAATGGCAGTTGGTCTGTTGTATCTTCTGTCGCCTTTACCTTATATATTTCTCCAGACGAAGAAATATAATAGACCGTTGAGCCGGAAATCATCTGACTAGCAAGGGCTTCTACAGTACCTGAAATCATCTTCACTTCCTTACCGGCCTTGCCAGATGCTGAGCTAGACGCACCAGATAGGGCGGAAGTATCGGCATCTGTGAATTGCGAAATCAGACTTTCAATGTCATTATTGACCGTAACTTGTTGGTAATCTTCTGCGTCTACTAAGGCATAAGACTTGACCAGCCCTGCATCATCTTTGAGAGAAACGAGGTAATAGGCCTTGTCATCTAATTTGACCAAGGTTGGTGCTGTTGCCTCGTAGTCTTTTTCCTGCACTTCTCCTTCTGCAGATTCCTGAGCAGCTGTTTCAGTCGCAGAAGCCAGTTTATAATTGGTCACCTGACGCGTCCGCATATTGACCAAAATAAAACCGAGATTAGAGGAATCAGCTGTTGCTGAGGTAATACCTGTATAGAGGTAAATATCTGAACCAATCGAAATGTAGTTGTAACTATCCGTAGTTTGTTTGACACCTGTTTGACTAAAGACAGTATTCCAGAATCCATCTTGGTAAGTATAGTAATCATCGACCCGCGTCAGCACATTATTCGCTGAGAACACGCGGTCTACCCATTTAGGAATATCTTGTAAATCGTATTCCTTGGTCTCTCCTGTCACTGAATCTAGCAGGATAGCCCCTACTGGATCCTTGGACGACAACATAAATTTTGGCTGATAAATAGTTGCTACGTAGTAAGGGTTCCCATCATCATCTACTTCAAAAGAGGGATCGCCGAAAAGAGTGAAGGGATATTTAAAACGCAGATAACGCATGGTATCACGAAAAGCATATTCTGAATCTGAATACTTCATAGCCTTGTCTAGTTTCACCAGCTCCGCTTTTCCTGTCGTCTGATTGACTTTGACATAGTAGCTAATCCCTTCGGTCCGATTGGAGAGCCACTTCCAGAAATTTTTATACTCAAGTGGGGATACACGATAAGGCTGTTTTCCAATGGTAATTTGACGGTAATCATCCGAAATGCCAAACTGTGATACCTTGTCAATGGTCCCTAAATAAGTGTCACCGATTTTCTCAGCAGAAGCCCGATCCAAAAGAGCAAGCGTTGAAATGTCTGTCTCTGGAAAGTCTTTTGTAAAATCCGCTTCCTTGACCGTAATCACATTGGCATAACTTTTGGCACGGAAAACACGCGAATTGAAGAAACTCATTCCCATCAAGAGAAGAAGTAACACAAGTGCGCTTCCTCCAACCCAACTCAATGGTTTATCATAAATGGTAGACGAAGGTGTCACTTCCTTACGCCCACGGCCAACTTTGGTTCGCTGATTGGACGCTGCTGTCCCTATGGAATCTGCCAACGCTAGCACAAAGAGAGCCACAAAGGCTAAGCCAAGGCCTTCCAATACAAACATCCAAAATCCAGTACTCATTGGATTTAGTGGTGGTAAAAAGACCCAGTAACTCGCTCCCATCACGATCATCCAAAGAAAGATTAGAAAGTTCTTGAGCATTTTTTTCATACAAGCCACCTCCGCTTTTACTCTCAAGTTATTTATCCTTATTATACCACAGCGATCATGAAAGTAAGAAAAAAGACACCGCCTTAGCAGTGTCTAAATTCTACTACTTAACCAATAGGAATACACACACGGAACGACGATTGCCACGAATAGAATACTCCCAAACAGATAGGATGTGCTAAATGGAAATAAGGCATTTACCAAGAAAAATAGACCTGCCAATACCCATATACGACCTGCCAGCCGATGCGTTTTGTTCCAATTTTCTTCATTATCCAGTGTCCACGGCAACTTAATTCCCACCGTATAATTCTGCTTCATTTTTGGCAAATAATTACCAATCACTAGAAAAATCAGCCCCAGCATGACATTACCAATCCGAGCTTGACCATGAATCCAGCCCAAAGCACCGCCGTAGACCATGACTTGTACAATGCACAAAATGGTGGGAATAATCCAATAAACCAATTTTTGTATCTTAGGAGTGACATTACCAGCTTTTGGGTCACGTGACGTCACAAAGACAGCAAACAAATGCAAACCCAACATGACAAAAGGCATACCGACAACTGCTTCAAATTTGGAACTAAAGCCGTCTGCTTGCCCATCAAAGCCAAAATGGGTCGGTAAGGTTTCAGGTAGCTTATTCCACAAGATGAGCCCAATAACCATTGGTAATAAGATGACCAATGAAGTCATTAATAGTAATTTTTTATCAATTTTTTTCATCATTCTCTCCTTTCAAATCCGAAATCCAAACCATGATTTCCTCCAATACAGATGTATTCAAATCATAGTAGATAAAATTCTTCTCCCGAGTTTCAAAAATTAAATCCGCCTTTTTCAAAATGCTCAGGTGATGGGAAATCGTCGCTCCTGTCATGTCAAATTGACCAGCTATTTCCCCAGCAGATAATCTCCCTTTTTTTAAAAGGTTTAGGATTTCTCGCCTCACAGGATTGGACAAAGCCTTGAACGTATTTGCGAAACTCATAACTCCTACCTCAAATTCTATTTAGAAATATTTCTAAATAGATAATACTCCTTTTTCTTTTGAAAAGCAAGAACTATTTCGATATTTTTCTAAATAGTTTTCTAAAATCTCCATAGTCGCATAAGTCTTGTATTTTTGGTAAAATAAGAACAGACAAAACTAGAAAGTGTATCTTATAATGAAATTGATTTCTTGGAATATTGATTCCCTTAATGCTGCCTTGACTGGCACTTCACCACGTTCCGAACTATCACGCGCCGTCCTTGATACACTAGTTGCTCAAGACGCTGATATCATCGCTATTCAGGAGACAAAGCTGTCAGCTACTGGTCCTACTAAAAAGCACCTTGAAATCCTAACGCAATACTTCCCTGATTATGAAAATACTTGGCGCTCCTCTGTCGAGCCAGCGCGTAAAGGCTATGCTGGAACGATGTTTCTTTATAAGAAAGAACTCAGCCCAACTATCACTTTCCCTGAAATTGGTGCCCCTTCTACAATGGACTCTGAAGGCCGCATCATTACGCTTGAATTTGACAATTATTTCGTGACTCAGGTCTACACTCCAAATGCTGGGGACGGTCTTAGACGTCTAGAAGATCGCCAAGTCTGGGATGCAAAATATGCGGAATACTTGGCAGTATTGGATGCTCAAAAACCAGTCCTTGCTACTGGTGATTACAATGTCGCGCATAAGGAAATCGACTTGGCAAACCCAGCCAGCAACCGCCAGTCTCCGGGCTTCACCGATGAAGAACGCGCAGGCTTTACGCACTTACTTGCCACAGGATTTACGGACACCTTCCGCCATTTACATGGTGACCTTCCAAGTGCCTATACTTGGTGGGCACAACGTAGCAAAACCAGCAAAATCAACAATACAGGATGGAGAATCGACTACTGGCTCACTTCAGACCGCATTGCAAATCAAGTTCGCCAATCCACTATGATTGATTCAGGAGCTCGCCAAGACCACACACCCATCTTACTAGATATCGAGATTTAAATAAAAAATGAAACTGAAATATTCAGTTTCATTTTTTATTTAAAACCCAAGTCTTCATAAGGTGTCCGATAGCCAATTTGCAAGACCTTGCCATCCTTAATCAGAATAGGCCGTTTAATGAGCATCCCATCGGCCGCCAACAGTTCCAAGGCTTCATCCACTGTCAGGGTATCAAAACGCTCTTTCAAGCCCAAAGCTCGGTAAGAATTTCCCGAAGTATTGAAAAATTTCTTCAAGTCAAATGGAGACTTCTCCAACAATTCACGTAATATCTCCACTTGAGGTGGATTGGTCTTAATATCAATAGAGTCGAAGTCAACTCCTAGTGCCAACAACTCTTTTTTTGCCTTTTGGCAAGTGGAACATTTTGGATATTCATAAAATGTGTACATGTTATCTCCTTTTTTCGTGTGCTAATAGCCATGATTTACGATCTAAGCCACCAGCATAGCCTGTCAAATTGCCATCTGCTCCTACCACTCGATGGCAAGGAATAAAAATACTCACTGGATTTCTCCCTACTGCTCCGCCTATGGCTTGACTTGATTTACATGAAAGATGCTCGGCAATCTGACCATACGTAAGAGTTTCACCAGCTGGTATCGTCAAAAGGCAGTCCCACACTCGTTGCTGAAAAGCGGTCCCTTGGGGGGCTAACTCTGGAAAGGGAGCTAGATCCTCACCAGCAAAATATGCATCTAACCACTTCTTTGCTTCCTGTAATACAGAAGTGTCTTCCTCACGGAGGGAAACTGTTTCAAACCCATGTAACTCATATTTCTGATCGACAAACCAAGCTCCTAGCAAGGATTTTTCATCTGCCAACAAGGTAAGCTGACCTAGGGGAGAATCGTAATATTGTTTATAGAACATACTATTATTATACCAAAAAATAGCTGAGAACACTCCCAGCTACCTGATGATTCTTATTTTTTCAAAGGAATTAGTCGTACACGAATAATGTTGTCACTGTTCTCAAATTGGTCAACCAAGGTATCAATTTTAGTCTTATCTTCTTCATCCAAATCCAAAATTGTATAGGCATACTCTCCCTTCGAACGATTGATAATATTATCAATATTGATGCCTAATTCAGATACTGCCGTCGAAATATGCGCCACAATATTTGGGACGTTTTTATTAATCAACGTAATGCGGTAAGGAGCATCTTGTACCTGGTGCATATTTGGGAAATTAACAGAGTTCGTGATTTCACCTGTTTCCATGAAACGACGAATCGTCTTACCAGCCATGATGGCACAATTGAGTTCTGCTTCTTCTGTTGAGCCTCCCACATGAGGAAAGACTGTAATCTTTTCCTTATTGAGCAATTCTTCTGTACCAAAATCAGTCACATAGCGTTTGATGACACCCGCTTCAATCGCATCAAACAAAGCAGCATTGTCCACCAATTCCGCACGCGCAAAGTTAATCAATGTCGTTCCCTTTTGCATAAGAGCAAAGGCTTCACTGTTGAAGGTATGCTTGGTATCAGGCGTCAATGGTACATGGACCGTGATATAATCACTATTGGCAAAGATTTCCTTCAAGTCATTGGCCCGTTTTACATGGCTCGAAATGCTCCAAGCTGCTTCGATGGATACGTAGGGATCGTAGCCAATGACGTTCATTCCTAGACGACGCGCATCATTTGCGATACGAGCACCAATAGCTCCAAGTCCAATCACTCCCAGCGTTTTTCCAAAAATTTCTGTCCCAGCAAATTGTGATTTTCCTGCTTCGATTTGCTTTGGAACATCGTCACCTGAGAGTGTGTTTGCCCATGAAGTTGCTGAAAAGTAATCACGCGCTGACAACAAGATAGAGGTAATAACGGCTTCTTTCACTGCATTGGCATTGGCTCCTGGTGTATTGAATACAACAATTCCAGCTTCTGTTGCTTCCTCAATGGGAATGTTATTGGTACCCGCACCTGCACGCGCAATAGCTTTTAAATTGGAAGGAAAGCTTGTCCCATGTAAATTTTGACTTCGGAGAATATAGGCGTCTGGATTGTCTGCCTTATCCCCATCAATTTGGAATTGATTTCCCAGTTCCTTTAAACCTAATTGATTGATATTGTTAAATGTTTTGACACTGTATACCATATTTTCTCATCTTTCTTCGTTTCCGCTTAAAGATCCATTTGTTCAATCGGTTCTCTTCCGCCTAACATCCAGCGGTCATCTTCCGAGATTTCTTGATACAAACCTGTCTCGCTCTTGTGTTTTATTTTTTGATAGGCCAAACGCTCTCCATCAATCGGCACCTTACCACAATAAACAAATCCTAATTTTTCAAGAATGTGTTGCATGGCCACATTTTTTTCATGCGTATCACAACGAAAATCTGGCCCCTTATGCCCCTCAATCAAGCCTTGTAAGAAAGTTTGAGCAACTTGTTGACCACGAAAATCAGCCGCCACAGCCACTCGATGAAAGGTCACATATCGGTAGTTATTGTGTTGCCACTTCCCATCATAAATCGCATTGTATTCTGGCTGATTTCCTAGATATACTGCTGCATAAGCGACCACACGACCATCAATCAAGCCGACATAGCCACGATTTTCTAAAATATCCTCAAAAATATCCTCTTGAGTAGGATAACCATCTGCTCCTTGCCATTGATTGCTACCTGATGCAGCCAGATGTGCTCTTGCTTCTTCAATGATTGTGACAATTGCTTCTAATTCATTTGGATGTGCGAATCGTATGTCCATTAGTTATTTTCTTCCTCAAATTTCTTCATGAAAGCCAGCAAGTCTACAACGCCTTGCTGTGGAAAGACATTGTACAAGCTAGCACGCATGCCACCGACACTACGGTGGCCCTTGATATTTTTAAATCCTAACGCATCAGCTTCCTTGACAAATTTGGCATCCAATTCCTTACTTGGCGTGATGAAAGGAATATTGCAGACGGAGCGGTCTTTTGCAAATTTCACTGGACTTGTATAGAAATCAGATTGCTCGATAAAATCATACAACAGAGCAGATTTTTCACGATTGATAGCTTCCATTTTGTCCACGCCACCGATGTCATTTTTGACCCAATCAAAGACCAATTTAGAAATATAGATGTTATAAGCAGGTGGCGTATTGTAAAGAGAATCGTTGTCTGCCTGAACATGATAATCCAACATCGCAGACAATTGCGGTGTATCATTCAAGAAATCCTCACGAATAATGACCACTGTCACGCCAGCAGGTCCGATGTTCTTTTGAGCACCGGCATAAATTAGCGCAAAGTCTTCTACATTGTATCGGGCAGCTAAAATGTTCGACGACATATCTGCTACAATCGGAACACCATTGGTATCAGGCAAGTCATAAATAGCCGTTCCTTCAATGGTATTGTTCGTCGTAATATGCACATAGGCAGCTTCTGGATCAATGGTAGACGCATCAAAAGTCGGAATATGATCGTAAACCGTGTCTTCTGATGAAGCTAATAAAATCGGTTCAAATGGGATGGTTTTGGACAATTTCACCGCTTCTGTATAGGCTTTTTTACCCCACGAACCACCGACTAGATAGTATGCTTTTTTCCCTTGAGCTAAGTTCAAAGGCACCATGGTAAATTGCAATGAAGCACCACCTTGCAGGAAAAGTACCTTGTAGTTATCAGGAATCGCCATTAATTCACGTAGCGTCTTTTCCGCATCTTTCATAATCTTGTCAAATTCTGGAGAGCGATGGGACATTTCGAGCACGGACATTCCCGAACCTTGGTAATCCAACATTTCATCACGTGCTGTCTCAAGCACAGGTTTCGGTAAAGTAGCAGGTCCTGCTGAGAAATTGTAAATTGTCATCATGACACCTCCATCATATAATACAGGCATTATAACACAATTTTCTGAATTTTGTAAAGATTATAGATTACTAGATTCGCCTTTTTCCGAACAATTATAAAAAAGAAAAGGACGAATGGGACGATTTCACAAAAAACATTCCATTCATCCCGCTACTTCTGTGCGCAGTAATACCTATTAAACTCCCTATTTCCCAATATGAAACACACCTTCTCGCTTCATCCGTCTCATAAAAATCCACAAACTTGGAATTAAGATGGAGACGCTACCTATCCAAGCCGCAGGGCTTGCGGCTGCAACTCCCGCATATCCGAAAAATTTAGCTCCAAGAATGGCAACCATAGCCCGCATGATCAACTCAGCAAAGCCAGCAAGAGTCGGAACAAATCCATTCCCCAAACCTTGAATAAAGGAACGTGTCACAAATAAAATTGATAAAATCCAGTAACAGACACCATTAATCACATAATAAATAAATGCTAGTTCCAAAACGCGTGCAGATGGATTAGCTAAAAAAAGTCCTGAAAATTGTTTATTAAAGAGAATCAAAATAGCTGCAAAAAAGATTCCCCAAGCAACAGTTACGACCAAGGTTTGTTGCAATCCCTCTATGATTCTGGCATATTTTTTAGCACCATAATTTTGTGCAGTAAAGGTAGATACGGCTAAGCCCAGATTAATCATCGGGAGCATGGCAAGTTGATCTGTCTTGCTTGCAATAGATTGTGCCGCAATAGCATCCGTTCCTAGCTGATTCAAAACGACTTGTAAGGTAATCGCTCCAATCGCAATAATACTGGATTGAAAAGCCATAGGAAAACCAATGTTTGCATGTACTGTTAATTCTTTCAGTTTCAATCGGAACATGGTTTTATGAAACGTAAAATACGGAATCTTTCGATGACTGTATATAATGAGATACAAAACAGAAAGAGCCTGCGCCAAAATAGTAGCAAATCCTGCGCCAAATACGCCCATTTTTAGATTGAGAATAAAGAAGAAATCTAAAAAAATATTTAAAATACAAGCAATCATCAATGCATATAGAGGTGTCCTTGAATCTCCCAGGGCCCGAATGGCACTAGAAAAATAATTGTAAAGAACTGTAAAAACCATTCCTCCAAAAATTGCTAGTAAAAACTGATAGGAATTGGACAATAAATCGGATGGCATTTGCATTACGTTCAATAAAGGACGTAGCATCAGCAGTGATAGCAAACTAAGGACAAGACTAACAGTTAGAGAATAAAACAGGCCATGTACAAAACTCTGCTCAATACCGTTTGCATCTCCAGCTCCAAAACGCTGTGAGATGACAATGGACAACCCGGAAGTCACCCCCTGGGCAAAACCCAAAATCAAAAACGTGATACTTCCCGTTGCTCCAACACTTGCAAAAGCATTTTGCCCCAATGTATGGCCGACAATCATTGCATCCGCAAAATTATAGGTCAATTGGAAAAAGCTACCAACCAATAATGGAATTGCAAACTGTAAAATCACGCGAAGTGGCTTTCCCTGTGTTAAATCCTGCATATTTCCCCCCAATACATTCTTCATTTTATTGTAACCCGATTCTACTCTATTAGCAACTTAAAAAATTGGAAATTCCTGCTTTTGCTTCCTCACTTACTGACTTATTTCATGATATAATAAAAACAGAAAAGAGGTACGAAAATGATTAAAGAATTTTGTGCAGAAAATCTGACGGATCTACATAAACTCACTACTCCTGAAATTAGCAGGGTAGAGCTCTGTGATAATTTAGCGGTCGGTGGCACAACCCCTTCCTATGGCGTTATTAAAGAAGCTGCGCACTATCTTCATGAAAAAGGTATTAGCCTCGCGACGATGATCCGTCCACGTGGGGGAAATTTTGTCTACAATGACTTAGAATTAAAAGTCATGGAAGAAGATATCTTACGAGCTGTTGAATTGGAAAGTGACAGTTTAGTATTGGGCTTATTGACCAAAGAAAATCAGTTAGATACTGATGGCATTGAGCAACTCCTACCAGCTACTCAAGGACTCCCTTTGGTCTTTCACATGGCTTTCGATCTCATTCCACATGAAAATCAAAAAGAAGCCCTCGATACGTTAGTTGACTATGGCTTTGTTCGCATCTTACTTCATGGTTCAGCAGAAAGACGAAATATTTTTGACAATGTGGATGCTATTAAGGAATTAGTTAATTATGCGGACAATCGTATTGAGATCATGATTGGCGGTGGTGTCACTGCTGAGAATTGTCACGAACTTTGCCAACTGACAGGAGCAAACATTGTCCACGGCACTGCAATTTTATAAACACAAAAGGAGTTGGCTATGCCAACTCCTTCAGAGTATAGACAAAGTCTTTTTTAGACTTTCCTTAAGTGATAACGGACGGTAGCGACTTCCGATGGAATTCCATACCTAAGTTTTGAGCCTAATGTCTCAAAACTTCCGGGTGCCTGAAACTATATAGTTTCAGGCACTTTTATCACGGCGAAAAAGTCTAGATTACATTTTCAAGCACCCCTAATTTTTCATAGTCAGCCATTTTTTTAGGCTGATTTTATTTGGAAAGTATAGTTTGTCTTCAACCTAAAGGAGTTGGCTTAGCCAACTCCTTTATTCTACTCCATGATAAGCTTGATAAATTTCTTGACGATTCAAGCCATATTCTTTGGCTACTTGTTTAATGGCTTGATTAGGTTTCAAGCCTTCTTTTACGAGCTGCCTCACTCGGTCTGTCGGATTGACCTCTGACAAGTCAGTTATGCTTTCCTCGCCAGTAGAACCTGCGACAATCAGCAAACACTCTCCCTTCAAGGGGTGTTCCGCAATGTAGTCACATACTTCTGAAATACTTCCTCTTTGGTATTCCTCGTATAATTTCGTCAATTCGCGAACGACAACGACTTGTCGATCACCATAGACCGCAAGCATATTCTGTAAGGTATCTGCCACACGATAGGGAGATTCATAAAAAATTTGCGTTTCTGGATAGGACCGCTTACTGGTGAAAAATTCCTTCTGCTGTCCTGATTTTCTTGGCAAAAAACCATAGAAAACATGCGGTTGCGGAGCGATACCCGAAGCAATTAATCCCGTGATGCCTGCAGATGCTCCTGGCAATGCCACAACAGGAATAGCTTCTGCAATGGCCGCCTTGACCAAATCATGTCCTGGATCCGAAATAGACGGAAGCCCTGCATCGGACACCTGAGCCAATGATTTTCCCTCCTTCAATAGCGATAGGAGTCCAGGAATTTTCTCATAGGCATTGTGTTCATGAAAGGAAATTTGCCTTGTCTCAATCCCAAAATGCTTCAATAATAATCCTGTATTTCGCGTATCCTCTGCACAGATAAAGTCTACCAATTTTAAGGTCTCCACCGCACGAAAGGTCATATCCTGTAAATTTCCAATCGGAGTCGCCACTAGATACAGGGTGCCAGTGTCTTTCACTCCCTTAAATGATCGTTGTACTTGCATCTTATTCTCGATTCAATAATTCTAAGCAGAACATGCAGGGTTCATCATTATCCCGACGTTGCCCATAAGAAAATGTACAAATATGGAAGCCGTCTTCATAGATATTTTCCAAATTTTCCTTCCCAACATTCGCTGTCTTTGTTCCTTGCTTTTCTTCTTGGGCTAAACGGTCTCGTAGCTTAGAATTTTCTAAGCGTAGAGCTGTATTTTCATCTATGACAGACTGTAAATGTTTTTTTATAGCATCCACCTCTGCCAAAGTCATCAACAGCTGTTGTGAAAAACCATCCAAGGCATCAAAAATCTCTCTCTTATCCATTATCTCTCCCCTTTCATTCTTTCTTTAAAATCATATATTCTAAGGCATTTTGAAGACTGACATTGCTTTTCCACATACTACGAACCTCAATGAGACCAGCCAAATAGCTTTGAGCAAGGCTGTCCATACGATGTTCTGCCAAAGTCAAGGTCAACAGTTCAAGTAGCCGCTCCTGTTCTTCTTTATCACTAGTCAAATTAATCAGCTGTGACACCATCAAATAGGCTTGATTTGGCATCTCTAATAGAGCTTTCACAAAACGAGGAATGACGACCATCAACTCCTGAAATGCTTTGTTTTTTATCAATTGCAATGCTTCGTCTTGACTAGCCACCAACTCTGCTAGTATCCGAGCCTGCGATTTCAAGACGCCTTCTTTTTCAAGATATTCTGTCAAAACTGCACGATTTTTGGGAAAGGAGACAATCTGCGTTCGGCTTTTAATGGTCGGCAACATCGCCTCTTCATGATTGGTTAAAAGGAAGATGGTCACATCAATCTGGGGTTCTTCTATCACTTTTAACAAGGAATTAGCGGCATTGGGATGCATCTTATCCGCATCGCAAACAATAAAAATTTGCTTTGTTGACTCAAATCCTGATTGAGTAAAATGCTTGACCAATTCTCGGATAGTTTCCGTTCGGATGACGTTTCCCTGTGGACGAACCACTGTCACATCTGTAAACTCTTCATTTGCAATCAAGCGACAATTTCGACAGTTCCCACAAGGAAGATGGTTCGAGCTTTCTGTACAAAACTGTGCTTGGCTTAAAAAGAGTGCCATATCAAAACTTGCAAAATGACCAGAAAAAAGATAGGCATGTCCTAATTTATTTTCTTGCAACACCCGTTCAAATCGAGCCATCACTTGAGGCTGCCAGACTTGTAATTCTTTATAATTCATCTTACTCAAAAAATCGTTCTACAATGACTGCAAAGGCTGCATCAGTAACAACATCCAAAGATTGGCTAGCATCAATTTTCACAACACGATCGGATTCCTGTTCCAAAATGGATAGGTAACCATTTCGGACACGTTGATGCAAATCAACCGTTTCCATATCCAATCGATCAACATCATGGTGACGGTTTTTCGCAATGCGCGCCAGCCCTTCTTCCACCTCAATATCAAAATAAAGGGTCAAATCTGGTACTAAACCATCTGTTGCAAATCGATTGAGCCAATTAATATCTTCCACATTTAGACCACGTCCGAAGCCTTGATAAGCGACAGATGAATCAATAAAACGATCTACTAAGAGCAACTTTCCCGATTCGAGAGCAGGTGTAATTCTTTCTTTTAAGTGCTGACGGCGTGCTGCGATATATAATAATAGCTCCGTCTTATCGTCCATCGCAGTATTCTTAGGATCTAAAATGACCGATCGAATACTTTCTGCGATGGCCACACCACCTGGCTCACGCGTGGTTAGTATTTCTTTGCCGAACTGTTCTAAGCGTGGCAGGAGTGCTTGCAATACAGAGGTTTTTCCTGCCCCATCTGCTCCTTCAAATGTAATAAAAATTCCCTTATCCATATCATGCCTCATTTTTTCATACTCCCTTTATTTTATCAAAAAAAAGAGCAAAACGCACACTTTAATTTCCCTTGCCCCTCTCCTATAAATTTGTTAGAATGGAATGGTATGTAAAAAAGGAGTGTAAACCATGCGTTTTAAAAATATTTTACTCATCTTGTTGGGAGCAGGTTTGTTCTCGTTTGCTCTGAACTATCTTGTCATGCCAAACGGCCTTTATGAAGGTGGTGCTACTGGGATTACATTGATTATCTATTATCTATTTAAAATTCAGCCTTGGATCATGAACATCTTAATCAATATCCCCCTTTTCATTTTGGGTTGGAAAATTCTTGGTCGTCAGGTCTTACGATACAGTATCCTTGGAACGCTTGCTGTTACAGTCTGGTTAGCTATTTTTGAAAAAATTCCCTTTGTCATCAATTTAGAAGGTGATTTGATTATTGTAAGTATGTTAGCAGGTATCTTAGCAGGAACAGGTCTAGGGATTATTTTCAAGGCAGGAGGAACGACAGGGGGGAGTGATATTTTAGCTCGTATCGGTCACAAATACACTTCCTACACCATTGGCCAAATCATTCTGACAATTGATATCCTTGTCTTAGCTTTAACCATCATCGTTTCACAGGACTTACGAGTTGTACTGTACACCATGATTCAAGTCACCATTGCTTCAAAAGTGATTGACATCATTAGCGATGGCGGATATGGTAGCAAGGGAGTGATGATTATCTCTCAAAAATATGAAGAAATTGCGACTGCCATTGACGCAGAAATTGAACGTGGTGTCACTTTTATCAAAGCCCAAGGCTTTTACAGTAGGAAAGATACACAGATGGTGTATTCCGTCATTTACAAAAGCCAATTACAAGAAACAAAAGATTTAATCCACCGGATTGATCCCCATGCTTTTATTACTATTACGGACGCGCATGAAGTCCTAGGAGAAGGCTTTACATTAGATAAAAATAAACAACCCATCGAAAAATAAAAAATGAGGTTAGGACGACTGTCCTGCCTCATTTTAAATTTTCTTGGCAACAGTTGGCAGAATACTTTCAACTTCAACAACTGTTTCTTGCAAACGTTCTTTTAAAGTCACTTCATCAACTTGACCTTCAATCTGTACCTCGATAATGGTATAACCTGGATTGGCATCCATTTGAACAGTATTTGCAACATTGTAGCCCAAATCGGAAATAATTCTTAAAATGGAACCGAGCATACCTGCACGATCTTCTACTAAGCAACGAACACGAACTCCGTCTTCACCATAGCCTGATACATTCAAAAAGGCTTTGAACACATCGCGGTCGGTAATAACGCCAGACATCTGACCATTGTCCATCACTGGTAAAATCCCCACTTTATGTTTGAACATCAAGTAAACAGCGTCTTCTAGACTTGCAAACTGGGATACCGTGATGACGTCTCGAATCATGACATCCTTTACCTTGGTTTTGTTCAGTAAGTAATTCATCTCATAAATCGACAAGGTAGTCGCCTTTGAAGGACTGGCTTCAGCAATTGTCCCTTCTGTCACCAAACCGACTAGTTTATCATGTTCAATCACAGGAAGGCGATGAATATCTTGCTCACGCATCAAGTCAGCCGCATGCGCAATTGTTGTATCGGGGGAAATGTAAATCACTTTACGGGTCATAAAGTCTCTAACAGCCATGAAAAATCCTCCTTTATCATCCTCATTATATCATATTTTGGAAAGTGTTACATCAACGTCTCGTAAAATTTTCGTGTCATCCGATGGATTACCCACCCAAATAAGCTTTTCGCACTTCATCAGATGATAAAAGTTCCTGACCTGTACCAGATAATACAATCTTCCCTGTTTCAAGAACATAGCCTCGATCTGCAATCGCAAGAGCCTTGTTAGCATTTTGTTCTATCAAGAGAACGGTCGTCCCTTGCTTTTGAATATCTTGAATAATATCAAAGATTTCTTGAATAAAAATTGGCGCTAATCCCATAGAAGGCTCATCTAGTAGGAGCAATTGGGGTTGGCTCATCAATGCTCGACCCATCGCCAACATCTGCTGTTCCCCTCCAGAAAGAGTCGCTGCATCTTGATTTTTCCGTTCTTCCAAACGAGGAAAACGGTCAAAAACACGTTTTAGATTTTTCTGATTTTCATCCCGATTATTTTTTAGGAAAGCACCCATTTCAAGGTTTTCCATAACGGTTAAGCCTGCAAAGACATGGCGACCTTCTGGAACTTGTGATAGACCAGAAGCTACAATTTTTCGAGCTGGAACTTTGTGGATTCCCTGCCCCATAAATTCAATGGTTCCACTACTTGGACGAACCAAGCCGGAAACAGTCCGTAAAATCGATGTTTTTCCAGCTCCATTGGCTCCAATAAGCGAAACTACTTCTCCTTCATTTACCTCAAAAGAGACCTGCTTAACAGCTTCAATGGCTCCGTAACTTACTGAAAGATCTTTTACTTCTAACATGGCCATTATGCCTCACCTCCAAGATACGCTTCGATGACGCGCTTATTGTTCTTAATTTCTTCTGGAGTCCCATGCGCAATTAAACGACCATATTCTAGCACATAAATCCGCTCTGTAACTTCCATGACCAAACTCATATCATGCTCAATCAAGATGATCGTAATACCAAATTCATCTTTGATTTTTCGGATGAGAGCTGTCAACTCAGCCGTTTCCTGCGGGTTCATACCAGCAGCAGGTTCATCAAGAAATAGAATTTTTGGTTCTGTTGCCAAGGCACGTACAATTTCCAAGCGTCTTTGCTGCCCATAGGGAAGATTTTTAGCTAAAGTATCTGCGTCAGCATCCAAATTGAAAATGGCTAGCAATTCCAGCGCTTTTTGCTTCAATTCTTTTTCGCTTTGGTAGAATTTTGGTAAGCGAAGAAAAGAAGCTAAGACATGTGGATTGTGTCGATTTGCAAAACCGACTAGAACATTCTCTAAAACAGTCATATCCTTAAACAAACGAATATTTTGGAAAGTCCGAGATAGACCGAGTGAGGCAATCTTATAAGGAGCTTTGCCATTTAAGAGAGTACCATCCAACATTACTGTCCCTTCACTTGGCTCATAGACTCCTGTCAACAGATTAAAAAGGGTTGTTTTTCCTGCACCATTTGGACCAATCAGACCAACTAGTTCACCCTCATTAAGCTCCATGGTCACATCACCTACTGCTGTCAGACCACCAAAATGCTTGGTTATTTTTTTTACTTCAAGAAGTGCCATCAGTTTTTGCCCTCCTTATTTTTTGACTGGAAAAACTTGGAAAAGGTTAATTCCCATGTTCCTAAAAGACCACCTGGACGGAAGACCATGACGAGGATCAAGGCCAACGAATAGATAATCATCCGCAATTCCGAAACATTTTGGAGGAACATATTTAAAATTCCTAATACAACTGCTGCAACGATGGTTCCTGTCATAGAACCCAAACCGCCCAATACTGCGATGATCAGGTAATCAATTGAACGCATGATTGTGAAATCCTTTGGTACAACCGTTCCAATGTAGCCCACATATAGTGACCCAGCAATACTGGACACGATTGCAGCAATTACAAAGACCGTTACTTTTATTTTCGTTGTGTTGACTCCCATCGCTTCTGCGGCAATCTCATTTTCGCGGACAGCAAGAACCTCACGTCCTAAAGGACTCCGAAGGATATTCAAGAGGAGGACGACTGTCAGGACAACAAAGAGAAAAACAACTTGCCAAGAGGTAAACGGAAGAATCCCTGTCAAACCTGCTGCTCCATTGGTAAAATCACCACCATTGATAATCATAATACGGATGATTTCTGCAACTCCAAGCGTTGCAATCGCAAGGTAATCCCCTTTCAATCGTAGGGTAGGAATTCCAACCAAGAGTGCAACGACTGCTGCCACGATAGCTCCAACAACAATGGACAGATAAAATCCGCCATATGTTGGGTTGGAAGTGGTTAAAATCGCTGTTGCATAGGCACCAATTGCCATAAAACCTGCTTGACCAAGTGAAAATTGTCCCGAAAACCCTAGAATCAGATTGGTACCCAGTGCCATCATCATCGAAATTCCGATTCCCATTAAGATTTGGACATAGTAAAGTCCAATTACACCCGTATTCACAAGAGTCGTTAGCACTCCAAAAATCGCAAGGATAAGGGCAAGCCAGATTAAAATAGGTTTTATATTATTCTTCATAAACTTATACCTTCTCCTTCACATTCTTTCCAAGAATCCCCGCTGGACGAACCAAGAGGATGATAATCAAAATAGCATATACAACCGCATCACGATAACTAGAAAGCCCAATCGAAACAGCAAACGTTTCTAACAAACCAATAATCAATCCACCAAGAGCCGCACCAGGAATGATTCCAATACCACCTAAAACAGCTGCAACAAAGGCTTTAATACCAGGAGTCATCCCCATTAATGGATCGATTGAATTATAGTAAAGACCAATCAGAACACCAGCAGCCCCTGCCAAGGCTGAACCAAGGGCAAAAGTAAAGCTAATCGTTGCATTCACGTCAATTCCCATCAACTGAGCCGCATCACTATCCACTGATACTGCCCGCATGGCTTTCCCCATCTTTGTTTTTTTCACGATGAATTGTAGAGCCAGCATCAGGACGATTGAGACTCCTAAGATTGTCAACTGGACGTTTGTGACACTAATTGGACCGAAATCATACTTAACGGTTTCAAGTGCCTGAGGAAAGGCCCGAACGTCAGCACCAACCAAGTAAACCATTCCATATTCAAGAAGGAAGGAGACACCAATTGCCGTAATCAAGGCTGCAATCTTCGTCGAATTCCGCAATGGACGATAGGCTAAAAATTCAATCAAAACACCCAAACAAGCGGTTAAGACCATTGTCAAAAGAAGTGTAACAAAAAAATTAAGATGGAAATGACTGATTAGATAATAGCCAATAAAGGCCCCCATCATATAAATATCCCCATGGGCAAAGTTAATCAGCTTAATAATTCCATAGACCATGGTATACCCTAACGCAATCAGCGCATAGACGCTTCCTAGGATTAGACCATTTACTAATTGTTGGAGCATGTGATCACCAAACTTTCTATAAAATAATAATATCTGAGAGGGAAAATCCCCCCCAGATGCTCATTGTTCTTATTCTGCTTCAACAGCAACTGCTGAGGCTGCTTTTCCATTTTTCAACTCAACCATAATCGCTGTTTTTACTGGATTATGATTTTCGTCAATCGTCATTTTACCTGTTACACCGTCAAAATCTTTGAGATTTTCCAAGTTTTTAGCAATTTCTTTTGAATCTTTCGCACCTTCTGCTGCTTCAGCTGCCATATAGACTGCATCATAGGCAAGAGCCGCAAACATGTTTGGTGCTTCACCGTATGTTTCTGTATAAGTCTTTTCAAAGTTTTCAGATTTTTTATCTGATAATTTCACAGCTGAAGAATAGCCTGATACATAGAAGACATTTGTTGCATTAGTCGCGCCCGCACCTTCGATGAACTTCGTATCTGAGAAACCATCTGGTCCAAGGATTGGTGCATCAATTCCAAGTTCACGTGCTTGTTTGGTAATCAAACCAGCTTCTGTATAGTAACCTAGTAAGATAACAGCATCAAAACCTTTATCTTTTACCTTTGTCAAAACAGCTTGAAAATCTTTGTCACCTGCTTGGTAGGTTTCAGCAATGATTTCACCTTTATAATTTTTCTTAAAGGATTTATAAAGACCTTTCGCGTAGTCACTTGAAGCATCATAGTATACAAGGGCTTTCTTAGATGTCAGGTTTTCTGTTGCATATTGTGCTATCACTTCACCCTGAAAACTATCCTGGAAAGTTGCGCGGAAAATATACTCTTCTACTTTATCACCTTTGACTGTCAAATCATCTGCCGTTCCAGAAGGAGTAACCAAAGGAACAGCAGCCTTTGTTACGTTTGGTGTAGCTGCTGATACAGCACCTGAAGTTGCAGGACCAATGATAACGTTCACTTTCTCTTCCGTAGCCAGATTAGTTGAAACTGTAGCCACTTCAGCATTATCAGACTTGTTATCCTTTACAACGACTTCAATTTTCTTACCATCAACACCACCTGCTGCATTGATTTCTTTAACAGCTAAATCAGCACCATTTTTCTCTTGATTCCCATAAGCCGCTACAGCTCCTGAAAGTTCTAAGTTGTAACCAATTTTGACTGTATCTCCTACTTGTGTACCAGTTGCTCCTGCATCACTAGCAGGTGCTGAACCACATGCTGCCAATAGTACAGCTGATGCAAACGTTGCTACTGCAAATCCTAATTTATTATATTTCATAAACTCTCCTTAAAAAATGATATGTGTATAATATACTGAATTATCTGAAAATTGTCAACAAAAAAAAGAAAGAAAACATTAAAATTTTCTTTCTTTTTCATCTCTTGTTAAATTCCCGACAAAATTTTGATCAATTTCTTTTACATAAGATGGGACCACCTTCTTGATGAAACGTTCTTTTTTAAGCTTGGGAACCAACTGTTCCACTTCATCCTGATTAACATAAAGAAGGGCATAGCGCATCCGTCTAGAATGATAGAGAATATCCCCAAATTGGTTGAGCTTACGCGCATCACGGTTGTAGTGCAAATAAATTGTCAAAGCCTGACGTTCTTTTTTCTCAAACATATCGTTTCCTTATTCTTCCAAACTATATTTCCATTATTATACCAATTTTTAGAAAAAATGGCATGAAAAAAGAAAGAGGGCTCAAAAATAGTCAATTATCTAAATATGAAACATATAAACAAGCCATTAGCACCTTTGAACAATCACTTTCATCTACTACAGACGAAAAAATAAAAGCTAGTTTTTTCTTCCCAACTTCTATTTTTACAGACTTCTCTTATTTTGTTGGATTCATAATTTGGTCGATAAATCCATAAGCCAATGTTTCTTCAGCTGTCATCCAGTAGTCGCGCTCAGCGTCTTTGTGGATTTGTTTTACAGTTTTGCCAGAGTTATCAGCCAAAATTTGTTCTAATTTATTACGTGTTTTCAAGAGGTGTTCAGCTGCAATCGCCATATCCGTTTGTTGTGTACCGCCACCAGTACCCCCCATCGGTTGGTGAATCATGTATTCTGCGTTTGGCAACATGAAGCGTTTGCCTTTAGCACCACTAGAAGCGATAATTGTTCCCATGCTTGCTGCTGTTCCCATCACGATGGTTTGCACATCTGCTTTGATAAAGTTCATTGTATCAACGATAGCAAGACCTGCTGATACAGATCCCCCTGGGGTATTGACATAAAGATAAATATCTTTTGTCGGATCTTGCGCGTCAAGGAAGAGCAATTGAGCGATGATAGAGTTGGCCATATTATCCTCAACAGCCCCTGTCAACATGATAATGCGGTCTTTTAATAAACGTGAGTAAATATCGTAGGAGCGTTCGCCTCGACTAGTTTGTTCGATAACTACTGGAATCATACTGTTCTCCATTTCATTTTCTATTTTCTGATGTTTCTATTATATGTTTTTGGTCAACAAAGGTCAAATAAAAAGTTTAAGATAAAGAAAAAGGTGCCACTGCACCTCTTTTTCAAATAAGGATAATATTATTTTGTACCGAACAAACGATCACCAGCATCTCCAAGACCTGGAACGATGTAGCCATGTTCATTGAGATAGTCATCAAGGGCTGCTGTGTAAATATCAATATCTGGATGTGCTTCTTGAAGGGCTTTGACACCTTCAGGCGCAGATACAAGAGCAACAAACTTGATGTTCGATGCACCGCGTTTTTTCAAAGAATCGATGGCTAAAATAGCTGAGCCACCTGTTGCAAGCATTGGATCCACTACAAAGATATGACGTTGATCAATATCTTCTGGTAATTTGACCAAGTATTCTACTGGTTTTAAGGTTTCTTCATCACGGTACATTCCAATATGACCAACTTTTGCTGATGGCACCAAGCTTAAGAGACCATCAACTAGACCAATCCCCGCACGAAGAATTGGAACGATGGCCAATTTCTTCCCAGCAATTTGTTTTTGAACTGTTTTTGTAATCGGTGTTTCAATTTCAACGTCTTCCAATGGTAAGTCACGTAAAACCTCATATCCCATCAGCATCGCAATTTCATTAACTAATTCACGAAAATCTTTTGTAGAAGTATCTTTACGACGCAAAATAGACAACTTATGCTGAATGAGTGGATGTGAAATGACTTGGAATTTTCCCATGATATGACTCCTTTAAGTGTTTTTTCTATTTTATCAAAAAATCAGAAAAAAAGCTTGCTAAAATAGTATTTTTCAACCTAAATTTAATTTTTATTCTGGAACGGATTTGATGATGCGAGCAGGATTTCCAGCAATGACAACATTATCACCGAAGGACTTGGTCACAACAGAACCAGCGCCTACTACGATATTATTTCCAAGCGTCACTCCTGCTAGAATAACAGCTCCACCACCAATCCAGACATTGTCACCAATCGTAATCGGAGCACCATACTCAAGACCTGCAATTCGCTCTTGGGCATTTAAGGGGTGGAGGGCGGTATAGAACTGTACATTTGGCCCCAACATTGCATTGTCACCGATTGTGACAGGACAAGTATCCAACACAGTCCAGTTAAAATTGGCAAAAAAACGCTCACCAACCGAAATATGGCAACCATAATCCAAGGTGACAGGAGTTTCGACATACAGCTTCTCTCCTGTTTTGCCTAACCACTCTTTCATCAATACAGACCGTTTTTCCCCATCCATTTCTTGATTGACTTGCTGACGATAGATCCGTGCTTGTTGGCGTAAAGCCACCAATTCTGGATCACCTGCATCGTACAATTCACCTGCTAGCATTTTTTCTTTTTCAGTCATAGATTTCTCCCTATAATTATTTTTTCCATAATAACTTTTAAACAAAATACAATCCAGGCAATTTGAAAAGATTAGTTTTTTAATTTTCGAGCTAAGCTCTTACTATTTGCCAGAATAGTTGAAATTTTATCTGTCTCTCCTTGAATAAGATTCAAGTATAGCAGGTCAGTAATCAGAAGGGAATTATTTCTTGAGGTAATGGCCCCAACACGCAGTTCATGCTCATGGCGTGGAATTTTAAAAAGGTAGTCTGCATATTTATCTAGATTCGTCTTCCCTATACCTGTAATAGCAATGGTTTTTGCTCCAGACGCCTGAGCAAATTTTAAGGGCTCAATCACTTCTTTTGTACTACCTTCATAACTAATCCCAAATGCTAAATCTCCCGGCTGAATTGAGGCAACACTAGCAAGTTGAATATGGGCATCTTGAACATAGACACAACTTTTCCCAATTCGATTGAGTTTATAGTAAAAATCGCTACAAACAATGCCCGATGCACCAACTCCGAATAAGTAGATGGTTTTAGCCTCTTTTAGTTTCTGACTACTTTTTTCTAGAAGTTCAAAGTCCAACATTCCAATAGTTTGCTGAACAGAGACATTCATGGTAACCGCTAATTTTGCAGTTAGCAAGCTACCATCATCCGTAGAATCTATTCTCGCATCCAAAACATCGTCATAATGCGTTTTTGCCAGTTCAAGTTTAAATTTATTGAAAGTTGAGTAACCTAACTTTCTACTCAACCGACTAATAGTTGCCGGGGAAACTCCAACTTCTTCTGCTAATTGCTGAATGCTGAGATTTTCAATTTCTTTAGTAAATTCATTGATGTATTGGAGGACTTTTTGCTCCTTTGGACTAAGTCCTTCCAGTCCATATTGTAGAGGATTCATATGTATTCCTTCGATTTTTGAAAAAATATTTCTTTTTTTAATTATTATATTGAAAATATATTTCTTTGGTTGTATAATACAATTATAGCAAACGTTTACAAAAATAGAAAGGATGAAATGCAATGAGCATTGCTCAATTAGATACTGAACAAAAAAATCCCCAATCTGATGCTATCGAAGAGATGAGCATTGAAGATATCACAGCTTATATCAACCGTGAAGATCAACAGGTTGCAGGCGCTGTTGAAAAAAGTTTAACTTCAATTAACAATGCTATCGCGCTGGTTGTCACTACTTTACGATCCGGTGGGCGATTACTATACATAGGTGCAGGAACTTCTGGACGACTAGGCATTCTAGATGCCTCAGAATGCCCACCTACTTATGGAGTACCACGTGATTTGGTTCAAGGGTTGATTGCCGGTGGAAAGGAAGCTATTCAAGTGGCTCAGGAGGGGGCAGAAGATGATGAGGAAGCAGCAATTCGAGATTTACAACATATCGATTTTTCTAGTAGGGATATGTTGATTGGCCTTGCAGCTTCTGGTAGAACTCCATATGTTCTTTCTGCATTACAATACGCTCAATCAATTGGTGCTAAAACCAGCTCCATCTCTTGTGTATTTCGTGCGGCAATTTCACAGTTCGCGGATGCTCCAATTGAAGTCCTAGTTGGCCCCGAAGTTATAACAGGTTCTAGTCGTATGAAGGCAGGAACTGCCCAAAAGATGATTCTCAATATGATTTCAACAACTGCGATGATTCAATTAGGTAAAATTTATAAAGGCTACATGGTAGATGTACAACCTACCAATCAAAAGTTGGTAGAACGAGCACTATACATTATCCAGCAAACAACTGCTTGTGATAAAGAGGAGGCAGAATCCGTTTTTCAAGCTGCAGATAAAAATGTGAAACTAGCTATACTTATGCAACTGAGTGGACTTTCCAAGCAGGAAAGTAATTTGCTCCTTCAAGAAAAACAGGGAAATGTGGCATTAGCCATCAAAAAAATATTACATCAGGAGGAAAAATAATATGGACTTCGCACTGGTTAGTCAACAGATTCTAGAAAATGTTGGTGGAAAATCAAATATATTAGGAAACATCGTCTGCATGACTCGCTTGCGCTTGCAACTTCGTGACCGAGCATTGGTGAATCTTGAAAAATTAAAAAATATTGAAGGAGTTTTGGGAGTTGTCGAAGCAGATACTTTACAAATCGTCTTTGGTCCCGGTACTGTCAACAAAGTTGGCGAAGCATTTGCTAATTTGACAGGACTCAGTCTAGGCAGTATTGATGAGAATTTAGGAGCAGTAGACTTAGCTACTACCAATAAAGCTATTAATAAGCAAAAACATGATAAACCTTTGCAACGTTTCTTACAGCGAATTGCTAATATTTTCATTCCTTTACTCCCAGGTATCATTGCTGCAGGTTTGATTAACGGTGTATCTAACGTTATTAACGTTACTTCTCAGAATGCTTTTGCCATGGAATGGTGGTACCAATGTATTCGTACCATGGGCTGGGGATTATTTACTTTCCTACCAATTTATGTTGGAATGAATGCTGCAAAAGAATTCCGCGGAACACCTATTTTAGGTGCGATTGGTGGTGCGATGTCTGTCGCAGTACCTTCTATGCCTCTTTTAACTATGATTGATGAAAAAGCGATTATTTTACCTTTTGTAGATAAAGCATTTGCTCCGGGTGCTGGAGGGCTCTTGGCAGCACTTTTTGTCGGTATTTTCTTTGCTTATCTTGAAAGAGGGATTCGCAAATTCATGCCAAGTTTCTTAGATACTTTCTTAACACCATTGTGTACTGTCATTATAGGTAGTCTTTTAGCTTTATTAATTCTCCAACCACTTGGGGATTTCTTAACAACTGGTATTTACTCTAGTCTAAATTTTGTCTATGAAAAATTAGGTATTCTTGGTGGTTATTTGTTATCAGCTGGCTTCTTACCATTAGTCTCTGTCGGATTGCACCAAGCTCTTACTCCTATTCATGTCCTTTTAAATAATCCTGATGGGCCAACACAGGGAATCAACTATCTCCTTCCGATTTTGATGATGGCAGGTGGTGGTCAAGTAGGTGCTGGATTAGCACTCTATCTCAAAACTAAAAACCAAAAACTTAAACAATTGACACGTGATTCCCTACCTGTTGGTATCCTAGGTATTGGAGAACCTATGATGTATGCCGTAACTCTTCCTCTAGGAAAACCGTTCTTGACAGCCTGTCTGGGTTCCGGATTTGGTGGTGCTTTGGCCGTCCTCTTTCATTTAGGCACTGTATCTCAAGGTGTATCAGGACTTTTTGGAATGCTTATCATGGTTCCAGGGACACAAATTCAATTTATCATTGCCATGATTGGAGCATATATCGGAGGGTTCATCCTGACTTGGTTCTTTGGTGTAGATGAAAAACGAATTAATGAAATCTATGGATAAGAAATTTTCTAGTTGTCTAGGTTTCTCCATCTATCCATCAAATTCCCTGGAAGATAGTTTAACTTGGATAGAAGCGTATGCGAAAGCTGGTTTTTCTTTCGCATTCTCCTCTCTCAATATCCCAGAGGCAACAAAAGATACTAGTCATTTAAAAAAGTTACTTCAAAGCTGTCAAAGGCACAAAATTTCTGTATTTGTGGATATCAATCGGCAAAGTCTGGACAATTACGGTAAAGATGGTTTGGCAGAATTAGGCATTGAAGCCCTGAGATTTGATGATGGGATTTCTGTTCAAGAAATGGCAGAGCTCTCAAAATATTTCTTCATTGTTCTCAATGCTTCTACCTTGACAAAGGAACTCATTGTAGATTTAATGGAGGTAGGTGTAGATTTAAAACAGGTGATTGCCTGTCATAATTATTATCCAAAGCCTTACACTGGACTGAGCCTTAATAAAGTGAAAGAAATGAATGAACAACTTCACCAATATGATATTCCAGTTATATCCTTTATCGCGGGACAAGAAAAGCGCCTTCCTATTTTTGAAGGCTTACCAACCATAGAAAGTCATCGTCAAATGCCTCCTTTACTGGCAGCCTTAGAAAGCTTGATAGCTGGTAAATCAGACTACATCTGTGTAGGCGATAATGCCCTATCTGAAAACTCGCTCACTTTGCTGTACTATCTGAGTCAGGGAGTGGTGCCTCTTTTGACTAATCTTCCCGAAAATCTAAAAGGGATTATCTTTGAAAATCGTCAAGATAATAGTGATTATGTTATCCGTGCTGCTACTTCTCGCCAACAGTTAAAAAATTTAACATTTGAAGGCGAAACTAAGTTACGCCATCGTGGAGACATTGTCATTGCAAATGAAAAATTCCTCCGCTACCAGAATGAATTAGAGATTTGCTTGACTGATTTACCGCAAGATGAACGTCAAACAATTGTTGGACAGATTCAACCTGACAGTTTGGGCTTACTTAATTTCATTCAAGGAGGAAGCAAATTTACATTTATCTAGAACAAAGAAAGAGTCTGATACAAAATAGTTCTCAGTCACACAAAAGCTAGAGATTCCAAATAGTGGAACTCTAGCTTTTTAATTTTATGTCCTTTCATCATTAATTTTATTATCAGTATTACAAATGTAAATCCTTATTTCATTACTCGTACCTTCCATTAATTTACAAAAAAGCCACTATAGTCAGCGGCTTTCCTCACCCTCATCTTCCAAACACACGAACAATTCGGTTGCAGGCTTCGGCAACTGTTTCGAATGGTGCTGCTGCATTAAAGCGGGCGTGTAGTTTACCTTCGGGACCAAAGGTAACTCCATCGTTCATTACAACTTTAGCTTGCTTTACTAATTTTTCTTGAACTTCTTCATTGGTCAATCCGTAAGCAGAGAAATCTAGCCAAACGAGGTAGGTTCCTTCTGGTTTCATAACGCGAATCTTCGTTTTTTCTGTGAGTGTCTGGAAGACATAGTCAATGTTTTTTTCTAATACGACCTTTAATTCTTCTAACCATGGTTTACCATATCGATACGCGGCTTCTGTTGCCAACAAACCTACCGTAGGAATTTCATGCTGATTATTGGCCAGTTGTTGGGTTGTAAATTTCTGCCGTAATGTAGAATTTTCAATGATGGCAAAGCTATTCTTTGTACCCGCGATGTTGAAAGTTTTTGTCGCTGAGGCTAATACAATGGCAAAGTTTTTGAAATCAGGTGATAATGTATTAAAACTATGGTGCTTATTTCCAAATAGAACTAAATCTTGATGGATTTCATCTGCTACCAGTAGGACACCATGTTTCTGACAGAGTTCCCCAATCCGGAGCAACTCTTCTTTTGTCCAAACTCGACCACCAGGATTGTGAGGATTACAAAGCAGGTATAGCTTGACATCGTGTTCGATAATGTCTTTTTCCAACTGATCAAAGTCAATTTCAAGGTGATGATTGCGTTCCACCAATGGAGAAACCACCAACTGACGGTGATTTAAGCGAACAGAGCGGGCAAAAGGTGGATAGAGAGGCGTTTGAATCAACACAGCATCTCCTATTTCCGTAAAAGCTTGAATAGCCACGGAAATAGCAGGTACGACTGCCTCAATGAGTACGACTGCCTCTCTTGCGACTTCATAACCATGTTCATTCTTTTCCCAATCTAAAATGGCTTGATAAAGCTCTTCGCGCTCTTGTGGATAACCAAAAATATGTTCTTCTGCATATACTCGTAGTGTTTCTCTAATTTCTGGCACAGGTAGGAAATCCATGTCTGCCACCCACATTTGTAATAGCTCTCGATCTTCTTCACTCGCAAACCATTTTTTGGAATGCTGGCCAAAGCGATTAGGTCGCGTTGTAAAATCATATGTCGTCATCTTATGCCTCCAAAGCTGTTTTTAAATCTGCCACCAAGTCTGATACATCTTCGATACCAATCGAAATGCGAAGTAAATCGTCAGTCAATCCATAAGAATATCGGACCTCAGCAGGGATATCTGCGTGTGTTTGAGTTGCAGGATAGGTAATTAAACTTTCCACACCACCAAGACTTTCTGCAAAAGTAAAGACCTGCAAACTGTTGATAATTTGAGGAATTCTTGTCTCATCCTGAACCTTAAAGGAAATCATGCCCCCCTTACCTGTATAATAAACTTCCTTCACTTCAGGATGCTCCTGTAAGAAGGCCGCAATCGCTTGTGCATTACGAGTAGACCGCTCCATACGAAGAGATAAGGTTTTCAAACCACGCATAAAAAGATAAGCATCTAAAGGCGATAGGGTCGGTCCTGTTGTATTTTGATCATAGAATAATTTGTCATAAATGGCTTGATTGCTCGTTACCAATACCCCTGCCAATACATCGTTGTGACCAGAAAGGTATTTTGTTGCTGAATGCAAGACAATATCCGCTCCCAGTGCAATCGGATTTTGGTAAATCGGGCTATAAAAGGTATTGTCAACAATCACAATAGCACCATGAGCGTGTGCTTTTTCCGAAACCGTTGCAATGTCAAATTCCACCATCAAAGGATTGGTTGGTGTCTCGATAAACACATAGTCTGTCTCATCCGAAATCGCAGCTAACATGTCTTCTTCCGTATTGGTATAGGTAAAGAAATAACGTCCTTTCTTTTCCTGCTCATGAAACCAACGAAATGACCCTCCATACAAATCACGCGCCGCCACAATCCTTGATTGTTCTGGAAAGCTATTAAATAATAAAACCAATGCAGCCATGCCAGAACTCGTCACCAAGGCATAGTCTGCTTTTTCAATCTGCGCCAACGTTTTTTCTAGTGTCTGACGAGTTGGATTTTTCGTGCGGGTATAGTCAAACCCAGTCGATTGTCCAAATTCGGGATGTTGATAAGTCGTCGAAAGATGAATCGGTGAGATCAAAGCACCAGTTTTCTCATCCTCACGAATTCCTGTGTGAGCTAAAATTGTATCTAATTGATAATCTGTCATACTCTCCTCCAAAATACTATTCTCCTCATTTTATCACGATTAAAGGAGCTTGTTGGAGATTTTCCTGATATAATTTTTCAAATCAAGAGATAGGCAAAGACTATGATAAAAGAGACCTTTCTAGGTCTCTTATCACTCTAATTTGAATTTTCTACGTAAGGTTTGAGCCTTTGGCTTGCCAATAATGAAATCAATGGAATGACTCATTAGACTCATCATCGCGTAAGTTCCACCACCAAGAGCTCCCGACACTAACAAATGCATGACAGCAGGAATACGACCAGTGACAGGGTAAACCGCTTTGAGAATCACCTCAATGATACCCACTAGGAGAATCATGATAAGAGTTTGAGCACAAATCATGAGAGTCCTGCCAGCTAATAATTGAACATCCAAATCTGTAATGTCAACCAGACGTTTAAACATCAGAACTATTGGCACCAACAAGCCAATCAAGGTCGAAATGAGTGGTCCATATGCATGGAACAGGAAGATGAACGGAATTTGCAACACTAGCTTCACCACTACTCCATATAAGAAATACTTGACTGCATTTCTATTCTCAAAAAGAGCCTGAATCATAGGGGAGAGGACTGTATAAAGTCCTAAGACCAGTGTCGACATCATAGAAAGAATAAAGAGCCCTATCGCATCTTGATCAGGTAAATCGTAGAAAACTGTATACAGCGACTTGGATAAAAGAGTCGCTCCTGAAACAGCTGGTAACAGGAAGACCAGCAACATCGTCAAACTATCGACAATCAGCTTGGCAGAAGCTTTAGTGTTTTTCTTGACAAAATTCTCCGTCAAAAGCGGAATACCAACTCCACCAATAGCCGTTGCCACCGCAATCAAAATCATGATGACCTTATTCGGATTAGCTGTAAAGTAAGCATAGAGAATGTCGAGCTCATCCTGACTATGATTGGTAAAAATCTTCATGCTGTTGATAAAGGTGAATTGGTCAATCAACTGGAAAATTTGAATGGCAGAGCCCGTGATGATAAAGGGAATGGCCTCCTTAAAGGTCTCCACCAAAATCGTTTTTGTATCAATTGTCTCATCTGTCTCTGGCACCTGCAAGATATGAGGCATAATGCCTGCTTTGATCAGATAATAAACCAAAATCCCAACACTCGCAATCATCCCAATAAAAGCCGCGAATGTCGATTGAATAACGGCCTCTACATAGTTACCAGACCCCAATTTCATAATGAAGAAAGTCGTAAGGAGCATCCAAATAACACGAACGATTTGCTCTGCCACTTGGCTAAGGGCATAGGGTTTCATATCGTTGAACCCTTGAAAAATACCCCGCATAACACTCATAGCTGGAAAGACCAGAACAGCCCACGATAGGCTATGCATCACTGGAATCAATCCCTTCCCCCCCCCAGAGAGACCCGCAAAAATCGGCGCACCAACGAACATGGTCAAAGCAAATCCTAATCCCAACAACAGCATCAGCACGAGAAAGCTACGAATGAGTTTGTAACTCATCTCAGGTTTTTCCATGGAATTATACTTGGAAATCTGCTTGGCCACTGCTACGTTCAGCCCTACTGTTGAAATCAGCAGGAACATAGCATAAATATTATACCCTTTGCTAAAGAGAGCATTGGCCTGAGGAGCCTGCGCTCCCATCCAAGTATACCAAGGGATAATGTAAATTGCCCCCAGTAACCGGCTGGCAAAATTCCCCACTGTTAGCCAGAGAGTCCCTCGACGCATCTGGGCTTGTTGTTTGTTTTCTTCTTGTGACATAATCTTTTCCTATTCGTAATTCTACTAACTAGTATAACACCCTTTAGATTTTGTTACAAATCAAAATCTATGACTTTGAAAGAAAAGCAAGTAAAGACTTGTCAAAGCCTCTCAATCGGTTTACAATAGAAGCATGATAAGATTAGAAACAATATTAAATATTTTAAAAAGTGATGATAACCTACTTGGAGTGACTGGCACAGCTGATGAAAGCAGAACCTTTCAAGCACTAAGCTATGACAGCCGAAAGGTTGATAGAGATACTCTCTTTTTTGCCAAGGGCTTATCATTTAAGAAAGAATTCTTGGAAAAAGCGATTGAAGAGGGGCTTAGCTACTACATATCTGAAAAAGATTACCAAGTCAGCATTCCTGTCCTTCTCGTTAAGGATGTCAAGCAGGCCATGAGCCTAATTGCCATGGAATTCTATGGTCACCCAGAGCAAGAATTGAAGCTCCTTGCCTTTACAGGCACCAAAGGCAAAACGACCACTGCTTACTTTGCCTACAATATCCTCAAGCAGAGCCACAAACCAGCTATGCTTTCCACCATGAATACTACATTGGACGGCAAGACCTTCTTCAAATCAACCCTCACAACTCCTGAGAGTCTAGATCTTTTTGCTATGATGGCAGAAGCCGTCAAAAATGGGATGACACATCTTGTCATGGAAGTCTCTAGCCAAGCCTATCTGGTAAAGCGAGTATATGGTCTCATCTTTGATGTCGGCGTTTTTCTCAATATCAGCCCTGACCACATTGGACCTATCGAGCACCCAAACTTTGAGGATTACTTCTATCATAAGCGTCTTTTGATGGACAATAGCAGAGCTGTTATTGTCAACAGTGGTATGGATTACTTTGAAGTCGTGCGTGACCAAGTTGTGAATAAGGAACACGATTTTTATGGTGAACATTCGGACAACAGTATCCAGCAATCACAAGCCTTTGACTTTGATGTTACAGGTAAATTAGCTGGGCATTACGACATCCAGCTAATCGGTCATTTCAACCAAGAGAACGCTCTTGCTGCAGGACTTGCTTGTCTCCGTCTCGGAGCTAGTGCAACAGATGTTCAAAAAGGAATTGCCGAGACAACCGTACCGGGACGCATGGAAGTATTGACCCAATTAAACGGTGCAAAAGTCTTTGTTGATTATGCCCACAATGGTGATAGTCTCAAGAAACTGATAGATGTTGTCACTGAGCATCAAAAAGGACAAATAACCCTGTTGATTGGAGCTCCAGGAAACAAAGGGGAGAGCAGACGCAAGGATTTTGGACTCCTGCTCAACCACTATCCTACTGTTAAGGTCATCTTGACAGCAGACGACCCAAACTTTGAAGATCCTGCAACAATCGCTAAAGAGATTGCTTCTTACATGACGCGACCGTATGATGTAATCATCGACCGTGAACTAGCCATAAAGACAGCTATGGGAACTACGAATGACCCAGATGACGCTGTTATTATTGCTGGCAAGGGGGCAGATGCCTACCAGATTGTCAATGGTAGTAAAGAAGACTATCTCGGCGACCTTGAAATCGCTAAAAAATATTTGTAAAAAACAGGCTTTTCTAAGTCTGTTTTAATTTTTCTCAAATTGTCAGAAAACAGTGGTTTTATGAGAAAAAAATTGTTATAATAAACACAAATAAATCAGAAGAAAGGAAAAATCCAAGGCGTGTATACAATTCGAGCCGACCACATCAGGGTCGCCTATGACAAAAAGGTGATCATTCCTGAACTATCAACAGCAATTCCTCAACAACAGATTACGACGATCATCGGGGCAAATGGATGTGGCAAATCAACCTTGCTGAAGGCTCTCACACGGATTCTTCCTGTACAAGAGGGAGTTATTTATTTAGATGGACAGGCAATTGCGACACTTTCAACTAAGGAAGTCGCAAAAAAACTGGCTCTTTTGCCTCAGGTACTTGAAGCAGCAGATGGAATTTCTGTTTACGATTTGGTCTCCTATGGTCGCTTCCCTCACCAGTCTGGTCTTGGCCAACTGACAGACTTCGACCGCGAAAAAATCAATTGGGCCTTAGAGGCGACACAAACTACTCCCTTCGCCCGCATGATGGTAGATGAACTTTCAGGAGGTCAGCGACAACGTGTCTGGATTGCTATGGCACTCGCTCAGGATACAGACACCATTTTCTTGGATGAGCCCACAACCTACCTAGACCTCAACCATCAATTGGAAATTCTAGAACTCTTACAAGAATTAAACCAAACATGCCAGAAAACGATTGTCATGGTCTTACATGATCTCAATCTATCCGCTCGATTTTCAGACCATATGATTGCCATGAAAGAGGGAGAAATCCGCTATGAAGGACCCGTTTCAGACATCATGACCCCTGATATTTTGGGTGACATTTTCCAGATTGAGGCACAGATTGTGCAAGCTCCCCAGCAGGATTATCCTATCTTGCTGACCTATTCTCTACGTAAATAATATTTTAATAAAGGAGTTTTTGATGAAAAAAATTATTTCATTTCTTACTTTAGTGTTAGCAGTGTTCTTCTTAGGTGCCTGCACCTCTTCTACTTCCAAATCAGCTAATACCGCTGAAAGTTCTGCTCTCTCTAGCAAGCCAAAGATTGAAGGGATTGCTTATTACGGAGATATTCCTAAAAATCCTAAAAAGGTTGTCAACTTTGCTTACTCATACACAGGCTACCTCTTAGAATTAGGGATTGATGTCTCTAGCTACACCTATGACCTCGAAAAAGACAGCCCTGCCTTTGGGGACAAATTAAAAAAAGCGAAGCAATTGACAGCTGACGATACAGAAGCCATCGCAGCGGAAGAGCCAGATTTGATTATCATCTTCTCAGGAAATGAAAACTTGGATACGCTGAAAGAAATTGCACCTGTCATCGAAATCACCTATGGAAAGAGCGACTATCTCCAAATGATGACGGATTTGGGGAAAATCTTTGGCAAGGAAAAGGAAGCACAAGCTTGGTTAGATCAATGGGAAACAAAAGTGGCAGATGCTCGAAAAGAACTCAAAGATGTCCTAGCCCAAGATACCACCTTCACAGTAATGGACTTTTTCGATAAAAATATCTATCTTTATGGAAATAACTTTGGTCGTGGGGGAGAACTCGTCTATGATGCTCTAGGTTATAAGGCCCCTGCCAAGGTTGAAGCAGATGTCTTCAAAGACGGGTGGTTTGGTGTTTCACAAGAAGCATTACCAGAATATATCGGTGACTACGCCATTGTCAATGTCAACGCCAAAACAAAAGAAGCTGCTGCTTCTCTCAGAGAAAGTGATATCTGGAAAAACTTGCCAGCCGTGCAAACTGGACACACCCTTGAAGTAGATTACAACCTCTTCTACTTCTCAGACCCAATGTCACTAGATATGCAACTAGAAGCCTTTGTCAACGCTGTGAAAGAGGCAAATCCATCTAAATAGAAAGTTTCATTCTATGAAAACAGAAGAACAATTTCTTCATCACCATAAGCCAAATTCATTTTGGCTTGTTTTTTTCCTTATTTTAAGCTTATTCACTCTTGGCGTCTACGTAGGATTGCGTTTCGGTGCCATTTCTTATAGCCATCAGCAACTACTGGAGGTACTCCATCATCCGATGACAAACAGTCCCATTCAGGATGTGGTGATTGACTTACGCTTACCACGCACCATTGCAGCGATTTTAGTCGGAGCAGCCATGGCAGAGGCAGGAGCTATCATGCAAGGTGTGACTCGCAACGCTATTGCTGATCCTGGTTTATTAGGCATTAACGCAGGCGCTGGTCTTGCCCTTATCATCAGTTATGCTCTGTTTGGTGGGCTGCACTATACCCAGATATTACTTGTTTGCCTGTTAGGCTCATGCCTTGCTGCCCTCCTTGTCTTTGGATTATCGTACCAGCCCAACAAGGGATACAGCCAACTGAGGCTCATCCTTGCTGGAGCTATGGTAGCGACTCTCTTCTCTGCAATTGGACAAGCTATCACCATCTATTTCAACCTATCAACGTCAGTCATTGGCTGGCAGGCTGGAGGGCTTATTCAGATCAATTGGAAAATGTTGGCCATCATTACCCCTGTCATTCTAACTGGGCTAATCGGAGCGCAGCTCTTGTCACACCAATTAACCATCCACAGTCTCAATGAAACTGTCTCCAAAAGCCTAGGGCAACGTACAGTCATCATTTTCTTTAGTTTGCTAGGAATCGTTCTCCTGCTCTCTGCAGGCGCAGTAGCGCTTGTTGGCTCCCTATCTTTTATCGGTCTTATCATTCCACACGTGATTCGAATGGTTACGGGCAAAAATTATCGCCAACTTCTTCCCTTAACCGCTCTTGCGGGGGCAACCTTTCTTCTTTGGGTTGACATTGTGTCCCGCACGATTCATCCACCGGCTGAAACCCCAATCAGTGCTGTCATCAGTATTGTTGGCTTACCTTGCTTCCTCTGGCTCATCCAGAAAGGAGAACGTTTATGAGAACAAGAAAAAACCTACTGCCAATTTTTGCCAGCTTGACAGTCATTCTCTTCATCCTTTTCGTTCTTTCCCTCTCTGTCGGCTATGCCAATGCCTCACTGACAGACCTGGTGGAAATTCTTACCGGCAGTGCCAACCAGTCTAGTATTCTCATTATCACGAAAATCCGTCTTCCTCGTATTCTTGCCTGTATGATAGGTGGCGCTTCCTTATCGCTAGCTGGTCTACTCCTTCAAACACTCACACGGAATCCTCTAGCAGATTCTGGTATTTTAGGGATCAATACAGGAGCAGGATTTGTCGTCGCTCTCATGGTTGGACTATCTCAGAGTCTCTCTCCTTGGTTGCTCTCTCTCATGCCACTATTTGCCATGATTGGGGGAACGGTGACCATTCTCATTGTCTACGTGATGGCTCGTACAAAATATCACGGCCTTCAGCCCACGCGCCTCATTGTCACAGGAGTTGGTGTGTCAAGTATGTTATCTGGAATCATGATTAGTATCATCAGTAAGCTAGATGATTTCAAAATGGAGTACATTGTCCAATGGCTAAGTGGAAAGATCAATGGCGGTCATTGGGATACACTTCTTGTCTACACACCACTATTAATGCTTGTTTGGGGTCTAGCCTATAGTCGTAGCCGTTCCCTCAATATCATGAATCTCAATGACCAAACAGCTATGGCATTGGGACTTCAATTACAAAGAGAACGCTTGACAACGCTAATGTTAGCCACTGCTCTTGGTGCTTTAAGTGTTGTTCTAGTCGGAAATATCACTTTTGTCGGACTTATTGCCGGACACATTTCACGAAAATGGGTCGGAAACGATCACCGCCTCAGTATCCCTGTCACTATGTTTATCGGAGCCATTATTCTCCTCATCGCGGATACGATTGGCCGTGTCTTACTCGTCGGTACAGGAATCCCTACAGGTATCATCGTCTCTATCATTGGTGCCCCGTACTTCCTTTACCTTATGTTCACAACACAAAAAACGAGTTAGAGTCGTTTCAGAGTGTAGACAAAGTCTTTTTTAGACTTTCCTTAAGTGATAACGGACGGTAGCGACTTCCGATGGGTAGATGAGCCAAGCTATCGCTTGCTCTATTTCCAACCTTAGATAGTCTCCCAGACTATCTAAGCAAACCTAAGTTTTGAGCCATTTTCGCTTTTGTATTTCTAGGCTCAAAGCTGAAATAGTCCACTGGACTATTTCACTCTCAAAACTTCCGGGTGAGGCTGGGACAAAACTCTGAACAATAAAACAAAAAACGAACAAAGGTTATCTCTTATATATTTAAAGAGTCTCTTTGTTCGTTTTTATGTACATTTTATTAGAAAAGTAGATTTATTGGTATAGATTTTCTATACTAAAAATCTTTTTGACCCGGCCACACTTTTATCACGACGGAAAGTCTGAATTATATTTTCAAGCACCCCTAATTTTTCATAGTCAGCCATTTTTTCAGGCTGATTTTATTTGGAAAGTATAGTTTGTCTTCAACCTAAAACGAGTTAGACTCGTTTTTATGTTATGAAATGGTATTTTCCTGAGCGAACCACTCATCACACCAATCTTTAACCCTCTGGGCAACCTCTTCTGGGCTAAGGTCATCCACTACGAGAATATCCACATTGTTACGCTGTGAAAACAATTGACGTTTCAATGGTAAAAAATGTGTCACATAATGGTCAAAAAAATTTCGGGAACGGCTCCTGTCTGCTTCCTTATGTCGGTGCAATGTTTCTTCCGAAGCTTCTAGAAAAAGAATCCTCTGTGGCATACAGGCTTCTAGCGCCTGTAATTCTTCCTCCAATGCATCTGCCACTGGCCATTCCTTACCAATTGTTTGTGGATAATGCAAAGTGTAAAATAGGATTTCCTCTGCCCCAAAATCCATCACGCAATGCGACGCCTGCTGATATCTCTTCCAACGGGCGATTTCATGAGCAATCCACAACCGCTGGATTTTAATATAGTCTTCAAAGTTGTTTTTGTCCCATTTCTGCCGATGAATCTCAGCAATGACGTCCTGATTATCTTCATAACTGATAGTCAAATAAGGAGCCACTTTCTCCAAATAACGCAGAGCCGTTGTTTTGCCAACAGCCATACTTCCTTGCAACGATAGTAGCATGTCCCCCTCCTCATCCAAGATAGGTTTTTAGTATCATCTGTTCTTCTGACGTTAATTCCCGATAGTGTCCTGCTGGCAAATCAGCTTCCAGATGAAAATTGCCAAAAGAAATCCGTTTCAAATAGGTAACTTTCACACCATAAGCTAGAAACATTTTCTTCACTTGGTAAAATTTTCCTTCTGAAATCGTCACGCGTGCGCAGCTTTTTTTAGTATCCGAGGAAAGAATCGATAACTGCGCTGGCTTACAGCTTGTACCATCTAAAAACCTCACTCCTTCTTGAAAAAATGGAACCGCGTCAACTCCGAGGAAATCATTTACTTCCACATAGTATGTCTTCGTCACATGGTACTTTGGATGCAGCATCCGAAAGCCAAGCGGACCATTATCTGTGAGTAATACAAGCCCCTCTGTATCCCAATCCAGTCGCCCAATCGGATAAAGTCCCTCTGACCGATCTTCTGGACGAATACAATCCAGAACCGTCTGATGTTCCTTATCCGTTACTGCAGTGACTGCACCTGCTGGCTTATCCAGCACATAATAACGATGAGGAAGTGACTGAACAGCTTGACCTGTCACTGTAATCTTCTGCAATCCACTATCCACAATCGCAGCAGGATTGCTCACAACTTCTCCGTCTATCCGTACTTGCTTGCTTTTTAACAACCGTTTAATCTGATTACGAGAACCCTGTCCTGTTTCTCCTAAAAATTGATCCAATCGCATAGCTCTAGTATATCAAAAAAACAGTTCAAATGAACTGTTTTGGGAGGTTATTAACTCAAAAGACTAGCAGCTGCTTCATCTACAATCACCACAACATTTGGATGATTTTGTAAGACACTGGCTGGCAGACTCTCTGTAACAGGACCTTCAATCATACCTTTCACAGCCTCTGCTTTTGCTTCACCATAGGCCATCAAGATAATCGTTTTAGCAGACATGATATTGGCAATCCCCATCGAGAAAGCTTGACGAGGAACTTGGCTTTCATCTTCGAAAAAGCGTGCATTGGCTGCAATCGTAGAAGGCTCCAAGTCTACAACACGTGTGACAGAATCAAAAGCTGTCCCAGGCTCATTGAAACCAATATGCCCATTACGACCCAAGCCCAATACCTGCACATCTACAGGATATTCAGACAAGAGTTGATTATAGCGCGCTGCCTCAGCAGTAGGATCCTCTGCTAAGCCATTTGGCAGGTAACTTGCTTTCAATGGTTTTTCAGCAAATAAATGCTCCTTCATAAAATAGGCATAGGACTGCTCATTCTCAGCAGAAAGTCCAACATATTCATCCAAATTAACAGAAGTCAATTCTGACAAATCCAAATCACTGGCTACAATCTGTTTGTACAATTCCTCTGGAGTAGAACCTGTCGCCAAACCCAAAACCTTTGCTCCTGCAAGAACTTTCTCACGAAAGACTTCAAATGCAACTCTACCTCCGGCAATTGCGTCTGTTACTTTGATAATTTTCATGGCATCTCCTTTTCTTATCATTGTGAGTCAATTATGACTCACTTTTTCTTTAGTGGTCATAACCATTATATGGTATAGACCAATTTTTGTCAAGAATCTAGCGAAAAAAACTTCAAATATGATATAATAAAACCATGTTACAACAATTATTGATTTTATTTTTTAGCGGAATCTTTCTCTGCATCATTGCTTATTTTATCTGCAAGCAACGGGCGCTACGCATCACACTTTTTGTCTCGGGTGGTCTTCTTATTGCCCTGCCCTTTGCCCTCTTACTTTACTTTTTAACCATTATTTTTACAAGTTAAGGAAACTCCATGAATACCAACGATTTTGATTTTGAATTACCTGAAGAACTGATTGCCCAAACACCACTTGAAGTCCGTGACTCCTCACGCTTACTCATTTTAAATCGTGAGAACCACAGTATGACAGACAGTCACTTCGATGCCATTTTAGACCAGTTGCAGCCTGGCGATGCCCTCGTGATGAATAATACTCGGGTACTGCCTGCCCGCCTTTACGGTGAAAAACCGGATACCCATGGCCATGTAGAACTCCTTCTTTTGAAAAATACAGAAGGTGACCAGTGGGAAGTACTCGCTAAACCAGCCAAACGCTTGAAAGTTGGCACACAGGTCTCCTTTGGTGATGGACGCTTGATGGCCACTGTCATTGAGGAATTAGAACACGGCGGTCGCATTGTCGAATTTAGTTATGATGGCATTTTCCTTGAAGTCTTGGAAAGTCTCGGTGAAATGCCACTTCCACCATACATTCATGAAAAATTGGATGACCGTGAACGTTATCAGACCGTTTACGCAAAGGAAAATGGCTCCGCTGCTGCTCCAACGGCTGGGCTTCATTTCACACAAGAACTGCTCCAAGCCATCGAAGCAAAAGGGGTGAAATTGGTTTACTTGACACTGCATGTTGGACTTGGCACCTTCCGCCCTGTCTCTGTGGACAATGTCGAAGAGCATGAGATGCATTCTGAGTACTATCAACTCAGCCAAGAAGCAGCGGACACCCTCAACCAAGTTAAGGAAAATGGCGGTCGCATCGTAGCTGTGGGCACGACATCTATCCGCACCCTTGAAACCATTGGGAACAAATTTGACGGTCATTTACAAGCTGATTCTGGCTGGACCAATATCTTTATCAAGCCAGGCTATACATTTAAGGTTGTCGATGCATTTTCAACCAATTTCCATTTGCCAAAATCAACCCTCGTCATGTTGGTATCCGCCTTTGCAGGACGTGAATTTATCCTAGAAGCCTACCGCCATGCCGTAGAGGAACGCTACCGCTTCTTCAGCTTTGGAGATGCCATGTTTATTTTCTAATAGGTACACTATGAACAAAATTGAAAGCCGACATCAGCTCATTCGTTCACTCGTCATGGAAAATAAAATCCATACCCAGCAGGAACTGCAAGAACTGCTCGAGCGAAATGGCGTTTCTGTCACCCAATCAACCCTGTCTCGTGACATCAAACTCCTCAACCTCGTCAAAATCACAGAGGCGGGCTCAACCTACTATGTCATCAACAGCATTGCGCCCTCTCGTTGGGAAAAACGTCTCCGCTTCTATATGGAAGACGCCCTTGTCATGCTCAAGCCTGTACAAAATCAAGTGGTCCTAAAAAGCTTGCCAGGTTTGGCGCAATCATTTGGCTCTATTCTAGATGCAATGGAGATTCCAGATGTCGTCGCAACTGTCTGTGGAGATGATGTCTGCCTCATCATTTGTGAAGATAGCGAAGCAGCCCAAAAATGTTTCGAAACCCTGAAAAAATACACACCTCCATTTTTCTTTAGTAAACGCTAATACACAAAGAGCTAAGCAACTTGATAGAAATCAGTTGCTTAGCTCTTTTCTGTCGTCAAAAATGTCACGCGTGTCCCGATATCAATCTGACTGTCCACCTGAATAGCGATACCCAATCGATCCAACACTTGCTTGGTCATATAAAGACCTAGCCCAGTCGCTTTTTGATGTTCATGCCCATTAAAGCCTGTAAAACCTTCTTCAAAAAGACGAGGGAGATCCTCTTCTAAAATTCCCAGGCCCTGATCCTGGATTATAAGGCAACCTGCATCCATTTGCACCACAATCTGTCCGCCAGTCCGAGAATATTTTACGGCATTGTCCAACACCTGAGATATTGCAAAACGAAGCCATTTTTTATCTGACTTGAGTATCCAATCACCATCAATGGTCACGGAGAGTTCCTTGACCATACACGGTACTCGGTATTTTTTGACCAAATCCACGACAAGGGGCCGGACAGACACCTCCTCAAAACGAAAATCATCCTTATGCTGGCTGAATTTCATATAATTCAAGAGATTGTCAACATAATTTTCCAATCGGATGAGCTGTTGTTTGACCTCATTTTTCTCCAGATGATTTGTTTGACTCATCAGTGACAGGGCAGAAATCGGCACCTTCATTTGATGAGACCACATTTTTACCATGGTTTGCAGGGAATCTGCTCGTGATTTTTCTGTCAATCCCAACTCTTTTTCAGCACTCATCAGTCGCGTCAGCAAATCTTGGTAAGCCCTATCCGTTGGCGAATGAAAATCTGTCAATTCTTGCAAGTAAAGCGTATCGTCCAGCTGCTGCATTTTTTTCCGAAACCGCAAAAATAAGAAACAGGTCATCACGATTAGAAAAGTCAGATTAAACAGCAAACTCGTCCTAAAATACGAAAGCGGTAAGCGATAAAGATAAAAAGTCAAAAAATAAAGCAGTGACATGATCCCATAAATCACATACCAGACACCATGTTCCTGAAAGAATTTTCGTATCATTTGAGTAAATACCCTATCCCTCTCACCGTATGAATGCGATCAAAGCCTATAGGCACAATTTTCTTCCTCAGACGGGTCATGTTCACACTAAGCGTATTTTGGTCAATGAAATTCTCATCTTCCCAAAGTTTTTCTAAGAGCTCTTCCTTTGATACTACTTGGTCTAGGTGAACAAATAAAATCGTGAGAATCTTATTTTCTGTCGGCGAAAGCGCCACTTGGTCATGCCCATTTGACAGGATTCCTTCACGAGTGAGGCGAAATTCATCTAGCTGAAAATCATCTGTCATAAACTGATGACTGCGACGTAGAAAAGCAGCAATCTTAGCATCTAAAATCGTCAGCGAAAAGGGCTTTGAAATAAAATCATCTCCCCCCATGTGCAAGGCCATGACCGTATCCATCTCATCATCGCTAGAGGAAATGAAAAGAATAGGAACTGTCGAGCTCTTCCGAATCTCTGTCGTCCAGTAAAAACCATTAAAATAAGGCAGGGTAATGTCCATTAAAATCAGGTCTGGTTTGAGGCTAGCAACTTCATTTTTAATGTCTCGAAAATTGCTGACGCTGTGCACCGCATACTGCTTGCGCAAATGGTTGGTCAGTAAGTCCACAATTGTCTGGTCATCCTCGATAATATAGATTTTTTCTTGTTTCATCATAGTTTCATTTTACCAAAAAAGTGGCGAAAAATCGCCACTCATCCTAACGTTCGATCAGCTTGTAATAGGTTCTGCTGGTGACTTTGAAAATGATAAAGTAAATTCCTGCAATCACCACAACGGTCACACCACTAACGCCGTATATCAAGGGATCTCCCTGCACTCCAAAAAGGAGAAGTAATTTCTTCAGAAGAGGGAGGGCCACCAAGTAGTGCAAAACTGCAACTGCAAGCGGCATAAAGAAGACAAAGAGATTTTGGGAATTAATGGATTTCTTGACAGCATCAAAGCTCATGCCTACTTCTTGCAAAATCTTATAAGAACGTTGGTCTTCTGTCCCTTCCGATAGTTGCTTGTAGTAAATAATCAAAGCTGCCCCCAGCAAGAAGGCTGTTCCCAAAAGGAAACCGACAAAGAGGAAGCCTCCCGTGATTTCTAGTCCCTCCTTATGGAGAACTGCTTCAGTGGAAATCGCACCATAAAGTGTCTCTGTCCCAAGTGTTCCAGCTTGAATGACTGAAGCTGTCTGTTCTTTATCCGTCAATTGCATATAGGTATTCCCTGACAAGGAAGTAGGATAGCGGGCGGACTGATTGTACACGGCTATCATATCGTTCAATGTTGCCTCATCTGCTACTACCAAGATACCCGCATTTGTAATGGTACTGATTGTCGTGATTCCTTGAATTTCTTGAAGTTGTTCCACATTTGTCAATTTTGTACCAAACCAGTTGATAGCTTGAAATGCTGTTGGATGAAATCGATTGTAATCATAAAAAGCTATTTCGCCTTTTTTCAGCTCTTTCAAGGAATTTCCCATTTCTCGAAAATCATCCTGAGTCATCGCACGAACAAGACCAATATGATCAAATCCTGTTAATCGAGGGTCTGTTTTCATAAAGGCTTTGTCTACCGTTATCTCCCCTTTTTTCTTGAAAGGAATGGTAAAGGTTCCTTCAAAGTAAGTATGGATGCGATCTTTACTAAAATCAGAATTGACTTCTTGGACAGAGGGGACAAACTGTTCTTCAATGACTTGCTGAATATCCGCTCGTGTTCCTACTACATTTGGAAAATCAATCTTGACATTATTTTCTTGCGGAAATTGCATCTCTGTCAATTGATTAGAACCCGTATAGAGCGCCACAGTGGAGCCAATGGTTACAAAAGCCATGGTTGCAAGCAGTGTAATATTGGCCAGCCCTGCCGCATTTTGCTTCATTCGGAAAATCATCTGAGAGGTATTGATAAAATGCTTTGGCTTGTAAAAATACGTCTTATTTGCGCGGCGCCATTTCAAATACCAAGTTGTAAAGCTGATAAAGAAGAGATAGGTTCCCGGAATGACCAGCATGATGGCGAAAAAGAAACGTGTAATTCCTGACACCGCTGAGACATTTCCTGATGAAAGGGAGAGATAGTAGCCCCACCCAATCGCTGCTACACCAACAAGTGCCAACAAAATATTGCCACGCGGTTCCCGCTCTCCCTGCCGTTGGTTTTTAAAGAGAGCTAGAGGGGCAGTCCGTCCGACCTTGACAATGTTAATCAATTCCAATACAAGGAAGATTCCCGCAAACAGGCCAGCACTCATCAGAAAGGCAATCGGATTGATACTGAAATCCAGCTCACTGTACTGAATAATATTGGCAAAAATCAGATAGAGGAAATTTGAAAAGACCGCTCCTAGCAAGCTTCCAAGCACAACTGTCATCAGGTAGACCATTCCCAACTCAATAGTGGAAACGAAGGCGATTTTCCCTTTGGTCATCCCCAGCATATTGTACAGCCCAAATTGGCGGCTGCGCTGCTTGAGTAGGAAATTAAAGCTGTAAATACTCATAATCAGTGCAAAGACACTGAGGACAACTGTCGCCAAGCTAAGAGCATAGCCGCCCGCACTCATCTTTGCAGCAACGGGGCTCGTTTGGATCAGCAGTGTCGTATTCGACAGGATAAAGGTTACAATACAGGACAAGATAAAGGGGAGAAATTGTCCCAAGGATTGCTTGAGATTATTCAGTGCAATTTTGACATAGAACATCCTACTCACCTCCCAACAAGGCCGTCATGGTCAAGGAGATATCCTTACTAAATTCATTGTTGCCTTTGTTGCCACGGTAAATCTGATGGAAAATCCGTCCGTCCTTTATAAAGAGAACACGATTGGCATGGCTGGCCGCATTGGCAGAGTGAGTCACCATGAGGATGGTCTGACCATCTTGATTGATCTCCTCAAACAAAGTCAATAGGTCTTCTGAATTGCGATAATCCAAGGCCGCTGTTGGCTCATCGGCTAAAATCATCTGTGGCTGGGTAATCAAGGCACGCGCAATGGACACCCGCTGCTGCTGACCACCTGATAGTTCAAACGGACGTTTATTGAGCAAGTCTTGAATCCGTAATTTCGGCGCTAGAGCAGCCAAGCGCGCTTCCATGTCCTTGTAATTCTTTCTGTCCAATACTAATGGCAAGAAGATATTATCGCGGACATTGAGCGTATCCAAGAGGTTAAAATCTTGAAAGACAAAGCCAAGATTTTTCAGACGGAAACTTGCCAACTCCTTTTCCTTGATTTTGGTAATATCCTCACCATTCATGATGACAGAGCCTTTGGTTGGCTTGTCCAAGGTCGCAAGGATATTGAGCAAGGTGGTCTTACCAGAGCCAGACTCTCCCATGATGGCGATAAATTCGCCCTCTTCTACTTTGAAGTCTACATCCTGAAGAGCACGCGTGACTTCCTTTGAAAAACGGGTCCGGAATTCTTTTTCCAAATGATTGATTTCTACTAACATACACTACTCCTCATTCTTTATTATAACGTAACATTATTGTTTTTTCATTGGCTTGATGGGCTCCGCCTTTTCTACAAAGATCATGGCATCATACAGGGTCCGAGGTACCTCTTTTATCCGATGGCTACTTGGCAATAGGTGCATCAGGAAACTGTACCCTTCACCCAGACTGCCCATGCTCATCGGTGCGGATAAGAGTTTATCAGTCTCACTACCTGCTGTCACCTTGGAAAAATCAAGATAATAGTCCCCACCAAAGCGCTTGGCCTGTGCAGCCAAGGGATCCGCTGAGTTAAAATGCTGATTGCTACGACCTGCATCTTGACCAACTGCATTGATATTGACCGTCGTCTCAAAATAGTCAGAGCCAATAACAAAATAAGCGTCAGCGTAGGCTTCTCTCAAATGTCTCCCCATGGATGGATAAAAATTAGTTTTGTAAGCCACATGGCCATTGTGCCCTGCTATCAGGATACGAGGATGACCTTTTGCCTCTTCAACAGTTTGTATCCACTCCACATTTTTGGCCATGGCCTCATCACGCATCGTATTCATAACAACGTAATCAGAGCTATCTTTCAAATAATACTGGCAAGCTTGGCGCATAGCTTGAACGACATAATGGATGACTTGAAAATCTCTGTCTCTTTCCTCTTGCACCAACTGCTTTTCCAGTTTTTGCAGGGCACGGTCTGCTTGTGTCAATCCTTCATCTGTCCATTTAGATGTAGACTGGAAGACCTGTAAAGCTTGCTCCAGCTCTGTCAGGTCCTCACCCCCGTGCGACCGCTCATCATCAAGAACCAAGTCCACTCCTTTTTCTGGATTTTGCATATCAAAGCCATAGAAGGACAGTTGCTCCTTGTCAGGTTTTCCTGCATTGTACTCCCGCATCCACTTGATCAGCTCTGCCATTTGCTTGGTCCGGTAAATGGTGAAAGAAAATTGCTTCACAAGCTCTTCTGCTGTCCCTTCTCCGCCCTTAATATAGCGGTCAATCAGAACTCCTTCTGCCGCATCTGCCTCAAGTGCAAAGGAACGAACCCCCTCTTTCTTGACCAAGGTTTGGAGCACAGAAAGTTTTAATTCTTGAAATTCGACATTGCCATGACTGGCTTCACCAAGACCGACTACCTTGACCTCTTTGGGGAGAGTGATGTCCGTTACGGCCTGAGCATACTGGTCCACATCGCCAACCTTCTTTGACGCGACAAGCTGAGGTCCATAGACCCAAGCGACATCTGCTAGACAGACCAGCGCTACAATCGATAGCAAGACCACCCCCACTATCTTGATGACTTTTTTAAACCATTTCATTTCTTATCTCCTTCCCAAACGGTACCAAATCGTCAGACTAGCAAGACCGATTCCCAAAATGAGAAGAATGGTTACATTGCTATACAATTGAACCGTATCTTGTAATTGTTCTGCTGTCATCGCCAATCCTCCTTGATACTTGAAAAAATAGTATAGAAGGGCAAGTAGACAACGAGCATCACTACTCGCCACAAAAGCTGTGCATACAATCGAATCGACATTCCAACCATCTTCTCGCCTCCTTTGTATCTCTATTATAATACAATCAAACGATAGAAATCTTACAAAGAATCGCTCAAATCTTACAAAATTGTAAGAAAAAAATAAAAAAAATCAAAAAAAAATTTAATTTTTTTTGAAAAAGTGTCCAAGTGGCAATATGCTTGCTAGGCGATATGGTATAGTGAAGCTGACTAATTTCTGGAAGGCTTGCTTTGGGAGGAAAAAACGCCTCTAATGCCTTTTCAGAAAATAGAAGATAATGAAATGAAGGAGGAAAATGGTGGTATGCACTGGTTCACATAAAAAGAAAGAATAAACGCTACAAGTTTGAAAAGGACATTCCCTATCCTTGAAGGATTGTTCGTTTTGAATGGCTTAGATAAGCCCTAAATCAAATTTTTAAAAAAGGAGTATGATATGAAACAAAGATTGATTCGAAATAGTTTTGCTGCACTAACAGTGGCTGCTGCGCTCTTCCTAGGAGGACAAGCCAAGGCAGACACAGGCCTTTACCGCCTCTACCACTCTGGGCTTAAAGTCCATCTCTTTACCAAGGATACCAATGAGTACAAGGTCCTTGATCAACGTGGTTGGACGCAGGAAGGGCTAGCTTGGAATACCGCTGACGACAAGGGAGAGATTGTCTATCGTCTGTACCACCCAGGACTAAGGGTTCACCTCTATACCAAGGATACAAACGAGTACAAGGTCCTTGGTCAGCGTGGTTGGAGACAAGAGGGTCCTGCCTACCGCTCATACGGAGAGTTGCCAATCTATCGTCTCTACCACCAAGGAATGAAAAAGCACCTCTATACACGAGATGCTTATGAATACAAGGTCCTAGGCACACGTGGCTGGAGACAGGAAGGTATTGCCTTTTATGGCTTGACTGAGCCAAGCAAGACTGTCCCACCGGTTGCCAAACCAACCACAAAGGTAGCTACTAAAGCGACAATAAAACCAGTCACTCAAAAAACCAAAACAACCACAAAGGTAGCCAGCAAACCTGTGACACAGGCGACGACGAAGCCAACCACAAAAGCAGTCACCAAAGCAACAACAAAGGCGACGACCAAACCAAGTACGAAACCAAGCACAAAAGCAACGACTGCGACAACCAAACCTACCACAAGCGTGACGACGAAAGCCACAACAGCTAGACCAACAACCACAACACCAACAACCACGACCGTCACAACGACCACCACTAAACCAACGACAGCTGATAACAGCGCCTACCTCATCGCAACCGTGCCAAAAATCATGTCACAAATGCTTGATGCTTATCGCGCTGAAATGGGCGAAAAACCGATGAAATATGATGCTAAAAATCTTCAAGCTTTAGCTGATTTACGTGCTCGTCAAATTCAAGAAGAATATGCTCATACATATAAAGGTAAGAGCGTAGCTGATATTGCTTATGAAACAATTGAAGATGAAGATCTTGCATTGATGATCGGGGCAACGGGTATTAGTGAAAACATTGCGATGTTTTCTGCTCGTGATATGACGTCTGATGACGTTGCTCATCAAATGATGACAATGTGGAAAGAATCGCATGGTCATAATATGAATTTGCTTAATAGTCGTTCGACAAATTATGCGTTTGCGATTTCCAAGGTCGGAAATACATATTATGGTGTATATCTTGCATTTAGTGAGAATTTCCATGTATAATCAACTAACTTAAAATAATAAAAAAAGCTAGCATTTCAAAAGAGATGTTAGCTTTTTCTTTATTTTTTGATCAAAAGTGAGTATAATTATATTATAAGTAATTATAACAATGAGGTTTAAAACATTATTCACATCGAGTGTTGCGTTGATGTCGACTGTTGCATGAACAGCGTGTCCATCGACAAACTCTTCCTCTTATCTACCGATAAAGCTGTGCCAAGAACTGAACACACTACTCACAAAAAGGAAATGGAATAGACGCTTGCCTATTCCATTTCCTTTTTTATTTCCCACATGCTACCTAGGCTTCCCAGACCATATCCTGATGGGGAATACCGTCTTCTAGGTAGACCTCTGATACCGTCTGAAAACCACATTGCTTGTAAAAGTGTTCCAGATGAGCTTGAGCAGATATCTTGATGCGTGACTGTCCTAGCTCTTCCTGAATAAAGGCCATCGCTTTTTCAATCAGTGGATAGCCTAAGCCTTTCCCTCGATGACTCTTTGCCACAATGACCCGTCCAATGGCAGCCTCCTCAAAAGAGAGACCAGGTGGCAGGATACGGGCATAGGCGACAAGGGCTCCTTCTTCTGTGGCACATAAGTGATAACACTCTTGGTCACGACCATCCACTTCGGGATAGGGACATTCCTGCTCGACCACAAAGACATCTGTCCGTAATTGTAAGATGGCATAGAGTTCATCCACAGTTAATTCCTGAAATGTTTTAATGGTCCATTCCATTCTCTACCTCCTTGGGCAAAAAATCCTAGAGTGTCCTTTCCACTCTAGGATAGGCTGGTCCTTATTTACCAGCTAGACGATAAATTGCTTCGGCGTAAATGTCCATGGCACGATAGAGAGCCTCTAACGGTGCGCATTCATTTTCCTGATGTTCTGTGGACGGTACATCTGGGAAGCAGGCCCCAAAGGCCACACAGTTTGGCATGGTCCGAGCAAAGGTTGCTCCGCCAGATGATTTGGCAGGTGTCAAATCACCAGTCTTATCTTGGTAAACCGTCATCAAGGTCGATACCAATTCACTATCAAGTGGTACATAAAGAGAAGCAAGATAATCAAACTCTTCATAGGTCAAGTCAAAGGCAGCGGCCTTTTCAGACAAGACACGGACCAACTCATCCTTGTCCGCTAAGACTGGAATCCGAATATCCAGACGGATTTCAGATTGTTCAGCTGTCAGGGTCAAGCCACCAATATTGAAACTCAAATCGCCTGATGGCTCATCAGAAATCTTACCAAACAAGCTCGTACCAGTCGCATCTTCTCCCACTGCATCTGCGATGAAACGAAGGGCAGGATGGTCAGAGTAGTTGCGAAGGGCTTTGGCCAAACGAACGATAGCATTCACACCTTTTGCTGCATCCTTGGCGTGACGAGAGACACCAAGAACGGTCACACTGTCTTCTGTCCGTTCATAGTCGAAACCAAGAGCATCCAATTCCGCTACTACACCCTCTAGCCACTCACCAGTATAGCTTGCTTTTGCTGGAACAACATTGAAGGCTTGACCTGCTTCAAGGGCTAGGTCTGACGCACCTGGACCATACAATTTCGCTTGTAAAAGCCCTTTTTCCGCGTAAGTCAATGGGAAGGCAGAGTCAGGAGCGAAGCCCATGGTTGCTGGTTTTTCCAGCTCATTGTAACGGTTCATACAACGCCAGAGAGTTTCTTCATCTGTCCCAAAGATGAAACGAATTTTTTTATTGAAGATCACGCCAGCATCCATCAAGGCTTTGACGGCATAGAGTGCCAGCATAGAAGGTCCCTTATCGTCTTGAACACCACGACCATAGAGTTTGCCATCGCGGACAACGGCTTCAAAGGGATTGGATTGCCAGTTGTCCAAATCACCAGCAGGTACCACATCCAAGTGGCACAGCACTGCAAGGGTTTCTTCCCCCTCACCAAGCTCTGCATAGCCATAGTAGCCTTTTGGATCGATATAAGTGGTGAAGCCAAGTTTTTCTGTCAAAGCAAGGGTATGCTCCAACACATTCTGGATAGCTTGTCCGAATGGTGTCCCATTTTCCCCTTCATTCAAGACGGATGGAAAAGCAACCACTCCTTTGATGGCTTCAAGCACTTCTGCTTGATGTTGTTCTGTCACAAATGTTTTCATATTTCTTTCCTTTCTTTCAAAAGAAATGAGAAAACTTCCAAGCCAAAAGCGCATGAAAGTTTTCTAACCTTATTCTATTATACTAGAAGAATGTCGCCACGACAAGGATGGCAATACTTGCTACGATGATAGCAGCAATCAATTTACCAACGAATTTGTACCAAGTACCAATTTCAACACGTCCAAGAGCAAGAGCTCCCATTACGATACCAGAAGTTGGTGCTACAAGGTTTAAGACACCTGATGCTGCTTGGAATGCAGTGATAACCAAGTGAGCTGGAACATTGGCAAATTCGCTAAGTGGTGCCATGATACCCATCGTTGCTCCTGCCAAACCAGAAGTTGATGGAATCAAGAAGGACATTGGAAGGTAGAAAATGTAAGTCAAAACGATGAAGACTTGAGAAGACAAACCTTTCAATCCTAGTTCGCCCCAATTCAAGATAGTAGCGGTAATCATACCGTCGTTCATGATGACTTGGATACCACGCGCAACCGCACAAATCAAAGCAACGCTGAGAAGGTCAGCTGCACCGTTCATGAAGGATTTCACGATACGTTCTTCGCTCATACCATAGATAATACCAATCAAGACACCCGCAAAGGCAAAGAGCATTGCACCTTCTGGGAAGTACCAAGTACCAAGAGCCCCCGTTGATTTACCAATAATTTCACCAATGACTGGAAGACCTGTTAACCAAGCTGTGAAATCATTGAAAATATTGATATGCAAGTCACCCCAAGGGATGAAGCTAGCAATCATGAGAATAAATGTTGCGACAAAGACCCACAGAACACGTTTTTGTGCTGAAGAAAGTGTTGCTTCTGTTGCATCACTTGCTTCAACATTGAAGTGTTCCATGTCCACTACACGGTTCTTATATGTGAGAGATTTCGTAGGATCTTTTTGAACCATTTCAGCATAACGAGCAACATAGAACATACCGAGACCCAAGATGACAATCCAGAAAACGATACGCCAGATAGCACCGTCTGCGATACTGATATTGGCCGCATCAGCTGCTACACCAGTCGCAAATGGATTTACAGTAGAAGCCAAACATCCAATTTGAGAACCAAGTAAGATAATGGCTACACCAGTGATATTATCAAAACCAACGGCCATCATAACAGGAACAAGGAGTGGGAAGAAGGCCATTGTTTCTTCACCCATACCATAGGTAGAACCACCAAGTGCAAAGAGAGGCATCAAGATGTAAATCAACATCTTTTCACGACCCTTATACTTCTTCACAATAGAAGCAATCCCCACATCAAGAGCACCTGTTTCATTGACAACGCCAAGGAAGGCACCAACCATGAGGATGAAGAAGGCAACGTCAATCGCTGCAGAAGTTGGTTCGTGCCCCAACATGGCACGAACTGGAGCCATCAAGACATCCCAAATCCCTTGAGGATTTTGTTTGACTGTCTCATAGGTTCCGGCAATCATATTTCCAGCATCATCAACTTGGTATTGACCAGCAGGAATCACCCATGTCAACACAGCCATCAAGGCGATGATGATCATCAATATAGTGTAAGATGACGGCATTTTAAAGCCAGTCTTTTCTTTTTTGCCCATAGCAAAAACCTCCTAAAAATTTTAGCGTCCGTCTCCTACTTCGGACATTTTCTGACGAAACAAAAGCAAGGAGTTACTTTTGTAGATGCCTGAATCGAAAATTCAAACATCTTTGAAAACCGATGTGTTTTAGTTCTTGTGTCTCCCACACAAGAACTAAAACGCTTACATTAAGTGTATCATATTTTCCGCAAATTGTCTCGGGAATTTTGAAAATTACATCAAACTCCCTAAAATACGTCTGTATAAGAAAAACTGTTAACCATTACTCTCTGTCATTTTATGACTGCATACTGTCACACTTTATTCTTTTTTCGACAATCTCCGAAAAATGATTATTTATTCATGTTTTTGTGTTTTTTGAATAAATATAAGTCATAGTCTACCACAAACTTTCTATTTCTGTCAATATGAATTTGTGATTTTGAACAACTTATCCTTTTTCAATGATGGTGCCACTTTCAGATTCAATCAGTGCACCTAGGTTTTCTAATGAAGTAATCACGGCTTTAGATTCTGGTTTATGATTCACAAAAGCAATCGTTGCTTCTACTTTTGGAAGCATTGAACCAGGAGCAAATTGATTTTGTGTAATGTATTCTTCCAATTCTGCAACCGTTACGTGTTCCAATTTTGCTTGGTCTGGTTTGTTGTAATTTACAAAGACATAGTCCACACCTGTCAAGACGATGAAGAGGTCAGCGTCTACCAATTCAGCCAATGTTTGTGAAGCAAAGTCTTTGTCAATAACAGCTTCGACACCTGTCAAGCTACCATTTTCTTCTTTGATGACAGGAATACCGCCACCACCTGCTGCCACAACAACAGTACCAGCATCTAACAAGGTACGAATGGTATTGATTTCTTTAATGCCAACTGGTTTTGGTGAAGCGACCACTTTACGCCAACCACGACCCGCATCTTCCTTGAAAGTTGCACCAGTTCTTTCGCTTTCAGCTTTTGCTTCTTCTTCTGTGTAGAATGGACCAATTGGTTTTGTTAAGTTTTCAAAGGCAGGGTCTGCTTTGTCAACGACTACTTGTGTTACAACGGAAGCCACATCCTTTTCAATCCCTTCTTCCAAAAGCGCATTTTGAAGGGCATTTTGAAGCCAGAAACCGATAGAACCTTCTGTCATCGCAACGAGCGAATCAAGTGGGAAAGCTGGGTTCTTTTCAGAGTCTGCTGCCAAGTTTTGAAGTAAAAGATTTCCGACTTGCGGACCATTTCCGTGAGTGACAATTAAGTCATCTCCGTTTTTAATCAATTTTACAAGGTGTTTTGCTGTTTGAACGAGTGCTTCTTTTTGAGCTTGTGCTGATGGATCTGATGAGAGGATGGCATTTCCTCCAAGAGCCACGACGATTTTACGTTTTGCCATAAATCTATTTTCTCCTTATCAATCTTATACCACATAAAAAGGGAGGACTGGGACTAAGGATAGATAGTCCAGCCCTCCCAGCTGTTGGTAGTTACAGTTTTGCTTTCTCTTACACTTTTGGAATGAACAAGTCACCAAGAGTAGCTGCCATAACAGCTTTGATTGTGTGCATACGGTTTTCAGCTTGGTCAAAATGACGCGCATATTTGCTACGGAAGACTTCGTCTGTTACTTCCATTTCTTCTACGCCGAATTTTTCTGCAACATCTTTACCATAAACTGTGTTTGTATCATGGAATGCAGGCAAGCAATGTAAGAAGATGAGGTTTTCATTGTCTGCTTTTTTCACCAAATCCATGTTGACTTGATATGGTTTCAAAAGAGCCACACGTTCTGCAAATTTGTCTTCTTCACCCATAGATACCCAAACGTCTGTGTAAAGAACATCTGCCCCTTTGACTGCTTCGTCAGCATTGTCAGTTACGAGAACTCGAGCGCCACTTTCTTTTGCAAAGCCTTCAGCAAGTGCGACAACATCTTCAGCTGGGAAGAGTTCTTTTGGTGAGAAGATATGCACATTCACACCAAGGATTGCACCAGTTACAAGAAGTGAGTTTGCAACGTTGTTACGACCATCCCCACAATATACCAATGTCAAGCCTTCTAATTTGCCGAAGTTTTCTTTTACAGTCAAGTAGTCTGCCAACATTTGAGTTGGGTGCCATGCGTCTGTCAAACCATTCCATACAGGAACACCTGAGAATTCTGCCAATTCTTCCACCATTTTTTGGCTGAAACCGCGGAATTCAATACCGTCAAACATACGACCCAATACTTTAGCAGTATCTTCAGTTGATTCTTTCTTACCAAGTTGGATGTCGTTTGCACCAAGGTATTCTGGGTGAGCACCTAGGTCAATTGCAGCAGTTGTAAAGGCTGCACGAGTACGAGTAGATGTTTTTTCAAACAAGAGTGCAATATTTTTACCTTCAAGATAGCGGTGTGAAATATTGCGTTTTTTCAAATCTTTCAAGTGAGCAGAGAAGTCAATCAAATATTCCAATTCTGCACGAGTGAAATCTTTTTCTGCTAAAAAGTGTCTGCCTTTAAATACTGATGTCATAAATCATTTTCCTCTTTCTTTTATTACAAATCTTCACGTTCAAATGGCATTGACATACAACGTGGTCCACCACGACCGCGAACCAATTCACTTCCGCCAATCTTAATCAAGCGAAGCCCTTTGGATTCAAGAATTGCATTTGTGATCGTGTTACGGTTGTACACAACAACTACACCTGGTGCAATTGTCAATGTATTTGAACCATCGTTCCATTGTTCCCGACCAGCTGCTACCAGGTTGTCACCACCACAGCGAATCAATTCAACTTTTTCAACACCAAGGTTTGCTGCCAACAATTCTGCCAAGTCACCTTTTTCTTCTTCAATGTGAAGAGCTTCATTTTCGTATGTTACAGAGTACACACGAAGGTCGCCTTCAATTTCTGGGTGAATGGTGAATTTGTCGTAGTCAACCATTGTAAATACTGTATCTAAGTGCATGAATTTACGGTTGTTAGCAAATTCAAATGCCAATACTTTCTTGAAACCAATGTTTTGTTTGAAGATATTGACCAATAGTTTTTCAATAGAAGCTGCATCCGTACGTTGTGAGATACCTACTGCAAGCACGTCTTTAGAAAGAACTAATTCGTCCCCACCTTCGATACGAGTTGTTTCTTCACGGTTGTAAACCAATGGCACTTTTCCACCATACACTGGGTGGTAAGTAAAGATGTATTTACCATATAATGTTTCACGGTTACGTGTTTCAGAGTACATGTGGTTGAGAGAAACACCATTACCGATAGTTGCAAATGGATCACGTGTGAAGTACAAGTTTGGCATCGGATCGATTGCAAATGGGTAGTTTGATTCTACCAAGTCTGTCAACCCTTTGTCGCAAGCTGGCACTTCTGGTAATTCGCTCTTTTGAATACCTGCCATTGTTTTATCAACCAGTTCGCGGTTGTCTTCAATACTCAACAAGAGTTCACGAATGGCTTTTTTCGTTGCACGTCCGCGGATATTTGCTTCTGAAATGTATTCATCAATGAATTGTTCACGGATTTCTGGACTTGTCAATGATTCAGCAGTCAAGTCTTCCAAGTAAAGCACTTCTACACCTTCATCGCGAAGAGCTTGTGCAAAAGCATCGTGTTCTTTCTGTGCATCTTCCAAGAATGGAATATCATCAAACAAAAGACGTTCCAAGTAGTCAGGCATCAAGTTTTCGATTTCCTTGCCTGGACGGTGTAGCAAAACTTTTTTCAGTTTGCCAATTTCTGAAAAGACATGAATTGGATGTTGTGACATCACAATACCTCCTTATTTTTTTATCTGTCGTAAGGAATTCCTTACCCATTTCTTGACCTTATTATAACAAGTGGAGGAACCGCTTTCACGAAATATTAGACAATTGTTTTGCCAAATATTTCACATTATATAACCACAAAATCAATATTTATTATTTTGTAAGCACTTTCTATCGATATTTTTGATATTTTAGCCATTTTTTGGATATTTATTTTTTTCGAAAAAAATCTTATAAAATTCATGCCATTTTCCATTTTTTCATAAAATGATAGAAAAAGAAGCCTCATCGGGCTTCTGTCAAATTTTCTAAGAAAAAATCTACATCTAAATAAGTTAATTGCTTATGGCTGTAAGCAATCTTTTGGTCTGCTTTTAATTTTTTTAGAGCATGACTCGTCGTTTCACGTGTCGTCGCAGCTAATCGAGAAATCTCCTGTATATGGATACCAAAAGGAATCGTTGTCAGTTGATCTTTTTTGCACATATCCCAATACAAAAGAGCTAATACTTGCACCACTCTTTCACTCGCACTGGAAATCATAGCATTGCGCAAGCGCAATTCCTGAAAACTTAATATCCGTGATAATTTTTGATTGAGATAAAGCATCTGCTTGATATTTTTTTTCGAAACTTGCTCATACAAGGCCATTGGTACCATGAAGTAAGATAGGTCTGTCATCGCAATCGCTGTGTAGTGGTAATTATGATCAACAAACATCCCACCAAATGGAAAGGCTCCACCTTCTCGGATATAATCTAAATACGAATACGTATCCGTCTGATCATACTGCTCAATCCTTGCATAGCCTTTTTGAAGCACAAATAGGTAATCTCGTTTGTCCCCTGCAAAGAAGAACACCTGATCTCTTGGAATACGTCTAAAACGTATCTCTTTCGCTAATTGGTCAAAGTGCTCGATGGATAACTGACTAAAAGCAGGATGATTTCTTAAATAGAGATATTGTTCCTTATCTATCATTATTCCTCCGTCTTACAATAATCATACTGTGACCAGTATACCACATTTATTTGATTTTGAAAACGATTCCCAAACATTCCGCTGTGATATGAAGCGTCCATATTTCCTTATTAAGCAAGGCCGTTTTCATTCACACGGTGCCACTCATTAATGACGTAAGTTAAGGCCACTAGCTGCATGTAGCCATAATCATTAATTTCCTCACTAGTCTCTGTTGATCCCCCTAGATAGCGAGTATAAATCGCAATTAAATAGGGACCTTCTTCAAATACCATCGCATCCACATTTAAAGCCTCTGCTACATAACCAGGCTTTTGGACAATCCGAAGATCTGGCAAATAGGTCTTGTAATACTGCCCATCAAAAGATTGCTCCATAAAGGAAATGATATCTGCATATTTTTCCTGATGATTGTATAGATACTGCAGAACTTGAATATAATAATCCGTCGAGGTCTTGTTGTCTTCACGACGAATCGTTGGCACTTCCCCCTTGGATTTTCCATATCGGTCCATCATAGCAAAAGCGGCATCCATTCCTCCCAACCTCTCTGCCAATGCGTAGGCTGGTGTATTCTCCGAATAAACCAAGGAATACTCTTGCATATCTGGGATAGTCATTGCTCCGCCAAATTGTCCAACATACGCATCGTGTTCAAATTTGTATTCATAAGCTGTCTGAGTAATGTCAAATCGCTCTGTCAGGGTGAATTTTCCTTCAGCAACAGCATCCACCACCAGCATATTCAACGGCATTTTATAGGTAGAACCCGCTGTCATTGGTTGCGTTTCATTCATCGAAAATGAATGACCTGTCGCAGGATTTTTATAGGAAAAAGCTACCTGTGAAGGATCAATCCCGCAATCTGCTAGATAAGCCTGTACCACTTCCACCAAGCCAAGATGAGCATAATCATAATCCAGTCCTAGCAACTGCATGCGCTCAAGATCGGCTGCCATCACCGCCTGCTTGGCTTCCTCAGATTTTGTTAATTCTTTTGGTGGCTCATTACTTGAAGACGAGGCAATGGCCACATGTCGCATGACTACACCACTTGCCGAAGCAGAGGGAGATTGGATACTTGATTTCTTATCAACAGTAGCCCCCTTCATTAGGCTACTCGCTCCAAATAAAACAAGAAAAGGGAGAGCTAATAAGCCTACCATCCCTAGTATAAAGTGTATTTTTTCCTTTTTTCGTTTGTCCACTCTAGCACGCCGCATTATCCAATCAGACTCCACTCATTTTCCATATCTCTTACTCCTTATTATATCATAGTTGCTTTCTTTTATCAGCACTCTTTCTTCTTTTTAAACATTCTACTATGATATATCTACTATTGGCTAGATTGAGGTGGTCTCTTCTCAAATTTTATATTTGTAAAAATAAAATCTTTTTCCCCTTCTTTTTTTTGACAATATGAACCTCGTCTCATCCACAAAATCAGTTTTCTGTTCCCTATCCATATATGAATGTAAGAATTAGCCACGAAATGAAATTGATAAGAAAATGCAAGGCCAGAGAACAAACCAATCGATTTGTTTTCCGATAAAGAAGACTAAATATCAAACCTAATACAAAATAGTGGATAAAATCAGTTAATAGTAAGCCCTTATCCATCACATGAAGCAGGGCAAAAAGACTAGACGAAACAAGGACATCAATATAATACGTTTGCCATGTTTCTAGCCACGTCATGACCAAAGCACGAAAAACCAATTCTTCATATATTGGAGCTGCAATTACCATTAACAATAATGAGATAACAACTGTATCCGAACTACCGATAATACTTTCTGTAATTTGCTGATTTTGAGTAACAGGAAAGAGGACACTCCCTATTCCATTCCAAAAAATAACCAATACATAACAGAATAGTACTAAAGCCATATATCCCAATCTTGGCTTTCTAAACTGTAATACGTTTTGTTTCCCCAACCCCTTTATAATATAAATACTGATAGCAACGATACAAAGCTCAATGAGAATCTGTCCCATATAAAAAACAGTGTCTGATGCGGAGCCTAGAAAAAAGTTTAATACAATCGATTTTGCATAGATGGATACAAACAAAACAAATCCAGTTAAACTCGCTAATGTTACTTGGTCCTTTTTCATAACTAATCCTTTAATTTCGTCTATTCTTTTTTACCCATTCACCAGCTGCACCAACTGCCCAATTCCAGGGATTGTTAAATACAGGGTATGAACCAGCAACCTGACCACCAATGATGATCTGACGCATCTGTTGACCACCTACAACGACTTGTAACTGTTCTTCATTCAATGTTTTAAATTGTGTATTCATCTCGAATACCTCCTTTTTTGTAATATTGTGTCTCATTTCAACTTCGACACCTTTAGTATAACCGCAAAATGGAATGAAACTTCTTCATTGCCTGAACAGCTATCGAAACGTCCTAAATGGTCTCATTAATATTAATGAAAACTAATAGAATAGCTACGGTAATAAAAACGGCAATCCACTCAAAAATCCATGCAATAGAATTGGGTAGTGGATGCAATAATTGGTTTTCTTATAGTAGAATGCAAATAATAATCCTAGAATGAGATAAGTCAGGAAATCGGTTAGCATTAAACCACGCCATAAGACGTGACTCAGATTTTGTAAAGTCTTTTGTTTCGTATTTGCATATTATTTGAACAATCCAGACAGACTCATTGCAATCATTTGTAGAAATGAAAGTTTCCCCCTGTATTTAGAAGGTGAATTGGCAATCCAAACTCCAAAGTCAATAACAGATTTAGGAGCTGAGTAATGATGCGTCATCAAATACAATGAGATTGTTTGACTAAGATTTGCAGAAAATCTTATCAAATCATATTCTTTCGTCAAATCATAGACTTCTGTCAACTTATTTTGAAACATCTCTTTCAATTCCGGTATTTGATTTACACTTTTGTCTGCAACAAGCAATTCCAATCTTTTTATTAATTCTGCTTTCATCATGGAATAATAACTCCAAAACCTGGTCTTGGATGCCAAGGGCCATAATTCACCCAACCATTACCAATCACTTGGGCAGTATACCCCCACAATTCCTTCTGATCTGCCGAACATTTTGCTCTACCATTCACATCTCTACAATAGATACCAGGAGCAACCTTACCTCCACCTTGAATACCCGCAAGCATCTCAGTATCCATCTCCTCAAACTGTTCCATTATGTTTGTATTCATCTCGGATACCTCCTTTTTGTAATATTGTGCCTCGTTGCAACTTTGACATATGTAGTATAACTGAAAAATAGAACGCTACTTCTTCATTTCCTGAATGGTCATTGAAATGTCCTAAATGGTCTTAAAATGAAATAACACCTCTCAAGATACTGTAATTTCTGTTTTCAGAATGATAACAAAGTAAATAACTAATAGTTCTTTTTATTATGCTCATTTACCATACCAACAGCACCAGCAATCCCATCACTCCAATGATTAGCAACTAATGAACTTAGAATAGCTACCCTATATAAAAAACGGTAATCCATTCAAAAATCCATGCAGTAGAATTGGATAGTAAATGCAATCATTGGTTTTTCTATAATAGAGCGCAAACAATAATCCTGGAATGAGATAAGTCAGGAAATCGGTTAGCAATAAACCACGCCATAAGACGTGACTCAGAGCAAACAGCAAAGCTGAAACAACGACATCTATATAATATTTCTTCAAAAACGCTAGGGCAGTCATGACTACTCCACGATATACTATTTCTTCTAAGAGTGGCCCTATAACTACAGTAGATAAAATAAAGAACAGCTGCATAACTTGATCATAAGGATTATAAGACTCCATCAGCGCAGTCTGATTTCTTGTTTGAGGAAAATGAGTAACTACAAAAATATTCCATGCTAAAATAAGTATTAGAAATAAGAAAAAATAACCAATATAGGAAGCTTTGTATTGGAATTTAAATATCTCCTTCGTTCCATATTTCCACATAGTCCAAACCGAAAGTGCAACAACAATTATTTCCAGTCCTAGAACAGTCAATTCATAGGGAATATCAGGTAAATGATAGACAAAATCAAGACGTAAAATAACATCAATCATGACTAAAGTACACCACAATATGAGACATGTTAGACAATAAAAATGTAATTTGGTTTTCTTCAAAATAGTCCTCCTTTTTAACGCATTTCACAATCATTCACAACTTTCTTCATATACGACATAACCTATTTTTCTTGCCATCATCTAAAGCTCTACGACAGCTACTCCCCCTAAATATTTATCTATTTTACCATATATTTTATCATAAAATCCACTATGAACAGCCTACACCAAATAACTCATCTGCTGTTGTAGTTGTTATTAAAAACAAAATAAAAAAAAGAGACTTTCGTTCTCTCATTCTTGTCCGTTAAGAGGAGTTTAGACTGTTGATTCCTTCACCTTTCTTTATCAAAACCATTTCATCTAATAGAGGATTCCGCCCTTTCTCCGATTTTAACAACCAAAAAGAACTGACCTAAGTCAGTTCTATGGGTATTATTTAGCTGCTTTGTAGAGCTCGTCAACCTTGTTCCACTCCTCAGTTCCATCGGCTAAACGCTCGATGTCACACGGAAAGCCCTATGGGGCCTCTCCTAGAGGACTAACTAACTTTTTAAGGAGAATTATATCGTTCTCCTTAAAAAGTGTCGCCATTTATTTTGCTGCTGCGTACAATTCAGAAACTTTATTCCAATTAACAATTTCAAAGAATGCTTTGATGTAGTTTGGACGTACGTTGCGGTAGTTGAGGTAATATGCATGTTCCCAAACATCAAGCGCCAAGATGGGTTTCAAACCTGACATGATTGGTGTATCTTGGTTCGGAGTAGATACCACTTCCAATTTACCTTCTTTATTGACAACAAGCCATGCCCAACCTGAACCAAAACGAGTCGTTGCTGCTGCTGTAAATGCTGCTTGAAAGTCTTCAAATGAACCGAATGTTGCATCAATGTCTGCTGCCAATTCAGCTGAGATTTCTGTCTTTTCAGGAGAAAGCAATTCCCAGAAAAGCGCGTGATTCAAGTGACCACCACCATTGTTGATAACTGCTTGACGGATATCTGCTGGAATAGACTCAACATCTGACAAGAGTGCAACAAGATCTTCACCAATTTCAGGGTGTTTTTCAAGAGCAGCGTTGGCATTTGCAACGTAAGTCGCATGGTGTTTGTCGTGATGAAGTGTCATTGTTTCTGCATCAATATGTGGCTCAAGCGCATCGTATGCGTATGGAAGTTCTGGTAAAATAATTGCCATGATTACATGTCCTCTTTTCGTTTTTCTAGTTTCATTTTATCGGAAAATAGCAGAGCTTTCAACTGATTTGCTCACTCATCGTCCACAAATAAACCTTTACAATCTCGCAAGCAAAATGGCTACTCTATCGAGTTATCAAACACAATCTGCATTGAATTTCCCTCATGGCCATCTTATTTACTGGGAGCAATTTTGAGCAAGGCAATATCAAATAAATACTCCTTATCCAAACGACCTGTTTTGATGGCGTAATCCGTTTCAATCAAGGTAGTGACAACCTTTTTTAAGAATCCAATTGACAAAGTTTTAGAATCTCTCAAAGCATACTTCACTTGGTATGGATTGACCTTTCGTCCCAAGTAAGTCGACAAGTCTGTCACCATCTGACTTTCTGATTTCCCTTCTCTCTGGAGCAATTGCACCTGTAAAAACATCCGGAACTGGGTCAAAAGAATGGCTAGAAGCTTAATTTCATCTTCTCCTTGCAAACGGAGGTCTCTGACTAGGCTCCTGGCGGCATCTGTCTGACCGGCCAAGATCATTTTAGACAAATCAAAAATATTATCTTGCAAGGTTTTGGGAATCGCAACTGTGATATCTTCTTCAACAATCACCCCATCTGGTTTAAAGGCCTGTAAAAATGCAAGATTCTTGGTCACTTCTGAAAAATCAAAATTTGATTTGATAAGGAGTTGCTCAAAAACAGCATCAGATAATTGCAAACCATCCTTTGTAATTTTCTTTCTAAAATAGGTGCGAATATCTGCTTCTTTTAATATTCCCGCTTCAAATTGCACCGCATCTCGTCTTAACAATTTGACCAAACGTCGCTTACTGTCCAATTTCCCTGGCGCTAGCAGAATCAAACGTGTCGTCTCAGAAGGCTGTTCAAGATAGGCTTCAAATCGCTTGAGCTCTTCCTCACTCAGATATCGTTTCTTATCTGTCGTTACATCCACAAAATAATCTAAAATCACAATTTTTTCATCTGCAAAAAAAGGGAGTGACACTAAATCCAGCTCTATCTGTTCATAAGCGGCTTCGGACATATCAAAATAAGCAAAAGACAAATCTGCTGAATCAAATTCGATTTGCTGCATTAAAGCATCTTTTGCCAACTGGTATTGCCCTGCATCCTCTCCGGACAACACTGTCAATAGACTAAGGGAATCTCTTTTTAATGTTTGAATTTCTTCGATTGCTACCATATTGCCATTATACCATGTTTAGATAAGAAAAACCGCTAGAAATTTCTAACGGTTTATGATTTTTAAAATAATTTACGTCCACGCTTACGACGGCTGTAAGTCTGACTGTCAGCGGTCTTTCGTGCAGTTTTTTTAACCCCTCTGCGACTTGCAAGTACTGCTCCCCCTACAATAACGATAAGAACAGGAATCGAAAGATAGACTTCTTTAGGAATTTGTGTCAAGAGCGGCGTTGCTGATTGCTTTGCAGGTTGCGAATTACTTGTGGTATCGCTTGAAGCTGTGGCAGTTACATCAGCTTCTTTCACCGAGACACCACTCATAGGATCCAGACTACCAGCTACCTTCAATAACTGATTCTCAATCACCAGTTCCGGTGTTTCTCCTTCTTTGACCAAGGCATACAAATCTTTGTCAGTGACAACTGTTTGACCATTAATATCTTGCTGTCCAGCTGGAGCAACGACTTGACGTTTATAGTTTGTAAAGACATTTTCAAGCAGAGTATTTACAAAGTAATGACGGTAATATTCCCCATCTTGAATCGCCCAATCACCTACGCCAAGGACCACACTAATCAAGCGGACATCCCCACGTTTTGCCGTTACAATGGAATTAAAACCTGCTGAAGGACTTGAACCAGTCTTCAATCCATCTACTCCTTCAAATCCATACTTAGCTCCTGGCAATGAATAGTTATAAGCATCAAATGTTTCTTCCAGTTCGGTACCTGCTTTGACTGTAACACTTGGCTGATTGGTAAATTCCAATACATCAGGGTGTTTTTTAATCAAATGATAAGCCAAAATGGCCATATCTTTTGCAGTGACTTCATTGGTCATATTTGGATCATAACCTTCAGGAGCATAAAATCCTTGGAAAGCTGCTACAACAGCTCCTGTCGCGTTATAAAATGTTGTATTACTCATGCCCAATTCTTTAGCAGTATCATTCATCAGTTGCAAGAAAGAAGCATCACTTCCTTCATGAATCAAGTGAGCCAACATCAGCGTCGTCACATTTGAAGAAGGGACTAGGGTCATTGTTAAGAGTTCACGGACTGTGTAGCTCTTACCTGCTATAATTTTATTATTACTTAAGGCATAGATACTTGCAATGGCTTGGTCATTCTCAGTTGCGACAACCTCTGTATCCATACTGATTTTTCCTTGCGAAATTGCCTCCATGGTTAAGTAAACAACCATTGTTTTGGTCGTGCTAGCGGGATCCCATTTCAAGTCAATTTCTTGACCCCAAAGCAATTGTCCTGTATCTGCATCAATGACAATAGAAGCCTTAGGTAACATTTCTGCTGTCGCTGGATAACCGGCATTTTGCGTCATTGTCAATAAGTCATCTTCTGCCGCTACTGACAAGCTCCATGTGCCCAATAGTAACACTACACTACATAAACCAAATAAAAACTTCTTCATCTGCCCATCCTTTTTTAAAATATCTTATTTATTATACCATAGATGGGAAAATGAGAAAAATATTTTCTAAAAAAAGCAGAAAAAACAGTTTGCATATCTGGGAAATTCCAACCATTTCTACAGAGCGTGTTATAATAAAAACGGAGGTAGTTATGGAGAGTAAACAGCTAGGCGCAACATTTCAAGAATTAAGAAAAAATCGGCATATTCCCCTCAAACAAGTGGCAGATGCCCGTGTTTCCTTGTCGCAACTTTCCCGTTTCGAGCGGGGCGAATCTGAACTTTCTATCAGTAAATTTTTGGCTGCGCTGGAAAATATCCATGTCGAAGTCAAGGAATTTATGGATGCTGTGTCCGATTACCAACACACCGAACAAATTCGCTTTATGAGTTGCTTGATTGACTTAGAATATAAGCGTGATATAGAAGGTTTTCGAGAGATGCAAGAACAGGAACAGGCAAAATTCAAGGCTGCTCCTGACCAATACCGCTACCAACTAAACAGTATTCTTCTGCAAGGTTTTATCTGCAAGTGCGATCCCGATATTCCTTTTCCTCAAGAATACCTACAAATCGTGACAGACTATCTCTTTCAGACAGAAGATTGGAACATCTATGAATTGATTTTAATTGGAAATCTCTATCTTTTCATCGATATTCCCCTCCTTCATAGAATGGGACAGGAAATCTTGAAACGCAGACACTACTACAAGGAAATTGCCACTCACCGCAATCTTGTTACAGTCACCATTATGAATATCTGGGAAACCTGTCTCCACCGCGATGCTTTAGAAGTGGCTGCTTTCTACAAACAAGAAGCTGAAAAGTTCGTTCAAAATGAGACCAAACTCTATGAAAAAACGATTTTTCTCTTTTTAAACGGTCTCCACGCCTACAAGAGTGGAAAGATTTTGACTGGCATTGAAGATATGAAAAATGCTATTCAGATTTTTGATTGGCTGGATTGTCCTCACATGGTTAACAATTATCAAAAAGACTTTGAACGCTTCGTTCGTTAAAAAAGAGCATATCTGCAAGTTTTGAAAAATCTCCACGAAAATCGTGTATGATAAACACACATTTTCTTGGAGGTTTTTGTATGCAGAAAAATGAATTCAAACTCTTGACCAGTCGCGCTGTCAATAAAATAGGAAATGTCATGTATGACTATGGCAATAGCACTTGGATTGCAGGGATAGGCAGCATCGGACAAAAGTATCTAGGTTACTACCAACTAGCTGAAAATCTGATTTCCCTTTTTCTAAATCCTTTTGGAGGGGCTGTTGCTGATCGCTTTAAGCGACGGAAAATCTTATTGGCAACGGATTTTACTGGTGGTCTCATGTGCGCCCTGCTAGCTCTACTGGGTACCGACCAAATTATGCTCTATGGACTGATTACAGTTAATGCGGTCCTTGCTATCTCGCACGCCTTTTCTGGAACATCTTTCAAATCCTACGTTGTCACCTTAGTGGACGAAGACCGATTGGTAGCTTTCAACTCTCATCTAGAAGTAGCTTCACAGATTATCAGTATTTCCTCGCCCTTATTAGCCTTTTTGGTCGTTGATCGCTTTGGTCTTAGAACGACCCTCCTCTTAGACAGCCTGACTTTCTTCCTCTCCTTTTTCCTTCTCTGGTCCATTCGCCATGAAGAAACACATGTGACAACGAAGAAAGAACCTGCCAGTTTCACAGCTATTCTTAGGGATATCAAAGAGGGGCTTGCTTTCGTTTTTCACGAAAAGGAGATTTTTTTCCTCTTAGTGATTGCAGCGCTGGTTAATTTTTTCATTGCCGCCTTTAACTACCTCGTACCCTTTAGTAATCTTCTTTTTGCTGACAAATCAAGCTATGCAACGCTTCTTTCGATGGGAGCTATCGGTTCGATCTTAGGAGCTATTTTCGCCAAGCGCCTCTTTCGTAACTCTTACAATAGCATCTTGATTTCTTTAGCTCTTAGTGGACTGGGACTCGCCATCATCACACCACTAGCCCTGCTTCATCTTCCAATCCTTGTCATTGTTGCAGGTAATCTCATCTTTGAATTTTTCCTGACTATTTTCAATATTCACTTCTTTTCTATGGTTCAAAAGCGTGTGCCAAATGAATTGCTTGGACGGGTCTTTAGTTCTATCTTTACAGTTGCCGTCCTCTTTATGCCACTAGCAACGGGTTTGATGACGTTACTCCCCTTTTCTATCAATGTATGGACTTTCTCTGTCATCGGACTAGGTATCCTGATGACGTCAGGCATAGCCTTTGGTTTCAGTAAGAAACATCTATAAAATGGACTGACTCCTTCAAAACATGTAAACCATTTACAATTCTTTCCCCTTATCATTGTAACTTCTTACAGTAAAGAGTATTCATTTTTCTGTTTTCCCCTATTCTAAATTAGGCCGATAGAAAAATCATGACGATTCAGCGAGCCATTCTATACCAATTCGGGATTTCTTTATTGGCATTGGATGCGTTCCTCGATCAAACTTCCCAACAAAGAGGCTGTGACAAATAGATTTTTAGTTTAGAAAATCTATAGCAATAAATCTAATTTTCTAATAAAATCTATATAAAAACGAACAAAGACATTCTATAAACATATAAGAGATAGTCTTTGTTCGTTTTTTTGTTTTATTGTTCAGAGTTTTGTCTCAAACNCNTTCTATTATTNATGATAGGAATTTTAACATTTAAGTCTTAATTTTTTTCCTTACGTGACACAAATAAGAATCCACCAGTTAAAACAAGTACTGACATACCTGCCACAACAAACCAAGAATTGGTAGATGAACCTGTTTTTGGTAGATTTGGTTTTCTAACAGTTGTTGTTACTCGAGGCAATACGGTACTTGATGTTACTGTTGAAACCATCGTCGTCAGATGACTCGTCGTGGACTCTGTGGTAGTCGGACGACTTGTCGTTGACGTCGTAGTCGTGGACTCTGTTGTGGTCGGACGACTTGTCGTTGACGTCGTGGTCATGGACTCCGTCGTAGTTGGGTGACTTGTCGCTGACGTTGTGGTCATGAACTCCGTCGTGGTTGGACGACTTGTCGTTGAACTTGTTGTCGGAGTCTCTGTTGTTGTTGAACGACTTGTCGTTGAGCTTGTGGTAGTTGACTCCGTCGTGGTTGGACGACTTGTCGTTGACGTTGTGGTCATGGACTCTGTCGTGGTTGGACGACTTGTCGTTGAGCTTGTGGTAGTTGACTCTGTTGTGGTCGGACGACTTGTCGTTGAACTTGTTGTCAGAGTCTCTGTTGTGGTCGGGCTACTTGTCGTTGAGCTTGTGGTAGTTGACTCTGTTGTGGTCAGGCTACTTGTCGTTGAGCTTGTGGTAGTTGACTCTGTTGTGGTCGGGCTACTTGTCGTTGAACTTGTGGTAGTCAACTCTGTTGTTGTTGGACGACTTGTCGTTGACGTTGTGGTCATGGACTCTGTCGTGGTTGGGCTACTTGTCGCTGACGTTGTGGTCATGGACTCAGTCGTGGTTGGACGACTTGTCGTTGAACTTGTGGTAGTCAACTCTGTTGTGGTCGGGCTACTTGTCGTTGAACTTGTGGTAGTCAACTCTGTTGTGGTCGGGCTACTTGTCGTTGAACTTGTAGTAGTTGACTCTGTTGTGGTCGGGCTACTTGTCGTTGAGCTTGTGGTAGTTGACTTCGTCGTGGTTGGGGTAACCGTAGTTGTTTTTTTCTTTTTATTAACAACTTTCACTTCTATACTTTTTCCAGATTTTCCAGAGCCTTCTTGGAAATCCCACCGATGCGTTTCACCCGTTTTAACATTGACTGTATCGGCAATAATTGAACCATCAACATTTTGACCGATATTCACCGTGTCACCAACAGCAAGAATACTGCCTAAAAAAGGGGCTGCTTTGTTAATATTGATAACTTGTCCATTTGTCCGATTAGTAAAATTCCACAAAACACGCGCATCACCAAAATTTTCTGTTTCTTTCGAATTTCTATCAGTACCATCTGTATACTGTAATTTAGTTTGAGCACCAATATCTATTTGATTTGCATGTTGAGTATCCACATTGACAATGATACTTGGTCCATTCTTGTTAATTCCTTTAATAAGAATTGGTCTATCTTTTTCAATTTCATCCTTCGTAAGAGAAAGATAGATGAAACTACCTGAACTGAGATGCTCATCTTTGATAGAAAACTTCTGTTCTTCCCTATTTAATTCATAACCATCTAAGCTGGCAGTTTCTTTAAAGAAGTAATTTCCTTTCTCTAAACCGTCAACCTTAAATTTTCCCGTGAACAGTCTTCAACCCTTTTTTGATGGGGTCGGATTGACCTTCTTTATATAAATCAAATGTCACTCCATCTAGTGGTTTACCTGCATCGTCTGTTTTATGTAGGGTCACAGAACCAGAAGGATTTGACTGTGCCTTACTGATGTCAAAATACCGATTGTTCTCATCAATAAAATTTTTTTCAATTCCTAGAGTTTGAGGATTACCAGCCATTGCGTTTGAGGACAATTCCAATTTCTTAAATTCTTCAGCAAAATCAATATAGGTTTTTCCATGTTTATCTTGAAAGACTTCATCCTTTTTCAAATGATCTAGTGTAATGCCATTGGCTGCGACTCTATTTCCATTATCAACCAGAGTTAGTGCTACACTTTCCCCAAAGACAACTTTATTTGTTCTTTTATTATTTGAAGTAGTAAATGAGCTGCTAGCAATGGACCCTAGCTTTTGAATATAGCTAATATCCTTTGCCAGAGTCCCTTCATGAATACTTGTTCCAAAGTTGGATGTCGTATTGATCAGATTTCCAACGGCAATATTTCCACTAGTATGGGCAGTTAAACTTGCTGTGTTAGCAAATATATGGAACTGGTTACTAATACCAAGTAAACTACTGCGTGTAATATCGTCATCTACTTTACCACCGTCTGGAAAAGTAGTTTGAGCACTGACGGACATTCCGTTTGCTAGAGTAGACCCACATATCACAAGTGTTAAAAATAGAGATCGTATTTTTCTCACCCCTATTCACCTCCTAAAATATTAATACTTTTATATAGTTACAAATATATATTGCTTTATTATTTTTGTCAAGTATATACTTGCAACAATACAAAAAAATAATTGCAGAGATGATTCATTTTTCAATATATAATCCATTTAAATCTCTTTCATAACAAGTATTAATCCCATTTAAAAAAAGTAGCTCTTTAAAAACATCAAAATTATCTTACTGTTACCCAAACGTAGAATTCAATGAAATAATAATATAAATGCATTTTTATAAATATTTACGAATAAATAAAAACATCCTTTTATCAGATTTCACTTCACAGTCTCAACCTTCCAACTATTCCAACCAGTAAAGCGGACTGCTCCATCCATATCTGTACGAAAATTGTTAATGCCACGCTCTTTCAAACGGTCAAGAGTTTCCTGATGCGGGTGTTTGTATTGATTGTTTTTACCGGCAGATAATAGGGCAAGTTCGGGACGAACATGATCTAAAAATACTTCCGTCGAAGAGCCTTTTGAGCCATGATGACCAGCTTTTAGGATATCTACTGGAAGTGTCGGATACTGCGAAACCAAGGTCGCCTCTCCTTCACCTTCTAAGTCACCCGTAAAGAGGAATGTCTTATCCAGTAGTTTTCCATAAAGTACAATGGAATCATTATTTTCTCCATCTCCAGTCTCTATAGGATACAGCACCTGTAGCTGACTTCCCATTATTGGCAAACAATCTCCCGCTTGTAAAACTCGGACTCGGACTCCCATCTTCTTCAACCGTTCAACAAAATCAGGAACCGTCAAACTCCCTGGACTCACCAATATTTCTCCAATCCGAAACTGTTGCGCCACTACTTCCATATCCCCAACATGGTCGGTGTCAGTATGGGTCAATACCAGCTGATCAATCTTGTGAATACCTCGACTCTTTAAATACGGAATCAAAGTTTTGTCCGCGTTCGCATCTATCTGCCGGTGTTGCCATTCCTCTTTCCCATTAAAAGTAGCCTGACCGCCAACATCTATCAGCATCGTATGTCCTTTGATGTCCCTTATAAACAAGCTATCTCCCTGTCCGATATCCACCATTGTCACCTCATTGGTCATCGGATATTTAATGACAAATAATAGGCAAAGCAGTGAACATATGAGCAAGATTCTCATCTTCTTCTGATAGAAAAAATCATAAATACAGGCTAGTACAATCAAGAGCAACAAGAGTTGAAGTGAGTTTGGTTTTCCAAAAATCATTGGAGGAGGTGAATGGTCCGACACCCAGTGAATCATTGATTCTCCCCAAACAAATACTCCATTTATTTGCGGAATTGCCAAAAAGGGAGATACCAAAAATAACAAGGACAGCGATGGCAATAAAATAACATCAAAAATGAAAGAAAATACAAGAGTTAACAAGATGGATAACGGTTGAAAACTGTAGAAATAAAACATCAAAAGAGGCAATATTCCGATAGAAATTGCTGTACTTTCAATAACTATTCTTTTCCAAGGGGGACAGGACTCAAAGTCAAAAACCGATAAAAGAAAGGCGTAGCCAAAACTCAAAACTCCACCAGCTGACAACAAAAAATGTGGCATAATACAATAACAGATGGCTAGCGTTACGGCCATATTGTCAAATCCACGCAAGCCTACATTCCCAAGTATTTTTTGTACAAGAGCTCTGATTACCGACACTGACCAACCAGTCATCCCTGCGTATAAAATTGAAAAGGGCAGTTGCAGTCGAAAAACAGTTTCTTTCGTCCAACCCAAACGTAATAGTAAATAACGTAACTGATCAATAAAGAAGCCAACTTGCATTCCAGATAGGGCAAATAAGTGAATGATTCCTAAACTCGAGTAGATATCCTTCATTTGCTCAAAATCCGTATCTAATTCTCCAAAAAGCAGCCCAGTCATATAATGACGCATAGGTTCAGGAAAATGATGCCGAATATGCAGTAATGCTTTCCTTCTCAAGATAGAAAGCCAATCCATCGGATTCCACGAAGAGGCTAAATGAATAGCTTTGATGGTCTTTACATTGACAATTCGATAGATTCCTCTTGTTTTCAGGTATACTTGATAATCAAATCCATTAAAATTTCGAGCATTATCTGGTATTTCCAGTTCTGCATCAATGTCCAGATCAATGAGTTGGTCTAATTCTCGAAAAAAGACTTGTTCTTTCTGACTCTTTAAACGATAAAACACTTGATAATGATGGCCTTCTAATTTCCCCTGAAATGATAACCTATCTCCATTGACCCGCACACTATCTGGAACAATCTGGATTGTCTTAATTGTATCTGGAGAATGCTTCTCATCCAGCTGGGATTTCAGCTGGTGACTCCAAAATAGAATCATAATCCCCAAGAAAATCGGTAAGGCTTTTCGAACCCTTTCCCAACCATACTGTTGTAGCAATCGTCCAAATAAGAAAAGAAAAACAGCAGAAGTAAGAAAGGAAAACCGATAAACCATATAATAGGCAGCCAGCAATACAATTGCTAAATGGATAGGCTGAATGGGACATTTTCTAATCCACTGTGACATACGGACGAAGATGTTCTAAGGTCTTGTCTCCAATACCAGAGACATTGTTCAGATCGTCAACAGAATGGAAACCGCCATTGCTATCTCGATAAGAAATGATATCATTGGCTCGTTTTTCACCGATGCCCGGAATCGTCGTCAACTCTGAAACAGTAGCAGAATTTAGGTGAACCTTGTCGGGCTTGTTTGCCACACCTGTTTCTTCTGCCGCTGTTTTAGGAGGAGAGACCACACTGATTTCTTCCCCTTGGCGTGCAACATACACCACTGCTTCATCTGTCAATTTTTGAGCTAAGTTTACGGATTTTTTATCAGCCTGCTCTGTAAATCCACCTGCTGCTTGGATGACATCATTGACACGTGCTTCTGCTGGCAACTCATAAATGCCTTCTTTTACAACAGCTCCCTTTACATCCACTAAAATGACAGAAGATGCACTTGCTGTCGTATCCGATTGTGAAGGGACTTGCGGAGTGGATGAGGTCGCAACCTCACTCCTGGGCGTTTCAATTAAAGCAGATGTATCTGCCTGAGATGGTTGGTGAAAAATGAAAAATAGACCAACCATCAGGATTCCAGCACTGATTCCAGCCACAAGCCATTTGTATTCTTTTACCATTGACATATATTGTTCAAACATACGATTTCCTCCTACCTTATCTATTCGCAAATAAAATTGGAAAATGTATTCTAATGTTTAAATACTTCAAATGGCTTTGTCATTTATAGATACAAAAAGCTACATTGCCTAATTGCAATATAGCTTTTTTAATGACTATCCTCTAAAGAATTTTCAATTAATTCCTGCAAATGCTAGCAAGTAGACTTCACCATCCTCAAACGAAACATCTACAAATTTGCTCCAATCTGAATCGAATAACAAGCACTTTGTTGATGCACCTTCGTCACTTACCAAGAAGCCTTTTTCAATCCAGGAATGGCTCCTTGGTATGCCTGTTGGCGTAAACAAATCCGACATATAGTGAATTGAATAAAGGTTAGGACATCGTTAAGTATCTTTGATGAACGCCAAGTTCTATCAGCAGCTCCTTGCCTTGTCCTATTCCTTTCACAATCCACTATAGTTTAAATTTGCGATAAACCGAATGTGGGCGACCACACATCAAACAACGCATGTATTCTTGGACAGGATAGGCCTTCTTTTGCTTTTGTATCAATCCTTTTCTAGCCATTTAAACCTCTTCCTTCTCGACCAATTGACCCTTTTTAAATACTAATAAACTCGTTTGAGAAGGCTGAATACCAAATAAGGAAATAAGGCGGGGCACTTGAAAAATGTCTGCATGGTAAAGTGCCAACTGTTTTCGTTCAGCCTTATCGCTGAGTTATTTTGACCTAGAGACGATAAACTGAATTGATTTCCTGAGACAAGAAGGGCAAGGTCTTGATGTTGGGCTAGCAGTTCTTCTAACGCCATGCTAGATGTGATGTGCCATCATAGGGAGTTCATAAATTCTAAAGCGTCTAATGCCGCTACAGCTCCACTACCTGCTGCAGTAATAGCTTGTTGGTACTTGGGATCTTGTACATCACCTGCTGCAAAAATTCCTGCAACAGAGGTTTTGGAAGTCCCCGCCTGTGTTTGGATATAGCCTTTCTCATCCAATGCTAATTTCCCATCAAGAAAATCAGTATTTGGTTGATGACCAATCGCTACAAAAAGACCGTCAGCCTGAATATGCTCTATCTCTCCTGTTGCATTATTTCGAATATCCAAACCAGTCATGCCCATCAGAGTAGAGTCAACTTTGACAGGCGTGTAATTCAACTTCCAATGAATCTTGTCATTTGCCTGAGCCCGTTTTGCCATAATGTCAGAGGCTCGTAATTCATTACGACGGTGGATAATGGTCACTTTCGATGCAAAGCGTGTCAAATAAAGGGCTTCTTCCATAGCCACATCTCCCCCACCAACAACGAGTACTTCACGTTCTTTATAGAAGAAAGCATCACAGGTTGCACAAGCGCTGACACCTTTGCCAATGGCTTCTTCTTCCCCCTCAATCCCGAGGTATTTCGCACTCGACCCTGTTGCAATGATAACAGCTTTTGTATCAAGGATTTCACCATTATCTAGGTGTACCTTGAACGGAGAGGAATCTCCTTCGATTTGTTGAACATAGCCAAAAGTCATTTCAGTCCCAAATTGTTCTGCCTGACGGCGCATTGTTTGGACTAATTCATTGCCATCAATGCCTTTTTCAAAACCTGGATAATTTTCAACCAAGCTTGTTGTGGTTAATTGACCACCTTCAGAATAACCTGTAATCAAGCGATTTTTCAAACCAGCCCGACTTAAATAAATACCAGCTGTATAGCCTGCAGGACCTGAACCTACAATCAATGCATCATACATCATTCACCTCATCATAACTGTGCTTGGATTTTATCTGTTAATGTTTGTTTAGAGTGTACTCCAACAAGAGCATCAACGGGTTTGCCATCCTTAAAAATCACCATTGTTGGAATAGAACGAATGCCAAAAAGATTGGCCAGATCTTGCGATTGATCCACATCAACTTGAGCAATCGTTGCTCTCCCTTCAAAATCCTGTGATAGTTCTTCAACTACAGGCTCCATCATACGACATGGTGGACACCAAACTGCCCCAAAATCGACAAAGGTAACACCATTTTGAATCGTTTGAGCAAATGTTTCGGTTGTTAATTGAGTTGTCATAAGTGACTCCTATCTATGTTTATATTTTTAGAATTCAATTATTTTATTGAATAGATTGTTGATAAAAGAATGAATTCCAAAAAAGAACAGTTGTTTCCTTTTTAAAATTCAGCTTATTTCCTACTCGTAGTCTATGTTACTTGCTTTAAGTATGATGTAGGCGTAAATATCCAGTGGGCTATTTGATAAACCCCTTCACTCTATTCAACTATTTTATTGAATAATTGAATTATAGCACATCAAATCTATTTTGCAACAATTTTGCTCACAGTACTGTATTTTCAAAAAAAAGACTAAGGATGACCCTAGTCGTCTCCTGTATGATGGGTGATTCCCCATTTCCAATCCGCAAAACTACGATTGAGGCTATAAATACTATAGCCCAAACTCTGCAAATCCTGTGCTGCTAAGTTGGCATAGCCACATTGGCGGCCACGGCAATACACGATAATAGTTTTATCTTTCGGTAATTGGGACTTCCTTATGTCAAATTCATCAATTGGGAGGCTGACTGCTTTGGGAAGATGCCCTGCTTCATACTCTTCAAACGGTCTTAAATCAAGAAGAAGAACATCCGTTTTAGTGGCTAAATCAATCGCTTCATCCAATGCAATTTGAGGAACCGCAGCTGCTTCATCATAATCTGACTCAATCGCTCTCACTTCTGCTAACTGCTCTTCACCGACAGAAAATAGCAGGAGCACCAACTGGGCAACCTTTTCAGAAGCTAAGCTATAATGGATAAAGTTCCCATTTCGATTCGTTCCCACCAAGTGACTCTCTTTTAAAACTTGAAGATGGCGAGAGGTATTGGCAACTGATAGATTCGTCGCACGTGCAATCCCTTCAACCGTCTTTGGTCCCTGTGATAGTATTTGGAGGATTTCAAGACGCTTTTCGCTCCCCAATCCTTTTGTCAAACGAGACAGCTCACGGTAAATGTTCTCTTTGTAGTCTATCATTTTATCATACATGGGATAATCTCCTTGTCTATTCAATTAAATAGTATAATTCTTGATTACTCTTGTCAACTATTCCATTCGAAAGATATTGTTCCCACAAAAATTGGCATCCAGCACAACTAACTAAAAGCAGCTCCCTCCTTTGGTAGCTGCTCTAGTACACTGTTATCCTTCTTTTCTAACCCCGTATTGATAAGGAATGCCGAGGTTTTCACGGAGGGTCTCCCCTTCATATTCTGTGTGGAAAATTCCACGCTCTTGAAGAATCGGAACAACTTGCTCTACAAAACGTTTTAAATCTGATTCATAAACATCTGGCATGACCCAGAAACCATCAGCTGCGCCGCTTTCAAACCATTCCGTTAAATGATCCGCGATATCTTCTGGTGTACCGACTGCGGCAGGGTGATAGTCAATAACTGAGTGATAAACCACTTCTCGTAAGGTCCAACCTTCACGCGCTACTCGAATGATGTTTTCTGTCCGTGGGTCACTATATGGAGTAATCGTTACGCTGTCAAGAATTTCAGCAGCGATAGGTTTTTCAATATCCGCCATGGTAAATTGAACACCCAAAGCATAACCGATATGAGCTACCCGTTGATAAAAAGTATCTTCATCAATAAACCTTGCATGGCGCTCTAGGGCATCCTTTTTACTATCTCCAATGAGAGGCATGACACCAGCGATAAAGGCAACAGACCCTGGCTGACGACCATTTTTAACAGCTGCTTGACTAAGTGCTTGGCGCATGTCTTGTCCCTGCTCAATGGTCCAGACTTCACCGACATAGACATCTGCATGCTGACCAGCAAAGGCAACGCTATTACTTGAACCTCCTGAGTGGAAAATTGGCGGTTGACCTTGTTTTGATGGTGGAATTGGCAGAGTTCCTGACGTTTCAATATACTGACCTTTTACAGTAACAGACTTGACTTTCTCATAATCCGCAAAAATCTGCTTGTCATGATCTAGTTTAAGCGCATCTTCTTCCCAAGTTGCCCATAAGGCTTGGACTGCTTGCGTAAATTCTGCCGCCTTGCCATAACGGTCAAAACTAGATGGGAGGTGCACGCCGTAAGCATTAGCACTGACTCCATTAGCACCAGTTACGGCATTCCAAGCCACACGACCTTTACTAATCGCATCTAGCGTCTTGAATTGGCGAGCAACTTCGTAGGGATTGTTCCAAGATGTCGCTCTAGTAATCCCTAAACCAATATGTTTTGTCTGGCTAGCAATGACTGTCGCAATCAATAAAGGATCCAAGCCCATGGTCTGCATATCAGCATCTGCTACTGCTTTTGTTCCTGGAAAATCACCGAAGAACATGAATTGGAATTTTCCTTTTTCAGCTAGTTGTGCCGCTTTGACATCCACTGAAATATCTGGATACTCAGAAAGCCTAACTTCTGGAGCCAACCAAGATTTAAAGTTTAAACCAGCTGCACCAAACATGGCAAGACCAAGTTTCATTTGTTTCTTTTCTGGCATGATAGTTTCCTCATTTTCATCTATATTAAAGAGTTTAGATTAAATCTTCAATACCTGACATGAGTTTGTCCATGATTACTGAGACAGGCTCAATCTTGTCAATCATTGAAATGCCAAGACCAAATGAGGCGAAGCCCTTGCTGAGGTCTCCAAAAAGCATGCCGTTTCTCATACCATTAAATCCAGATTGAGCCTTATGAATTTCCTCAAGACTCGCGCCTTCATTACTAAGTTGCAATAATTTATTTGGCAACTCGCCGGGCAAAGAGCGGTAATAAACAGGTACTGCCCTGTAAAATAAAAGGTCTGAAGCATTTGCTTTAATAGCCTCTTGCTTGATATTTTCTGCCAAAATTGACTCTTGACTCATCAAAAAAGCTGTACCAATAAAAAGACCTTCTGCACCGAGGGCAAAAGCTGCACGGGCAGTTCGTTCATCTGCGATACCACCAGCTGCCATTACAGGGACACGTCCCTTAGCTGCATCGACAATCATAGGGACAATAGAAAACGTTCCTATGATTTTTTCAGGGACAGAACCTCCTTCATCAAATCCAGTCGCTACAATAACATCTGCACCACCTTGGATAGCTTCTTCAGTATTTTCAACAGTTGGGGTATCTGCTCGAAAGACAACCTTTATTCCTTTGGCATGAAATTTCGCAGTCCATTCAGCTGAAAATTTCCCTACCATTATTGCCACTTGAACACCTTCTTCAACCATTAAATCCAGCATTGGTTGCGTAAAACGGTCTGTTTGAGGATGACCAGGTGCTACGTTGATCCCCAGAGGTTTATCCGTAATCTCACGGGCAATGCGGATTTCACGACGCATATTTTCAATGGTATCTTCCACGGTTGTCGCTGCCTCTTTTTGCCCGGCACTAATCCCCAATACACCCAAACCACCAGCAGCGCTAACAGCACCTGCAAAATGCCCATCTGTTAACCACGCCATAGGTCCTTGGATAATTGGTTTCTCGATACCTAAGATTTCTGTTACACGATTTGCCATCTTTTTCTCGCTTTCTTTGTTTCACTATGTTATAGTATTTATATTACAAGTGTCACATAAAATCGTCAATTGACACTTAGCAAACATTTGTCACTTATGTGACACATCAGGAAGGAATGTCATATTGAAACAGGATTTACGTTTTGAAAAAACCGAAAAAGCCCTCCAAGAGGCTTTTCTCAATTTACTACAAACCAAGGAACTGTCCAAAATATCGGTCAAAGAGCTCTGTGAACTGGCTCAGGTATCTCGTAATGCCTTTTACCAACACTACGAGACCAAAGAACACCTTTACGATAACATTCTCAATGAGCTTCTCCTTTCTATAGAAGATGCTTGCCGTCCCTTGGTTAAGGATGTGGCAACGATTACTGAAGTAGAAGGTCGGCTATTTTTAGATAAAATCCTTTTAGCTGTTGACCAAAACCGCTTTGTCATCAATCAATTATTGACTAGTCAACCAGCTGTGTTCACTGCTGCTTTTCATGATATGCTAGTTTCAGCAAATATCCAATCTAGTCATTCTATTGGCACCACACCTAATATTGCTTATATCCACATTTTCTCCGGTGGGATTGTCGCCTTTGTCAAATACTGGCTGTTAGAGACTAAGTTAACCCTGGAAGAGGCTCAAGATAAGCTTTTTTCCATCGTTGGACAGATGAGGGTGGACGACTAATTCATTTGGTTAATTTTATTTCTAAAGTGCCTATTGATTGGTAAATGCTGATAAATGGTCAATCACTTCTTGACTCTCCGACCACTCTGGATGTAGCGTTGCAAAAACATGCACCAGTTTGTTATGCTGGTCCTTTTCATAATTTTTCAATTGATAAGGAACATGATTTTCCTTTAGCAGTTTTTCTAATTTTAAGGTATCTGATTGGATTAAATCCTCTTCACTTGTAATGAGATAAACGGGTGGTAGCTCTGCTTTTTCAATAATACTCGAAGGATTGAGAAGATAGGCAAGTGATGGACGTTTTTTATCTTCGTCAGTCACAATGTAGTCATTGATAAGCGACATGATATCTTGTCGCTGATTATCTAACATAATGGAAATCAATCCAAGCCCCCTGATTGTCAATCCAGTCTGTGGCATATTAAAGGTTTCTTGCAATTCAGGACTGCTATTAATAGCTGTTGACATCAGGCTCAGCAAAGCACCAGCTGAATCCCCCACAACATAAACCTGATCTAAGTTAAGATTCAAGCTATCTTGATGTGTCACCAGATAACGATAAGCTGTCATAATGTCATCAATCTGATGCCAAAACGTTGATTCAGGAATCAAGCGATAGCTGATATTCACTACTGTATGGCCTCTTTTGACAAATTCCAAATTGAACTTAAGATTCGTTTCTTTATAAGAAGCAAAGAGTCCTCCTCCATGAATATTGATAATAAGAGGTTTCGTCGTAACCTCTTTTTTAGGACGATAAATATCTAGCAAATGCCCTTGATTTCCTGTTTGACGATAAGGAATATCCCTTTCTACATTGACATGAGAAAAATCAATCTTATTTTGTTCCAATTCTACCAAAGTTTGTCGTTCACTACTTTCAAGTAACCATTTAAAAGCCTGTAATTTTAACGTAGGTGTAAACCAAATCACCATGACTGACAAACTGATAAGGAGAAGAATGCCAACACTCCCTTTCCAAATCCGTGTGAACCGTCGTTTTTTCATAACTTATTTCCTCTCATCTTTCTTGATTAAAAATATTAACCATGTTACAGTTGTAACAGCACATTCCATTTTAACAAATCATTTTCTAAACTGTTAATAATAACCTCTTAGCTGTAACATTATGATACCATCTGTAACAGGAGGCACGATGAACCATATCAATTTATCTAACAAAGAAGCCAATCAACTTACTCGTGAGTGTATTGAAACAGCTCTGCTATTCCTTCTTGAACATAAATCATTTGAATCTATTACCATTACGGAATTAACACAAAAAGCAGGCGTTTCAAGACCTGCTTTCTATCGAAATTATGACTCTAAAGAAGCTATTTTGCAACATATCGCTATCCCCATTTTAGAAGAAATTGTTGCGCTTTTCCAAGTACCAAATTGCCATCACAATCCTAAACACTATTTACAATTTTTCGATATCATTAAAACGCATCAAACAAAGCTGAGGATTTACTTATCTCACATTGATAAAATCCCGTTTTCCTTCTTTAATGAAAATGATGAGACTGTCTCCATCGAAGACTATTACTATTACCGAACAGGGACCATGATCTACTTTTCTATGGCAAAAGATTGGCTTGAAAAAGGGTGTCATCCTGATAGTGCGACCATGAGTCGTATATTGCATGGAATGATTAGGCGATTATTTCCCTAGAAATAACGCTTTTCTACCCTAGCCACTTTTCTCATTCACATCTTCTCAGGTGCTATTGTCGCCTTTGTCAAATACTGGCTGCTAGAAAGTGATTTGTCACTTACAGAGATACAAGATAAGCTTTTTATCATCGTTGTCCCACTCACTCGCATTTTATTCTCTTATTACTCCAACAACCAGTCCACCAAATTTTGCTTAATGATGCCTTCGTAATTGGCAGTTGGTTGGATGCTGTCTAGCGTTAAAAGGTATTTTGGAAATTGATCCTTGATTGCTTTCAGAGGACGGAGTTCTCTGTCTAAGGTTTTAGGATCAAGGGTGGTTTGACTGACCTGGTAGTACTCATAGGCACCTTGGTCTGTGACAGCCACAAAGTCCACCTCGTACTTTCCGATATTACCGACGTAAACTTTGGAGTAGCGACGACGCAATTCTAGGTAGACTAGATTTTCAATCATATGCCCTAGATCTTGCGGATGATCGGGTAAAAGGAGCTGACGGAACCCTAAATCAACCGTATAGTACTTTTCTAGTCGTTGCAAGAGTTTTCTTCCTTTCACATCAAATCGAGGGACCGCATAAAACAACAAACTGTCTATCAGTGTATTGAGGTAGCTTTCCAAAGAATGATGGGAAATCGCAACATGTTGACTGACTAGTGTATTGCGTAGCTTATTTGTCGATACTTGACTGCCAATACTGCTTAAGAGTGTACGAATAATACGCTCCAGCATATCTGGATTAGCAACACCGACTCTGGCTACCACATCATTGAGGACAATTGAGTGATAGATCCCTTGCAAATACTCAATCCGTTCTTGATAAGATTGCGTCTGAAGCAAATACGGAAAACCACTAAACAGATAGTCGTTAAAATATTCTAATCTGGTCTTAGTTTCTGCACCATGCTCCTGCCCTGCTAGAAACTCTTTGAAAGATAAGGGTAAAACCTCAATCTGAACATAGCGCCCAGTCAAATTAGTCGCCAATTGACTACTCATAAAGTAGGCATTGGAACCTGTCAAATACAGGTCAACATTTTCTTTGATGAAAAGACTGTCCGCTACAAGCTCAAACTTGTCGACATGCTGAACCTCATCCAAAAAAATATAGTGTTTATCATTAGAGGTTAGACGTTCTTCGAGATAGGTATTCAAAGTACGAAAATCCCGTAAGTCATAAAATGACAAATCTTCAAAGTTAATAGCTATAATCCGGCTTTCTTCAACACCAGAAGCCAATAATTCCTCACGGAAAAGTTGGAACAAAACAGATTTGCCTGCACGACGAACACCACTAATGACTTTTATTAATGGTTTATCTTGATGGCGTCTCAAAAATTCTAAATAATATGGTCTCGAAATGATTTTCATAGCAATTACCTCATCTTTATTATATCACAAACAACCATTTATTTGCATAATTTTAGAAATAATCATAATAATCACCGTTTATTTGCACAGTTTTAAAAATAATTGCAAAAAAAGTGGTTATTTTCAAAAAAATGCAAATAGTAAAAACCCCCTCAGCTACTCTGTAGCAGCTAAGGGGCTAAGCTAGTTTACACAATGTCTTGTTAGTGCTTTAACCGAGTAGAGTTTTTGAGATTCCACCTTAACTTAGCGATAACTACTGTTTATGCCTTATTCTCCTATCAAGAAAGCATTAAGTTTTGATGCAAAATCTTCCGCATACTGAAAGATCGACCCATGGCCTGCATGAGGATAGATAATCAATTGGCTATCTGTAATCCTATCATGCATGATGTAGGAATTTTCTGTTGGTACCATCATGTCCTTGTCACCATTGACAATCAGGGTTGGTGGTGTTATAAACTGCAAGTCATCTTCTGGGGCTTTTCCCCAGGTTTTAATGGCTTTTAACTGGCGTAAAAAATTGGGCACAGCCATCTCTTTGTCCGCATAAGCTTTCTTGCGACTGGCTAGGCGACTGAGCACCTTATCTGCTTCTGCTCTGCCATGGTCATCATGACCATAAAAAATATAACGTTTAGGATCCACACGATGCCAAGCAGCCCGTGCCATATAACGGAAGGTCCTTGCTGTAACCTGATCAATACCAAGTCCGCCACGGTGACCAGTCCCTACTAAAATCAAGCGATTCACCAAAGTTGGAGCCAAACGCACCACTTCTTGAGCAATCATACCCCCCCATAGACAGACCAAGAAGGTTGATTTTACTGTAGCCTAGGGCTTTGATAATGTCTATCATCTGATCTGCCATTCCTGGAATGGTAGCTGCTACCTTACCGTCGCTGGCCCCAACACCAGGCAAATCAAGCAAAATGACATGCTGTGTTTGAGTCAAAAGGTCAATGAGTTTAGGGTCCCAATGATCCATGGTTGCTGCGAGATGGACTAGCATGACCAAAGGATAATCTGACTTTCCCTTGCCGATTTCACGGTAGGCAATGTTTTTCTCTTGAACAGTGAGGTATTGGTTTTTGGTTTCTAAATAAGCCATGTGTTATCCTTTCATACTGAGAACAGTTTTACCGCGCGAGCGTCCATTTGCTACCTTATCCAGCGCAGCATTGACCTCATCAAAAGGGTAAACCGTATCAATAGATGGCTTAATCTCTAGTTTGGTAAAAATATCTGCCACTTCTTGGAGTTGTTGACCATTGCTTTCGACAAAGATAAAGTGATAGTGAACGCCATATTTGTCAGCCATTTTGTCGAATTTACGACCAACCAGTGTAAAGAGGATTTGTTTCCATTTAGGTAAATTCATACGCTTAGCAAAGGCACCATTTGGCATGGCACGGAGAGATACCATCTGACCGCCTTTTTTCATGATAGCCATTTGTTTCTCGGTCTCAGTGCCACCTAGAGTGTCCAAGACATAATCAACATTGCTGAGGATCTTGGTGTAATCCTGGGTCTTGTAATCTAGGAACTGATCGACCCCGAGTGCCAAGACTCGGTCACGATTGCTGATGTCCCCATTAGTGATAACGGTTAATCCTTTAGCTTTAGCAAGGGGAATAGCCATGGCACCGACACCACCAGTCCCACCAGAAATAAAGAGGATCTTGCCAGCTTTAGCATCCATAAGGTCGAACGCCTGCATGATGGTCAGAGCCGTCAGAGGGACACCTGCCGCCTCCTCATCGGTTAAATAGTCAGGAACCTTGGCTAGAGCATATACATCCACAGCCACGTACTCGGTAAAAGCACCAATATTATTTAACGGCAAACGACCAAAAACACGATCCCCCACGGCAAACTGGCTCACGCCGGTACCTATCTTTTCAACCAGTCCCACCACTTCGTTTCCAGCAATGAGGGGCATTTTATAAGGAACAATCATCTTGACCTCACCACGGGTAATCATATTGTCTAACGGATTGACCCCAGCTGTCAGCACCTTGACCAAGACTTGCTTATCCTGTGGCTCAGGTTTTGGAACATCGACGAGTTTGAGGTTGAGATTGTTTTTGTTGTAGTCATTTAATTGTGCTGCTTTCATTAGTTTTCTTCTTTCTTTTTTTGGAAATAGCAGAGCTGGTCTGCAAGGTTGAAACTTCAAACGACGTTTAGAGAATGTCGTAATAATCTTTACCAAATGTATCTGTCTTAGATACAGATACAATGTTAATAAAGGAAATTACCAAACACTTACTTGATAACTCCTGCTTGACGGTACAGATTTGTAATGACATCAGCAAGGCTTTGACTGGCAAGCTCCTTTTCTAGCCGACTCTCTGCCTTTTGAAATACTGGATTGATTGCCCCTTCGATATGTTTACCAACAGGACATTCCAGATTGGCATGCTGATGCACTTGAAAGAGTTTGACTTGAGTCACTTCTTGCGTCGCATAGTAAATGTCTAAAAGACTGATTTCTGCTGGTGCTTTCGTTAACGCATACCCGCTCTTGCCTTGATGTGACATTAATAAATCGGCATTTTTCAAAAGAGCAATGACCTTACGAATATAGCTGGCATTGGTGCCCACACTGGTTGCCAATGCCTGAGAAGATAGGGTCTCCTTACTCTCCGAAATCATAGTTAAAATGTGGATGGCTACTGAAAATTTCGTATCCATAAGACTCCTTTTTAAACAAATGTTAGATAAAGCTATCTAACTTGTTCTTGTTTATGATACAAGTATAAGTATATCAACTAAAAAAGTCAAGCAAAATACTTTTTTTATTAACAATAATTTTAACAGTGGGATATTTTAACAGCACAGAAAATAACCCTCGGATGTTTATCCAAGGGACTATTTCTAATCTGCCGGTATAAAATTTTTGAAATTACGCTCCCGTTCTTCCAAGGTCATATTGAAATAGCGGAAGTTTTTATCAAGCGCATTGATTCTTGCCATTTCCTCATCGGTCAAGGCAAAATCAAAGATGGCAATATTTTCTTTTAAGTGGTCTGGATTGGTCGTCTTTGGAAAGACAGCATGTCCTGACTGAATATGCCAACGTAAGATAATCTGTGCATTGGTTTTGCCATATTTTTGAGCCAATTGTGTAAAGATGGGTTCATCAATTAGGGTAGCATCACCGTGTCCCAGTGGATACCAGCTTTCGATGATGGTACCAATACTTGCAATCCGTTCTTTTAACTCACGTTGTTGGAAATAGGGGTGACACTCTACTTGCAAGGCTGCTGGTTGGACGGTTGCCATCTCAAGAATTTCTTCCAAGCGACCAGACTCGAAATTGCTGAGACCGATTGAGTGTACTTTACCAGCCTGAACGGCTACTTCTAACTGTTTCCAGCCTGCTTTGTAATCGCCTATTTCTTGGTGCAAAAGGACAAGGTCAATGTAGTCCATATCTAAACGCGCCAGCATTTTGTCAATAGCCTCAGAATCGGCGTAATCACTCGGCCAGAGTTTTGAAGTGATAAAGAGCTCGCTGCGTTCCAAGCCAGATGCCTTGACCGCTTGACCTACCCCACGCTCATTTTGATAAGCATGCGCTGTGTCCACATGACGATACCCAAGTTCAAAAGCCTCTAGTAAATTCTGTTTCGTATCGGTTGGGGCAACAAGATACACGCCAATCCCAAATTGTGGCATTTGATATCCTGAGTTGAGTGTTAAATAGGTTTGTTCCATAATCGTTCTCCTCTAAAAATGTGGTGTACATGGTCTTTTCATCTTCATAGATAAAGACTTTCAATTACTGATACCTAAGCAAATTCAAAAATTACTTTTTTGTTTCTTTCTTAAAAGTGCGGACGCTCCAAAGGTCTGGGAGACCTTTGGAGGTAGGAAATAGAGTTGACAAAGTCAATGTCAAAACCTCCTTTGGAGTTTCATTGCTACTTTTTTGAGCCTCTCTATCGCAGTAGATGATTGGCTGTACTTGTCGACTATTCGACAGCGTCCAACCTAATCATCCTTGCGGGGGAACTACTACGAAATTGATTCTCAATTTCTGTAGTTCTCCCAAAAATCCGTTCTTAGCAAGAGTTTACTCTGAGCTCTCGCGTTTCTAAGCTCAGACTGAAACTGTCCACTGGACAGTTTCACTTCTAAGAATACTACTATAGCGAAAGAAACAGTTTTTCTCGCTACGCTCGTTACTCTCTCAATGATATTAAAGGTTCTAAAATTCTAATTTTGATTTTGAATGAATATGAAATATCTAAGCTGGCCTTGTTTAATCTCGTACCATTCCTAGATTTTCCCTAAGGTAAAAATCTGGATGCAGTACAGCTTCTTTAACAAAATCTGCTATGGCTAACCGTGAGATGGTGTTCCCACAGATAACATCACCTTTCGGATAAAGGTGATAACTGATATCACTACTATTGTCAAACCAACCTGGTCTCAAAATAGTGTAGTCTAAGTCAGTTTGCTCTAGCTTATCTGCCGCCTTTCGATAAGGTTTTAAGATACTATCCACACGACCATTTTGACCAGGTAATTCTCCGTAAATCCCATAGGATGAGATAAAGACAATACGTCTGACCTTGGTCGTCTCCATCACATCAATGATAGCCTGAACCATCTTCGGTAAATCTCCAGAGAGTGCTACAAAAACAAGATCACTGCCGTTAATAGCTTCTTTTAAGGCCCTTGTGTCAAAAACGCTCGCTGAAATCTTGCTAACACGCGCATGGTCAGGTAGTGTATGGGCTGATCGTGACAGTAACGTTAAGTCAACATCCGTTTGTTCTAATAAAGTCCTAGTAACAACGCGACCGAGCGATCCTGTTGCACCAATAATGGTTACTCTTGCCATTCTGTTCTCCTTCGTTTAATAAGTGCTTGCAACCTGCTTCATCACTTGCCACTGACCATCTCTTTTTTCAAAATACATTTTGACTTGCAGACGCCAAGTGGACGGACCAGATCCCCAGATTCTTGCTTTCACCCGACTTTGGCCAATTAGGCTGGCGCTATTTCCAGAAATGACGACATCTTTTATCGCGTCTTCTTTCCACGAATAATACGCCATGTCTTCAGACTCAATCTGCTCCAACCATTCAGCAACTGGCTGAGAATACCCTGTCATATGAACTAAAACAGTATCAGCTCGTAACAGTTGAGACAAGGTGTCAATATCTTTCTCTACCATGGCTTGATTGATTTGGCGATATATGGTTTGTAAGGTTTCTTTTTCTGACATTTCCGATTTCCTTTCTGATATGACATCAGGTAACTGTAACGCTATAGTCTGCTTGTCACTAACGAAATAAGTACCAGTTAGTATTCCTAGAATGAGACCTACTAGGATACCGTATCGCATTTTTTTGCTCCGCATTTTACCCGTCTCCTTTTCACTTGATGACTTTAGTATAATGCCTTATAATAAAATTATCAAATACTTATTTTAGATTATTTATAAAATTTTTTAATAAGGAGCCAAGATGAATACTAAACAAATGACCTATCTTATCGAAACCGCTAAAACGTTAAATCTAAGCCGAGCAGCTGAAAATCTCTTTATCTCTCAACCCTCACTATCTTATCAAATCAAGACAATCGAAGAAGAGGTGGGCTTTGCTATTTTTGATCGTATTGGGAAAAGCATCCGCTTAACACCTGCAGGAAAAGAGTTAATTAGTTCCTTATCACGAATTTCTCAAGAGATACAGTTTGCCATTGAACAGGCTCAAAATATGGGAGAACGCTATCGATCTGCTATTAAAATCGGCTTTCCCATGCGGACAATGCTCACTCATCTGCCAGAAGCTATCCCTATTTTTGAAGCCGAGCAGCCTACGATTCAAATTGTGCCTGAAATGCAACCGACTATTGACGCCATCAGCTCTTTTATGAGACGGGACCTGGACATCATGTTACTCCCTCGTGAGGAGGCTGAGAAACTCAGTGGTGTTACTATTACCCCGCTATTTACCAGTCACATCTATTTGTTATGTCAAACAACCGATCCACTGGCCAAAAAAGAACGTATCACGATAGAAGATTTAGCCCATCGCACCCTTCTGGTCAATGGTGGCTCATCACAAACCTTGCGCCAGGTTCAACAGCGTGTCGTTGATACTGTTCCTATCCAGACTCTGAATAGTCCAACACATGATTTTACATTGATACAAGTAGCTGCTGGAAGAGCTATCTGCTTATCACCAGGATTCTTAAACGACCATTCTGGGCAATTTTCGTGGATTCCTTTTGACTGTCCAGAATCCTTTGACTTTGTACTTGTTCACCACCAGGATGTTCAAAATGACGGGCTCACTCAACTCATTACTATCCTCCAAGACCTTTATCAAAACTCACCTTATCACTTTTAGCTGAGAAACAATTGTTATTTCATTCACTTCCATCACATTGGGCTTCCAAATCGTGTGTTAGCTGTCAATCGTGCGCCTACCAGTCCTGTCGCTGCTACATCTACCTTGGTTTCTATATAAATAACACAAGGGATTATTTTAGCAATCGTCACCACAAGTAAATTTACATGTAAAAAACCTTGAAAAATCAAGGTTTTTAATCATTTATAACTTCCAACTATCATAAGGATTACGATAATACTCTTACCCTTAAAACATTAAAGCTTTTCTAGCTCCTATGATTACTTCAAATTCTCAGTAAAGAAAGACACCAACTTATCAAATGGAATCTTATCTTTTTGATCATAAAGATCGACGTGATCAGCATTTGGCACGATGAGCAGTTCTTTTGGCTCACTCGCTGCTGCGTATGCTTCTTCTGAGTGGTAACGGGAATGGGCATTTTCACCAGCTACAAGAAGGATTGGGCGTGGTGAGATATCTTTGATATTATGGTAAAGTGGAAATTCATAGAATGCCATTGGTGTTGTCGCTGTCCAAGCTGCTGTTGAATTGATAGAGCGCTCGTGATAGCCACGCGGTGTGCAATAGTAATCAAAGAAAGCTTTTGAAACAGGGTCTGCATCTTCTGGGAGTTTTTCTGGGAATAGGCTCTCACCCGTCACCACATGACCATTTTCATCAAACCCTAGCTCGTGATAGCCTAAACTGTATTTCCCAGTTTCTGAGGCACCATTGTCCACATCTACCCAGCGTTGATGGCTGACATGTTCACGCAGTTTTGCCTTCTGTTCATCGGTATAGCTGTTCATATAGCCCAAGTACATAGACTTGGACATGTCGTACATAGAAGCTGTTGCAACGGCTTTAATCCGCGTATCAGCTCCTGCTGCTGTCAAAGCCATGCCAGACAAGCCACAAATGGCTTGGGCTCCAATACATTCACGGTCAACGTAAGGTAAGGTTCCAAGATAATCAACGGCTGCGCTGTAGTCTTCGGTAAACATCACTGGCTCAGCAACATTACGCACTGCTCCACCTGATTCCCCTGTAAAAGAGGGGTCAAAAGCTAGCGCTACAAAGCCATTCTTGGCAAATTCTTGCGCGTAAAGACCTGAGGCTTGCTCTTTGACCGCACCAAATGGTCCAGACACTACAATGGCAGGATTTTTCTGATTATCATAGCCTTCAGGCAAGTACAAATCCCCTGCAATTTCGATACCGAAACGGTTTTTAAAACGAACGTTTTGTGAGGCAATGTTTTCATAGATGTCAAATGTTTTTGTCATGATACTTCTTCTTTCTATAGGTTATTCTTCAATGATGTTGATGACTTTTGCTGGAACTCCAGCGACGACAGTATTGGCTGGGACATCCTTGGAAACAATGGCACCTGCAGCTACAACAGCATTTTCACCGACAGTAACCCCAGGTAAAATGGTAGCATCCGCCCCAATCCAAGCATTTTTCTTAATGGTCACTGACTTGAGTTCCAATTTATGACGGTCTGCTGGTTTCAAAGGGTGATTCACGGAAATCAGCTTGGCACGTGGGCCAATGAGCACCTCATCTTCAATGAAAATCCCACCCAAATCAACCATAAAGACATCCTTGTTCACATAGATATGTTTACCAAAGTGAATGTGGCGTCCAAAATCCGTTTGAAAAGGAACGTTGATAGCCACTGTTTCATCTATTTTTTCCTTCGTCAACTGTTCAACCAGTCGCCTAGCACTCGCCATGGTTTGAATCTGAGTATTCAACTCTTGCACAAGGGGCTGATTTTCAGCTTGAATGGCCGAAATGAGCTGGCGCAGGCCACCTTGTTCTGGAACTAATTTTCCAGTGTTTAAATACGGTTCAAAAGCTTTATCAATCATTGTTTTCCTCCAAAGTAAGAGTCACTGTTACCTTTTCCTTAGCCAGCTGGGCTTTGGCATCCGTAGCCATGTGACCCAGCTTGGTGTAAGACCAGCGATTCTGACCATAAAAGAGCACTAACTGGCTACTATTATAAAGCATGATATCCCCTGGCTGAGCGGTTTGCTGGGTATTTTGACTTGGTAGTGTCATACCAAGCTCTCCAACCTGTTCAAAACCACCATAAGCTGATAAGTCGATAGTCAATGGCTGTTTTTCTAACGCTTTTTTCAAGGTTGAAACAGCTTCGTTTTCTTCCCAAGTTACTGGAATATTTTGTCCATCTATGGATAAGGCGATGGTCATCAGTTTGTCTCCTTTTTCTTTGTGTTGTTTCCCTGTGGTGTTCTTCCCACTAGTAGGAATGGAGGAATTTGGTAAGGAACAGCTGGCTAAACTCAAACAACCAAGCAATAACCCAATCAGTAAGATATTTCTACTATATTTTAATACCACTTGTTTTATCCCCCTCTCTCACCTTCTTTGAGCGATAGGGTTAAAGGGATTTCATCACCATTTAGCTGACTTTTTACAAGCTTGATATCGTTAGCGTTAGCAAGCTGCCCTAAGAAAATTTCCCTAAGATGAGGCTTGGTATTTTCCCCACCTGTATAGATAGAAAACCAATCTCCACTTGGATCATAACAGATATCCCCGTTAAACCAACCGCCTTGTACGTCTGAAGCTTGGTAGGGAAGTGGCATGATTTGCCCACAAGCATCAGTTATTCCTGTACAAGCCATGGTTGTGAGAGGTAGATGCGCGATCAGTGTCTTTGAGGCCTGTGTATCCGTTAGATAAGCTGTTACCACCACCTCGCCCAATTGAATAGCAATCTCAGTAGGGGATAGTATCTCTGTTTGACGAGTATCACTTGGTCCTACCTGTTGACGAATCCTCACTACCACTTCACCTCCTTTTGATATTTCTATGATAATCCTCAGCTCATCAAATAGCAAATACTTATTTTAAATAATATAAAATACTTAAAAGGCATGTTATAATATAATGAAAGGAGGAAATGATGGAAATTCGAGTGCTCCGCTATTTTCTAGCGATTATCAAAGAAGGAGGCATCACGCAGGCTGCAAACAGCCTCCACCTGACACAACCCACTATCTCACGTCAAATCAAAGAATTAGAAGAAGAACTGGGAAAACAACTCTTCATCCGCCATAAGAAGGGGCAAATTGAGCTGACTCAGGAAGGACTGCTCCTTCAAAATCGTGCCGAAGAAATCATTGCCATGGTTGATAAGACCGAAAATGATTTTCGCTATCTGACAGATATTATCGAGGGCGATGTCTATATCGGTGGTGCAGAATCCCATATTTTTAGGCATATTGCAATCATTGCCAAACAACTTCAAGAAAAATATCCAAACGTTCGCTACCACCTGTCTTCAGGAAATGCAGAAGATATCACATCTCTGCTAGACAAGGGGTTATTAGACTTTGCCTTGATTGTCCATCCTCGTCAATTACCACATTATCATTATCAAAAATTGCCTTCTCAGGATATTTGGGGAGTCATTTTACCAGCGACTGATCCATTAGCTCAAAAAGACAGTATTGCTCTAGAAGATATTCAGCACCTCCCCCTCATTCTTTCCCGTCAAGCAGTGACCAAGACTCAGTCAGACAACCAACTTCTTAATTGGCTTGGTGACTTAAACCAGCTAAATATTGTCAGCACCTTTAATCTTAGTTACAATGCTCTCTTCATGGTTGAAGAAGGTCTGGGTTATCTAATCGGATTTGACCAGCTGACCTACAACCCTAACTTGACCTTTAGACCACTTGAACCATTACTGACCTCAGACCACTACCTTGTCTGGAAAAAAGATAAGGTCTTCTCAGCAGCAGCCCAATTGTTTTTGGATAAATTACAAGGTTAAGCTATCAAAAACTCTAAGCAGGTGGAACCTGCTTAGAGTTTTTGATAGTCGATTTCTTGAAGCCTGCTTCTTCCAGTTTTGCTTCGCAATCGTTGGCAAGCATTTCTCCATCTTTGAGCATCTCCAAGATAAACTCCTTTGCCTTGAGCTCCTTTTCACTCGGTCTGCCCATTTTAGGTGCAAGAGAAGAAAACGCTTCTTCCGCTGTCATTTCCAGTTTCGAAACAAAGTTCACTCCGCTTTCTGCTACCTCAAAAAGAATTGCCGAACCCGTCGGAGCAAGGTTTGATTTTACCTGTACCAAATATCTCTCGGCAAGTGCTTCCTTGTTTGCTGTTCTTGTGATTGCAAGAATGCTTCTTGCAGCTCCTGCAATGTCAATCGAACCGTTGGTGCGGTAAAGAGGGTTTGTATCTCTCATCTTATTCATATGAGCGATAATCACAATCGCACAGCCTGTATCTTTGGCAACCGCTATCAGATGATTAAACTCTGCTCGTGTTTCGTTGGCATTGTTCATCGAACAGCTTTCCCCGATGTAGGAACTCATCGGGTCAAGGATTAAAAGTTTGGCATTGTACTTTTCAATCGCTTCACGAATACGGTTATCCCCAAAAGACAATGACTTCATATCTTCCTTGATGAAAATAAGGTTATCTCCGTTACCGCCTGCTGAATTAAATCGAGGTACTACCGTATCGTCTGCGTCATCTTCTGTTGTCTGATCAATGATAGTTAATAGGCTCTCGTTCTTCTTCATCAGCAAAGGGAAGATGTTCTCCCTTTGAGAGCAAGGCAGCGAGTGAAAGCATAAACTTGCTTTTGCCATCGCCTGGATCGCCTTGCAACAAAGTTACCTTGCCGAATGGGATTATACGGATACCACAGCCATTTCACTTCTTTTGGCTCAATATCGCTTGCCTTTACGATTTCAAGAGGTACAGCTACATTCGTTTCATTTTCATAGTTCTGTGTTCTCCTTTTCTGCTAAAAATAAAAACCACAGATATAATACATCAGCCTTGTTTGTGTCATTTCTCGGGGCGAAAATTGAGGTAAATATCCCTTTCTAAGCCTTTCAAAAAATCACACAAGGTATTTGTACTAACCTGTAGTTATGTATTGATTTATAGTAAGCGTCCAATAACAAGGTATCTGTAAATGCAAGGGATCCTCCTTTATACTGTTATTAAAAAACAGAAAGAGAGGACTTTTCTATGCCTCAAACTATTGTTCCTTTGGAAACACCACAATCTCGTCGTTTTGAAAAAAGAGTAAAAATGATCTGCTACTTAAAATCAGATACGGTAAAGTTGAAGTAAGTTTCTTTCAATCATTATCCTCTGAGCAACTGAACTCTCTTTTAGAAAAGATACTGACTTATGACCATTCAGCTCAATGATTTAGGTAAGGTCTATCTAGTCTGCGGAAAAACGGATATGCGACAAGGGNTTGATTCGTTAGCTTATCTGGTTAAAAGTCAATTTGACTTAGACCCCTTCTCAGGTCAAGTCTTTCTCTTTTGCGGTGGACGTAAAGACCGTTTTAAGGCACTCTATTGGGATGGACAAGGGTTCTGGCTTCTCTATAAACGCTTCGAGAACGGTAAATTAACTTGGCCAAACACTGAAAATGAGGTTAAA
>NZ_KB904580.1 GCF_000380125.1 Streptococcus ovis DSM 16829
TCTCACCTTTATTTTGTAGATACACCCATGCACTTTCAGGAGATTTGTCACCCCTTGCCGACATCAGCTCACTGATCTCATCCACACCAGAAAGAACTAACTGTGTTGTGTACCAGTGTCTGAAGATATGAGGGGAGATATTATGCTCTTGCAATAAATGGCCAAAAAACACAACTTCTTCATCATCTGAGTTAAGGAATATTGGGATCATCTCTTCTCGGATAATCTTTCGGAAACGCTGATAATAGACATCATAAGTTAAAGCCTTCCCTTGCTTGTTCAAATTCAATGGACCGTAGTCCTTCTCATACTTCTGACCTTCTAGATATGCCATATAATCATTGTAGGTGTCCACAAACACTTCTAGAAAGATATATGGGACGGCTTGCATCCGCTCCTTCTTGATGCGTCCTGTGGGCTTTAAATCGCTACGCAGGGGTATTTCCTTACGTAAATCTATTTCAACCTTAAATGTCTCTCCCTCAGCCTGATGAAAGATGATGCCAGGACCTAGCGGACTATCTTCTCGTCTGACATTGCAAGCTTCAGATGGACGCAAACCAACAAAAGCCCCTAGCGCTACTACCATGAGCAAATCTGTGTGCTGTTTAGCTATATGAGCAAATAGCATTTCAAAGGCAGCATTTGGCATGTCGCGAAAGATAACTTGTTCCATGTTACTATCATCCACATAGATTTCAAAATTGGGCTCTTTTCGCTTAATAACCCGTCCACGTTTGTTGGTATAAGTTGTTATAGCATATAGGTCTTTCGGAGATAGATTAGCCTTCTTTTTCCGTTCGTTTAGGTAGAGTGTTAGGAAATCTAAAACAGCATTAACACAAATCTCAACAGTGCTCTTCTTCCGATGCTGGGTATCACCAGGAAGCGTTCCTAAACCATAATGCATAAAAAATTCTCTAACCGTATCTAATGTTAACTGGTCTAAAGATGCAATTCCTTCTACTCCAAAAACATAATTTAAAAACTTTACAACATACGAAAAACGTTTGTTACCATTATCAGAGATAGGTTTAATTCTAGCAGCTGATTTTACATAGCGATGAAAATTGGTAAATTGCAATCTGCCATCTTCGTGTTTTAAGGCAATAAATTGTTTAGTAACAAGATGATTATCACCTAAAATGAGAGAATGTTTATAGCAAACAAACTTCATAGTACCTCCTTTTTCTACTTTGATTGAATGTCCTGACTTGAATTTTTATTGCTAAAAAACGCAAAAAAACGACCAATTCAGTACCATTCTCCTCTATGCAACAAACTGCAAAGAGGGGACATCGATGAGTACTTTCATTGATCGTTATGATATTTAAAATTAATCTAATAACAAAAGTAACTTCATCTTGGTAATTGGAACTATTAAATAGTTCAGTAACGTTAAAACCATAGTAGGATTCCTCAAACAATGAATGTGTTGTCTACTATGGTTGGATATTTACTTTTTTTCTTTTACTAAGTTTCTTTTACTTTTGTTATCTTTACTTTTTTTGTATTATAACATATTTTGCTAAAAATGTCATTTTTGAAGAGTGATATCCACTACTTCATCTTTAAAACAGTAAAAAAGAGGCTATTGTTAGCCTCTTTCTCTGGACTTATGTATGAAGCTAGTTCACTTTCGTTTGTTTAAAGTAATATCCAGCTCCTATAATAGCTAGTAAAATAATAAAGAACTTTAAAAAATTATTAGATTGTTTGCCTGTACCATTTTTACCTTGGGCTGTATCATTTTGTACACCTTGCATAGAAATGGCTTCTTGTTGGATTTTGTTTAATTCTCCATCAGAAAACTCACCATGCAACATACTACCATCTGCACGTTGAAAACTCACCATGCCAAAGTAGTTATCCAGATACTCTTCATCCCCTTGCATGACTACAAAGCGTGGAGTTTTATCAACTTTCTTTGTTATTTCTGGCTTTACAACTACTTCTTTTACAGCAGATGTTCCCCCGATTTTCGTAGCTGCACGGGGTTCCATGCCGACTACGAACACGCTGATTTCATATTTTCCAACAGGCACTTCATCTTTTTGAATAAAGTTATTCTTTTTATTTAACTTGTAGGTTCCTGCTATTTCTTTTGTTTCAGAATTAAATAGTTGCACTGTCATTTCAAGTTCATATCCTGGTTGGCGAATAGCTTGAATGACTACTGGACCATTTTTTTGATTAAATACCAAAGTTTTAGCAAGAATCAATAAACATAATGCTAACGCACCAATAATCCATATCTTTTTCATCATACCCCTTTCAATTTGAGAAAATAATTATATATGTATCCTATTATTGAACCTTGAGTTTAAGGTATTCTTTGGTACAAACGATCCTAATTTCCGTTAAAATTTCATTTTCAAATTTAAATTCTGCATACGACGAATCATCTTCTCCACGTTCATCCAAGAAATATGTAATACTGTATCCTTTGCTATTTTTGTCAAATTCTTTATTGTAATTAAAGTATTGATCTTCATAAACAGGATTATTGATAGTGACATTCTCTAAGAATTGCTTACGAGTAATTCCTATATTAATTCCTTCGTAAGAAAATGGAGCTTTACCATTTTCCTTCATTTTATATTCATTGGCAAAACCTGAGTGCTTTTTATATTCAACACTAATAGTTGTCAAATCAGCATCAGGTAGTTTAATTTTCCTTTTTTTAGTATTTATTCCGTTAGACCTAAGGGCAAGAAATGAAAATTCCTCATTTTTAAAATTAGGCAAATAGTGCGTAAGAAGTCGAGATTCTCCATTAGCTAATTCAAACTTGTTTTCAGACTCAGGTTTTTTATTATATATTGTTTTATAGATAGCTTCCCAATTAGTAGGTAAGTTAAAATGATTAGAATAGAGAGAAAAATTAGTACCTAAAGTGACATTGATTTTCCTTTGCTCAAAGACAGGTAAAATTTCATCAACCTCTTGATAAGACATGGCATCATAGACAGAATCATCTTCGTCTAGGAATTTGTACCGATAAATTCCGTCATCATCCAGAACGCCTTTTGGAGATTTATAGTTTTCGAATTTATGAACTTCATCTGCAGGTATCGTTTGTTCCTTTTTGCCAAACAGAGACTGTTCATTATTTTGTGACACATTTGTTTGAGAATTCGTTTTACCGCATTGTTTCATCAAGAAAATGATACAAAATACGATAAAAACAACTGTTAGTAATTTATTGTTTTTCATATACTTAGTCTCTTTTAAACAGCTTTATTTCCACATTCAACACAAAAGACAGCATCATCTGCTAACGTGGAGCCACAGTTGGTACAGAATTTTTGATTAGCAATAGGTGTAGGTGCATTTTCCTCTATCTTTTCTTGAGGAATCACTTCTTCTGTTACTACTGCTTCCTTAACTATTGGTGATTCTTGCTTCAAATTATGTCCACAATGAGGGCAAAAAACAATCCCCTTCTCTATGTACTTCGCACAAGATGGACATTGATCCGTTTTTAAAGATGAATCAGTGGTGTAACTTTGAATTGTTTCGTCACACACTTTAATTTGTGAAATAATTTCTTCAAATTCGCTACCAGGTACTTCACGATACTTTTCATAGTATAAGTTACCCAAGGATTTTAAAAGCTCCTCACGTTGCTTTTTTTCTTTGTTAACTAAATTTTGAATCTTCACATTCTGAGTGAACTCTTGTGTTTTTTGACTTGCAATATTTCCAACATCAGCAAGTTTTGATGATAATTCTTCTAAAAATGACATAATTTATCCTCCTCACATACTATCCACTAACACTAAAGGTCAGAAGACTAGAAACTAAAATAATGAGTGAAATTACTAGAACAATGAAATGTAAGATCCGATTTGTTGTTCGTTTAATACCGATGAACCCTGCCAAAGTAGCAAAAATAGAAACAAGGCAAGCTGTTGTTGGAGAGTTTCTACCGACAAATAGTACTACTATGTTTAGCGCGACACACACATAGGTATAGAAGTCAGGTGTTTGCCCTAACTTGGGTTGAGTATTTATATTGCTAACATTTTCAGTCTGCTTCACATGAGTTGTATTTTGAGCTTGAAGTGCATTTCCGCAGGACATACAGAATTTACTACCTTCACCGTTTTGTTTCCCACATTTTGAACAATACATAATATTTAATCATCCTATCTTTTTAATATATTTCCAAATCTGCAATACCAAGACTATCTATTCTCACCTCCTGAAAGTAGGTAAAGCAACTTAAATATCAAATTTTATAATTTTTTAAACGACTATCGAATAAAAAATTATATATACATTATATCATACATTGTCCTTTTGAGGATATATAAATTGTCCTTTTTATACCTGTAAACTGTCCTTAAAAACCTATATTCTTTAATAAAAGGAGGACAGATTATGACATTAGATCAATTTGTAGCCAAAAGAATCCAAACATTACGGAAAGAATTTCAACTAACACAGGAGCAATTAGCTGAAGCTGCGGGCTTAGATGTTTCCTCAATAGCAAAAATAGAGCGTGGAGAACGCTCTAATATTAAAGTTAATACTCTAGAAAAAATTGTTGAAGCTTTTGGTTTATCCCTTAGCAGTTTTTTACAAGATTATAAAAACAATACGAACTCTATTGCCCCACTCTTTGAGAAATTTCATAATAGACTTCAACTTCTACCCCAAGAAAAACAAAAAGAATACCTACGTTTATTTGAAGAGATTGTTAACATTGAAAATTTATAAAAATTTCAATGTATAATTTTATAGAATTGTTTACTAGAAAAACGATTTATCTCCATCATCATAATAAAAAACATAGAACACATTGTCCTACTCAACAGAATCAGTATGTTCTATGTTTTTTATTTAATGCGAAATAATATTAAATAACTTATTGTTTTTTAGAGGGACAAATAGCATGCTCGCAATCGTACCACACGATGTGAAATATCCCTTTTTTTAGAACTCCAAATAATCTAATTTTTCCCTGTATCCTCAAGGAATAAAGAGATTCATGTTGCAGTAAATTTAATTCATCAGCTCTATCTCTAGCTTCTTTAATCATATCTTCAAATAATATAAAGTGAGAATTTGTTCCTTTTTTTCGTCCCCCACTACTGCTATCAATTTCTTGCCAAGTCATGCCTTCATAATCTCTAAGCTTTTTAAAAATTTCCTTATCAATAAAATCATTATTAAGAACACTCCAATCACTGTGCTCAAAATCAGCTAACTCAAAACTCCAAATAGGTTTTGATGATTTATATGAATCAGGGTTATAGAGTTGTTCAGTCTGTTTTCGTGATATTGTCGATTTCTTAAAATTGGTTTTTTTGTTCTTCCCCATTTCAAATTAATCCTGAATAATACTCTTGCATCAATTCCTTAGAAATGATTTCCGTACTCCGTTCTCCTAATGGCAACGCTCCTCTTGTTTCTCGCCATGGACGCTCACTATGAGTGAGCTCACTCAACCAAAATGCTTCCCGATGTCCATAGTCACCTATTACCACGGATAGTGTCTCAATCTCATCTTCAGAAAATTCATAATCACCAATATAAACCTCTAAATCATTTGACTCAATAAGAAATTCTCCTTTATGTACATCATAAAGTTCTTTGCAAACAGGTCCGTTGGCCCATGCCTGAAAATCTTCGTTAAACAATGGAATGCCATCCCATGCTAGAGACCACGCTTGAGCATAATAGCATAATTTTTGTAATTTCATAGTAGACATTTCACCAAGTTCATTTAAAATATAATAGGCAACATCAAATATTGTACCCATCATTGTTTCCTCCTAATTTTCGTTTTCACCCTCTTCATTATACCATATAATAATTTATTATAATTAAAATATTTTAAATATAACTATAATACTTGCTAAACATAAGATGAAAAATCTAACTATCTTTTGAAACTCAAATCTGAAACATGTACATAGTAATTATCTACTTTCATTTTTCATTAGATTTTCCCATTATTTTGCCTTCTTTCATGATATGTCTTTGTTTTATGACATATTCTGATAATTTTTTCTTTGATACAAAACCTGTTATTTCAACGTACCATATTCTTTTGCTTAGTTCATTGAATAATTCTTGAAACTCAAGATTTTCTGAATAAAGCCAACGTTTTTGCTTAAAAATCCCTTCTACACTCTCTATATTGTTGGTAAAATAACAGTTCTCACCTTGTACACGACACAATAGATAAGAATCTACAACAAATCCTTTGTTATAAGGGTATTTATAATTGCCTTGTTCATCATAATTTTTCACTTCTAATAATAAAAACCTACTAAAGCCTTTTGTGGATTTAACTGATACGTTTTTCTTATTTATTACAAGGTCAATATTATCCCAGAATTCAAGTTGACCTACTGTAAAATCAACATTTGAACACTCAAAGTTGTTATCCAAGCAGTACTTGTGAACTGCAACTTCAGATAATTTACCTTGAAAAGTATTAACAAATATCTCACCTGGTTTTCTATCGTAACCACTGTCACTAGTGAAACTACTAGGATTATGTTCTCCTTGGTGCCCAAACGTCATTTTATAAGAAAATTCGAAAGCCACATTAAAATCTTCTTCAGTAATTTTAATTACTTTATCTGGATTAAAGCCAAATTCTGTATTTTTGATTATCGGAAAAATATAAGCTTTTCCTTCCTCATCAAGTCGAACTTCTAAAAATTGAGTCTTTTCGTCAAAATTATTTGTATCCATAAATAAACCTCGTTTTTTAATTTTACCAAAAAATTTAAAAAAACGTAGTTCTTTGCTGCTTTTCTTGAATATAAGTGATATAATTATCGAGTTAATAATTAATTAAGGAGAAAATACATGACAAATTCTGTAAGTTCCAAAACTGCCATGAAGCATAACATTGCTGCTTTCTTTAGTGGAGTTGGTGGAATTGAGTTAGGTTTTGAACAAACCAACGAGTTCAGAGTGGTGTATGCTAATGAATTTGATAAGTATGCTCGTGCTACTTACGCTCTCAACCATCCCAACACCCCTCTTGATAGCCGAGATATTCACAAAGTACCAGCTGATGAAGTATTGGATGAGACTGGAAAAGACAACATTGATGTTGTTGTTGGTGGATTCCCTTGTCAAGCTTTTAGTATAGCGGGCTATAGAAAAGGTTTTGATGATGATAGAGGAGATTTATTCTTTGAATTACTCCGAATTATTGAAGCCAAGAAACCAAAAGTTGTCTTTATCGAAAATGTAAAAAATATGGTTTCCCATGATCATGGTAATACTTTTAAAGTCATACGAGAAGCTTTGACGGATAATAACTATTTTATTAAGTGGAAAGTCTTAAATGGTAAAGACTATGGTAACATTCCACAAAATCGGGAGAGAATTTATATAGTAGGTTTTGATAATAAAGAATCTTATGATGCTTTTGAATTTCCTGAAGAAATCAAACTAACAACAACACTAAAAGACGTTATTGACTTTGGGGCAGAGCTAGATGAGAACTATTACTACCGTGAAGGTAAACAAAAATTTTATGAAGAACTGAAACATGCTATTGACAGTCAGGATACAGTATATCAATGGCGTAGACAATATGTACGCGAGAATAAAAATGGAGTTGTACCTACTTTAACTGCTAATATGGGAACAGGTGGGCATAATGTGCCATTGATTTTAACCAATAATCATGAGATTCGTAAATTGACACCTAAAGAGACGTTTAATGTTCAAGGTTTTCCTAAAGAGTTTAAACTTCCAGAAAAACTATCAAATGGTCAACTGTATAAACAAGCTGGTAATAGTGTGGTTGTCCCAGTAATTAAACGTATTGCGGAAAATATTTCTGTCGCTTTGAATCAACAAGGAGAATCACAACTAGCTAGAAATGGTAAATTTGCAATTATTTATACTAAGATGAACGGACAATTTGAAGGGGAATCTTATGTTAAGGAATTTGTTGACAGCTACGAACAAGCTGAAAAAATTATTAAATCTTACAAAGATGGATTGAGTATTTTTTCAGACGAAGAATATTTTAGATTTATCAAGAAAAAAGGTAATTTAGAATTTTATAGTATCGTATAAAATGAATATGATAAAAGCTAGTTTTAGACTAGCTTTTTCTGTTATAATAAAGAGTATGTAGTCAGGAATTATAAAGGAGACGAATATGTCAATATGGGAAAAATATACTAAGGAGGAAAGAGAGGAATATATAAAATTTCTTCAGGTATATGGTGCATTAACTAACCTTTTTAGACAAAAACATGGAGATCCTATTCCATATCTTGATTCAAAGTTTCAAGAGACAATCTATGCAAAGGTTTTTAAAAGTGAGAATGTTGACATCGGTAATACTCCTCATGATATCTTGTCAATATTTGCTGATAAAAGAATAGGTATCGGTTTGAAAACATGGATGAACTCAAGTCCATCTTTTCAAAAAGTAATGCAATTGAAACGCTATAAAGCTGAAATTGATCCACTTTTTAGCAAATCAGATGAAGAACTCGCTTTAAAATTATCTCAAATTAAAAATGATAGAATGTTAGCTGACTATAAGCGTCTAGGGCTCACAGAAGATGGTAACATCTATCATTATATTACTAGGGACGCAGGAAAATTTGTTATTCAAGAGACTCTATACCCTTTGGTGGACTTGAATAATCTCAGAGATTTTAAACGTACTTCTACTGCGTTTCAATGGTCTGATGGTCATAAAGATTATAAATTTACTTATAGCGATTCACAAATATGGCAACATTTTGACTCAAATAAAAAAGATACTTTAGTTCTTAATACATTTGATGTCAATATTATTGATGATCCATTTGAATTTCTCTTACAATCGTACTTTAATTTCATAGATGATTTCAAAAACAAATCACATCAGGACGATATTGTTGAAGTGTATTTACCGCTTTATTCATATCGTAGCAAAGAAGTAGAAGAAAAATCAGGACTTAATTCTTGGAATTCAGCACCTAAAAATCGTGGGAGTTCAACACTACGTCCACTCAATGAAATATACATCCCCATCCCAAGAGAATTTCATAAAAAAGTTCCTAACTTTTTCTGTTCCGATATTTTTGAAGTAGAACGAATGCAAAATAACTATACTGGGGATAAGAAGAATAAACCACAAGTTCGATTTCATTTAAAATTACCGAATGGAAAGTTGATCCCTGCTCTTGTTGGCCAAGAAAGAATGAAAAGTCTGCAATCGGGTAGTTTGACTGAGCGTGACCCTGAGACAAATAAACTTTACGGACAGTCAGCACTAGGTCAATGGCTCCTAGTTGATGTACTTGGGCTAAATGAAAGACAAATTGTTACCAGAGATTGGCTTCAAAAAAAGGGGACAGATTCAGTGAGACTTTGGAGAAAAAAAGACGATTATTCAACCATTTATATAGATTTTGCACCAATTGGTAGTTTCGAAGCGTTTATGAATAATGAAGCAATTGAGAAAGAAGAATAAAAAAGAGGATTCACCTCTTTTTTACTACTTATTGCTAGTACAATTCATCCTTGATTGATTCAATAAAATCAGTATAGAATTTCTGGATGGTATTAGCTACATACTCAACACTTTCTTGAGCAGTGACCTGAATTAAATTTTCATAACTAGCCAAGGAAACTACTTGAGTAAATTCTACATTAAACTCCTTATCTTTGCACAATACTTCAAATTCTTTTAAAAAATCTAATAGTGTTTGCTTCTGAGTCCCTTGATATACATTTTTATCAAGACGAATACCTAAGTTTGATATTTCAACCGATAGATTATCATAAAGTTCTTCTAAGTCCATTACGCAATTTGCTCCTTACTTTTTTTGAAATTATATTAACTTCAATATATAGTAAATCACTCAAAAAAGCAAGAGTACTCATCATTGTTGACTATGATATGACACCATGTCTAATAACATTTCCTGCCCAATATTCGTTAATGAACAATTCCTTGTCTTCAATAGTTTCTAGTTCTGAAATGAAAAATTGATATTGTTCCTTTGAAAAATCAAGTGATGCTACTACTTCATCCTTATTGATAAACATAAATTGATAATTAGAAGGTCCAACTTGTGAAAGGACTACATTGTCATAAGAAAACTGAATATCCCCTTCTTCCAATGGGCTATTGGTGTATTTCATCAACTCAATAGCACGATCGTCTAGATTTGCATTAAATATTTGTACTTTTTCTATAAAGGATTCCAAATCATGGACAATTCTACAACGGTATTCAGACAGGTCTACCCCTTCTAGCTTTATATAGTTTTGCTGTCTAGTAAAAATTGCTTTATCAATGTAAGGGACATAATGTATTGCACACTTCTTCTCTTTATCCAGATAAAGTGTAGGATAGGTAATAATTTGTTCTTTATCACAATGTTGGCAGGAGAATTTAAACAAATTCCATTCTGTGATAGCTTTAGTTAATTCGGGATGAGTTGTTGCATTCACCACATTATATCGCTCATGTAGGCATTTTCGGCCACATTGTGGACAGTTAAGATGGGATAAGTAAAGTTCAGTCATATATAGTTCTCCTTCTCTGTGATGAGCTTTATATGCTCTTACTTATATATTCGTAATCAAATAAGAAAAGGCTAAAAAAATTTCAACCTTTTTATTATCTTTAGGAAAAAGCTATGCATTATTAGTTATAAAATTCTCGAATTGGCTTGGAGTAAATGTTCTCACTTCGTCTACACACATTTTTTCTAAAACACCCATTCCAAAATGATGAAAACTTGTTTGACTTAGTTGGGAAACTCTATTAGCATCAAAGGATGTTAAAACTAAACTATAGTTTTTGAAATAAATTATAAATGGGATAATCTAAATATCGCTCTTTTGTTTCCTCATCCAATTTATTCCAATAAAAATTAGCCTGTTGTTTTGATTTTAACAACACTGAGGCACCAAAACAAATTTCATTTTTACCATAATTATTAATCAAAATGCTAGTAAGAGTTTCCATTTCATTATTATTCAATTCTCGATTTCTATACTTAATTTGAAGATCATTTATAATAGCTATCTCGCTATTTTTGAAATAATTTAAGTTCCAATCAGAAAGTCTTTGAACCCAATTAAGCAGCGTCTCTCTTCTTTCAGTATCTTTTGCCATATCAGCTGCTGCAATTATTTTTATTATTGTATTGTCAGCCCCCTCATACTTTAAACTATTATCAACTAGTCGTTGATAGGAAGCTATTACGGAATCAAAGTTGCAATTATCTATTTTTAACCATTCATTTGGTTCAAAAACTTCAAAAATAGAAATATCTGAATAATCTTCATCTTCCCCTCTTCGACACCAAGGAGTTTCATTGAAAATATCTATCATAGCCCCCTTCTTATCATCTTCAAATTCATATAATGTGATAATGTGGATGTTAGCAATTTTCAGATGAAGTAATTTTGATTCATCATAATTTAAAGCAAGCGTTTCTCTTAAAATTAGACCTTTATTAAGAAAGGACAAATTTTTTTGCGATTGACTATCAAATAATGCTAAATCAAGTTCTTTTTTGATGCCTATATTATCCATAATAGTAGCAATGCGTTGCAATTCTTCAAGATGCTCATTTAAATTCATCAACTTAATTTCATTTAAATTATTTGCATCAAATTTTACACTTTTACCATTTAATGTAATATATCCTGCTTTTTGTAATTCTTGTAACGCTTCAGTACATCTAATGGCTTCTGACAAATTATCGGGACGTGAAAAATTTAAACTGAATTTGTTTGTTTTCTTATGAGCTGAAAATGTAAATCCTGATCCAATTCGAAGTTCTACACTACCATCTGGAAAACGATGTCTCTTTATATCATCAAAGATAAATGTTTCTCCTATAGTAAAAATTAAATCAGTTTCTTCAAAAATTTCAACTACTTTAATTGTACTATCAACTGGAATTATAGCACCATTTTCCGCATCTTCTAGATAAGGAAAAATATCGTGTTCTTCTTGATAATTAAAAATGTCAACTGGATTTTTTCCTCGATGATAAAACTTGATAACTTTATCTTTAGGTAAGTCACTTAAACTTGGTAATTTTTTATCAGTAAAACTACGTTGCCTGTCACTGGTTCTAATAAAATCTAATAACTCTGCATACACTTTTTCAGCAGGCAATGGATGAATATTAACTAGTACTGTCTTATTAATTTGTTCTTTAATTTTTGATTTTTTAGATTTGCTATTCTTAAGTAGACGTTTGATTGTTAATGGAGGTAAAGATTTGTAATATATCCCGTTTAGTTCATAATTATTGCCTAATGAAACCACAAATAATACCACTCCCCCTGTCCTCAAATATAACTCTAGATCACTTAAAGTTAAGCGAAAATTATTAAGAGGAATCTCACTTTTTTGTGTAGATTTAACTTGGACAGGAACCACCCCGATAATATCTTCTTTTCTATCTGTTGGATTTTTTAAAACATGTATAGTTCCGTCCCATGATGGAGTTTTATCATTCTGATCAAGATAGGATTGGAGATAATCGTTTTTATCTATAAATGTAGCCAGATGAGAAACACCTAGTGATTCAATTTTTTTATTGTTTACCAAATATTCACCCCATTACATAATATTATATACTTCTTATTATACCATTAACACCGTAAAAACATATAGACTATATTACTACTGTACTCCTCTAAAATCTACACAATATTACCTTAAAAAATGTACATTTGAACTCACTAACTTCCTAATATTTTCTACCTCATTTTGTACAATTGAATTCCCACCCAAACTGGAATATCGTAACTAAATTATGGACTATATTACACTCTAAAATAAAGTACAAAACAAAAATAAAGTACACTTTTCAAAGAATGTACTTTATGCTTCAATTATAGATGTATCAAGGGTTTAGGTACTGTTAGATATAAAGTACATAAATTTTTAGTTTTTCTACATTTTCCATGTTATTCATCCTCTTTCTGTTTTCGTCTAGTCATAAAACCTTGGGTTAACTGAGCAACTAAGTCCGCTACAGGTTCATCTCTTCGTTGCCCAGTTCTTCCTTTTTTGGGTCAGACTTTTCCTCCGTTTTCTCTGCAGTTGGTGTCGATACTTCATTGTATTGAGATAGTTTTTCTTGAAAACTATCTTTGGTTACGTCTTTTGCTTGGTACTTCTCAAGCGTAGCGTCAATTCGATTGATAAGACTGCTTGCCTCTTTTTGCACAATATCAAGTTGTGCTTCAAGGTCAGATAGACCAACTTTGTCACGTGACCAACTTGCCAAGTACGCAAAGGAATACTCACTTGTGTCTAGTCCATAATGGCTCGCTACGACAAAAGCGATTGACTCCGCTTGGAGTTCGCGTTCACTGCTAGTGTACCCGTCACCTAAACTGTGCAGGTCTGAGTGAGCCATTTCATGAAAGATTGTTTTGAGCGTTTGTTGCTCAGACATTCCTTCCAAAATGGCGATTTCTTTATTTACTGTATCGTAGTAACCTCTTGCACCATTCGCATCTGCGACAAAAGAAATTGGTACGCCATTCACCTTCGACACTTCTCTTGCAGCATTAAATAACCGTCCGTACTCTTCGTACGTTCCAGTCAATTCATAGACTGGTTTTGGAAGTTCTTTCCCACTGGTCTGGGAAACATCAAAGACGTGTACCAACTTGAAGCGCATCACTTTAACTGGTTTTCCATTGTCATCTAGGACCACTTCTTTGGTCTTTTTGTCAATTTTATCAACCATCATTGGTGCCCAAATCCACAAAGCCTTTGAACCTTTATTGACATTTCGACCAAAATCATCTCTCCACTTGTTGAAGGAAGCAACGTGAGTCGCTTTTGGATTTTGAGCCAATATCAGTCCAATATTCCCTGGGGAATAGTCTGGGAATTTACTCATAGTTGTCAAAAAGTTCTTATAGGTATCCGAATTAAAATACTCCTTAATTCCTTCTTTCATCCGCTTTGAAAGTGCCTTAGTGTCCCTTACTTGGATAATTTCAGCAATCGTCCGAGTATCTGTTACTTCTTCAGGAACAGGTTGACTAGGTGTGACATCAGCCAAGTTATCAAACAATCTAGTTTGGTTTTCGTCCATTTTTTTCTCTCCTTCTACTTGGTGTTGAGGTATCATTGTTTCTGCTGGTTGAGGTACGCTTTCTTGTAATTGCCCTGGTGTTGAGTTAGCATTATAACGATCAGACCCCAAGGAACGCTCCTCATAATCTGAATAACCATCACCATCGCTATCTAGTTGTTTTTCAAAATCCAATCCTTTGACACTACCGACTTCAAGCCAAATCCTTTTGTCAATCGCTGCCAAGTCTGCAGCCTCCTTCAATCGACGTGGACCAAGTGCTAATAGTTGTGAGATTGGTTTCGTCTCGTCCGCAACATCATAGCGGACTTCCTGAAGGAGTTCCCCCTCTGGAGCATATACCGAAAATTTCACTTTGGTATATGGGAAGTAGCCTTCATTGGTTACAAGGTCTGCCTCCAGTTTACTTTCTTGGTGTGCAGCATAGTAGATACTGTTCTGCTTATAGAGTTCTTTTGCAAATGTTTCGTACTCAATCAAGTCCGCCTCATTAAATGGTAGCTGAGGACCATCTGGCCATTTTTCAAACCACTGAACACGGACATGGTAAGTTTTATTATAAACTCTGTCCTGGGACCATTCCTGATAGAAATTAGACTCTTTATCTACCAAACCAATCTGATCCGCAGCATCTACAATCGACGTGAAGTTTCCGCTATGGATTCTTGATAGTTCATCATAAATAACCCAGGCAGCTTTCGACTCTTCAGGAAATTCTATGCCGAGGTCTTTGGGGTTTCCCACATTGTACGCAGCATCCAATACCTGGGTGAAGAGTGCTGGAGACACAATTTCACTTTGAGTCAGATTTTCTTCAGATACTTCTTGATATTGATTGTTTTTTAGGATTGAGAGCATTTCTTGACCACCATCCTTAACGTATTCTTCATTGATGGAGAGTTGTTCAAGGACACCATTCCGTTCACGATAAACCCCCAAAACTACCTCCTTATCAATTTTGTTTAGATTTTCACCGAGCGAGCCTTTAATTCTCATGAGAGATGCTGGTATCAATCCTTCTTTATCTGTATTTTTGAATAAAACTAATAAATCAGTATCTTCAGGATTGATAGCCTTTGACATATCGATATTGTGTAGTTTTTCAACATCTGATAGATCGTTAAAAACAAAGGATTCTGCCTCAAGAATTTCAGGCAAAAGGGGAATGACTTTCATCTTGTCCTTGATAGCATTTGATAATAAGATATTTTCATAATCACCTCGACCGTAAGCGAAATCTTCAAGAGCCTCTGCCATTGTTATATTGACTGGAGATATACCTGCTAAATGTGCAAAATTTTTCTTTTGGAAATTTATCTGAATAATTTCTTGAGCACCAGAAGCAGTCGCATATACATAGAACACCTTACTGTCGGCCAATTCTTTTAGATACCATTGAGCAGTCGTCTGAAGGGTTGGTGCAAAGCGATTTAATCGACGTAATTCCTTCCCGTCAACGATATGATAATCCTGCTTTTTATTTGACACGTACGCTCCTCTAGTGGTAAACTGTAAATGAGCGATGACAGGAAAATCAGGTTGTGGTTCATCCACAACAGGCTGCGATGCTGTCCTAGGAGAAACATCTCCTGAAAAATCGGAAGTGCGATGAAATTCGCCCGCATCGCTATCTAAAGTCTCTTGATAATTATCAAGAGGCTTTTCTTTTTGATTAGAAGTTATCTCTTCGGTTAAACCATACTTTTCAATGATAGTATTAAGTTGTTTGTCATAGTAATCTATCACTTTATCCCAAATATCTGGAAGTTCAGCCTGGAGTTTTCTTAGAAACTCAACTGCAGCTGCACCTGATAACCCCTTGTCCGAAAGATAGTCACGAATGCCATTGTCATCTAGCGCATGACCCTCGATGGAGAGATAACCTGTCGCACCATCATTGATGGACTCTGCCACGTAAAGTGTAACTCCAGCGATTTGATAGCGAGTATCTTCAAGACTACTATGGAATTCTTCTACAACCGTATCTCCAGCATCCATATTGTTCAACTCTTCATCGTGCCACAGATAATAGTTTGTATCATCTTTTGTGATTTCTGAGATGAGTTCATCCACTTTTTTTTCGTAGTCTTCGACTACTCCTTTCTGCTCTTTCAAATAATCGTTCCAGTCTGTCTTTTCTTGCCCTGGTGATAAAGGTGGTAAGTCTGACTGGATAGGGATGCCTTTTTCTTCTAAGTCCGCAATAAATTCTCGACCAGCCTCGTCATTATCAACTGCTAAGGCAATCAAATCTGCATTCTTGCCGTCCTTGAAAAAGGTTGTCGTAGAAACAAGTGCTTCTAGTGCTTCTCCTACCTTGTTCAAATCAGATTGATAGTCTGTCTTACCCTGTAACTCCGCAAGAAGTTCCATCGTGTAACGAGAGATGGTTCCTATCTTTAGACCATCCATAGAAACCAGTCTCACATCGCTCAGACGGTCCTTGTTTGCCTCGTAATAGCTCATAAGGTCTATTGGAGCCTCCGCAAAGACAAGACGCTTAGGAGTGCCAATATCGACTGATAAACCACTTAGACCATCCGAGTGAGCCAAGATTTGTTTCAGGTAGCCTTTCCTCTCATATAATTCAGGACGTGGCTCAATCCCCTGCAGGCTAGCACCAATGACATTTCCTTTCTTATCTAGCGACTTAAAGACCACAACAGACTCCAAGGAACCATCCTTGGCTTTTTTCTTAGCTTGGGCTAAGACACCTTGTTGGCCAAAGAAGTTGATCGTATCTGCAGATAAACCTCTTACTGTCTGTAAGTAGTTATCTGCAGCAATAAACGGTTCCTCGTACCTACCTAGATAATAAGAAAACTCTTCACGTGGTCGAGTATCAATCGTAGCCTCTTTGAACTCACCTGTTTCTAAGAAGTGGATGGCTTCTTTGAAGGAAACCTCTTTGACTGCTTGCACCAGGTCTACTGGATCGCCAAATACATCCGTTCTGGAATACCACCGAAAAGTATTCTTCCTGGTATTTACCTTCAGAGAATCATGCTCTGTCCAGTAGTATTCATGTGTTGAGTTTCGCTTCATCTCCATTCCAAGAGCTTCCGCAACCTCTAAAATATCTCTATTTTTAGCTTGCTCGATGCGTTGCTCCAGGGATAGTTTTTTTCCTGATGGTTCTGTACTCATAGTTCCAAATCCTCTTCTTTCTCTGTTTGCTTCTCACTTTCTTTCGGTAGCAGCATCTCTTTGGCCACGTCGACGGCCACGAAATCTTTCAACTCTGGAATAGCGGCAATCACTTTTTTCAAGTCTAATTTTGGCTCAATACCTAACTTAACACTATCAATTAAGAAGGCCTCTTCTACCACCCCTCGATAGCCCTGTACTGGGTCAATACTATCAATAGGGATAATAGCTACTTCCGTTAGGCTACCTCTATAAAAAGCTCCCACACGGTGTCTAAGGTAGTAGTTAATATCACTGATGCTCTCTTTGGTCACATCTCGAAGATAGGCTAGTTTGTATTCTTCACCGTCGGTATAACCATAGGCAGTATATAAAACAAGCTCTTTTTGGTCCTTTCTTAGTTCCTGATTGATTTCCGATAGTCGTTTTTGTGGGATGCCATCACTGAAGAACTTGAGACCGTAGTCTGTTGGATAGTCTCTCTCATAAGTTTCTAGCACGTAGTCCTCATAGCTACCAAATTCCTTTCTGAAAGAAGCATATTGAGAGGCGTAGTCATAAAATGCTCGATGCGTTTTAAAGTCAGGAATAGTATCTGAAGGTAATTCCTCAATGGCTGCCTTATCCACTACCACATAGCCATCTGATCGGTCTCGATTGAGAACTTCCTCAAAGAAAATCACTTTTAAATCTGAGTAGTGCTTCATCAGGAAAGTGATTGTTTGATAGTCCGATTCTTCCTGGTCACGATAATCAGTAATCAGTCCTGGTGTCATGATTTCCCAATCATCGATGTAAGCCGTCTCTGGTTGTCGCAACAAAAGCAAAGTCTCGTTCTCAACATTAACCCCAATGACTCGATCACCGTTTAGAACCTGGTCTGTTTCGAGTTCTACAATCCCTCTCTCCATTTGCTCGACCTTCTCACGTTGGTTATCTTCACGTGCCTGTTTGAGGTAAAACAACTCGTCCGCTTTAGCCTTCAGCTCCTCAAAGTAGTCACGTGACACTGTAATTGGACTGACTAATAAACCCTTTTCACGTTGCTCTCTTGGATAACTGAAGAGATAGGGAGCCACTTCTTTGAAGTCCTGGTATCCTAGTTGCTTGATTGCTTCAGTAATCAAGATGTTATTCGCATCCTCATCACTTGTATCTGCAGCAATCAGTCCCTGGGCTACGATTTCTTTTGTCGCAGCCGTCAACGCATAGAGGGGGAGTTTGCTTTCAATCCCATGAAAGAAACCAATCCCATAGACTGTCTCTTCAAATACCTGTCGTTTCATCCCTTTGTAATCTTTTTGTTTCATGTATTTTCCTTCCTGTTCATTTCAAAAAAAACACCTACCGCCTGGTAAGTGCTAGTTGGTTTGTTTTATGCCACTTTTTTCAAATCATCACTAGTTCGACGATTGATTTGCACGCGGTCATGGCGGACACGTTCGTCCCAATCGTCCATATCTGTCATTGATCGAACATAACGGTACCAGTTTTCATCTTGTGGCCCATTGGCCAATTCTGCTGCACGTGGATGTTGGAGGACATTGGTTTTCTTATCTCTGAAGACATTTTGCTTAGAGATAAATACTAGGGCTTCATCTACTCCAATACGTGCCACTTCATCAGGCGTTATCAAGTCACGTCCAATAGTCTGCGTTGTTTGACTGGATGATCCATGATGACTCCAAGTCTTAGACGTATTGATATTTCGGATAGTCTGTTTTCCTGATCGTTTTGAAAAATAGTCCATTGTATCTTTGTCGTTGGTTCCTAAATAAATCAGTGTGGCACAATTATTGAAGATAGTTTCCCACTGGTCCTTGTATAGCGCCTTCAGCTGGCTAATAGCTTGAATGATAATATCAAACGATATTTCACGTGACCGTACAGAAGATAAGACCTCTGTGAAATTAGGGAAACGGCCAAAGTTCGCAAACTCATCCAAAATCAACCGAATGTGCAGAAGGTCTTCAGGGGTGCACGTCGGATGAGTACCTTGAAGAATCTCATCAGCCGTTTTAGGCAACATTCGAAACATCATTGTAAACAACATAGTTCCCAAGAAATTGAAGGCTTTGTCGGTTTCTGGAATGGCAATAAAGACAGCTGTTTTCTCTGTCTGCCACTTCTCCATCTCCATATTGTCTCGCTCTACTAACTTACGGACTTTTTCATGGTCAAATAAAGAATAACGAGCAGACATAATTGCTAAGACTGAAGTCATAGTTTGACCAGTAAAGTTTGACTTGAACAGGTCCCATTGCTTATTGGCATAGTTCCCTGGCAATTCCTTCTCCAAATCCTCGAACATTCGCTCGACGGCACTTGGTACATCTTCAGCTCTACGCTTCAGCGACCGCAACAAGTCTGCTACTTGGCTGATGTTTGGTTCAAAGTTTCCTAGCACCTTTCCTGAGAAATACAGATAACCTATCAAGGCTCGCATGAGTAGTGCTTCTGCATGAATCCAGAAGTCCTCTCCCTTGTTATCAGACTTGGCAGTTCCAGCGATAATTGCTTCTGCAATTCTATCGATGTCAATTTCATCGTTCATATAATGAAATACATTGAATTGATTGGAGTTAACCAAGTTTACTAAGTCAAAGACCTTGATTTTATAGCCTGCTTTCCGCAACATATCCCCTGTTTCACGTACCAAGAGGCCTTTAGGGTCTGTCACAACGAAAGAACTATTTAGCTGCATGAGGTTAGGCTTTACAAAGGTAAAGGTCTTTCCGTCCCCAGGAAGACCAACTGTCAACGTATTCTTGTTCAGTTGCCACTTGAAGGGCAGACGTTTGTTAAAAAGTCCCATACGTGCTCGTTCTGAAAAAATCATATCATTTTCAGGAAGTTCATCTCGAAAGCCCTTGAGGTCCGCCACCGTCGCAAATCTAGCTGATCCATGCTCCTCTCCGTAGCGGTAGGTGCCTGTATCTTGCACTTTCAGATAAGCCATCAGGATTAGAAAAGCTCCAAGCCCTCCTGCAAATAGGGACCACGTTGTAAACTGGAAATCCAATAGACCAAAGGTTCCAAAATGCGTCAGCCCCCAAGTTAGTCTTGATAGCCCCAGTGGATCATTTATGAAAGAATAGCCAGGAGCCTGAGAAGCTGTTTTGACAAGAAGGTGCAGAAGGTAGAAAACAATAAACATTATAGCGAGATAGACTTTAAAGTTTTTTGGTTTCTTTGTCATTACAACTCCTTGTCTACTTCCTTCTGAGGAGCAGGAGCCTTGGTTTGTTGGGCTTGAGCAATTTCATTGTCTACCTGTTTCTCATACTTGGCCAACATATCTTCCAACGTGAGCGGATTGCTTTCTTTAGAAAGGCGTTCCGTCAGGACTTCTGCTTCAGCTGCAGTTGAGACTTCTTGCTTGAATTTTGTCAAGAAATTTTCTAGTTGCTGGATGTTTTTTGCATCGATAGCAATTTCCATTTTTCCATCTGGCAACTTCTGCAAAGCAAAGCCGATGTTATGCTCGTTCAAGTAGTCTTTCAAAGCCTTTGTGTGTAGCTCAGTTGATAAGAACTCCTTGAAGTATTTCTCGTCAGAAGTAGCTAGAAATTTGTTCCAACTGGTTTCTGAAGTAAAGTTTTTAGCTGCTAGGTGTTGCTGGAGTTTTTCTTCCGTTTCTTGAAGTGCCAGAAAAATGAGTTTTAACAACACTTCGCCTGTCACCTTTGAAATACCTGTCAGACGGTATGCAATCTGTTCTTGGTTCATTTGTTTCTCCTTAATAAAAAGAGTTAGAGAAACTTTTTATCTCAAACTCTTTTAAACAATATAATTATATTTATGGATAATCTGATATTTTAGGTAATTTGACTACAGTAAAACCATAACCTGATTTTTTATCTTCTTTTACTTGAAAACTTAAACGGTAGCTTTTGGGAGTCTCCTCCTTCTTCACGATCACCACATAGGTCAAATTAAAGATATCTGCTTCATTAGAAATTGTTTCTAGAATTACTGATTGCAATTGATTATCAGGAAGGTTGTCATTTTGATCTAATACATCTTCCATTACATAGTCAGTTAGCTTAGTTTTATCTCCTGAATAATAATTAGGAAGAAAATAACGTGCAAATAAATCTGCAGCATGTGACTTATCTTGAAGTAAATCAATTTCTTTTAAATTCATCTGAGTTTGTTTCAGTTCTTTTACTAAAGATAGTTGTTGCACGTATAGGTTACCTGATAAACTTATTCCAAAAATAGCTAACACCGTAGCAATTATACTGACAAAGGAGGGTTTTGTTATTGAGGGTGAAGACGACTTTCTAGGGCTCTGGTCCTTCTTCTTAGTCATTTTTTGGTTAATACCATCCCTTCTCCATCCCTTCTTGACTTCATTCTTACTGCTCTTTAATTTTATCAATGGAGACGTTTTAACAGGTCTGGCATTCCCAAAGTTCTCTAAAATAACTTCCACTTGACTTTGTAAAGGAAGAACAATTTGAATTGTTTCAAGTGTCTCTCCCGATTCTGCGATATGCTTGATAGAAAAAAAATCTTTTTGTTGATTAGCAGCTACTCTAGCAGAACTGTTTTCCACATGCCAAAGTAATTCATCTTTATTTTTAAATTCCTGAATCTGATTGTTTGAATTCGTTACAATAAACATTATTTATCACCTATTTGAACCGATTTTCCAGACAATAAGAGATCTTCTAAGTCTTCTGCACTTAATTCAGATTCTGAAACTAAAAACATAATATAATCAGCGTGTCGTGCTGAATACTCTCTTTTCAATTGAGTTTCTTTTTCAGCCAAATCTTGTTTGTCACGTGCTATTTTGGCCAATTCCTTTTCAATTTTTTCTAATGGTTTCTTATAATCTTGTAGTTTTTTCTTTCTAGCCATATATTTCCTTTCTAATTATTATTGATCATGATCATTCTCATCATCTGTCAGAAAACTATGTACATGATTTGAATGATCATCGTCATTTGCATCTGTTAGTGCCACTGGCTTCATACTTGAAACCAGATACTTACTGCCCGATTTCACAAATGTTATTTCTAGCATAACTTCTCGTTGTACATCCTTGGCTGCATCCTCATAATTGTATTGTTTCTTCAGCAATGTACTAGTGTAGTGAATATCCGCTAAAACCTTCTGAGATTTCTGATTGATATAGATTTCTGACGATTGGTAGACATAATCAACCACATATCCTTTATAAGCCTGATTTACTGCCTTCTCTTCTATCACAACCTCTCTCTCATACATGGTTTTAGTCATGAAACGCTCATATCGATTACGATTTTCACTCAGATCTTTCTTTGTGTAGTATGCAATAAGAAATTCTTCAACATATCGAGTAGATAGTCCTTTTGCATCCGTTTCTTTTCGTACAGTCACTTCCTGTTTAGTTTCGCTTTTGGCAGGAACTTTACCAATCTTACCAAAAGCAAATCCCAGGAGAATAAGAAAAGCTGCGACTGCAAAAATTGCTAGTTTTTTTAACCTTTCAAATTTCTGTTCATCCAACATGTGGTCTATTTCCTTTCCTTTTTCTATGTGCTATGGCACAATCACCTCATTTTGTAATAGAGTACCTTTATCCTTAAATAAGAAGCTTGGATCGACATCATTTGCAAAATCTCCAATATAATATTGGAAATGTACATGAGGAACCCCCACTGTACCAGTGTCACCTAAAACAGCGATTTGTTGCCCTTGTTCGATTCGGTCTCCAGAATTGAATTTTGGTACATATTTTAGGTGACCATAATAAGTATAGCCCCCTAAATCAGTCTGAATTACAATTGAATTTCCCCAAGGAGTTGGACCTGCTACTCGAACTACCGTTCCCCCAAGAACTGCAAAAACTGGTATATCGTTCGCATAAACTACTGAACTATTGTAATTTGCACGAACAGCGGCTAAATCTACACCATCATGACGCCCTTTAGGATACATCCATGCTCCTGCACCTTGACTCCAAGGAGTTTTTCCCCAAGGCTGAACAACAATATAGGGTTCGTTAAACATGTGTTTGCCACGTCCCTTATTTTTATTATTCTTGAGGTAACTCAACCATTTTTGAGCAGAAGCAATACGTGCTCCTAGTTTATCTCCTGAATTCCCTTCCCACTCTATTAGGAAATTTCTGGTAGATTCTTCTACTGAAGCGCTCGAAGTTAAAATTTCACGTGCTTTTTGTTGATACCATGGTGCATCGCCATGAAGCATAAAATCAAGCTGAAGTTCTAAATCATACCACTTCTTATTTTTAGATTTTGCATAGTTTAAGAGAAGAGTATGACGAGTAGAACCATCTGCAGTATCAGTCCATTGTCCTAGCCCTATCCCCCGATGGAGGATATTTGGGTACCTGCCATTATAGATAGATGGCCCATTGATAGACAACCATGCAGAATCGTCCCAAGAGTTAGTAGATGCACCAATAGGAGGATTCAGATAGTCTCCCTCAGCTCTTCTAGCTGTAATACTACTCTCGACATCCCAGTTGCCTAAAATAGAAGCTAACCCCTCTAATTTCAATCCAGGAACATGTTTTTTAAAATAACTAAGAATAAATTGAACACGTTGCCCTTGATCTGCATCTACATTTGTTGTCAGTATAAAAGTCTCCTGAAGATACTTCACTTTAGGAAGATAAAAGCCAGGATTTACATATGTCCATTTATCTTTATCCTTCTTTGAAGCCGCCGCCTCTTCTAACTTTTGATAATAGACCTCTTGACCTATATCAGAAGAAACTGTTCCAATGCTTTCTCCTACAACGACCTGTGCTCCAGTTTCATGCTTTACTTCAGATAGATTTTTAAATGTGATAATTGCTTCACTCGTACAAATCAAGACATCTTTCTCTGGAGTAACTTCAATCGTTCCTGAGATTGGAGCTATAACAGTTCTTCCCTTTTCAACTTGAAAAGTAGTACCGTTATAAATCTTTGACTTAGTCTCATATCCAAATCGTTTCGAAATTGGAAGAGGTTCAGTTGCTTTCTCATCCGTCAGTGGATAGAAAGGGTTTTCGAGTTCTTGGTAATTCGTATACTTCCCAACCTCCTCTGATAACTCCAGTAACTCTTTATACTCTTGTAATTGATTGTTACTCAATTTAGCCCATTTTAAATCAGAAGAGTCACCATATAAATCGGACATTTTTTTCAGATTACTAGTATCCTTGTTTAAATGATTCCAAATATCATTTAACGCATCTGAGTAATGATTAAATCCTAGATTTCCTGCTAGTTCTCCACCTCTCCCTTCTTTCCACGAACTTTCTGGATTCCATTCACCACCATAGCGGTAGTTCATGAAGTATAATATATCATCGATATTCGTCCAGTATTCAACTTCACTTGTTGTTTCTTCTCTATCACGCTTGCTAAGTTGTAACCAAGATTTGTTCAAATCAAACTCATCTTGTTCTACCGTGGAAGTATTTCCGACAAATAAAGCTATTGTGCATAATAATAAAAATGAAATTAAATAAGCCTTTAACGATAGAGGATTAGCCAGAATAGCTTTAAGAGGGCGCATAATATAGCTTCCCCACTTACTAGCTGTTTTGAATCGTTTCACTACCTTATTGCTAGCAACTCGCATCCTTAACTGTCGCAGACGATAGGCAGCCTTTGTTTCCCAACGATTCATTTTAGGCGTTCTTGTAAATCCACGTCCTTTTACTAGGTTATAAGTGCGATTAGATAGACTGTATGTAGCTCTACCTGTTTTACTTGCAATTCCTCCTGCGTATCTAAAAGCATGTTTTGTCTGTTGTATGCTTACGTTTGTATGACGAATTTTCTGACGAGTTGAAGCAATATCACTCAATATATCATTGTCACGTACAGCTGTCTCAGTTGTAGAGCGGATATTCCCATAGCCTTTCTTGGCGATTCTTTTCTTTAGGCTGCCTCCTGCTCGATTAACTGCTTTTTTCTTACTCTTGACAGCTTCTTTTTTCTTATACTTAGCTTGTCGGACTTCTTCCTTCGCAATCGATTGTTTGACTGAAGCACGTTTCTTCAAATACCGTGCTTCAGCAGAAGTACTTGCTTTATATGTCTTAGGAGTTTCTTTTTTGACCAGTCTATATCGCGAATTTGCTTCAGAAAGTTCTTTTTTCGCATCTACAAGATTAGCCTTAGCCCTCCTCAACTCTCGCCTTGCTTTTCTAGCCAACTAGACCACCTCCTAGTTCTTAGCATTTGTATGAGTAAGCTGGAATAACCTCGTATTATCAGGAATAGTATTGTTAAATGGTACAATCACATCCCCTGCAACAATCAATCCACTTCCCTTTGTCTTTGGCTTCAAAATATAGCGTTCTAGCGTTGGTGACAGTTTCAATATTTTACGTAATTGCATCATATCTGTTTCTTTTTGTCGCAATAAAATCATAAATTCACTATTAGAAAGTAATTTTCTTCCTTCCTCTGTAGAAAGAACTGTTTCAATATTTTGTGTAATCCCTGTTGGAATAGCACCATATTTACGGACTCGTGAGTAGAGTTCAGTAAAAAATGTACGTTGTGCCTGGTCTTTAAATAGTAGCTGAATTTCATCGACATAAAGCCGTGTGGTCAATTTCCCTTGGTTTTCTACAATCATATTCCAAATATAATCTTGGATAACCAGTAAAGCAAATGGTTTTAGTTTCCCTTTCAGTCGCTTGATATTAAAGATAATAAAGCGACTATCTAGGTTCACATTTGATTGATAAGAGAAGATGTTCTGAGATCCTTTAGCATATGGTTCTGACTTGGTAGCCAAATTCTGAGCAAACTCTTCAGGCTGTTCCAAAAGTACATTGTGCCAATCTGCTAGAGTTGGCAGTTTACCACTACCCTCAAATCGTTCATAAGTCAATGCTGTAACCCGGTCAATAATACCGAACTCTTCATCGCTCACCTCATCGAACATTGATTCAAATAATCCCATCAGCAAGTTTGCCTTATCACCAATCGGATCATTATCCTCATCGTCTAATAAGTCTAACTTGTCTTGGCTCGGCAAATCCAAAAGGTTTAAATGATTTTTAGAACCAACTGCAATATCAATAATTTGTGCGTTAAACTCACGACCTATCGTAGTGTACTCGTCTTCAGGGTCAATGATAATAATACGATCTTCGGGATAACGCAGTAACGTTGGAATGATTTCTGCTGTCTTAACAGTCATCCCTTTACCAGCACCAGCTGTACCAAAAATCATCCCACTACCTGTATTCAGGTCAGCTTTACGATCCAAGGTAATAATATTATTGGAAAGCTGATTTTGACCGTAATACAGAGCTTTTTTAGAATTCGAGATGAGTTCCACATTAGTAAATGGGATTTGAGTGGCAACATTGTCTGTCGTCATGTCACGTACAAAACGCTTCTTTACATCTAGATAAGCATGACCTATCGGCAGGATAGTATTGAGCGCTTCTTCCTGGTAATAGTAACAATCATTAAAATCAACACCCAATCGACGTGCAGCAGTCTTCAACTTATCGGCATTAGCGTTGAGAGTTTCATTATCTGGAGCAATAAAATAGACAGCAATCAAACCAGCATACATCTTTTGGTCATTATCAATGATTTCATCTTTCCACTCCTTAGTCGCCTCGTTGACTTCCTTTGCAACTCCAGAAGTTGATAATTCTGAATCAATAATTCCATCACGCAAGCCATCTTTTTGATTTTTAATCATTTCTGATTTAACAGCTGCTTGTTGACTATTGATTTTTTTAAGAGCATCTGAGGTATCATACGGCTTAGCATGTACTGTAATCGCAAATTCTACACCTGTTTCCGTCAATTTTTTCATCAGTCTATCTGATAAGAAAGTTGGATATTTTCCGATATACATCACCTTAGCATAGAAATGATCAATCTTCATTCGGTCTTCCATGAACTTAATTCTGCTAGGTGCAATGAAGTCCTTCGATGTTAGACCAGATAGAGCAATATCACGATAATTGTAGGTAAGAAAATTTTCACCCTTCAGTAAGTAATTAAAAATCTTCAAACGGTCTAAGCCATCCATATCCGTTAAACTGATTTCCATTTCTGCAAATTGATTTGCCAATGAGACACCCATCTCATCTAATTGTCTATCAGCCAAATCACTATCATTTGCATCTGTAGAAATGATAATGTATTTATCGAATTGAAAGTTTTTACTATTTTTAGAGAAACGCTTGTTTATAATTGCGTTATACTCATCTCTATAGTTCTGGTACTCATCACCGACGTTGTCAAATAAAACATCCGCTACAACCTGTGTTTCTATACGTCGGTTAATACCTAGAAACTGAAAATTGTCTCCTGCATCAAGAGAATTGATAGCTTCAGCATATGTTGTAATTACATCAATCTTCTCCTCATCTGTTGTAGAAGTATATGCGACATCACCTAAGCGAAAACTCTTAGAGTACTCTTGACCAGTAATATACATCAGACCATCTTCAAATTGACTAGTATAGCGGATAGTAAGTTGTGTGGATGGCTTGATTGTTCGTTGTAAACGTGCCTTGCGTTGTTTTTCAGTCTGGCTTAGCTTCCGAGACTGTTTTCGATTGAATAAAGTCATTTTTGGTAACTTTCTCCTCCTTTCCGAAATCTGTTAAGTATGCACGATCCTGAATCGTGTATTTGAACTTCCAACGCTCTAAATACTCATCCTTTCGGTTAGATGAAAAGATAAGCGCTGGTACGATAATAGGGATTGATAAAATAAATAAGATAATCTGTGGAACTCCCAATCGTAGTAAAACAATATTGAGAACACCAGTACCAATCACAGCAGACAAAAGAATTAAATTCTGCTTAGTCATGTTGCCGAAAATTGGCTTTTCATAGTTCTCAAACTCCTTTAAAAATTTTGAGCCAAGTTTCATAAAGCTCCTTTCTGACAATAAAAAAAGCACAATGCAAAATTGCATCATGCTTCATGTGATAATTTGTATTTTCACTCCTTACTTCTAAACAAACTAAATGTGACAAATAAAGATAAAAACATAGAAACTATGGTGATTATAGAAAAGTCATGATTTGTAAATTGGACTTCTCCAGATACAAACATAGCTTTATATATAACAAAAATTATCCAAGTAATAATACCTACACCAATCCAGTGTTTTAGGAAGTAATAAAGAAAGATTGGCGATTTTATAACGAAAGATATCGCTAGGAATAGGAACTTCCCAATCATTGAAATGTGATATCTAATTCCTCTTCGCTTTTCTAATCCCGCCGCTATTAATTCTTCATGAGAAGCACAAGCCATTGCTTCATATAAATTGTCTAAAGCTTCTTCTACACTTTGAACTTGCTTTCCTTCTTTCATAATACCCCCTTTTTTATCAATATAATTATATTTATAATTATATTGTATCACAACTTTTCAAAAAATGCACCCTTTTGTTTTTTAACTAGTTCCTAAGATACTTTTTGCTAAACGTTGACTACCAAACAGCATAAAAATAAAGATAATACCTTTTGCAATAGATGCAAAAGCTGTCACATAATCCCCTTCTCCTGCTTTCAACATGTCTGTTTGAACAAGTACGGGATATAATCTGATTACAATCATCAATATCAAACCTTGCAAGGCAGCAGCGCCAAACTGCTTTAAGAAATTTATCATCGTAGGTCTAGTAGAATCAGCCATAAAAAATGCTACCATCACCGGTCCGAGTGCTTTCAAAAGATACATCTGGAAGAAACGCATCATCAGAAGTAACTTTGCTGATACACCTGCTATATAATTTGTAGTTTTACCAACAAATCCAACTATATTTTTTAAAAACCATCCCGTCAAGCCTTTTGTCGTTACATCAAAATTAATTTTTGTATTTGGTAAAACACCGTTTGTTAGCTTAATCGCAACGTTAAAAATCTCGACAATGAAATCAAAGATTGAAGAGCTATATATGACAAATAAGTAAGCTAAAACATATTTAATAGCTAACTCTAACCAAAGATTTGCTGTAATAGCACCTCCTTCTTGTTTAAAGTATTTATACCAGCTATCTAACTCCAAAAGTAAAAAAACACCAATTATCACAAAGGCAAGGGGCTGTGTCGCGCTAACAATCAAATCCACAGAACTATTAACGGTTGCGTTATAGTCTGCTAGCGACTTTGTTAATTCTGAAACATCCACCTTGTTCTCCTTCTAACCAATAATACCACTCATTTGAGCAATGACTGCTGCTGCAATTGAGGCTGATACTGCTGCAGTCAACCCACCAAAAATCATAGCATTCTGCCCTTTTGATTGCTGCATTGCATTTTCATTAATCTTTCCAGTCGAAAAATCCTGCCAACCAGTCCATATACCAAATAACCCTATCATTGTTCCTGCTCCACCTAAATATCCTACAATCTGTGTAAATAGTTCCATATGTATTTTCTCCTTAATTCATTTGTCTAATGATTTGTTTCAAGTTTTCCCAAACTTGTGGTTCAAATGTCAACCCTTTTCCTCCACGTGTGTGGTCAGGGTTCCAATCACGAATTTCATACTTAGCTGGTTTACCATTCCAACTAACTAGATTCAACTCTGTTGTCCATCCTCTTGTATTCGTATTTAACATAGCAATGTGCTCAATTATTTTAAATGTTACTTCACTTGTAACTGAAGACTGTCCCAATTTTTCTTCAGAGGATGGAGTTTTCCCAAAATTTGAATTTTCCATTCTTTTCCTTTCTAACCTATCTAAAAAGCTACTAGAATCATCTAGTAGCTTACTAATTATTTATTTTGCATACCAGGCAATACCTTCCTGCTTCCAGCCACGTGTTGAAAGAACCTGATATTCATTTTTATCTTTTGTATATAAATGTTTCTTGATACCACTATGGTATAATCGATAAACCTTAACATTTCCCTCTGAACGGTATGCAATACCTTCTTGTCTCCAGCCACGTGTCGCAAGAACCTGATATTCATTTTTATCTCTCGTATATAAATGTACTTTTAATCCCGAATGATACAAACGATAAACTGGATCACCTTTCGATGAAGTCATCCATGCTTGCCCTTCCTGCTTCCAACCACGTGCCGAAAGAACTTGATATTCATTTTTATCTTTCGTATAAAGATGAACCCTTAATCCTGAATGATATAAACGATAAACTGGTTGTAAGCCTTTTATTATAGGATTTTGTTTTGAAATAGTTTTACTAGTTGATTTTGTAGTTTGTTTCAGAATTTGTGAATCCTTACGTAAATCATCTAACACACGTTTCGCTTGTGCTAAATCAGCCTTAGCTTTAATTAAAGCATTATCTGCAGCTTGTTTTTCTAAAGATCGTTGATTGTAAATCGACTCAGAAAGGCTTAATTGTTCCTGAGCTTGTGAAACTGCTAATTGATAATTTGAGTAGTTATTCGGATTTACAATCACAGAGGAATCAAAACTAGAGCCTGGTAAAATCTCATCACGTCCAACTGCAATAATGTGTACGTTATCAATCTCACGTGTTCGAGAAAATCCAATAGAAAGATATTCTATATCATTCACATACCAGATTCCTGCCAACCCCATAGCATGAAACCATTCGTCTTTCGCAAACATCATTTCAGTATAAGCTAAATGAATATCATGTTTTAAATCAGCCATCGTCTTCGTTACGCCACCTGCATAAGCAGACAACAGATTTTCATAATATTGACCTTCTTTCAAACCAAAAGATTTAGCCAATTGCTTGATAGCTTCTTCATGGTGAGCTTTTAAATACCAATCATCTGCTGTATATCGATTTGCAATAGCCTTTGAAAAATCAATCGATCCTTGAGTTACATATACTTGAGGTGTACCAAACTGTGTTCGAATCTGACTCTCAATAGACTGCGCATACCATGCTAATTCAATGAGTTGATTATTTGTAAGATGTAAAACATCAACTGAATAATTATCTTTTGGATTTGCTACATAGACATTGTTCTTAAGACCTTCATCTGCGAGTGCAATCAATTTTTGCTCTCCTGCAATATCTAATTTTTTCCGATAATCTTTCAGAGCATTCACATACTCTTGACTCAATTTGAAAACGGGATAACTATTTAAAGTATTACGTGCTTGTTCGACTTTTACTTTAGCATTGTCATATGCTGGTTTAGCAGCAGCTAAATTTGAATTTGCTTTTGATACATTCCCTTCTGCAAGTAGCACTGTTTGCTCTAGGCTTTTAACTTTTGCTTCTGCCTGTTGAAGAGATGTCGAAGTCTGATTTGCATTTACTAAGGCTGGGCTAAAACACCCTATCATAATGGTGCTTAATGCAATACTTACAAAACCTTTAAACTTTTTCATGTTTTTCTCACTTTATTTTTAATATATTCATTATACCATAGTTTGCCACATTTAAAAATGGAGAGAGGAGGTAAATATTGGCCACCCTCTCACTCCAAAGTCAAGAAATTAATAAATACAAATTCTATTGAAAATGACCTACTGTTCTTCTTTTTTACGCAACCCTAATAATCCCATTACAGCTAACACTGTTGCACCAATGATTGTTAATGGTGACTGATGTTCTCCCGTTTGTGGTAAGAATCTCGCGGGTGTGACGGGCACTGAAGGAGGAGTTGTTGGTGGAGTTGGTTTAATCGGTTCTGTTGGCTTAGTCGGCTGTGTTGGTGGAGTTGGAGGAACATGATTTGTAACGACATTTGACACATAACCATTACCAAAATCAATTTGATAAGCAACATTATCAATTGGACCAACAGCACTATCTAGTACTTCTGCTGGGGTAGTGAAAGTTATTGTTTTACCTGTCACTACATACTTATCGTAAAAGTTCATAGGATTTTCTGCAACCCAGATCACAAACTCATCGTTTTCTACAATTGGTACATTTGCATTTTGAACTAGTGCTTTAATTTCTTCCGGTGCCTCTGCAATATTTTGAATTACATAGGCTTTTAATCCTGTAACTGTGTTACCATCAGAATCAATCATTGTCGTTTTATCTGACATGAACTTGACTTTAGTTTCATCATAATTATCAATTTTGCCAAATCCTTTTTGGATTGCTACTGCATTTGCTACAATATCTTTATATTGATCCAAAACCCAATCGCGAACATAGTTAATAACTTGTCCTTTATTTACCAATTTCCCATCAATATCTACACCAGAAACATCTTTGACTTGCTTCGTAGGAGTTGGGGCAGGTGGTGTATGCACGACTACTGTATTGCTATACACTTTGTAATCATTACCAATTTGCAAGGTATAGTTATTGAGATAAGTTGCTCTATCATTTAATACTAAACCACGAATAATTGGATCTATCACGTCATAATCCTTTGACAAATCTGCATTCATTGCTGCTACTAAAGAATCTTTTCCGACAAAAGTTAATGTGTGATTATCTTTAGCATAAGTTACTTTGAAATCAGGATTTTCAGTTTCAACTTTAGTTAAATCAATTTCATAGCCTTGAGGTAAGCTATCTACAATCACATAGCTTCCATTTGCAACAACTTTTCGTCCTGCTTTTAACACATCCGTTTTAAGACGATACACAACATTGGATGCTTTTGCAACTGTCTTGTTATGTAAATCTGTCCCACCACTATCTTCAACGGATTTTGAAATAGTTGGTTTCTGAGTAACTGTAAAATGATTCACATTAACTTTCGGTGTTTTAACATCAAATTTCACTAGTGTAACTGAAAGCGGAGGAATTTCTGGAGTTTCTGGTTTAGTCGGCGGAGTTGGCTCCGTTGGTTTAGTCGGTTGTGTTGGTGGGGTGGGTTTAATCGGTTCTGTTGGCTTAGTCGGCTGTGTTGGTGGAGTTGGTTTAATCGGTTCTGTTGGCTTAGTCGGCTGTGTTGGTGGAGTTGGAGGAACAGGTGCCTTGGTTGGTTTTGGTGGTTCAACTGGTGTCACTGGTACATCCCCAACAACATTCGTATTGAAAGCAAACCAAATATTAGATGGCTCAATACGGCCACCGTTAACATTCGATGTCACATCTCGATTAGTTAACCCAAATTGAAAACTAATTGGACTTGTAAATAATCCTATAGCCGATCCATAGTAACGAGTCTCTTTCTTCTCATCACCAGCAGAGTAGAATTTGGCAGAGGTAGAAGAGCCATCAACATACGAATTATTCGTTGCAGCATATGCAAAGTTTCCATGTTTCTTAACAGAAGAACCTACTAGTTCTACTAGTTCAGCCGCTCCGTAATTAACATATTCAATGTTACTATAATTAACTGCAGCTGATGTTTTATTATTCAATGATCCAAAATTCACCGCTACTGGACGATCTTTAGATACAATGATTTCATTTCCTTCTTTGTCAAACATACGTACATTCATCGTAATGTTTAAATCATCTGCTGAATTGTCTGCTTTTCTTACAGGAGAAGAATAAACAAAAATGGTTGAAGTCGGATCTGTATAGATTTGCGCAACACCTGTACTTCCTCCAGATAAGCTATTAACTGTATAAGTATATTTTAAACTACCAAGAACCGAATCTCCATAGTTCGAATTTTGAAGATTGTCGTAAGTAACAGTAAACTGATCTCCTTTATCAAGCCACAAGAAGTTGCTATAATCAGGTCCACCATATTTTACAAACGCATTTGCAGCATTTGCAGTGATATATGAAAGCAGTGCCGCACTATCTGTCAATTTACCACCTGATTTTTGGTAAGAATCAATCAGTGAGTAGCGAATAGTAGCAACATTCCCTTCAACACTCTTGATACGTGCGTTTGGCTCACTAGAAATATTTAGATATTGAGTCAAATATTTTGTAGGATAACCAGTTTTACCTACTTTTGATTTTAAATCCGCAACTCGCTTATCATAATCTGCTTTGTCTTTTTGATATTGGATCATTGCAGCATTGTAATCAATCATATTTTGTTTATATTGCGCCATTTTAGAAATGTGCAAATCAGACTCTTTGTCAAAATCAGCCTTATCTTTTTGATATTGGATCATTTTAGCATTGTATTCAACCATGTCCTTATCAAATTGAGCTTTTTTGCTTGTATATTCTGCTAAACTGGCATCAAAAATTGGTTTATCTTTTTGATATTGGGCTATCTTAGCATTGTATTCAACCATNCCCTTATCAAATTGAGCTTTTTTGCTTGTATATTCTGCTAAACTGGCATCAAAAATTGATTTATCTTTTTGATACTGTACAAATAACTGTTGGTACTCTGCAAACAGTTTCTTATATTCCTCAGAATCCTTGTTAAACTTCGACAACTGCTCTTCATAAACTTTCATTTTTTGAGCATAATCATTTAAAACAATTTTCTTGTTAGCAAGGTATGTATCTACTTCAGTTAAAGATTTAACATTTCCAGATGTATCTACTTCAGATGACTTCGTCACAGTTTGTGTAGTTACTTTTACGTCAATCCCACCATTAGTTGCTTTTGTGGCAATATCATCTACTTGTTTATTCGCATCAGATACTGCTTTTGTAGCATTGTCATAAGTTTTTGTCACATCATCAATCACAGCTTGTTGGATATCATAACTTTTTTGAGCAGATGCATAGTTATCCGCAGGTTTAGTATCTCCAACAACTACATCAATTCCAGCTGCTTTTGCTTGTTGTACAGAAGCATCAAGATTCGGACTTGGTACAACTGTTGTAATATCCCCTTCAGAGGTCCCAGCTCTTTTCTGACTATCAATAGCTTGATCTGATGATTCGGCTGGTTGATCAGCTAAATTGGTTGCGGAACTAATTACATCAGATGGTTCCTCCAACTTAACTGGTCCATCATTTATTGAACTTGAGACTTTAAACGGGCCTTCATCGGATTGGTTATGATCAATTGTTTCAGGTAGTTTACTTTCAACAATAGCTGGAATTGATTCACTTTCTTCAGCACTTGCTGTATATCCCACAAAAGTCAAACCGACTGCGCTAACAGCTGTTGCCAATACTATGGCTTTTTTCATTGTACCTAACGGCACTCCAACAAGGGTGGTAACATTTTTTGCTTTACGCAAACCAAAAACTACTTTATTTTCTAACATAATATTCTCCTTTACTTTTTTAAATCCAACGTTTTTTAATAAAACCAGTAATTCCTAATAAAAATATACCAGCGAAACTTAATAATCCTGTTGCACTATCTCCAGTATGCGGTAGGGTAGCTTTGGTACCATCTGCCTTCGTGATAGTGATTGTATTGTCTGTATTTGTTACACCTCCAATAACTTCAGGAGCAACAGCGCTACCATCATTCAAGATAATTTGTCCATTTTGTGTACTCGCAATCACTGATCCAGTATTTGTCAGTATTGGTTCGTTAATTGGTTGAACAGTTTGTCCTGTAATTGTTGAAAGAGTACCAACTTGAGATTTACCTTGTCGTTGTGCCTGATCCGCTGTTTTTGGTTCAGACGGCACTGGTTCTGGTGGATTAGTATTTGGATCAGGTTCTGAGTTTGGTTCTGATTGTCCACTAGGAGTTGGAGTTGGTTGTACTGACGGTTCTGATGGACTCGGAATAGGGGTAGGGTCTGGTATCGGTGTTGGCAGTACCTTTCCATCTGTTCCTTCTCCAGGAGCTGGAAGTGTAGGTTCAGTAGGAATTGTTGGATTGGATGGATTTGGAATAGGAACAGGAGTTACCTGTTCTCCATTACCATCAGTGCTAGGACTTATAACTGATGGATTAGTTGGATCTGGTGGTACAATAGTTGTATTGTTTTCTGGAGACTTTTGAGAATCACCATTTAACAAAGTTAGGTCAGTATTAATAGACTTATACGGTTCTGTAACAATAATGACATCATCTTTTGGTGCAAGACTTTGAGTTTCATCTGCCCCTACACCTGTACCAGCTAGTACTACCCCAATAGTCATACCTGTAATACTTGCTTTTAACAACACTCTAGACATATTATTCTCCTTTTACTTTTTAGGGCTATAACCTTTTCCTGTTAATAATAATTTTGATTGTTTTTTTTCTCCTTTATTTCTTCTCGCCACAAGAATACCATTCCGTTGAATGGTTCTAATTCTTGAATATAGTTTAGGATAGTCAATAATCACTTCAACATCTTGTAGACGACCACTAACAAATCCACGTTCACGTACAGTCGCGAATTTACTGTGAAGTTTTGCCTCTTTACCATCAAGTAAATACGCTGTTGCACCACCTTCGCGACCTAATTTTCTCAAGTCTGATAATGAGACCTGATTGGATATTTTAATTTCATCCATTTGACTTCTCCTTTTCATAGATGAAAGGCGATCTACGCCGTGCTGTAAGCTGTCATAGCAGCTCATCTGTATTTCTTCAGCAAGAGTTATAGTCTAGTTCCTCTCAACTCCTTTAGGTTATGGATTAACCATCCTTTTTCGTTGTATGACTGCGACTAGATATGTATTTCTAGTTGTTCCAGCACATCAGTTTACCTGTGTCTGGTTCACTCCGCCCCCGTTTCTTTTTTATCGCATAGTCATGCCGCTAAGTATTTCACTACCTAATCGTTTCGGGACAGAGGGGGTATTCAGTTGTCAAAGGACAAGCAGTTTAATGACATACTGAGGTCAAGTTTCAGATTTAATCCTTGATTAACCTATCAACTTCTTGCATAGTTTCTTCACCATAAACGAACCTCATCTGCCTCCTATATTCCCATAAAATACTTCAGCATTACGATGCGCAACCATCTTTTCTTCTATCCTTCGCTCTTCTCTGAGATTATCAAGCATTTTCAAGAGATAAGAGAGTGGACTCTCACAAGCAGGCGGGATACGTTCAATCATATCTAGCACTTCATTGCTGGTTGCATAACCACCAGATAGATATTGACCAATTTGCATTTTCTGATGATGTGTCAATGTATATCCTTCTGGATACATGTAACGGTCATTGTATTTATCTGCAATAACTTGTAAAAGAGAATAGTACTGTGGAGAGATATATTTTTGAGATTTATTTTGTGTATTTGAATCAGTTCTAGCTTTTCTAGAACTTATATTCATATTAGTATCACTTATATTAGTATTACTAGGGTCTAAATTTTGAACCTCCGGAAGTTCAATTTTTGGAAGTCCAAATTTTGAACTTCCGCTACTATCAACGATTTTAGCTTCTTTTTTATTTTCTTTTAAAACATTTCCACTAGCATCTAATTTCTTAATAAAATTGTCACTTTCATCATAAAAAATCATTTCTTGACAACTTGCATCAACTAACTGAAGGTAGAGGCGATTTGCTTTATTTCTACCAAGGCGCTCTTCCCGAAGCAACCCCATATCAGTCAATTCCTTTTTTATTTTAATGACAGTGCCCTTCGCCTTATCTAACAACTCCATCAAATCTTGGATTGTGTAAATCAAAAAGACAGAACCATTTTCATCAACATAATCACGTTTGCCATTTTGATAAGAATAAATACTTGCTTGACAGCGATCGTACAAAGCACCATAAGCGAGTTTTGCATCTGAAGACAAGACTACATACTTACTTGTATATTTTATCTTTACTCTTTGCTTCAAATCTTCGTTCCATTTTCTTTCAATCCGTGTTGAGAAAATTTTAGGGACTTGATAAAAAGTTTGTGTGGTCAATAAATCAATAGTTATATCTGCCATCTCTTAATCCTACCCTGCTACTTTAATACCAAATTCGCCAGATCTGGAAAATTTAATCAATCCAAATTGCTCTAGTTCTTGTAAAATCAACTTTGCTTTGTATGGCGTCACATTCTGTGATTGCATAATTTCTTTCAAAATTAACTTACGTGCTTTTCTCTCTAATCTAGTCATAATTTTCTCCATATTGTAGATTCAATTTTTATAATTGATCTCCATTCAACAATTCCTCTGATAGTAACTTAGTTTCCTTTGACTGTTCAATACCAGAAATATACGCCTCATAATCAACGTCAAATGCCATTTTAAGGCTTCTACTTTTTAGGTCTCCCATACGCTGTCGCTGTTCTTCTAGAACCTCTTCAGGAACCTGTACCATAAGAGCATACTCTTCTGACGACTGAACCTGGTTTCTGAAGCGATGATCAAGACCTTCTAAGAAACCTAATAGATAAGATTTCTTATAGTCTTTCCACCTTGACTTTGTAACAGTAGGCAAGAGCCGTTTTAATCGATATTTAAGATATAAAATCGCTCCTTCATATACTCTAGTGCAAAGTTCAGTATCAGACCGATAGCCAAAGAAAATCACCTGAGTAATGCCTTCATCCATCTTCCGTCTTCTAATTGTTTGGCATCGGAAATTTTTTCCTAGAATTGCAGCTAATTCCTCCTGCCACCAGGGCAATCTATATTCCCATGTCCCTACTGCCTCACCTATATTATTTTTGGTTTTAGTAGCCGTTACATCACTCATCGACAACTTATGTTTAAACATGAGTTTCTGAGCCATTAGAAGGGCTGTCTGTCCTTCTTCATCATTAGGTGCATCGTAGGCCAATTCCAAAAGATTTTGGATCTTTTGAACAATTTTATTTTCCATATCAATTCTCTTCACGATATTTTCGTGGCAAATGTCTAGCATAGTGATCAGAATCATTCACCGCTGCATTATGAAAAATCATATTATTGGCAATGATTTCTTGCCATTTTGGAATCTCTTCACGGTAGATACGATCTAGACCGTAAAATTTTTTTGCAATAAAACGAACAGCTCCGATATGATCTCCTAAACCAACTACACATAGCACATCGTGTTCCATATCATAAACCCAGTGATGCTTCGGACTTCTCAATATTTCCTCAGCAAATTCTCTATCTCTTTCTAACCAGTCATGCCCTGGTCGATAGTAAACTTTCATCTGATAAGGTTCATCGTTCCATCCATGGAAACAGTGGCTACATAGTGTTCTATTCTTATCAATCCACCAACAAGTACCGTGTTCTTCATCAATACAAGGCGTAACCCAATTACAAGCACAACGTCTGCAAATCCCTGTTTCTATTTCTAAACTCATGTTCTTTAGATACTCCTTAAAATACAAAAAAAGTAGGTAGCTACTGCTACCCACTGGGTTGTATTTATGATATTCTCAAAACTCTAGACACTTACCCCTCTTAACCCTTATTTTTTTCTGTATATGTCAAAGATAATCTGGTCATTATATAAATCAACTGTATTTGCCTTTATAGAAATCTTCAAATCATTTTTTATCGCAGATAATTGAATCAAAATCGTAGCATCTTTGGCATTAATACTGATAAATTCAGGCAATTTATAATTTTTCTTCAGATAGGTCAAAATTTCTGCCTTTGGAAGATAGAGTGTCCCTGCTGAAATTTCAGAAACAGTCAATAACACACTTCCATCTTCTAATTTACTGGGTTGAAAATAAATATAAAGCGGAATTTTTTGGCCTAGAATAGCATACTCCCCTTCAAACAGGACCTGCTGATTACTTGCATACAATTTGTAAGAGAAATCCTTTGTTTGATAATCTTCCAAATAAGTCGCAACCGTATCATTTAACTGATCACGAGTGGTTGTAAAGGTCCCAATTTTCGTTTCTTCCCCCTTTTCAACCTGAATCAAGCTGGTATCCTCACGATAGGTCACCATTCGACTCATCACCACGATGCCTAATCCTAAAATGGCAGCGACTAATAGTAAAAAAAGCCACTTCCATACATTAATTTTTCCATTGGTCTTTTGTTTCACTAATTTTCTCCAATACTGCTCGTTTCATGATTTCATACCCTGTATTATTGGGGTGAAAATTATCCTCTTCATACAGTGCGTCGTTCACCACTTTGCTTTCTTCTCCTGACATCTGGGGCACTCCCTCTTGTCCATCAATCCCTTGGTATAGAAGATCGTTGATAGGCACAAAGTAAACGTAATCCAAATGCGAAACTGCTTCCTCTGTTATCTGATTCCAATTATCTACAATGGTCTGCATCTCAGTCAATTCAGGAAAATTCAGATAAAAGGGATTGTAGATTCCTAACACATAAATGGGGAGGTTTGGATTATCCTTTCGTGCCAAATCAATAATTTCTAACAATCGCTTGCGGTACACTTTGGACGGCTTTTTAAACGTCGAAACTTTCAGTTTGGTAATATTTTCCAAAATCACCTTACGTAAATCATTACCCCCGACCGTCAGTGTCATCATATCCGCACTTGCTAATGCTTCTGAGATTTCAGTTTGCTCCTCCATGCGCGTCAAAATTTGCTGACTTGTGTTACCAGAGACACCATAGTTTTTAACCTCCATCTGGTAACCATAGTCATTCATTAAATTTTGAGCAACTAAAGGAACAAATCCACCTTGGTTGGTCGTATCCCCTACACCCTTCGTCAAAGAATCCCCGAGGGCTACATAGGAAAAGGTCTCAACTTTTTCCTTTTTGTAATCGGCCTTGGTTAAAACAGGTTGTGCGGCAGGTACAATGAAATGAAAAAGAAAGATAGACCCCAATAAACTGATGAAAAAGAAAACTAGACCTTGTAATAACTTCCGACTATTCATAGCGCACCAAGATGGCCCAAGCATCTTCACCTGTATGGGTTTGGATAATCGAGCTTGTTTCTAATACGGAAATTGGTGTAGGAACGAAAGCCTGCAACTTTTCCTTCATCTCATTGGCAAAATCTGGCTCACCCGCATAAGAAATGCCTAGTTCGACAACTTTTTTATTCTCTAAACTTGTCACAAAGCTATCCAGCCATTTCTTAAAGGTTTTACTACCTCGTCCCTTTACAATTGGTTCTAATTGATGGTCTTTCATTTGCATAATCACACGAATATTCAACAACGAACTCAACAAGCCTGTCACACGGCCAATACGGCCACCTTTTACAAGATTTTCCAGTGTAGACACTCCGATATAGAGTTCTGTCTTTTCTTTCACCTCTTCAATTGCAGTTAAAATCGCTTCCTTACTTGCTCCAGCTTTCGCCATACGCGCTGCTTCTACAACTTGGAATTTTGTTGCCTGGTCAGTGAAACTAGAATCAATGACTGTCACATCTGCACCTGACAAGGCTGCTCCTTGCCTTGCAGCTTCTACTGTCCCAGATAAGGCATGTGAAAGCATAATCGCAATGACCTGACTCCCGTTACTCGCTAAATTAGAAAAAACTTCGGCAAATACTCCAACTGGTGGCTGACTTGTTTTTGGCAATGCCTTGCTATGACGCATTAATTCAAGAAATTGACCCTGCTTCAAGTCATTGTCTGAATAGACCACGCCGTCTACCATATTGGACAAAGGAACAATCGTAATTCCTAGTTCATTTGCCAAATCACGCTCCATTGTGTTACTGGAATCTGTTACAATTTTTACTGTCATTTTCTCTTCCTACTTTTCATTTCAATGCTTTCATTATACCAAAAATTGAACAATTCAGCAGATTTTTCCACTTACACCTTCATCAAACTTACCGCCTTGCTTCCCATTCGGCGTAAAATTGTTCCAGATAAGATTCGAGAAATTCATGTCGGCCTTGTGCCAATCGTTTTGCTGTCTCTGTGTTCATCAAATCTTTTAATTTTAACAACTTCTCATAAAAATGACTGATGGCGGTGCCTTGATTGGAACGATATTCTTCTAGTGTCATCTGCTCGCGAACGGCTACTTGTGGGTCATGAATCGGTCGCTGTTTGTGACCAGAAAAGACCATGGTTCGAGCAATTCCAATTGCCCCAATAGCATCCAAACGGTCAGCATCCTGCACTATTTTGCCTTCCAAGGTCAAGGGAACATCACGCAGTGTCCCTCCCTTGTAAGAAATTCCTTGGATAATCATTAAAATTTCTTGTGTCTGATGGTCAGACAAGCCAAGGCTATCCAATAATCGATGAACTTCTGCCAAGCCTGCTTCCTCACTGCCTGCGACCTTCTCATCTGCTAAGTCATGCACTAGCGCAGCCATTTCACAGATAAAGGAATTCGCCCCTTCTTCGACTGCAAGCCTTTCAGCCATTTGGCGGACACGCACAATATGCCACCAGTCGTGACCACTTCCTTCACCCGTCAATTTTTCTTCTACATAGTGAGCTGTTTTCTGCAAGATTTCTGATTCTGTCATATTTTCCTCTTTTCAAAAAAAGTAAGCAGATAGCTTACTTTTGTAGTAGTTCTCTAGCTTGTGTACGGGCTGCTTCTGTCACATGGTCGCCAGCTAGCATCTTGGCAATTTCCTCCACACGCTCTTCCATCTCTAGAAGACGAACCTGTGAAACAGTAGTGGATTCATCGGATATTTTCTCAATAAAGAACTGGTTATCCGCAATCGCAATCACCTGTGGAAGATGTGAGATAGCGAGTACCTGACCAAATTGCCCAATTTTATAAATTTTCTGAGCAATAGCTTGAGCCACTCGACCAGACACTCCTGTGTCTACCTCGTCAAAGACAATGCTGGTCTTGCCCTCCTTACGGGCAAAGGCTGATTTAATCGCTAGCATGAGACGGGATAATTCCCCTCCAGAAGCAACTTTCACTAAGGGTTTAAAATCCTCTCCCGGATTAGTAGAAATATAAAATTCAATATTCTCATTCCCTTGACGGTTGAATTTCCCCTTGGTAAACTGCACTTGAAAACGAGCTTTTTCCATATACAGGTCCTGAAGTTCCTGTTGGATGTCGGCTTCTAATGCACTCGCAAGCTCGTGCCGAGCCTGGCTCAGTTGTTGCGCATTGTGAACCAATTCTCGTTCCAATTGTTTCAGTTGGCCTTCTAAATCCTGACTCGAACCAGAATTCCCTGTCAACAACTGGTATTCTTCCGTTATTTTTGATAGATACTCTAGCACATCATCAACTGTGCCCCCATATTTTCGAGTGATGGTATGCAACAAATCCAATCGCTGCTCCACCTGCATCAGACGATTGCCATCGAAGTCTAAGTTATCCAAGATATCCTCTAAGCGCTTGCTGACATCTTCTACTATATAGTAGGTTTCTGTCAATTGCTGAGATAATTCTTTATATTCTGGGTCGTATTCTTCCAGAGTCTGCAAATCATTCATGGCAGAACGTAGATTTCCCAAGCTTGAAAAATCTTCATTGTCTAGCATGGTATAAGCATTGGTCAGAGTATCGGCAATCTGTTTATGATTCATGAGACGATCCCGCTCTTGGTTAAGTGCTACATCCTCTCCCATCTTCAATTCTGATGCTTCAATTTCAGCGATTTGGTATTCTAGCATCTCAATTCGCGCCTTGTGCTCAGATTCATTTTTTTGTTTTTCAATAACTTGCTTACGCAAGTTACGATAGGCGTCAAAGGTTGTCTGATAATGCCATTTTAGGCTCTGAAAATCATTCTCCCCAAAACTATCCAAAAGCGAAATATGGTGTGTTGCCTTCATCAATTCTTCCTGATCATGTTGCCCATGAATATCAACCAAGTATTGACCTACTTGTTTGAGTACAGAAAGATTAACCAGCTGCCCATTGATTCGACTGACCGAGCGTCCGTTTGCTAAAATCTCTCTTCGAATAATCAGCTCTTCTGAAAATTCAATCCCCTGCTCTGCCAGTACTTCCTGTAAACCACTAGTCACATCAAGCGAAAAGAGCCCCTCAATTTCTGCCTTGGGGCTTCCATGACGAATGACATCTGTCGTCGCACGTGCTCCCAACATCAAATTCATAGCATCAATGATAATGGACTTCCCAGCCCCTGTTTCCCCTGTCAACACAGTCATTCCTGTATCAAAAGTGAGGGAAACTTCCTCAATAATGGCGAAATTTTTAATTGAAATTTCTAATAGCATTGCTTACCAAACCTTTATTGTCTGTTCCAATTGTGGAAGATAGTCTTCTTCATTCACAATAATTAAAATACTGTCATCGTCTGCTGTAATGCTGAAAATTTGTGCATCAAACCGTTCCAAAATTTGTCGTTTGACAACAGCAGTGCTTCCAGGAACCAACTTCAAATAGAGCATTTTGTCCATCGTCGCTGTCGAAAGGACATTATTACTCTGGAATCTAGAAGTTGCTGTCTTTGGAAGACCATAAATATAGCCTTTTCCACCAGTCGGAACTTTGATAATCCCCAACTCTTTAATATCACGTGAAACCGTTGCCTGTGTTGCAATAACATCCATTTCACGTAGTCGCTCAACGATTTCTTCCTGAGTATCAATCGGATAGCGAACCACCAGATCCTTAATTAAATTCAATCGTTCTTTTTTATTCATCTTTTATAAATTCTCCATGTGCTCGTGCCACGACATCGGCAAAAGAATCCTTCAACTGATTCGTTGGAACAGCTGACTTCTCCAAATGAGCTAAAAATTCGATATTTCCATGTCCACCTTGAATTGGTGAAAAATCCAGTCCTCTTATAGTAAATCCGCAATCCAAGGCAAAATCTGTCACCGTTTCTAGTACTTTTTGGTGGACAGCTTTGTCCTTGACAATCCCGTTCTTACCAATTTGTTCCCGTCCTGCTTCAAACTGTGGCTTAATCAAAGCCACCACTTGTCCACCATCAGCCAAGATCTGTTGAAGTGCAGGTAAAATCAAACTAAGAGAGATAAAACTCACGTCAATGGAAGCAAATTGCGGTTGCCCCTCTGTAAAATCTACAGGTTCTGCATAGCGGAAATTATACTGCTCCATACTACGAACCCGCTCATCTTGACGCAATTTCCAGACTAATTGATTGGTGCCGACATCAACAGCGTAGACTAATTTAGCACCACTTTGAAGCATCACATCCGTAAATCCACCTGTCGAAGCCCCGATATCAATTGTAGTCAGCCCATCCACCGAAATTCCAAAGACCTTGAGAGCTTTTTCTAACTTGAGTCCCCCACGACTGACATACTTTAGTTTTTCTCCCTTAAGTTTAAGCTCAGTGGACTCATCAATCTTCTCGCCTGGCTTATCATAGCGCTCACCATTGAGAACAGATACCACCAATCCTGCCATAACACCACGCTTGGCTTGTTCTCGTGTATCAAATAAGCCCTGCTTGTAGGCTAGTACATCAACTCTTTCCTTGGCCATCTAATCGCAACCTTTCTATCATATCTAAGATTTTTCCTGGCTGAAAATCGATTTCTTGTCCTAATTCTTGTAAAATAGCTTGCGCCCTATCTAGTGCATCGTGCAACACCACATAGGACTGTTCGAGGCCAAGTAGACTTGGATAGGTGGATTTTTCTGAATGAATATCCTTATTCGGTGTCTTCCCTAACTCTTCAAAGTTAGCAGTCACATCTAAAATATCATCTCTCACTTGAAAGGCATGTCCCACGAGAGAGCCAACCTGCCAAAGACGACCAAGCACACTAGCAGATTGCTCTGCTATTACTCCAGCAGCCCAAAATGGGAATGTCAATAACTTCCCTGTCTTATTGACATGAATATTTTGTAATTCCGTTAGGGATAGGGATTTGCCTTCACTGGTCATGTCTAACATCTGCCCCCCTACCATACCAAAGGTTCCAGATGATACAGACAAAAACTGAATGAGCTGCACAGTGATAATTGGCTTCAAATCTGCCTCTGCGATAAGCCCAAACGGGTCTAAAAACAAGCTATCCCCTGCTAAAATAGCTGTCGCTTCACCAAATTTTTTATGGCTGGTTAACCGACCACGACGGTAATCATCATCATCCATAGCTGGTAAATCATCATGAATGAGAGATCCTGTGTGAATCATTTCTACTGCTGCCGCCACATCATAATGAGCGTCTAATAATTCTATTCCAAAGGCTTCCAGTACCTCTAATAAGAACAAGGGACGAATCCGCTTGCCCCCGCTGTCAACCGAGTAGAGAATCGCATCCATTAATTCTGATGAAATATCATCACGGCTTTGTGAATGACTCTCATAATAGCGACGAATGGCCGCATCAATCTGTTTCAACTTATTCATTCGGCATCCAATTCTTTCTCTGTCCCATCCGCCTGCATCACCTTGACTAGTGTTTTTTCTGCATCGTTGAGTGTCTTTTGCAAAGTCTTTGATAATTTCATTCCCTTTTGGAATTCCGATAAGGCCTCTTCTAGCGCAACATCTCCCTGTTCCAATTTCCCTACAATTGTTTCTAGCTCTGCTAAATTTTCTTCAAATGTTTTTGTTTTACTTGGCATGATGTCTTCCTTTCATTTTTAGGCAATCCACATTTCCTATCCATTAACCTTTTTCACTTCTTTTACTTCCGCAATCAATTGGCCATCCCTCATTTGAATTGCCACTTCTTCTGTCACATCTACTTTTTCTACACTATCTACTAGATGATTCTTTTGTGATACCATAGCATATCCACGAGCTAATATTCGGCTAGTATCTAGTGTTGCCAATGTCTCTATCAGTTTATCTGCCTTGGCAACTTTCTGATCATAAACATTGACCATATGGCTCTTGAGTAAACGTTCTTGTTGAGCAATTTTTTCAGATAAGTAACGCAAACGTCCTGCCATATCCAGCGAGTAGAGACGCTGGCTCAACAACCGTTCTTCTCGTAAATGTTCTGCATAAATCTGACGCATCTGCGCTGTCATATTGCTGGTCAGGGTATCTAACTTTTGCAAATAGCCATCGTACAGGCGTTCTGGCTGGCGAAAGATGACAGAGCTCTGTAAGGCCTTTAACCGTTCTTCACGTTGGCGTAAGAGACGCAAACTAGCCTGATAAGCCCGATTTTCCCGCTCCATCACCCAAGCCAAAATATCTGATTTGGTGACGGGTGTCGCCAACTCTGCGGCTGCCGTCGGCGTCGCTGCCCGCCGATCAGCTACAAAATCTGCCAACGTCGTGTCTGTCTCATGACCGACACTTGAAATGACTGGAATCTGTGATTCAAAAATAGCTCGAACCACAATTTCTTCATTGAAGGCCCAGAGGTCCTCCATCGAACCTCCGCCTCGTCCTACAATGAGAACATCTAAGTCCTCACGCAGGTTCGCTGTTGCGATATTTGCTGCAATTTCTTGGGCAGCCCCATCACCTTGCACCTTGGTTGGAAAAAGGAGGATTTCAACCCCCGGAAAACGCCGGCTAACCGTTGTAATAATATCTCGAATGACAGCTCCACTAGGACTCGTCACTACACCAATTTTTTTTACAAACTGAGGTAAGGGGTGTTTCCACTCAGGATTAAACAGCCCTTCCTTGGTCAACGCTTTCTTCAGTTGCTCAAATTGCAGAGCCAAGGCACCAATCCCATCAGGCTCCATTTTTTCAATGACTATCGAATAAGAACCACTTGGTTCGTAAAGTTGGATGCGACCAATCACATTGACCTTCATGCCTTCTTCAATTTGAAATCCAAGTTGGCGAAAAACACCCGCCCACATCGTCGCCTGAATGACTGCCTTGTCATCCTTTAGAGAAAAATATTGATGATTGGGCCTAGGACGAAAATTCGACACCTGACCAGTCAGATAGACTCTCTCCAAATAAGGGTCACGGTCAAATTTTAATTTTAAATACTTGGTCAATGATGACACGGACAAATAATCTGGCACAGCCCACTCCCTCTGTTTCTATTTTTATACAATTATACCATTTATTGCATAAAAGGGCTATTTCGCACCGAGCCTATTTCCCACTTTTCTGATTGGAACACACAAAAACACCAACTTCACAGCTGGTGTTTTCAGGAGATTATGAAAAATATTTAGGATTGACTATAGTATACTCTTTCCTCATCAATCTTTCGTCGGTCTTGGGACCGATTTTAGGAATTATTTTCCTCGAAAATCAGCAAAAACTTGTGTGATTTTAGCAGCCAAGGCAGCTTCATAGTCACCAATCAGCAATACTTGATCATCTGCATATTCTCTAAGTCCTACAAAGTCACCGACTTGAATGGCATAGATTGACTCTTTAAACAAGTCAATATCATTCTGGTCGTTGCCAAAGGCGATAAATTCTTCGTTACAATAATGGGCAACGCTGGTCGCCTTGTTAATGTTAAGCGGATTGATATAGAGACATTTTTCATTATCATCATAGGTCAAATCCAACACCTCTGAGTTAGCGAATTGCGCCAGTGTGTCCTCTACCAAATCCTCGTGATCTCCCATATAGACTACGATTTTCACAGGATGGTGCAAATCAGATAGTGGTAATTGCTGAGCTTGCTTTAAAGGATCGACACTCGAATAGAAAGGCATTTTATGAATCATCTGTCCACTGTAATTGAAGGAATCATCCACGAAAAAGGGAAGGTTATAGGTATCAAACCAATCTAACATCGTCTGAACGGCATTAGCTTCGATTGTCTGTTCAAAGACTAGCTGTCCCTGATCATAAATGATACCTCCGTTTAACCCGATAACTGGATACTGGTTTAATAGAGGACCCAACACCTCTAAACAGTCGCGGTAAGAACGGGCAGAGGCAAATAGCACTTGGTGTCCGTAAGTTTCTGCATTTATCAGAACTTGCTTGATTTCATCTGAGATAGTCATTCGGTCAAAACAAAGCGTTCCATCAATATCAAAAACAAATTTCATGGATTTTCTCCCTTATTTACAAACTGACTTTAGCTGCTTCAAACGTTTGCTCTAACAACATGGTAATCGTCATCGGACCAACGCCCCCTGGCACTGGAGTAAGGTAGCTTGCTACTGCTGCCACACTATCAAAATCTACATCACCACATAATTTTCCATTTTCATCACGGTTCATACCAACGTCAATCACGACGGCGCCTTCCTTGACAAATTCCTTGGTTATAAACTTGGCCCGACCAATAGCGACAACTAAAATATCTGCTTGACGAGCCACAGACGCCAAGTCCTTTGTTCGTGAATGTGCAATCGTGACAGTCGCATTGGCATCCATGAGGAGTTGTGCCATCGGTTTGCCAACAATATTGGACCGCCCAATCACTACAGCATGTTTGCCTTCCAACTCAATGCCATATTCTTTGAACATCTCCATGATACCAGCGGGAGTGGAGGGGATCATAACAGGATGGCCTGACCAAAATTTCCCCATGTTGGTCGGATGAAAACCATCCACATCCTTGTCTGGCGAAATCGCAAATAGGACCTTTTCCTCATCAATGTGCTTCGGCAATGGCAACTGCACCAATATACCATGCCAGCTACTATCCCGATTGTAGCGCTCAATCAATGCGAGTAATTCTTCTTGTGTCGTACTTTCTGGTAGACGAACCACCTGACTGCGAAAACCTGCCGCCAAGGCTGACCGTTCTTTATTTCGGACATAAACTTGACTGGCCGAATCGTCTCCGACTAATATGACCACCAAACCTGGCACCAAACCAGTTTTTTCCTTTAATTGTGTCGTTTTGTCAGCTAATTCAGCTTGCTTCTTGGCGGCTAAGTTCTTTCCATCGATTCGTTGCATTGTCATCTCCCATCTATTTTTTTTCCATTATACTATATTATTTCAGATTTTTCTCCTAAATATTGTGAAGATTCCACTCCCCATACCATGAAACATAATTGGAATACCCTATTTCAAGCCCTCTTTGACAGCAAATTTTGTAAAAAACGAACAAATACTTTCTTCTTAAAAAAATTTTTGGTATGATGAAAACGAAATAAAAGGGAGGTTTTTTCATGTCCAAAGAAGAAATCAAACAACAAGTTCGCGCTACCTTTGATCGTCGTGTAGCCGTTCGAATATACAACGAAGAGTCCATTCCACATGAAGATATGGAATATATCTTAGATACTGCTTGGCTCAGTCCATCTTCTGTTGGTCTAGAAGGTTGGCGTTTTGTCGTACTAGACCGTGAGCAAATTGCTAACGTCCGAGATGAATTAAAAGCAGTTGCCTGGGGAGCACAGCCACAGCTTGATACTGCTAGCCATTTTGTGCTACTCCTTGCAGAAAAGAATGCTCGCTACGATTCTGAAAGTATGAAAAATAGCTTAATTCGACGCGGAGTTGGAACAGGGGACGACCTAGCAAGCCGACTAAAACTCTACCAGGAGTTTCAAACACGTGACATGAAAACTGCTGATGATCCACGCGCCCTCTGGGACTGGACGGCCAAACAAACCTACATTGCTTTGGGTAATATGATGACGGCTGCTGCCATGATTGGTATCGATTCCTGCCCGATTGAAGGTTTTGAATACGAAAAAGTCAATGCGATATTAGCAGAACATGGTCTCCTCGATCTAGAAAAAGAAGGCATAGCCAGCATGGCTTCCTTTGGTTACCGTCGTAAAGATCCAAAACACCCACGTACACGTAAACCACGCGAAGAAGTCATTACTTGGGCTAACTAAAAGAAATCCCCTGTTTTCACTACTAGGCAAACAGGGGATTTCTTTATGTTAGCAACTGCTTCAAATAACGTTTTTGCAAATGCGTAAAAAGTATTATTAAAATGATTGAATAGCCAATCAATCGAAGCCAAACTGGTGCAGAAAGCGACAAATGCACTGACGTTGCCTGATTGATATAACTAGCCATTTTTGCACTGGCAAAAAGATAGTTTAACTCTGGAATGATATTTTGTACGCCCATCAAAAAGGCGACAACTCCTAATAACATGGATAAGGCGACCGGAGGAGCAAAACTTTTTATCCTCAAAGAAAGATAGTTTTGGATGAGAACAAGTGGTAAGGCAAATAAACTCGTTACAAAAGCCCAAAATAATAATTCTAACGGAAAAGCGGATTGAAAATGAAATAATAGACCACTTACCCCATACAAAACCAAAAAATAAACTTGAGATAGCAATACCAATCCAAATGCGACAGCCACTTTTGCCCAAATCATCTGGCTAAAGGTATAGGCCGATGTCAATAATAAACGCAAGCTATTATGCTTATGCTCACTATGCCAGATAAAGGCACATACAACCCCAATCAAACTTGGGAAAAAGAACATCCCATAAAAGAGATAGACTTGCGTCCAGAGACTCAGCCACTCCCTCTGCAAAACAGACTGATTCCCCGCAAAATTTACACTGCCATAGATGACAGAAATCAAGGGCAATACCAAGAGTGGTAACCAAATCCAAGAACCTTTTAATTTCATGAGTTCAATTTTGATCAATGTCATCTTAGTCACCTACTTTCATACGTTTTCCGACAGAATACAGAAGTATCCCAAAAAGGACAGAGGCGAGAAGCGGATACAGTTCTACTGGACGGAGAGTCTTTACAAATGTATCTCCCACCTTTACATAATCCACTGTCATTAAAAATCCATACCAACTATACGGTATCAATTTCATGAGTTCTTTTGAAATCAACAGGATAATAATCCCCATCAGAGAGCCGACCATTGCTACAGACAAGCTAATCAATTGGTTGCTCCATCTGAGAGACAAAAGATAATGCCCTAGTAAAATAAAACCGGATATTCCTAGCATCGACACCCCATATAGGGCTACGTCCCCAAAGGAAACAATTCCATTAAATCCTCTTTGCTTGAGAATGACCGCAATGATCCCCCATTCTAGTAGTTGAGAGAGAAGATAACAACTATAAATATAGATGAATTTTACGCGATAAATATGTGCATAGCTCACCCCACTACTCTTTAGCACATTCCACATCTTGTGCCGATTTTCCAATTGAACCGCCATACTAGCTAGACTGGCTAAAATAATAGGCAAGAGAATCACCTTTATAAAAGCCGCACTGCTCATCACTAGATGAATACTCATTAGATCCGCTAGCTCTTTACTACCTTTAATATCAAAGATACTCATCAACGTAACCAAAATCGTTACGACCACGGACAGTCCCAGTAGACGGAAAACGGGCAAGCCACGGTATTTTTTAGTCTCAATTTGTAATGCTTTCCACATACGCCACCTCCTACAACTGATCACTGGCTGTAAACTCGATAAAGAGTTCTTCCAAGGACTTGGTCACTTCATAAATGCGATAAATACAGACATCAGCAACTACCAAACGATGGACCACTTGACCCACTTCCTCGTCCGACATAATCGGCAACAGCAAACTTTCGTCTACCAAGGCTACACCTAACAGTGAAGCTGCCAGTGCATCATCTGATGTCCGCAAGCACAATTTCCCACTGTGTTGACTCTTGAAATGCTCGATGGTTCCCTGATACAAGAGCTTTCCGCTCCCGATAATCCCAATCTGTGTCACCATTTTTTCAATCTCATCCAAAGCATGAGACGAAATCATGACAGTCGTTTGAAATTTCTCAGGCAAACTCCGAATCAGACGACGGATTTCCTCACGTGCCTGCGGGTCCAAACCATTTGTTGGCTCATCTAGGACAATCAATTGGGGACGTCCCATGATCGCCATTGCAATTCCAAGACGTTGCTTCATCCCGAGTGAGTAATGCTTGACGCGCTTATCCTTATGGTCTGTCAAACGGACAATAGACAAGGCCTCAGCTACATCCTGTTCTGTCAACCCTTTTAATTCTTTTAAAATTTGCAGATTTTCATAACCTGACAAATTATCATAATACGATGGTTCTTCAATCAAGGAACCAATCTGTTTTAAAATTCCAATTCGATTGTTTTCATTCATTGCTACACCTGCTACAAACAGTTGTCCAGCATTTGGTTCTAACAACCCACAAATCATCTTCATAATGGTCGACTTGCCTGCCCCATTTGGACCAATCAAACCATAAATTTCCCCTTGTTCAATGCTTAGATGGTGAATATCGACTGCCGTCTGCTTCCCAAAAACTTTTTTCACCTTTTGTAATTCAATCATGTTCATGTCTCTGTCCTCCTTTTTCTGACACTCTTAGTGTACACCCTTCACCTTACCTCTCCTTGGCGCCTACCTTAATTCTTCCTTAATTTTTGGAAAATAGCAGAGCTGTTTTACTAGAGTATGTTATACTATTTTTTGAGGTAAGAATATGAAATTAACAGATCGAAAATTACTGATTTTAGATGACAATCCTGATATTTTACAATTGGTGAAAGAAAGCCTTGCAATTGCTGGTTTCACACAGCTCATAACAGCAAGCAGTAAAAAAGAGGCCTTAGACCTCTTACAGACGCAAGCATTTGACATGGCGATTTTGGACATTATGCTACCAGATGGATCTGGATTTGATGTTCTCCGCCACATTCGCCAGGTCTCTATGATGCCAGCCCTCTTTTTATCAGCGGTATCTGATATTGAGAAACAATACCAAGGTTTTGAGTTGGGAGCAGATGATTACATTGTCAAACCTTTTCGCCCCAAGGAATTAGAGTTGCGCATCTTATCCATTTTAAAGCGCAGCTATCCTCAGCAAGCTGACATCGTACAGCTCGAATCCTGTCAAATCGATTTTGAGCGCGCAGCTATTGTCAAGGCGGGAGAGGAAATCCTACTCACTGCCAAAGAATTTAGCCTTTTGCGCGTGCTCTATGACCATAAAAATAAAATTGTCACCTTTGATAACCTCTTGAGTAAGGTATGGGGAGAACAGTATGAAGGCTATGAAAATACATTGATGGCTCATATCCGAAAAGTGCGCCAAAAGATAGAAACCAATCCTTCTAAACCCACGCATTTACTCACCGTCAAAGGACTGGGTTACCAGTTACGGGTGGACTAGATGAGCACACTAAAATACTTTTCTAAAACCTTATTTGCTTATTTTACAACAGTACTGCTCTTGGGAATCTTTAGCCTCCTAATCTTTTTATTAGGAACCTTTCATATCGTTGCCAAAGAACGCCATCAGCAAGAGCCGACCGCTTTCGCTCAACAGTTGATAAAAGACAACCAACTGAACCTTTCTCCGCAAAATAAAGAACAACTGGATAAAAAGGATATTTGGTTGATGGTTTTAACAGAGGAAGGACAGATTGAGGAGTCCTATCAATTACCGCAAGCATTAGACCACCCCTACAAATTGAAGGATATTGTCCGATTCAGCCGCTGGTATTTAGACGACTATCCTGTTTTCACCTTTGTCATGGGAGATAAAGTACTGGTCCTTGGCTATCCCAAAGGGAGTTATGATAAATTTCCAGCTAATTACTACAACGCCAATTCCTTCTTTCAGATTTTCAAATGGAGTCTGACCATCTTTATTGGTCTTATCATTGCCTTCTTTCTCATCTACTTCCGAACACAAATGAAACTGCGACAAGAATTCAAACCCATCACGCAAGCATTGTCCGATTTATCGGAAAACAAGCCTGTCTTACTAGATGAAAAAGGAAATCTCACAGAGATAAAATCCGCTCTCAACCAGACTTCTCAGCTTCTGCTTGAAACCAAGGAAATGCGCAACCACTGGATTCGTGGCATCAGTCATGATCTGCGAAATCCATTGACTCTCATTTTGGGACATACTAGCCAACTTGAAGCGATACATGGGAAGTCCAAACAACTCCAACAAATTCAAGCCAATGTGCATCAGATGGAGCACATTATTTCCAATCTTAATATGAGTTACCTTCTAGACAACCCAGCTCTTCAGCAAGAAATGGAACGTCTTGACCTCAACAAGCTCCTCCGACAAATCATTGCGGATTTTTATAATAATTACGAACACCTTGATTTAGACTTTCAACTACCAGAGCACCCAAGCTTCATTTTAGGAAATGGAAGTTTATTGTCACGCGCGATTACCAATCTCCTTCTCAACAGCCTCACGCATAACAAAGCACCTCACCAATCTCTCGTTCTCGTACACCAAGAAAACAATGTCTTGCTCACTATCTCCGATAACGGGAACATTAGCCCTGAAAAAGTCCTTGAATTAAATCAAAAAACTCGACACTATGATACACATGGCATGGGGACCATTATCACCAAACAAATTATTGCCTTGCATCAAGGAAAGATTCACTTTGAAAATTTGAATCCTGGTTTGCAGGCCACCATTATTTTACCAATAGTCCCCTAAACATTAAAAATCGCCCCTTCAATTGGATAGAGGAGGCGATTTTTTTAATCTACTTTACTGACCTTGTGCATCTCTTCTTTGATAGGACAGCTACAATTACAGTCCCCACAAGAGCCTTTCCCTTTGATAAAATTTCTCAAGCCAAATAACACACCCGTAGCAATAAGAACAGTTAGTACAATTGTTGCAATCATTTTCTCCTCCTATTTTCCAACAACAGCTAGACGATCCAGATGAATCACCTCTTCGTTCACCTGACGCGGTTTTCTTAAGATGAGACAAAGCATCAACAAAAGCAAACCAACAGCTACTCCCGTCCAAACCGTTAGCGATTCTCCATATAGAATGACCATTCCTAGCTGATAGAGCACCAAACTAACGACATAAGCTAGGCCTGTCTGAAAACCAATCGCTCCAAGGGTCCACTTAGCATCTCCCATTTCTCGCTTCATTGCCCCCATAGCTGCAAAACATGGCGCACAGAGCAAATTAAATATCAAGAATGAATAGGCTGCTAGCGCTGAATAATCAGCCTGTAAACTTGCTGTTAGCCCCGTATTCCCTGTACTTTGATAGAGAATGCCAAAAGTTGCTACTACTGTTTCCTTTGCTGCTAAGCCCGTCATCGCAGCAACGGTAGCCCGCCAGTTACCAAACCCAAGGGGTTCAAACAACCAAGCAAAGGCGCGCCCAAGACTCGCCAACATACTCTGATTCGTATCCACAGCCTGGAAAGCAAAATTATAGGAAGACAAGACCCAAATCAAAACTGTCAAGCTAAAAATAACAGTTCCCGCACGTTTGACAAAGCTCATGGCCTTCCCAAATGCATAACGAAAGACGGAAAAAATCTTAGGCAGATGATAAGCAGGAAGTTCCATGATAAAGGGACTCGTATAACCTCCAAGAAAAGCTGTCTTTTTCAGAGCAATTCCCGACAGAACAATGGTCGCAATCCCCACAAAATAGGTAGATGGTGCCATAAAAGGATTGTCTGGAAAAAAGGCCCCAGCAATCAAGGCAATAATTTCCAACTTGGCAGAGCAGGGCATAAAGGTCGCTGTCATAATCGTGATTTTCCGATCACGCTCATTTTCAATCGTGCGACTCGCCATAATAGCTGGAACCCCACAACCTGTCGCAATCAGCATTGGAATAAAGGATTTCCCTGACAGGCCAAACCGTCTAAAAATACGGTCCATGACAAAAGCGATCCGACTCATGTAACCAATATCTTCTAGGATTCCCAAGCAAACAAAGAGAACAAAAATTTGCGGTAAAAAGCCTAAAACAGTCCCTACACCTGCTACAATTCCATCTAAAATCAAAGACTGCATCCAATCTGCCACCTGCAAATAGGTCAAACTACGCTGCACCCAATTTGGCACAATTTCTCCAAAAAGAACATCATTGACCCAGTCTGTCCACATGGTGCCGACCGTTTGGATGGATAAATAATACACCAAAAACATCACAAGGGCAAAAATAGGCAGAGCTAACAGCCGATTGGTGACAATTTTATCGATTTTATCTGATAGATTTAGTTTAAAATCACTTTCTTGACTCTGTGCCATCTTGGCAACTTTTTCGATAAAAGCATACCGCTGGTTGATGACAATCGATTCGGAATCCTCTGTGAAAATTTCTTCTGTGACATGAAGAATATCCTCAATTTCAGATTTTTGAAAGGCAGAAAGGTTTAGGTCTGCCTCCACTAGCTCATCTCGTTCAAATAGTTTCATTGCATAAAATCGAGCAGATGAAGTAGGGACGGTCGAACCCAAAACCTCTATCACCTGTGAAATGGCAGCCTCAAATCGGTCCTCATAAACGGGAAATTGGATAGTATCCACGGTGTCTCTTCTTGTTTGAGCTGCCTTCTTGATAGCCTGACGGATTCCTTGAGATTTTACAGCACTCGTCGCTACTACTGGAATCCCCAACTGGTAGGATAATTTGTCCACATTAATAGATTTCCCTTGACTGTCTAGCACATCACTCATATTTAATGCCATGGTCACAGGAATCCCTGTCTCAATTAACTGTGTTGTGAGATAAAGATTGCGTTCTAGGTTGGTGGCATCGACAACATTAAGAATACTATCAGCCTCATCGCTCAGCAAGTAATCACGCGCCACCTTTTCCTCAGGACTATAAGGGGACATCGAATAAATCCCTGGCAAATCCTGCACTTCTAGCTCTGGATGTTTTTTCACAAAGCCACTTTTACGCTCTACCGTTACACCCGGCCAGTTTCCTACGCGCTGATTGGTCCCCGTCGCAGCATTAAACAAACTAGTTTTTCCGCTATTTGGATTCCCAATTAAAGCAATTTTTGTCATTTTCTTTACACCTCTTCATTACTAGATGGCTTGTTTTTCGTCACAATCCACTCTTGAAACGGTAGTGAATTTTTTACTCTCTTTCTTCACCTGTCGCCCGAATTACACTAATCAATTGCGCTTCTGACTTTCGCAAGGTCAATTCATATCCTCTTAGACTGATTTCGATTGGATCCCCCAATGGCGCCACCTTTCGTAAATAAACCTTTGTATGACGCGTCAAGCCCATATCCATCAAGCGTCTCTTAGCTTCCTTTACAGCAAAAATCCCATCTATGTAAGCAAATTCACCAACTCTTAATGATGAAAGTGGAAGTGTTTCGACCACCTCTTCTAATTTCTCCACATCTATCTGGCGTAAAATCGATTGATCAAAGGCCAAACGACTAGATGAAAGCATCAAAATAGCACTTGTTGCTGTCTTTGAAATCAACCGAACAGGGGTCCCAACTTTTAAACCAAGGTTTGCCAAATGACGCTGACTGTCTTCTGGCAAATCAATACTTCGAATCTGATAGGTCACATTGACCTCTCCATCTAGTAAAAGCAAATTTCTTGACCTCTTTCATTCTTTTTAGTAAAATTAAAGTTTTTTAACAATTTTAGTATATCATAAAAAGCTGATCTGAAAAAAAGAAAATTAAAATTTTCTAACTTTTTCTCAATACTAAGAAAACCTTCTCTATAAAAAATGGTTTCTATCCATAAAAATACCTATTCTCGCTTTTTCAGTCAAGAGTTGTGATGTTTTTTCTATACTAGTCGGGAGATTTTTAGAAAAATAAAAAAACCTAGAGCTGTGCTCTAGATCTTCTTAATATAACAATTCATAAATTTCCATCGCGATTAAATCGATGCTATCAAACGTGTAGGTTTCACGAGCTGCGACATCGCGCAATGTAAATACAGAACCATTTTCTTCATCATAGCTGTAGGCAACCTCTGCTACAACTACACCTTCACGCTCAAAATTACGTTTCAAGGTGCCACCATCGGTCGCCATTGCTTCCAAACGGCTGATAATTCTCACTAAATGTGATTCCATGTCCATTTCTCCTCATTCTTTTATAAGTGTATTCTATCATATTTTTTCTGAAAAGTCTTCCTAAATATCCAATATTCGGACGGATTCCACCATTTCATCATCAAAAAATAAGCACAAAGCGATTCAGATTCTTGCATTTTTGATAAATATTGTTATAATGAAACTATATTTGACCTTTATTGACCATTCAATAAGGAATTTAACAGAAGAGAGGAATGACCATGCTCTGTCAAAATTGCAATATCAACGATGCGACCATTCATCTGTATACCAATCTTAATGGAAAACAAAAACAGGTAGACCTCTGTCATAATTGCTATCAAATTATGAAAACAGACCCTAATAATGCGATTTTAAAGGGACTTGCTGATATTGGAAATCCAAATGATATGGATCCCTTCAGCGAATTTTTCAATAATATCGGAGGTTTCACTGGCAATACTCCTGCCGGACGCCGTCCAGGACAGACACCGCCTACACAGGCAGGAGGAAATGGAGGCGGCAATCAGAACGGTGGACGTGGTCCGCAACAACCTTCTCAACAACCAAATGGCCTCCTAGAAGAATTTGGTATCAACATCACCGAAATTGCACGCCGTGGTGACATTGACCCAGTTATCGGTCGTGATGAGGAAATTGTCCGTGTGATTGAAATTCTTAATCGTCGCACGAAAAACAATCCAGTCCTTATTGGAGAACCGGGTGTAGGGAAAACAGCCGTTGTTGAAGGATTGGCCCAAAAAATTGTAGACGGAGATGTTCCACATAAACTCCAAGGAAAAGAAGTGATTCGCTTAGATGTTGTCAGCCTTGTGCAAGGAACAGGTATCCGTGGTCAATTTGAAGAACGGATGCAAAAACTCATGGAAGAAATCCGCAATCGAAAGGAAATCATTCTCTTTATTGATGAAATTCATGAAATTGTGGGTGCTGGTTCTGCTGGTGATGGTAATATGGATGCCGGAAATATCTTAAAACCAGCCCTTGCGCGTGGTGAACTCCAGCTAGTTGGTGCGACAACCCTGAATGAATACCGCATTATCGAAAAAGATGCTGCATTGGAACGCCGGATGCAACCTGTCAAGGTTGACGAGCCAAGCGTTGAAGAAACCATTACCATCTTAAAAGGTATCCAAAGCAAATACCAAGATTACCACCACGTTCGCTATACAGATGCAGCCATTGAAGCAGCTGCTATCTTGTCAAACCGCTATATTCAAGACCGCTTCTTGCCAGATAAAGCTATTGACCTGTTGGATGAATCAGGTTCGAAAATGAACTTAACCCTCAATTTTGTTGATCCAAAAGAAATCGACCAACGTTTGGTGGATGCTGAAAATCGCAAAGCGCAAGCAACCCGCGATGAAGACTATGAAAAAGCTGCCTACTACCGTGACCAGATTGCTAAATATAAGGAAATGCAAAAAACCAGCCTCAACGAAGATGATATTCCGCTTATTACCGAGAAGGAAATTGAAGCTATCGTTGAGCAAAAAACCAATATTCCAGTTGGCGATTTGAAAGAAAAAGAACAATCTCAACTGATCCATCTTGCAGATGATTTGAAATCTCATGTCATCGGTCAAGATGAAGCCGTTGATAAAATCGCTAAAGCAATTCGTCGAAATCGTGTGGGGCTCGGAACACCAAATCGCCCAATTGGTAGCTTCCTCTTTGTTGGACCGACCGGTGTTGGTAAAACTGAACTATCCAAGCAATTAGCCATTGAACTCTTTGGCTCTGCCGACAGTATGATTCGCTTCGATATGTCTGAGTACATGGAAAAACACAGTGTAGCAAAACTAGTTGGTGCACCTCCAGGATATGTTGGCTACGAAGAAGCAGGCCAATTAACAGAAAAAGTCCGCCGCAATCCATATTCACTGATTCTTCTTGATGAAGTGGAAAAAGCGCATCCAGATGTGATGCACATGTTCCTCCAAGTCTTAGACGATGGTCGTTTGACAGATGGACAAGGACGGACTGTTAGCTTTAAGGATGCTATTATCATCATGACTTCCAATGCCGGAACTGGCAAAATAGAAGCTTCTGTCGGTTTTGGAGCAGCACTCGAAGGACGGACCAATTCTGTCCTTGGACAACTTGGAGATTTCTTTAGCCCAGAGTTCATGAACCGCTTTGACGGTATCATCGAATTCAAGGCTCTTGAGAAACCTCATCTCCTCAAAATTGTGGACTTGATGCTAGAAGATGTGAATACCCGATTGGCAACCAACGGCATTCACCTCCATGTCACTGACAAGGTTAAAGAAAAACTCGTTGACCTCGGTTACGATCCGAAAATGGGAGCTCGTCCATTACGCAGAACCATTCAAGACCAAATCGAAGATGCGATTACAGATTACTATCTGGAGCATCCTACAGATAAAGAACTCCGTGCGGTTATGACTTCTAACGGAAAAATCGTCGTAAAAGCAGCACAAAAAACAGAAGTGCCAGCTTCATAACTTTGTATATGAAACTAAGACAACATTTTCCACCTTCTTTCACTAAATTAGAGAGTAATTTGACGCAGTGATCAATTAGTAGTTCTCCTCCCTTGCGTTGCGATGCCCGATCAACTGTGCGGGGAGAGGGGCTAAAAAAACGGTAGATCGTGATTTTCTGATGATGTACCGTTTTTTAGTTTCATTCTCTATATCAAACAAAAATTACCTGAATTTTCTAACGATTTTGATAGAATTTTTCCATCATTTTTAGTATAATGAGAACAAGAATATCAGAGGGGAATCCACATGACAAATCCAATTTTCGGTACAAAAGAGGACGGCATTCAATATCAGTCCCGCTACGGGGTCTACGCTGTTATCCCAAATCATGACCACACACACATCATCCTTGTTCAAGCACCAAATGGAGCCTGGTTTTTGCCCGGCGGGGAAATCGAAGCTGGTGAAAATCACTTATCTGCTTTAGAACGAGAATTGATTGAAGAATTAGGATTTACTGCTACTATCGGACAATATTACGGACAAGCCGATGAATATTTCTATTCTCGCCATAGAGATACCTATTACTATAATCCTGCCTACCTCTACGAAGTAACAAGCTATACAGAAATTGGAAAACCACTTGAAGACTTTAATCATTTGGCTTGGTTCCCAATTGACGAAGCCATCGCCAATTTAAAACGTGGTAGTCACAAGTGGGGAATTGAACAGTGGAAAAATCAAGAAAATCTCTCCAAAAACTAGGAATTTTCAGATAATAGTGCTATAATAAAGCGAAAGAGGAGGAGGTCAAGCATGAAACTGATCAACACGACCAACAGCCACACACGACTCGTACAAAGCCAATTGGAAAATACGGATGCATTTCTAGTGGAAACCTATTCAGCTGGAAATACCGATGTGATTTTTACACAGGCACCACTACACTATGAATTGCTCATTTCCAACAAATACCGTGCTATTCTTCCAACTGAAATTGATGGAATTCGTGAGTTTTTCTTGAGACGTAAAATCGATAAAAATACCATCAATCCTGCTGGGATTCGAACAATCCATACCGATCGCTTGATTGAAATGTCTATCCCAATTATCAAATAAAACATGATTGCTACACAATGAGACTTTGTGTAGCTTTTTTCTTACTTACAGTCAAAAAAATTCCCAACAACTGTTAGGAATTTTTGCATATATACTATTTTTCTTCGAAACCTTCTGCTACTGCTTCAACAAATCTTGTTTCTACAATTCCAGCACAATGATTACAGATATGAGCATGATAACTGCGCTCTTTAACAGTTTCATCAATTCGACGGCAACGATCACAGACTTCACCATGAGCATGCTCCACTGTAAAGGCAACGTTCTCAAACTGCAGAGCATTTTCAGGCGCCGGTTCTTCCGTCACTGTCAATTGCGAAACAATGAGGAGTTGGGCTACATCACTATCCAATGCTGCCAATAACGTACGAACTGTTTCACCCGCATAGACTGTCAAATGAGCTTCTAGTGACTTACCGATCACTTTGGCATTACGCGCTTCTTCCAAGGCCTTTTGAGCCTGTGTACGGAAGTTCATGAAAGCTTCCCACTCTTCAAGAATAACTTCTTGACCAGCAAAGATTTCTGCTTCTGGCAATTCAGTCAATTGAACAAATTCTTCTGCTTCATGTTCTAAGTATGACCAGATTTCTTCCGCTGTATGTGGCAAGATTGGCGTTAGTAGTTTGGTAATTTTCACCAAGATATCATAGAAGACTGTCTGCATTTGACGGCGAGCCATACTATCTGCTGCTTCAATATAGACTACATCTTTCGCAAAATCAAGGTAGAAGGCAGACAAGTCAACCGTCACAAAGTTCACAACCGCCTTATAGATGTTCAAGAAATCATAGTTTTCATAAGCATCACGAATTGTTTGAACAAGTCCGTTAAACTTGATGGTCATGTATTTATCAACGGGACGGAGATTTTCATAAGAAACAACATCCGTATGTGGATTGAAATCAGATGTATTGGCAATCAAGAAACGAAGGGTATTCCGAATCTTACGGTAGGTCTCAGAAACTTGACCGAGAATTTCCATTGATACACGAACGTCATTATCTGTATCAACAGAAGCGACCCAAAGACGGAGAATTTCAGCTCCGTATTGCTTGGCTACATCGTTTGGCGAGATGATATTGCCCTTTGATTTGGACATCTTCTCACCCTTGCCATCCAAAACGAACCCTTGAGAGAGGACAGATTTGTACGGTGCATGACCATTAACCGCTACTGAAGTAATCAAAGAAGAGTTAAACCAACCACGGTACTGGTCAGAACCTTCCAAATACAAGTCAGCTGGGTATTCTAAGTCTTCACGAGAATTCATCACACCGTTCCATGAAGAACCTGAGTCAAACCAAACGTCCATGATATCTGTTTCTTTGGTAAATTCACCATTTGGTGAACCTGGATGAGTGAAGCCTTCAGGTAAAAGGTCCTTGGCATCTCGTTCCCACCAGATGATAGAGCCTTCTTTTTCAAAGAGATCAGCTACATGGTCCGTTACTTCTTTTGTCATGATAGCTGTTCCATCTTCTGCATAAAAGATTGGAAGAGGCACACCCCAAGCACGTTGACGAGAAATCACCCAGTCACCACGATCACGAATCATGTTGAACAAACGGGTATGCCCCCAAGCTGGATAGAAAGTCGTATTGTCAATTTCATCCAAAATCTCTTGACGGAATTTAGACACAGAAGCAAACCATTGAGGGACTGCACGCCAGATGATTGGTTTCTTCGTCCGCCAGTCAAATGGGTAAGAGTGGTTAATAACTTCTTTAGCAAGAAGCAAATCGCCTAATTTTTCAGTAACAGTTGGGACAACCTTATCATAGAATTGTCCTTCAAAGTCAGGACCAGCCAATTCATTCATCAAACCACGCTCATCAACTGTTACATAGACTTCCAAATCATACTTCATACCGACATTATAGTCATCCTCACCAAATGAAGGTGCGGTATGGACAACCCCAGTACCAGAGTCAGTCGTAACGTGATCCCCGAGAATTACCAATTCATCGACCGCTTCATCCCATGGGTGCTCGGTCACGATGTATTCAAGTTCTACCCCTTTGTGTTTTGATACAAGCTCAAAGGATTCCCAACCAAATTTCGCCGCTAAGCTATCTACAAGTGCTTCAGCCATCAAGTACTTACGATCAGAACCCGCTGGTTTAACAAGGACATAGTCCATATCTGGACCTACTGTCAAACCACGAGAAGCTGTGATGGTAAATGGTGTGGTAGTCCAAACAACGATGTAACTATCTGTGTCCAACACTCCCTTGCCATCTTTGACTTTATTGGCATAGTAGAGTGAGGTTGAGTCAATATCATGGTACTCAATTTCTGCTTCCGCAAGAGCTGATTCAGACGACCATGACCAATAAACCGGCTTCGCTCCACGATAGATATAGCCCTTATCAGCCATCGCCCCAAAGACACGGATTTGAGCTGCTTCATAGGCAGGAAAGAGCGTCACATAAGGATTTTCCCAGTCTGCTGATACACCCAAACGTTTGAAATCATCGCGTTGTTTGTCTACTTGAGAAAGGGCATAATCACGACACATTTTTAAATAAGTTGCACGGTCCAATTCTTTGCGCTTGACACCTTGTTTTGATAAAACTTGCTCAATTGGAAGACCGTGGGTATCCCATCCAGGAACATACGGTGCACGAAAACCAGACATTGATTTGCTCCGTACGATGATGTCTTTGGAAATTTTATTCAAGGCATGACCTACATGGATATTCCCATTAGCATAGGGAGGACCATCATGCAAATGGAAAGAAGGTTTCCCTTCATTCAATTGCTGACGTTTCGCATACAAGTCTGCTTCTTCCCAAGCTTTTTGCCATTCGGGTTCTTTATTTGGAAGACCTGCACGCATTGGAAAGGCTGTTTTACCTAAGTTTAATGTTTCTTTTAATTTCATGTGTTCTCCTTATTTTATAACATTTAATGTCATTACAACTTCATTGCCCGAAATACCATCTGTCTCAAAACCAAGACTTTCTAATATTCCACGCATTCGATGGTTCCCCATCACATAATCAACCACTACAGTCTCACACTTTTCATCTGCTTGAGCCATTCGAATAACAAGACGAATCGCTTCCTTCCCATAACCTCTGTCTTGATGGGATTGATCAATCATCAAGCGCCAAATCAAATATTCTTTTTTCTTAGGATCTTTATTCAAAAGAAGAAATCCAACAACCTTTCCCGAACTCAATATCGCATACGGAAACACCTGACGGGTATCTCTAAGCAACCAAGCTTGAGCCAAAGAATAGACATTAGGAGCCAAACGACGTTCATCTTGGCTAGCTACCGAAAGGTCAATGACAGCATCAAACGTTGTTTCATCTACAAGTTTTAATCGTAACATAATCAATAAAAAAACTCTCGCCAAAAAGGACGAAAGTTCGTGGTACCACCTTAGTTTAGACAGAGTTCCCCCTGTCCCTCAGTTGATTCGTAACGAGAATCATTCGTCTTTCCTTACTACAATTTTCAGGAAAAATTGAACAAAATGATGATGTCTTACTGAGTGATTACAGGTCTCCCACCATCACCTGCTCGCTAAAAATATCATGTAAGAATCGTATTTTTGTTATCAATCTTATCTTTATTCTTCAGAGAATGGTAAATCTTCTTCTGAAATCTCACTTGTTTCTGCCTCAGTAGCATTGTCTAGTGCTTCTGCTTGACGCTTTAGCTCTTCTAACTCTTCTACTGACAATTGGCGTGTCATTTCCAAATCATCCTCATTTGGTAGACTAGCTACTTCTGTACCACCATCCAAGGCTTTTTCAAGCACTTCACGGAAGGCTTCATCAGAGGTCTGTAAATAAGTTGCCGTCGGACGAAGAATATCTTCCCACTCATTTGAATTAACGAGTGATAGTTGACTTTCAACCGATGACTTCAAGCGTTGATGGAAAATCCGCGTTTTATTCTTTAACTCTTCTGTTTCTACAACCAATCGTTTCGCATTATCAGTTGCAGAACGTAGAATCGCATTAGCTTTCTCTTTCGCTTCATTCAAAAGAGTTTGTGCATCATAATCTGCCTGTTTTACAATGTTGGTTGCTTGATCTTCAGCAGCATGTTTCACCTTATCTGCTGTATCCTGCGCTAAGATAACAGATTGGCTTAGGGATTCCTTCATTTCATCAAAATAGGCCAAACGGTCTTTTAATGACTTGATTTCAGATTCCAAAGCGTGATTTTTCCGAACTAAATCCTCGTAATCACGGGTTACAATATCTAGAAAATCATCGACTTCCTCTACATCGTACCCTCTAAATTTTGTACCAAATGTCTTATCTTTTAATTCTAATGATGTAAGTGCCATAGTTTCTCCTATTTCTTTATAATGTCCAATTCTACCTTGAACTTTCCTTGTTTAGAAATTCCTAAAAGCTCTTTCAAACGAACCCTTCCAAAACCTCTAACGCTTACCAATTGACCCATCTCAACTGTTTTTCCAGTCTGCGTTACTTCTCTGTAATCCAATTTTACGTGACCAGATTCAACTAGCCTTCCAGCATTTGCTCGAGACAACTTAAAAGCAACTGCTACAATCTTGTCTAACCGTAAGCTAGACAACAATACTTGTATTGTTTTGCCTTCTGCCTCTTCTACAAGCGGAACAGCAGCCAATGGACATTCCTTCCACTGAACTGGTACACGCGAAATTTTTGTAATGGTTCCCTGAGACAAGTCCGCAAATTTTTGATCTAAGATCACAAACCAACGTGTATCTACAAGAAAGATGTCACCTATCCACTCCCTCTTAATTCCCAATTGATGAATCAAAGTCCCCAAAATTTGTGAATGGGAGAGCGTATGAAATTTTACTGGATAGGAAATCTCAAGTACCACTATTTCAAAATCTGCTTGTTGTAAAATGTAGTAGTCAGGAGCAATAATCATACGAACAAATTCACTTGCGAAAACTGTTCGGCTGGAAAATGCATTTAGCTGGTAAAAAGAGGCAATAGAGTGTAGAATTTCCTCTTCACGCGGATTCAAAAAAGCTGTTAAATGGTAAGAATAGCTTTCTTCAACCCGCTGACAAAGGTCAACCATTTTTTCAACAAACGCTCTCTCTTCTGGAGCAAAGTGTTGATATATTCCTGCTTCTTTTCTCATTTTTTACAAAATAGCCAACAATTGCCATAAGAATTGACTCAGAATATTAAGGATAAACCAAATGAGGACGATTGTCCAGTCCAAGCCAAAGAATTGCAAGTTCAACTTCCTAAATGGAGTTAACACCGGACGAACTAATTTAATAATCAATTTACCAAGAAACGTATCGTATAGGCTAGGAATCCATGATAAAAGGACATAGGCTAATAGAACATAAGAATAAATCTCAATAGCTTGTAACAAAGTTAAAATAATAAACTTCATACGATCTACCGTTTCATGTCAAAATCAAATTGAGTCTCTGAACTTGAAGCAGATGAACGCAATTCTTCAATATTCACTGTCACATTCACTGGTGTGAGCAACCACATGGTGCTTGAAATCTTTTTCAGATTACCTGAAAGAACGGAACGCGCTCCATCTAGATAGTCTAAACAGCGACGTGCCTGTGTTTCAGACATAAATTGAAAATCGATCAAGACACTTGCATTCTCCAACAACAAATTAACAATTTCCGGAGCCTCTTCGTATTTCTTCGGAAATTTAATATCAATCGTTGTTTTGATGGTTTCTGATGCCTCTAACAACTCTTGTTGTTTGTCATGTAAACGTTGAAGATTCGTCGTTTTATGTGAGTGACTTGTACTACGACGCAATTCCTTAGTCGCATGATTATCTGGTAAGATAGGAGCAGGCGCCACTTTCATTTTTGGTGTATCATTCGCCATCTGATATGACTCCTCCTCCTGGTCCTCATAGTCCGTTGAGCCATCTATTTCAAAATAATTGAATAGGCCCCGAAATGTATCTTTAAATGCCACTTATTTCCCTCACTTAAAAAATGCTGTTCCGATTCGGACAAATGTCGAACCATGTGCAATAGCTTCCTTAAAATCTCCACTCATCCCCATACTCAACTCAGTAAAAGGCATTCTTGGTAATTGTAAGGCGGCTAACCTTTGTCGTAACTGTTCTGTCTTTGAAAAAATATCTTGCAGCTCTGATTCACTGGCTCCTAAAGGTGCCATCGTCATTAAACCAACCAACTCGATACTTTCATATGCTTTCATCGCATCAATAGCCTCATCAATCTCTTCGATGCTAAAACCATGTTTGCTTTCTTCTTTAGAAATATTCACTTGCAGAAAACACTTGATGGGATGCTCCGCTCGTTTCTGAATTTCAGCAGCTAACTTGACAGAATCCAAAGCATGAAAATAATCCACAAGGTTAATCACGTCCTTTACCTTTCGTCTCTGGAGACTACCAATTAGATGCCAAACAAGTGATTGACCTTCAAATGCATGGTATTTTTCTAAAAACTGGTCTACCCTATTTTCACCAATATGAGTCACACCGGTTTTTATCAGGTCTTTAGCAATAGAGCTGTCAACATATTTGGTGACAGCTATAACAGTTACTGAATCTGATGGACGATGTGCATCTGTCGCTGCTTTTGCAACAGCTTCAAAAACCTCATCCTTATTTTTTTGAAAATGAATCATTAGCGATTTCTGAAGAATGGTGGTGTATCCAACTCATCTTCGTCTTCTTCAACCGTAAATTTTTCAACATTAATCGTTGAATGTTGATTTGTATCAACAGGACGAATTAAATTTTCACGACGAAGGTCCCACTCACCAAAAGCTGAGGCTCTAAGTGCTTCTTCCTGAGGAGCACTTTTCGCTACTGGTGCAGTTGCATCATAACGTGGACGGCTAACTGCTTGTGAAACTTCACGTTGTCGTGGAGAGCGTTCTGCTCCTTCTTGACGAACACCAGTCGCAACAACTGTTACGCGGATTTCATCTTTCATTGAATCGTCAATAGAAGTTCCCAACCAAATATTAACACCTTGTCCAGCTGCTTGATGCACAATTTCTGAAGCTTCTTCCGCTTCTGTCAAAGTCATATCGTAGCCACCAGTTACGTTGACAATCACATCATTTGCACCATCAATTGTTGTTTCGAGAAGTGGTGAATAAATGGCTTTACGAGCCGCTTCAAGAACACGATCTTCTCCTGTACCAATACCAATCCCCATAAGAGCATTGCCTTTGTTTTCCATAACAGATTTCACATCGGCAAAGTCAAGGTTAATCAAACCAGGATTAGTAATCAAATCTGTAATCCCTTGTACACCTTGACGGAGAACGTTATCTGCTTCGCTAAGAGCTTCAATCAATGGTGTTTTCTTGTCAACAATTTCAAGCAAGTTGTTGTTCGAAATAATCAAGAGTGTATCCACTTGCTCACGCAAACCTTCGATTCCTTCAATGGCAAAATTGCCACGTTTGTTTCCTTCAAAACCAAATGGACGTGTCACGACAGCCACTGTTAAAGCGCCAAGGTTTTTTGCAATACGGGCAATCACTGGAGCAGCACCAGTACCAGAGCCACCTCCCATACCAGCAGTAATGAAGACCATGTCTGCACCAGTCAGCACATTTGTCAAAGCTTCTTCACTTTCTTCAGCTGCTTTGCGACCAACTTCAGGATTACCACCAGCACCCAAACCACGCGTCAATTTAGGTCCTAATTGAATAACTGTTTCTGCTTTTGAGCTACTAAGGGCTTGTACATCTGTATTTGCAGCGATAAATTCAACGCCAGCAACCCCCTCTTCAATCATACGATTGATGGCATTGCCGCCACCACCGCCGACACCAATAACTTTAATAACAGCGCCTTGTGTTGTTGCTGCTTCAAATGAAAATGTCATAGTTCTAGTCACCTTTTCTTTTCTTATTCAAACATACTTCCGAATAAGCCTTTTAGACGTTCTGAAAAATTACTCTTTGGCTCATCCTGTCTTTCCTCATTACCATTGTATACTGGAATGGGTTCAGCTTCTTCTTCTGGCTGAGGTTCAACAACCACTGGTTGAGGAACTGGCTGAATACTTGGACGTTTGCTAGTAGTCATTGCACTTGGAACAGGTACTGGCTTTTGACGAAGATCTGCCTCACCATTAACCGCTACTTGTGCAATTCTTTCTACATCATCTAAGCTTCCAACATATTCGACAATACTAATCACATGAGCAAAAGCAGGATTCCGAATACCAATTTGATTTGGCACATACAATTTCGTATTGACACCAAATACTTCTTGAGCCAATTCAGTAATCCCTGGAAGAACTGCTCCACCACCAACAAGGACAATACCTCCAGGTAAGTCTAAAGCACGAGTCCGCTCCAAGTCCTGTTTTACCTTCGTAAAAATTTGACGAAGACGAGCAGAAATCACTTCTGATAAGTATCGTTCTGTTACTTCAACTGGTGTACTTTCTCCAATTACTTCAACATTGAATTTTTCTTTTTCAGTCGCTTCTTTTGGATAGGCAATTCCATAGTTGAATTTCAAATTTTCAGCAATACTTTGTGATGTCGTCAAGACTTTTGAGATGTCTTTGGTCACATAGTCGCCACCCTCTTGGTAAATGTTGGTGTATTGCAACTCTTGACCTCGCATTACAGCAACTGTCGTTTGGCCACCACCGAGGTCAATAACTGTTGCTCCAAATTCCTTTTCACCTTCGTTTAAAATAGAACGAGTCAAAGCCAGAGGTGAGATCACTACATTTTCCACCTGTACCCCAGCACGTTCTACTGTTTTACGAAGATTATGCAAAATGGTCCGTGGTCCTGTATAGAGAAGACCTCGCATTTCAAGACGAATTCCCATCATGCCACGAGGATCTTTAATCCCTTGGAATCCATCTACTACAAACTCCTCTGGAACAAAAGAAATCACTTCACGTTCTGGTGTCATGCTCTTCGTCAATGCTGATTTCACAACATTTTCAACATCTACATCTGTGATTTCCTGTGAACTGGTAGTCACCGGAATCATCCCTTGTGTAGGTTCAATTTGAAGAAGGTTGGCCGGTAATCCAACATTCACCTTGTCAATGCGAATTCCTGCTTTTTCTTCTGCCTGTGCTAATGCTGATTTAATCGCACCAGCTGCCACATCAATATTGATAATAATACCGTCTTTGACGCCAGCACTTTTTACATTGCTCACACCAATAACGTTCATTTGTCCGTTAATAAACTCTGCAACCAAGACCTTAATAGAGCTGGTTCCGATATCTAATCCCGTAAAAAAGCCATTTCTAGCCATTCTATCAGTCCTCTCTTACTTCCGACTTAAACATTTTTCCTCATTCTAGAAGAAAATAGAATTATTCATCGTTCATTATACCATATAATCTTTTAAAATGGGGGGAAAATAAGTCATTTTCTATAAATATTTAGCCCAATTGTGCGTTTTATTGTTTTGCGTAGCTAAAAATTCCCACTTCCATATCAATAATACTGGCTACTTGCAACTGTTGAGCTATTTTTGTATAGTATGGCAGTTTTATATCAATTTCTGATAGGGGGACTAAAATGATATTGCCTCCCCTCATGGTCAAGGTCAGCAAATCGTTTGTCACCTTATTAGGAGTCAAACGAATTTCTTCTATCACTTCTAAAATACCAGTATCAATGGTATTCAATTGGTGTACCAACTGTTTGATTAACGTTTCATCTGACAAATAGATAGTGGTATAGGTGGCTGGCAGCTTCTCAGCTGACGTAGCAGTTTCCGCCACCTTTCCACTAGACAAGACAGAGTAGTACTCCTCTCCTTGTTTTATAAATCCAATTTGACTGAATTCTTCTACCACAATGGCAAAACGATTTGGAAATTGAAAATCAATCTTTGCATTTTTAATCCAGGCACTACTGTGTTCAATGTTTTGGGCGTGCCCAGACCGATTCAAATAGGTCGTAAGAACGTAATCCTCATCAGAAATCAAACTATTTTTTATGATTGTTTTTCCATCTATGTTTTGATTTCCTTTCACTTGAATCATTTTTTCTTTTCCTAAGGGACTAATAAAATAAATCGAAAGGAGAACAAGAAGCATTGCAATGAGAAAGACTGGGACTGTTTTCCAAATGGCTTTAGTTGGAATAGCTTTCGTACGATTTATTTTTTCAATAGTCGCTATATCTTCAGTTGGATTGACAAGTGTTTTGTCAATCTCAGGCTGCTTTTTGGACTTCTGAGGTTTTGAAGTGGTTTTTGAAGCAACTGGTTTTTCAGAGACTGTGTCTGTTTTAGATTGAGTTGCAGCAAGATAAGCTTGATGCCGTTCTTCCCAATGCTTTAAAAAATCACTTTTCTCTTCCTCAGCAGGTGACGCATTTCCCTCAGTTTCATCTGCCAAATCTACTGTCTCATCCGCTTCAATATCCGTTACTTGTTCCACCTTTTCTGACTGTTCCAATTGTTCTAGATGTTCAGCTGCCTCCTCAACGGTTTCCTTCTGCATATCTTTGTCAGTCATGGCGCCCCTTTCTGTCCATATCTGATTTCAGAATTTCATAGAAACTGTCAACAGACTGGATTTCATTGGAGTGAGCCATAGCAGTTTGATAGATTTCTTCCTGTGCAAACAGATCTTGGCTGGCCTTAAGTAAATTGTCAAAAGTCAATGCTTCTTCATCTAGTTTTAGAGCATAGCCTTTTTCTTCAAAATAACGCGCATTTTCTAACTGATCCCCCCGACTGGCTTGTTTCCCCAAAGGTACAATCAAATGTAATTTTTGCATAGCAACCAATTCAAAGATTGTGTTGGAGCCACCACGGGTGATAACTAAATCGGCTAAATCCATCAAAGGTTGATAAAGGTCTGTTACATACTCTACACGGTAGAGATTTTTAGATAGCTCTTGAAGTGATGCATCCCCTGTCAAATTGATAATATTGAAACGTTTCGTTAATTCATCTCGATGTTGTGTGATAAATTCATTAAAAACTTTGGCCCCACCTGAGCCACCGACAAAGAGCAATGTTTTGAGTTTCTCATCAAAATGCGATACAATTTCTGGCAACTGAATTGGAATGACTTTACTAGATTGTCCCACCTTGGTCACTGCTCCAACATGCTTTACCTTATCCAGGCCTTTGGCTTGTTCAAATGTAGAATACATGGTGGTGGCAAATTTGTAAGCAATCTTATTGGCTAAGCCCATCGATAAATCTGATTCGTGAACGAAAACAGGGACTCCCAATACTTTTGCAGCAATAACAGGCGGTACAGAAACAAAGCCCCCTTTTGAAAAAAGCGCCTGTGGACGAATTTTGGCTACAATAACCAGTGACTGCAAAATTCCAAAACCAACCTTAAAAACATCTAGCATATTCTGCCAGGAGAAATACCGACGCAACTTCCCAGTAGCAATCGAGTGAAAGGTCACATCCAAACCCGACTTAATGATTTGCTCGTGCTCAATTCCATGTGCATCTCCAATATAATGGACTTCCCAGCCATCCTTGATGAAACGAGGAATGAGGAGGAGGTTGAGTGTCACATGCCCGACTGTTCCACCACCTGTAAAGACTATTTTTTTCATATTGATTCCTTTAATGTCGCTACTGTTGAAAGGAAGAGATCCCCACGTACTTCAAAGTTTGGATACATATCCCAACTAGCATTGGCTGGACTAAGTAAGACGATATCCCCTTCTGATGCTAACGCAAACGCCTTGTAAGTTGCATCTGCAATATCTGTTGCATCGACAAAATCCACTCCTGCTTTTTCGGCTGCTCGTTTCACACGAGGTGCTGATTGCCCCAAAATTACCATTGCTTTCAAGCCAATTATATCTGGTACCAATTCATCAAACTCATTGCCACGATCTAGACCACCTGCAATTAAGATGACCTTGCTATTGTCAAATCCTGATAGTGCTTTTTGTGTTGCTAATATGTTAGTAGATTTACTGTCATTGTAGAAGCGAACTTTACGGATTTCAGTAACGTATTGCAAGCGATGCTTGACGCCACCAAAATGAGAAAGTGTTTCCTTAATCACTTTGTTATCTATGCCTGATAGTTTTGCCACTGCAATGGTCGCAAGAGCATTTTCAATATTGTGACTTCCTGGCACTCCAATCTCGTCAGCTGACATGATGAGTTCTCCCTTAAAGTAAAGCTGACCATCTTCCAAATAGGCACCATCTACTTTTTCAGTTGTCGAAAAAGGCAGCACCGTTGCCTGCGTCTTTGCCGCTAGGTCTTTTGCCAGTTCTTGATTCATATTTAAAACAAGGTAATCCTGGTCTGTCATCTGGTCTTGAATATGCCATTTGGCTGCCACATATTCCTCAAAGGAACCATGGTAGTCAATGTGGGTCGGCATCACATTCGTCATTACTGCAATATGTGGTCTAAAAGTCTCTACTCCCATTAATTGGAAGGAGGAAAGTTCCATTACCAAGGTATCTTTGTCTGTTGCCCCTTGTACCACATCGGAGGCAGGAAAGCCAATATTTCCACATAATTTAGCAGACTGTCCGCCAGCATTGAGAACTTCTGCAATCATGGTTGTTGTGGTGGTCTTGCCATTTGAACCTGTAATTCCAATAATCGGTGCTTCCGAAACAAGATAAGCCAATTCAACCTCTGTCCAAACTGGAATCCCTTTTGCTAAAGCTTTTTCGACCATAGGATTGTCATAGCGGATTCCAGGATTTTTGACGAGAAGTTCGAACTCTTCGTCCAATAACTCTAAAGGATGGCTTCCACAAATGACGCGAATGCCGTCCTCTAGTAAACTCTGAGCGGTCGGATTTTCATCAAAGGGTTTTCCATCATTGACTGTCACCAAAGCTCCCAGCTGATCCAATAGTCGTGCAGCAGACTCTCCTGACTTGGCAAGCCCTAGCACCAATACTTTTTTATTTTTAAAATCTTCAATCTGTTTCATCATTTCTACCATTCTTTCTAATCACTCTATTTTACCTTGATTCAGCTCCTTTTTCAAGGAAAAAAGAAGCCACTAGGACTTCTTCTGGTTTTCTTATTTTTTTTTAGAGCGCGAAGATCGCGGCATCAAGTATAAGTCTCTTAACGCCCATAACCCAAGTAAAATCATCGTTAGGCAAAGCCAAATTTCTGGTGGAGACTTGAGAATACGCAAAAAACCTAAGAGGAGCGCAATGACGAGTGCCACCAAGAGAAAGACAGAGGCCACTAAGTTCATCGTTCCCTTAATATTTTGCGGAGCCGCAAAGATGTAAAATAGGACAAGCATAATCCCAAGGATTAAATAAAACATAGGGCCTCCTTTCTCAATAGCTTATTCTGCTGCTAATTTTTTCTTTTTGTTTGCTTTATCACGTTCTGCCTTGTTGAGGATTTGTTTACGAAGACGAATAGATTCTGGTGTTACTTCCATATATTCATCGTAATCCAAGAACTCGATAGATTCTTCCAAGGTCAAGATACGTGGTGTCTTGATAACCGCTGTCTGGTCTTTAGTCGCTGAACGGACGTTGGTCATTTGTTTTGCAGTCGTGATGTTGACACCAAGGTCATTTTCACGCGCATTCTCACCGATAATCATACCTTCATACACTTCTGTACCAGGATTCACAAAGATGGTACCACGTTCTTCAATACGCATGATGGAGTAAGTAGTTGCCTTACCATTGTCAATAGAAACTAGGGCACCACGGTGACGGCCACCGATTTCTGCCTGAATCATTGGCATGTATTGGTCAAAGGTATGGTTCATGATACCGTAACCGCGTGTCATTGAAAGGAATTCGGTTGAGAATCCAATCAAACCACGAGCTGGTACAAGGAAAATCAAACGAGTTTGACCGTTCCCAACCATTTGCATATCCAGCATATCCCCCTTACGTTCTGAAAGGGCTTGGATAATCGCACCTTGGTACTCTTCAGGGGTGTCAATTTGAACGCGTTCAAACGGCTCGCATTTCACACCATCAATTTCTTTAATGATGACTTCTGGACGAGATACCTGAAGCTCATAGCCTTCACGACGCATGGTTTCAATCAAAATTGACAAGTGCAATTCGCCACGGCCTGAAACCGTCCATTTGTCTGGTGAATCTGTTGCTTCAACACGGAGTGAGACGTCTGTTTGAAGTTCTGCCAAGAGACGTTCTTCCACTTTACGCGACGTTACATGCTTTCCTTCACGACCCGCAAATGGCGAGTTATTTGCCAAGAAGGTCATTTGAAGGGTTGGTTCGTCAATACGAAGGATTGGCAATGGTTCTACCGCATCTGTCGGTGTTACCGTTTCACCAACGAAGATGTCTTCCATACCAGAAACCGCAATCAAGTCACCAGCTTTTGCTTCTTGAATTTCTTTACGCTCAAGACCAAAGAAACCAAAGAGTTTAGTGACACGGAAGTTTTTGGTTGTACCATCTAGTTTTGAAAGGGTTACTTGGTCCCCAACTTTAACAGTACCACGGAAGACACGACCGATACCAATACGACCAACGAAATCATTGTAATCGAGCAATGAAACTTGGAATTGCAAAGGCTCGTCTGAATTGTCAACTGGCGCTGGAATATGATCAATAATGGTATCAAAGATTGGTGCCATCGTTTGCTCTTGATCCGCTGGATCATCAGAAAGTGATGATGTTCCATTAATCGCTGATGCATAGACAACTGGGAAATCCAATTGGTCATCATCGGCACCAAGTTCGATAAAGAGTTCCAATACTTCGTCTACAACTTCTGCTGGACGAGCAGATGGCTTGTCAATTTTGTTGACAACAACAATTGGAATCAAGTCTTGCTCTAGAGCTTTTTTCAATACGAAACGAGTCTGTGGCATCGTTCCTTCGTAGGCATCTACGACAAGGACAACACCGTCTACCATTTTCATGATACGCTCCACTTCTCCACCGAAGTCCGCGTGTCCTGGTGTATCCATGATGTTGATGCGGGTGCCATTATAGTCAACGGCTGTGTTCTTCGCCAAGATGGTGATACCACGCTCTTTTTCAATATCATTTGAGTCCATGGCACGTTCAGACAATTCTGTCCGTTCGTCAAGAGTTTGAGATTGCTTCAAGAGTTCATCCACAAGGGTTGTTTTTCCGTGGTCAACGTGGGCAATAATTGCGACGTTACGGATATCATTTCTATAATTTGTCATTTGTTCCTCTTACTTATAGCCTTTTGGCTAATTTATTTTTAACTAAAAAATTATAACACAGTTTGGTTCAAAAATCACAGATAAGTCAATTGTAAATGTTTTCTTTTTGCTTTCTGAAATCTAACAGAGGGTGACCTCCATATTTTTCACTAGAAATCCTATTTCTATTTGCATCAAATCATGCTATACTTAAGTCAAACTAGAGGAGTATGAATATGAAAAAGATCATGACAAGTTTACTCGTTTTGCTGATGGGAGTTTGCTTAGTTGCCTGTCATACACAGCAGAAAACAGAAAAAAAGCTTGAAACCTACCAAGCCATCACACTTGCCAAGGTGGAGAAAAAAATTCAACAAGAAGACTCCTTCTTCCTTTATGTCGGCAGACCAACCTGTCCACACTGTCGTGCTTTTGCACCACAGTTAGAAAAAGCTATTCAACATACACAAGTCACGGTTTATTATCTGGACACAGATGAAGAAGAGCCTGAACGTATCCAGACTTTTGCTCAAGATGCTGCCATCCAAACCGTTCCTCATTTGACATACTACGAGAACGGCGAGAAAATGCGTTACCTAGAAAAGGGGAGCGAATCTAGCCTTGCTGAAATTGAAGATTTTTTAAAACATACAAACTGAAAAAAGCCCTACTTAGACACCACTAAGCAGGGCTTTTGTATAAACACTTCAACCATTGATTCTATTTCGAATGCCATCCATAGATTCAACCAACTATTATTGCAACCACTTGTCCACCTTATTGGGATGTAATGCAATCCATTCTTTGGCAGCTTGACTAGGACTTTGTCCTTCTGCAATGGCTAACATGACCGATTGCATATCTTCTGATTCCCAGTGGAACTGATCAATAATGCGATAGGCTTTTGCCTGTTCTTCTTTTAAGCCCCGACGAGCAATCGTATGGATAGATTCCTCTTCACCAAAACTTCCTTTCGGATCTTCCAACATGACCAAATCATATTTGGCAAACATCCAGTGAGGGCTCCAGGCAGTAATGACGATGTCTTCTCTATTTTTTAAAGCTTGTTCTAGCGAAGTCACCATGGCACCTGTTGAAGAGGAGGTCAATTCCCAAGAACTGAGATTTGCATACTCTTCCAAGGCAGTTTCTGCGCTGGACATTATTCCTGCCCCAGGCTCAATTCCGATAATCTTTTGGCCTGCTTGCGTTCTCAATTCCTCTATGCTCGAAATTCCCATGTAACTCGGTACTGCAAATCCAAGGTTTGTCCCACTTAAATTCACACCTAAGTCAATCAATTTATCCTGATATTTTCCGTATTGTGCCTGATGGGTTGTAGGAAGCCATGCCGACACAGAAGCGTCCACATTTCCTTCTGCGACAGATTTCCAAGTGATTGCATTGTCTAAAGGAACTAGTTGGACGTCGTAGCCCTGCGATTTCAAGACTTCTGCCAGAACATTGGTCGAAGCTACTTCAGAATCCCATTCTACATAGGCCAAGGTAATGGTATCTTTCTTCGTCCCCTGCCCTTGTAAAAAGGCTTGAGTGATGCCTGTTACCAGAAAAGAAAGAATCAGAACAGGAGTTAGAAACTTAGCAAATTTGGACTGAACCGTATTTTTTTTCTTTGGCTGGTTCATAAATTGGGTGAATCGGTCGAGAATAATAGCCAATATTACCAAGGCCAGACCCGAAACAAACCCAGCACCAATTTCTGCATGTTGTAGGGCGGACAAGACACCATTCCCCAAACCTGGAGCACCAATCATTGAAGCCGTAACCACCATGGACAAGGCTAACATAATCGTTTGATTGACACCAGCTAAAATCGTATTTTTGGCCAACGGTAGTTCCACCTTGAATAACCGTTGTTTATCTGTCGAACCAAATGATTCTGCTGCCTCAATTAATTCTTCTGGAATTTCCCGAATTCCCAAGTTTGTAAAACGGACTGTCGGTGGCAAGGCAAAAATGATAGAGGCAAACACACCTGGTACCATCCCAATACCAAAGAATGCGACCGCTGGAATCAGGTACACAAAGGCTGGCATAGTCTGCATAAAGTCCAAAATCGGATTGATAATTGATTTGGCACGATTGCTTTTAGCCATCCAAATCCCTAAAGGAATCCCAATCACAATGGACATCAGACTGGCTACCAATACCAAAGTAAAGGTGTTGACCATCTCGTCCCACAGATTTTGGTTATAAATGAACAACAACCCTAGGGCAGTTAAAAACGTAAAATTCTTTTTCCTATTAGAAATATAATAAGCTAAACCTGAAACAATCACTAACAGGATCAGCGGGTGGATAAAGGTCAAGGTATCAGAAATAAAGTCCATCACTGTATCGCCTGTCACTTGAACAACTGTAAATAATCCTGACAGTTTCTCTGTAATCCAGTTTATACTATTATCTACTAGTTCTTTTATCGGTAAACTCTGTTGCAATAAATTTTCCACATTCTCCCCCTATTCTTGTAATTCAATTCCTTGTTTTGTCAATGCTTCAATCACACGCCCCTTGATTAAAACACCCAGCAATCGCTCATTTTCAACCACTGCAATCGGAGCGGCTGAATCATAGATAAGCGGTAAGATGTCTTCTAGCAAAGTATCCTTAGAGACCGTCCGAATATCTGTGTCGATGTAGTCCACCAAGCTATGTTGTCTGGCATTGGCCTTAAAGGCATCATCAGCTGAAATAACCCCCAATAATTTCCTTTGTCGATTAACTGCTAATAACATACTGACTTCCTCAGTGTCCATCCGTCTCAGAGCCACCTTAGGACCATCTATGTCAATATTAGTCGTAATAGGCTTAATCATGATATTTTGGGCAGTCAAAACTTTTGAACGATCGACATCTTCCACAAATTCACTCACAAAATCATTCGCTGGGTTCGTCAAAATCTCCTCACCTGTCCCAATCTGCATGATTTTCCCGTCCTTCATCAGCGCAATTCGATCGCCGATGCGGAGGGCTTCATTCAAATCATGGGTAATAAAAATAATCGTTTTTTGAACCTTTTCCTGCAAATCTAGCAACTCATCCTGCATCTCTTTTCGAATCAATGGATCTAAGGCAGAAAAGGCCTCATCCATCAACAAAATATCTGGATTATTTGCCAAAGCTCGGGCCAAACCAACCCGCTGTTGCATCCCACCTGATAACTGATCTGGATATTGATCCTTGAAAGATAATAGGGAAGAATTTTCCAGGGCTTGCTCTGCCAATCGCTGACGGTTTGCCTTATCCACTCCCCTAACTTCTAACCCATACTCTGTGTTTTCAAGAATTGTTTTATGGGGAAAGAGTCCAAATTTTTGAAAGACCATGTTAACAGAATGACGACGAACCTGTCTTAACTCTTCTTTGTTCATCTTGGCAATATCATGCCCTTCAATATAAATACTGCCTGAACTCGGTTCAATCAAACGATTAATCAACCGAATAAGAGTTGATTTGCCACTTCCTGACAATCCCATAATCACAAAGATTTCTCCCTGCTTTACTTCAAAACTTGCATCATAGACACCTACTGTACAGGCCGTTTTTTCTAGAATCTCCGTTTTTGATTTTCCATGTTGAATCATTTCCAATGCTTGTTTCTGCTTTTTTCCAAAAATTTTCGTCACGTTTTTAACTTCAAGTGCTGTTTTCATATTTCCTCCTCGTAAAGTGAACATATCTTATTATAACGCGTATGGTCACTTTGTAAAATTAAAAACCCGTAACAATGTTACAGGTTTATCACACAAGCATTACAAGAAAAGATTTTTTACTCTCGAATAAGTCTGCTCATTGCCCACAAAATAAATCTTATCGCCTCTTTCCAGCAATGCGTAGGGCCCCGGAGACAGCATAATTTCCCCTTTGCGCTCAATGGCAATCAAGGTAGCTCCCGTTGTTTGCCACAGGTTGAGTTCCTTGAGTTGTTGCCCAAAAAGTGGACTGTCATTCTCTAATAACAGCTGAAAAGGTTCAAACGGGTAGGTATTATTAATATCTCTGGTATGAGCCACTATATTTTCAACTAATTGTTCCATTTTATCCAACTCTTCTTTTTGCTTAAGTATTTGCTCTTTAAGCCCATTTTTCAGCTCTTGCAATGAGTTAGTGGATTCAAATTTATTGAGAAAGGTCTGTGCATTCTCTCTTGAGAGGACTGTCACACCACTCCCATGTTTCACTTCTACAATTTCTAAGTCTACCAGTAAGTTAATGGCTTTTCGAGCTGTTTCTGGCGAAACATTGAAGTTACTTGCCACCGTCGAACGTGCCTTTATCTTTTCCCCTATACTGTACTTCCCGTCTACGATTTGTTTGGCCAAAGCTACCGCAACTTGCTGGTAGCGAGAACTCTTGTATTTCATCTTGTCCATTTCCTGATTTACCATTTCTACTTACACATTTTCTAAGTCAACTGATGGTTGGAGCCTAAGCTTTTCGTTGACATTCATTCCTTACTTTTATTATAGCATAGGACATAGGAAGTTTTCATGTTTGAAAGAGCTATTCAGAAATAAGCAGCTTACTATCATTTAGTAAAATTCATCCAGATAGTCTTGAATTTCTTTTTGGGCTTGATCAAAGGGAATGGCAGCAAGGAAGGACAGATGACTTCTAAAAAAGGCAGTATAGTCAATCTGGTCCGCCAGTAAGATTAGATGCCCAGTCTTGTCCTGCTGACGAATGGCGCGTGCGTAATCTAAAGCCGGCCAAATTGTGTTTTGGCTGTCATTTATGATAAAATAGGTGTTAAATACTTGGCTGGGTCTGGGGACAGTGGATAAACTATTAAGGGTCAAGTGTTTTTGAGCAAGCAGGTTTTCGAGCAATTCTTGCATCGATTGACGATAATCTGCTGGTTGAATCAGGTAAATCATGCAAACTTCTCCTTCCTATTTTTTAACAATAGTATAACAAGGAAAGGCTATTAGAGTTGGTTTTGTCATGAACGGTTGATTTGAACTCATGAATGGTAAGGAATGTGAAAAAGAGACATGTTAACAATTTATATTTTAGAAGATGATTTTCTGCAACAGAGCCGTCTGGAACAAGCCATTGCACAAACGATAGCAACGGGTCCTGTTCGCTACAAATCATTAGAGGTATTTGGAAAACCGCAACAACTCTTAGATGCCATCAAAGAGAAAGGTGACCATAATCTCTTCTTTTTAGATATTGAGATTAAGGGTGAAGAGAAAAAAGGGATGGAAATTGCGAAGGAAATCCGTCAACGGGATGCCCATGCTGTGATTGTCTTTGTTACGACCCATTCTGAATTTATGCCCCTAACTTATAAATACCGTGTATCAGCCTTAGACTTTATTGACAAGGGCCTATCGGATGCAGATTTCCAAGAGGCGGTGGCTTCTGTCCTTGACCATGCTTATCGCAATATCAGCACGACAGTCAGTGAGGATGCCTTTGTTTACAAGACAGAGCATTCACATATCCAAGTGCCCTTCTCGGACATTCTTTACTTTGAGACGGCTCCGACCGTCCACAAGGTGCTGTTGACGACGAAAAACGGGACTATGGAATTTTACGGTAAGGTGTCTGAAATTGCCAAAAGTGATGACCGCCTTTATCAGAGCCACCGTGCTTATGTGGTCAATCCAGCTAATATTATCGAGCTAGACCGCAAGGCGAATATGGTCTTTTTTGAAAATGATGAGTCATGCTTTGTTTCTCGTATGAAATTAAAGGGATTGATTGAGAGGATGGAAAAATGAGTATGATTTATCCTTTTCTCATTTTGTTTGTGGATTTGTTGGTCAAGTGGATCATCTTTCTCACCATCAGCAATCAAACATTACCTCGCTATCAGTCTTTTCTTATCGTTCTAGGACTGTCTTTGGTGACACTAATCAATCCACCTACCATGCTCTTTCTAGAACCCTTTTACTTCCTCATACTCATCTTATTATTCCTCAAACCTCGTTGGACCAAGGCACAGGTCATCTTTTATAGCTTCTTGCCCTTTGTAACGGTTGATTTGTACGAGCGTTTATCCAATGTTTATGAGGGAATGCGACTTGTTCTGTTTGATGGAGAGAGAGCTTGGTTGCTGACTAGCGCTATGGTCATTTTTCAATTGGGAGGCTTATTATTTGGATTTCTTCTTATCAAGATTTTGCGTCTTAATTTTACAACGCTGACTGGTATTTTTCATTATGGGATTGGAAAACGGGCTGCGCTGATTTTAAATGGAAGTATGCTATTCTATGTCCTTCTTCTCCATCCTTTGCTTCTAGCAAGTGGGAAGGAACAGGAATTTGAGCTTATCTTTGGGGCAGAAAATGCTCAAAGTACGCTCGACTTATTTGTCCTCTACGTCTATGTCTTTATTGCTCTGCTTATTTACCTCAATTATAAGGCAAAGGAATATCTGGACAATGAATTGCAACGGAGCAAGGACCAGCAACTGTCTGCCTTGTCTTCCTATTCCGCCCACGTGGAGAGCCTCTATAAAGAACTCCGTTCTTTCCGCCACGACTATACCAATGTCCTGACCAGCCTCAATGAAGCTTTTAAGCAAGATGATTTGGCGACGGCTAAGGATATCTATCAAGCTGTCATTGCTCAATCCGACAAAAAGTTTTACCACAGCAAGTATGATATTGCCAACCTTGCCAACTTGACCAACCCTGCCATGAAGAGCCTGATTTCTGCCAAGCTGATGGAGGCTCAGGCTAAGGGGATTCACCTAACGGTGGAAATAGCAGAGCAGATTAGTGAGCCAAATATGGAACTCCTAGATGTGGTGGCTATCTTATCCATCTTCCTTGACAATGCCATCGAAGCCAGTCAGGAAACTGAGGATAAACTCTTAAATTTCGCCTACTTTGCTGAGGGAGACCAGAAGATTCTCCTCATTGAAAATAGCACACTTAAAGAACGAGTGAACACGAAAACTATCTACCAGTACGGTAGGTCTAGCAAGGGAGATAATCGAGGCATCGGCCTTGCCAATATCAAAGACATTCTCGCCAAATACCCAGGTGTCAGCCTCAATACCAGTAGCGGTAATCATCGCTTTAGGCAGGAGTTGATTTTCAGATAAACTGCTAGCCGTTGATTTTAGATGAAAAATGAGCTATAATAAAGAAAAGGAGTTGGCTTCCGACCAACTCCCTTGAGACCGTTTTAAAGACGGGACAGATGAAATTACAGTAAAACCGCAATTCCAGACCTGTCAAAGTTAGAAGTGCGGTTTTACTGTTTTTTACTTATCTTTTTTATCTAGATAGGTCAACAATGCCAGTAAAAAGATGCCAGAGTTTACGATAAGCTCAAGAGCTTGATAAACTGACATGACGGAATCCTTTCTAAGAGACAATGTCATAGGCATCACCTCCTTGTTTAGATTTCCGTCCCGCCTTCGGAACTTCCTCAACTATATTATTCGATTTTTGATAGAGAAATTGAGATATTTACCATTCATTATCCCAAAACAACCGTTCATGACATCATGGACGGTTTTTACTTGTTTTTAGCTATACTAATGCTTGTAAGAAATGAAACGAATCAAACAAGCGACTCGTCAAAAGAAAAGGAGATTACAATGAACCTATTTACCTCTATTTTTAAATCTGTCTTTAAAAGACGGGATGTGATGATTTTAATGGCTTTCGCCTTGCTTCCCTTATTAGTCGCCCCTTTGGCAGATGTGCAAGATAGAAAACAGGCTGTTGATTTTACATCCAGTGCCATTGCTTATTTCAACTCAGGTATTGAGACGCAATTTCAATTATTATTACCAAGTTTGATGTTTGGATTGATTGTCTCATCTGTCTTTCATGATGAAATTACCTCAGGTATCCTATTTCTTTACAAGGACTTGAAACGCTCAGCGATTTTTAATGCGAAGTTGCTTAGCCTAGTGGCAGTTTACGGGATTTACCTCTTCTTGACCTTTGTCGTAAGTGTTTTGGCCTACTATGTCTATCTAGCGCCGACCTTTCACTTTGAACCTAAGTTTTGGATAGCCCAAGGAACTGGTCAAGTCATTTTCATGCAAATCGTGACAACCATTGCTTTTCATCTTATTTCAATGGCAATTGTCGCAGCAGTTTCTATCAAGAAGACAACCATTCAAGCAGTCTTAGCAGGTATTCTTTTTACTCTCATATCCATGACTGCGCCTCTGTGGAATGGCTTCCGCTATATTGCTCCAAATACCTATCCTAAGTTGATTGATACATTATCATTTGGTTCAGCTCTGCTTATTAGCCTTAGCCTAACCCTACTATACTTTGGCCTTGCCTACTGGACTGCGAAACGCCGTTTTGACACTATTGAATACTAAGATGACAGAATTTACAGGAGAAAACACATGCTTAAAATCGAAAACCTTTCAAAACAATTTGCTGGAAATGACTTTTACTCACTTAAAGACGTAACCATGGAAATCCAAAAGGGAGAGATTGTTGGTCTTATCGGAAAAAATGGCGCTGGAAAATCGACCCTCATGAAACTGATGGCAAAATCCCTCAAACCAACTAGCGGAACTATTACTTATAACGGGGTGGATATTCACACGACAGACAATATGCTCAAAGATTTTGGAATTATGATTGACCCTGTCTTCTATCCAGAAATGTCTGTGATGGATAACTTGAAATTTTACTTAAAACTGCATGGAAAAACAGAATTCTACAGCAATATCGAGCCAACCTTGAAACTCTTGGAACTTTGGAATGCTCGTAACCGTAAGCCAAAAGGATTTTCTTTCGGAATGAAGCAACGGACTGCTCTTGCCATTGCCATGGTAGCCGAGCCAGACTTCCTCATCTTGGATGAGCCCTTTGTAGGATTGGACCCAATTGGGGTACAAAAACTCATTGATATTTTGAAACAATGGTCAAGCGAACGTCAGATTTCTATGCTGATTTCTAGTCATCAGTTGGCAGAATTAGAAGCCCTTTGCCAACGCTATGTCTATATTGAGGCTGGTGAGTTAGCAGATGCCTTTGAAGGTCAAGGTGCGCCAAGTGTCTTGGTTGAACTGAAAGAAACAGCACCGCTTGCTGCCTTGCAACCATTTATGAGCGAAACGATTCGTCTTGACGGTCATACACTTGAAATTGCAACCAACCACACCGAAGATATCAATGCCCTCTTTGCCCTACTTGGTCAAGAAGGCATGATTGAAATGATTACCATTAAAGAAAACCATCTGAAAGATATTTTCTCAGCTTAAAATTGAAAGGAGACACCTATGTCACTTATCAGACCTGTATTTGAAACCGTCTGGAAACGGAAAGAAACTAAGATTTATCTAGCTATTGCCATTATTTTCCCCCTTGTCTTTTTAGCCTCTACCTTTTTGCCAAAGGGAAGTAACTTCATGGTACCCACCCCAGCAACTGGGGAGTTCTTCTCATACCTTGATTTACTGACTGGAATTTTAGGAGCTGCTAGTTCTTTAACGCTCCCTACTTTAGCACTTTTTCTTTTAACCTTTAGTGTTTTTCGTAGTGAAGCAGATACCCATCTGATGTTCCTCTACAAAGACCTACCTCGGAAAGATATTTTTCGTGCGAAGATTATTAGCCTCATCTTGATTGTATTGATTTTTCTAACAATTTTTGGTGTAATAATGGGAGTTATTTTCTACAGCCGAGTTGCCTATATGCCTTATGCAAAACCACAATTTTTCCCTACTAATATGGAGATATTTGTTAGTGATCTTTCTGGTATTTGGGCATTCTTCCTAGAAAATTGTATCGGTCTTTTCTTGGCAACATTCCTCTCTCTTCGCATAGGAAAAGCAGTGACCCTTGCGACAGCCTTCGGATATAGCATTGGAGGTATGATTTTAGTCAGCCTTGGGGGTCCTATTGCTAAATTTTTCCCAAGTGGCTACCTCAACTGGGAAAACTTTGATAGTTCTTTGTGGATAGATTTTGGAAAAGCTGGCTTGCTTTCACTCTTCTACTGCGCTATCCTAAGTTATCTCACCTACAAGCACTTTAAAACAATGGAGTATTAACCATTCATTACTTCAAAGCAACCGTTCATGACATCGTGGACGGTTTTGGCATGTTTTGCGCTATACTACTGTCATCAGAAAGATGAAGGAGAACACAATGACACAGGAAACCTTGATTCGCATAGAAAATATCAGCAAACATTATGGAAAACAGGCTGCCCTTGACCAAGTATCTTTTAACATTCACAGAGGCGAAATCTGTGGCCTTGTCGGTCAAAATGGTGCTGGTAAAACGACCTTAATTCGGATTATCTCTGGTCTCATTCAAGCTAGTGAGGGACAGATTGACAAGTCTGCAGCCTTGCGTATCGGGGCCATCATCGAATCTCCAACCCTCTATCCCAATATGACAGCTTATGACAACCTCATGTATGCAGCGCCGCAATGTCACATCGAAAATCCCAAAGAGCGTGTCACAGAAGTTTTAAGCCTAGTCGGTCTTGCTCAAGTTGATAAAAAGAAGAAGGTCAAAGACTTCTCACTCGGGATGCGTCAGCGGGTGGCCATTGCATTGTCCTTGATTGACTTCCCAGAGTTTCTGATTTTAGACGAACCCATCAACGGTCTTGATCCATCTGGTATCAAGGAAATGCGTGAAATCATTCTTAATCTCCGTGACACCTACAGTATTACCGTCTTGATTTCCAGTCATATCTTGACAGAATTGGAATTATTGGCAGACCGTTTCGTTATCGTCCATAAGGGGCAAGTTATTCGTGACATTTCCAAAGAAGCCTTATAAAATGAAGTTAGTGATAAGATTTTGCTAGAAGTGGACCAACCGCAATTCGTGGCAGATACCTTGAAGGCAAATGGCTTGACTTATACGATTAATGAACACTCTCAACGCCTAGAGATTGAGCCAACCATCACCGTTCACGATTTACTAACCATTATCATGGCAACAGACGCTACTGTCCAAGCCATCTACCGTCGCAATGTGTCACTCGAAGATTATTATTTGAATTTATTAGATTAGGAGAACGTTATGTTTGCATCCCTTAAAGCGGATTTATACCGCATGAGAAAAGAAAGATTGTCCCTTGTAGCAACGATTTTTCTAGGTTTATTTACCCTAGCTATGACCCTTGGAGAAATGGGAGATAAAACGGTAGCAGGAGCAGAGTCTTCCATGGCTACCATGACCCTATTTTTGGTCATGTTCTTCCTCACCCCAGCTAAAATCTTCTTTGGTGAAGAGTACGCTAACCGCACCATCAATAACTTCTTGATCAAACACCCCAACCGCTTCTTCGTTTTCACTTATAAATGGTTGGCCATGATGAGTCTGTCCCTAGCCTATGTTTTGGGAGTGATTGCCCTTATTACGGCCCTCCGTCTCGTGACAGTTGGCCAATTCCAACTTCTGCCTTTACTAGCTGCCTTTGTCAGACAATTACCATTTTACCTTGTCGCCATTAGCATCTGCGGAACCTTGATGACGATTTTACCAAAACTTTACCAAACCTATGTCACTTACATTTTACTCGCTCTGCTCTTTGACCAAATCTTCTTGCAACTTAGCGTCTTTGTCTTGAAAACACCAATTTTTGCACCATTCTTGATGTTCAATCAATTGCATGCCAGCATTGCCCCAAATCAAGTAGCCCCCCTATCTATTGGAGTAGCCCTTGTCAGCAGCCTTGCTTACTACGGCGTGACTTACTACCTTTTTAGTAAACGAGAGTTTAAGTAAAAAATACACGAAAAAATCGCTCATGAATTCATGAACGATTTTTCTTTGATGGCATGTAGTCTTATAAACTAGTGAGGTGTTTTCCTGCCTTACGTCCTTGGTGCACAATACCAGATACAGCTGTTCCAGAACCAGGGTAGTAACCACCTATCCAGCCACCAGCATTGAGACCCGCCGCATATAAGCCCGGAATCACCTTGTCAAACGGAGTTACGACTTGACAATCAGTATTAATCTTCAAGCCACCAATCGAACCCAGATTTGATGCAACATTTTTATAAGCGTAGAATGGCGCGTGAAGAGCTTTGAGGCCTGTTCTACGGCCAAAATCTCTATCCACTCCCGTTTCACAAACTTGGTTCCATTCCGCCAATGTCTTTTCTAGGTTGGCTTTTGGAACTCGTATTTTTTCCGCCAGTTCTTCCAGACTATCTGCCTTGAGAACCAACCCAGCTTCCACATCTGTTGCTAGACTTTCAGGTGTCCAAGCACTGCCTGGTTCTAAAATAGACTGGTCATCAAAAATCATATAGGTAGATGCCATGAGTTGTTTTTCCTGTTGGAAAATCGCTCTGTACTGGTAAGCATAAGTCGCATCTTCGCAGACGAAACGTTGGCCAGCTCCATTGACAATCACCATTGGAATCGTCGGTATTTTGTTATTGGTGGCATTGCCTGTCTTACCACAGAAGTCAATACAACCACCCATACCTGCCAGAGCGGCTCCTGCTGACAAGCCCATGAGGATACCATCGCCTGTATCAGTCTTAGCAGTCAGAATATTGCTAAAGGATAAGTCATTGAATTGTTGCGGATGGAGAGTTTTGGCTAATGCTGGGTTATTATCCACACTGGCTGTCGCTAGCACAACGCCTTTCTTCGCTTCAATGGTCTGAGTTTGGCCATCAACCGTGGCAACTACTCCGACCACAGCCTTACTGTCCAACTCTTGCACGAGTGAAACAACGCTTGTATTGTACTGGATGGAAGCACCTGCTGCTTCAGCTGCTTCCCATAGGGCAGTTGTCAGAACAACACCATCGCCACCATTACCACCATTTTCATAGACGTGAATCCGATCTGCAAAGATTTCATCCTTCACATATGGAATATGATTGTGTCCATAGACATCAACCCATTTAATCCCCAGCTCTGTCAACCATTCTAGGTTTTTAGGAGCTCCATAGGCCAAATCGCGGACCAACTCTTCGTCCATGGTATTTTCACCTGTTTTGATCCAAAGTGCAGCGTGCTTCTCTGGTGTATCATCTTGGTACTTGGTCAAGGCCTTTTGGTAAGATGTTCCTGCAGCTTGGAAGACACCACCTGAATAATTAGTCGTTCCACCATAGATACCTGCCTTTTCACAAATAAGAACAGACAAACCGCCACGCGCAGCTTCAACTGCTGCTGATAGGCCTGCACCACCAGCCCCCACTACCACAACATCATAACTGACATCATAATGCGTGACAGTATCTGCTGGGACAACATCTCTTGCAGGAGAAGTATTTTGCACTTCTTTTAATACTGCCATGGAAGCACCTGAAACCGCGTCTGTTTCAACAACTGGTGCATAAGGATTGGCTGAAGCTGGGTCAAGTGCTACTTCTGCTGTAAGTTTCCCTTCTTTGACTGCTAAGGCCTTCTGAACAGCATGTTTAAAAGCTATACTTGAGAAAGTCGCGCCTGACACGGCGTCCACATCAGCAGACTGACTATTCAACATCCGCTCCTTAATGGTTTCAAGCCCCAAAGCTCCAACCTTTGCGGATTTAGTAAAATCGGCATCCAAAGATTGGATTTTCCCATCTTCAAGACCAACAGTTACTGTTACTGGACCATGAAAACCAAGTGCAGAACCTTTTACAATTGTTTCAACCATTTGAATTCCTCCTTTTTGATTCAAGACTGAAACGTTTTGAAGTAAAGCGTTTACAACACCATTGTACTCCTTTCATAAAAATTATGCTTGATTTTTTGTGAAAAATTGAACAATTTAATTAAAAATCTAATCCCAGACATAAAAAACAGCCGAAGCTGTTTTCTATAAAATATTCTCAAATTCGTCGCGAACCTTGCAGAAGAACATCAACTAGTTGACTTCCCGACTCAAAGCAAGCAAGTCGCTGATTATCGGCGAATAATCTACCTGTTGATAATCCGTAACATCAACTTCGTATAATTTTCCCAGCTGGAAATAATTATATTGACGTTTCTCAATAATGTCCCAAAATCCTTCCTTGGTAATCAACTCATCTGCCTGATGCCGATCCAATAGTTGATCTCCATAATGGTAATGACTCATAATAAAGCTCAGATGTCGCTCAGGAGCTAAGTCTCGTTTAATGCGGCGTTCCCAAAGGATTTCAAAATCAGCTACTAAGCGAATTGTAATGATGCGATAGCCATGCACCTCTGCCAAGTCCTTTAGACGACTTTTTTGCTTATCCGAAAAAGGATATTCAGTAAGAACGAACTGCTTCCCAATCGTCATATACAAATCCAAAGCTTGATAATATAGTTTCCATGCCTTCAATTCCAAGGTTTGCTTAGCTTCAGCATTATCAAAACCAATACTCTCTGCTAAATCTTGCTTAATTTCATCTGGTGAAACCGTATAGGTTTGCGGAAGAGCTTGACAAATCAATTTAGTCAGATAACTTTTCCCAGTCGCAGGGGGCCCAGCTAGAAGAATCAAATATTTTTTCATCATAGGTCGCTACTCCACATTAATGGGCTGACCTGTATTCATAAAGAGACCAATTTTATGTTTAACAATTTCTTTCACCTTTTGGTTAGCGGGGATAACATTATGACGAAGTGACTTGTTCACTTCTGTTTTCCCAAATGTACGTTTAGCCTCTTGCGTCCAATTTACCAAAAGTTCTGTCCCGACATTGAACTTACGGATACCATTGTTAATCAATTCTGGATAATCTTCTTCCTTCACACCAGTCCCACCATGAATAACCAGAGGTACATCTACTGCTCCATGAATTTCCTTCAACAATGGAATTTTCACATTTGTTTTGGATTTGAATTGGCCATGGTTGGTTCCAATCCCTACTGCAAGAGCATCTACTCCTGTTTCACGAACAAAAGTAATAGCATCTGCTGGACGAGTATATTCTTTATCTTCTTCTGAAACTGAAATTCCTTCTTCTGTTCCGCCGATTGTTCCCAACTCACCCTCGACAGATACTCCACGAGCATGAGCATATTCTACAACTAAGCGTGTTTTCTCAATATTTTCCTTAAATGGGAGATTCGAACCATCAAACATGATACTAGAATAACCAGCCTCAATTGCGTCTTTAATAGCATCAAAATCACGCGCATGGTCCAAATGCAAAGCAACATCCACCATCATGCTATTTGCCATTTGCTTCACTACTGCAACCACTACATCGTAACCAATGTATTTAGCTGTGTCAATACTTGTTTGAATAATAATTGGACTTCCCATTTCTTTAGCTGCCCGAATCATATCTGGCAACATTTCCAAATTATGCATATTAAATGCACCAATTGTCATGTTTAACTTTTCAGCAGTTTCTGTTAATTCTCGAAGTGTTTTATACATTTTTCTTCCTTCCTAGCGAGATAAAGTTACTTTTTTAGCAATATTTCGCATTTCATCCATTTTAGACATATAGTAATCAATGCCGTCATTATCACGATTTTTAGCAGCATCCGCTCGCTTCGCGTTATAAAGGCTCATCAATTTTTTATAGCCCTCACCCATAGATAATTTCTTCTCTAGACTTTTTTCCAAAGCACTAATCGCCTTATCTACCTCTGTCAACTCAGCATAGAGCAGACCGAGGCGTTCATATGCCTCGGCAACTGCATCTACATCTGTATCTGGAGTATTGGCTAACAACTGTTGTTCAACTTCTACCTTTTGAAGCAACTCGACTTTCTTTTCTTCAGTCAATGAAGGAATATCTTCTGTTTTGGGTGTTTGTTTTGGTTCTTTCTTCTTTAAAAATCCAAACATAGCTTACCCCTTAGAACATTTTAAAGATTGGATTCAAAATCCATGCGTAAAGAAGAGCTGCTGCAACTGTATCTACGTCTGTTGCTGTTGCATTTACAAAACCTAATGAATTAAAGGCTGTTACCAACAATGCTGGTAGGAGAGTGATAAAGAATCCATGAGCAATACCACCGATAATTGCACCACGACGTCCGCCTGTCGCGTTACCAAAGATACCTGCTGTACCACCTGCGAAGAAGTTAGTTAGCATACCTGGTAAAATCATTGCGAGACCAAACATTGGCAAAGTGAACATTGCAATCAACGTCCCAATTGTAGTTGTGATGAAACCAAGGATCACCGCATTTGGTGAGTATGGGAAGAAAACTGGACAGTCAAGTGCTGGAATAGCATCTGGTACTAATTTCATTGCAATACCACGGAAGGCTGGAACGATTTCACCAAGGAGTAGACGAACCCCTGCAAGCAAGATGTAGACACCAACAACAAACTGAATTGCTTGCATAAAGGCAAACATTACATAGTGTTGACTACCAGTATCCACTGCTGAAGGACCAGCAAAGAGGGCTGTAATGATGAACATTGGCACCATCACGACCATTACTGATAGATAAGTGTCTTGTAAAAATTCAAATGCTGCAGGCAACTCAATCTCTTCAATAGATTTTTTGTTTTCTCCACGTTCACCAAATAGTTTTGCGACACCTGCTTCAAACAGATAACCAATTGTACAGAAATGACCAAGAGCAATATCGTTTGAACCTGTGACTTTACGAATAATTGGTTGCGCAATGGCTGGCATTGCAACTGTGAAGAATCCACCGACGATACCACCAACAAGAATCAAGACTGGACCACGAAGACCACCTGCATAACCGAAGACAGTTGTCATCGTTGACATCCAAAGAAGAGCTTGCCCTGTCAAGAAGATATATTTCCATTTTGTAAAACGAGCAAAAATGATGTTAAAGATAAAAATCGCTAAGAATGTCAAGGCAATTGAGCTACCTAACCCCAAGTCGTTCATCGCTTGACCATTGATAGCTTCAATCGATGGCACAATCCCTTGTGTGTGGAAACCTTTCTGGAAAATTTCACCAAAATATGTCAAACTACCAACAATCACGCTTGACCCAGCGCTCAATACTTGAAAACCTAATAATGTTTTTAAGGTCCCAGAAATCACTTGACCAACTGATTTTTTCTGTAAAACAAGTCCAAGCATCGCAATTAATGCAATTGTAATTGCAGCTTGCGTCAATACATTATTAATAATGAAATTAACAATTCCCATTCTGTTTTCCTCCTTTATTCAACAAAACCTTTTTCCTGTAAAACAGGGATTAATTTTTCTTCAATTTCTTTTGAAGAGACAATATTTTTAAGATATACAATAGCTGTTTTTTCACTATCAATGTCAAACTTTTCAAATTGTTTTTGGAAATTTTGCGCTGTAATGATCACATCAGACGAAACTGAAGCAGCTGTTGAAATATCTACATGGTCCAATTTAGCAGAGACCTTGTATTTGTTCAGTACATCTTCGGCAGCCATTTGTGCCGCAAAACTACTTCCCAAGCCTGCTCCACAAACGAATAAAATTGTTGCTGATTTTCCCATCTATTTTTCCTCCTTAAGATTGGAATAAAATTTGTTTAACGACTTCAATATCTCGTGCTTGAGATAATTGTTCAATCTTATCGGTATTACGAATAAGATTGACTAAACTCTTCATGACATTCAAATGTGAAAATGAATCAACTGCAGATAGACAGAAGACAACGGATACCTGTTGTTCTTCATCTGGTCCAAATGTTACCGGATGTTCAAAAATGGAAAGACTCAGTCCTAATTTTTGAGCCCCATCCTGTGGACGTGCATGTGCTAAAGCCATATGAGGTGCAAGAACAATATATGGTCCATATTCTTCTACGCTTTTAATCATGGCAGAAATATAATCATCCGTGATGACGCCACCTTCTTTGAGAGGTTGAGCTACATAGGCAATCGCTTCTTTCCAATCAAAATGTTTATCTGTAATTCGGATATAATGATCATCTAAAATATCTTGTATCATCGGTTGTACCTCTCTTTTATTAATTTTTAAATGGTATTTTTCAAATATCGATTCTAAATTTCTGTATAATTGTTCATTAATCTCGGTATCTTTTTCTACTGTTGAAAGGATTTCTCGTAGCATAAGGGTATAGTCTGTACTGTGATGAACTGTCCGTCTTACTGCTTGATGCTTGTCCAAAAAAGTTTGAATTTGGAAGCGAGTTTCTTCTTGAATGATCGAATCGACCACCATAACTGGTTTATTCTGATAAGGTATTTCAACAGTAGAGAAAACTAAATCCACATCCAATTTGTCAATAATATCAATATCTCTCGACCTTAAAATTGCAATGATTTCAACATTAAAATACTCTTTCAAGTTCTCAGCTAGTAGCTTACTTGTGGCCACACCGTGATTACATACAACTACTGCACGATACCAAAAAGACCGTTCTTGATTCATCTCACTTAAAATACTAGAGAAATGAATGGTTAAGAAAGCCAGTTCATCGTCTAATATAGCTTCACCTAAAAGTTCTTCTAAAACAGTTGAGAAAGATAAAACCGCCTGATAGATAGTGCTGTAGCTTTGCTGAATTTTTTCCTTCAACGGATTTGATAATTGAACATGATGTGTAACCCTTGTCGCCATGCTAATCATATGATTATAGAGGGTCTGTTGAAGACTGGATTCCTTTTTAGAAAAAGGAAGACCCGTCTTTTGCTCAACATATCCAATTAGCTGTAATGTAACAATCTGCAATTGTAACCAGTTCGCTGGATTTGTCTCTTTATTTAAGTTAAAGGATTGAAGGATACGATATACATAATCAAATTCATGTATCGTAGGAACGAAAGAAAACTGTTGACAAAGCTTCTCTATATATCGCTTTATGACCTCTACTTCATAAACTTCTCCGATAGGAATCTCTTTTCGATGGATTAAAAATCCTTTTTTTATTCGGAACATCCAAATAGAAGCAAATAGATTAAAATGTAATTGATGAAGTTTATCACCTTTTCGAGATATGGTTTGCTCAAATAGTATATCCATTTCCTCTAGAAAAGCTTTGGAGAAATACTTTTCTAGCACCTTGTGTTGATGAAGTTTCCCTTCTGATTTGACCATTTCAGGACTTAAAACAGCATACAACATACTTCGGATTGATAATTCGGAGCCATCTAGTATCAAACCAACCTTAGGATAACTAACCATTTCAATACGGTAATCTTGTAATCGGTGACGTAGCTGTCTCATATCCTCATCCAAAGTGGATTTTGAGACTCTATATTCTTCTTCTTTTCGATTTAAGAAAACTGCATCATCACCCAGAGCAACACTCAACAGTAAATCTAGTAAACGCTCTTCACGAGTAAGGTATTCTTCACGTACTTCAGATTGTAGTTTTATCCGTAGTTCTTTCTCTTGATGAGGAGATAAAGAGAGCAAAAACCCCTTTCCCCGAATCATTTGAATCAAAGGAAAATGATGATCTCTCAAAAATTCATTGATTGAAGCAACATCATTTCGAATCGTCCTGGCGCTCACGTCAAATTCCTGCTGCAAATATTGCAATTGGACGGGATAATTTGAAATCAACAACTGGTTTAAAATACTGATATCTCTGTCTTTCATCTTCCTTTCCCTCTTTCTATTTTTATTATACTTTCTTCTCATAGGCATTGGTAGTAGAGATTGTTTCCATCTATTATGGCAAAAAAGCAAGCGCTTCCTTTTGGGATAAAAATAAAAAAAGTTGATAATTTCAACTTTTTCTACAAAATATTCTCAAATTCGTTGCGGACCTCTTTTGGCCAGACGGAGGTCTGAACTTCTCCGATATGGCGTTTACGTAAAAGGAACATAGCCATCCGTGATTGACCAATCCCACCACCGATAGAGAGTGGAAATTCTCCTTTGAGAAGAGCTTGGTGCCAATCGTATGCCAAACGTGACTCGTCACCGGTCAGTGCAACTTGGCGAAGAAGGGCTTCTTCATCTACACGGATCCCCATTGAAGACAATTCAAAGGCGGTGCCTAGTTGCTCATTCCACACTAAGATATCTCCGTTTAGGCCTTTATAGTCTCCTTCAGATGGTGTTGTCCAGTCATCATAGTCTGGTGCACGGCCATCATGCGGTTTGCCATCAGACAATTCTCCACCAATTCCAATCAGAAAGACTGCACCATATTCCTTAGCAACTGCATTTTCCCGTTCTTTTGGTGTCAAATCAGGATACTGTGTGACCAAATCCTCTGTATGGATAAAGGTAATTTTTTTAGGTAGGATAGCTTCTATATCATAGCGCGCTTCAACCGCTAATTCTGTCAAGCGAATGACTTTGTAGATAGTTTCCACGATTTCTTTGAGATAGTCTAGATTACGACGACCTTCTGGAATGACTTTTTCCCAGTCCCACTGGTCGACATACACTGAGTGTGTCGCATCCAAGCTATCTTCATCGGGACGGAGAGCCTTCATATTGACCACTAGCCCTTCTCCCTCATTGAAACCAAAGCGTGCAAGGGTTTGGCGTTTCCATTTGGCAAGGGAATGCACCACCTCAAAGGTCGCTTCAGGTATTTTTAGCACATTGACTTGTACCGCATTTTCAACACCAGAGAGGTTATCTTGTGTACCATCTCCCACTCGGCTCAAAATCGGTCCTTGTACCTCTACAATATCCAATTTATCAATTAGATAACGGGTAAAGGTATTTTTTACAAACGATATTTCTTCTTGTTGGTGAATAAAACTTTTTTTCATACGATTCTACTGACTCATCCAGTACTCTAACTAGCACTAGGGTACTCTTTATCCTTTCACAATGCATTCTATTTTCCATTATACCCTTTTTTTCTTATAAGTAAAGAAGAGATGAAATGTTCTGACAACGAAAGCCCTCCCCTTTCAATGAAAAAAGGAGGTTCTCCTCCTTCTTCCTCATTCTTCTACTTCGGTTGTAGCAATTCCTTGTCCATAGGAACCACTAGTGGTAGATATAAAATAATTTTCGCCATCCGTTAATTTTCCTGATGAATACGTTATATTGATAAAAGCAACAGGTGCTGGTATAGCTTCAATTTCATTCCCAGCTGCTTCTACAATTGTGACAGTATCACCTGCATTTCCAGTTAGAGCTACTTCTACAACAGGCTGTTCTACTTTAGAGAAAGTACCGGTTCCAAAAGTCAATACTGTCCCTCCTGTCAGCTTGGCTTCTCCTGTATAATTGAGGGCAGAACCATACGCACCAACCGTTGCAAAGCTATGATTCCCTCCTGAAATGTCCAGGTCCCCATTTACCAATACCGCATTAATTCCTGCAGAAACTGTTGTTGTACCATCACTAATAGTCAACATAGCATCGCCAGATTTATCGACTCCTTCTGCCTCTTTCCGCGCTGCAATCCCTGCAGATAGGGCAGTGAGATTCGCCGTTCCACCATTGATAGCTATCTTTTGAGCGACGTAAGCTTCATAGGCCTGCTCAACTGTAATAGTCCCATTGTTAATGGTCAGCTGATTCCCTGCATAAAGCCCTGTAGCTCCTTCTGATTCCCCTGCCACAATGGTCAATTCTCCACCGTTGATGGTTAGATTCCCATGTTTACTATTTTTTTCATTTTTTGTATACAGAGCAGAACCAGCAGACTGTATAGAGAGATGACCCGCTTCCACTACCAAATCCTCTGTGGTGAAAATACCGTACTGCTCAACGTCTTTAATTTCTAAAGTACCATCCCCCATTACAGTGACATTAGTTGCAGTCAAACCTGCCGTTCCACCTGATAAAACGTTGGTAGATTCCTTATCCAAATGGACAATATTGGTTCCTAATGATTCAAACTCTAGAGAAGCAAAAGAAGCATTATTCAAATGAACAGTGACATCCTCTGTCACTTCCTTGGCCACAGTGACTATCACCTGACTAGCAGAACCAGTAATGACATATTCTCCACCTTCAGTGATTGTCGCAGTCTGTCCTTTTATCTGGACACTATCCAGACTAGCCGTGATTTCTCCATCAGCCAATGCAATTTGTGCTAATGGAGCATTCTTTACTTCTTGTTGGTGACTGATGGCTGTGAAATCCCCTTGCAAGTAACCTACAACTCCTGTTGATACCACTCCTAAAAGGAGAGTCGTTCCTGCTATTAGATACAATCGTCTATTCATATTCTCTGCCCTGCTTCTCTTTCTTTCTTCCAGTATATCATAGATTCGTATAAATCAAGCAAATATGTACCAAAAAAGACTGCCAAAGCAGTCTCTCTAGTTCACTTTTACCTTTCCATTCCAGTCATTTAAACCATAACTGAGAATGTAAATTTCTTGATAGCCTTGTTTTTTCAAATAAAGGGCAGCGGGAGTCACTCGTTGCCCACGGTCATTTTCGTAGAGCAAAACAGGTTTGTCTTTCCGAATGGCAGAAATGCTTTGCTTAAGCTGCTCGTAAGGAATATTACGTGCCCCCATGATGTGCTTCCGACGGTATTCGCTCGGATCACGTAAATCAATTAATTGCCCTTCACGAATCTTTTGTGCAAATTCCTCGTTTTCTAAAATAGTAGCTGCACGCTTTAATCTCCAGTAATTAAAACCTGCCCACGCTGCCATCACAGCAACTGTCAATAAAACCAAATATAAGGTTGTCATTCTATTTGTCCTCTTTTCCTCTGGTACTCTTCCTCTAGTCGGTGCTCTCGCCTCAAGACAAGTTCCGCCTCTAGGTATTCGGATCGTTCTAAAATCCCTGCCTGATAAATTTGACTCAGCTCAAGCTTCATCATTTCAATATCATACAAGCGATTGCCCATATAAATGATAATCCCATACCGTTTAAGTAGCTGTTGCACATCATAGAGTGTTTTCATAAGGAAAATTGTAGCAGATTTGCCAAGAATTTTCAAGGCTTGCAAGGAAAAGATTTGCCACAAAAAGGCACACTCTCGCGTGCCTTCTATTCTTATTATAACTCGGGAGCTTGACCCAATTCTGCTTGCAACATCCAAATATGTTTTTCAAGACTTCCTTTGGCATCCGCAAAGAGACCATTTGTGACATCGTCATTTGCCTCATCTGTGACATCCAATCCTTCTTGGAAAAGACCTGTCAAATAGCGGAATACTTCAATTACACGCCCCAATTGTTCTTCCAATGTCAAACTGTAATCACCTGACACCTCTGTCAATTTGCTATTGTCGCTAAATTCTTTCAAGGTTGAAAATGGTGCGCCTCCTAAAGTAATCAAGCGTTCGCTCAATTCATCTAGGTAACCATCCAATTCTTCCATGTAATCATCCATCTTCGGATGCCAAACAAGGAAACCTCGACCACGCATGTACCAATGAACCTGATGTAGGATAGAATGCGCTACAGAAAGATCTGCCACTGCTTGATTGAGAACTGTTATTGTTGTTGCCATGATAACTACCTGCTTTCTTTTCTTATTTATAATCATTATAAATAAGAAAATCGATTTTTGCAAGAAATCTGTCTCATATTAGAAAAGTTGCACGATTCCCTTATTCTAAAAAAGGCTGGACTCTGTCCAACCTCCAAACGTTTTAAATCGTGTCAAGAGCTTGCTCCAAATCCGCAATCAAATCATCCGCATTTTCCAGACCAACGGAAATACGAATTTGACTAGGAGTGATTCCCGCAGCTCGCAAGGCTGTTTCGTCCATCTGACCATGGGTAGTTGTCGCTGGATGTACCACAAGGGATTTAGCATCTGCCACATTGGCCAAATCAGAAAAGATTTCTAATTTATCCATGACTGCACGCGCCGCATCAGAGCCACCTTTTACATGGAAAGTAAAGATAGAGCTGGCACCTTTTGGCAAATAGCGCTGCGCTAAGTCATAGTAGGGACTGGATGGGAGGCTAGCATAATTAACCTGTTCCACCTTTGGATGTTGTTCCAAGAATATCGCAATTTTCAGCGCATTTTCGACGTGTCGTTCTACCCGAAGGGATAGAGTTTCCAAACCTTGCAAAAGTAAGAAGGCATTGAAAGGAGAAATGCAGGCACCCGTATCACGCAACAACTGCGTCCGCAAAGCTGTAATGAAGGCCGCCTTGCCCACATCACGCGTGTAACTAAGATTATGGTAGCTAGCGTCTTCTTCGACAAACTGCGGAAATTTTCCTGAGGCTTCCCAGTCAAAGTTGCCTGAGTCCACGACAACACCGCCGATAGACGTTCCGTGACCGCCGATAAACTTGGTCGCAGAATGGATAGAAATGTCCACACCATGTGAGAAGACATTCAGTAAATACGGTGTCCCAAAAGTATTGTCTACTACCAATGGAATATTGTGATGGTGAGCGATTTCTGCTAATTTTTCCAAATCAGCTACATTTCCCAAGGGATTTCCAATCGTCTCTGCAAAGAGGAACTTAGTATTGTCCTGAATAGCCGCTTCTATCGCTGCAAAATCTTCTACATCGACAAAGGTCGTGTTCACACCATAACGTGGTAGGGTCAAGTGAAAAAGATTATGTGTGCCACCGTAGACTGTTGTCGCTGACACAATATGATCACCTGCATGAGCTAAAGCTAAGGCTGTGTAAGTAATAGCCGCCATACCAGAGGCTGTCGCAAGGGCTCCAACACCACCTTCAAGAGCTGCCATTCTTTCTTCAAAAACAGCTGTCGTTGGGTTGGTGATACGTGTATAGATATTTCCCGGTGTCTTAAGGGCAAATAGGTCTTCAGCTTCTTGCGCATTATCAAAGACATAGGAAGTGGTCTGATAGAGAGGGACTGCACGGGATTTCGTAGTTGGATCTACAGATTGTCCAGCATGAAGTTGGAGGGTTTCAAAACTCAATTTGCGTTTTTCAGTCATCATGGCACCTCTAAAATAAAATTTATTGTTTATTTTACTCTATTTTCTCCTACTTGACTAATACTTATTCCAAAAGAAATGTTATAGCTACTAGCTATAACATTGGAGATTCTTCTAACAAGGTTAACAAGGTCTGAGCTGAGCGCTTACCTGCTTCTAGGATAAATTCATCAAATGTAATGTTGGCATCTCCCTGTGCTGTGTCACTCATTGCACGGATTACTAAAAACGGTTTTCCAATGGCCTGAGCTGCTTGGGCAATCGCTGCTCCTTCCATTTCTACAGCGAGCACTTCTGGAAACTGAGTCTTGATAACTGTGACCTTATCTTGTCCAGCAATAAAACTATCTCCAGTTGCAATTAAGCCAACATGAGTGTGAATCCCTTGGAGTTCCAACACACCCTGCAAGCGTCTCAGTAGTCCTTTATCTGCTTCATAATACAGCGGTTGTCCAGCCATCTGACCATAGTCATACCCAAAGGCTGTCACATCCACATCATGGTAACAAAGCTTGTCTGCAAGAACCACATCCCCTACCGCTAAACCATCTGCAACCGCACCAGCAGAACCTGTATTAATAATCGTATCTACCGCAAAACGGTCTGCCAATACTGCAACGGACAAGGCGCTCATCACCTTACCAATCCCTGATTGGACGAGCACAACTTCAGTCTGTCCGATACGTCCTGTAAAGTAGGTCCGTCCAAGAACAAGAACTTCCTCTCCATCTTGTAAGGCCTGAACCAAGGCTTTCAACTCTTCTTCCATGGCCGCAATAATTCCAAATTTCATCCCATCTCCTTTATAAATAAAACACAGCTATTAAAAACAGAATCAATAATAGTATAATCCAAAACAAAATCTTATTGAGCTTTGCACTAAAAGCTTCTCGCTTCACCGTTTCAATTCGTCGACTTTTCACAATCGAATGTTCTACTGGAATCCGAATCGTTTGCCCTTCTTGATAGCCTTCGTACTCCTCATCCCAGTCATCCATCCATTCTTCATCATCAACAGAAGCCCAATCGACACTATTTTCTTCAAAATCATCGGGTACCTCTACAGGTATATAGTAGCCAAACTCTTCCTGCTCCATCTTCTTTTCCCGTCGCCGAGCCCGTTCAATTATTTCATCTGTCAATAAGGGTTTCCCCATTTCCCATCTCCTACTTTCTCATTAATTGATAGTGTTGAATCGCCATGATCGTCTTGGCATCACAGATATCACCACTGGCAATCAAGTCCAGCGCTTCTTCTACTGTCACTTCATACAATTCAATCACTTCATCTGCATCTTGAGGACGTGGATTTTCAACCTTTATCAAATCGTCCGCTAAATAAAGACGAAGGCGTTCATTACAAAAACCAATAGCTGAATAAAAATCATACAAGAGAGTTAACTCAGGACTTGTATAGCCTGTTTCTTCCTCCAATTCTCTCAGGGCCGCCTCTTCTTCGCTACCAGCTTCTCCAACTTCTAATTTCCCTGCTGGGATTTCATAACTAATCTTTTCGATGGCTTTACGGTACTGTTTGACCAATATCAGCTTATCTTCAGGAGTGATCGCCAATACGCAGACTGCTCCCTTATGGAAAATCAGTTCTCGTTTTGATTGTCCTAATCCATTTGGCAATTCAACATCATCCACCACGACATCAAAGATTTTTCCTTTAAAAATCTCTTCACGCTTGATGGTTTTTTCTTCAAAGTCCATATTGTACTACACCTTCATTTTTTCTTTATTTTACTATAAAAATGCTAGAAATGCGAATGGAAATTGACCGTAAAAAAGAAGATACTGTAGTTGTAGCATCTTCTAATTCCTTCCTAAGCGCTCAGATCTTTTTTCTGATAGATTGTTAAACTTGCCAAGAGACTGAGAACCGTCACACCAAGAGAAATGATGAAATAAATTGGTTCTACTGTTTCCTGACTGAAGACATCAGCGCCATTTGCAAAATAGTAGGGCGTCAAGTAATTGAGAAACTCAATATCTGGAATGACTCGCGCCATCATATCCATTGCATACAAGATAAGCGTGAGCCCCAGAGCCAATCCTGTCTGTTTCTTGGTGTTTACAGCAGACACCAAGAAGGTCAGGCTAGTAATCTCCACCTGCATGAGAATGGCTAAGGCATGGTATTGAAAAAAGGATTGATAAGAAAAGTCCAAGTCAATCTGCCAAATCCCCAGTAACTCTAGTCCGATAATCAGAGCATTGAATAGCAAAAGAGTTACCAATAAACTAGCGTACTTTTGAAGAACAATTGAACTTCTTCTTATTGGTAAGGTATAAAGAAATTCACTAGTATGCCCTTCCTCTTCTTTGGAAAGACTAGCTGATCCTAGCATAGCTACAAACATTCCTGCCCCCAGACCAAACATCATCACAATCTCTGTCGCAAAATAACCATCCAGAGTAGCGAGACTGACCTTATCCAATCCTAGAGCCTTGGTCATTTCACCCATGTTGGTATATAATTGCGCCATATTCTGCAGTTGATGTTCGACATTTTTATACAGTAAGATACAACCATAACAGATGAGACCAATCGTTAGCGACCAGATAAGGAGACTTTTGAAATTTTGTTTTAATTCCTGTTTCAGTACAGTCATTTCTCTACCTCCTGATAGTAGTCCATGAACAACTCTTCCAAAGAGGGTTCTTCTACTAAAAAATCATCGGGAGCAAGCTCCGAAAGACGAGTAAGAAGTTCTGCACTCCTACCTGAAAAGGAGAAGTTCTCCGTCACTCCTGCCTTCCAAAATGTCACTTGCTTGGTTTGGCTACGGGTCAAGTTCGCGACAGTGTCCATCTTGATAATTTTTCCGTCCTTGATAATAGCAGCGCGATGACAATAATTCTTAATCTCTGACAGAACGTGGGAAGAAAGGAAGCAAGTCGCACCATTTGCACAGGCTTCCTTGATGATTTCAAAGAAGCGTTCCTGCATAAGAGGGTCTAAGCCTGATGTCGGTTCATCCAAAACAATCAACTCTGGCTGATGTTGCAGGGCACAAACAATGCTAACTTTTTTGCGATTTCCCAGAGACAAATCCTTGATTTTCTTTTCAACCGGCACTTCCAGAATAGAGCAAAGGCGCTGTGCTTCTTCTGAACAGTCTTTCTTGCGCGAGGCAGCTGCAAAAGCAATGACATTCTTGACCTTCATATCAGGATAAAACATGGCTTCTGATGGCATATAACCAGTATGCGCCAAGGCCTCTGTCAAATGAAGATAGCGACCACCAAAAAGGGTTATTTCTCCTCCAGTCAACTGAATAAGCCCCAATAGACAGCGAATCGTGGTGGATTTTCCAGCCCCATTTGAACCCAGAAAGCCAAAGATTTCCCCCTTTTCAACCGTCAGAGACACATCTTCAACACCCATGTGCCTACCATAGTATTTCTTTAGATTTTTAATAACAACTACTTCTTCCACCATCAGCGTTTCTCCTTGTAATGTTCTAAGAGTTGATTCAAATGCTTACTATCGATTTTGCGCTTGATTTTATTAAGGAGATAGATACAATAATAACAGTATAATTGCCAAACTCCAAAACCTACCCAAACTCCGATTCGTCCATCAAACCAGTTCAGGAAATGAACTGCCAGCAGATATAAACCTGTGCAGAGAAGCGCCGATAGCCACCAAGTCCCAGACAGTCTTTCTGCCTCATCAAAATTCTTTAAGGCATATACCTGTAAGTTACAGATAAGGTAGCTCAAAAGGGCAATTTCTGCAATCTGCAAAAGACTGATAGAAAAAGTCTGCTGCCAGATTAAGTAACAAGCACAGTAAAAAAGATGACAAAGGCTATAAATCCCAGCCTTATACTCAATACTAATTTCTCGGCTCAGAAATTTTTCCCATTTATTCTTCATCGTGCACCCCCTCTTGTAAAATGCGTCTTAATTCGCTAGCATACTTACGGGAAATAACAATCCTTTCCCCATTGTCCAACTTGGCTTCTATTCGCCCAAAAGACTGGCTCTTAAAAGTCTCAATGCGATAGATATTTAATACCATAGATTTGGCACAACGAAAGAAACCACGATGGGCATAAATAGTGACCAATTCCTTAAGAGATTGCCCTAGTTGATAGACTGCCTTTTCTGTATAGGCAAAACTTTGGCCGTCAATGCTTTCAAAGTAGAGCACCTCATCCAATAAAATATAGCGACTCCCACTAGCATCGCTGACCAAGATTTTTTCCTGTTCACTTGTTATTAAATCACAAACAGTCTGAATCGTCGCCGTCATCTGATGATAACGGATAATGACCTCTTCATCTCCTGCTGAAATTTGTTCTAATCGTAATCTCACTAGAAGCCTCCTTTTAGGACTATTATAGCAAAATTCACTCACCAGAAAATGAAAAGGGGCACAAGATGCAAAAATCTTTCCTAACATGCAAAAAACCTGATTAGATAAACTCTAATCAGGTTTTATTGTTAGTTCTTTTTACTTGGATGGTAGGGGAAATGCTTGGCGTAGCCATCTTTGTTTTCCTGACGACCACGACCAATCGCAATCGAATCCTCTGGTACATCTTTGGTCATTGTCGAACCTGCTGCTGTCACAGCACGAGCACCAATGGTCAGCGGAGCGATGATTGTCGAGTTGCTTCCGATGAAAGCATTGTCTCCAATCGTGGTAGTGAATTTATTCTTACCATCGTAGTTAGCGAGAATCGTCCCCGCTCCAAAATTAACTTCCTGACCGACTTCGGCATTACCGATGTAAGTCAAGTGTCCTGCTTTGCTATTTGCCCCAATCGTAGAGGATTTGACTTCCACAAAGTTTCCGATGTGAGCACCAGCTTCAATCTTGCTACCTGGACGAATGTGGGCGTAAGGACCTACTGTTACACCTGCTTCAATGACAGCATCTTCAATGTCTGAATTGGAAATGACCACATCTGCTGCGATGTTGCTATCAACAATACGGGTTCCGTTTGTCAAAACTGTCCTCTCCCCAATCTTTGTCTGTCCCTTTAGGACAACATTGGCCTCAACGACTGCTTCTGCACCGATTTCAACATCCACATCAATGTAGGTGCTTTCTGGATTGATAAAAGTAACACCATTTACCATATGAAGGTTGTTGATCCTACGTCGCATCACACTTTCTGCTGTTGCCAGTGCCACACGATCATTGACCCCCAAACTCTCATCAAAATCACGAAGGACAAATGCTCCAACTTTTTCACCCGCTTCACGGAAAATAGAAATGACATCTGTCAGATAGTATTCACCCTGCGCATTGTTGGTATTGATATTTTTAAGAGCTTCAAAGAGGCGTTTATTATCAAAAACATAGGTCCCTGTATTGATTTCCTTGACTTGTTGTTCAAAATCTGTCGCATCCTTTTGCTCAACAATTTTGACTACTTCCCCATGGTTGTTTCGGATAATCCGACCATAGCCAAATGGATCCTCCGCAGTTGCTGTCAAAATAGTAGCCACGTTTTTATGGTTGACATGAAAATCAATCAGATGTCTTAGACTTTCGCCGGTAATCAATGGAGTGTCCCCAGCAATAACCAGCGTTTGACCTTCCAAACCTGCCAATTCTTCTTCAGCCATCATGACTGCATGTCCTGTTCCTAATTGCTCTGTTTGAAGAACAAACTGTGACTGATCTGCTAAGACTTGGCGGACCAACTCTGCCTTGTGACCAATAACCGTCACATTTTTTGCAGGGTTAATCGCTCCGACTGCACGAAAAACATGTTCCAACATAGTAATTCCTGAAACTTTGTGAAGGACTTTAGGCAAATCTGACTTCATGCGGGTCCCTTTGCCCGCTGCGAGGATAATAGCGTAATTTGACATGTGTATTTCTCAATTCTGTATAAAAATTAGAGAGTGGGACAGAAATCGGTAATTCGTAAGTATTCGATTTCGTCGTCCCACCTCCGCACAGCTCAAACAGTCAGGGAAGTGACTGTTTGAGGTTGGGAATTTGGGAAAGACATTTCCCTCATTCGGCAGGGCTTTAAAAGGTGATGAAATCAGCGTATTAGAGCCCACTAGCAGTGGTTCATTGGCGCTAAAGCGCCTAATGAACTGTGCAGGGGCAACTCTAAAACTGGCAAAACCAGTGAGAGTTACTCCCAACCACTACGTTTTGTTTAGTTGGTTATAATAAAAAATGCAGAAACTAGGACTTCTGCCCCAGCCCCTTGCATTATACCATAAAATAGTGGAACTGTTAAGCTAAATACCAATCCCTACACTATAAAGGTGGAGATTGCGTTGTACCTGATCCATGTGAAAAGTATCGTAGGCTCGCCAAGCTTTCTTAGCTGGTTCAGTCAGCTCTGCCGCCCCTAGCCCAACCGACATGGAAAAGCTCTTATGAAAACGCTCGAGAGCAATCAGGACCGTATTGTCTGCTGTTTTGCTTTTACGGACAGTAGCTAGTACCTCGTCCAATCGTTCTCGCATGCGGCGGTCATCGTAAGAGTTTGGTGACGTTGTTGCAAACTGGTTTTGTAGGTCTTCCAAGAGGCGCAAAGCGTCTTGGAGCACTTGTGTATCTACCATGATAAACACCTCTTTCATTAATTGATGGCTTTATCATACGCCTTTGTGATAAAAAGGTCAAGTAAAAGGAGGTAAGAAAGACTAACGGTTCTTACTCGTTGCCATCTCCAAGACCTGCATGACTGCTCGGCTGTGATTCAGTTGCTTCTGTGCGCTAGCAAAATCTTGTTTGGAAATCATTCTCTCAAATGCAACAAATTCATCATACATACGATGTTTTGGTTGGTTCTGATTGACCACTTGGGTGTCCTGTCCATTTAGCGTTAGGCTAACTTCTGGCATGGCATTGGTGGGACCAAGTACCGCAAGAGAGCCTTTATCACCTTGAATGGTCGAGCGAATTTCTGCACTGCAATCCTTGGCACCGATACAGACAGCCTTAAAATCCTCGTAATCCATGACCAACATACCTGAAGTATCGACATCACGCTCGATATTGGCAAGGTATTGGACAGACTGAGGGGCTCCAAAAAGACCGACAACTAAGTGAATATTATAGATATTCAAATCACGCAGAGCCCCGCCACCCATCTCTGGGTTAAAGGCAGGCGCAATTTCTCCACGTTTGAAAGCATCATAACGAGAACTATATTGTGAATAATTGCAGCTGACAATCTTGACATCGCCAACTTGTGCTAAATGTTCTTTTAAAAATTGGAAATTACCCAAGTATTGATTGGTAATGGCTTCTAACAGGAATAATGTTTTCTGCTCTGCTATTGTGACCAAATCCTCCAACTCAGAAGCAAGTAGGGTAAATGGTTTTTCACAAATGACGTGTTTTCCAGCTAATAGGGCCTTACGGGCATAGTCATAGTGGGTATGGTTTGGAGTACCAACATAGATAGTGTCCACAGCAGGATTGGCCAAAATCTCCTCGTAGTTGCTGGTTGCCTGCGCCATGCCGTATTCTTGCGCCAAGTCTTTTGCCACCGCAATCGAACGCGGTGTAGACATGACGGCCACCAGCTCAATCCCGTCGATTTCCTGCAAAACAGGCAAAACCTCCTTGACAATCATCCCTGTTCCTAATAGTGCTAATTTCATCCTGTTTCCTCCTCTATTTTTTGTTTTCCAACGATAAATTTTGTAATGACATTCGTTTGTGGTCTTTGGTATTCTCTTTCAAAAAAGTCCTGATAAATTCCTGGCGTCAAAATACCATGATTGGCAACATTGTCTGTTCCAATGACTTCTAAAATCGTATCTGCCAAGAGTACACAGTTGGTAGTCATGACAAAATAAGTTTTAAATTTAGAATGTGAAAACTTAAAGCTTTCCACACCATAGTGCTGATGAAGTTGCCCCAAATAGCTGGCTTTTTGTTCCTCACTCTTCAATACAAATGGAACTGTTGCCTCCATCACTTCTTGCAGACGTTTCTCCACAGCAGTCTTTTGCTCTTCTGTTAATACCATGCCATAACCAACTACCACACGCCAGTCATCCGCTTCCAAGGAAGTGAGGTAATCTTGACTGGACAATCGAAAGAGTACCCCATCTCCAATCATCCCAAAAAGTGTGCTCTTATCTACATCATATTGCCCATAGGCGTAGGTGACACCTTTGTAGGAAATATCCACATGCCCCATCATTTCAAAACCCTGTCTTGCAGTATGAATCCAAATTTCAATATCTGGTTGGCGCCCTTTTGTGTCCATGTTCTCTAATAAAATCGGTTGGCTACGTTCTGGGCTAAACAGGCGATTCAAAAACCGAATAGCACTAACTGGAATCAATGCAGATAAGAAAATCGGGAGCCCAAATCGCTTGCGATGCCCTGTCTCATCTAGCATTTTACGATTGCTTCCAATAGCTTCACGAATCATGGAAACTCCCCTAATGAGAAGGGAGATTCCAATGAAACGATAAACGCTATCTAGAGACTGGTTCAGTTGGAACAAGGTGATTAGACCTAAAATCAGATGTACAATACCATCTCCCAAAGTCAGAAGAGAGGGCTGACTTTGATTACGCACGCCTAAAAAATAGTCTATTAACAAACATACCCCTATTGCAAAAAATTCCAGTGTGACCACAAAGGCTAACAGGCTCGTGGGCAGGAGAGCATTGTTTACAAAAAATAATGATAAGAGAACATTTAAAAAGATTTGAACTCCTGATGCTTTCTTGGATTCAATCGGTTTAAACCATCTCATCATAAGTTGATAGCTAGTCCGTAACAGAAAAACAAAAGCTACACTTGCAAAGAGAAAGAGGGCAAAACGTGTCCCAAGAAAGAAAAATAGGGAACCAGCGATGACTAGCACAACACCAAATACCAAACTATCCCATTTTTGTTTTTCTAGTTTCATCTATTCACTTTTTCCCTACAAGTGGATACACCACTTCAAATTCTTCTAAAACGACCTTTGATATTTCGGTAAATGAAATGCCAATAGCTCCGAGCCATTCTGTGAATAATTCTTTATGAACCTGACGCCAATAGGCAAGACTTCTATCGCCTTCACCCTCTTTATAGGCATGTTCTGCGGGCACCTCATCAAAAGGAAGCACCGTAATTTTTGTCGTCTGAATGACACAGACCGCCTCCCCCTGACAGTCCAAAATAACACTTAAATGTCCGACTTCCCCAATAGGCTCATTTTCGTAAAGGTGTTCATCATAGCTAGAGGCTGTCGCCGTCTTGGTACCTTCCAGCACCAACTGTGCTAAGCGATCGGGTTCTGCTCCAAAGGCCCAAGCATCGATGTCATCACCGATGTTGGGGTTGATTTGCTTGTATTTATTCCATAATTCTTGTGGGGTCATGCATTCTCCTTTTCCTTCCTCTATACTGACCACTCTTGGTCGTTTTCCATGATGAAAGGCTTGGTTGAGCCCGTCTCATCCACATCGTATTTCTTCATTAGGTAGTCATAGACTGCCTGTTTCTTATCAAATTTTACCACTTGATATGGTTCTTCAAAGGATATTTTTTCGATGAATAGATAGCCCTTCTCAGCAGGTAACAAAACACCCACATGACCGATAAAGAGTTTAGTCGCTGCCTCTTCTAACTGATCATGAAACCAAACCGACACCATACTCGCTTTTCCAGTCGCAAAGGTAACGCCCTGTGCTTGCCAGTATTCTTGCACCTTCTTGGCATGAACAGCGGTATCGGAGACATTTTCCGTTGCGACAGCACCAAATAGTGTTTTAAAGATTTCTTGTTCTGCTTCTGTCCGTTGATAAATAGCTGGCGCGTCTGCCAAGGCTTCCTTGTCAATGAACAAAAGGCTATCATCAACAGGCGCCGTTCCTGCAACCCTAATAGCCGACTGCAAGAGTTGGAAGGTGGTCAAGCGGCAATTGTAACCCGGAAAATAAGGAAATTCCTCTACCCACTTGTCACTAATCGCCCCGACATCGTAGGTTGGAACAAGGGTATCCGACTGACCATATCCTGACTGCACCAAGCTATCTGTCGGGATATGATCATTATAGAACTGGACTTGTTCCATAAATTGTGTCACATCCTCCTCAGCTAGCGACGCTGTTAATTGTTGCTCCACCTCTTTCTGACTAGCGGTGTCCAACAGATTAGAGTAGTTTAAGACAGGCTCTGACGATGACGGTTTACTCTGTTTTGAAGAAGTCCCACATCCTACCAGTGCTAATATCACTAGAAAACAAATACTTACGTAAATTTTCTTCATAGATAAGTCCTCTCAACTTCTTTCCCTGCTTTTTTATGCTACATTACGCACCAGATGCGATTCCTAATAACAACTTAACTGCCTTTCGCTTTTTGGACTGGCACTTGAACCCTTCTTCGCTATCCATAATCAGAACCGTATACCCAACCCAGAGACGTAGGTAGATAGATTGAACTTTAATTGGTCCAACAATCCCCTGCAATTCGTATTCCGTACCATCTTCCTGTTCAAATTCTGTACGCACCAACCAACGATTGCCAAAGCCAAATTCAATCAATTTTTTCATCTACTTCAAACTCCAACCGCCATCAATCTTGACAATTTCGCCCTGCATGGAAGTCATCTTACCACTTGCAAGAAAGAGGGTCAGCTCTGCGATTTCTTCTGGTTGCGTCCAGCGTTTGATGGGCGTTTGATCTGCCACCCATTCGGCCAACCCATCTGGCTCAAAGTCACTGGCAGTCATGCTAGTCTTGACCGCGCCTGGTGCAATCCCAAAAACTTGAATTCCTTTGTCTGCATAATCCAGCGCCAACTGGCGGGTAAAACCAGCTAAGGCGTGCTTACTAGCTGTATAGGCAACCCCTCCACCACCAGCTAAAAAGCTGGCAATGGAACACATATTGATAATGATGCCTGACTTTCTTTCAACCATCTGTGCTAGATAGTGACGGGTCAACTTGACCGTCGCAAAGAAATTTGTCTGAAAGACTTGGTCAAACTCCTCCTCTGAAACGTCAAGCAAGGGTTTGTAATCGTCTAATATTCCTGCGGTATTGCACAAGATATCCACTGCTGGTACAACATCGGTCAGCGCAGCGATATCTTTTGTCAAATCGAATTGGACAAACTGAAAATCACCCGACAAGTCAGGCTTTGCCGACTTGTCTACACCGTAAACAGCGTAGCCATTTTCCAAAAAGACACGCGCCTGAGCTAGACCAATACCAGAGGAGACGCCTGTAATGAGGACTGTTTTAGCCATGGACTTCCACCCAGTCATCGGCTAACACATCACAAGGCGTCGGGCTCCACATGGAAAAGCCTTCTCCGTCTCCTGAAACGTTGATGAGGAAATAAGGGGTTGCCTCTAGTTTTTCACCATGGACTTCAATCGTATCAAAGAGCTGGACGTAGTTTTCTGCACCACCCCAGCCTGTGCGAACATATTTTTTCTTAGCCTTTAAGCCTGGTAAAATCTCTTCAAAAGTCATGTTTCTTCTCCTTTTTCACTTGTTTTCTTATTATACCATGAATGGGTTAAAAACCCTATCGGCGAATGGTTCATTCTCAGTGAACAGTTGAACTTTCATAGTATTCACGCTATAATAAAATACAAGTTTATCTTAGAAAGAAGAATCTTATGCCTAATCTTATTGACTATATAGAGGCTAGCCAGTACGATAGTTTTTATGACAAGGAAGTAAACACCCTAGACGTTTTAGCTTTAACGGAAGTTACCTATCTTCCCTTTGATGGCATGGTAGCTGCTGATTTTTCACCCGATAAGAATATTTCTTTACATCACTTGGCAGTCCTATTTGACCAACATTTTCAAAAAAAATATCCTTCTTTAGGTATGGTCAATAGAAATCGCTTGACCTTGCTCAGCCACCTCTCCACCTATAAACGCTATAAGCACATCAAGGCCTTTGCCTTTATCAATGACTACAATCTAGATAGTCAAAAACAATTTGCGGCTATCACCTATCAAGTCCGTCCAAAAGAATTCGTGGTTGTTTTCCGTGGAACAGACGATACGCTGATTGGGTGGAAAGAAGACTTCCATATGACCTATATGGCAGAAATCCCTGCCCAAAGGACGGCTACCGAATACCTTACTGCCCTTCTTTCAAATCTGGACGGGCGAGTTACCATCGCTGGCCATTCCAAGGGAGGCAACTTAGCCATTTATGCAGCCAGTCAGATTGCCCCTCATTTGCAAGAACGCATCCAGCAAATCTTCAGTTTTGACGCACCAGGAGTGCATGCTTCTGTCCTCGAATCATCAGGCTTTAAGGCGGTCGAGGGGAAAATCAAGCACTTTATTCCACAAGGATCTATCGTGGGGATGATGTTGGAGCCTCCTAAAAATGCTCTCATTGTCAAAAGTAAGGCCAATGGTCTTATGCAACATATCAGTTTTTCTTGGGAAATCGAACAGAATCAGTTTAAATTCGTTCCTGCTGTCACAAAAGATAGTCTACAGGTCGACCAGACCCTAAAAACATGGACAGCTAGCCTAAGCGACGAAGAATTAAGAGAGTTTTTTGACCTTTTCTTTGGCATCTTTATACAAGCAGGAATTCTTCGATTTGGAGATATAACCACTGATACTCTTAGTAAAATTCAAAAAGTCATCCAAAATAGCCAGCAACTTACACCAAAACAGCAGACTATGATGGAGCATAGTGTCCGTCTGTTAATTGATACACGGGTACAAATCTGGAAAGAAGGATTGCCTGAGTTACCATCCTTACCAGACTTACAACTTTCTAGAAAAATAGACAGTCTCTCTGAGTTGCAATTACAAGAAAAACTCCATCATTTACCCAAACTGAAAAAAGTCAATTTATCCGTTCCCATCCGAAATCTCTTACCTGATAAAACTGAAAAAGACAAGTCCTAGGACTTGTCTTCAATCTAAGAGTCTGGGACTTTTGTCTCAGACTCTTTCTTAAAGAATAATGACCTATCATAGTAAGTTAAAACTTTTAACGGTTGTTAGAAAGCATAAAATACTAAAACAAAAATAGAAAGTAAAGAAATAAATATAGCTGTTAAAATTGCAATTTTTTTTATGATTGGCTTTACTTTAGGATTCATTCCTATAACTAAAATTATAATATCTGAAAGAATTATAAAAGAAAGAGTAAGAGAGATTACTGTTTTTTCAATCATTGTGAAGTAATCCAATGAGGAGTTGCATTGGTTAAAGTACCTATACAACCAATAATAATCCCTCTTCCAGCTGCATTGTTATAAGATACTAGTCCTGAGCCGATAGCAAATATTCCAGCAATGATGCCAGCTACTGCACTAGCGGGAACCAAATTTGCTAGTGCGGCAACTCCAGCAGCCGAAGTAGCAGCTCCAGCCCCCATATTTAAAGCAGCTGCCAATTTATTTGAGCGAGTATTATCTAAATATATATCTACACCTTTCCATGTATAGACAATCTTGTTAACGCCTCTGAACGCTCTAAATGAATATTTCGGACTGATTCTGACAGAATTATCAGTAAATTCAACGTTATACAAATTGGTATCAGTAGTATTTAAAACTTCTTGTTTATACTTCTCTGACAATTTTATTGTTTGATTCTCTTCATCGAGCAATAAATAACCCTCTTCTACAAGGGTTTTAAAAGGAGATTCAATATTCAGATATGGTGTATCGCTTTCACTTGAAATGTTACTGCTATTCTCTGTTGCAAAAACAGTTGTGATAGGAACTACACTATTTCCAAATATGAGCAAGCAAGAACTGAATAAGGCAATTTTTTTAATAATTTTCATATTCGACTCCTTTTCAAAAAAATAGTATTTTACCTGCAAAACTTCTAGATAGGTCATGTTACACTTTATTATATTATACCAAAAAAACAATCTGTTTTTTTTAGTATAATTAGGTTATTGACAAAATCTTTTTTACTTATCTGACACACTCGAATTAGCCATTCCGCAAATAGTTCTGCAACCACAGACAAGTCCTAGGACTTGTCTGTCTTTGTAAATACTAAGGTTTCTTTATCTAGCTGCATGGTCAATCGATAACTATGCTCTTCTACTTGCTCGATGAAACCAAGCTCTTGCAAGGCTAGTACAAAAATATCCGTTCTTCTTTGTAAAACTTTTTCTTTTCGAGCAAATTTTAAGAGAAAGCTCGTCATGTATTTAAGAGCGTAATCTGGATTGACATCTCCCAAAATGGCATACAATTTTTCCTGCTCTTTGGACAAAGGCTCCTGCGTTCGCATCTTATAAAAATAGGATTCAAGCGTGTTTTTCTCCCTTAGAAAATCAACTCTTTCTTCAATGATCACCGCATTGGTTTGATTTGTTGTTTGACAAACAAAAGCGACAGATGTCAAGTCCTCAAAGACTGAAGATTCTGTCTCTACAAAAACCTCTTGTCCAAGCTCCAATCCTTCTGTAGAATCCAATAACTTGAAACCATTGCGGTAACGCCGATTCTCTCGGATAATATAGCCTGCATTGATGTAGCTTTCCAGTTGTCGGTCCACATTTTTTTCGTCTGAAAATACCTGTTTGATGTGACGAAGGGTCACTTCCTCGTGCTGGTCTAGATAATTGATTAGATTGTTAAAAAATGCCTGTTTAGTCAACTTATTTGGATGAATAATGATAATCATAGATTTATTATACCAAAAAAGAGGATTATGAGACCTCTTTTTTAGCTTATTCTAAAACACCGCCGATAGCCTCTACATGCTCAATGCCACCCATGTCAAAAACCTGTGTATAACCAGCATCTCGTAAAATTTTAACGGCTTGAGCAGACCGAATGCCCTTTAGGCAGTGAACATAGATTTTGGTATCTTTAGGTAGATCTGGGAGTTTTCCTGCCTGCAGATCTGCAAGGGGTAAATTTTCCGTAATTCCAAAATTTTCTGTCTCGTATTCTTCCTCAGATCGCACATCGTAAAACTTTGCCCCGGCTTCTACGTCAGCCTTGACCATGTCAAAAGAAATATGATTGGCCTTGGCATCAGGTCCAGCCTGGTCCCAGTTGATATCTGCTGCTTGGACAACTTCCTGCTGACTGGAACTGGTTGTTTTTTCCATTGGTTGACAGGCGGTTAACATTCCGACAGCAAGTAAACCCATTACGAAAAATTTTTTCATAGATACTTCCTTAGTTTTATTTTTCTCTATTATACACAGAGATAGAAGAGTGAAGCAAATTTCAAGTCTGACACATCCTTTATTGCATTAAAAAAGCGAATGTTTCCATCCGCTTAATCTTTACGCTCTAAAACTTTCTGTTAATTGTGGTACCACTTGTTTCTTACGAGAAACAGCACCAGCAAGGAAGGCATGGTTATTTTCTAATTTGAAGTTGAAAGCCGCTTCCACCTTGTCCATATTGCGACCAACTGCCAAAATTTCAGAATTTGAGTTGACAATATCTGTAATCATCAAGACAAAGTCTGAATAGCCGTTTGCTTCGGATGATGCAAGCATAGCTGCTTCAATTTCTGCTTGGCGCTCTAAGACTTCTGCAATATCAACTGTATTGACTTGCGCCACGCGCACTTCGTTTCCATTCAATGGGAATGTTTTGGCATCAATATCAATCAATTCTTCAGCTGACTTGCTCGCTAGGTTTGTCCCTGCTTTCAAAAGTGCCAAACCGTATTCTTCCAAGTTTACACCAGCAAGTTCTGCCAATTCAGTAGCAACTTGTGGATCTGTTACATGTGTTGTTGGTGATTTCAAGAGAAGGGTATCTGAAATCAAACCTGAAAGCAACAGACCTGCCACTTCTTTCGGAAGTGTCACACCAGCTTCTTTTGCCTGACGGTACACGATAGAAGAAGCTGAACCAACTGGTTCTAAACGCATATAGAGTGGATTAGCTGTTTCAAAGTTCGCCACACGGTGGTGGTCTACTACGCTCACCACTTCTACATCACGGATGTCTGAAATCGATTGTTGGAATTCGTTGTGGTCTGTCAAAATAACTTTTTCCACACCTTCTGCCTTAGCCGATGTCACCACACGAGGTGCTTCGACACCAAAATAGTTCAACGCAAAGGCTGTTTCTTCATTTGGAGTTCCAAGCGCTACTGCTTCTGCATCGCGTCCCCAAGCTGTCCGCTCCAAGTAAGCCCAACCATATGATGACGCAATCGCATCTGTATCAGGATTTTGGTGACCAAAAACTAATAATTTAGACATGTTTCTACCTCTTTATCTTGTTTGTCTTATTGTACCATATTTTACATTTCTTGTGAATGGAAGAGAATGAGAAAAACGTGGAGCCATTCAGATTCCACGTTTTATCAAGATCAATTTTCATACAACTAGCTGGGATACAATAAACAACACTCTACTTATTCCCAAATCCTCGTTTTAGACTCTTGAAGAAGCCCAGGTCATCTGTTTGCAAAATTAAACCTGCATAGGATTTACCAATATAATGAATCAAGAGGAGGGTCGTAATGGCCAAAACGATGAGAGAAATCGTACTTTCTAACACAGATGCGTGCCCATTGATCACACGAATTGGCATGAAGAATGACGAAATAAACGGCAGGTAAGAACCAATCTTAAGAAGTAGATTGTCCACTCCGTGTTGCCCAAGTGCCATAGCCCCAACGAACCCTGCAATCACGAGGTACATGACAGGGGAGACGGCTTTGTTGGCATCTTCTGCCCGCACAACGAGCGATCCACACAGTGCTGCAAAGACCACGTAAATCAAAACACCCAAGGTCGCAAAACCAACTAAGGTCCAATCCAGATTTTGAAGAACAGCATCCAATAATGGCTTGATGCCTTTCAGCATATCAGAATTTTCAAAGCTCTTATAGGCAGCAATTCCACCGATAACATACAAACCAATGTGCGTCATAATCACGCCAAAAATTCCTAAAATACGACCATGAAAATAGTTACTTGCAGGCACGCTAGAGAAGATGACCTCCATAATCTTTGTCCCTTTCTCATTGGCAATTTCCTGCGCTGTCGAAGAGGAGTAAAGGATGATAATGAAGTACATCACCATAATGAGAGCATAGAAGGATAACATCTTTCCTAGATTTTCAGATTCCTTCCCGGTCTCTACTTTTTCTGAGATTTTCGGTTGAAGGGACAATGTGGCCAATTGCTCATTGGTTAGGCCAGCAGCTTGTATATTTAAGCGACTTTGAATGACAGACAGGTTCTGTACAATTTGCGCCTTTTCAGTTTCTCCCAGAGGACTGTCACTATGAAAGACAGCCTCAACCTGCTGATTCTTGACCTGTATAGTCAGATAAGACACGATTTCCCCATCTTCCAATGCTTTTTGAGCATCTGATTCCGTTTGATAGTCAAACGTTGCATCTGTCAAAGAAGAGACATCTTCCTTCTGAATAGGTTCCTCAAAAAGAACAGCCATTTGAAAACGATCCGCAGCTGCATTTCCTGAAATCAGTCCAATGCCTACTGAGAAAGCAAGGAAAAAGAAGGGACCAAGCACCATGATGAGAAAGGCGACCGACTTTACCTGACGTAGATAGGTTTCTTTAGCAACTAATAAGACTTGTTTCATCCTTCAACCCCCGCTTTCATTTTGAAGATTTCATCAATAGTCGGCGTCTGCTGGTCAAAGACAGGGATATATTTACCTTCTGTAATGAGTTCAAATAGCTCTTCGCCTGCAGTTTCATCCTCTAAAATCAGACGCCAGTTTCCCTGGTTCGTCATATGGAAGGACCGTACATGAGGTAAGCTTTCTACTCGCTCTCGTGGTGTCTCTCCAGAGATAAACAACCTTGTCCGTCCATAACTTTGACGGATGTCGTTGATTGGACCATCTAGGACAATTTCCCCTTCATGAATCATGATGAGACGGTCACAAAGTTCCTCCACATTGGTCATGACGTGATCTGAAAAGATAATGGTCGCACCCCGCTCTTTTTCTTCCAAAATAATTCGTTTTAGAATAGCTGTATTCACAGGGTCTAAGCCAGAAAATGGTTCATCAAGAATAATCAAGTCAGGCTCATGAATCAAGGTAATAATCAGTTGAACTTTTTGCTGATTTCCTTTTGAGAGGCTCTTTATTTTATCTGTCAGTTTACCTTTGACCTCTAACCGTTCCATCCATACAGGTAATTTTTCTGCAACTTCCTTAGTTGACATTCCCTTTAACCCCGCAAGGTAGCGGACCTGCTCCATAATCGTCAACTTCGGCATCAGACTACGTTCTTCTGGTAAATAGCCCACTGCTGCATAAGTGGCGCTGGTAAACGGTTTGTCGTTAAATACAATTTCCCCTTCATAGCCAACAAATTTTAAGAGTGAGTGAAAAAAAGTTGTCTTACCTGCACCATTTTTCCCGACAAATCCACAGATTGTCCCTGATGGAATATCGAAAGATAAGTCATGTAACACTTCTTTTTCACCATAACTTTTTGATACATGTGATACTGTTAGCATAGGATACCTCCTTTTTAGTGCTTTTATCATATCATTTTTTGCAAGCGATTGCAATATTTTTCTAAAATTTTCAGATGCCTTTACAAATCAAAAGAATTTCTACTATCTTGCCAAAGACTCTGAAATGGAGTATGATAGAAAGTAATGATGACGCTGGCAGTTGCCAGTTTAGAAGGAGTTTTTTATGAAATTCGCAGACTATACTTACACCCGTCCAGATTATGAGGCCATTAAGAAAGAAATGACCGCTCTCACAGAAGAGCTTTCAGCAGCAACTTCAGCCGAAGAGACGGTAAAAATTGTTCAAGACATTACCCGTATCAACAATTTAATTGATACACAAGCTAACCTTTGGAGTATCCGTCATTCCGTTGACATGAATGATGAATTCTACAATGAAGAGACGAAATTCTGGAATGAATACAGTCCTCTCTTTAGTGAATTGGCAACCAACTATTACCGCGTTGTTGTGGCAAGTCCATACCGTGAAGCTCTTTCTGACATCTTGCCGGATACCTTCTTCATGTTGGCTGAAAATCAGCTAGAAACCTTCTCTTCTGAAGCCATTCCCCTCTTCCAAAAGGAAAATGATTTGGTAGATCAATACAATGCTTTGATTTCTTCTGCCAAGATTGAGTTCCAAGGACAAACCCTGAATCTGTCACAAATGCCACCGCATTCTCAATCTACGGACCGTACGACTCGTATCGCAGCTCACAATGCCATCAATGGATTCTTTGAGGCCAACGAAGCTGAGTTTGACCGTATCTATGATGAATTGGTCAACGTTCGCAGTGAAATTGCCAAGACACTTGGGTTCAAGGATTATGTGGAATACGGCTACAAGATGATGAATCGCTTTGACTACAACCGCGATATGGTCAAAGTCTACCGTGAAGAAATCCTCAAGCATGTTGTCCCAGCCGTTCAGAAACTCCGTGATCGCCAAGCCAAACGCTTGCAGATTGAAGATTTGAAATACTATGATATCAACCTCAACTTCCTAGATGGCAATGCCAAACCGCAAGGAAATCCTGACTTTATCGTGTCACAGGCCAAAGAAATGTACCACGAACTCTCTCCAGAAACTGGCGAATTCTTTGACTTTATGGTGGAGCATGATCTTCTCGACCTCGTTGCCAAAGAAGGAAAAGATTCTGGTGGTTACTGTACTTACATTCCAGATTACAAGAGTCCCTTTATCTTCTCAAACTTTAATGGAACTAGTGCTGACGTGGATGTTTTGACCCACGAAGCAGGACACGCCTTCCAAGTCTACCGTTCACGCTGGATCCAGCCATCAGAAGTCATCTGGCCAACCAATGAATCTTGTGAAATCCATTCTATGTCAATGGAATTCATTACCTGGCCATGGATGGACCGCTTCTTTAACGAACAAGTTGACAAATATAAATTTAGTCATTTATCTGATGCACTTCTCTTCTTACCATATGGAGTCCTTGTAGACCACTTCCAACACGAAGTCTATGAACATCCAGAAATGACACCTGCAGAGCGTAAAGCCACTTGGAAGCGACTAGCAGACCTCTACTTGCCAGACCGTGACTATTCTGATTCTGACTTCTTGAGCCATGGCGGCTTCTGGTTCCGTCAAGGACACATCTTCGCAAGTCCGTTCTACTACATTGACTATACTTTAGCACAAGTCTGTGCCCTTCAATTCTGGAAACGGACGCAGGTTGACCATGATGAAAACGCTTGGGCAGACTATCTCCGTATCTGCGACCTCGGCGGTTCTAAGTCCTTCTTACAAATCGTTGATGCTGCCAACTTGCAGTCTCCATTCAAAGAAGGTGCCCTAGAAGCTACAATTTCTGCTGCTACTGACTACCTAGACAGCATTGATGACACTAACTTATAAAAGAAAAAGTGATGACTCTCTTATGAGAATCATCACTTTTTTGTATTCACTTATATGAAAATTCTGCCTACCCTCGAATCCGATCTAAATATTCTTGATAGGTTTCCGTTTCCATCAATCGTTTCGCATTTTCAACACGCGCCTTCGTTGGCGGCTTGGTTCCTTCTAGTGGATACGGGCGGCCAAGTTCACGCCATTTGAATTCACCCAAGTTATGATATGGTAGGACTTCAAAGCGCTCTACGTTTTTCAGTGTTTTGACATATTTTCCTAGTTCAATCAAATCGTCATCTCTATCTGTCAACCCAGGTACCAAGACATGACGAATCCAAACAGGTTTGCCAATTTCAGACAAATATTGAGCGCAGGCCAGAATATTTTTATTGCTGTGACCTGTTACAATCTTGTGCTGATCAACATTGATTTCTTTAATATCCAAAAGAACCAAGTCTGTCACAGCCATCAGTTTATTGTATTTCTCCAAGTATCGAGGAGTATTGCGGAAGGTCAACGCACAGGTATCCAAGGTCGTATGAATTCCTTTTTCTTTTGCCAGTGTAAAGAGGGCAATCAAAAAGTCAATCTGGATGGTCGCTTCCCCGCCAGATACGGTAATTCCACCTTCTTTACCCCAGAACATTTTGTAACGCATGGCCTCATTGAGGACATCCTCTGCTGTCCGTGTCGTCGCATTAGGATTGACCAAATCCCATGTATCAGGATTATGACAATACTGACAGCGCATGTGACAACCCTGCATAAAGACGACAAAGCGAATCCCAGGACCATCCACTGCACCGAAACTTTCTGTTGAATGCACCAAACCGGTGACTTTTCTGTAATCTACTTCTTCTTGCATGTCTTTCTTTCTATTTCTCCTATATCCCTATTATAGCACGATTACAAAGAAAGGGCATGTTGAAAAATTGAAAATTACAGTTCTTTGACTTGCTTAGGCAAAAAGAGGCTCACCTGCGTGAAGTAGTCTTTTTCAGAGGCGATTTCCATGTGGTAGTCCTTGCCAAATTGCAGAGCTAAACGCTGATCGACATTTTTAAGACCGATTCCTCCTTGACGTACGGATTTAGTCGTCTCCGTTGCCTGATCCTGACTCTCCATCCCTTTACCGTTATCGCGAATGTCAATGCGTAAGTGCTGCGCTGTTTCACTAACAGTAACTTCAATCAGCCCATCACGCTCGACTTCCTTAATACCATGGTAAATGGCATTTTCGACAATCGGCTGTAAAATTAACTTGGGTACTTGATAGTCTGCATAGGCTGGCAATTCATGGAGTTCATAGTTGAGCTTATTGCCATAGCGCTGCTCTTGAATAAAGAGATACTGACGAACATGTTCCATCTCATCCTTAAGACAAATTTGCTCATTTCCATTATTGAGGGCAATGCGGAAATATGTTGCCAATGCCTTGGTAATGTCCACCACGCGCTTACGATCATTGAACTCCGTCATCCAAACAATTGTATCTAGGGTATTGTAGAGGAAATGAGGGTTGATTTGACTGGCCAGTGCCACCAGCTCATACTCCCGAATATCCTGCTCTTGTTGCTTGACAGAAGCCATGAGAGCGTCAATTTGATCCAGCATTTTATTGAAATAGCGCGATAAATCTAACAATTCAGCCGTTCCCACTTCCTTGGCACGCAGGTGCGACTGCCCCTGCCCAACTGCCAAAATGACTTGCTGCAAGTCACGAATCGGTTTTAACCAGATACGAATGACCAAAGCTGAACCCAGACCAGAAATCAAGAGGGCAACCAAGCCTGCTCCCAAGAAAGAGTACAGGATTTGACGCCGAACCATGTGGAGTTCATCAAGGGATGACACACCAACCAAGGTCCATTGGCTATCTGGAATTTCGATCTGATAGACGAATTCTTTTTTCGAAGGGGTATAGCCATTTTCCACAGCCAAGTAAGGCTTCATCGCGTCCATCTCTTCTTCAGAAGAATAAACTGCTTTTTTAGGATGATAGACAAACTCCTTCTGAGGATTGACAATGAAAGCAAAGCCTTCTTTGCCTAATTTAAGCTGATCCAGATAGTTTTCTAAACTACTATAATCAATGTCCAGTCGTAGAACTCCCTTATTGTTGCCCTTACTATCTACAATCTCTTGCGTAACAGAAATGACCCACTGTTCTCCCTTTTGAGTCAAAGACTCCTTACGAGCAGGTGTTAATACAGGCATGGCTTTCTGGTCAATGGCTGCTTGATACCAGGATTCTGCCATCATATCACCAGAAGTTTTCATAACAAGCTGATTGTCTGTAGAAACTATCTGACCTTCTTTGGTCACCAAGACAGCGGATACCAGATCAGCATCTCCTGTAATCAAACTATTCATCACAAAGAGCAAGTCCTCTTTGTGATCTTCATCAGGATGAGCAATATACTCTCTTAACAAGCGATTTCCTGCCAAACTATTGGTCGTCTGCTTTAGCTTGTTCAGATAAGAAGTAATGAAAGAGCCACTTTGCTGCAAACTATCGCGCGTTTTCTGCTCGCTCAAATGCCCAATTTCAGTAGAACTCGTCTGATAATAGAAGGTTCCGACCACTCCAAGTAGAGCCATCATCACTAAAAAACTATAGAGAAATAACTGCACTGCCAAGGAATGTTTTCTCATTCACCTTCCCCTTTCCGAAATTGTCTCGGTGTCACACCGACCGTCTGCTTAAAACGTTGAGAGAAATAATTGATATCCCAAAAACCAACTCTTTCAGCAATTTCATAAATTTTTAAATCCGTTGTCAGCAATAAAAATTTCGCCTGTCGCATCCGTTCTTGATTGAGATAATCTTGAAAGCTCATTCCCACATCTTTCTTAATAAGAACGCTGAGATAATTGGGGCTAAAGCCTAGCTCATCCGCTAGATGTTTGAGCGAAAAATCGCTGTCTCCTAGATGGTTGCGAATCTTTTTCTGCAAGTCTGAATACTCTTCTTGCATGATATACTCTTCCAGCTTTTCTTTTTTCACATCTTGGACTAGCTTGTCTTGGATTTTTGATAAAATCCCTTCCACATCTGTCTTGCTGAATGGCTTGAGTAGATAGTCATCTGCGCCCAGCTTGAGTGCAGAAAGAGCGTAGTCAAACTCATCATAGCCTGTCAAAAAAACAAGATGACAGGCTGGATGGTGGTCTTTAATCAGTTGTGCTAACTGAATCCCGTTCATCTTAGGCATATTGATGTCTGTCAAGACAATATCAAATGGTTGATCTTGGAAAAGTTCCCAAGCTTTACGACCATCTTCTGCTTCAACGACACGGTCAATTTGAAATTTTTTAAAATCAACTAAAGAACAAATACCTTGTCGAACAAGGTATTCGTCTTCTACTATCAAAATGGAATAAATGGCCGTCACCTTCTTTTGTTCTCTTTATCTTTATTATAGCAGAAAGCCTAAACGTAGGCTAGAAGATACCCATATCCTTTGGCTTCCATTTCTGCTTTCGGAATGAATTTAATGGATAAGCTATTGATACAGTAGCGAAGACCACCTTGATCTTCTGGCCCATCTGTAAAGACATGCCCTAGGTGTGAATCCCCAGCGCGACTTCGCACTTCCGTCCGTTTCATATTGTAACTTGTATCTTCCTTATAACGAGCGACATCTGGGCTAATAGGTCGAGAGAAACTTGGCCAACCACAGCCTGATTCAAACTTATCCTTAGAAGAAAAGAGGGGTTCTCCTGTCACAACATCCACATAAATACCATCTTCAAACTGATCCCAATAACGATTGGAGAAGGCTTTCTCTGTATCATTGTTTTGGGTGACATCGTACTCTTCCTTGGTTAATTTTTTCTTAATTTCTTCATCACTTGGCTTTTTATATTTACTTTCATCGATGACAGGATAAGCCGCTGCATTGACATTGATATGACAGTAGCCATTTGGATTTTTCTTGAGGTAATCTTGATGATAGTCTTCTGCTAAGACATAGTGATCAAGTGGTACATTCTCAACCACGATAGGCTTGTCAAATTTCTGACTTAGTTCTTCCAAGGCTTGTTTGATGGTGGCTTCATCCTCTTTATCGGTGTAGTAGATACCTGTTCGATACTGGCTTCCTATATCATTGCCTTGCTTATTCTTGCTTGTTGGGTCAATGATACGGAAGTAATGTAGGAGCAAGTCACGCAAACTGACTTCACTCTTATCATACTGAATGTGAACAGTCTCTGCATGCCCTGTTTGCCCAATTAACTTGTAGTTGGTGGTATCGCTCTTTCCATTCGCATAGCCAACCGTTACATCTACCACACCATCTACCCGTTCAAAGTAGGCTTCCACTCCCCAAAAACAGCCACCTGCCAAGTAAATTTCTTTTAGATTTTTGGGATCAACCTTAGATTTGTCTTTCAATTTACGTTCTGTACTTATTTGTTTCACTTCAGGGACTGAATTCAGTTGCTCACGAGTTAGTTTTGACTCGATTTTGAGGAAGATAACCCCTGACAAAATCAGGATTCCTAAAAAGATGACTGCTACTAAAAATGATTTCATTTGAGGTTGCATAGGCTGACCTCCATTTCTTTATTATTTAATTGTTTCAAATGTGTTGAGAATATCTGCTTTCTCCATATGACCAGGCATCACCTTCGTGATAATACCGTCACTACCAATGAACGCTGAGGTCGGGTATACACGAACACCATATTCTTCAATCAGTTTTCCACTTGGATCTAAGAGGACTGGCAAGTTCTTGTGCCCAAGTTCTTTGTACCATTTCTTAAAATCTTCTTCTGATTGTTCTCCTTTTTTATTAGGAGAAACAACTGAGAGAATGACAGTGTCTGCCGGTGCATCCTTGGCTAAGCCATCGACTTCTTCTAATCCAGCTAAACAGATAGGACACCAGGACGCCCAGAATTTTAAATAGACCTTTTTGCCTTTAAAGTCTGATAAATTGTAGGTTTTCCCATCTACACCCATCAAACTAAAATCGGATGCTTTTTTACCATCATTCATCTGTTTAGCATCTGACATCTGATCATCTTTCATCTCTTTCTTATGAGAGAGTTTGTCTGTCTCTTTTACCATCTTAGTCGACTCCGTAGCCTTTCCGTTTGTCTTGACCTGTGTGGAACAGGCTACAAGCAGACTCGTGCAAGCTAAAGCGATTGTCAGTAGTTGGAGTTTTTTCATAAACGTCCTCCCTTAATTCTTTTCTCCATCTGACATCTTGTCGTCTTCCATCTTGTCGTCTTCCATCTTGTCGTCTTCCATCTTGTCATCGGACATTTTATCGTCTGACATCTTATCATCTTTCATGTTGTCATCGGACATTTTGTCGCCTTCCATCTTGTCGTCTTTCATGTTATCATCTGACATGTTGTCATCTTTCATTTTGTCGTCGGACATCTTGTCCTTTTTCTCCATCATAGAGGACTCGTCTGTCTTTTTATTATCAGATTTAGGCTGGGTTGAGCAAGCTGCTAAGAAAGCACCGCAAGCAAGTAAGATAGCGACTGTTTGTAATTTTTTCATGATATATGTACTCCTTTATGTAAAATAGTTAGTTAAAAATTGTTTCAAAAAATGCAGTGATAGCATCGACCTTTCCCAAAACGAGGGTAATTCCCATTAGGATAATCAAGGCACCACCAATTTTTTTCATGGTTAGCATATGAGGCTTTAGTTTATTAAACTGTTTGACAAGGGCAGAGCTTGACAAAGTGATGAGTAGAAATGGCAAAGACAAACCCAGTGTATAAACCAGAAGCAAGAGCCCCCCTTGTACCGAACTGCCCCCGCCTGAAGCAGCCAATCCTAGAACAGAGCCTAGCACAGGGCCAACACAAGGGGTCCAGCCAAAACTAAAGGTTAAGCCCAATAAAAACGCTGACAAGAAACCATTTTTAGTTTGGAAATTAAAACGAAGCTGTTTCTGTTTTTGCAGGCTAGCAATGTTAATCCATTCCATCTGGTGGAGCCCAAGAACAATAATGATCAGCCCCATGACCACTCTGAAATTTGGGCTGTTAAACAAACTTCCCAGACTGGCTGCACCAAAACCCAGTAACAGAAAAACAGAAGACAAACCAGCCATAAAGGCTACGGTCTTGAGCAAGCTGTACCAGTTAATAGAAAAACCAAAGAGGGAAACTGTTCGCTCCTTACTCTCATCCAGCAAAATCCCCAGATAGACGGGCAAAAGCGGAAAGATGCAGGGAGAAAAGAAAGATAAGATCCCAGCCGCAAAAACTGAAAACGTGAAAATAAGTGAGGTTCCCATTCGTAACTCCTTTCTAACTTATTTCGCTTGACATATTCAGTATAAGCTACTCACTCGAAAAAAAATATAGACAATCCCCTTCAAAAACTAGAATTTGGTATGCTATTTTTCTATAGGATATATAAAAAACTAAGGGAAATCCCTTAGTTTACCATGTATCTTATTCTGAGGTGGCTTCCTCTTCAATGGGAAGCACCATGATTTTAAGTTTCGTTACACGACCGTTTTTGACCTTATCATTGACCATCGATAGATGGAAGCCATTGCTATCAACTTCGTAGGTTTCTTTTTCTTCTTGACTTGGTATCGTTCCAACTCCCGTCAAGTAGAATCCTGCAATGGTATCGACATCATCACTTTCCAACTCTGTATCAAAATACTCATTGAAGTCATTGAGGGTCATATTTCCTTGGACAATGTAGGTCTGTTCTGCAATTTCACGGACAAAAATCTCTGTCTTATCCGTCTCGTCATCAATCTCACCGACAATTTCTTCCAGTAAGTCTTCCAAGGTTACCAAACCGGCAACGCCACCATACTCATCCAAGAGAATGGCCATCTGCCTCTGGGTATTGCGCAAGGTGGTTAAAAGATCGTCAATGAAAATCGTTTCTGGAACAAAGAGCGGTTCCTGCATAATCCGACGAATATTGATATGTTCAAAGCCATGCTCATAAGCAGCCGATAACACCGACTTGGTATGGATAAGGCCGATAATGTTATCCTTATCACCCTCATAGACAGGAATTCGAGAGAAGTTCTGCTTGAGGATGCTGGCGATAATCTCGGAAACGTCCTCTTCAATATCAACCATGAAGGCATCCGTACGTGGTACCATGACCTCACGCGCCACCATTTCATCCAGTGAGAAAACCCCTTGAAGCATACCAATCTCACCTGCATCTAGTGTTTCTTCGCTCTTGGTCAAAATATACTCAATTTCATCCCTCGTCATCTGTTCATCCGCATCATCAAATTGCATCGGTGTGATACGACTCAACAGGTTCGTCGAAGCAGATAAGAGCCAGACAAAAGGACTGACAATACGCCCCAGACCAATAATAATCGGAGCTGACACTACTGCCAAATTTTCCTTCATATTCATAGCGATACGCTTAGGGTACAGTTCTCCCAAAACGATAGAAATATAAGTCAAAAAAGCCAATGCCAACCAATAACCAATGGTCTTAGCTGTTGCATCATTGCCCATCCATGTGGCCAAGACAGCCCCCAAATCACTGGCTAAACTAGCCCCTGACAGGATACTAATAAAAGTGATTCCTACTTGGATGGTTGATAGGAAATGATTAGGATTTTCCAAAACCTTGGCCAAACGGATAAAGCGTTTATCCCCTTCTTCTGCTTTTTGTTCTACACGTGAACGGTTCAGCGATACTAGAGCCATCTCAGAAGCTGAGAAAAAGGCATTGAGCAAAGTTAGAATAAGTAAGACAATAATTTTGATGTAAATGGTCTGACTACCGGGGTCTTCCATGACAATCTCCTGTTCATTTTTAAAATAAGTATTCCTATTATAGCATATTTTCCAAATTACGGAAATAGTCGGCTTATTTCGTTCAATTCTCCAAACTAAAAGTTCCTAGAATATTTCTAAGAACTTTTTTGTTGTTTACAATTTTTGATAGCTACTAGCAATTTGTGCGCCAACTTTGGCATTGTTATACACCAATTGAATGTTAGCTGCCAAGCTCTTACCTTCTGTCAATTCAACGATTTTACCAAGCAAGAATGGGGTAATGTCTTTTCCGACGATACCATTTTCTTCAGCTTCTGCAACAGCTTTTTCGATAATTTCATTGATGTATGCCTCATCCAATTCGTGTTCTTTTGGAATCGGATTTACTACTAACAAACCGCCTGACAAGCCGAGATTTTCACTTGTTTTGGTAATAGCTGCGATGGTATCAACAGAATCTGTCGAGCTATTTAATTTGTAAGGGCTAGTACTTGTATAGAAAGCTGGCAAGACATCTGTCTTGTACCCAATGACTGGTACACCTTTTGTTTCCAAGTATTCCAAGGTCCGTGGCAAGTCCAAAATGGATTTCGCACCTGCACAGATAACGGTCACAGCAGTTTGTGACAATTCATCCAAGTCGGCGGATACGTCCATTGTGTCCTCAAAACCACGGTGAACGCCACCAATACCACCTGTGACAAAGAATTTAATCCCAGCAAAAGCAGCACCAATCATGGTTGTTGCAACAGTCGTTGCTCCAATTCGTTTGGTCGCAATGATTTCTGCCAAATCACGACGAGAAACTTTTGCTACATTTTTTTCAGTTGCTAAACGTTCCAAATCCGCCTCTGACAAACCAATTTTATACTTTCCATCCATGATAGCAATGGTTGCTGGTACTGCACCATTGTCACGGATGATTTGTTCAACGGTTTTTGCCATTTCAACGTTTTGTGGGTAAGGCATTCCGTGTGAAATAATAGTAGATTCAAGCGCTACAATCGGTTTTCCAGCTGCTTTCGCTTCCGCAACTTCTTGTGAAAATTCTAAATACTGATCAAGATTTAACATCAAATAATTCCTTTCTTTCTTGTAAAAATGTGTGGCGAGAAAGTGATTTTCTCACCGTATCTTGTGACAAAATAGTATGATAGGCATTGGTCAATCCAAATTCTAGACATTCCTGCGTTGAAAACTGATTCAACCAACCAAAGAGGACACCTGCTGAAAGAGAGTCTCCTGCACCAGTCGCATCTACCAAATGCGGCACCCGCTTCGGCTCTATTTCTATGGACTGACCGTCCTGATTCGCATAATACATGGACTTGGCTCCACGAGTCATCAAGACCTGCTTTACACCACGAGCCAGCCACATTTGGGCGAGTGTCTGAAACTCCTCTTCTGTCTGAACAGTTGTATCAAAGAAATACTCACTCTCATCCTGATTGACAATGAGCCATTCCACGCCTTCTAACTGACGCGGCAAATGATTCATCTTAGGAGCAGATACCGGTATGATAAAGAGAGGGATTTGCTTCTCACGCGCCAATTCAATCAGATAGGCCAAACTCTCCTGCGGCAGATTCAAATCTACTATTAAAACCTGGGCCCTAGTAAGCAACGTTTCATACTGTTCCAACCAAGAAACCGTCATCGTATCACAAATGGCCATGTTGGCTAAAGCAATATTCATTTCACCATCTTGGTCAATGACAGCTGTGTAGGAACTCGTTGCCTCAGTAGCATCAACTTCCACCTGTCTCAGGTTGATATAGGATTGAGAAGAAGATTTGATCATTTCCCAATCTTGATCATCCCCTGCTCGAGACAACATGAGGACATTTTCACCCAGACGACCCAAATTTTCAGCAATATTGCGTCCCACACCACCAATCGAAACCGAGCTAGTTACAGGATTTGAGGTCTTTTGAATCAAGGTTTGTGTCGCATAAAATTTGCGGTCCACATTCATTCCACCAATACAAATTACAGGGGCTTCGTCGTTGATAATATAAGCTCTACCCAATAAATAGTTTCTTCGAATCAAGTCCGAAATACTATTGGCCAAGGCTGATCGCGACATCCCAAGCTCATCCGCAATGTCCTGTTGAGAATGGAATGGGTGCTTACGAATCACTTCTAAAATGGCTAGTTCTTTTTCTGTAAGAGCCATCTCTCACCTCCTCTTTTTGTGACAAAGTTCTAAAAAGTGATTTTTGTTTACAAATGCATTCTACAACTTTTTTCTACACTTTACAAGCAAAAACTGTAAAAATTATGATTTTTTGAATGCGCATACAATCAGCGCGTACAAGTGATGAACTCTCTTTTCTCTTATTCCATTTGTCTATTCGTCTAAAATAGTATCTGTTTTACAAATAAGTCATTGAGAGCTAATATTTATCATCTGCTTGACTTTCTATCAGAAATCGTATACACTTAATGTATACAACAAAAATGGAGTATAGAGCATGGTAACAGTAAAAGCTAGAAAAGTTGGTAATTCGATGACAGTCACAATTCCCAAACACCTCTCCATTCAGGAAGGAACAGAATTCTCCGTGTACAAAGGGGTAGATGGCGTGATTGTACTTGCACCTAAACTCACCAATCCCTTTGATGGAAAAACAGATTTGACGATGACTGACGACTTTGAAGGAGTAAAACTCTTAGAGAATGAATAATGCATACATCCCCCAAAAACAAGATTTGGTATGGATTGACTTTTATCCTTCAGCAGGAAAGGAAATTCAGAAACGCCGACCAGCTCTAGTAGTATCTAGTTACAATTATGCTAAACAAACAGGATTTGTTTCCGTTTGCCCCATCACTCATGGGCAAGAAAAACTGCGAAGGCAGAATTTATTGATTGATATCAACCATCCACACATTGATGGAGCAGTCAACCCCTTTCAGCTCCATACCTTTGACTATCGGGCTAGAAAAATCCAAAAAATTGGACAGCTAGATACTTGGGCCTTTCAAAAGGTCGTCCAATTATACCAGTATATTTTCGAAGATGAAGAAAACCGCTAGAAAATCCTAGTGGTTTTTGTTTGTTATTTTCTCAATCATCACCAAAAACGGTGGGGTATTGATTTGGTTCAGTGGCTGATAGAGCATCGCCGTAAATGCTGTCTGGTCTAGTGTCTGCACATAATCTAGCACCGCATCTTTTTCCATATCGCCACCTTCATGACCGTAATAAATCATGATCGCCACGCGCCCACCGACTTCCAGTTGCGCTAGGATTTTTTCGATGGCTATCAAGGTTGTATCTGGCTTGGTAATAACAGATTTATCCGCACTTGGTAGGTAACCGAGATTAAAAATGGCTGCACGAATCGGCTCTGAGACGTAACTATCTACCACTTCGTGCCCAGCTAAAATCAATTCTGCATTATCTAGGCCTAGTTGAGCCAAACGTTCACTGGTTTTCTGCACCGCTTGTTCCTGAATATCAAAAGCATAGACTTTCTTAGCTAAACCAGCAAGAAATGCTGTGTCATTGCCATTTCCCATGGTCGCATCTACCGCAATGCTATCTTTATCTAGCACCTCTGCTAAAAAATCATGCGAGAGGTGAATGGGGAGTTTTATCATCATTGGTTTCCTTAACTATTCTGTATTAAAAATTGTCCCTTAAATGTCTCAGTCTTGTAAACTCGGCGACGTCTGCTGCCATGAGGAGGCGATTGACTTGTTTTTCGACCCCTATAGTGGATGGCAAACTTGGGATACCTTTGCCCACTTTGAGCTTCATTTGCTCATAGTAATCTTCAGTAAACTCGTCTGAATTTTGTGATAGGCTAAATCGTAAATTCGTCAAAGTGTACTCATGACCAGCATAGACTTTCACCTCATCTGCTAAATTTCTGAAGAAGGTCATGGATTGATACTGGGCATTATAACCCCCTGTAAAAACTCTTCCACACCCTGCTGAGAAAAGCGCATCGCCACACAGAAGATGCTCTTTATCAACAAGGTAAGAAATGTGTTCCTCCGAATGACCAGCCGTTAAAAAGACATCAATTTGTGCCCCATAGAGCGCAATACTGTCACCATCTGCTAAAACCGTATCTACCAAATGGCTAACTTCTTTGGGGCCGTAGGTTTTAACATCAGGGTAGTTGGCCACAATCTCGCCAATACCATCCACATGGTCCGAATGCACATGCGTGATTAAAATAGCACCCGCTGTCAGCTGGTTTTGCTCCAAATAATCTAAAACAGGCTGAGCCTCTCCTGGATCAACAATAATAGCTTCGTCACCTTGTGACCATACCCAAATGTAATTATCCACTAATGCGGGGATTGCGGGGATGTTCATGTTATTTCTCCTTATCCAAACACTTCAAAATAGGCAATCGCCTCTAGTAGTTCTAAATTGATATTTCCCCGACCGTAAGAATCTAAAAAATAGTCCCGATAGCGATTGGTTTGTAAATTATAAGCTAGTGACCACACGGTCCAAAAAAGGTCAATATGTTTGTCACCCAAACCAGCACTATCCCAATCAATCATTGCCTGAAACTGCCAATCGTTTAAGATGATATTAGGCAAGCAAAAGTCTCCGTGAATCAGCGTATCCGTTTCTAAACAGGGAGAGTACTCTAGAACCTTTTTATATGCACTGCTCCTATCGGTTTTCTTTTGATGTGAAAACAAATAGTGAGAATCAAAATTTCCTACTTGATAACCAGCTTCTACAGCTTTCAAATACTCTCTTGTCCGATTTCCAACCAAATTCTCATCAACTGTCAATGCATGCAATTGGCTCATGCATTCTGCTAATGTCTGACAAAGTTTCTTAGGATTAGCTAAGTACTGGGCAGAACTCGCGTCCTCTCCCTCTACCTTAGCCGTCAGCAACCAATCTTGATCATCGGACACATAATCAATAACTTCTTGAGCAAGTCCCTGTGATGCGAAGTAGCGTGTTAGAGCCACTTCTTTCTCTAAACTTCCCTTAGTAGCCTTTTTCAAGAAATATCTTTGGTCCTTGTCAATAAAATAAACACAGGCAGCTGGTGAACTGCTGCTATCGTATATGATGCTATTTTTCGTAAATTTATCGAAAGCTTTTGGAAATTGTAAATCGTCTAATGGTAGCAATTCTTTTTTCATCTATTTGACCTGCATCAGTTTCTAATATGGTTACAAGGTAAAACCGCTATCGCAGTTTTTTTTATTTTCTACCTCAAAATGTCCACTGGACATTTTGAGCCCTGCACGCTCCCTCTTCTCTCCATTTCTTTGTCAATGGCGTTGAGGACTTCCCATTTGTTGAGGCTCCACATGGGGCCAATCAGCATATCGCGTGGGGCATCGCCTGTAATCCGGTGAATGACCATGTGCTTAGGAATGATTTCCAATTGGTCGCAGATGATGTTGACATATTCTTCCTGACTGAGTAGCTGCAAGCGTCCTTCGTGGTAATCCCGTTGCATACGGGTATTGGTCATGAGGTGCAAAAGATGGAGTTTGATGCCATGAATATCGTTATCTGTTACACAGCGACGCACATTTTCCACCATCATCTCATGGGTTTCCCCTGGAAGTCCGTTAATCAAGTGAGAGACGATTTCAATTTTTGGCGCTTGCTCACGAATCCGTTTGACCGTCTCCACATAAAGCTCGTAGCTATGCGCTCGGTTAATCAACTCTGATGTCGCTTCATAGGTCGTCTGTAAACCCAACTCCACCGTCACATGCATGCGCTCGGACAATTCAGCCAGATAAGCAATGGTTTCATCAGGCAAACAGTCTGGTCGAGTACCGATATTAACTCCAACGACACCTGGCTCATTGATGGCCTGCTCATAACGCTCACGGATAACATCCACGTGCGCATGCGTATTAGTATAATTTTGGAAATACACCAGATATTTCTTCACATCTGGCCACTTACGATGCATAAAGTCAATCTCATGGTAAAATTGCTCACGAATGGGTGCATCAGGGGCGACAATGGCATCGCCAGATCCCGATACCGTACAAAACGTACAGCCACCATGAGCAACCGTTCCATCACGATTAGGACAGTCAAATCCTGCATCAATGGGCAATTTAAAAATCTTTTCACCAAATAATTCTCGATAATAATCATTGACAGTTCTATAACGTTTCATGACTATTATTATAGCACATTTCTACACTATCAGATTTGAAAAATAAAGTAGTCGCTCCTATTTCAACAACTGCTTTTCCTTTATTTCACAACTGGAATCCAAAGCTCCATTTCATAGTCTGGGCTGTGCATATTTCCTTCGAAATACACCTCAAAATCCGGCGCACCTGAATGTCGGTAACCTATTTCAGGGAAAAAGACTTCTAGCGCATATTTCCAAGCCTGATGAATGGAAGATGGAATCGCTCCTCTCACTGGAACGATGGCATACTCTGCTTCTGCAATATCGATAATGCTGAGACCAAGTTCCCGCGCCTTTTCTTTATCCGTCACATGGTATCCTGCCATGTAGTTGATTCTTTCGTCTGCTGTGACATCCGAGCAAATCCCAAAAGATTGTCCATTGCCCAAGCTTTCTAATGTCTCAAAAGAATGCGTACCGTACAAGTCATCCCAGACGGCTGGGCACTGGCTATTGTCAATCTGTTCTCGTAAGACACCTGCTACTGAAAAAGCGACTTTCTTTTCAATCCGAATATCCATGGTTTTTCCTCCTGTAATCTTCAAGGATAATTGAACTTTTGGAAAGACCTTGAAAGACTTCCCATTTCTAACTTCTGAGGGTGTCGTTCCATGAAATTTCTTGAAAGCTGCACTGAAAGCATCAGCAGAATCATAGCCATATTTGAGAGCAATGTCAATGATTTTATCGGGTGATTGGCGTAGGTCATTCACCGCTTCAGACAGTCTCCGATTACGTAAATACTCCGTTAAAGTCATATCCGCTAGGATAGAAAATAGCCTACTAAACATTGGGTAAGAATATCCTGACAACTGCTGAACTTGTTTCATATCCACTTCCACGTCCAACACGCTTTCCAGATAAGCCATGGTTTGGTTAAATTGATGCATCATATTTCTTCACCTCTCATATAGAGTTTAACAATTTCTTTTCCCGATTGCCCTAGAATTTTCGTACAAAGATTAAGGGGATTTTCTTCATTATATCAATTTTTTATCCGCTTCTTCCATTTTCCAACTTCCTTTTGCGAATAAATAGGTATGAAGACAATTTTACTATTTTTATTAGGGGCTTCGATTGGTTCATTCCTTGGCCTCGTCATTGACCGTTTCCCTGAGGAGTCTATCCTCTTTCCTGCCAGCCACTGCAATCATTGTAAGAAGCACCTCAAGGCCTGGGATTTAATTCCGATTATTTCTCAACTTTCTACAAAGTCCAAGTGTCGCTACTGCCACAAAAAAATCCCTTATTGGTATGCCGTCTTTGAGTTCATCACAGGCTTACTAATTCTTTTAACAGGCTATCAAATCATTTCTATCCTTGAATGCCTCCTGCTTTTGACGGGCTTGGTACTAGCTGTCTATGACATCAAACATCAGGAATATCCCTTGATGATTTGGCTGGCTTTTACTATCATCACGCTTTGCTGTACTGGAATGAATTTCACCTTTATCTTTTGCATTTTACTAGCTATCGTATCTGAAATATACCCACTTAAAATTGGGGCAGGAGACTTCCTCTATCTTGCGCTTTTTGCTCTTTGTTTTTCGCTGATAGATTTATTATGGATTATCCAGATTAGTTCTTTTCTAGGAATTATCTTTATTTTTCTTCGGAAACAGCAGCAAGCCCCCATCCCCTTCATCCCTTTCTTACTTTTAGGTTTTATTTTCTACTTACCCTTTTCTCACACATTATTTTAATCACCTTGCAGGACGACATCATCAAATACCAAGAAGCATGTGTCAAAGTTTGTGATTCTATACTACAAACTTTTTGGGTTAAATATGCTATAATAGGGTCAATAAAAAGGAGAACATTATGTACCCAGATGATAGTTTAACCCTACACACAGACCTTTACCAAATCAATATGATGCAGGTCTACTTTGAACAAGGCATCCATAATAAAAAAGCCGTCTTTGAAGTTTATTTTAGAAAACTGCCATTTAGCAATGGCTACGCTGTCTTTGCAGGTTTGGAACGACTTGTCAGCTACCTTCAAAATCTAAGCTTTTCTGAATCAGATTTGGCTTATCTAAGAGAACTTGGCTACAAGGAAACATTTTTAGATTACTTGAAAAATCTTAAAATGGAATTGACCGTTCGCTCTGCTAAAGAAGGAGATTTAGTTTTCGCTAATGAGCCCATCGTACAAATTGAAGGCCCCCTCGGTCAATGCCAATTGGTGGAAACTGCTCTGCTAAATATCGTGAATTTCCAGACCTTGATTGCGACCAAGGCTTCCCGAATTCGCGCAGTCATTGAAGATGAACCTCTGCTCGAATTTGGTACCCGCCGTGCTCAGGAATTAGATGCTGCGCTATGGGGGACTCGCGCCGCTGTTGTCGGTGGTGCCAATGCCACTTCTAATGTTCGTGCAGGAAAATTATTCAATATCCCTGTTTCGGGTACACATGCACACGCTCTTGTTCAAGCTTATGGTAACGACTATGATGCCTTTAAAGCCTACGCTAGCACCCATAAAGACTGTGTCTTCCTTGTGGATACTTATGATACTCTTCGTATTGGTGTACCAACAGCCATCAAAGTTGCCAAGGAATTGGGAGACAAGATTAACTTCCTTGGTGTCCGTCTAGATTCTGGCGACTTGGCTTATCTCTCTAAGAAAGTCCGCCAACAACTCGATGATGCTGGCTTCCCAAATGCCAAGATTTACGCCTCCAATGACCTAGACGAACATACTATCCTTAACTTGAAAATGCAGAGAGCAAAAATTGATGTCTGGGGCGTTGGGACGAAACTCATTACTGCCTATGATCAACCTGCATTAGGTGCAGTCTACAAAATTGTCTCCATCGAAGACGAAAATGGCCAGATGCAGGATACAATCAAACTGTCAAACAATGCTGAAAAAGTATCCACTCCAGGTAAGAAACAGGTGTGGCGCATTACGAGTCGTGAAAAAGGCAAATCAGAAGGGGACTACATCACCTTTACTGATGTCAACGTCAATGATATGGACGAAATCTTCATGTTCCATCCTACTTATACTTACATCAATAAAACAGTCAATAATTTTGATGCTGTTCCACTCTTAGTAGATATTTTTCAAGAAGGAAAATTGGTCTATACCTTACCTACTTTAAAGGAAATTCAAAACTATGCTCGCAAAGAATTAGACAAACTCTGGGATGAGTACAAACGTATTCTCAACCCACAGGATTACCCAGTCGATTTGGCAAAAGATGTTTGGGATAATAAGATGGAACTAATTGACCGTATCCGCAAAGAAGCCTACGAAAAAGGGGTGAAGTAATGAGTTTACAAGAAGAAATTATCGCCTTTGAAGGTGTCAAACCAGGCATCAATGCCAAGGAAGAAATCCGTACTTCTATCGACTTTCTGAAGGCCTATATGCTCAAGCATCCCTTCCTTAAAACTTACGTCTTAGGTATCTCAGGAGGGCAAGATTCAACCCTAGCAGGCCGTCTTGCACAACTGGCTATGGAAGAACTCCGCTCAGAAACTGGCAATGCTGACTATCAATTTATCGCTGTTCGCCTTCCTTATGGCGTGCAAGCTGATGAAGCCGATGCCCAGCTTGCCCTTGACTTTATTCGTGCAGATGTCGAGTTGACAGTCAACATCAAGGACGCGGTTGATGGGCAGGTTGCTGAGTTAGAAAAGGGCGGTGTTCCCATTTCTGACTTCAATAAGGGAAACATCAAAGCTCGCCAGCGCATGATTACCCAGTATGCCATTGCAGGACAATACGCTGGGGCAGTTATCGGAACAGATCATGCTGCTGAAAATATTACTGGTTTCTTCACTAAGTTTGGAGATGGTGGCGCAGATATTCTACCACTCTTCCGCCTCAATAAGCGTCAAGGAAAACGGCTCCTTGCAGAGTTGGGAGCGGACAAGCGATTGTATGAAAAAATCCCGATTGCAGACTTGGAAGAAGATCGTCCGGGGTTGGCTGATGAAGTGGCGCTTGGCGTGACCTATGCAGACATCGATGACTATCTCGAAGGAAAAACAGTATCACCAGAAGCCCAAGCCAAGATTGAAAGCTGGTGGCACAAAGGCCAACACAAACGTCACCTCCCCATCACCGTTTTTGATGACTTTTGGAAGTAAAACAGTCCAGTGGACTGTTTTAGCCCGACCCTTAAAACGTGAAAGCGAGGTAGGTCTGGAGGACCTTTTTATACCTAAAGGTATTCACCATTGTAACTCACTTCGTTTCGGACAGTGGCGTAGCTTGCGCTCAAGAAACAAGAAAAGCGTGATAAGTCCCGTGGACTGTGTTAGCCTGAGTCTTGAAATATGAAAGCGAGTCTGGTTTAGGAATCTTTTTAAATTGAGAAAACAAGGAGAATAGCTATGAATCTATTCGGTACACCCGTCTTGGAAAGTCAACACCTACTACTACGCCCCTATGTGCTAGAAGATGCACAACATATGTTTGAAAACTGGGCTTCTCGCTCTGAAAATATCACCTACGTTACTTGGTATGCCCATGAAAACATCGATTTTACTCGCCAACTCCTGACAGAATGGGTAGCAAGCTATGACAAACCTGATTTTCTCCACTGGGTGATTGCCCTCAAAGAACAGCCAGACTTTGTCATTGGGGATATTAGTGTGATTGCCATGAATCAATCTGCTCAGTCCTGTGAACTGGGCTATATCCTCAGTCAAGATTACTGGGGACAAGGATTGATGACGGAAGCGCTAAAAACTGTGATCGCTTTTCTCTTTGAGCAAGTACATTGCAATCGCATCACAGCCATCCATGCGACAGAAAATCCTGCCTCTGGTCGCGTCATGGAGAAAGCCGGTATGAAATGCGAAGGAACCTTTCGCCAAGCAGTCAACCTGAAAGGCAGGCTGGTAGATGTTTCAGAGTATGCTATTTTAAAAGAAGAGTTTACAAAAAAACAAAAGGACTGAAAATCAGTCCTTTTCTTGTATCCATTTTTTGAGGAAGTGATAACTTCCATAGGCTAATAGGCCACCCAATGTATTGGTCCAGAGGTCGTCAATTTCAAAGACTCGTTCAGCATTGATGAGCCAGTCTAATAAGAGTTGGGTACACTCTATACAAAAACTCATGCAGAAGCTATAAAGGAGAACCTTCTTAACGCTCCGCCATTTTTCAAAAAGACAAAGAAGCGCCAAAACGAGAGGATAAAGCAGAAAAATATTGGTGGCATTTTGCAGGAGTACCCAGAAAAAGTCCACGAGGTTGTCCAGCTTATCTGCATTGACAAAACTGTTGAAAGGGATGAAGAGAAAAAAGAAACGGTCTACCTGAATAATGCCAGGTGTCTGAAATTCTTTGGGACTGGCATACCAACTCTGAGGCAGAAAACACATGAAACAAATGGCTAGAGCATAGGCCCCAGCCATTATTTTGACTAGTTTACGTCCCAGTACGGTTAGTTCCCCGTCTGTCTCAACAAATCGTCTCATCATGCTTGCAAGTCCTGAATGCCTGCCTTGGCCTTGGCTGCTGCAATACGTGCACGTGCTTTCGCACGGTCATCTTTCAAGGTCTTAGAACGTAGTTGACCACAGGCTGCGTCAATATCTGTTCCATGCTCCTGACGAACGACACAGTTAACCCCATTTTTCTTGAGACGGTCATAAAAGGCAGCCACGCGCTCTGGTGTCGAACGACTGTACTGATCATGCTCTGAAACAGGATTGTAAGGAATCAGATTGATGTAGGATAATTTACGGATTTTCTTGGTCAAATCAGCCAATTCCTGTGCCTGTTCCACTCCATCATTGACTTCATTGAGCATAATGTACTCAAAGGTCACACGACGGTTGGTCACAGCGATATAGTCCTCAATGGCTTCAAAAAGCGTTTCAATCGGAATACGGCGGTTAATCCGCATCATCCGCGAACGAATGTCATTATTTGGAGCATGGAGTGACACTGCTAGGTTGACTTGTACTCCCTCACGCGCAAATTCCCGAATTTTTGGCGCTAAACCTGATGTCGAAACCGTGATATGACGGGCCCCGATAGCTAGTCCCTTGTCATCATTGACCACACGGAGGAAAGTCATGACATTCTCATAGTTATCAAGTGGCTCCCCAATCCCCATAACAACAATATGGCTGACGCGCTCGCCTTGATTGCGCTCGTCAAAGTATTTCTGAACTAGCATAATTTGCGCCACAATCTCACCACTGGTCAAGTCACGTTGTTTTGGAATCAAGCCTGAAGCACAGAAAGAACAGCCAATATTGCAGCCCACTTGAGTCGTTACACAGACTGATAAACCATAATGCTGACGCATCAAAACCGTCTCAATCAGCATGCCATCAGGTAATTCGAAAAGATATTTCACTGTCCCATCTGCTGATTCTTGGACAATGCGTTGTTGCAAAGGGTTCACAACAAATGTTGCTGCCAACTTCTCCATCAAAGACTTTGGTAAGTTGGTCATCTCTTCAAATGTCTGAACTCGTTTTTGGTAGAGCCATTCCCAAATTTGTGTCGCTCTAAATTTTTTCTCCCCATTTTCCAATGCCCAATCTGTTAATTGTTGACGACTGAGTCCATAAATTGATGGTTTCATAGGTTTATCTCTCTTTCTGACGAATCACGAACCCACGTTTTGCTTCTTGAATTTCACGCGTGGTTTTCTTTTTATCTTGTCGTTTTTGGCGTTCTTGCTTCTGCTGCTTCTGATTCGAAGGTGCAGCCTTATGTGATTTTCCTTGCTTGGTGTTATTGGTACGCTCTTGTTGCTGTGGTTTACGATTATTTCGAGAGCGATTGCGACGACGGCGTGGCTTTTCTTCTGGTTCGGCAGGCATTTCCTGCGGGTTTTCATTGCCCAACACAAAGTAAGCACAGCCAAAATTGCAATATTCCAACAGATAATCGTCCAAGCGTCCGATTTTCAAGTGAGAAGCAACGGGTTTATCATCCTTATAAAAACCCTTTAATCGTAATTGCTCATTGCCCCAATCACCGACAATATAATCAAATTTGAGCATCAATTGTGAAAAACGCTGTCCAAAAACAGTTTGGTCAAATGCTTCCTTATGATTCACTAGCAAGTCCAATTCAATGCCTTCAGAAACAACCTTGTCACCGACACGAGCAAAAGCAGGTCCAGGAAATTTATTGTAATTGTATAATTCTGGAGAAACTTCTTTCTTCATTTTTCTTCCATTTCTAATCTATTCTAACCCTATCATTATACCCTATTCTCTTGTTTTTTTCTATGACAGAAATGATTCTAATAAAATTCTGACAGTTTGGGGATACAAAAAAGCGATCACTCGCCTTTTGTTTTTTCAAGATAAGCAATCGCCTCTTTGACATTTTTCACTGGGACTACTTCGATATCCAGTCCCTCTTCTTTGACAGTTTGGACTGCTTCGTCATAGTTGCTCAATGCATCTGGTTTCACTTTCAAGATTTCTTTATCTACAGGATTGTTTGGTGCAAAAAAGACAGTAGCGCCAGCCTGTGCAGCTGAAAGGACCTTTTTATCAATTCCACCGATATCACCGACAGAGCCATCCTGCTCAATTGTACCTGTTCCTGCAATCATGCGTCCATCTCGCAAATCCGGATCTGCCAACTGCGTATAAATCGCTAAAGTAAACATCAAACCTGCACTTGGACCACCAATATTATCTGTATAAAATTCAATTGGTACCTTACTATTGACTTCCGTATGATCAACCAATCCGATGCCGATACCATTTTTACCATTTTCTAATTTAATGATTTTTCCATCTGCAGTATGTGATTTGTCATTGCTTTCATAACCCACTGTCACGTCACTACCCAGTTTCAATCCACTGATATACTTAATTAATTCAGCCGAACTCTTAAAGGTCTTTCCATTGATGCTTGTCACAGTATCAGCAATATTCAAAATTCCCTTGAAGGTCGAATCATCTGCCACATTGAGTACATAGACCCCAAAGAAATCCATGTTGACTTCTTTCCCCGCCAAATTCAAGGCCTGATATTTCGCTATATTCTGCGAAGTTTCCATGTAAAATTGACTGATACGAAAATAGTCTGCATTTGAGGAACCACCTGTCATCTCTTGCTCTGTATAAATATCAGCGTGCTTATTAAAATACGCCATTAATAATTGAAGGGCCGTCCCCTTCAAAACACGGACATAGGTAAAATTATAAGAACCTGGCTCCTTATCTTCTTTTCCATCTACTTTCAGCACTTGTCGAACATCCGATGCGCCTCCTGGGCTTTCAATATAATAGGGTAAGGGCACCAAAACTGAAGCCCATAGAACAATCGTCGCCATAATGAGGGAAACGATTAAGGTCACTTTTTTACTAGTTTTCACGTTTTTCTAACTCCTTTAACACTGCTTCTGGTACATAGTGATGAATTGCTTGCTGAAAATGGAGCAATTCCCGAATCTGACTAGAAGAAACAAATTTCAATGCTGGTTTAGCCAGCAAGTAAACTGTTTCAATAGTTGGAGCCAGTGCATGATTGTAAAAATCAAAACTAGCCTCGTATTCCAAATCCGTCGCATTGCGCAAGCCACGGACCAAATGGGTGACCCCTAATCTGCTTGCCACATCTACAACCAACTCATTTGTCGAAACAATAACAGTCACATTTTGATAAGACACCAAAGCTTCCTCTAGAATGTTTTTTCGTTCTTCTAAGGTAAACAGACCAGTCTTATGTGGATTGTAAAACAAGCCAACATAAAGATGATCAAATAACCCACTCGCCCGCTCTATCAAATCCATGTGCCCATTTGTCACTGGATCAAAAGATCCTGTAAATAAACCGATTTTAGTCATCGTCATCTCCATTCAGATAAAAATACACAAAGCTAACTGTCGGAGCTAAGACCAGTAGTATCGAAATCCAGTCCCCTGTTCGCAAAAAATGAATCAGAAAAGGCAAGCAATAGAAACAAGCCATCCAGAGATAGAGTTTTTCATACCGCTGACCAATTGACTTCCCCGCTTCTTTCAAGGCGACCATCGCCTGCGTTAGACGAATGGCTAAGACCACTACTAGACCAACCAAGGCGACAAAAATGGCAGGATAAAACATTTCTAATTTATCGAACATAAACTGTTACCTTACTAATCCCATATACTTTTTGTTTCCAAATCCCCAGTTCAGCAATTTCTTCGGGCAACTCTACTGCCTTATCCGTTTCACAGACTACCATAACAACCTCTGACAAAAGCTTTCTCTCACAGAGTTGCGTGATGGTTGACACGATTTCTTCCTTGGCATACGGGGGATCAAGAAAGACTAAATCAAAAGAGCCTGTCAGCACTTGCAATGCTTGACTTGCCTCCATTTTCAAAAGCTGAAACTTTTCACTTTCCTTGGTCATAGCGATATTGGCTTGGACAATAGCTTGCGCGCGACGATCACGTTCAACCAAAACAGCTGAAGTCATCCCACGTGATACTGCTTCGATAGCTAAACCGCCACTCCCTGCAAACAAGTCCAGCACGCGTCCCCCTTCAAAATAGGGACCAATCATATTAAACATGGCACCGCGCACCTTATCAGAAGTAGGACGTGTTGTCTTTCCTTCTAAAGTCTTAAGCGGACGCCCGCCAAAATTTCCAGAAACAATTCTCATAGTGAATATTATAGCAAAAATACGGAAAAAATGGAAAATCAAACAATAGCTACTCATCGTTGTGACCAAGAAAAGAGCCTAGGTTTGATCCTAGACTCTAAATTGGAGAGAGAGATCCATTTTGGAAGGATTACAGTTCAAAATTCCCATGATCCTCTGTTATTTTTCGCTATACCAAGCGATGCCTTCTTTTCTCCAACCGCGTTTGCCGAGTGTATTGTACTCGTTCATATCCTTGGTATAGTGATGTTTCTTAATCCCTGGATGGTAGAGACGATACACTTTCACTTCACCATGAGAACGATAAGCAACTCCCTCTTTTCTCCAGCCACGTGTGCCTAATACCTTATACTCATTAGCATCTTTTGTATAGAGATGAACACGAAGACCTGGATGGTAGAGACGATAAACTGGTACTCCTTCGTTCGTCGTTGTTTTCCAAGCTTCTCCTTCAAATCTCCAACCACGTTTTTTCAACGTATCACGCTCATTAGTATCAGTAGTGTAGAGATGGACTTTGAGACTTTCATGATAAAGACGGTAAACAGGTTTAACCGTATCTTTCTGTTTCGGAACAGATGGTTTAGTAGTTATCTTAGTCGTCGTTGTTGGCTTCGTCGTTGATTTGGTTGTCGACTTAGATACTGTGGTTGTTTTAGGGATTAATGGCGTTTTAGGTACCGTTGTTGCTTTAGTTGTTGTACTTGGCTTCGTTGCCACCTTAGTCGTTGTGGACGCCTTAGTCGTTGTTAACGCCTTGGTCGTTGTTGGGACCTTAGTTGTCGTTGAAACCTTGGTCGTTGTTGGGACCTTAGTCGTTGTTAACGCCTTAGTTGTTGTTGGGACCTTAGTCGTTGTTAACGCCTTAGTTGTTGTTGGGACCTTAGTCGTTGTTAACGCCTTAGTTGTTGTTGAAACCTTAGTCGTTGTGGACGCCTTAGTCGTTGTTGGGACCTTAGTTGTCGTTGAAACTTTGGTCGTCGTTGGGACCTTAGTTGTTGTTGGAGCTTTGGTTGTCGTTGGCGCCTTGGTCGTCGTTGGAACCTTAGTCGTTGTTGGAACTTTAGTTGTCGTTGGAACCTTAGTCGTTGTTGGGGCTTTGGTTGTCGTTGACGCCTTAGTCGTCGTTGGGACCTTAGTTGTTGTTGGAGCTTTGGTTGTTGTTGAAATCTTGGTCGTCGTTGGCGCTTTAGTTGTTGTTGGGACCTTAGTCATTGTTAACGCCTTGGTCGTCGTTGGAACCTTAGTCGTTGTGGACGCCTTAGTCGTTGTTGGGACCTTAGTTGTTGTTGGAACCTTAGTCGTTGTGGACGCCTTAGTCGTTGTGGGAACCTTAGTCGTTGTGGACGCCTTAGTCGTTGTGGACACCTTGGTCGTCGTTGGCGCTTTAGTTGTTGTTGGACTAGAAGTTGTAGATTTAGAGGTTGTTGACTGAGTAGTTGTTGTCTTATCTGGTTTGATGTTTTCCTTCAATACCCATTTCACACCTGAATCGTTCTTTGGTACACCATGCTCGTCTAATTGAGGTTGCTCTGTTGTCTCAATCAGCTTGTCTTCATTATTTGTAGCATAGTAGACAATCTCTTTTTCTGCTTCCTGCAATGAAGTTAAAACATTTTGGATATGACCTAAATCTTGCTCTCCTTTAGTAGCAATCTCTGATTGCCCATAAGTAAACATCTTCTCTGGATCATCTGATTTCACTTTTACAATGCTTACTTTCTTATTAGAATCTCCTTCATAATCAATCGTTTCCTTCACAATTATTGGAGTTGCAGGAATATAGAGAACTGTTGCAGAGAGTGGATCCAAAGTAATTTTCTTCTCTCCATTCGTTTTACCAATTTTGCCGTAGAGACCTTGTGAATTGGTTGTGACAATAAAAACATTTGAAAAATCATTGATTTTACCAAATTTTTCATCTCGTCCATAATAATATTCTTGATCTCCTAATACGAGTTTAGGATCAGCAGAATTTGTATTATTATTAAAGACAACGAGATATTTTGCGCCATTTGAACGTTGGAGTTCATAGGTCACAATACCTGACCCAGGTTGAGCATTTGTCACCGTCATCTGTTTTTTTAGTTGCTCGTAATCTGATATATGGAAAACGGAATCAGATTGACGTAATGCAAAGAGGGACTTACTAAAATTCACTGCATCCACATTCGTTTGAGTCAAACTCCAATCAATCTGATTATAGGTATCACCACTATTATAAGTATTATGTGACTCTTTTTTCGTCCGCAAGAACTCTTGCCCATGTTGTGAGAAGTTAATCCCTTGAGACAAGGCACTCATAGCAGTTGCAAGTTCAACCCGCTTCAGGTGTTTCTGTGCATCATCAGTTGGATTATATTTCCAAAGTAAGTCATTTAACGTCATGCCGTCGTGTACTTCGACATAGTTCAATTGTTGGGCTGCATTTGCATATGGTTCAACCGATCGATCAAGTCCACCCAGCAATGCCTTTGAAATCGGTGTTGTATTGGAAATATTATCATTTTTATCTGGACCATTAACAAATCCAGGTGCACCAGGATTATGATTATAGGCAGACCCTGACACGGCGTCACGCGCCTGATTATCAAAGAAGCCGTACTCTGGAAGTAATTTTGCATTGCCAATACTTGCCTTCACACCTTCTTCCACATTATTTGGTAGGTAATTCCCCATCGAATTCCAACCTTCACCATATGTTACAATATTTTTGTCTATTAAATCTAGGGCATTACGGACTTGTGTCAATGTTTTGGTATCTAAGTCACTCATGGCATCAAAGCGGAAACCATCCATACCATACTCTTTGGCCCAGTAAACGACAGAGCTGACGATATACTGACGCATCATTTCAGAATTCGAACGAACAGCATTTCCAACACCGACATCATTGTTCATAGCTCCATCGCCATTGACGGCATAATAGTAGCCTGGAACAGTGTACTCAAATGGATTCTTCTGTGCATCATATAGGTGATTGTAAACAACGTCTAGATTGACATTAATCCCTTCATCGTGGAGGGTACGCATCATCTCTTTCAGTTCTTGAATACGATTAGCTGGATCAGCTGGATTTGTTGAATATGACCCTTCTGGTACATTGTAATTTTTAGGGTCATAACCCCAGTTTTGCTGGTTCAGATGCTGCCCATCTGGTTCAAAATCCGAAATTTCAGTATTTCGAGGATCATGTTGATCCAACTCTGGAACTGTTTCAAAATCATTCAATGGCATCATCTGGATGTAATTAACTCCAAGATACTTGAGATAATCCAATCCCGTTTTTTGATTCGTTGCAGTATCTTTCGTATCTTTCTGTACAACACCAAGGAAATTCCCTTTTTTAGACTCCTCAATACCGGAGTTTTTCGCAATCGAAAAATCACGCACATTGGTTTCAAGAACACTCATTGCCGAAAGTGAGGAAACCCGCTTATTATTAGTTTTTGTAACCGGTGCTCCTATTTTTGAAGCATCCAATAAAACTGAACGATTGCCATTTTGAACAGTGGCAACAGAGTATGGATCTTGGGTAGTGACTGTACGGTCCTCACCTACATAGAATGCAGCAATTTCTTTCGGAGTAAGTGCTCTTGTTACTGTCCGTTGTTTGACATCTGCTTCTTGCGAAATTCCAGATAATAATTCTTTACCTTGCCCTTCACGAATAGCACTATTGATATAATGATAGGCTACAGGTTTCCATGTACCATCCTGTTGTTCTTTAGCCAGTGCAACTGTTTTTTGAATAAAGTAGGAGTTGGGTGCAGTGATGGTGTAATCATAGGCAATACCAGATTCTATCAAATCACCCAAAGTAGTAGCGTCTACAGTCGCTGACCAAAGTCCGATGGTATTGCTTTGGTGGTCTTCTGGGTGTGCGTCTGTCCCTTTTTGCATCTCAATTTGCGTTTTGACTTGAGCATCCTCTGCAGTGGACTGATAGATGTTTAAAGTAACTTTTGTAGCCGTTGGCGCCCAAAGGTTAAATTGAGCATTTCCATCTTTTAGTGTTGCACCGAGTTCCCCCTTTGCACCTACGACTTGAACATTTCCTTGCCGATCAACAATTTTATCTGTGTAACCAAATTTTTTATCAAATTCTGGTGTTTGAACATTAAGGAACTGTGAATACCAGCCATCTGCTTCACCATGATAAATATCTGTATCTGTCAGCTCATTGACTGGGGCGAGAAGTCCATCATCGCTATCTCCAAAAATTTTCTTAGCACCAACTAACCTATTCCATCCTGTTTGATTTTCTTGAAAATCTGTACCAGTCGCAATGATATAATGAAGTTGTTTTCTGCCAATTTCCGCTTGTACAGTTAGAATATACTCTAATTGACCATCTTTTGTTGTAGCACGTTGCATCTCTACCCAGCGACCATCTTTATCATGCTGAGCATTATCTCCCCATACCCACGCATAAAATCTTCGTCCATCATTATTATTTGTAGGTTTATAATGAACCCGCACAACTGTTCGATTCTCATCAATCTGAGGAGCGGATTCCGGTGTTGATATTGTTGTAGTAGTCGCTTTTGTTGTAGACGGAAGTTCTGTTGTCGTTGGGAGTTCTGTTGTTGTCGGAACTTCCTGTGGAGAGGTTGTATCCTGTGTGATAGGCTCAGCGGTAGTGGTATCCACTACGCCAACGTTTGCATCAGTGACCTGCGTATCTACCGTTGTTTGAGCACGGACATTTCCCGTTTCTTCTGCCAAAACAGCACTGGCAGGTGTGATGATGCTAGACGCAACAGTGACAGATACAAGACCTATGCTTAACTTCTTCAATGCGTACTTATGTGGTTTCTCCATATGTGACGACCGTTTAGAGATGGAATGTTGTTTCATCAGCTACTCCTTGATATTTATTTTAGTAACATTTTATCACACTGCGCAAACGTTTTCAATAAGTAATTGTTTTCGAACTCTTTCAGAAATATTTTAGCTCATTTCCATATTTTTTATTTCAATATTCTCAATTATATCTTTATCTGAAAATATTACAAACGTATTACAAATGTTACGTTTTGTCTTGATTCTTGTAATATAATCTGCTATAATATAAGTGAATTGAAGAAAGGAAGTATCAACATGCATCTTATGTCAAAAAAACTCTCTACTGTCATCTGTCTAATGGCTTCCGTAACGCTACTTGCTGCCTGTGGTCCCAAGCAGGGTAAGCAGGGTAAGGCCAAAGATTCATCTCCTGCCACGGCAACAACTGTCGCAAAAACAACGCAACAAACTAGCCAAGATACCCCTTCAACAACCGTAAGTACAAACCAAACACCTACTTCTCCTACTCAAGCAGTACCAGTGACCGTCGAACCTGTAACGACATCTGGTACATTTCCTCCAGAAGTCCTTGGTACATTTTCAGGAAACAGTTTGCAAGCAAAAGATGTTTCCATCACCTTTGCGTCAGACGGTACCGTCACAACAACCGCAAACTTCGCTTGGGACGGTGTAGATAATATCCAAAATAGTCAAGCTACGATTAGTTCTGTGACCCTTGTTGCTCCAAATACCTATCGCATTGACCACTTCGATGGAGATATCGAAGCCATCCTTCCAGGAATTACAGGACTTGGAGGAGTATACAACGGCATTATTCAACAGGGCTTCAAAATCGAAAACGGCACCTTTACCCCTGTTCATTTCATGGCCCCAACACAGGAGGAAATGGATTACAACCGTGCACAAGACTTTGGAGTCACCCTTAACCGACAATAACTTTTTATAAAGCAAAACTGCCCTGATAATTCAGAGCAGTTTTGTTATGATTTGATTACAATTCAACCTGTGCGACAACAGTTCCTAAAGCAACGGTTCCCAATATTGGATGACTCACCGCTTTAATTTCAGCTGTGTTTGTAAATGCAACAACAATCGTCGTTTCACGACCAGCTGCTCGAATGGATTCCATGTCTGCTACCAAGAGCAAGTCTCCCGCAACAACTCGTTGGCCTTCTATTACTTTTATAGAGAATGGAGCACCATTTAGAGCTACTGTATCAAGCCCAACATGAACTAAGACTTCCAATCCTTCATCTGTTAATAAGCCTAGAGCATGCTTTGTTGGAAAAACACTGGTTACAAGACCTGAAACTGGAGCATAAACATTGCCATTGATTGGTTCAACGGCATATCCGTCTCCCATCATTTTTTGTGAAAAGACTGGATCATTAACATCTGTAATCGCCATGGCTTGACCTTCTGCAACAGTTTGTACGTCAACAGAAATTCCTTTAAATGCGACATCAACTGACTCAATTTTGCCAACAACAGATGATGTTGCAGGAATCACAACACCTGATTCTAATAAATCTTGAATATCTGATTTCAAGATGTCTGCTTTTGGTCCATAAACCGCTTGAACACCTGAATCTTTAAGAATCAAGCCCATTGCTCCTGCCTGTTTCCAAGCCAGTTCGTCTCCGACCTGCGCCATCTCCTTGACCGTCACTCGAAGACGTGTCATACAAGCATCTACATCAACAATGTTTTCACGACCACCGAGAAGGTTGATGATTTGCACTACTTGCGAATTGGCATCTGCAGTTCCTGCTGCATTCGTAGGAGTGTCAATCGTTTCAGTATCGTAGTTGCCGTTTCGACCGGCTGTTGCAAGATTGAATTTTTTAATCATGAAATCTGCGATAAAGTACATCACTACTGCAAAGAGAGCTGACACCCAAATAAAGTTGATGACATCCATCCCTAGACCTGCTTTCAGTGCCATCGGTGTACGTGTCAAGAATTCAATATTCCCAAATGAGTGCATCCGAAGATTTACAATATCTGCCATCGCAAAGGCTGCCCCTTGAACAAATGCATATACCACATACAATGGCAAGGCAGCAAACATGAACATGAATTCAATTGGTTCTGTTACACCTGTTAGAAATACAGCTAGAGCAGAGGATAAAAACATCCCTTTGTATTTCTTCATCTTGTCTTTGTCTACATTGCGGTACATCGCAAAGGTCAAGCCCATCAAGATACCTGTTGAACCAATCATTTGTCCCACTTTAAAACGAGCTGGGGTAATCTGAGCAAGAAGGTCATTGTACTGTGCCATATCGCCAGCCCCCTTCAAGTTAATCAAGTCTGTCACCCATGCGAGCCACAATGGGTCTTGACCGAATACCTGACTGCCAGCTTGCGCACCTGTTAAAATATCATAAGTTCCCCCAAGTGAAGTATAGTTCATTGGGATGGTCAACATATGATGGAGACCAAATGGTAATAGAAGTCGTTCTAATGTACCATAAACAAATGGTGCTAAGATTGGTGCTGTATCTTGTGAAGTTGCAATCCATTTCCCAAAACCATTGATACCTGTTTGAATGACCGGCCAGAAGATAGCCAAAATTAACGCTACCAGCACGGAACGAACAATTACAACAAATGGTACAAAGCGTTTCCCATTAAAGAAGGTCAACACATCTGGTAATTTACGATAGTTGTAATATTTATTATAGGCTGTTGCTCCAACAAAACCTGCAATAATTCCGATGAATACCCCCATATTCAAGGCTGGTTGTCCTAAAATATTAATAAAATAACCATTTACTGGAATCACTGTACCGAAGACTGTACGGACAGTTGCCTCAGAATCTGCAAGCATATCTGTCGTCACACCAAAGAAATGACCTGTAATAAGATTCATCAAGATGAAAGCAAGACCTGCCGAGAAAGCGCCTCCTGCTCGTTCTTTTGCCCAGCTACCACCAATTGCAAGTGCAAATAGCAAGTGAAGATTGCCAATAATCCCCCAACCAATCTGCGCAATGATATTTCCAATTCGAATCAATAATTCTGAATCTGGATTCATCAAGGGAATCGAATTCCCGATACTGACCATCAAACCTGCTGCAGGCATGACAGCAATAACCACCATCAAACATTTCCCGAATTTTTGCCAAAATTCAAAACTCAATAATTTTTTCATTGGTTCTCCTTTTTACAATGTTAATTTTTTATAACTTATTTATGTGAGACTTAGCTCTACTTCGACGCCAAAATGGTCTGAAATAATTGGTTGATTTCTTCCGTTAAAAATCACTCGATTCGATAATACCCTCCTCTCTTCTGTTAAAAAGACATAATCCAACCGTTTTTCTTGGGTGTGTTGACTCCAACCGTCAATCGCTTTTTCAACTGTTATGCCACTATCTTTTGTGGCTGCCAATTCATAACTATCTCGAAGCCCTAAATCTTTGATGGCTTCATAGGTGGATACATCGGACAAGGCATCTGTATTGAAATCTCCCATTAGGACTTTAAGATGATCCGTTGAGGTTCGATCAAGAATCGCTTGGATATTCTCCAATTGATTCTCTCCTTGAGAATCTGGAAGATTGATATGGCAAGAATACAACTCTACCAACTGGTCTTCATAGTAGACTGTCACGCCTAAAACCTTACGAGATAAGATGGAATCAATTGTTTTGTGCCTACTACAATAAAATTCATCTACTTCATAAACAGGTAATTTTGTTAACATTGCCAGACCTTCATCATAAGTATCATATCCAATGTGTGAGTTGGTCCAAAAGTATGAATAGTCCTGAATTCCAAGATTTCTTAATCTTTCTAAAAGCACTAGCCCATAATTATCCTGTTTTAATTCTTTTCCAACCGAGGGAGCTTTTCGCTGTTGATTAACCTCTTGAAGTGCAATGACATCATAGGCCCGCTCTGCAATCGTCCGAGCCAGTATATCCAATTTTTCAGACGGATTCTCTTCCATCCAAGCGTGGACATTTACCGTCAATAATTTCATATCTCCTCCATAAAATAGGGCTACTCTTCTAGGGCTTCATTGCTTCTTTGATAAAGCTTCGTCATCTTCCGTAGAAAGTCCTTTTTGTCCTGAGTCAACTCTTCTGTTCGCATCCGCCATTCCCAGTTACCACCAATGGTAGATGGTCTGTTCATACGGCTTTCCTTCCCTAAATTCAGTATGTCTTGCATGCTGGCAATTACGGTATTGCTCACAGTAGCAAATAAGATCCGGAGCATGGCTTGATTCACAAGCTCATGTGGGTTGCGATGGCTATAGTCATCAACATATGCTTGTTGCTCTGTTGTCAATTGATCATACCATTCATTGACCACTTCATTATCGTGTGTACCAAGATAGGCAATCGAATGCGCAATACATCTGTGAGGGGCATCGATGCTCTTACCAGTGATATCACTCAGACCAAACTCTAAAATTTTCATCCCAGGATAGCCACAATCATTTAGCAATTGACGAGCTTTGTCATCTATATTACCCAAATCTTCTGCAATAATTGGCAAGTCCCCCAAGCTCTCCTTAACCGTTTTAAACAGCTTATATCCTGGACCTGGTTGCCATGTTCCAATGCGAGCAACTGCGGCATTCCCATCTACTTGCCAATAATCTGAGAATCCTTTAAAGTGATCAATTCGTAAAACATCATATAACTTCAAACTCTCACGAATGCGATAAATCCATCAACTAAATCCTGTTTTTTCATGCTGGTTCCAATCATAAAGGGGATTCCCCCATAATTGGCCATCTGCACTAAAATTATCAGCCGGTACTCCCGCTACATAGAGTGGTTTCCTCTGCTCATCCAACTGAAATAATTGAGGCTGAGTCCATACTTCTACACTATCAGCTGATACATAGATGGGCATATCCCCTATAATCTTAATGTGGCGGTCATTTGCATATTGTTTTAATGCCTTCCATTGACTGAAAAAGAAATACTGACAGGCTTTGAAATAGTCAATTTGCTCTGCCAAATCTTGTCGGTAACGAGCAAGTGCTACTTCGTCTCGAGAAATGACGGCTTGGTCAGGCCAATCCTGTAATGCCTTGTTGCCAAAATATTCCTTTATCGCCATAAACTCAGCATAAGCATCTAGCCAAGAGGAATTCGCCGTTTTAAAGGCTGAAAAAATGGACTGTGCAGTTGTATCCTTCAAAAAATTTTGAACTGCTAATTCTAAAATAGGTCTACGAGCCTGAAACAACAACGCATAATCTACTTTCTCAGGATTTGTTCCAAAATCAACACGCTCATAATCACTTTTATCTAACCAGCCCTCCCTAGCCAATAAATCAAAATCAATCAAATGCGTATTTCCAGCAATAGCAGAAAAAGATTGATAGGGAGAATCCCCATAACTTGTGGTTGTTAACGGAAGAATCTGCCAATAACTTTGTTTTGTTTCTACTAAGAAATCCACGAAATCATAGGCAGATTGTCCAAAGGTCCCAATCCCAAATTTCCCTGCTAAAGAAGTAATGTGCATCAATACACCACTTGTTCTTTTGAACATAAACTAGTCCCTTTCCAATTGAATGCACTTTCATTTTAACGGAACCGTTTTCATTTGTCAATAGGTTTTACGTAATAATTTAAAGTTTTACGTAAATGTCGTCAAAAAATAATATACCATGCCATGTCATTTTATGGTACACTAGAAATACAGAGGATTATCACTCAGGAAGATGGGAAAAGATGAGCAAATACAAAAAAGTCTACACAGACATCAAAAATAAAATTGAACAAAATATCTGGGATGCCAATCAAGAACTCCCTACCGAAAATGAATTAATGGAGCTCTATTCTTATTCAAAAGATACTATTCGAAAAGCTCTCTCTATGCTTGAATTAGATGGTTATATTCAAAAAAGACAGGGGAAAAATTCAATTGTTTTGGACCACCACCTCGTGAAGAAACAATACGTGTCCGAAATCAGAACGGTTGATGAATTAAACAAAAATGCTCAGCATGATATCCATACACAGTTGCTTGAACTCTATATTGTTCAAGGTGAAAAAGAGCTGATGGAGAACTTTGAGGTAGATGAGAAAGTGGATTTTTATCGAGTGGCGCGCGTCCGTAGTATTGACCAGAAGCGCTTAGAGTATGACATTTCCTACTTTGATCGTCGCATCGTCCCCTATCTTAATCAAGAAATTGCTGAACATTCGATTTACCGCTATTTAGAAGAAGAATTGCAATTAAAAATCTCACACTCTAGACGCGAAATATCCTTTCGCTACGCTACTGAAAGCGAACGGCAACACATGGATTTGGAAGGATATGATATGGTCGTTGTTGTCACGAGTACAACTTATCTATCCAACGGTCAACCCTTCCAATATGGTAGTATCAGCTACCGTCCAGATCAAGTGACATTCGTATCTATGGCCAAGCGGTAAAAGAACAGAGGAAAACTGCCCTGATGATTCAGAGCAGTTTTTTTGACTATAATTCTTTCAAAAAGCGTTTTTGGTCGGGACGTTCCTGATAGCCTAGAGCCCGATAAAATTCATGAGCGCCTCTGCGGTTAATTCCTGAATTAACTCGAATACCCGCAACTCCTGCCTGTCTTGCGCTATCTTCCAAGGCCACCATAAGTTCTCTCCCAATCCCCTGCCCCTGAACACAGCTTGCTACAGCCAAGCCCAGCACATTCCAGAGTGGTTTGAAATAGAGCGTTTCGTATAATTGAGCGTGGACATAACCCGCTACCTGCCCATCGACCTCAGCCACCAGAAGACAATGCTGAGAACTCTCTAGCAAACGAGCAATGTTTCTGGTTGTCGCCTCCCTGTCTAAATCATAGTCTAATTCTTCATTATTTAACTGGCAGATAGCCTCACTATCCTTTTCCACCATCGGTCGAATCATCTGATGCCACCTCCTTTATGGCTGTAATTAATTCCTTGGTCATCCGACGAGGTCCTCGGATATTGGTCACACCGCATTCCTTGAGGCGGTCAATTGGAAATATCTCGTCTTCAAACTTCTCTACTAATTCCAACTTCATTCGCTTGGATTCAGCGGACTTTTCGAGACCGTCTTCTAGCACACGGCACAGATAACGAAGGGATCGAATAGGCGCTGTCATGTATATGGCTAGAAAATCGCCCTTACGAATCGAAGCCTTTTGAGGCCAATCGACAATCGAATGTGCCGCAAATTCCGCATCAATATCATAATAGTTTGGATTGGCAGGTAGTATCCAATAATTCGGCCCCTCACTTCTTGCCAACGCATTGGGATTTGCTAGTTTTCGACTATTCTCCAGCAAGTTCCAGACCTCATCATCTGACAAACTATCGTTTAAAACAAGGGAAATCCACGTTTTTTTCGACATATGGTAAGACGGATAAATCCCCTCCTTACCCAGCAAAGTTTCCATATCAGTAGGCGCCACTTTAAGATTGACCACCTCCACTGTCTGCTCTGCTATTTCTTGGGCAAAATCACCCAGCTTTTTCCACTGTAAAGGAAAGATAAGAGCATACCACTTGCCACCGATACGATAAGAGCTGTAAGTTGGATATTTTTCAAAAGGATAATCCAAAGGGTCGCCCCACTCCTGTGCGATCCGACGGGCTAAACGGTTCATCTGTTGGCTGATAAAGGGCTGGTTCTCAAAGCAAGCTTCTACAATCCGACTGAGTACAGCAAGATAGGCTGCTCGCACCTGGCCAACAAAGTTTCCCACCGCTGTCGTAACGTGTAAGGCTGTATACACTTCCCCCAAGTCCACATCGATGACACGCCCTGTCAACTGTCCCTTTTTATCCAGCAGTACTTCTACTTCAAAGTCTCCTGATAACATCAGCTCTCGGTAAACATAGCCCTGCTCTGTCTGGACAAAGCCAAATGGCAACAAATTCTCTAAAATGACACGTTTTCTCTCAAACAATCCCTCTTCGATTCCCATACTTCCTCCTTATGTTGACTGTATTATATCAAATTTCGCTGGAAATACCTCATTTCTGACAGTGAGCAGGCTTCATGCTACAATAGTCTCATGAAAATACTAGCTATCATGAGTGATCTCCACATTGATTTGAATGCTTTTGGCGAGTGGGAGATGAGCACTCTTATCCAAACCTTACATGAAAAAAAGGTGACCCACCTCCATCTGGCTGGGGATATTTCCAATCATCACAAGAGCATCTCAGAACCCTTTTTAGAAACCCTGCGCCAGCATTTCACTGTGACCTACAATCTTGGGAATCATGATATGCTGGATTTGACGGAAGAAGAGATTGAAACACAGGATTTCCAGCTCCATCAAATTGGCAATCGGCAACTCCTTGCCTTTCATGGTTGGTACGATTATTCCTTTGTCAATGAAGATGAGAAAACTATTCTCAAGCGCAAGCAACTCTGGTTTGATCGACGGATTGACCGTCCACTCCCTGACCCTGAAATTTGTCAAAACACCCTCAAGCGCCTCGAAGAAGTATTACAAAAGTTGGACACAACCCCCCTCATCCTTGCCATGCATTTTGTGCCCCACCAGCACTTCACCATGTGGCACGAGAAATTTGCCCCCTTCAACGCCTTTCTCGGCAGTCAAGCCTTCCACCAACTCTTTGTCAAATATGGCGTTCAAGATGTCGTCTTTGGCCACGCCCACCGTTCCTTTGGGACAGTCGAGCTAGATACGGTTCGCTACCACTCACGTCCACTTGGCTACATTCGCGAATGGGATCTGACCATCAACTTCGTCCAAGACCACCCCGAACTCAACCCCACAGGCACCTGGAACCTCTCCAAACGCTACAACCTCGTCAAAACCAATCCCCACTATCAAGCATACAAAAAAGAGAAGTTCAAAACCGAACTCCTCAATTCTATGAGTCTGTTTGAATGTGACAAGTAAAAGAAATGTTAATTATACCTATGGTTTTGCGATTCAATTTTCCCACCTTATTCACCCAATCCTATAAGTAGGTAAGAATTTATTCTTTTACCTACTTTTCTGTTGCAAAAAACCAGCCTTTGGGCTGGTTTCATCAATTTAAAATCCTTCTACGTTGGTGTAGATTTTTTGAACATCTTCATCATCTTCTAGTGCATCGTAGAGTTTTTCAAAGATGGCAAGGTCATCCCCTTCCAAAACAACTTCTGATTGGGGAATCATTTCTAATTCCGTTACTTGGAAATCAGTTGTACCAGTCTCTTGAAGGGCTAAAATAGCCTTGTGCAAGTCAGTTGGCGCAGTATAAACAGTTACTGTGCCTTCTTCTGCTTCCACATCTTCTACATCAACATCTGCTTCTAAGAGTTGCTCAAAGACACTATCTGCATCCTCTCCAGCAAAGACAATCACTCCCTTATTGTCAAAGAGATAGGAAACCGAACCACTAGCGCCCATGTTCCCACCATTTTTACCAAAGGCAGCACGGACATTGGCAGCAGTCCGATTCACATTTGATGTTAAGGTATCAACGATAAGCATGGAGCCACTTGGTCCAAACCCTTCGTAACGACCTTCCACGAAAGTCTCATCTGTGTTTCCTTTGGCTTTATCAATCGCCTTGTCAATGATGTGCTTTGGTACCTGTGCTTGCTTAGCACGGTCGATAACAAATTTCAAAGCAGAGTTTGTCTCTGGATCTGGATCACCTTTCTTCGCAGCTGCATAAATCTCTACACCGAATTTGGCATACACTTTTGAGTTGGCACCGTCTTTAGCGGTTTTCTTGGCTACAATATTGGCCCATTTACGTCCCATGGGGATCACCTCTTTTGTTTTCTTTTTTGAAAATAGCAGAGCTACTTTCCAGCATGGATTATTATACCACAAAGTCCGTTTTTTGAGAAGACTAGCCTAATTCCATTATACAGTTGACTTATATAGTCAAACGATATATAATAAAACTATACATTTAAACGATATATATTTTAAAATATGGAGGTGATTTTTTTGAAACGTCATAAAGCCTTACCCCTGACCGAAACAACTTATTATATCCTGCTGACGCTTTTAACGCCCGCTCATGGCTATGCCATCATGCAACAAGTAGAAGAACTAAGCGAGGGAGAAGTGCGGATCGCAGCAGGCACTATGTATGGTGCTATTGAGAATCTTCTAAAAGCCGGTTGGATTGTGAATATCCCAAGTGAAGATCCACGACGCAAAGTTTATCACATCACGGACAGTGGGAAAGAAATCTTACAACTAGAAACCAAACGCATCCAAAAACTCAGTAAAGTAGCTGAAAAACTAGATTTTTGAGGAGATACATCATGAAAAAACGGAAAAATTTTACAACGATTGTGGAGATGGAAAACTGGATTAACGCCATTCAAAGCCAAGGTTATCAGCTAATAGCCTTTAACGAGTTTTTTAGCTCCTATACGTTCAAACCACGAACAGATGAGTTTATTCCAACTGTTCGTATTGACTACCGTCCCAATCTTGCCAAAGAAGATTACGCAGATTACATCACCCTTTTTACGGATAATGGCTGGAAATTGCTCTATGTCAGTTCGGATGATTTTTACTTCTTCCAACAGACACCTGAAGCGACCGATGCTGTCATCTTCTCTGATGATGATTCCAAAGAGGCTTTAGCCAAGCGCCAATATCAGCGAACGATGAGTAGCTTTTGGACACTCCTTGCAGTTTCTCTTTTTTGGTTAACACATTTTATCAACTCTCCACAGGGTTTCTGGGGCTTTTTAGACATAAAATCTCTCTATCTCACTCCATCACTCTGGGACATGACAGGTACCCGTTTTTGGTTCTCCTTCATCTTTGAAAGCTTATTTGTTTTGACATTTCGAACGCCTTTCCTATTTTTCCTCACGCTAGGTAGCGCCGCCTATTACCTCTATAGCGCCCAAAAACAGAAAAAACAATTTGAAAACTAGGATAACCATAGCTAGCAGATACTAGCTAGCTTCTCCATGTTCAGTCAACTGATTCGTTGGCAGAACAACTATCATACAAAGGAATTTCTCACAATGATCACACCGAAACAACTCGGTCAAACTGACCTCTATCTCTCCCCAATCGGACTTGGTACCTGGCAATTTAGCAACAGCCATGGAACCTGGAAAACCGTGACAGACGACCTTGTCTATCAGATTATGAAAACTACACTAACACAGGGTGTGAACTGGATAGACACCGCCGAAATCTATGGCAATGGGATTTCTGAATCATTTGTCGGCCGTACCTTGAATCGTCTAGAAGATGAGAAGGTACTAGAAAAAGGAAGCACAATGATTGCGGACAAGTGGTGGCCTGCCTTTCGCTTTGCTTCTTCTATCTCTCGTACCATCAACCAGCGTCTAGCTTACCTAGAACGACCCGTGATTGACCTCTATCAGATTCATCGACCAAACTCCCTTTCTTCTCTTCAAAAGCAAATCGAGGAAATGGCCAAATTAGTGGAGGCAGGCCTCATCCGCCATGTCGGCGTCAGCAATTTTTCAGCTAAAGAGATGGAGCTGGCGCACAACTACCTCAAGGAGTATGGGTTGACACTGGCTTCTAACCAAGTCAAATACAATCTCCTTGACCGCAGTCCAGAAACCAATGGCGTCTTAGAAACCGCACAAAGACTTGGAATTTCCATCATTGCCTACTCTCCACTCCAACAAGGACTTCTTACTGGACGTTTTCACAGCGATAAGACAGCCTACAAACAAGTGTCCCTCTCGCGCCGCTTATCTTCACACATCCATCCACGCTATCTAGAGAAAACACGACCACTGATGCAGTGCATTCAAGAACTAGCAACTGCCTATGATTGCACTCCTGCGCACATCGCGCTTAATTGGCTCATTTCTCATCCAAAGGCGTCCATTTTTGCCATCCCTGGGGCAAGTAGCGTCAAGCAAGGCGAAAGCAATGTCAAGCCATGCAATTTCAGCTTTCACAAGAAGATTGGGAAACACTCAGTCAAATTTCTGCTAATCTATCCTAACCTTATCAAGCAAAAAACGCTTAGCAAGAGCTAGGCGTTTTCAGTTAGTTATGGCAAATATTTTCCAGAAGCGAGATAAAGTTCATACCAATCATGGTGAGATAGGGTAATCTTGCTTGCTTCTGCTGCTTCTTGGATATGGGCAGGGCTCATACTGCCAATAATCACTTGCATCTTAGCAGGGTGGCGCAAAATCCACGCTAGGGCAATGGCTGCCTTTGTCACGCCCTCACGTTTGGCAAATTTATCCAATACTGCATTCAATTCTGGGAATTTTGGATTGTCCACAAAGGTTCCTTGGAAGAAACCATATTGAAGCGGTGACCAAGCCTGAATCGTAATATCATGCAAGCGACAGTAATCCAAGATGCTTCCATCACGATTGATGGACATATCTGTTTCTTTATTGTTCATATAGAGTGCTTGGTCAATCAACTGGGATTGTTCCAATGATAGTTGCAGTTGGTTGAAGACAAGTGGTTGTTTTACATATTTCTTCAACAATTCAATTTGTAGTGGCATCACATTGCTGACACCGAAGTAACGAACCTTTCCACTCTCTTCTAACTCATCAAAGGCTGCTGCAACCTCCTCTGGTTCAAATAAAACATCTGGACGATGAAGCAAGAGAGAATCTACATAATCTGTCTGCAAACGTTCCAAACTTTCTTCTACACTTGCCAAGATATTTTCCTTGGTCCAATCAAATTCATTCCGCTCAAAATCAGAAACCACATTGAGAAAACAGCCCATTTAGCAGATGGATCTAAGGGACGTTCGACATAGGCATACTTGGGAGTGCGAGGATTATAGTAGACCATGACAGTACTTCCGACTGGAAATAAGTCTAACAATGGTGACTTTGTAATGGAAATAAAGGAATTAGCCACCGTAGAAAATGTTAAAATCTGAGGGAGATGTTCCCTCGTCATCCCATGTGCATCCACTTGAGAATTCGGATGAGAAAAGGGTGACCGAGTCGTGGTTTGTACACTCCCTTGAAATTTCGGTCCCACCACTCGATAAATCTTACCATTAACAGGATAGACAACAATGGGTAGTACTGCACAAAGGAAAAATCAACAACTTCACCTATGACTTTTTCTGTACAATCACTATCTTTACGAAATCGCTGAAACACCAAGAAGTAAGATAAAACAAACATAGACACTGCAAAAAAATAAGCAGTAACAGCCCCAAAATACATTCCAATGCATTCAGTTTCTCCTAAATTAACATCCCTTCCAAATGATCCAATTCATGCTGGATAATTTGAGCGGTAAATCCAGTAAAGGTCATGGTCTGCTCCTGCCAAGCATCATTGAAAAAGTGAACTGCAATTTCTTGATAACGAGTAGTTTCACGCGTACCTGTCAATGACAAACACCCCTCCTCCGTCTGATAAGAACTAGATTTGCTGAGAAGGACAGGATTATACATCACCAAGTCCAGCACGCCCAAATTCACAATAATAATCCGTTTTCTGACCCCAATCATATTGGCTGCTAGACCAACACAACTATCTTTATGGGCCAGCAGGGTATCCTGTAAATCCTTACCGATAGGCAAGTCAGCCTGAGTAGCAGGTAAGGATTTTTGTTGCAAAAACAACATATCTTTCACAATAGGACGAATCATAGTGTCCTCCCTCTTAGTTGATCAAGGCTAGCAAATTAGCCACTATATGAACCAGTATACTATCTGTTACAGATTTCTTACGGTAGTAAGCCAGACCAAATACCAGGCCACCACCGATGTAAATTACAGCTTCTCCCACCGTTGCAACACCATGTAGGAAGCCAAAGATGATCGCACTGACAATAAGGCCTACAATCTGATGCTTTGGAAAAAGTATCCGAGGGATAATCCCTCGAAAAATAATCTCTTCTACAACAGGAGAAGTAATAACTCTACTAAAGACATCATAAAAAATCGGTATCTGACGACTAATGCTGTCAATTAAGGCACTGTTATCCGTCACTATTTTCCCTTGCATCGCCATCAACCAATGACCTATGTCGCCAATTGCACGCAACATCATATAGAAAAGAAGAACATAGGCTAACCTTTTCCAAAAAAACAAGGGCTCTTCATCGGCAAAAAATCCCTGTTTCTTGGCATACCAGATAGCTAATATAAGAGCAACTCCCTCTACTAAAGAAGCCACAACTACCTCAACTATACTTGGTTTATCCAGCACAAAACTGGCCCCCATTCCAAACATCAATAGCAAACCGATTCCTGATAAAAATCCTAGTAATTTTTTCAAACTAAATCTCCTATTTTTAAATGACATCTATCTATTTTAAATTGTTTTTGTACCCGATTCAATAAGAAAACAAGACTATTTTCTACATGGATGACGAATATCAATGAAACAGGGGAAAGCACTTTATTACTGGGTAGGAATCATTTCTTTATGGACCTCATTTAAGGTCATAACGAGAGTATGTAAAGCACGGATGGTTGGTTGTAGTTTATCTAACTGCCCGCTAGCATCGGTCATGATGGCAATGATATAAGGACCGCTCTTAGCATAGACAATACCTCCATCACTAGCTGATTGAAACTCCCAATCACCAATCCAGCCTGCCTTACTCCGCGTACGGTACTGCCCACCTAAAGCTGATTTTATGGGAGATAAATTCGGATTTTCATACCAGAGCCCCACTTGCTGACCTTGTCTATCATTTGTAAAATAAGTATAGTTTCTCTGCCATAACTTGAACAATTCCCGACTGCTATAGTAAGGGTAGAGATCCTTGCCGATATCCGAACGGACACCTGCTTCTGCTAGCCATTGGCGCCATGTTCCAAAGCCATATCGATTGGCGAGATATTCGTAACCTTCATTGCTCGAATAACTCAATACTTGTCGCATAATTGTTCCCGATTGCGCAATTGAGACAGGATTTTTCGCTGCAAGGCTAGCCACATAAGGGCCTTTAACAGTGCTAGCTGCGTAAAAACGCTGATCTGCATTGTATTCTACACCACGTTTTGTATGAACATCCATCATCACAAAGCCCATCTGATACCCTTGAGCCTTAATTTGTTTAATGGCCTTTACAACATCTTGTTTTGCATTCCCAGAAAGGTGGTAACCTCCTAGTCCCTTGACCTGCGCTGCAATGGCCTCATCTGCAGCAAACTGAGTCCGAATCGGCTGTCCTTTTCGCTCCCCATGAAAAACATTCCCTTCTTGCGTCCATCCATGACGCGGTAACACACTGTATTCATACTCATCTGTCGTCCAGTGATGTAAACCACGCAATCGATAATTGTAGACACGATAGATTTTCACGGTACCGCCTGAATAAAAAACTGGACGACCGTTATTATCTGATTTCCAGCCATGGCGACTGGTTAGTACCTTCACTTCATTTGTGTCACTTGTATACAAGTGATTCATCAGGCCTGCATTATAGAGTCGATAGACTGGTTTTCCTTCACCCGGAGCATACCAAGCAATTCCTTCATAGCCCCAGCCACGCTGCTGGTAAAGTACATCTTTTTCATTTCGGTCTGTCGTGTACAGATGCTCACCTGTAATAGGGTGATAAAGGCGATAAATTGGTTTTGCTTCAGGTTTTGGATCCTGAGGAGGAGCTGGTATGGTACTTTTTGTCGTCGTTGGTGTCGTAACGGTTGTCTGACTGATTGTAGTAGACGTTTGGTGATTTGTGCTCGTGTCGGTAGAAGTCATAGGCAAACTGGAAGTTCCCTCACTTGTCAAACGACTAGTCGTTGATTGACGGCTCGTCGTAGGAACTTCAGCAATAGCTGTATGGATAGTTGACTGTTGAGTGCTACTAGTCATATCCTCATGGTCCACCGCTAAAACATGCGTCGGTAAAATCAATCCTCCCAGAGCGATCGTCAGTATCATTCCCCACTTGGTAGCAATATTCTTTTTCATCAGCATTCTCCTTTTTGCTTTAAACACCCCCAATTGTATCACTCTCAATTGCAAATGTAAACGCAAGGAATCACAAAAAAAGCTGTGGAATCACCCACAGCCTTTTCTATTTTAGGCGACTTCAGAAATCACCATCTCGCCATCTACGACATCTGCTTGTAGATTTTTGGCATCCAAGTGTTCCAAGTAGAAATCGGTCACCTTGTCACGAATCTGGCTTTCAATCACACGACGGAGTGGACGAGCCCCCATCGCCTTGTCATAGCCTTTTTCCATGAGAAAATCTTTCGCTTCTTTGGTCACGTCCAAGTGAATGCCTTTCTTACCAAGGGTCACATTGACCTGTGCTAACATCAAGTCCACGATTTCCAGCAAGTCTTCCTTGGTCAAATGGTGAAATTCAATGACCGCGTTGAAGCGATTGAGGAATTCTGGACGGAAGTATGGAGCGATACGGTCCATAATGTCCACTTTCTCATCGTCTTCATCAGCCGTTTCATAACCAAAGCCAGTATTGGAAGTAGCAATGATAACCGTATTTTTGAAGTTTACCGTGTTGCCCTGACCATCTGTCAAATGCCCATCGTCCAAGACTTGGAGCAGAAGCGTCATAACTTGCGGGTCCGCCTTTTCAATCTCATCAAAGAGGACAATTGAGTAGGGATTGCGACGCACGCGCTCCGTCAAAGTATGCGAATTATCATCATAGCCCACATAACCAGCCGTTGTCCCAATCAACTTAGACACCGCAGTTCGGTCGCTGTATTCTGACATATCGAGACGAATGACGGCTTCTTTATTACCAAACATATCCAACGCTAACTGCTTGGCCAACTCGGTCTTTCCGACACCCGTTGGTCCGACAAAGAGGAAGGAACCAATCGGACGATTGCCCTCATCAAAGCCTGCACGATTTCGACGAATGGCTTTAGACACAGCCTCAACGGCTTCATCTTGACCAATGACCTTCGCTTCCAAGCGCTCTTTCATGCCCTTGAGGCGTTCAATGTCAGAAGCTCCCATTTGCGATACTGGAATCCCTGTCATCCGCTCCACCGCTTCGGCCACATCATTGACTGTCGCGACAGCCTTCTGTCCCTCGGTATAGTTGTCAATCTTCTCCTGCAACTTGTCGATGCGAACCTTCTCATTTAAAGCGGTCTCGTAATCTTCCTTGTCTGCTGCCGCCTGTTGCAATTGCTTGGCTTGCAGAATCTCAGCTTCCAAAGCCTTGATGTCTGTCACAGGATGTTGGGCTGCCAAGTGGGCTGCCGTCACATCGACCAAGTCAATAGCCTTATCTGGCAAGCTCCGTTGCGGAATGTATTGCACAGAATAATCCACTGCAGCCTTCAACATCTCATCAGGAAGACTGATATTGTGATGGGCTTCGTACAAGGGCTTAATGCCTTTCAAAATCGCAAAGGTATCTTCAGCTGATGGAGCGTTGACCTTAACCTCATTGAAACGACGAGCCAGCGCTGCATTTTTCAAAATGGTATTGCGGTATTCATCTTGGGTTGTTGCCCCAATCACCGTCAAATCCCCACGAGAAAGAGCAGGTTTCAAAATATCTGCCAAGCCCTTGGAGCCAGAATCCCCACCAGTCGAGCCAGCTCCCAAAATTTGATGAATTTCATCAAAGAAGAGAATCACATTGCCCGCTTCTTGGACTTCTTTCACCAAATGTTGCACATTTTCTTCAAAGGCACCACGGTACTGCGTCCCTGCTTCAAGACCTGAAATATCAATCGAAATCAGCTCCTTGTTCTTAATCGCAGCAGGAACATCTCCGTTGACAATGGCCTGTGCCAATCCTTCGACAACAGCAGTCTTTCCGACACCCGCATCTCCCACCAGAACAGGATTGTTCTTGGTACGACGAGCCAAAATTTCAGCTGTTTCTTGAATTTCCTTGTTCCGTCCGATGACTGGATCCAACTTGCCTTGACGAGCTTCTTCTGTTAGATTTCGACCTAACTTGGCCAAAATTCCGTCCTGCTTCATTTGTCCTTCTGCCTGTGGAGGAATAGCTTGCGCTCCTTCAGTTTGTGGCAACTGACCTGTCTGACGATAAATGGCAAATTCCTCTGGTGTCACTTCTCGACCGTTAATCATGTAGCGACGATTTTCAGAACGATAGCCACCCATATTGCCCATTAATTGATTAAATAAATCATCCATATTGTTAAAATTGTTGTTCATGTTTGTACTCCTATTTCTTGTTTGACCTAAACTGACCTTTTTGTTAAAAAAATATGGTCACTACTCTTAAAACAGGTTCAGGCTCCGATTGCAAAAGCTGACGTTCCCTGACCAATTTCTTAAAAAAATAATCCATGATTTCCAACCTCCTCTATCGCAACCTACATGGGATTTCTTATCCCTATGACTGTATTATATACCTTTGGTCAGTAAAGGTCAATAGGTTTGTTTGACTTTTTTTGACCATCAGAAAAAAAACATCCGGTGAAGCGAATGTTTTTCACTACTTATTTTTCTTACCAACCAAATGCATCTGTCGGAGCTTGTAGATATTGGAGCCATTTTTTATCCTGCAAACGGCAGAGCGTAATGGACAAACCAGCCATGTCCAAGCTAGTAATCAAGTGCCCTGTTTTTGCAAATACAATTTTCAAGTCATCTAGCGCTAAAAAATTAAGAACATCATTTGTAAAAATCAATTCTTCCATTTTAGACGTCGCCCCGAGATTATTGACAAGTAACACGAAAGCTTCCCCATCCTGCCATTTCAATTTAAGCTTAAGCTTATTAATCAATTCATTGACCAAAATCTCTGACGATTCAAACGGAACCGTCCGATACCCAGGTTCTCCATGAATCCCAATTCCAAACGAAATATTCCCTGGCTCCAATTGAAACATCGGATGATCATCTCCTAAAATCGTCGCTGGCTTTGTAGCAAACCCTAAGGTCGCCATGGAGGTTGCAACTGCCAAGCCCAACGCTTCTAACTCGTCTAATGTTGCTCCCTGATAAGCAGCTTGTCCCACGATTTTATGAAGTAAGACAGTCCCTGCAACCCCGCGATGGCGCAATCTAAAGTTAGATGTCTCTACAGAAATATCATCATGTGACACGACATATTTGACTGGAATCCCTTCCGCACGCGCCGCATAAATCGCCTGCGAAAACTCACGTAAATCCGCCTCAAAATTCTTGACAATCACAAAGACACCCTTGCCACGATTTAAAAAACGAATAACTTCTAAAATATCCGCCGCACACGGTGGCACAAAAATGGGACCACTAATAGCAGCTGTCAGCATGCCTTGCCCTACATAGCCAAAATGTGCTGGCTCATGTCCGCTACCACCACCTGATAAGATTGGAATCTGGTGCTCAGAGACTTGGCTGTCAAAGATAGCTGCTAACTGTCCAATCTGTTTCAAATGTGGATGAACCTGAGTAATCGCGTCAACACTTTCCAATACAAAATCCATCCCCTTATTACATACCTGTACCATAATTCTTACCCTAATAATTCTTTAATGATGTTGTAATTAGCTGTACGATAGCTTCTCCATCCAACTGACAAGAAGTCGTTGAACCAGTCAACAGATGCTTGATTAGATTAGCCAAAGCCAAACTATGATAGGTTAAAAATAATTCTCGCTCTGTTGCTGATTCAAATGTCCTGATGTGATAATCTTCAATTAACTTATCAATCAACTGCTGACAATACCCTTCAAAATACGACGAAAAATCATTTTGATCTTCAATCTCAAATAATTTTCTGTAAAATTCTCGATTAGACTGAAAAAAGTGCAACAACTCTGTCAACAATTGTCGCCCAGAAATATAATCCAGATTGTCCGTTACTTGCTCATGTAATTCCGTCTGAAAAATCCATTCCAACAATTCATATTTATCGAGGAAATGATTATAGAAGGTCTGACGTCGTATCCCAGCCTCTTCCATTATAACACTGACGGAAATCTTATCAAAAGGCAGCGTGACAAATATTTTTTTAAAAGCCTTCGCAATCCTTTTTTTTGTAATCAATGAGGAGACCATCTCTTCCTCCTATGCTATACTAAGTGATTTGCTATAGTCAGTCTATCATGTTTTCTATCAATTGAAAACTCTCTCCATGCGGACAAATCTTCTTTTTTGTCCCTTCCCGAAAAATTTGCAAGGTTTTATAATGAAAATGAAAAAACAAAAAGGAGTTTCACTCATGAAAAAAATCATCAATAACCCAACAGACGTCCTTCCTGAAATGCTTGACGGACTGGCCTTTGTCCACAGTGACTTGGTCCATCGCGTAGAAGGTTTTGACATTATTGCACGTAATGCTGAAAAAACAGGGAAAGTCGGTATTATCTCTGGTGGAGGAAGCGGTCACGAACCTTCTCACGCAGGATTTGTTGGAGACGGTATGCTCTCAGCAGCCATCTGTGGTGCTGTCTTCACCTCACCAACTCCTGACCAAGTGTTAGAAGCTATCAAAGAAGCAGACGAAGGCGCTGGGGTCTTCATGGTCATTAAAAATTATTCGGGTGATGTCATGAACTTTGAGATGGCGCAAGATTTGGCAGAGATGGAAGGAATTCAAGTAGCCAGTGTTATCGTAGATGATGACATCGCTGTAGAAGACAGTCTCTACACTCAAGGAAAACGTGGGGTAGCAGGTACTATTTTTGTTCACAAGATTCTTGGAGAAATGGCACGTGCTGGTAAATCTCTTGAAGAAATCAAAGCCGTTGCGGATGAATTGGTACAAAACATTCATACCGTAGGGCTTGCCCTTAGCGGTGCCACTGTCCCTGAAGTTGGGAAACCTGGCTTCATTCTTGAAGAAGATGAAATCGAATTTGGTATCGGTATCCACGGCGAACCAGGTTATCGCAAAGAAAAAATGCAAAGTTCAAAAGAGTTAGCCAAGGAATTGGTGGAAAAATTGACTGATTCATTCGATGCCAAAGCAGGAGACAAATTCGGTATTCTCATCAATGGTATGGGGGCTACACCACTTATGGAACAATATGTCTTTGCCAACGATGTAGCGGAGCTTTTAGATCAAAAAGGCTTAGCCATCACTTACAAAAAATTAGGCAACTACATGACTTCTATTGACATGGCCGGTTTGTCATTGACCTTAATTAAACTGGAAAACGAGGACTGGCGTGCTGCCCTTGAAAGCCCAGTTACAACTATCGCTTGGGGATAAGGAGAAGAAAATGGATGTAACAACTGCACAAGCTTGGATGACTGCCTTTCATGCAAAAATCCAAGAACACAAAGATTATTTATCCGAACTCGATACGCCAATCGGTGACGGCGATCACGGGGGCAATATGGCGCGTGGCATGTCCGCCGTCATGGAAAATTTGGAAGCCAATGAATTTGCTAGCGCAGCAGATGTCCTTAAAATGGTCTCCATGCAACTTTTGAGCAAAGTCGGTGGTGCCTCTGGTCCTCTCTACGGCTCAGCTTTTATGGGCATGACAAAGGCAGAGCAGGCTGGCGCCGATTTAGCAGACACCGTTGCTGCTGGCCTTGACATGATTCAAAAGCGAGGAAAAGCGGAGCGCAATGAAAAAACAATGGTGGACGTCTGGTCGGGTGTTGTGATTGCCTTGAAGGACAGAAACCTATCTGAAGAAATCATTGATGAATTAGTTGAGGCCACAAAAGAGATGAAAGCTACAAAAGGCCGCGCTTCCTATGTCGGTGAACGGTCAATTGGGCATATTGACCCAGGTTCCTTCTCATCTGGCTTGCTCTTCAAAGCCCTGCTTGAAGTCGGAGGTGTCTAAATGTCAGATATTGGAATTGTGGTCGTTTCACATTCAAAACATATTGCCCAAGGCGTGATCGATTTGGTTTCCGAAGTTGCAAGAGACATTTCTATCACCTACGTCGGTGGGACTGAAGACGGCGGTATCGGCACTTCATTTGACCAAGTACAGGCGGTAGTGGAACAAAATGACAAAGATACTTTGCTCGCATTCTTCGATCTCGGATCAGCCAAAATGAATTTAGAATTAGTCGCTGATTTCTCAGATAAGGACATCATCATTAATTCCGTACCGATTGTAGAAGGTGCTTACACCGCTGCTGCTCTCTTGCAAGCTGGCGCTGATCTAGATAGTATCCAAACACAATTATCGGAATTAACAATCAATAAATAAAGGAGATTACCCATGACTCAATTTTTAGGTGAATTTATTGGAACCTTCATTTTGGTTCTACTTGGAGACGGTGTTGTTGCCGGAAATATCCTCAGCAAAACCAAAGAAGAAGGAACAGGATGGACAGCCATTGTCTTTGGATGGGGGATTGCCTGTACAGTAGCCGTCTATATTTCAGGACTGTTTAGCCCTGCTCATCTGAACCCTGCTGTCACACTAGCAATGGCAGCTATCGGAGCCCTCTCTTGGAACTTAGTTGTCCCATTCATTCTCGCTCAAATGCTAGGAGCCATGCTGGCTGCTGTTGTCCTATGGTTACATTATTTCCCACATTGGAAAGAAACCAAAGATCAAGGCTTGATTCTTGCGAGCTTCTCAACAGGACCAGCCATCCGTCATACAGCTTCAAACTTCCTTGGTGAAGCACTTGGCACAGCTATCCTCGTGATGACCATCCTTGCCATTGGTCCAAATAAAGTTGCTGCTGGCTTAGGTCCAATTATTGTCGGATTAGTCATCTTTGCTGTCGGCTTCTCACTTGGCCCAACAACAGGCTATGCCATCAACCCATCGCGTGACCTTGGTCCACGTATCATGCACGCCCTCCTTCCAATCGAAAATAAAGGAGATTCTGACTGGTCTTATGCCTGGATTCCAGTAGCTGGACCAATCGTCGGTGGCATCATCGGAGCCATTTGCTACAATATCGCCTTAGGATTACTATAAGATACGACATTATGATAAAAGAGCTGTCGCATGACAGCTCTTTTGGTATGTTTAAGAAATCAATGATTTTTCATAATCTCATTCATATAACCAGCTGTAATAATACCAGCAGGTAAAGCAACAATGGCAATTCCTAGTACGGACGAGACCATTGTAATTAATTTTCCCAATGTTGATACAGCAAAGATATCCCCATAGCCAACTGTAGTAAGAGAAATTGTTGCCCAATATAATGCATCAAAAAAAGTATCAAATGTTGTCGGTTCAACAGTAAACATTAACAAGGCCGTGAAAAGAATGTAGCCCGTTGCTAGCACTATGACTAATAACAGAGCCTCTCTCTGTTTCTTCATCACATTGGTCAAAATCGCAATATTTTTTGAATAGCGAACAATCTTAAATAGTCGCAACAAGCGCCCCATTCTAACTACTTTTAATAACTTTAAACTATTACTCAGTACAAAGAATGTTGGTAAAATACACAGTAAGTCCACTATTGCCATAATAGTCAATGGATAGAAGAAAAACGACGCTTTTCCCCTCCCTAACTTGAGATCAGATGTTATCCATCGTAAGATGTAATCCATACAAAACAGAGCTGTTGTAACATATTCAAACACTGTAAACACTAATAAGTGTTCTTTAAACATCAACGGCACAATACTAAGAAATATCGTTACCAACATCAAAAGATTGTAAGATTTCGAAATCAGACTATCCGATTTATTTTCTAAAATGCTAAATACATTTTCTCTCATTCAATCCCCCTCATCGGCACCCGCCCCCAGGTCTGCTCTGCAATTCTCATGTCTCCCAGCTGGTAGATGGCATCTGCTTGCTGCGTGAGTGCATCCCATGGTTCTGCGCCGATTCGAGCGACGATTTCCACAGACTTTTTCACCGTTTTGAGGTGTTCGCGTCCTTTGTTGGTAAATCCGAGGACATGGACGGCTTCTGGCAGCGGTTTTTCCACAGCATTGACCAAGATATAAGTCAATAATCGTCGCACGCGCGCCTTGGTATAGCGTTTGGTCGCAACAGCGTCCACAAGGTCTTCTACCGTCGCTACGCTCCGAATAGAGAAGCGGATACGATTAGCTAGTTCTTCATTGACTTGGAAAATCTGTGTTAAATCTGGATTTGTTAAAATTTGGTATTTCAACAATTGAAAATAATCCTCCCAAGATACCTGTGGAGAATTGAGGATCAAGTCACTACTTGGTACTGACTTTTCCACAAAAGCTTGGTCAGAAAGATGCTTACGGATGGCAGTTGCCGAGGCAATCTCTATTTTTTCTTCCGAGTGAAAGCCTGCTCCGATACGCTGAATGGGCTGTAATCGAATATTCTTTCCAGCGCAGGCTTTTGCGTAAGCTAAACCAAGAATGTGATTGGGGGTATCTCCTGAAAAGTCAATCCCTGCAAAGGTTTCCCACATCTTTTGCGTTTTTTGCGGGTAGGACAAGTCATCTGGGAGCGTTTGGATAAAAGCCTCCATCTGCTCTGCCATTTCCTCATAAACACCTGAAAAACGCTGATAATCAAGAACTTCCTCCGTGCCAAATGCCAGTGTGTCGATGCCAAGACGATGCAAAATGTCAACTGCGCCCTGGGCGAAATGGTCGGCGGACTGGACGGAGACGAGGAAGGGGAGCTCCACCACGAGGTCAGCCCCATGCGCCAGCGCCATCTGCGCCCGCGTCCACTTGTCAATGAGGGCAGGCTCCCCCCGCTGCATGAAATTCCCACTCATGGCAACAATCTTCACCCCTTCTGCCTGCGCCAAAAGGTGCTTGTGTCCATTGTGGAAAGGGTTAAATTCGGCAATGATGCCTGTTGTGGTCATATGTGGTTCCTTTCTAATCAGTTTTGGGCAAGGAAATAGGACTTGCCTTTCGTTGAGCCCGATACCCTCAGTAATCCCTTTTGAGCAAAACCTGAAAGGTAGCGTCTTGCTGTAGCAGGACTTACACCCAATAGCTCTTGCAAGTCTTTACTAGTCATACTTGGTGAATGAGCAAGATAATCCCCTATAACTTTAAACACTTCCTGTTCTTTTTCGCTCATTATTTCGCTCACATCTTTGAGCGAATTAGTGAGCGAATAATCTTGTAAAGTTTCTAAAATAGCGTCTAACATAAACTCGATAAAGATAGTGTCATCGTTCTGATGAATGCTGAGCGATAGGCTATCATAGTAGGCTTGCTGACGCTTCACTAAACCCTTCTAGTTTTTGTAATTGACTATGTGAAATCTCATCGTTTTTTTGTAGGTAGGTTCGCACTTGCTCAAAAACTTCGATTTCCTTATCGCTCATTTTATCGCTCAAAATAGTGAGCGATAATTCTTAATCTAATTTCATTATACCACAAAAAGCCCTTGGTTTAGGGCTTTCCACTTGGTTTACAACAGACAACTAGTTTATCAGTTATCATCTTCTGAATAAGAAAATCATGTCACATTTATATCTGATTTTGATTAAGATGGGGGTGTCTATGCCTATTAACTATCCCACAATTTTCTCAAAATTTCCGAATAAATAGATATAAGAAAGTTCCAAAAGGAGCGGGACGGAAATCCAATTTGAAGGGGCTGATGCTTATGGCTAAACCTACTAACTTAAGGAGATCCTGTCATGGCTGTTGCAGAGGCGTTACAGCTGATGTTAGAGTTTGGTCTATTGATTCTAGCCATTCTGACTTTTAACGATCGAAAAAAGTAAAACAGTAAAACCGCTACCTATCCAACTTTGCACGGTTTGATATAGCGGTTTTACTGTTATTATCTATCCGTCCCGTCTTTAAAACGGTCCTATGTCGGAGTTGGGTAGGCGCCCAACTCCTTTTGTATGTTTAGAATAACAAAGATAGTGTCAGTTGTCAAATGAAATTCAACTTTCTCAATCGTATCCAAATCACTCAAAAGGCATGTCACTATTTTCTAGCTACCTACCTTTCATAACTGTTGTTGATTAAATCTAGTTATTCCTATCTTCTTCCAAATCCACCTCCTTGGCCTGGCCCTGTTGCAACAATTTCACTTTGCTCCTCACCATTCACTATGATCGTACCTCCAGTATATGAAACCTGGCCATCAAAATCAAAAGCAGACTGTGCTGTAATATCTAATGTACCTCCCGTTACTGTAAGGTCCCCATTTGAATCAATCGCATCAGTGTCTCCCTGACCAACTTCTACCTTAATATCTCCTCCGTTTATGATAATGAAAATTTCACTAGCGGATGCTGAAGCATTGGCCGCATTGATACCATCATCTGTTGCATAAACATCAATTGTTCCGTCATTAATGGTAATAGATTTTCCTCCAATAGCTTCTGTTGATTGGGATACAGTGTAATTTCCGCTATCAATCACAAGATTTCCAGAAGCATGAATCGCATCATCTCCAGCAGAGATGGTCATCGTGTTATTAGCAAGATACATATTACCAACGCTAAGATCCTCATCATTGTCTACTTTCACAGCATCCTCAGTTGCCGTAATCGTCATCGTTGTATCTTTAATATTAAGTTCATCATTTACATTAAAGGCATCGCCAGCAGCTGTGATGTCAAATGTTCCTCCTGTAATGTGCAGGGTATCATTTGCCTTGATGCCATTATTACGCTTTCCTTCGACAGTCAATCGGCCACTGCCATTAATGGTTAAATCAACTTTTGAAAACAAGGCCGCATCCGCATCTTCATCATTATTTGAGGTTGAATCTGCCAACTGATTCTGACTACCTTCTGCTAAAGTAACCGTAACATGTTTGGCAGATGTTACTGAAATAGGAGCTCCACTAGCAGACATGGTCGCATTATCTAGGACCAGTTGCACATTGTCACTATCACCTGCCGTAACAACAACTTGGACACCTTCTGATTCTCCAGAAATGACATAAGTCCCTGCTTTTGAAATGGTGACAGTTGACCCCGCTACATCGACTCCCTCACCTGATACTGTAGCTGTTGCATTAGCCAATTGGATCTTTGTAGCACTTGCTTCATCATAAGTTGCTACTTGATCTTGTTCTGTAAAATAAGAAGAATTTTCTGAGGTTAATTTATTTTGAGTTGGGCTACTTGTCGTTGTTGAGGTTTTCTCTGAATTTTGTGCAGATGCCGATGAACAACCAGCTAATAAGGCTAGGGTTGTTAGGCTGGTAAATACTAATTTGTGTGATTTTTTGAATAACATACTATTTCCTCGTGTTCATTTGATGCCTCTACTATAACGGAGTAGTCTAAAACCATTCTGAAAATTTTCCTAAAGAATCCTTAAAGCAATTTGAGACCTAGCTGATTTTTAAAAATCTTTTAGTTTTCTCCTTTAAAATACCCTTCATATCTTATTTTAAAAGGAGAATTAAGTTTATGTCACAGACCCTTCAAACAACATTCAAGCGCATTGAGACCAAATATATCATTGAAAAAGAGAACCTAGCTACTTTAATGGCGGATTTAAAACACTATCTCACAGAAGATGATCATCCAACCTCTACCATCACAAATATCTACTTTGATACAGAAAACTTTGATGTCATTAAGGACGCCTTGGCTGGCAGAAATCTACGTGAAAAAATTCGGATGCGCAGCTATCTCTCTCATCCAACCTCTGATAGTCAAGCCTTTTTAGAAGTCAAACAAAAGGATGCTCAAGGAGTTGGTCATAAATTTCGCATTATTTCTACACCTGCAGCCATCACAAATTTATTGACAACTGGCACAATCTGCTCGAATCTGAAAAATAGCGACTATGTAAATGACATCTTAACCCTTAGAAAACGCTATGACGAGCTGATTCCACGTATCTTTATTTCTTATGACCGTTTCTCACTTAAACAGAAAAAAGATATCGAAGACAAGGTTCGTATCACATTTGACCAAAACCTTTGCTATCGTGACTACCAAGTTACCAATTACCAAAGCAAAGAATCAGAACCACTAATGCCTGATAATCAACTGATTATGGAGATTAAAGCTGCTGAAGACAAGCCAGCTTGGTTACAGGAAATCTTGGACAAACATAAGCTGACCCAGATTAAATTTTCCAAATATACTGCTGCTTACCATAAATCTCAAAACATTCCTTACTCTCCACGACCTGCCTTGGTTAAAGAAAGGGGGTTGGCGCATGCCTAATATTTTTGACAGTGTCTTTCAAACAACAACGACATCCGTAAATCCCTTGCTTCTTTTACTAGCCTTGGTGATTAGCCTTGTCCTTGGACTAGCTTTATCGTGGGTTTATCGCTACCGAACACTTTATACCAAAGAATTTGCTACGACACTCACGTTACTACCAAGTTTAATCGCTTTTATGATTTTTCTTGTCAATGGAAGTCTCGGTACAGGTATTGCAGTAGCAGGAGTATTCTCACTCATTCGCTTTCGTTCCGCTACCAGTGGTTCAAGAGAACTGCTTGCTATCTTTATGGCAATGATAATTGGGCTTTCCGTTGGTTCAGGTTTTCTTCTCCTTGCTCTTTTAATCACTATCTTTCTACTCACTATTTGGTTTTTTCTTGATAGAAGACTAGCTAGACATACCTTACCTTCAAGTCGTTATTTACGTATGACTTATCACTACTACACAGATACTCAGGAGATAATCAATCATATTTTTCAAGATTTTTGTCACCATTACCAGTTAGTCAGCCTAAAGAGCAATCAAGAACAACATGCTTTGACAGTGGATTATGAAATTCATCTCAACAGCCCTGTTGATGATTTTGAATTAATTCAAAGCCTTAAAACAAAACTCCATGTTTCTGATATCAGCTTATCTACAAAAGCTAAAAAGAAAAAGAATCTTTAAAACGTCCCCTTCAATTTATCGGAGGGGTTTTATCTTGCCTTGACCGTCGTCCGAAATGATTGACAGTGATAATTCTGAGAGACAGGTTATAGAGGTGTTTAATCGCTAAACCAGTCTGCCCTAGCTATCATGTCATATCACAGACAAAAAGCTTGCGATAGTCATATATCACAAGCTTTCTATACTATTTCTCAAACGAACACTAAGGTGTGCTGCATGCGGTAACTGAGAATAAATAAAATGACTTCTGTAACGATTTTAGCAATGACTAATCCTATCCCTACACTAATAAGACTTTGGATCAAAACATAATTACAAGCCAGCAAAAATAAGGCTAATAATCCATATCTCGCTAATCGTCTAAAAGAGTTACTTGTTCGATGAAATACATGATTGGCATTCAAATAAAACTGAGTTAGAGCACTTAAAATCCTCGCAACAATGATGGAAAGTAGCAGATTTTTCGTCCATAACATCATGATGAGGAGTAAAACCATATCAACAACAGCAGCCGTCAGTGCAATTCCTGAAAATTTAAGGAAAGGTGTATAAATTCTAATAGAATCCACAATTGGACGAAAATGTGAACGACTATTTTCTTCAATGTACACTGTCTCAATAGGTACTTCTATTAGTTCCACATTGCCTCCCTTGGCTTCTAGTAACATCTTAAATTCATACTCAAAACGATCTCCTTCTAACTGCAACAACCAAGGTAGTAGCTGACTCGGAAATGCCCTCAGACCAGTTTGAGTATCCGTGATAGCCTGACCTGTTACTAGACGAAATAAACCTGCTGTCACTGTATTTCCAAACCGGCTTCTAAAAGGTACTTGACCCACAAAAGCCCTAGCACCTAGAATAATAACTCTTTCTTCCACATTGACCGCATTAGCTACCTTCACCATATCAGATACAAGATGTTGACCATCACTATCAATTGTCACAATCATATCATCTGCTCTGCCATGTTCTACAAGATACGAAAAGGCTGTCTTAAGTGCGGCGCCCTTTCCCTTGTTATGTGAATGACTTAGTACGATAGCACCGAGGTCTGAAACTTGGTCAAAATAATCATCATATTCGACAGAAGAGCCATCGTTAATAACCAGTATTTCACCTTGTGGCAACTGCTCTCTTACTTCTTTGACAACCTTGACCAACCTGTCATCTGGTTCATAACTTGGAATAATGACTTTCATAACTACCTTCTTTCTATTTGTGATAACTGACGATTTAGACTATTTGGGGGACTTGCCCATCCATCCACTAAGGAAACTTGCCCCCAGGAACAATGCTCCAACAATCCAGTAAGGTTGCTCCAAACTAGTACTTCGACCCGAAATTTCAATAATACCCTTTATAAGACAACCACTGACCAATATCGCGATAGCTGAATTAAAAAGTACATAGGACAAACGATAACGTAACCAAGTTTCTTGGAGCACTGCTAAAAGAAAAACAAGTGCTCCGACCAGAGGGATGAGAAACATCCCCCGCATATACCATGAGCTTTCTCCATAGCTAAATTGTTCATAAACATATGTGAACAAGATAAGGAAAAGAGATAATCCCAAGTAACTGAAAGTCCCTTTTTTTAATGTTTTTTTAGTAACCGATGTAAACAATATCACTCACCGCCCTTTCTTTGATTGTATTCCCATTCGTTGTTGGGTTATTGACAACCTGACCATTAAAGTACATCGTTGAAGAACCACCGCCATCCAGATTATAAGCTGTTGTCACACCATAAGACTGCATCACCTCTGCCAACTCGTTAAGAGTTAGCCCTGAAGACTCACTTGTTCGACCATCTGATACGACGACAATATAGTGGAGACTGCCGTCACTTTCTTCAACGATACCAATTGCTGTTCGCGGATTATCAGACATAGCCCGTCCTACCTCATCAGTCGTTGAAACGGCTATCTCACCATCTGAAACCAAAGTTGGTCCAAATGCAAAGGTCTGAACTACACCAGCCTCTACTAATTCCTGAGCACTCGTATCACTTTCGGAAATCGTACCAAAATGACCATCTTCATAAACAACCAAATCCTCATCATCTGAACTACGCTGTGAATCGCGGTATAAAGTTCCATTTTTTATCACATATCCAGTACTATTTGCTCCATAATAATCTCCATTGATAGCAAATATGGCTCCAACTCCTTCTGCTTGTGACGACGTTGTCTCAGTAACATTGGTCCCATAGGTATTTTGAGCCAGTGCCGTTTTTAGGTACGAAGCATCACTCAATCGAATATCTGCCACATAAACTGTTGTCTCATTGACACGTTTCGTCTCAATTTCTACAGATATATGATCATCTGAATAACTTGTTTCAGTTTGAGTTACTTGACCAGTGGAATTCGATTGTGTAGCAATTGTATTTGTTATCTTAGACTGAGAGGAAACCTCAACGGAAGACATCGCTTCAGGAATCACAAATGTCTTAGCCAGTACATAAGTATTTGCACCTAGTAAAACTGTTGTAAATAAAATAGTATAAGCATGTTTTTTTAGTATTTTCATATGCCACCTGCTTTCCAATATGCTAGTAGAGGTATTCTACCTTCTAAATCTAAAGTAATTCTAAAAATTTCTGAACCTTTTCTTAAACAAGCCTGTTTGAAAGTACAAGAGCAGCAAAAAAGCCCACTCTCTTGAGTGGGCTAAAATTGTATTTCCCTACTTCTGACACACAAAGAACAATCTCTTGCTGGTCTCTGTTGGTTCTTTATCTTCAAAGTCAGCGTAAACCTTGAACGATTTAAAGCCTGCTTGTTCCAAGAGGATGTCGTAGGTCAACATATCGTAAGTCCGTTCTTCATGAACCTCATCGTAACGGGTGAATCGTCCATCTTCGTCCCGAAGGAAGAAGGTTAGCTCATGTACGACAGAGTGCGGCGCTTCGTCTTCGTAAGTATCCCAAACCATGGCAAAGTCATCCGCATTTTCATGGTAGGAGTAACCTGGGAAAACCTCATCTGTCTGATGCGTCGAGTGCACATCAAAGATAAAAGTACCGCCCTCATTGAGGTGCGCGTAAACCTCTTTAAAGGTATCACCAACCTCCACCTCATCCTGCAAATAGCAGAGCGAGTCCGAGTAGCAAGTGACAAAATCAAAAGTTCCTAACTCAGACAGGTCCATCATATTGCCCTGCTGAAAAGCGATGTGCTTCTTAGCAGATGCTGCTCGTTTTTCTGCAATATTCAGCATCTCTTGGCTGAGGTCAAATCCTGTCACCTCAAAGCCTGCCTGCGCAAAACGAACTGACTGAATCCCAGTCCCGCAAGCCAATTCCAAGAGTTTTTTCTTGTCTTTTGCTTTTGGCAAATGGCGGAGCGAAAAGTCTGTCCACAAATCATAAAGTGAGTCGTCCATGATGGCATCGTAAACCGATGCAAATTTTTCGTAATTTTTTTCCATAATCTTTTTTCTTTTTTTGATTGTTGCCCTTGGTAGTGGGGCAGAAGCGACCTGCTTCGCAGTTCCATTCTTAAATCGAAAATCTACGTTTTTCTATTTCCCTCGAACCTAGCTCACAAAAGCTAGGTTCTTTTCACTACAGTGGCAACAATCGCCCATCGGGCTCACTTTCCTCGCCCGACCTTTCCATTTTATTTCTCAAAAACCTTGCCATCGGCAAGGTCTACTTTTTTATGCAAGGTACGCTGTCACATCCACCACTGGTGCTTCGTGCCAGAGTTTTTCTAAGTTGTAATGAGCACGTTCTTCTTCTGAGAAGGCATGGACAATCACATCGCCCAAATCAATCAAAATCCAACCACTATTGGCATCGCCCTCAATATGAGCAGCACGATGACCTGCTTCAAGTGCCTTTTCACGGATATTTTCCGCGATAGCATCCAACTGACGCGTATTAGTAGCATTCAAGATAACAAAGCAATCTGTCAAGCTGGTCAGCCCCTCTAAGTCAAGAGCGACAATGTCCTCTGCTCGTTTGTCATCCGCTGCACGGACAACCAGTTCTAATAATTCTTCTTTTTTCATGTACATTCCTTTATTCATTTTTTCAAATACTTCACATAAGCATTATAGGTTCCAATAGTCTGCGGATAGATGGGAATTCCCTTCTTGGCTAGATGAGCGACGGTCCGAGCCGTTTCAAAGGCAACGGCCCTGTCCAAATCTTGCCTAGCAATCGCACGCGCCTCATCTACTCCTGGAAAATCACGTCCCGGTTCAATATAGTCTGCTACATAAAGCACCTTGTCTAGCAAGGTCATCTCATCGGCTCCAATCGTATGGCGTTGAATGGCTTGGAAAATTTCTAAATCTTTCAGTCCAAACTCTTCCGCAATCAGATAAGCGCCAACCACACCATGCCAGATATTATTGCCCCAGTTTTTCAGGTCAGCATCCAGCCCTTCCTGCTCAATTTTCTCTAGAAAAACTGCATCGTCACGCTCTTTCGCATAATCATGTAAGAGAGCAGCCAAGCTAGCCTTCGTCTTGTCGCAACCATATCTCTCTGCTAATTCCAGCGAAGCTTGTTCCACACCTAACACATGCTTGAAGCGCTTCTCAGACATAGCAACTGCTACCTTTTCCAGAATTTCCTCACGAGAGAAAGCTACATAATCTTTGTAGTTCATAGGTAGAGCCCTTTTTCTTCGATATAATCTAGTACCTCATGTGGCAACATAAAGTTTGGTGTCCTACCTTGCTTGATAAAGTCGCGCACCATGCTAGAGGAAATGTCCATCAGTGGTACATCCACCCAGATAATCGGATAAGAAGTCCCAGCCTTGTAACGGGGACGTTGCACGCCAACAAACTGTACCATCTGTACCAATTCATCGATTCGATACCATTTTGGTAAATAATCCACCATATCTCCACCGATAATGAAATAGTAGTCTGTGTCAGGATTCTGCTCAATCAAGAGTTTCATAGTGTCGTAGGTATAGCTAATGCCTCGACGCTCCAGCTCAATGGTTTCAATATCCAAACCCTCAATCCCAGCAATGGCCATCTTGAGCATATTGAGCCTGTGAAATTCATCAATGGTCTCTTTCTTATCAACATGTGGTGGAGTAAATTCAGGCATGAGCAGAACTTCGTCTAATTGCAGTTGCTGACGTACCTGATCCGCCACGACCAAGTGAGCATTGTGAACAGGATTAAAATTCCCACCCAAAATTCCTACTTGTTTTCGGTCTGTTTTCTTTTCTTCTGTCTCTAACTCCACCTTGGTAAAAGGCGTTAAGAGTTCTAATGCCATGGTACTCTCTCCTCGTATCATTGTACTCTCCATTATAGCATATTTACAGGAAAAGAAAAAGTTGTCCCCCGTTTTCAGTACTTGACCAAATTCTTCAGTTAAAAGACAAGGAAAGCCATTGATTACAAAATACAGCTTCTTGTTTTATCCTTTTTCAATATATTATTATCGTTTTTTAATGTTTTTTTGTTGATTATCGATAAAAATAATGTTATCCTATCCTTACTACAAAATTAAATAACTGGAGGATTCTATGTCTCAAAAAACTATTTCACAGGAAGATATGAGTATTTTACTCACAAAATTATCATTAATTGTCCTGTTTATTGCCTCGCTTCTCCTCATGTGTACAGGAAGTTGGGTTGTTAAACTGGTAATCGCTCACCCCAGCCCATTCTTTGAAGGAGATACACGTTTTTGGGTCTTGCTTTCATTCGGATATGTGCTGGGGATTTTAGCCCTGCTTTGTATTGTGCATCTCTATCAATTAGTGGCACGAATTGGACACAATCATGTCTTTATCCCTGAGAATGTTCATAGCTTGCGACTTTTGGGATGGGAAGTAGCACTTGTTGCCGTTTTATCACTCTTTATGGGCTTGACTGCTTATCTCCCAATGTTACTGATTACCGTTGCTTGCAGCCTACTCACACTTATCATCCGCGTCATTCGTAACGCTTTTGGCAAGGCAGTAGAGCTACAAGAGCAAGTTGACTACACAATTTAAGGAGTGACCTATGATCCAAATCAATCTCGACATTATCATGGCACAAAAGCGAATCAGTGCAGGACGTTTAGCCGAACTGATTGAACTCACGCCCGCCAACCTATCTATTCTTAAAAATAACAAGGCAAAAGCCATCCGTTTTTCAACATTGAACGCACTTTGTCGTGAATTAGGTTGCCAACCCGGAGATATTCTTGAATATGTCCCAGATGAAGAAAGCAAGGAGAATAGCTGATGGAATCATTCAAGCTCAACCACTTCATGTATCCAATACGAAAATTGAAGACCACTATCGTCCCACTTTATTTGATCCATTAACAGACCATCAATTACAGTCTTTCAGACGCGCAACTATTCTGTTCTATGCAATCGCCTATCTCTACATCACTGCCTTTTTCGATGATAGCCCTCTCTACTTTTTCCCTATTGCTATCGGATTGGTAGGGTTGGTTGAGTTCCTTAGTAACCAACTGGAAATTCCCTTCCAGAAGATGAACACCATTGGGGGAAATAAGATTGAAGCCTCCCTATTTGCAATCATCACGTTAGGACAAGCACTTGTTCTTAGTATTTGGGGCTTTCATTTTCAGTTAGAAGTCTTTCAATATCTAGCCCTCCATCTTTCTTTTATTTTTTATGTATTGGCTCGAACAGGATGGCTAGTGCAGGGGCGACTCGGAATCATGGTTTGGTTTGACAGTATCCGAGGAACCATTACCCTACCCCTTCGGCATTTCTTACTCGCACTTCAGATTCTTCGCCAAAAACCAACAACAGAGGAGGACAAGTCTGATTCACCTCTCCTCACTTCCAAATTCAGACAAGTACTATTTATCCTCATTAGTTTGAGCGCTTCCTGTCTCCTAGTCCTTTTCGTCTGGAGCCAACTCAGTCAGGTATCACAAAACTTTGCAGCAGTGACCAATCATTGGGGAACAGTTATCGAACAATTTTTCGAGACATTCTTTCTTGATATCAGCTTATTGACCATTATTATAAAAGGTTTCCTAAGCTTCCCAATTGCATGGTGGCTATATGGTTTAATTACTGGCGGCCTTCTACATCAAGATAAAACAAGCCTGACCTATCAATCATTTCATCAGGCTCTCCGTCCTCTACAAATCTTTCCTCCAATCACTGCGTACATTCTAATCGGTAGTCTCTGCTTGACTTACGCCCTCTTCTTTGTCGTTGGTATCAGTGAAGTCGGTCAGATTCTTGAAACAACCAGTAAAATTTCTCCACAAGACGCCTCAACCGTTGCAGTAGCTGGTTTCTGGCAATTAGTTCGAGTGGCCCTCTTGAATTTTGGAGTGCTTGCAGCCTTTTATTTCGTCTCTAAAAGACCCTTATGGGACCAAAAAGGGACACGAATCGCCATTACAGTCCTCTTTGTCTTCACTACACTACTCGCCCTCTTAGCCAGTTGGAAGCTATTTGGACTCTATATCTTTTTCTATGGACCAACTCCCCTTCGGTTGTTATCCGGCTGGTTTATCTTAGTACTCCTTGCATGGTGCTTACTGGCCTTGGTCCGATTTTACAAACCCATCCAAGCAATCCGCTTCGGCATCTTTTATGCTCTCATAAGCTTCACTTTGTTATGTTATCTCTATCCACTCTTCATTTTGTAAACAAAAAATTCCGAATACTTTTTTTCAGCAAACCGGTGCACCAATTCTCTTCCCATTTTAAATAAAAAATAGTGAATCCTTATGGATTCTTTATGTAATTTTAATAATTTTATGTTAGGATAGAAAAACACTTCTTAAGAGGAGGATTCTATGGAACGAGATTGGTTAAAATAGTTACCAAAAACTGAATTACACTGTCATCTTGACGGTTCCCTTTCCTTGCCTACAATTCGACGCTTAGCAAAGTTAGAGGACATTGCTATTCCTGACAGTGACAACGAACTAAAAGCCTTAGTGACAGCAGCTCCAGATATTACAAGTCTAAATGAATACTTGCAAACATTTGATTTCATCCGTCCCTTGTTACAAACGCAGGAAGCATTAGCACTAGCTGCCTATGATGTTGCTAGACAAGCTGCGGAAGAAAATGTAATGTATACTGAAATACGTTTCGCACCTGAACTCTCAACAGATAAAGGGCTAAGCGTGGCAGAAGTCATCGAAGCTGTCTGCCAAGGTCTAAAACAGGCAGAAGAAGAATTTGGAATTGTCGCTAAAGCTTTGATTTGTGGCTTACGCCAACAGCCGATAGAACTTAATAAACGGATGTTTACAGAAACAAAGGCTGCCAATCAGTCTCACGTGGTCGGCATGGACTTTGCTGGAAACGAGGCTGATTTCCCAATCGAAACGGTGGCCGATGGCATCCGATGCGCCCAATCTCTAGGCTATCCGATGACCTTTCATGCTGGAGAATGTGGTTGTGTCGCCAATATTGCCCAAGCCATCGCTCTTGGTATCAAGCGTACAGGGCACACCACTGCTATCACACATCACCCAGAGGTCATCCAAAACTTTGTCGAAGCCAATACGACTGCCGAACTCTGCCTAGTCTCCAATTTCCAAACCAAAGCTATCCAAACCATCGAGGATTTCCCTTACTTAGCTCTGAAAGAGGCAGGGGCAAACATTTCCATCAATACGGATAATCGAACGGTATCTGACACCAATTTAACAAGAGAATATGGGCTCTTCGTAGACTATTTTGCAACGACTGCTGCTGAATTCCTACAACACAACCAGGACGCCATCCGAGGTTCTTTTGCTGCGGAAGAGGAAAAGGCTATACTGCTCACAAAATTAACAGAAGCCTATCAACCATTTTTAGACAACTAATTGAACCAAAAAAATCTTCCTACATTTTGTAAGAAGATTTTTTTCTATTTCTCCAAAGCAAGCTTAGATTTCTTTTACTTTTGCAGATAGTTTCCGATTTTCTTTCTTGGCAGAGACCTTAAAGAGAGTCAAGACGCGACCTGTTTTGGCAACAGATTCCACACCAATTTCTTCTTCGAGGATTTCTGCCACTTCATGGATATTTTCATCCGTATTTTGTAGCAATTTAACCTTAATCAATTCACGCGCATCCAGGGCGTTTCGAATACTGGTCTTGATTTGGTCATTGAGACCGTTCTTGCCAATCTGCACGATTGGTTTCATGGTATGCGCTTGACTGTTCAAAAACGCACGTTGTTTAGATGTTAATGTCATAATTTCTCCTTTTCTCTAATAGCAGAGCTAATAATCTAGTTTTCCAGACAACCAGTCTGACAATGAGTACTCCATCTCGTAGATGCCATCATAGGGGATTTCGAGGTAAGTTTTCTTGAAAAATCCGTCCTGATAGATATAAAACATCTTACTACTTCCATTTTTAAGAAGCAATTCTACCTGCGTTGCCATCAATTCTTTATTGGGCTGGTCATTCACACTTTTCTGACGTGTCTTGCGAGAATCCTTGGCAAAGTAGACAAAGGAGATAATCTTCTCTTCCATGTCCAACGGAATCACCGTATCATCTGGCTGAGTGACGCGAACTTCTTGGATTTCATCTATCTTGGGTACAACTGGCTGTACTTCACTTGGCCAATACCACCATATAATTGCTCCAACAATCCCGACAACCAGTAACAATAAAGCACTGACAACCTTCTTCATGAGTACACCTCCATTATATAGATAGATACCAATATGTCACCCAAATGATTGCTTAGATAATCGCCTTGCGCAGTACGACGTCCACTCCCTTTGGAGCCCAAGCCGCAATTTTCGCATTGCCATTGACCCGAATCCAGCCCAGACCAGAGAAGACGACATCTGTCTTTTCTTTGATAGTAAATTCATGACGGATCAATTCTGGGAAATCTGGCATTTCCTTTGTAGAAGGTGGTGTCAAGAGACTTCCTGCGTGTTTTTGGTAAAATTCGCTAGCGCCTGCAAGCTTTGTCCGATGGAGCTCCAAGGTATTTTCAAAGAAAGCTGTAAAGCCCTGCTTTTCCCCAGCAATGAAATCAAAACGCCCTAAACCTGCAAGAAAAAGAGTTTGCTCGGGATTGAGCTGGTAAGTTTTTGGTTTGATTTCTTTTTTGGGGCTAATATACTTGAGGTTTTTCGCAGTCAAATAATGCGCCATCTGGTGACGATGGATAATCCCCGGTGTATCAAAAATATGAGAGCCATCATCCAAGGGAATTTCAATCTTATCCAGTGTTGTCCCAGGGAAACGTGATGTCGTAATCACATCCTTATCACCTGTAACTTCTTGGATAATAGCATTGATGAGTGTTGATTTTCCGACATTGGTCACACCAACCACGTAGACATCTCGTCCCTTGCGGTACTGCTCAATTTTCTCAATCAACTCCTTGATAGCCTGTTTGTTTTGGGCAGAAGTCAAGACTACATCCACTGGACGAAGCCCTACTTCATGCGCCCGTTCGGTCAACCATTGGGTGACCTTCCCCGTTTTCACTGACTTGGGCAAAATGTCCCGCTTATTTCCGACCAAAAGAACATCATTCCCCGATACAAAGCGAGAGAGACCCGGAATGACAGAACCATTGAAATCAAAAATATCGATCACATTGACCACTAGAGCATCACTGTCCCCCACTTCATGAAGCAGTTTTTGAAACTCATCATCAGAGATATTGACGTCTGAAATTTCATTATAGTGACGCAGACGGAAACACCGTTGGCAATAGAGTTGTCCTGTTTCTAATCCCTTTTCTAAAGCCGATTGGGGAGTGAAGCCCGCCTTCATCTTGTCTGTTGTTTGAATGATTGCTCCACAGCCGATACAAAATAATTCTTCCATCTAAATTTCCTTCTTATAAGTCATTGGACCGTACTTTTCGGTGATTTTTTTCTTCATCCGACGCTCACGCCATCGATTGAACTGGGTCTGCCAAGAATCGGTCTCAATCAAAGGCTTCACCAAAATCGAGCGAATCCCTGCCCGATGAGCAGCACGGATATCCGTCATTAACTGATCCCCAATCATCACGACCTCATTTTTTTCTATTCCAAACCGCTTCATGGCGCGTTTAATTCCACGCGTAAAAGGTTTCATGGCACGAGACTCAAAGTCAATCCCAAATTTATCCACTGCCCGCTTGACTCTCTCATGATTATTATTAGAAACCACTACTACACGGATACCTGCGTCCCGCAAATCGTGGAGCCATTGTCGCATCTCCGGCGTCCCATCTGGATTGTTCCAAGCAATCAGGGTATTGTCCAAATCCACAAAGACAGCCCTAATTTTTTCGCGCTGTAAACTTTCCACCGTCACATCATAGGCCTTTTCCACCGCAAAATCCGGCATATACTGTTCAATCGTCACATCATTCTCCCAAAGATATAATCAATTCATTGTACCATATTTCTAGGAAATTAGCAGGTTTAGTCACAAAAAAGAAACTGGGATCAAATCCTAGTTTCTTTATTTTATTATGTCTCATTAAGTAAGACGTAGTAGTTGGGAGACTGGACAGCCCGAACCCTAGACTTTTGACAGATGAGAGGAAATCGAATTCTAGCGAATGACCGATTTTTCTCCCACTCTCATATTATTTTTTAGGATCAATATTCTTAAATTCTAGATCGTCCACACTAATTTGGACATCCAATTCCTGTTCAGAATTCAAATTTAATAGATTTTCCAAGGCTACCTCTGAGAATTTTGCCACTTTCTTCTGACGCTCTTTGTCGTTCATGACTTCATTACTTGTAGCATGAATAGCATCTTGACTTTTTTCTTCCAAAAACTCCATAGCTTTTTGACTTCCGGTCACAAGGTCTACTCCCTTATCAAGTATTCCACTTGACGATTTTTTGACCTTTGACTCTCCGACCTTTTGTGAATCAACATATACCAATAGTGGTTTGTTAAAGGTCAATACATTATTTTTAATAGAAATATCTTCCTTTCCCAAATCTTCCAACTCTAGTTTAAATTCTGTTTTAACTGGCATTGTTACTTCAACTTTACGGCTGACAATTAAATCTGCTATAAAGTCTGCCCATTCTGGCCAATCTTTCGTCATATCTGAATTAAATTCTTTATTAGCCTTTGTTGCAACATCTGCATCCGCCACTACTAATTGGCTCTTCTTAGGAAATCGCTTGATAACAAACTGATATTCTGCTGAAGTCGTTCCACCAAATAACTGTGATTTCCCCCAAACTCCAATACCAACTACAATTAAAACAACTACAATGACTGCTGCTATTTTATTAGCCAATGCTTTACCTAATGTTTTCATATATACCTCCAAAATCTCTACAAATATTATATATATTGTCAACCCTATTTGACAATAAACTTCCAAATGTACCTCCTTCTATCCTAGGAGTTGTAAATTTTGCGGAAAAAAGAAAACACCGCCCTCAGTCATGAGAACAGTGTTTTCAGGAGATATATGAAAAAGAATAAATCTATTGTAACGAGCCTTCCTTAAAGAAACCTTAAAATTTTTTAAAAATTTTTATTTTTTCCATTGCCTCTTCTGGCTGGCTACCAAATCGCGGATAGAAATGAGAAGAACTGCTGCAATAATCAAGACCATGCCCAAAAAGTCACTAACTGAAAAAGAAGTCCCCATCAGCACAACCGTCAACAACACACTGGCCACAGGCTCAACACTTGCCAATAAGCTCCCTTTGACTGCTCCAATCATACTAACTCCGTGCAAAAAAATGGTATAGGCAAAGACCGTCCCAATTCCCACAATTCCAAATAAGGCCAGTAGGTTCATCCCCGTCACTTCAAAAGAATATTGCCATGACTGGGTGATGACAGGAAAGAGAAACCCACCAAATAACATACTAAGACTAATCACATGCAGACTACCATATTCCTTGATTTGTTTAACTGGAATTAACAGATAGGCTGAATAAGTAAAGGCAGACAAAATTCCCCAAAATAAACCCAAGGGTGTAATCGCTAGCTCGCTTAGATTTCCATGAGTAGCCATGACAAAGGTGCCCCCTATGGCTAATACAATCGCTACAACTTCCGTCCAAGAAGGAAAGATACGATCTCGCAAACAAGTGTAGAGGAGTACCAAAATAGGGGTGACATATTGTAAAACCGTTGCTGTGCCAGCATTGGTATACTGAATGGCACTGAGGTAGGCGTATTGATTGAGGAGAAGCCCAAAAAGAGCAAATAACATCAATCTGCCCACTTCTTGTTTTGAACGTAACATACGAACCAATTTCTCTTTATCATTAACATAAGCAAGTCCTGTCAAAAAAAGACCCGCTATCAATAAGCGTAGACTTGTCAGGAGATTAACATGTAGACCATGGCTCAGCAAATACTGACCAGACACCCCTGAAATCCCCCATGAAAGTCCCGCAATCAAGGTCAACCATGTCCCTTTTGTTGTTTTTTGCATCATTCTCACTTCTATTTTTAGAATAGTACCCTATCAGTATACCAAAAAATCCCCCAAATGGAGGATTTTTTACTGAATTCCTAATTGTTGGATGAAGCGATGAAAAGCTGCTTGTCCTTCTGCTGTCCGCTTATAAACACCTGCATCTTCTAGGACACGACTAAAGACCTTCCCCACTTCGCCTTGTACAACCTGGGTTACATTTTCAACTGTAATTTTTCCATGATACTGAGATTTTAAGTCATCTGCCCATTTTTGATGGTAAGCGTCAACCGCCTCCACTTGATCAAGCAAGTACGCTTCAACTACCTTTAACTCTTCTTTCAAACGTGGTGGTAAAATCGCTAAGCCCATCACCTCAATCAAGCCTATATTTTCCTTCTTGATATGTTGCACATCTGGATGTGGATGATACAGGCCATCTGGAAAGTCCTCTGAAGTTTGATTGTCCCGCAAGACCAAATCCAATTCAAAGCGGCCCTCTTTTTTACGCGCAATCGGCGTAATCGTATGATGTGGCTGTCCGTTTGAAAAAGCACGAATCCCTACCGTTTCATCAGAATAGTCTCGCCAGACAGTGAGAACTTTAGAAGCCAATTCCACCAGACGTTGCTTATCTTCCCCACTGATCCGAATGACAGACATCGGCCATTTGACAATCCCAGCAGTCACATCTTCAAACCCTTTGACAACAAAGGAATATTCGACTGGCGCTACTTCCATCGCAAAGGTATGACGACCTCCTTGATAATGTTCATGAGTCAGGATTGAACCTCCAACAATTGGCAAATCCGCATTTGAACCTGCAAAATAACCCGGAAACTGGTCTACAATATTCAGTAAGCGCTCAAAGGTCAGCTCGCTGATTTTCATTGGCTCATGTTGCCCATAGAAGAAAATACAGTGCTCATTGAAATAAGCATATGGCGAGTACTGGAAACCCCATGTTTCGTTGTTTATCTCATAGCGGATGACGCGGTGGTTGGCACGAGCTGGATGATTGATTCGTCCTTGATAGCCCTCATTTTCCATGCAAAGCTGGCATTGTGGATAAGTAGAGGATTTTACCAATTTCGCTTGTGCAATCGCCTTGGGATCCTTCTCAGGTTTGGATAAGTTAATCGTAATCTCCAACTCTCCATATTCTGTTGGCACCTGATAATAGATATTCTTTGCGATCGCCTTTACTTTTACATAATCATTGGCCTTGCTCAAGCGATAAAAATCAGCAATCGCCTGCTCTGGTTGAATTTCATAGGTTTGCCAGAAATCCTGATTCACCTGACTAGGAGGTGGTGTGATGAAATCCATCAACTCAGCACCAACGATATCCTGCTCTTCCAATAATTCCCCACACATACCATTTTGCACAGCTAAAGCAACCAATTCATCTTTTAAATCAATAAGTTGTTCTGATCTCGTTTCAGTGTCAAGACCATCTTCTCCCACTAGGGCCATGACTCGGTTAGTCAGATAGATGCGGTCCAATTCTTCGTACTGGCTGTTGGCTATGACTTGGGTGATAAATGTTTCAAGTAATTTCATTCTATTTACATCTCTTTTTTAAACTGGAACACACCATTATTTACGAGAGAGAACGCGGCTACCGCCCGCAATTTCTGCGATATAAAAATCTGGTGCATAGCCGATTTTCTCTGTATAAATACGACCGACATTCTCGGTGAAAGAGTCTACCTTGTCCTTTTGAACAATGGCAATTCCACATCCTCCAAAACCAGCACCTGTCATCCGAGCTCCCAGTACTCCTGCTTGTTCCCAAGCGGTATGAGCAAGTGTATCTAATTCAATCCCTGTTACTTCATAATCATGTTCAAGGGAAACATGAGATGCGTTTACTAAGCGACCAAATTTTTTCAGATCGCCTGCCACCAAGGCGTCTTTAGCTTTAAGAGTCCGTTGGTTTTCAGAAACCGCATGACGAGCCCGTTTGAGACGATTGGCATCTTTAATCAGATAAGCATATTCATCAAAGGTCACTTCATCAAGTTCTCCTAAAGTTTCAATAGATAGCAAGGCATTTAATTCTGTCACAGCTGTTTCACATTCAGCGCGACGCTCATTATACTTAGAGTCAGCCAATTCTCTACGCTTATTGGTGTTCATGATAACGACGACATGGTCCCCAAGGTCCAATGGTACCAATTCATATTCTAAAGTATTAGTATCCAAATAAATAGCCTGCTTGTTCGCTCCCATACCGATAGCAAATTGATCCATAATTCCAGAATTGACACCAATAAATTCATTTTCGGTTTGCTTACCTATTTTAACCAAATCAATCCGATTCAGTTTCAATTCAAACAACTCTTCAGCTATAATCCCAATCAATAACTCCAAAGAAGCAGATGAAGACAAGCCAGAGCCATTTGGAATATTGCCAAAAACATAGACATCCATCCCTGCTTCAATCGTATGGCCTGCCTCTTGCAAGAATTTCAACACGCCTTTGGGATAATTAGTCCAATTGTCCTCTTTTTTGAAAACCAAATCTTGCAGATCCACTTCAATAATACCCAAGTGTTCAAAATTTCCTGAGTAGAATCGCAAGAGTTGGTCATCTCGTTTACGAGCTGCTCCGTAAGTTCCCAGTGTTATCGCAGCTGGAAATACATGACCACCGTTATAATCTGTATGCTCTCCAATTAGATTAATCCGTCCTGGAGAGAAGAAGGTAGCATCTGGTTCTACTCCAAAAACCTCTGTAAAAGCCTGAATCAAGTCTTTTATATCCATAAGACAAACTCCTTTGTAACCGTTTTTCTTTTATTCTAATCATTTTTTTACCTTCTGTCAATATTTTTAGTAAATTTTTAGTAAAAATGTGATATAATAAATATTATATAAACCATAAACGAAGGAGAATACCGATGGCAACTATTAAAGATATTGCAGAACTGGCTTCCGTATCCTCAGCCACCGTATCTCGTGTCCTAAAAGACGATAAAACACTAGCTGTTAGCCCTGAAACACGCGAAGCAATCTTTACAGCCGCACAACAACTTGGTTATACAAAGCATTTGAAAAAAAGTCATCTATCCGAACCTCAACCCACACTGGCTATTGTCCAGTGGTATAGCGAGGCTGAGGAATTAGATGACCTCTACTATTATTCTATCCGAATCAGTATTGAACAACGGGCCATAGAAATGGGTTACCAACTCCTGCGTTCTTTTAACGATTTGGACAACCCTCGTTTGAAAGAAGCAGATGGTATAATTGCGATTGGAAAATTTAGCCAAAAGCAAGTCCAAACACTAGCTGACCTTCAACACAATCTCATCTTTGTGGATAGCGATACGTTGGATGATGGTTTTTCCTGTGTTACGACCGATTTTAACCGATCTGTCATTCGTGTCATTGATCATTTCCTAGCACAAGGAATTACAGATATCGGTCTTATCGCAGGCGAAGAGGCAACAGCTGACCACAAAGTTTCGTTGATAGACCCTCGCTTTAGGACTTTCAAGCAGTACCTAACCGATTTGAAACTCTATCAAGCGCGCAATGTCTTTATCGGCCCCTTTACTAGCCAATCAGGCTATCAGCTGATGAAAACAGCCATTAGCGAATTAGGAGACGAATTACCTCATGCTTTTTTTGTAGCAAGTGATGCCCTAGCTGTCGGTGCCTTACGAGCTTTACAAGAAGCTCAACTCCCAATTCCAGAGCGGGTACAAATCATCTCCTTTAATGGGACATCAATTACCACACAGGTTTATCCCACTCTTTCTAGCATCACAGTATTCACAGAGGAAATGGGCATTCAGGCCGTCGAACTGCTAGACAACATGATGAAAAAAGCCGAAGATTTTCACCCCCGGATGATAAAACTAAGCACACAATTAACTTTACGTGATAGTAGCAAGTAAAAGCTAGGTTTCCCTAGCTTTTTACGATTATCCTAACAACATTTTTTCTAACTCCAATGGCAAAATATATTCTTCGCCACGATAAGCACGCATATTTCCACCCGAAATCTCATCAATAAGGGCTACTTTTCCATCAATCAAACCAAATTCAAACTTAATATCGTAGAGTTCGAGGTCTTTCTTGGTCAATTCTTCTTTGACCACATCACCGATTTTCTTAGCCAAATCAGCTAACTCTTCATAAGTCTCAGGTGACATGATTTGTAAAAGAGCGAGTGCATCCTTCGTAATAAGTGGATCACCTTTTTCATCATCTTTCAATGTCACTTCTACATACGTTGGGATGCTTGCCCCTGACTCGATGTACTCTCCATATCGGCGAATGAAAGAGCCTACCGCTCGATAACGGACAATGACTTCCACTCCCTTACCAAAAACAGTTGCTTTTTTTACCACTGCTTCATTTTTGTCCAAGTCTGCAGAAACAAAGTGAGTATTGAGCCCAAGAGTATTCAACTTCTCATAGAAGAACTTAGTCATCGCCAATGCAGCACGACCTGCCCCCTCGATTTGGAGCCCAACTTGATTTTCACCTGGATCAAAGACACCATCTTTTCCTGTCACATCATCCTTGAAATGCAACAAGACCGTCTTGTCATCTAGTTCAAATACATCTTTTGTCTTACCAGTGTAAATTTTTTGCATCCTTCTGCTCCTTTTCGAAATATTGGAATGTTTCACCAAAAAGATACCTTTATTATACACTTTTTGCCCAGAAAATCTATCATTTTACGAAAAAATAATATCTTTACCACCAATACACGAACATTAAAACCAACCCGCAGGTTGGTTTATCAGACAATTATCCCCAAACTTCATCAATCACTTCTTTGACAAGTTTTAGTTTATTCCATTGATCTTCATCTGTAATCAGATTTCCTTCAGCAGTTGAGGCGAAACCGCATTGAGTTGCAAGCCATAACTGGTCAAGTGGAACATACTGACTCGCTTCCTTAATGCGAGCAATCAACTGTTCTTTATCCTCTAATTGACCATTTTTGGTAGTCACCAAGCCAAGAACAGCCACCTTATCAGGATTTTTAAATTCTGCCAGTGGTTCAAAACCACCTGCACGTTCATTATCATACTCCAAGAAGTAGGATTTGGCATTTTCCTTGCCAAACAAAGTTTCAGCAACCTTTGTATAAGGCCCTTCAGTCAAGTGAGTTGATTGGTAATTCCCGCGACAAACGTGAGTATTAATCGTTAAATCTCCTGGCAGATTCTCAATCGCCTTATTATTGATATACAGGAAGTTATCACGAATCACCTCTTGAGGCACAGCTCCCTTAGTCATCTTCTGATGGAAGTCATCATCCATGACAATCCCCCAGCTACAGTCATCCAACTGAATGGTACGGGCACCTTCTTCGTATAGGGCAAGAATAGCCTCACGGTAAGCAACTGCCAAATCTTCCACTAACTCAGCTTGGTTTGGATAAACCTCTAAAGCCTTCTGCAGGTTGCTACCGCGTTGCAATTCAATTAAACATTGAGATGGTGAAGGAATCGTAATTTTAGCTTCCACTCCACGTTCATCAGCTAATTTTTTCAAAAATTGGAAATGCTTGATAAAAGGGTGCTTTTCCTTAGTAAACCCAATCTTTCCTATTACAAGAGCAGAATCATCATTTGTCTCCACCCCAACGAAGTGTAACCCTTCACCATAATTCAGCTTTTCAATCCCATCAAAGCCCCAGAAGAAATCCACATGCCAGTTGGCACGACGGAACTCACCATCTGTGACCTTTTCCAGACCAACAGCCACCTGTTTATCTACTAATTCTGTAATCAAACGGTCTTCAACAGCGGTCAATTCCTCTTGCGAAATGTCACCAGCAGCAAAAGCTTCACGAGCCTCTACTAATTCTTTAGGTCGCAAAAATGATCCTACGTGTTCAAAATATTTTTTCGTCATGTCATCCACCTCAATCTTTGATAGCCTTATTGTATCAAAGACAGATATAGCTGTAAAATATGAATTTTATATATAATTGAATAGTTTCAAACTATACCAAAAAACCAGTCCGAAGACTGGATTTGAATTTTTCTATGCCAAATAACTCTATTGGGCATGCTCTCTATCCTATTTCTAGGCTCGCGTTAAAATCATCCACTGGATGATTTTAATCCAACAGCTTCTGCAATTCTTGCGCTAAAAGCTGTTGAGCAACTTGCGGATTTGCTTGGCCTTTGGTAGCTTTCATAAGGAAACCGGTAAAGGCTTTGTCTGCATTTCGTTTTCCTGACTTGAAGTCTGCAACAGCCGCTTCATTGTCCGCAAAGACTTGGTGAATGATTGGGATAAGAACAGCTGGATCCGATACTTGTACAAGTCCTGCTTTTTCAACGTATTCCTTAGCTGAGCCACCATTTTTCGCCAAATGCACAAAGACTTTTTTGGCAATCTTAGATGAAATCGTACTATCTTGGATGAGACCAATCATTTCAACCAAGTTTTCTGGTGTCAAAGCAATGGTTTCAATCGTTTTTTGCTCTGCATTGAGGAATTGTGCTACCTCACCTTGTAACCAGTTGGATACTTGCTTAGCATCTCCTCCAATCGCAACCGCTTGTTCAAAGAAATCAGAAAGAGCCTTGGTTGCTGTCAATTGACCAGCATCATAGGCTGAAAGACCAAGTTTTTCAACGTATTCCGCGCGACGCTCTGCTGGGAATTTTGGTAACTCGACACGCATTTCCTCAATCCACTCATCTGAAATCTCATAAAGCGGAAGGTCTGGCTCTGGGAAGTAACGGTAATCTGCCGCACCTTCCTTGACACGCATAAGGATAGTGCTCTTATTGGCTTCGTCATAACGACGCGTTTCTTGCTGAATCACGCCACCTGAACGTAAGATTTTCGCTTGACGCTCTACCTCATATTCCAAACCTTTACGAACATTGCTAAAGGAGTTCAAGTTCTTCAACTCAGTCTTGGTACCAAATTTTTCTTGACCAAAAGGACGAAGGGAAATATTGGCATCGACACGCATGGAACCTTCTTCCATCTTGACATCTGAAATACCCGTATATTGGATAATTTCCTTCAACGCTGTCAAGTAAGCATATGCTTCTTCTGGCGAACGCATATCCGCTTCTGATACGATTTCAATCAATGGCACCCCTTGACGGTTGAGGTCAACATATGAGTATCCGTCTGTTCCGTGAGTATTTTTACCAGCATCCTCTTCAAGATGCGCACGTTCCACACGAATCTTCTTGGTTGATCCATCTTCCAAGGTAATATCAATCCAACCGTTATAACCAATTGGCTCATCAAATTGTGAAATCTGATAGTCCTTTGGATTATCTGGATAGAAATAATTTTTACGGTCAAAGTGCATGTGCTGGTGAATATCCATGTTCAAAGCTAGCGCAGCCTTGATCCCTGCATCAATAACACCCTTATTCATCACAGGAAGCACACCAGGGAAAGACCAGTCAATCACATTGGTATTGGCATTTGGTTCTTGCCCGAAATGAGCAGATGAAGGTGAGAAAATTTTAGAATTGGTATTCAATTCCACATGGACTTCTAGTCCGATAATGGTTTCAAAGTTCATTAGTTGTCACCTCCAAAAATCACTGGTTGTTGTCTGTGATAGTCTGTTGTTGCTTCAAATGCTGCTGCTGCTTGATAAATGGTTTCTTCACTGTATTTTGGTCCAATCAATTGCAAGCCAACCGGCAAACCATCCACAAAACCTGATGGAATGGAAATCCCTGGAAGCCCTGCAAGGTTAACTGGAATTGTTAGCAAATCAGCCAAATACATGGCAACTGGGTCATGGCTTTGACCATCCAAGTCATAAGCTACTGTCGGCGTTGTTGGCCCAAGAATCAAGTCATAGTCCGCAAAAACCTTTTCAAAGTCTTGGATAATCAAGGTACGAACCTGACCAGCTTTCTTGAAGTAAGCATCGTAGTAGCCAGATGACAAGGAGAAAGTTCCCAGCATAATCCGACGTTTTACTTCATCACCAAAGCCTTGACTGCGAGTGTTGACATAGATTTCTTCAAGACTTTTAGCATCTTCTGCACGGAAACCATAGCGAATGCCATCAAAGCGTTGCAAGTTTGATGAAGCTTCTGATGAAGCAATGATGTAGTAAACTGCGACACCATATTTAGAATGAGGCAGACTGACTTCTTCCACCACCGCACCTAATGATTCAAAGTGTTTGGCAGCTGCTACTATATTTTCTTTAATTTTCGGATCAATTCCCTCACCCAAATATTCTTTAGGAAGAGCAATCTTCATGCCCTTGATGTCCTGACCGATTTTTGAGGTATAGTCTGCCACACACACAGGCGCTGAGGTTGAATCCTTGCTGTCACTACTTGCAATCACATTGAGCAACTGTGCATTTTCTTTGACAGTCGGTGAAAAAGGACCAATTTGGTCAAGCGAACTACCAAAGGCAATGAGGCCAAAACGAGAAACCGTTCCATAAGTTGGTTTCAACCCAACAATACCATTAAAGGCTGCTGGCTGACGGATTGAGCCACCAGTATCCGAACCCAATGACAAACGCACTTGACCAGAGGCAACTGCTGTTGCAGAACCGCCTGATGAACCACCAGGAACCTTCGTTTGGTCCCAAGCATTTTTCGTTTTCTTGAAGTAAGATGTCTCGGTTGAACCACCCATGGCAAATTCATCCATGTTGGTCTTACCAACCACGATCATTCCATTTTGGTAGGCATTGGCAACTGCTGTCGCATCAAAAATTGGCTCATAATTGTAAAGCATTTTAGACGCTGCGGTTGTCAATATTCCCTTAGTTGAGATATTATCTTTAACTGCCAAAGGAATCCCTGACATGATATTGTCTGCATCAATTCCTTTTTCATCAATCACCTTAGCTTGAGCAAGCGCAGTTTCTTCTGAAATCGTAATAAAGGAACCAACCGCTTCTTCACGAGATTTGATGTCTTCAAGCGTTGCTTTTGTGAGTTCTGTGGCAGTGACTTCTTTTGCAACCAAGAGGTCATGCAATTCTTTAATCGTTTTATTATTAAATGACATTAAGCATCTCCTCCGTCTTCAAAGATAGCAGGTACCTTGATAAAGTTATTCGCACTTTCTGGTACATTTTTAAATAAGAGATCGCGGTCTGTTCCCGCTTCTGCCTTGTCCTCACGGACAACTGTTCTGCGGTCTGCCATAGTCGTTGTAATCGGCACACCAGTTGTATCGACTTCGTTTAACAATTCCACCATATCGACAATTTTTGTCAATGTTGTTGCAAATTCAGCTGTCTCTTCGTTTGAAAATGACAATTTCGACAACTTGGCAACATGGCGTACTTCTTCTTCAGAAATTTTCATGAGTTACCTCTTCTATTAGTCTACATAATCTTTTTCATTATACCACATTTTTAGCTATTTTTTGAGACGTAAGCCACCAGAATCCAAAAGTAAAAATTTATGGTAAAAATTGATACAAGAAAAGCCTCTCAGTATGAAAGGCTTCTCACATTATCTTTCCAACTCACCCGTCCAAGCACCTGTTCCGCCATTGACATTGGTCACATCGCAGCCTTCGCTTGCCAAGAAAGCGCAGGCTTGGGCAGAACGGCCACCCATTTGACAAATGATGTGGTATGGTTTGTCAGTGTCCAACTCTGTATAGCGACTCACTAACTCACTCAAAGGCAGATTGATTGCTCCTGGAACGTGACCCGCAGCAAATTCGTCAGTTTCACGCACATCAATGAGGTTGATTGTTTCGGTATCCAATAAGGTTTTCAATTCTGTAATCGAAATAGTTTTAGTCATGAATAATTTCCTCCGGTCTAACGGTATTATAAAGTGAATAGGCTCCGTCTAAGTTTTGAACGTTAAAGCCGTTTTGTTTGAGAATGCGCTCTGCAATGTAAGAGCGTAAGCCACTGTGGCAGCTGACGATATATTCTTGCGATTTATCCAATTCGTCCAATCGCTCACGCAAACTATCAAGCGGAATGACCACTGCATCAGAGAAGCGACCACTCGCAACCTCAGATTCTGTACGGACATCCAACAAAATTTTGCCGTTTGCCAATTCATCCTTCAATTCGTACCATTGAACGCTATCGCTTGTCCCTTCAGCTAAATTAGTTGCTGCATAACCAATCATATTGACAGGGTCTTTAGCTGAACCAAATGGTGGCGCATAGGTAAATTCTAATTCAGGCAAATCAAAAATCGTCAAGCCACCCTTAATGGCTGTGGCTAGGATGTCAATCCGCTTATCAATACCTTTTTGCCCCACAGCTTGCGCACCATAGATGACACCTGTCTTAGGATTAAAGACCAATTTGAGTGTGATAGAAGTTGCCCCTGGATAATAGCCAGCATGGTCATTTCCAGTTGTATGGACCACAGCGACATCTTTAAAGGTTTGGCGAGCTACACGTTCGCTAAGTCCAGTCGAGGCTGCTGCCAGACCAAAGGCACGGACAATGGCAGTACCAATAGAGCCTTTGTTTTCACGCGCTTGCCCAGCAATAATGTCAGCCACCTGACGCCCTTGACGATTCGCTGGATTGGCTAGCGAAATCAGCGCATCTTGGCCGGTAATTTGGTTTTTGACAACAATAGCATCACCGACGGCATAGATATCAGGCAGATTCGTTTGATAGTGCTCGTCAACCAAGATGCCACCGCGTAATCCGAGTTCAATACCTGCATCTTTTGCGAGTGTGTTCTCTGGTTGAACCCCAACTGAAAGAATGGTCACATCTGACGTTAGCTCATTACCATCTTCTAGGACAATCACTTGTCCTTGGTTTTTGAAAAGCTGAGCAGATTGGCCTGTGATAACGCGGATACCATTCTTGATTAATTCTGCTTGAACAAATGCTGCCATTTCTTCATCGAGTGGTGGTAAGACATGAGGTGCCTTCTCAATCAAAGTGACCTCTAATCCTTTTTTAGCTAAACTTTCAGCCATTTCAAGACCGATAAAGCCAGCACCAATCACTGTTGCCTTACCAGATGTTTGATGTTCTAGTGTAGCCATAATGTGATCCAAGTCTGGAATATTACGAAGCGTGAAGACATTTGTTGCTTCATCCAAACCTGCCATCGGAGGCACAAATGGTTTAGCACCTGGTGACAGGATTAGCTTATCATAACTTTCTGTGTATTCTTTGCCCTTTGAAACGACAGTGACTACTTTTTGCTCAGGATTGATCGAAAGGACTTCTGTTTCAGGACGGACATCTAGCTCAAAACGAGCTTTCAGACGCTCAGGTGTCTGAACTAATAAGCTCGAACGCTCTGCAATTTCCCCAGAGACATGGAAGGGTAAACCACAGTTCGCAAAGGAAACATACGGTCCTTTATCAAAGACAATGATTTCCGCATCTTCCATGAGACGACGAAGACGAGTTGCAGCAGACATACCGCCAGCGACACCACCAATAATCACAATTTTCATCGGAATGACCTCCATTTTATATCGTTTTTCCTTTATAAGCCATCATGCTACCTTTGACATTGATCACATCATAGCCTTTTTTACTTAACACGTTAGCAGCTCGTTTGCTTCGCATGCCAGACTGGCAAATCACATAGACCGTCTTATCTTTTGGAGCTTGGTAGGTATGGATTTGGTCTAATGGAAAGTTTCGAGCCTCCTTTATATGCCCACCATGGTATTCTTGAGGAGTACGAACATCTAAAAGGGTAATCTTTTTCTTAGATAAAACACCTTCTAGTTCAGTAGTAGTAATACTTTTTCCTGGAGCAGGAAACATTTTTTTGAAGAATTCAAACATCAGTCTTCTCCTTTTTCTTTTATACCCACAGGGGTATATTTGAATAGTATCATATCTAACAAACCCTTGTCAACCATTTAAATCTCGTATTTTAGAATTTGACAAATATACCCCTAGTCAGTATAATAAAACCATGAAAAAAGAACAAAAAGATATTATCAACCGTTTAAAACGTGCAGAAGGGCAATTGCGTGGAATCCAAAAAATGATGGAAGAAGAGCAAGAATGCATTGACATCATCACCCAATTATCAGCTGTTCGCTCTAGCATTAATCGAACTATGGGACTCGTCATTGCCAACAAAATGACACAAATTATTGAACATCCTAGCGATAATCCAGCCTTACAGGAACAGCGCATTCAAGAAGCAATCAATCTCATTGTAAAAAAATAAAAGACCTGAAGATTCCCTCTAGCATTGCTAGTGTTCTTCAAGTCTTTTTTATTATTCAATAACCGTAGCACCAAGTACATTTTTAAAATGAGCAAGAGCAAACTGATGGGCTTCTTCAGTAATCGAAGCAATCGCCGAGCTAACGATTTCAATCTCATAGCCTAAATTATAAGCATCAATAGCTGTGTGCAAGACACAAATGTCACTCAAAACACCTGTTAATACAACTGTGTTTACGCGTCGTTCCCGCAAGCGTATATCTAAATCTGTCCCAGCAAAAGCAGAATAATGCCGTTTATCAAACCAGAAGACACGCGTATCATCCTTGATTTCTTCATAAACATCTGCTAGCGTTCCATAGAGATCGCGCCCAGACGTTCCCTTGATGTTGTGTGGTGGAAACAGTTTTGTTTCAGGATGAAAATCATCCCCCTCATCATGTCCATCAATGGCAAAAAAGATATAATCTCCACGATCGTAAGCTTCTTTTGTGATCTCAGCAATCCGGTTAGCAATCGCTTGAGCAGGTTTTCCAGCTGTTAGCTTTCCATCCTCCGCTACAAAATCATAGGTATAATCAATCGAAATCAGTGCTTTTGTCATCTTAATAATCTCGTTTCTTAATTTCGTCAAAGATGGCTGGAATAAGGACTTTCAAGTAAGTCCCTTTCATACCGAGTGAGCGACTTTCAATAATCCCTGCACTTTCCAATTTTCGGAGCGCATTAACGATGACAGATCGAGTAATTCCAATACGATCTGCAATCACCGAAGCTGTCAATTGACCCTCAACTCCATTTAATTCACCCAAGATTGCAGAGACTGCTTTCATCTCTGAATAAGACAAAGTATTGACTGCCATATTGACTGCCGCACGTCGGCGAATATTTTTTTCATCTTCTTCACGTTGGAAGTTCAACAATTGAATTCCAACTACTGTAGAGGCAATTTCGACCAAAATCAAATCTTCTTCATTAAACTGACCATCATTTCGCCAAATAATCAAAGAACCAAATCGAATCCCAGTCACATGAATCGGGGCAAGTGTTGTCACACTATCTGGATAAGCGGCACGCGATTCAACAGGAATCGCAGTTAAATCACTATCCGCAGGCAAATTAGCCAATGTTTCATACACTTGTGCCGTTGCTTTCACATACTCTGCTGGAAACTGCTTGTTGATAAAGAATTCTTCTACCCGGTCATTATTGAGTTTATACTTCATAAAGTATCCCAATACTTCACCCTCGCTATTAAGAATACAAGCATTGCAGTCAATAATCTCTGCTAAATGTTCAGCAATGGTATTATACGGCAATTCCTCTGCCAGCTTCTCTTCTGAACGCTTCAAGATAGAAGTTATCTCTCGCGTTTTTTCTAGTAATGTTGCCATAATATCCTCTTCTAACTGTAATTGGTTTCATTATACCAAATCAAACAAGTAATTTCAATAATTATCAGAAAATTTGCTATTATTTACACTTTATTCATTCTATGAGAATCTACCCACATTTTATAGCTTGAAAACTAAAACTTTGTTTAGACACTGCTACTAGCATCTACCAGCCTATCTCGCTAAAAAATATGGAATTTGAAAGATTTAATGAAAATAAACTCTCGCATTGCAAGAGTTTATTTAATTTGAAAATCTATACTTCCGTGCTATCTGCACCTGACATCTTGTAAAATTAGTAGTTTCCCCTATTCTCTCTATTTCTCGCAAGAAAGTGACAACGAGATCAGGTTATTTCCGATATTGACGTAAAAAGCGTGTCATTTTTTCTTCGACTTCAGCTAATTCTTCCACGCGTGGCAAGTAGACAATGCGGAAGTGATCTGGATCTTTCCAGTTAAATCCACGCCCATGCACCAGCATGATTTTTTCTTGTTTTAAAAAATTCAAGACAAAGAGCTCATCATCGTCAATCTCATACATATTCCGATCAATTTTAGGGAAGATGTAAAGTCCTGCCTGTGGTTTGACAGCGGATAAACCAGGAATATTATTAATTGCTTTGTAAATAAAATTCCGCTGCTCATAGATACGTCCGCCGGGCAAAAGCAACTTATCAATGGATTGCTTGCCTCCCATTGATGTCTGAACAATCTGCTGGGCTAAAACATTTGAACATAGCCGCATATTAGATAGCATATTCAGCCCTTCAAGATAACCTTTCACGTGTTTTTTCGGACCAGATAACACCATCCAACCCACACGAAAACCAGCCACTCGGTGTGACTTAGAAAGTCCATTCATAGAAACGCAGAACACATCTGGTGCCAAACTTGCAATTGCCGTATGTTTACCACCATCCATTACCAATCGATCATAAATTTCATCCGCAAAAATAATCAAATCATTCTGACGAGCAATCTCCACAATCTCTTCTAAAATTTCATCTGGGTAAAGAGCTCCCGTTGGATTATTCGGATTAATGACAACAATTGCTTTGGTATTTGAGGTGATTTTAGATTTAATATCTGCAATATCAGGATACCAGTTTGCCTCTTCATCACAGATATAATGAACTGCATGCCCTCCACCTAGACTGATGCAAGCTGTCCAAAGTGGATAGTCTGGCATCGGCACCAATACTTCATCCCCATCGTTCAATAGAGCCTGCATGGACATAGAAATCAACTCTGATACCCCATTTCCCATATAAATATCATCTACATCGACATCTGGGAAATTCTTTAATTGGCAATACTGCATAACAGCTTTCCTGGCTGAGAAAATCCCCTTCGAGTCTGAATACCCTTCACTTTCACGCGCATTCATAATCAAATCACGGATGACTTCGTCAGGCGCTGTAAAGCCAAACTCTGCCGGATTGCCTGTATTCAAGCGAAGAATTTTCTCTCCGTTCGCTCTCATTCGGTTGGCTTCTTCCAAGACTGGCCCACGAATATCATATGCTACATCATCTAATTTGATTGATTTATCAAACTGTCTCATCTTTTGTCCTCAGCTTTCTAACGTTACTATTTTAGATTAATTTTTATAAAATTACAAGAAATAGTTTACTTTTTCATTGAAAAGGCTTACAATATAAGTATAGGGAAAGGAGTGATGATTTATGACCCAATCTTATAACACAATTCTAGTGGCAGTTGATGGCTCTGTTGGAGCAGAATTAGCCCTTCATAAAGCTATTCACGTCGCAAAACGCAACAATGCCCGCCTCGTCATCGCCCATGTTATTGACACTCGAGCTCTTCATAATGTAGCAGCTTTTGACGCAACCGTGTATGAATCACTTGAAAAAGAAGCAACTAATTTATTGAGCAATTACCAGGAAGAAGCGAGAGAGGCGGGGATTTCAGATGTTCAAGTCCTCATTGAGTTCGGTAATCCAAAAACCATTCTCGCCCATGATATTCCAAAACAGACAGGGGCAGATCTGATGCTTTTGGGGGCAACTGGTCTAAATGCTTTTGAACGTCTCCTTATCGGCTCTTCTTCAGAATACATTATGCGCCACGCAACTATTGATCTGCTCATCGTTCGAGAAAAAGAAAAAACAATTTAATGCAAAAAACCTGATGAAAATCAGGTTTTTTTACTTTCTTTCATCTAACTGCCGGCTAATTTCCTTTTCAATAGCAGGTTCAGGTGCATACTTTTCTTCCCAGTCTGCTGGTTTTAAAATCTTATGGGTCACAGGATCAAAATGTGCGTGACCATCCGGAAAAATTTTTCCCATATTCGCCTGGTGGACAATTTCAAAGATGGGTTCTGGATCAATCCCCATCAAGACAAAAGAACCATAAGTGAAATAAAGCAAATCTATTAAGGCATCCACTTGACTTACAAGAAAATCTCGCGGATAGGATTTTTCTTTGCATTTTGCAGCGGCCTTATCCAAATTCTCATGCATTTTAGAGATGACCATTTCAAAATCTGTATCATTCGTAACTGTTGCCTGTAAAAATTCCACAATTTCTTCTACCTTAAAATCTGCACGATGAAGGGCAGATTCTACAGAATAAGCTTGAGGAACTTCTTGTGTTTCTCCATCCATCCTTGCGTGGAATTCTTTTACTTGGTTAAAATAAGTATCCTTACTCTGAAACATTGCTTTCTCCTTCTAGCAAATGAAAGTGCTGAAGCGCCTTATAAATCCCATCACGATTATTCGTATCTGTTACAAAACTTGCCGCCTGTTTCACCTTTTTAGAGGCATTCCCCATTGCTACTGAAAACCGGACCCCTGCCAGCATCTCCATGTCATTATTGGAATCACCGAATGCCATCACTTCTTCTCTCGTAAATCCATACTGTTCACCGACTAAATCAATCCCCTTTAATTTGGACATGCCTTTACTCACGACATCCACAGCATATGGGCTCGAACGGGTTAAAGTGACTTGTGGAAATAACTCAGCAAGTTTCTTTGTCTCTCTCTCGGTCACTAACAGCATCATTTGGTAAATAGGATGATTTAACAAACCTTGTAAACTAACCGGCCTTTGAGGCTTAAACCATCGGATCAGTCGATTAAATATAAAATTAATCATTCCAGCCCAAGCAGAAGGGATCAATCGAGTCAGACGGTAAGCAAAATTTCCAGTTCCAAAACTCATAATCTGACTTCCAATCACATCTGTAGCTGTTCCCAAAGCAATATCTTTCTGATGTTGGTTGGCATAAGCAATCATCTGACGAATATCTTCTTTTCCTAAGGCATGCGCAAACAACACATTCTCTCTTGAAAGAATATACTGTCCATTATAGGCAATCGCCACATCTAATCCGAGAGAAGCCATATAATGTAACAAAAAACGAGGACCACGCCCAGTTGCCAATCCAACTAAAATTCCTTGTTTTTTCAAGGCGTTAATAGCTACAATGGTCGACTGACTCACATCACGATTATCTGTTAAAAGCGTGCCATCTATATCAAAAAAAACAGCCTTCACTGTCACTATCTTCACCTTCTTTCTCTCTTTTATGCTACAATAATTATAGCACAATATGAAAGATTCTGAAACTTTATGAAAAAAATATTTGTCTTACATACCGGTGGCACAATTTCCATGCAGGCTAATCATGATGGTCAAGTAGCACCCAGTCAAGTAAACCCCATGATTCAAATTTCTAATCCCTTATCAGATATCGAAGTAACATCCATCGATTTTTTTAATCTGCCAAGTCCACATATCACCCTAAATCATATGATGCAACTCTATCAAAAAATTAAAAAAGAGGCTCCCCATTATGATGGATTTGTGATTACACACGGTACAGATACATTAGAAGAAACAGCTTATTTCTTAGACACAATGGATATTCCTGCTCTTCCTATTGTCCTTACAGGAGCCATGCGCTCTTCTAATGAACTAGGAAGCGATGGAGTCTATAATTACCTCACTGCCCTTCGTGTAGCTGCTGATGAAAAATCAGCGGATAAAGGGGTCCTTGTCGTGATGAACGATGAGATCCATGCAGCTAAGTATGTCACTAAAACGCATACTACAAATGTTTCCACTTTCCAAACCCCAACGCACGGTCCTTTAGGCTTAGTCACTAAAAAAGAAATTCTTTATTTCAAAACAGCAGAGCCTCGCGTCCGCTTCCACCTTGATTCCATTAGTGGACGAGTTCCTATTATAAAAACTTATGCAGATATGGAATGTTTCATCCTTGATTCTCTAAATGCTAGCAACATCTCTGGACTAGTGATTGAAGCTTTAGGAGCTGGTAATCTTCCCCTCTCAATTCTACCAGCCATTCAGCGCTTAGTCAAAGAAATCCCAGTAGTGCTCGTCTCTCGTTGCTTCAACGGTATTGCGGAACCAGTCTATGCCTATCCAGGCGGCGGCATTCAGCTACAAAAAGAAGGAGTTTTATTCGTAAAAGAACTAAACGCTCCTAAGGCTAGACTTAAACTACTCATCGCCCTTAATGCTGGCTTAAAAGGAGAAGTATTAGCTGATTATATTGAAGGCTAAAAGAGCCTGGAATGAAAGTCCAAACTACAATCAAAAAAACGAACAAGAATCGTTTTCTGATATTCAGAATCCTAACTTGTTCGTTTTTTATTTTATCCATTCAGGAAGGGTATCCGTAGGAAACTTCAAAAACCAAAATATTTTGACCCATTTTTTTAGTCTAATTGTTTAGGTCGTTCTAATTCTTGCATCAACACAGACCACTCTGGCTTTTCAATCCACTCAGGATCAGCTGTAATTTGTGCCGCTACTTTTCTAGCTTCTTCTAAAATTGGAAAATCATCAATGATATTTGCTACTTGAAATTCTGGCAGACCCGATTGTCTTGTTCCAAAGATTTCACCAGACCCTCGCATTTGTAAATCTTTTTCCGCTAATACAAAACCATCTGTTGTTTCCGTCATGATTTGCATCCTCTCTTGACCAGATTCTGTTTTTGGATTGGCGACTAAAATCGCGTAAGACTGCTTATCTCCTCGACCAACTCGGCCCCGGAGCTGATGCAATTGACTTAAACCAAATCGATCTGCATCCATGATAACCATAATGGTCGCATTGGGTACATTCACACCAACCTCGATGACCGTTGTTGATACCAACAAGTCAATAGCACCAGCCTTAAATTGTTGCATAATCTCATCTTTTTCCTGTGACTTCATCTGACCATGCAACAAAGCAATTCTAACCTGATTTCCAAAATAAGCAACAAGTTCTTCCTCTAAGGCAATGGCATTTTTCAAATCCAGCGCCTCTGATTCCTCAATCAGTGGAGACACAACGTAGACCTGAGCCCCCTTATGAATTTCTTTGCCAATCCAATCCAAAACAACTGGTAGTTGCTCGTGTTTTACCCAGCGAGTCTTAATCTCCTTACGCCCAGCTGGTAATTGATCAATAATCGACACATCCATCTCACCAAAAGCAGTGATGGCTAAAGTCCGTGGAATAGGGGTTGCCGTCATCATTAGCACATCTGGATTCTCTCCTTTTTCTCGAAACATCCGACGTTGTTGCACTCCAAACCGATGTTGCTCATCAGTTATGACTAAGCCTAGATTGTGATAAGATACCCCTTCTTGAATGAGAGCATGTGTTCCAACAATCATATCCACCTGACCAGATTCAATAGCAGCCAGCGCTGTACGTCTTGCAGCCACCTTCATGCTACCTGTCAATAGCGCAATAGATAGCTCTGGAAAGAGTTGACTCAAGCTGATGTAATGCTGTTCAGCTAAGATTTCAGTCGGCACAAGCAAAGCAGACTGAAAGCCAGCAGTAAAAGCCGCATACATAGCCAGCCCAGCAACTACGGTTTTCCCCGAACCTACATCTCCCTGTAACAAACGATTCATATGAGAAGACGAACTCATATCGCCTAAAATCTCATCCAAGCTCTTTCTCTGCGCAGTCGTCAACTCAAAAGGAAGTTCAGCTATTTTTTTATCGAGTTTCTCTCGATGGAAATCAACAACCAGTCCACTTCCAGCCTGTTTCCCCTGTGATTTCAACTGCTGTAAATTGAGTTGGAAATAAAACAATTCCTCAAACTTAATCCGTCTCAGTGCCTGACGATACTCTTCAAGCGTAGCAGGAAAATGCATCGCTCGCACTGCTTGCTGGCGCCCCATTAAATGGTACCTTTCTAATAAGAGCACAGGTACGTTTTCCTGTAATAGATCGATATAGCCATTCTCAACAATCGTCTGAATCAATTTAACAAAAGAAGATTGTTTCAAGCCTTGGACAAGATGATAAACTGGTTGTAGTTCATCAAACGATTGACTTAATATTTTCATACCGGTTAAAGTTGTCTTAGCCTTATCCCATTTTCCCCAAATCGCAATCTGAGCTCCTAATTCAACTTTATCCACTAAATATGGCTGATTAAAAAATGAAACTCCAATAATGACTTCTCCCTGACGAATAGAAAAACGCAAGCGATTCCGTTTATAACCATAGTATTGAACAGATGCAGGTGTCACAACTTCGCCAAGAATTAGAGCCTTTTCACCATCAGACAATTCTAAGACCGATTTAGTTTTAAAATCTTCGTAACGATATGGATAATAGAGAAGAGCATCCTTAATGGTCTTTATACCAACTTTTAAAAATTTTTCAGCTGATTTTGTCCCAAAGCCAGGCAAAACAGCTAACTGATCTTCTAAACTTTTCATATTCCCATTATAGCAGAATTTCACTAAAACACTCGAAATACACTAATACTTAAAAATCATAAATTCAAAAAAATTTAAACAAACCAATAGACAAGGCCTCGCTGGTTTGCTTATAAGTCACCAACAACAGTAGATTTAAACAAAAAAAGAGACAATTTAGTCTCTAAAAGCAAAAATAAAAAAGAGGAAAACCTCTTCAAATATAGTCCGTACGGGATTCGAACCCGTGTTACCGCCGTGAAAAGGCGGTGTCTTAACCCCTTGACCAACGGACCATATAATTCCAACTTAATGGGCACGAGTGGAATCGAACCACCGACCTCACGCTTATCAGGCGTGCGCTCTAACCATCTGAGCTACGCGCCCAAACCAACTGGTATGGTAAGATGAACACTAACGTTCAAAGCGGGTGACGAGAATCGAACTCGCGACAACAGCTTGGAAGGCTGTAGTTTTACCACTAAACTACACCCGCTTATTAATAAAAATGGGAGTTAACGGGATCGAACCGCTGACCCTCTGCTTGTAAGGCAGATGCTCTCCCAGCTGAGCTAAACTCCCAAAGGATATTGAATCCTCTTGATTCGCTAAGCGACTACCGTATCTCACAGGGGGCAACCCCCAACTACTTCAGGCGTTCTAGGGCTTAACTGCTGTGTTCGGCATGGGTACAGGTGTATCTCCTAGGCTATCGTCACTTAACTCTCTCGAATGTTACCATTCAAAATTGAATACCTATATTCTAACAAGTTTTAACTTCGCTGTCA
>NZ_KB904581.1 GCF_000380125.1 Streptococcus ovis DSM 16829
TCTCACCTTTATTTTGTAGATACACCCATGCACTTTCAGGAGATTTGTCACCCCTTGCCGACATCAGCTCACTGATCTCATCCACACCAGAAAGAACTAACTGTGTTGTGTACCAGTGTCTGAAGATATGAGGGGAGATATTATGCTCTTGCAATAAATGGCCAAAAAACACAACTTCTTCATCATCTGAGTTAAGGAATATTGGGATCATCTCTTCTCGGATAATCTTTCGGAAACGCTGATAATAGACATCATAAGTTAAAGCCTTCCCTTGCTTGTTCAAATTCAATGGACCGTAGTCCTTCTCATACTTCTGACCTTCTAGATATGCCATATAATCATTGTAGGTGTCCACAAACACTTCTAGAAAGATATATGGGACGGCTTGCATCCGCTCCTTCTTGATGCGTCCTGTGGGCTTTAAATCGCTACGCAGGGGTATTTCCTTACGTAAATCTATTTCAACCTTAAATGTCTCTCCCTCAGCCTGATGAAAGATGATGCCAGGACCTAGCGGACTATCTTCTCGTCTGACATTGCAAGCTTCAGATGGACGCAAACCAACAAAAGCCCCTAGCGCTACTACCATGAGCAAATCTGTGTGCTGTTTAGCTATATGAGCAAATAGCATTTCAAAGGCAGCATTTGGCATGTCGCGAAAGATAACTTGTTCCATGTTACTATCATCCACATAGATTTCAAAATTGGGCTCTTTTCGCTTAATAACCCGTCCACGTTTGTTGGTATAAGTTGTTATAGCATATAGGTCTTTCGGAGATAGATTAGCCTTCTTTTTCCGTTCGTTTAGGTAGAGTGTTAGGAAATCTAAAACAGCATTAACACAAATCTCAACAGTGCTCTTCTTCCGATGCTGGGTATCACCAGGAAGCGTTCCTAAACCATAATGCATAAAAAATTCTCTAACCGTATCTAATGTTAACTGGTCTAAAGATGCAATTCCTTCTACTCCAAAAACATAATTTAAAAACTTTACAACATACGAAAAACGTTTGTTACCATTATCAGAGATAGGTTTAATTCTAGCAGCTGATTTTACATAGCGATGAAAATTGGTAAATTGCAATCTGCCATCTTCGTGTTTTAAGGCAATAAATTGTTTAGTAACAAGATGATTATCACCTAAAATGAGAGAATGTTTATAGCAAACAAACTTCATAGTACCTCCTTTTTCTACTTTGATTGAATGTCCTGACTTGAATTTTTATTGCTAAAAAACGCAAAAAAACGACCAATTCAGTACCATTCTCCTCTATGCAACAAACTGCAAAGAGGGGACATCGATGAGTACTTTCATTGATCGTTATGATATTTAAAATTAATCTAATAACAAAAGTAACTTCATCTTGGTAATTGGAACTATTAAATAGTTCAGTAACGTTAAAACCATAGTAGGATTCCTCAAACAATGAATGTGTTGTCTACTATGGTTGGATATTTACTTTTTTTCTTTTACTAAGTTTCTTTTACTTTTGTTATCTTTACTTTTTTTGTATTATAACATATTTTGCTAAAAATGTCATTTTTGAAGAGTGATATCCACTACTTCATCTTTAAAACAGTAAAAAAGAGGCTATTGTTAGCCTCTTTCTCTGGACTTATGTATGAAGCTAGTTCACTTTCGTTTGTTTAAAGTAATATCCAGCTCCTATAATAGCTAGTAAAATAATAAAGAACTTTAAAAAATTATTAGATTGTTTGCCTGTACCATTTTTACCTTGGGCTGTATCATTTTGTACACCTTGCATAGAAATGGCTTCTTGTTGGATTTTGTTTAATTCTCCATCAGAAAACTCACCATGCAACATACTACCATCTGCACGTTGAAAACTCACCATGCCAAAGTAGTTATCCAGATACTCTTCATCCCCTTGCATGACTACAAAGCGTGGAGTTTTATCAACTTTCTTTGTTATTTCTGGCTTTACAACTACTTCTTTTACAGCAGATGTTCCCCCGATTTTCGTAGCTGCACGGGGTTCCATGCCGACTACGAACACGCTGATTTCATATTTTCCAACAGGCACTTCATCTTTTTGAATAAAGTTATTCTTTTTATTTAACTTGTAGGTTCCTGCTATTTCTTTTGTTTCAGAATTAAATAGTTGCACTGTCATTTCAAGTTCATATCCTGGTTGGCGAATAGCTTGAATGACTACTGGACCATTTTTTTGATTAAATACCAAAGTTTTAGCAAGAATCAATAAACATAATGCTAACGCACCAATAATCCATATCTTTTTCATCATACCCCTTTCAATTTGAGAAAATAATTATATATGTATCCTATTATTGAACCTTGAGTTTAAGGTATTCTTTGGTACAAACGATCCTAATTTCCGTTAAAATTTCATTTTCAAATTTAAATTCTGCATACGACGAATCATCTTCTCCACGTTCATCCAAGAAATATGTAATACTGTATCCTTTGCTATTTTTGTCAAATTCTTTATTGTAATTAAAGTATTGATCTTCATAAACAGGATTATTGATAGTGACATTCTCTAAGAATTGCTTACGAGTAATTCCTATATTAATTCCTTCGTAAGAAAATGGAGCTTTACCATTTTCCTTCATTTTATATTCATTGGCAAAACCTGAGTGCTTTTTATATTCAACACTAATAGTTGTCAAATCAGCATCAGGTAGTTTAATTTTCCTTTTTTTAGTATTTATTCCGTTAGACCTAAGGGCAAGAAATGAAAATTCCTCATTTTTAAAATTAGGCAAATAGTGCGTAAGAAGTCGAGATTCTCCATTAGCTAATTCAAACTTGTTTTCAGACTCAGGTTTTTTATTATATATTGTTTTATAGATAGCTTCCCAATTAGTAGGTAAGTTAAAATGATTAGAATAGAGAGAAAAATTAGTACCTAAAGTGACATTGATTTTCCTTTGCTCAAAGACAGGTAAAATTTCATCAACCTCTTGATAAGACATGGCATCATAGACAGAATCATCTTCGTCTAGGAATTTGTACCGATAAATTCCGTCATCATCCAGAACGCCTTTTGGAGATTTATAGTTTTCGAATTTATGAACTTCATCTGCAGGTATCGTTTGTTCCTTTTTGCCAAACAGAGACTGTTCATTATTTTGTGACACATTTGTTTGAGAATTCGTTTTACCGCATTGTTTCATCAAGAAAATGATACAAAATACGATAAAAACAACTGTTAGTAATTTATTGTTTTTCATATACTTAGTCTCTTTTAAACAGCTTTATTTCCACATTCAACACAAAAGACAGCATCATCTGCTAACGTGGAGCCACAGTTGGTACAGAATTTTTGATTAGCAATAGGTGTAGGTGCATTTTCCTCTATCTTTTCTTGAGGAATCACTTCTTCTGTTACTACTGCTTCCTTAACTATTGGTGATTCTTGCTTCAAATTATGTCCACAATGAGGGCAAAAAACAATCCCCTTCTCTATGTACTTCGCACAAGATGGACATTGATCCGTTTTTAAAGATGAATCAGTGGTGTAACTTTGAATTGTTTCGTCACACACTTTAATTTGTGAAATAATTTCTTCAAATTCGCTACCAGGTACTTCACGATACTTTTCATAGTATAAGTTACCCAAGGATTTTAAAAGCTCCTCACGTTGCTTTTTTTCTTTGTTAACTAAATTTTGAATCTTCACATTCTGAGTGAACTCTTGTGTTTTTTGACTTGCAATATTTCCAACATCAGCAAGTTTTGATGATAATTCTTCTAAAAATGACATAATTTATCCTCCTCACATACTATCCACTAACACTAAAGGTCAGAAGACTAGAAACTAAAATAATGAGTGAAATTACTAGAACAATGAAATGTAAGATCCGATTTGTTGTTCGTTTAATACCGATGAACCCTGCCAAAGTAGCAAAAATAGAAACAAGGCAAGCTGTTGTTGGAGAGTTTCTACCGACAAATAGTACTACTATGTTTAGCGCGACACACACATAGGTATAGAAGTCAGGTGTTTGCCCTAACTTGGGTTGAGTATTTATATTGCTAACATTTTCAGTCTGCTTCACATGAGTTGTATTTTGAGCTTGAAGTGCATTTCCGCAGGACATACAGAATTTACTACCTTCACCGTTTTGTTTCCCACATTTTGAACAATACATAATATTTAATCATCCTATCTTTTTAATATATTTCCAAATCTGCAATACCAAGACTATCTATTCTCACCTCCTGAAAGTAGGTAAAGCAACTTAAATATCAAATTTTATAATTTTTTAAACGACTATCGAATAAAAAATTATATATACATTATATCATACATTGTCCTTTTGAGGATATATAAATTGTCCTTTTTATACCTGTAAACTGTCCTTAAAAACCTATATTCTTTAATAAAAGGAGGACAGATTATGACATTAGATCAATTTGTAGCCAAAAGAATCCAAACATTACGGAAAGAATTTCAACTAACACAGGAGCAATTAGCTGAAGCTGCGGGCTTAGATGTTTCCTCAATAGCAAAAATAGAGCGTGGAGAACGCTCTAATATTAAAGTTAATACTCTAGAAAAAATTGTTGAAGCTTTTGGTTTATCCCTTAGCAGTTTTTTACAAGATTATAAAAACAATACGAACTCTATTGCCCCACTCTTTGAGAAATTTCATAATAGACTTCAACTTCTACCCCAAGAAAAACAAAAAGAATACCTACGTTTATTTGAAGAGATTGTTAACATTGAAAATTTATAAAAATTTCAATGTATAATTTTATAGAATTGTTTACTAGAAAAACGATTTATCTCCATCATCATAATAAAAAACATAGAACACATTGTCCTACTCAACAGAATCAGTATGTTCTATGTTTTTTATTTAATGCGAAATAATATTAAATAACTTATTGTTTTTTAGAGGGACAAATAGCATGCTCGCAATCGTACCACACGATGTGAAATATCCCTTTTTTTAGAACTCCAAATAATCTAATTTTTCCCTGTATCCTCAAGGAATAAAGAGATTCATGTTGCAGTAAATTTAATTCATCAGCTCTATCTCTAGCTTCTTTAATCATATCTTCAAATAATATAAAGTGAGAATTTGTTCCTTTTTTTCGTCCCCCACTACTGCTATCAATTTCTTGCCAAGTCATGCCTTCATAATCTCTAAGCTTTTTAAAAATTTCCTTATCAATAAAATCATTATTAAGAACACTCCAATCACTGTGCTCAAAATCAGCTAACTCAAAACTCCAAATAGGTTTTGATGATTTATATGAATCAGGGTTATAGAGTTGTTCAGTCTGTTTTCGTGATATTGTCGATTTCTTAAAATTGGTTTTTTTGTTCTTCCCCATTTCAAATTAATCCTGAATAATACTCTTGCATCAATTCCTTAGAAATGATTTCCGTACTCCGTTCTCCTAATGGCAACGCTCCTCTTGTTTCTCGCCATGGACGCTCACTATGAGTGAGCTCACTCAACCAAAATGCTTCCCGATGTCCATAGTCACCTATTACCACGGATAGTGTCTCAATCTCATCTTCAGAAAATTCATAATCACCAATATAAACCTCTAAATCATTTGACTCAATAAGAAATTCTCCTTTATGTACATCATAAAGTTCTTTGCAAACAGGTCCGTTGGCCCATGCCTGAAAATCTTCGTTAAACAATGGAATGCCATCCCATGCTAGAGACCACGCTTGAGCATAATAGCATAATTTTTGTAATTTCATAGTAGACATTTCACCAAGTTCATTTAAAATATAATAGGCAACATCAAATATTGTACCCATCATTGTTTCCTCCTAATTTTCGTTTTCACCCTCTTCATTATACCATATAATAATTTATTATAATTAAAATATTTTAAATATAACTATAATACTTGCTAAACATAAGATGAAAAATCTAACTATCTTTTGAAACTCAAATCTGAAACATGTACATAGTAATTATCTACTTTCATTTTTCATTAGATTTTCCCATTATTTTGCCTTCTTTCATGATATGTCTTTGTTTTATGACATATTCTGATAATTTTTTCTTTGATACAAAACCTGTTATTTCAACGTACCATATTCTTTTGCTTAGTTCATTGAATAATTCTTGAAACTCAAGATTTTCTGAATAAAGCCAACGTTTTTGCTTAAAAATCCCTTCTACACTCTCTATATTGTTGGTAAAATAACAGTTCTCACCTTGTACACGACACAATAGATAAGAATCTACAACAAATCCTTTGTTATAAGGGTATTTATAATTGCCTTGTTCATCATAATTTTTCACTTCTAATAATAAAAACCTACTAAAGCCTTTTGTGGATTTAACTGATACGTTTTTCTTATTTATTACAAGGTCAATATTATCCCAGAATTCAAGTTGACCTACTGTAAAATCAACATTTGAACACTCAAAGTTGTTATCCAAGCAGTACTTGTGAACTGCAACTTCAGATAATTTACCTTGAAAAGTATTAACAAATATCTCACCTGGTTTTCTATCGTAACCACTGTCACTAGTGAAACTACTAGGATTATGTTCTCCTTGGTGCCCAAACGTCATTTTATAAGAAAATTCGAAAGCCACATTAAAATCTTCTTCAGTAATTTTAATTACTTTATCTGGATTAAAGCCAAATTCTGTATTTTTGATTATCGGAAAAATATAAGCTTTTCCTTCCTCATCAAGTCGAACTTCTAAAAATTGAGTCTTTTCGTCAAAATTATTTGTATCCATAAATAAACCTCGTTTTTTAATTTTACCAAAAAATTTAAAAAAACGTAGTTCTTTGCTGCTTTTCTTGAATATAAGTGATATAATTATCGAGTTAATAATTAATTAAGGAGAAAATACATGACAAATTCTGTAAGTTCCAAAACTGCCATGAAGCATAACATTGCTGCTTTCTTTAGTGGAGTTGGTGGAATTGAGTTAGGTTTTGAACAAACCAACGAGTTCAGAGTGGTGTATGCTAATGAATTTGATAAGTATGCTCGTGCTACTTACGCTCTCAACCATCCCAACACCCCTCTTGATAGCCGAGATATTCACAAAGTACCAGCTGATGAAGTATTGGATGAGACTGGAAAAGACAACATTGATGTTGTTGTTGGTGGATTCCCTTGTCAAGCTTTTAGTATAGCGGGCTATAGAAAAGGTTTTGATGATGATAGAGGAGATTTATTCTTTGAATTACTCCGAATTATTGAAGCCAAGAAACCAAAAGTTGTCTTTATCGAAAATGTAAAAAATATGGTTTCCCATGATCATGGTAATACTTTTAAAGTCATACGAGAAGCTTTGACGGATAATAACTATTTTATTAAGTGGAAAGTCTTAAATGGTAAAGACTATGGTAACATTCCACAAAATCGGGAGAGAATTTATATAGTAGGTTTTGATAATAAAGAATCTTATGATGCTTTTGAATTTCCTGAAGAAATCAAACTAACAACAACACTAAAAGACGTTATTGACTTTGGGGCAGAGCTAGATGAGAACTATTACTACCGTGAAGGTAAACAAAAATTTTATGAAGAACTGAAACATGCTATTGACAGTCAGGATACAGTATATCAATGGCGTAGACAATATGTACGCGAGAATAAAAATGGAGTTGTACCTACTTTAACTGCTAATATGGGAACAGGTGGGCATAATGTGCCATTGATTTTAACCAATAATCATGAGATTCGTAAATTGACACCTAAAGAGACGTTTAATGTTCAAGGTTTTCCTAAAGAGTTTAAACTTCCAGAAAAACTATCAAATGGTCAACTGTATAAACAAGCTGGTAATAGTGTGGTTGTCCCAGTAATTAAACGTATTGCGGAAAATATTTCTGTCGCTTTGAATCAACAAGGAGAATCACAACTAGCTAGAAATGGTAAATTTGCAATTATTTATACTAAGATGAACGGACAATTTGAAGGGGAATCTTATGTTAAGGAATTTGTTGACAGCTACGAACAAGCTGAAAAAATTATTAAATCTTACAAAGATGGATTGAGTATTTTTTCAGACGAAGAATATTTTAGATTTATCAAGAAAAAAGGTAATTTAGAATTTTATAGTATCGTATAAAATGAATATGATAAAAGCTAGTTTTAGACTAGCTTTTTCTGTTATAATAAAGAGTATGTAGTCAGGAATTATAAAGGAGACGAATATGTCAATATGGGAAAAATATACTAAGGAGGAAAGAGAGGAATATATAAAATTTCTTCAGGTATATGGTGCATTAACTAACCTTTTTAGACAAAAACATGGAGATCCTATTCCATATCTTGATTCAAAGTTTCAAGAGACAATCTATGCAAAGGTTTTTAAAAGTGAGAATGTTGACATCGGTAATACTCCTCATGATATCTTGTCAATATTTGCTGATAAAAGAATAGGTATCGGTTTGAAAACATGGATGAACTCAAGTCCATCTTTTCAAAAAGTAATGCAATTGAAACGCTATAAAGCTGAAATTGATCCACTTTTTAGCAAATCAGATGAAGAACTCGCTTTAAAATTATCTCAAATTAAAAATGATAGAATGTTAGCTGACTATAAGCGTCTAGGGCTCACAGAAGATGGTAACATCTATCATTATATTACTAGGGACGCAGGAAAATTTGTTATTCAAGAGACTCTATACCCTTTGGTGGACTTGAATAATCTCAGAGATTTTAAACGTACTTCTACTGCGTTTCAATGGTCTGATGGTCATAAAGATTATAAATTTACTTATAGCGATTCACAAATATGGCAACATTTTGACTCAAATAAAAAAGATACTTTAGTTCTTAATACATTTGATGTCAATATTATTGATGATCCATTTGAATTTCTCTTACAATCGTACTTTAATTTCATAGATGATTTCAAAAACAAATCACATCAGGACGATATTGTTGAAGTGTATTTACCGCTTTATTCATATCGTAGCAAAGAAGTAGAAGAAAAATCAGGACTTAATTCTTGGAATTCAGCACCTAAAAATCGTGGGAGTTCAACACTACGTCCACTCAATGAAATATACATCCCCATCCCAAGAGAATTTCATAAAAAAGTTCCTAACTTTTTCTGTTCCGATATTTTTGAAGTAGAACGAATGCAAAATAACTATACTGGGGATAAGAAGAATAAACCACAAGTTCGATTTCATTTAAAATTACCGAATGGAAAGTTGATCCCTGCTCTTGTTGGCCAAGAAAGAATGAAAAGTCTGCAATCGGGTAGTTTGACTGAGCGTGACCCTGAGACAAATAAACTTTACGGACAGTCAGCACTAGGTCAATGGCTCCTAGTTGATGTACTTGGGCTAAATGAAAGACAAATTGTTACCAGAGATTGGCTTCAAAAAAAGGGGACAGATTCAGTGAGACTTTGGAGAAAAAAAGACGATTATTCAACCATTTATATAGATTTTGCACCAATTGGTAGTTTCGAAGCGTTTATGAATAATGAAGCAATTGAGAAAGAAGAATAAAAAAGAGGATTCACCTCTTTTTTACTACTTATTGCTAGTACAATTCATCCTTGATTGATTCAATAAAATCAGTATAGAATTTCTGGATGGTATTAGCTACATACTCAACACTTTCTTGAGCAGTGACCTGAATTAAATTTTCATAACTAGCCAAGGAAACTACTTGAGTAAATTCTACATTAAACTCCTTATCTTTGCACAATACTTCAAATTCTTTTAAAAAATCTAATAGTGTTTGCTTCTGAGTCCCTTGATATACATTTTTATCAAGACGAATACCTAAGTTTGATATTTCAACCGATAGATTATCATAAAGTTCTTCTAAGTCCATTACGCAATTTGCTCCTTACTTTTTTTGAAATTATATTAACTTCAATATATAGTAAATCACTCAAAAAAGCAAGAGTACTCATCATTGTTGACTATGATATGACACCATGTCTAATAACATTTCCTGCCCAATATTCGTTAATGAACAATTCCTTGTCTTCAATAGTTTCTAGTTCTGAAATGAAAAATTGATATTGTTCCTTTGAAAAATCAAGTGATGCTACTACTTCATCCTTATTGATAAACATAAATTGATAATTAGAAGGTCCAACTTGTGAAAGGACTACATTGTCATAAGAAAACTGAATATCCCCTTCTTCCAATGGGCTATTGGTGTATTTCATCAACTCAATAGCACGATCGTCTAGATTTGCATTAAATATTTGTACTTTTTCTATAAAGGATTCCAAATCATGGACAATTCTACAACGGTATTCAGACAGGTCTACCCCTTCTAGCTTTATATAGTTTTGCTGTCTAGTAAAAATTGCTTTATCAATGTAAGGGACATAATGTATTGCACACTTCTTCTCTTTATCCAGATAAAGTGTAGGATAGGTAATAATTTGTTCTTTATCACAATGTTGGCAGGAGAATTTAAACAAATTCCATTCTGTGATAGCTTTAGTTAATTCGGGATGAGTTGTTGCATTCACCACATTATATCGCTCATGTAGGCATTTTCGGCCACATTGTGGACAGTTAAGATGGGATAAGTAAAGTTCAGTCATATATAGTTCTCCTTCTCTGTGATGAGCTTTATATGCTCTTACTTATATATTCGTAATCAAATAAGAAAAGGCTAAAAAAATTTCAACCTTTTTATTATCTTTAGGAAAAAGCTATGCATTATTAGTTATAAAATTCTCGAATTGGCTTGGAGTAAATGTTCTCACTTCGTCTACACACATTTTTTCTAAAACACCCATTCCAAAATGATGAAAACTTGTTTGACTTAGTTGGGAAACTCTATTAGCATCAAAGGATGTTAAAACTAAACTATAGTTTTTGAAATAAATTATAAATGGGATAATCTAAATATCGCTCTTTTGTTTCCTCATCCAATTTATTCCAATAAAAATTAGCCTGTTGTTTTGATTTTAACAACACTGAGGCACCAAAACAAATTTCATTTTTACCATAATTATTAATCAAAATGCTAGTAAGAGTTTCCATTTCATTATTATTCAATTCTCGATTTCTATACTTAATTTGAAGATCATTTATAATAGCTATCTCGCTATTTTTGAAATAATTTAAGTTCCAATCAGAAAGTCTTTGAACCCAATTAAGCAGCGTCTCTCTTCTTTCAGTATCTTTTGCCATATCAGCTGCTGCAATTATTTTTATTATTGTATTGTCAGCCCCCTCATACTTTAAACTATTATCAACTAGTCGTTGATAGGAAGCTATTACGGAATCAAAGTTGCAATTATCTATTTTTAACCATTCATTTGGTTCAAAAACTTCAAAAATAGAAATATCTGAATAATCTTCATCTTCCCCTCTTCGACACCAAGGAGTTTCATTGAAAATATCTATCATAGCCCCCTTCTTATCATCTTCAAATTCATATAATGTGATAATGTGGATGTTAGCAATTTTCAGATGAAGTAATTTTGATTCATCATAATTTAAAGCAAGCGTTTCTCTTAAAATTAGACCTTTATTAAGAAAGGACAAATTTTTTTGCGATTGACTATCAAATAATGCTAAATCAAGTTCTTTTTTGATGCCTATATTATCCATAATAGTAGCAATGCGTTGCAATTCTTCAAGATGCTCATTTAAATTCATCAACTTAATTTCATTTAAATTATTTGCATCAAATTTTACACTTTTACCATTTAATGTAATATATCCTGCTTTTTGTAATTCTTGTAACGCTTCAGTACATCTAATGGCTTCTGACAAATTATCGGGACGTGAAAAATTTAAACTGAATTTGTTTGTTTTCTTATGAGCTGAAAATGTAAATCCTGATCCAATTCGAAGTTCTACACTACCATCTGGAAAACGATGTCTCTTTATATCATCAAAGATAAATGTTTCTCCTATAGTAAAAATTAAATCAGTTTCTTCAAAAATTTCAACTACTTTAATTGTACTATCAACTGGAATTATAGCACCATTTTCCGCATCTTCTAGATAAGGAAAAATATCGTGTTCTTCTTGATAATTAAAAATGTCAACTGGATTTTTTCCTCGATGATAAAACTTGATAACTTTATCTTTAGGTAAGTCACTTAAACTTGGTAATTTTTTATCAGTAAAACTACGTTGCCTGTCACTGGTTCTAATAAAATCTAATAACTCTGCATACACTTTTTCAGCAGGCAATGGATGAATATTAACTAGTACTGTCTTATTAATTTGTTCTTTAATTTTTGATTTTTTAGATTTGCTATTCTTAAGTAGACGTTTGATTGTTAATGGAGGTAAAGATTTGTAATATATCCCGTTTAGTTCATAATTATTGCCTAATGAAACCACAAATAATACCACTCCCCCTGTCCTCAAATATAACTCTAGATCACTTAAAGTTAAGCGAAAATTATTAAGAGGAATCTCACTTTTTTGTGTAGATTTAACTTGGACAGGAACCACCCCGATAATATCTTCTTTTCTATCTGTTGGATTTTTTAAAACATGTATAGTTCCGTCCCATGATGGAGTTTTATCATTCTGATCAAGATAGGATTGGAGATAATCGTTTTTATCTATAAATGTAGCCAGATGAGAAACACCTAGTGATTCAATTTTTTTATTGTTTACCAAATATTCACCCCATTACATAATATTATATACTTCTTATTATACCATTAACACCGTAAAAACATATAGACTATATTACTACTGTACTCCTCTAAAATCTACACAATATTACCTTAAAAAATGTACATTTGAACTCACTAACTTCCTAATATTTTCTACCTCATTTTGTACAATTGAATTCCCACCCAAACTGGAATATCGTAACTAAATTATGGACTATATTACACTCTAAAATAAAGTACAAAACAAAAATAAAGTACACTTTTCAAAGAATGTACTTTATGCTTCAATTATAGATGTATCAAGGGTTTAGGTACTGTTAGATATAAAGTACATAAATTTTTAGTTTTGTTAAGATAACTGGAAAAAATTTTAAAGTACATTTTACTAAGAATATCCTAATTTAAAACGTAAAATAGGAAATTTTGATCAGGTGCATTTCTTGTGCTACCATTGTAAGTAACTATGACCGTTGATCAAGATTTTGATTTTTTAATGTTTTTATAGTGTCAGGCTGCTCTGATTGATTCTGATAGTCTATCAATAAAATCCATCGTTTGCTATACTGTATTTGCACCACAATTCCTATACTATTACGAAGTAAATAGGATAACATTATAAAAATCTCTATCTAACATATGGATAGAGATTTTTATAATTTATTTACATAAAATATATTATGTAAAATTAGAAAATTATCATATAGAAGACAAGAACTGAAATAATACTAAATAAAGAACCAATTAAGTAATATTCTGCAAAGGCCTGACTTTTTGAAATGCGATCATAGCGGGCGATTGATTTGGCAGTGAAGACGAGGCCGATGGCGACATACTGCCCTAAAATCAAGAATAAGCCCATGATAATTCGCTCTAGATTGCCTATCAGAGCACCCGCTCCTGCTACTGTCTCTTCCTGTATTTCTTTTTGTTGTGGTGTCGGCGTGGCTTTCTCTAACAATAGCTTGGATAACTCTCTCACCTGATATTTGCTGAAGAAAAGTTTAAAGACGATATTCATCGGTTTTGTAATAATGAGAATAAAGAGTGTTATACGGAGCAGGTATTCCCATTGGAACCACCATAGTGGTGTATCATTTACTTTTACTGTCCATAGGGACTTGTAAATCAGCACAATAGCAAGTAAATGAGCAAGTTGGTCCACTACAAAGGCAATTTGCCGTTGTTGGTTTGTCCTCATCCAAGTAGCTGGCAACATTCGCTTGATACTGTCAATGATGACATGACTAAGAAAGATAAAGGCGTTGATCAAACGCATTTCTGGTAGTAAGATTGCCAAACATACTAAAGGTAGAGCAACAATTGTTAAATGCTTTCCGAGAGTGAGCCAATCAGAATTTTTTCGGTCTGCCATTTCTTGACTTTGCCAATGAAAATCACTTAAGAGGTGGACAATAAATAGCGTCAGTAATAACGGATTTTCTCCTAGAAAGTGAATTCCTGTCATTTTTTATCCTCCTTGTTATCGCAACTCCAATCATATAAGACTTGACCAGCTTGTTTTCGTCCTCGCAGATATACCTTTAATCCACTAGCTTTTAGGCGTTTGGTGAGGGCGCTAGGCTCGATTCTTAAATCCCTAGCTAAGTTCTGATGGTCGAAACTTTCATCATATTGCTGTGTAGACAGCAACTGTTGCAACATTGCTCGTTGCTTGTCCGTCCATTTTGCTTGAATGAACTCCCCATTTGCCAGCAAACTATTTAGCATCCTCTCCTGCAAATTCTCTTTTTGCCCCAGAGAAACACGGATATTGGTCATTCCATAATCATCTTTATCATGCACTAGGTCAATGGCAGAGCGGGCATTCCAGTAGGCAGGGCCATCTGCACCAATACTTTGCTCAGGGTTAATATCTGTCACAATATCACCGATTCCAATCCCAAATCGGATGTGAACGGGATATAGTTCTGACCGAATTAGATCGATTATCTGAAAAATATTCTGATTTGGATAGAGCAAGGCCTGAAATTCGTCTCCGATGGTAATCGTAAAGGGAGAGGCAAGATGCATTTTATAGGTCTGGTTGATGTCGTTCATCGTTTTACGAAGTTTTTCTTGTACTTCAAAGCGATTCTTTAATTTTTTAGAATCAATAAAATCACCAATTATTGCAATATACGCCATCGTAAACTACCTCCTTTTTGTCTATTATAACAGACAAAACAAAAAATGTCTATCAAGATAGACATTTTTAAGAATTACCTTTTAAATAGACATGTTTTACTTCCGTTTTTTCTTGGCTTTTTTAAGCTTGTTAGCTTGTCGTTTCATCGCTTGTTTCATAGCAAATTGACCAACCTTACCTTTGATGCCTCCACCAAACATTTGGCTCATATCAGGCATGCCTGAGCCACCAAGAGCTGACAAATCAGGCATACCAGATCCGCCCATCATGCCTTCAAGACCGGACATGTCCATATTTCCCATATTCGGCATATTTTTCGGCATATTATTGGGATTAAGACCCATTTGTCGCATCATCTTGTCCATATCGCCTGACATGACACCTTGCATCATGGATTTGGCTTGATTAAAGTCTTTGATGAATTTGTTAACGTCAACAAAACTGTTGCCTGAACCTGCAGCAATACGACGACGACGACTTGGCGTCAAGAGGTCTGGATTTTCACGTTCAGCTGGGGTCATGGAAGATACAATCGCACGCTTGCGGGCAATGTCACGTTCATCTACTTTGATATTGGCTAAGGCTGGATTACCTGCCATACCTGGAATCATTTTAAGTAGATCTTCCATTGGTCCCATGTTTTGAACTTGGTCTAGTTGCTCGATAAAATCATTGAAATCAAAGGTATTTTCCCGCATTTTTTCTGCGAGTTCCATTGATTTTTTCTCATCATATTCTTGGCTAGCTCTTTCAATGAGAGTGAGAAGGTCTCCCATTCCCAAGATACGACTGGCCATGCGGTCTGGGTGGAAAGTCTCAATATCTGTGATTTTCTCACCAGTACCGGTGAATTTGATCGGGCGACCAGTGATTTCGCGGACAGAAAGCGCCGCACCACCACGAGTATCCCCATCAATCTTGGTTAAGACAACCCCTGTGATATCAAGTTGAGCATGGAATTCACGGGCAACATTGGCCGCCTCCTGACCAATCATGCTATCGACAACAAGCAAAATTTCATTTGGTTGCGCAAGTTCTTTGACATCACGCAATTCTTGCATGAGCACTTCATCAATTTGCAAACGACCTGCTGTATCGATGAGAACATAGTCATTGTGGTTTTGACGTGCTTGCTCTAAACCTTGTTTCACAATCTCGACAGCAGGAATGTCTGTTCCTCTATCAAATACGGGAACGTTAATTTGTTGACCCAGTGTTTTTAATTGGTCAATGGCTGCTGGACGATAGATATCGGCCGCAATCATCATTGGACGAGCATTTTCATCTTTGATGAGCTTGTTTGCCAATTTTCCTGCAAAAGTGGTCTTACCAGCACCCTGCAAACCGACCATCATGATAATGGTTGGAATTCTTGGTGATTTTTCAATCTCTGCAGTTTCAGAACCCAGAATCTCTGTCAATTCTTCGTTGACAATTTTGACGATCTGTTGAGTAGGATCTAGTGTATCAATGATTTCATGACCGACAGCACGTTCACGTACTCGTTTGATAAAAGTTTTGACAACTGGGAGTGCTACGTCCGCTTCTAGTAAGGCTAGACGGATTTCTTTAGTCACTTCCTGTACATCTTTTTCAGAAAGTTTGCGCTTGCCACGTAGATTTTTAAAGACGCCCTGTAGGCGCTCTGTTAAGCTTTCAAATGCCATAGTAAGTGTGTAATCTCCTTCGGTTTGTTAATCGCGATTGTCAATGCTACTGAGAATAGCAATTTTTTCCTGTAAAAAAGAATCTTCTGAGTAAGTTTCTGCTAGCTCATCAAAGATTTGGCTACGGACAATATAGTCCGAATACATGTGCAACTTCATCTCATAATCTTCTAAAATCTTCTCTGTACGTTTGATATTATCATAAACAGCCTGCCTACTGACACCGAACTCCTCAGCAATCTCTGCTAGACTGTAATCATCTGCGTAATAAAGTTCGATATAATTCATTTGCTTGTCTGTCAGAAGCGCAGCATAGAATTCAAACAAAGCATTCATGCGATTGGTTTTTTCAATTTCCATAATCTTTATTATACCAAAAATCTTGTCATTTTAATACGTAAAAGACAAAAACCGCTTATTTAGCGGTTGATTTCTTGTTAATTTACATAACATTTTTTATGCAAACTAATTATTCTCCAAGTAAAACTCAAATCGATCACCAACATACTGACTATTTACATATTCAAAAGGTCGACCATCTGTCAGATAAGAAACTTGACGCAAGGCTAGAATCGCTTCATTCTTAGTAATTTGAAGGTGTTTTGCAACCTTTTCACTGGCTAAGCGTGCATAAATTGTTTGCTGACTTTTTCCAATTTCATAACCATTATCTGTTAATGTTTTGAAGAAATGATTCGTTACCTCTTCTTTGCGTACATTTTCAATTAAATTGGCTGGAATACTGGCTACTTCGTAAACAACAGGTACATCATCAGCATAACGAACCCGCTCCATGCGGATGATTGTATCTATTTGTTTGAGATTCAGTTGCTTGCATTCCTGCTCATTTGGGTGTGTACGAATATAGGAAAGAAGTTTACTAGAAGGTGTTTTTCCTTGGAGCTGGATAATCTCAGTAAAGGAGGTGGTTCCCCGCATTTTTTCTTGCACGCGCGTACTTGCGACATAGGTACCGGAACCGACTTTTCGAGTCAGCACTCCTTCTTCCACTAGGAGAGTAATGGCTTGGCGCAGCGTCATTCGTGATACTTGAAAAGTGTCCGCCAAGTCTCGCTCACTTGGCAGCCGTTGCCCAATTTTCCAAATGCCCTTGTCAATTTCATCTTTTATCTGATCATGGATTGCAATATAAGCTGGTGTCATTCTCATTCCTCATTTCTTTTTACTATTCTACCAAAATTCTATCTTTTTCTCCATCCCTACTGTAAATTGTTCGCTTTTATGGTAAAATAGATAACATAATTTGGTATTTTTTCAAAATGAAAGGAAAAAGAATGACAAATCAAGATGTTCAAAAAATTATCGTTCTCGATTACGGTAGCCAGTACAATCAACTGATTGCGCGTCGTATCCGTGAATTTGGTGTTTTTTCAGAACTTAAAAGTCATAAAATTACAGCAGATGAGCTTCGTGCCATCAATCCTATCGGAATTGTCCTCTCTGGGGGACCAAACTCTGTTTATGCCGACAATGCTTTTGGTATTGACGAAGAAATCTTTGAGCTTGGAATTCCAATTTTGGGAATTTGCTACGGTATGCAACTGATTACACACACTCTCGGTGGTAAAGTTGTTCCTGCAGGTGAAGCTGGAAATCGTGAATATGGCCAATCAACACTCCGTCTCCGCGCAGAATCAAAACTCTTTGCTGGAACACCTGAAGAACAACTTGTTCTCATGAGCCATGGCGATGCTGTTACTGAAATTCCAGAAGGTTTCCATTTAGTAGGAGACTCTGCTGACTGTCCATTTGCTGCGATGGAAAATACAGAGAAAAATTTCTACGGTATCCAATTCCACCCCGAAGTACGTCACTCTGTTTACGGCAATGACATGCTTAAAAATTTCGCAGTCAATATCTGTGGAGCGCGAGGCGACTGGTCAATGGATAACTTCATCGACATGGAAATTGCGAAAATCCGTGAAACGGTTGGAGACAAAAAAGTTCTTCTTGGTCTTTCAGGTGGTGTGGATTCATCAGTCGTTGGTGTCCTTCTTCAACGCGCTATCGGTGATCAGTTAACCTGTATCTTCGTTGACCACGGCCTTCTTCGTAAAAATGAAGGCGACCAAGTGATGGACATGCTTGGTGGGAAATTTGGTCTTAACATTATCCGTGTGGATGCTTCTGAGCGCTTCTTGAGTCTTTTAGCAGGTGTTGATGATCCTGAGAAAAAACGTAAAATTATTGGTAATGAGTTTGTTTACGTCTTTGACGATGAAGCAAGTAAACTCACCGATGTTGATTTCTTAGCACAAGGAACTCTTTACACAGATATTATCGAATCAGGAACTGAAACTGCACAAACCATCAAATCGCACCACAATGTTGGTGGACTTCCTGAAGACATGCAGTTCAAACTCATCGAGCCACTCAACACCTTGTTTAAAGATGAAGTACGCGCACTTGGTACTGCACTTGGCATGCCAGATGAAGTTGTTTGGCGCCAGCCATTCCCAGGACCTGGCCTTGCTATCCGCGTGATGGGGGAAATCACTGCTGAAAAACTGGAAACCGTTCGTGAATCTGACGCTATCTTACGTGAAGAAATTGCAAAAGCAGGTCTCGACCGCGATGTATGGCAATACTTCACTGTAAACACAGGTNTTCGTTCAGTCGGCGTTATGGGTGACGGTCGTACCTATGACTACACCATCGCTATCCGTGCCATCACTTCTATCGACGGTATGACCGCAGATTTTGCTCAACTCCCATGGGATGTTCTCAAGAAAATTTCAACACGTATCGTAAACGAAGTAGACCACGTCAACCGCATCGTCTACGATATTACAAGTAAACCACCTGCAACTGTAGAGTGGGAATAATACATATAAGTAACTTTGGCTAAGAATCCTTGATTTAACAGCATTTTGCCTATTATAAAAAGTGTTAAAATGAGATAAATACATTTGGATTGTCTCCAAAAAATACGAATAATACATATACATAAAAACATTACAGCTAGATTAAAACTGTAATGTCTTTTTATTTTCTTCTATTGTGTGACTTGTTGATTTAAGAAGGTGTTAAGTGCATCAATTTTTAAATCAATTCCCTTCATTCTATCACTTATTCCGCTTTGACAGATGATAGGCTGAAGCTCCATTGTTTTTTTAATGAGCTCTTTCTCATATTGTTTTCGTTCTTGACGATTGTCAATTTGAGAACATAATTCAAATTTTAAGGTGATATTTGAATTGTTTATAGACTTTTCATTAAAACCGAAATAAGCTGGATTTTTCTTAAATTCAAATAAGTGGGTAGCGCAACGAACAAGTACAAAAACAGATTCACCAATGTAAAGAGGGGCACATTCACCATTTTCTTTTTGGATACTTACTTGATAGACTCCTGCCCCAATTGCCTCAACCAACTGATTTGAGAAGAAATCAATTTTAATTTGTAAAGTCATGAGTATCATCTCCCTTTGCTATTATATCAAGTTTTACGGCCGGTAAATAATTTGATTTGTATTTTCTGAGATGATCACGCCATTTTGATAAATGCGGTAAAGTGACTGATTCTCTCCTTGAATTAATTCAAATGGGATAGCTTCTGTTCGGTTATAATTGCTTTCAATTACTTGCCAATTTCGATTTCCTAGAATCTTATTGGCGTAATCAACGGTACGATCACCACTGTCAAGATGAATCTTTGCATTTTCCGTTACACGGTAATAGGTATCATTTTTTAAAGCTTCTGCTGGAACTAGCGCTTGCGTCGCAAACATACGGTCTCGACTGGTATCCGAGACATCTGATGTATCTTGCAGGTAGACGTCTGAAATGGTGGTTCCAGCTGGCACCATGCTTAAGGCAAATGCACCAGTACCTCCCCCATTCGTGGGAGTGACACTCACCATATACATTCCACCTTCATAGCTTCCGTATTGGGCTAAGGCAAGGCCTTCATGAACGAGACCAAATGTATTAAAGATCAGAGTTTGACCGTGACTATTTTTCCATGTCCCGATGATGCTCGTGAAATCACCTTGTGAAATGGCCTCAAGGTCCATTTGGGTAGTTTGTAATCCAGCAAACGGATCTACCGAAGGAGCAGACGTTGCGCTAGAAGCTGTTGTCGGCTGATTGATTGTTGTGCTTTGAGTTGCTCTACTTGTGCTTGTAGAAGACACCGCTTGCTGCTTAGAGCTCGCACTGGTTTGCTGATGCAACGTATCCGAGGATTTCATCGAAAAAGCAAAGATAGTCGCTATTACAGCAAGAACTACTACAGCAAGGATTGCTACAATTCTATTCTTTTTCATATCGTAACTCCTTTTCTAATTTTCTCTATGAATGGTGAACCCGGTAGCTTGCTGTGTTGCCATGACGGTAATATCTGAGATTTGCACATGCTTTGGTTGGTTCGCAATATAAAGCGTGATATCAGCGATATCTTTTGCCTGCAGAGCCTCAACTCCTTGGTAAACCGTTTTTGCGCGCGCTTTATCCCCGTGAAAACGCACTTCACTAAATCCTGTTTCAACAATCCCAGGTTGTACCGTTGTTACCTTAATATCGGTAGCAATCGTGTCAATTCGAATGCCATCACTAAGCACTTTTACAGCTGATTTAGTGGCAGAATAGACTGCTGCGCCTGCATAGGCATAAATTCCTGCTGTTGAGCCCATATTGATGATATGCCCTTGATTCCGTTCCACCATATGAGGCAATAGCTGACGCGTTACCAATAATAAACCACGGACATTGGTGTCCAACATCGTCAGCATATCTTCCACCGCATACTCTTGGAAAGGTTCCAAGCCCAAGGCTAATCCAGCATTATTGACAAGAACGTCTACCTGTCCTACTTCTTCTAGTGCTTTTCGACAGACTTCTTCTACCATATCCGCTCTTGTCACATCTAGAGGATAAGTCCAAACAGTTACACCGTATTCTTTTTCCAGTGTCTCTTTCACACTTGTTAAACGCTCAGTCCTTCTTCCTGTCAGAATTACATTGTCATCATTTTGAGCGAATGCATGGGCAATTGCTTCTCCAATCCCACTTGTTGCCCCTGTAATAAAAATATTCCTAGTCATCGGTTAACTCCACCTTTCTTTTCCTTTATTATACCACTTTTCAAAAGAATAGAAAAAACGAATCTGTGTTCGATTCGTTTTAGAAGACATTTATGTGACAAATTATTGAGCCATTCCACAGTTATTACAGAATTTTGCATTAGGATCTACTTCATGACCACAACCAGCACAATTTTTTTGCTTCGCTTGTTGAACATTTGAACCACACTCTGAGCAGAATTTTGTACCGATTGCTAATTGGGCGTTACAGTTTCAAACAGCCCCGCACCACAACTCATACAAAATTTAGAATGTACTGAATTTCTAGCGTTACAACTTGGACAAGCAACCTGATTCTCAGTAGCCATAATACTAGAGGTCATGGAAACTGTCACTGATTTTCCACCAGAAATGATAAATGACTCGATAAATTCAAAAATTTCATCAGGTAATTGTTTTTTGCTGCCACGCTCCAAGTGCGGAAGTTACCAAAAGCGGTGAAAATACTACTGCTCCAGCTCCTGCTGTTAAAATTTTATCTGCCCACTTAGCTTCACCCAGTTGAACATTTACAGTTCCATTGTTCATATCAAAGAATTGAACTTGATTGGCATTATCCATTCCCACAAATTTTTTCCAATTTTCTTTTTTCTTAGCTTGGACAAAATAACCTTGAGGAGTTACTTTTCCTTCTGCAATCATATCCTTCTTTTCCATAAAAAATTGCTCTAACGCAACACCAATTGATTGAACGGTAACTGAATCAGTCAGTTTAAATATCTTTGAACTCATATTCTTTCTCCTTCTCCTATTTGCTGATAGGGTTAGTATTGACTGTTAAGTCAATACTTGTTATACGTAGCATATCAAGATTTTTTCGTTCAAAAAAACCGCATAAAGCGGTTTTAGAATAAATTCATGATTCTCATCAACTGAAGATTAAAATTCACCTGTCGTGAATAATATATATTGCCACCATTGACATAGAGTTTACCTCCATGCATAAGGGCAATGGGGTGGTAATAAGTATAGGTCTCGCCAGTCGTATTTCCAAGGCTTGGCGCCACCACTTCTTTTGAGTAGGTTGTTGCTAATTCAATGCTATTATGCCCACCATTTTTAGCGATATATTGGATATAGGCAGGGCCGTAATTATAGGCCTGTACCGCTGTCCAAACATCAACATTCGCCTCTTCTGCTGCTGCGATATTTTGACTCAGGTATTCTACCCCCTGACGGATACTTTCCTTGCTATCACTGATGGTATTGGCGTAGCCTGTGGCAGACTCGCTGGACTGCATGACATCTGCAGTTTGTCCCTTGGTCTCCGTGTAAATCATAGCTAATACCAGCTCTTCATTGGCTTTTGTGTCATTTTCAGCAAGGACTTCTTGTACTAAGGATTGATAGGTCATGACTTGCTTGACATTTTTCCAAATATGGTAAGTATGATAGGCTAGGAAAACAAGGACGACCAGGGTGAGCGTTCTTGTTAGTTTTTTCATATTAATGGTTCTTTATATCTTCTATATTCTTGATTAAAATGGAGTAGGTTCCATTGTCGTTTTGGATAAATTCAACAGATTCTGCATCTTGGTAAATGGCATTTGGTACGATTAATTCGATGCCATTAGATAAGGATAGTTTTTGATTTTCAAATTTCTTGAGCTGACGACTTGTGTCAATCTCTTCAAAGCGAATCTTCTCAGGGACAATATCTTTTAATTCATCAACAAAGCTAAGGCGCGCTGTCAAATTCTGATCAAACAGCTGATTGGCCAATTTTTCAGGAGACAATTCTCCATCTTCTTCTAAATCAGAGAAAATGGCTGATTTGACCTTGGACTGGAATTGAAAATCTCCCTGTTGGAAGGTATCCGCAATTTTCTGAGCAGTCTTTTCTACTGCTTGAATGGATTTTTTCGCTGAAACGGTTGGTTTAGCCTGCAAGAGATGATCAGAAAAATAATTTAAAAAAGTTCCATTGTATTTAATTCGTTTCTCAATTAAATGATATTTGCGTGATGTCAAGTTAATAATCACCGCTTCATCTGGAGCTGATCCTGCACTAGGAAGATTGTTCTGCGTGAGTTTCAATGGTGCATCACTGCTGTCTGAAATATGAACCAGACTTTCTCGCAAACCGATTCGTAAAAAAGAAAAGTGCTCTACTCCATTTTTTTCGAAGAAAACAAAAAGTAAATCATTGGTCTTCTGATTTTCAGAAACCACAAATTCTTCTTTCCATAGCTGCGCAATCCGAACAGAAGTCTGTATCAAATCATCTTCGATAGCTGCCAAAAAAGGATTCCCCACTTCAAGTAGGCCAGTTTTAGCTTCATCAGAATAGACGCGTTCGATTTTTTTGCGAATATATTCTTCAATTTTTGGGGTGATAGTTAAGAGCTGGTTTGCAAAAACCAGCTCCGTATCATCTGGAGTAAACTGATGTAAAACAGCTTGTTTAATGTATAAATCCATGTTAATTCTCGTAAAGTGGGAAACGGTCGGTCAATGCACGCACTTCTTTGCGTACTTCTTCAAGCACGAGGTCGTTTCCAGCATTTTCTAATGTTTTCATAATTAATTTTGCAACTTGAATACACTCTTCCTCGCCAAAACCACGAGCTGTCACAGCTGCAGTACCGATACGAATACCAGATGTTTTGAATGGTGAAAGGGTTTCAAATGGGATAGAGTTTTTATTTAGGGTGATATTCACTTCATCAAGAAGGTTTTGCGCTTCTTTTCCGTTTTCGATGACTTTTGTCACGTCAACCAAGAAGACATGGTTGTCTGTGCCACCTGAAATCACTCGGAAGTTATCATCTTCCGCAAAGGTTTCAGCCATTGCTTGACAGTTTTTAATAATTTGTTGCGTGTATTCTTTGAAGGCTGGATCAAGATTTTCCTTGAAGGCCACTGCTTTTGCCGCGATAACGTGCTCCAATGGGCCACCTTGCATACCAGGGAAGACAGCAGAATTGATTTTCTTCGCCAATTCTTCATCATTGGTCAGAATCAAACCACCACGCGGGCCACGAAGGGTTTTGTGTGTTGTAGTTGTAACCACGTCAGCATACGGTACTGGATTTGGATGAAGTCCAGTTGCAACAAGACCAGCGATATGAGCCATGTCCACCATCAATTTTGCACCAACGCTATCAGCAATCTCACGGAATTTGGCAAAGTCAATGATACGTGAGTAAGCAGACGCTCCAGCTACAATCAATTTAGGTTGTACTTCTTTGGCACGTTCAAGAATGGCGTCATAATCCAATTGTTCGGTGTCAGGATCCACCCCGTAAGCCACAAAATTGTAAGTCTTGCCTGAGAAATTGACAGGTGAACCGTGTGTCAGATGCCCACCAGCTGACAAATCCATGCCTAAGACGGTATCGCCTGCATTGATAAGAGCCATATAGGCTGCAGCATTGGCCTGACTTCCTGAATGTGGTTGTACATTTGCAAATTTTGCACCAAAGATTTCCTTAGCACGTTCAATGGCCAGATTTTCGACGACGTCAACACATTCAGTCCCGCCATAATAGCGACGACCTGGATAGCCCTCAGCGTATTTATTCGTCAAAATAGAGCCTTGTGCAGCCATTACTGCTTTAGATACGACATTTTCAGAGGCAATCAATTCAATATTGTGCTGTTGGCGTTGTTCTTCAGCAGCAATTGCATTCCATAATTCAGCGTCGTAAGCTTTATAATCTTCTTTATCAAAAATCATTTTCTGTCTCCTTTAAAATGTCAATTCAGGAACAGCTCGAAGTAAGTCTTCTTTTGTGATTGCCCCCTGCCGCAAAATCCTTGCAACAGGTCCAGACAAATCTAAAATCGTAGAATCCACGCCAGTAATAGCTTGATCATCAGCAATTCCCTCAACAGGTTCTGCAAATGATTGGATAATCGATTCAAAACGAACACCACTAGACGCACCTGAAATATTGGCAGATGGTCCGATTAAGGGACCAGTATCACGAATGATTTGTAAGGTTTTTTCATGTTTTGGAACACGAAAACCGACTGTATCCCGGCCTGAATTAATCCAAAAAGGAACGTTCTTGTTCGATTTTAAGATAATCGTTAAGGGACCGGGCATAAATCTATTATACACTTTTTCTAAAAAAACAGGTGAATTTTGGCTGAACCGAAAAATATCCTCTAGACTAGCAACGTTTAAATTCATGGCCTTATCTTTTGGGCGTTGTTTTAAAGCGTAGACTCGCTCTACTGCGTCTTCATCAAATGCCTTGGCAAATAAACCATAGACTGTTTCAGTCGGTAAAACAACTGCGCCCCCCTTTTCAAGGATTGTTCGGATTTCACTCATTTGCATGAATTGTTACCATCCTTTCCTTTCCAAAAGCATCTTGAAGTATGTTGCAACTGAAGTTTGGCACGAAATCAGAAGCTAGTTTTTTTAAACCAAGCCCTTGCTTATAACCAATTTCAAAGTAAATTTTTCCTTTTTTATTCAGATGCTCGTTTGCTTCTTGAAGAATTTTCCGATAGATTACATACCCATTTTCATCTGCAAAGAGAGCGGTATGCGGTTCGTGTTGTAAGACATTTTGTTCGACTTCTTCCTTGTCCTCAAGGGCAATATAGGGCGGATTTGAAACAATGATGTCATACATCTGATGAATATTTTCGAAAACATCTGATTGGACAAAAGAGACATCTAAGGCTGCTCTCTCTGCATTTTCTTGTGCAATACGGAGAGCTTCCGCTGAAATATCACTGGCTGTAATCTGCCAATCAGGTCTTGCCTGCTTCAATGCGAGGGCAATAGCTCCACTTCCTGTCCCAATGTCCAACACGCGCAAGTCTGCTCTGCTATTTTCCGCTAAAATCAAATCTACTAACTCTTCTGTCTCTGGACGAGGAATGAGGACATCAGGCGTCACATTTAAGGTTAAATTGCCAAAATAGGCTTTTCCAGTTATGTGCTGAGCAGGAATATGCTGCGAGAGTTTGTCAAAAATCTCCTGCAAGAGTTTTGCATCTGTTTCTGGGATAGGATGGCGTAAATTCAAAATCAAATCTGTTTTTGTCCAACCCTTGATGTCTTTAAAAACATAAGAGAGGGCTTCTTTTTCCTCTCCAAGTTTTTCTAAGTTAGCTTCTAATTTCGCTAACAATTCTCCATAAGTCATTAGTTGTTTAATTTCTCAAGTTTCTGTGTTTGATCGTAAAGAACAAGAGCATCTACTACTTCGTCTAGTTTTCCAGCTAAAATCGTGTCTAATTTTTGTAGAGTCAAGCCAATGCGGTGGTCAGTGACACGATTTTGTGGGAAGTTGTAGGTACGAATCCGTTCTGAACGGTCACCTGTCCCAACGGTTGATTTCCGTTCGGCATCTTGCTCGTCTTGAGCGATTTGGGCAAAGTAGTCTGCTACACGCGCGCGGATGATCTTCATGGCTTTATCACGGTTTTTCTGTTGCGTCCGTTCTTCCTGCATTTCCACCTTGATATTGGTTGGCAAGTGAACGATACGAACGGCTGTCGCAACCTTATTGACGTTCTGTCCACCAGCACCAGAAGCATGATAGATGTCTACACGGAGGTCTTTTGGATCAATGTCATATTCCACTTCTTCCACTTCAGGCATGACAAGGACTGTCGCGGTCGACGTATGCACTCGACCTTGACTCTCTGTCACAGGAACACGTTGCACACGGTGAGCACCGGATTCGTATTTGAGCTTAGAATAAACCGATTGGCCCGATACCATAGCTACCACTTCCTTGATACCACCAACGCCGTTGTAAGAAGCTTCCATGACTTCAAAGCGCCAGCCCTGTGCTTCCGCAAACTTTTGGTACATGGTTAAGAGGTCTCCAGCAAAGAGAGCTGCTTCATCGCCACCAGCAGCACCGCGGATTTCCAAGATAATGTTCTTATCGTCATTCGGATCTTTTGGCAAGAGAAGAATTTTCAATTTTTCTTCGTATTCTTCCTTAGCAGCTTTTGAGTCTTTCAACTCTTCTTTCGCCATTTCTTCTAATTCTGGGTCACCACCAGCATCCTTAATCATTTCTTCCGCATCTGCGATATTTTGAATGACTTGTTTGTATTCACGATAGGCTGTTACTGTTTCGCGTGTATTTGCCTCCTCACGAGACAATTCCATAAACCGCTTCGTATCAGACACGACAGAGGGGTCACTAAGCAATTCGCCAAGTTCCTCATAGCGATCTTCAACAGCCTGTAACTGATCATAGATATTCATATTGTTTTATTACCTCATACTGTAAATTCATAATATTATCAGATTTCATTATATCATAAAATGGTGGACTTATCTGCATTCCTTACTGGATAAAAAAGAAAATTTAAGACACCTTGCGATGTCTTAAATTTCTGGATGGAAATAGTGTTTTCGGCAAACTGGAATGTAAGTCTCATTGCCGCCAATTTGGATTTGTGCACCTTCATAGACAGGATGTCCGTCTTCTGTTCGCAAGACCATGGTGGCTTTCTTGGAGCAATACTGACAAATCGTTTTAATTTCTTCAATCTTATCCGCTAGCAAAAGCAACTCACGCGATCCTTCAAAAAGATGATTTTGAAAGTCATTTTTTAGTCCAAAAGCCATGACCGGGACACCTAATTCATCAACGACCCGTGCAAAATCATACACATTTTGCTTACTCAAAAATTGTGCTTCATCAATCAATACACAATATGGTTTCTCGGGCAGATTTGCAACATAGGCAAACACATCCATTTTATCATCAATGGCAATAGCTTCGCGACGCATGCCAATTCGGCTAGAAACCATTCCAAAACCGTCACGCGTGTCAAGCGCACTTGTCATGATGACAACGCCCTTGCCCTGCTCTTCATAATTATGGGCGACTTTCAAGATTTCAATCGTCTTTCCTGAATTCATTGTGCCGTATTTATAATATAACTGTGCCATGTTCACATTCCATTCCTTTTAAAACTCACTCCTACTATTCTATCATAAAAGGCTCATTTACAACAGAAAAAACGAGATAAATGAAAACTTCAGTTATTTTTAAAGAACTATGCTATACTGAAATTAATAATCATTAAAGGAGAAAACTTATGCCATTTGTAAAAATTGACTTATTTGAAGGACGCACAGAGGAGCAAAAAATCGAGTTAGCTCGTGAGGTTACAGAAGTCGTTTCTCGTATTGCTAAAGCTCCAAAAGAAGCCATCCATGTCTTTATCAATGATATGCCAGAAGGCACCTACTACCCACATGGAGAGATGAAGCGGAAAAACAAATCAGTCGAGGAATAGCGCAATGAAAAAAGTCTATGTTAATGCAAGAGGAGACAGACATCTGGCACCAGAAGGTTTTTCTTGGACGATTCTCTTTTTTGGATTTTGGGTGCCACTGCTTAGGAAAGACTGGAAATGGGCACTGATCCTCTTCGTACTATCAGCTGCTGTAGTTAGCTTTTCTTTCCCGTGGTTAGCAGATGGATATCATTTTCGAATCGGTATTCCTAGCGCCTTAGTCCATTTATATTTTGCCTTTACTTACAATCGGCATTATCAAAAGGAATTGGTACGACAAGGATATTTTTTAGAAGAATAGAAAAAGATACTTCCAAGTTTGGAGGTATCTTTTGTTTCCTTATGCTTCCTCTGCTTGACTGAACTGGCTCATGTAGAGGTCGTAATAGAAACCTTTATCTGCCAAGAGACTTTCGTGATTGCCTTGCTCAATGATTTGTCCGTCTTTCAGCACCAAAATCTTATCGGCTTCCTGAATGGTTGACAAACGGTGAGCAATGACAAAACTGGTCCGACCATGCATCAAGCGTTTCATAGCTTTTTGAATCAGCAATTCCAAGCGAGTATCAACAGATGATGTCGCTTCGTCAAGAATGAGAATTTTCGGATCTGCTAGCAGGGCGCGGGCAATCGTCAAGAGTTGTTTTTGCCCTAGCGAGATATTGCTTGATTCCTGATTCATTTCCATATTGTAGCCACCTGGCAAAGTACGAATAAAGTGGTCTACGTTGGCTGCCTTGGCTGCTTCAACAATTTCTTCGTCGGTTGCTTCCAGATTTCCAAAACGAAGGTTTTCCTTAATCGTTCCTTCATAGAGCCAAGCATCCTGCAAGACCATCCCAAACTGTTTCCGGTAATCCTGACGAGAAAGGTGACGAATATCATGTCCATCCACTGTAATGCTTCCAGCTGTTACATCATAAAAGCGCATGAGAAGATTAATTAACGTTGTTTTACCAGCTCCAGTTGGCCCCACAATGGCTACCATTTCACCCGGTTTGACTTCTAAATTAAAGTCACGAATCAGCGGTTTGTTTGCAACATATTGAAAGTCCACATTGCTAAAGCTTACTTGACCAGTCAAATCTTGCTCTAGTGTTTCTGTCACTTCTGCTACTTCGTCCGCTTCATCCAAAACTTCAAAAATCCGTTCTAAGGAAGACTTGGCGCTTTGCAAAATCCCTGCCAACTGGGTTAGTGTTTGAATGGGTTGTCCGATTTGGAAAACATATTGGACAAAGGCTTGAATATTCCCAATAGTCATCTTGCCTGCCATGACTTGAAGACCACCCAAGACAGCCACAATGAGATAAGTCATATCAGAAATGGCATGCAAGACTGGCATCATAATCCCTGACATAAAGCTTGCACGGAAACCCACATGCTGCAATTCATCTGTAATTCGGGCAAACTCTTCTGTAGAAGCTTCCTCACGTCCATAGAGTTTTAAAACATTAAAACCTGTTAAGTTTTCTTGTACAAAACCATTCATATCCCCAAGGACGTTGGCTTGACGCTTGAAATAGGGTTGGGATTTTTTGAGAATACTTTGCGCAGCAATGTACGTAATCGGAATGCTGATAATCACAATCCAAGCCAGTTTGAAGTTTAGATAGAGTACCATTACAATCACCAAGGTTAGGCTCAAGACAGCATTGATAATCTGTAAAAAAGATTGTTGTAGAGCATTTGAAACCGTCTCGACATCGCTGGTAAACCGACCAAGCATATCCCCAAATTGGTGTTTATCAAAATACGACACAGGAATGCGATTGATTTTCTCACTGAGGTCATTTCGCAAATCACGAATACTTTGTTGCACCGTCCTTGTGATGTAATAGTTAGACCCGTAAGCCCCCAATTCATAAAAAAGAGCACGAATGGCATAAATCACTAATACCCAAAAAACATAGTGACTGTTGATAGTAGCTCCTGGGACACCATTCGCCATATCCAGCAAATTTTTGGTCAATTCAGTGATGACAAGTCCTAATACAAATGGTTCCAAGACATTCATCACAGCTGCTACAATTTTAAGAAATATAGCTAGAAAGAGGGAGCCTTTGTAGTGCTTCAAATAATCCCACAAACGTAGAAATACTGATTTTTGTTTCATTTTATGCTCCTTCCTCTGTTAATGATTGATTATTTAATTGTGAATTGGCGATTTCACGATAGATCTCGTTGCTCACCATGAGTTCTTCGTGTCTGCCACGACCGACTACTTCACCTTGATCTAGGACAATAATCTGATCTGCATCCATAATGGTTCCAACACGTTGTGCTACGATGAGAACGGTAGCATCCCCAGTGACTTCTTTCAGACGACGTCGTAAAGTCGCATCTGTCTTATAATCAAGGGCAGAGAAAGAATCATCAAAGATATAGATATCGGGCTTTTTCACAACGGCGCGTGCGATAGACAAGCGTTGCTTTTGGCCACCAGATAGGTTGCTTCCGCCTTCAGCAAGATGAGTGTCGTAGCCTTCTTCTCGACTTTCGATAAATTCCTTAGCTTGCGCCACCTCAGAAGCTCGGTCTAGTTCAGGATAGGTCGCATCCGGCTTCCCATATTTTAAGTTTTCTTCGATTGTTCCGGTAAATAGCAGAGCTTTCTGTGGGATAAAACCAATCTTTTGCCGAAGAGCCTTGAGATTGTAATCACGGACATCCACACCATCCACCAAGATTTTTCCTAAGGTCACATCATAAAATCGTGGAATCAAATTGACCAGTGACGATTTTCCAGAACCAGTTGAACCAATAAAGGCAATAGTTTCACCCGGTTTCGTTTTGAAAGAAATGTTGTGCAAGACAGGACTTTCAGTCTCGCCAGGATAGGCAAAGGTGACATTTTCAAATTCTAGATAGCCGTGTGTATCAGTCTCAGTAATCCCATCTTCATTTTGTGAAATAGAAATCGGCATATCCATGACTTCTTGAATCCGACTACTAGAAACCGCCATCCGAGGGTACATGGTAAAGAGATTGGCAAACATCAAGAATGAAAAGAGAGCATGGAAACTATACTCGATAAAGGCTACCAAATCCCCAATTTGTAAATGACCTTTTGAGAGTGGATCGAGCGCAAACCAGACAATTGAGACAATCATCGCAATAATAATTTGCACAAACAATGGCTCTGTTAAGCCTGTCAAGGTAAAGAGGCGCGTGGAAATGTCTGAATAGGTCTGGTTCTGCCCATCAAAGCGCTCTTCTTGAAACTCTTCACGAGAGAAGGCACGAATCACACGCAGACCCATCAGATTTTCACGAACGTACTGGTTGATTTTATCCAATGTTTTTTGTTGTTGTGTTGAAATCGGACGAGAGTGAATTGCCACATAAGCAACAACGATGATCAAGAAAGGAATCGCTACTGCCACAATCCAAGCCAAGGAAGGGCTAGTTAACAGAATCATAATCACCGAAAAAATCATCATCATCGGTGTTACAACCCCCATCCGCAGGCTCATTTCTGCAAATTGCATAAGGACAAAGGCATCGCTCGTCATCCGTGTTACTAAGGATGACACACCGATTTGCTCATATTCGTGATGCGAATAAGTTTGTAACTTGGCATACATGTCCATCCGCATCTCCTTGATCATGGTAGTGGTCAATTTCCCAGCAGCATAGGCCAAGGAAATCCGACCAATAACTCCCAATACTACAATGACGAGCATGATCAGAGCCCAATATGTGAGTCGTTCGGTATTGTTCTTCGTAATGCCTTCGTCAATCATTCGTGCCAAAATCGTTGGCATTCCCAAATTAACAACGACAAATAAAAATCCGCCTAGCAAATCCAAGGCTAACCATTTGTGCTTGGAACGTAAATAGGACCAAATGAATTTCATATATTCTCCTTTACAATGATTGATTTATGACAACTACTTTACCATAGCTGTTACTACTTTCTAGATAATGATGTGCTTCTACGATTTGGGGCAAGGTGTAAATTTTTTCAGGATGAACCTCAACTGAAAATTCTTCAATGAAATCAAACATTGTCTGCATCTTTTTACCATCAACATTCCCTGAATAAAAGGTTGTAAGGTAGACATTGTTTTGTAAAGCCATAATTGGATCAAAGTCTTCTAAAAACCATTTTCCACCTAGTTGACCAACACTGGCGACAATCCCTCTTTCTCGGACATGTTTCAAAGTATCCATTATCGTTGCAGGGCCAATCAACTCCAACACTTTATCAAACTGTGCTGTTGTCTGAAGTTTTCCTGCCCTATCTTCAATGACCTGATCAAATCCCGCTTCTAGTAACAGAGAAAATTTCTCAGATTTTCGACTCGTTCCCGTGATGTGAATATGTGGGAATTTAGCCTTGACCAGCTTCATAAAGGCAATGCCAACTCCGCTTGTTGCCCCACGGACCAAAATGCGGTCTGACTCTGTTACCATCAAGTTTTCAAAAGCACCAAAGGCGGTATAAAATGTTTCAGGAACTGCAGCCAAATCAGACCAATCTAACGATGACGAAATTGGAAAAATTTGCTGATTAGGCAAGAGGACATATTCCGCATACGAACCATCAAAATCTCTGCTCATTTCACCCATGATGGAGACTACTTTCTGCCCAACTGAGAACATATTTGAAGTAGTTTCTACAACTTCACCAACGCACTCGATTCCTAATATTCTTGGAAATTGAACACTTGGCGACAATCCTTTTCTGGTAAAAATTTCAGAATGATTAATCCCAAATCCTTTCACTTTTACTAAACTCCAGCCCTCTTTAACTTGAGGAATTGGTCGATTTTCTACAAACAATTGTTCAGGTCCACCTGCTTCATAGATGACAGCAGCTTGCATTTGATTATCCATTTAGATTTCCTCTTTTCGTACATCTCTCAAGAGAATGTTAGAGACTCAACATTCTCTTCTCTAGTTTTCTTAATCGTCTTTGTAGCAGAATACCACAAGCAAATATCCCCATAATCAAGCCTACCCAGTAGGCAACCGGTCCAAGGTCAATCGTGTATTCTAACAACAATGCCAATGGAATAGCAACGCTCCAATAGGTACTGACACCAATAACAAAAGGCATCGTCGTGTCTTTATAGCCTCGTAAAATTCCCTGCAAAGGAGCAGTGAAAGCATCTGCCAATTGGAAAAAGAGAGCATAAACTAGAAATTCAGATGTGAGTTTAATAAAGATCGGATCGTCACCATATAAAAAGGCAACCCGTCCACGAGATACAAAGATAAAGCTTACGGTTAAAGCCGAAAAAGCAAAGGCTATCAGTCGGCCAATCTTGGTGTATTCTTTAACAGCTATAAATCTTTTAGCGCCCATTTCATAAGAAATCACAATGGGTAAAGCCATAGAGATACTCACTGGAAAAGCATACATCAAGGTTGCAAAATTCATTGCTGCTTGGTGGGCCGCAATTACTTGAGAGGAGAATTTCGCCATCAATAGCCCCACCACAGCAAAAATTGCCACTTCCGCAAAAGTCTGTAAGCCAATGGGAAATCCCAAACGAAATCCTTCTACAAATCTCTTTCTCTCAAAACCAGTCCATTTCCAAATTTCGTAAGGACGGATAGCATTATGAAAAATAGACACAACGAGGACTACAATGAGTACTGCCCAGTAAGCTAAAGAAGTTCCCAAACCAGCTCCTACTCCACCCATTTCAGGCATTCCCAATTTCCCATAAATCAGGATATAATTAAAAAATGAATTAAAAGGAACCAATAAAAGCATGAGGTACATTGATAATTTGGTCAAGCCCAAAGCATCAAAAAAGGAACGAAATACACTAAAAAGAATAAGAGGTAAAATCCCAATCAAAATAAAGGAAAGGTACCCCTGACCAACAGCTAAAACTTCCGGTTCCAGATGAAACCATGACAGGGCAGGGATGGCGACGCATATGACAATCAAAAAGAGTATAAGAACTAATAACACGGTCAAATAAATAAATTGGTGTAGTTCTTTACGAACCTGCTCCTTATCACCCCGACCTAAATGATGACCTATAATCGGCACAAGAGCGGAAACGATAGCTGTTGCTAAAGAGAAAAAAGGATTCCAGAGGCTTGTGGCCATCGAGACCCCCGCCAAATGCTGTGTACTATATTGTCCCGTCATCATCGTATCAATAAAAGAGGCAGAGTAAGTTGCTAGTTGATAAATCAATATCGGAAAGAAAATTTTTAAAAATAAAACAACTTTTTCTCTCGTTGTTCTAGCGTGAAACATTCTTTCAGTTCTCCTTTCATACATTTAGTAGAAAAGAAGCACACCACGTGTGCTTCTAGTCCATATCAGACATCTGCTGGCGCAAATTCAAGACGCCCATTCTCTAAAGATGCAATCCGTGCCAAAGACACTACCTTATGACCTGCTTCTTCCAATCTTTGACGCCCATTTTGGAAGGATTTTTCAATCACAATCGCAATGGATTCAACAGACGCACCGGCCTGCTCAATGATATCGATTAAGCCCATCGTAGCCTGACCATTTGCCAAAAAATCATCTACTATCAAAATACGATCAGAATCGGATAAAAACTTTTCAGCAATTGACACTTGACTAGTGAGTTGCTTCGTAAAGGAATAGACTTCTGTTGTGAGAATTCCTTCTGTCATCGTAATATTTTTAGACTTTTTGGCAAATACCATTGGAACTTCTAATGCTTCAGCCACATAAAGGGCAGGTGCAATCCCTGATGCTTCAATTGTGACAACTTTTGTTATCCCCGCATCTTTAAAAAAATTCGAAAGGACTTGCCCAATCTCCTTCATCAAAGCCACATCAACCTGATGAGTTAAAAAAGAATCAACTTTCAAGACAGTATTGCTCAAAACCTGCCCATCTCGCAAAATTCGCTCTTCCAGCTGCTTCATACTTCACCTCATCCTTTTATCCTTCTATTATATAAAAAATGAAGCTTGTTTCGCAAGTTTTTTTAAAAGAATTTAGCCAAAATAGGCATATTGAAAAGCCTTTAGAATCTTCTAGAGGCTTTCGTATTGTTCAGTTAGATAGAGTCACCGTTCCAAATAGAGTTTTTTACGACAACATAATCAACCCGTGTCAAGCTTGCCAAGTCACGTCCGCCAGCATACGAAATAGAACTTTGCAAGTCCTGTTCCATCTCTGTCAAGGTATCTTGTAAATGCCCTTTAGCAGGAAGAAGAATTTTCTTGCCTTCTACATTTTTGTGCTCGCCCTTTTGATATTCAGAAGCTGAGCCGAAGTATTCCTTAAATTGCTCACCATCTACTTCCACTGTCTTACCTGGGCTTTCGATGTGACCAGCAAAGAGGGAACCAATCATAACCATGCTGGCGCCGAAACGGATTGATTTGGCAATGTCTCCATGAGTACGGATACCACCATCTGCAATAATGGGCTTGCGAGCTGCCTTAGCACACCAGCGAAGCGCAGCCAATTGCCAGCCACCCGTACCAAAACCAGTTTTAACCTTAGTGATACATACTTTACCTGGGCCAATACCGACTTTCGTCGCATCTGCACCAGCATTCTCTAACTCACGAACTGCCTCTGGTGTTCCAACATTTCCTGCAATGACAAAGCTTTCAGGAAGTTCTGTCTTGATATGCTTGATCATCTTGATAACAGAATCAGCATGACCATGTGCAATGTCGATTGTAATGAACTCTGGAACATCGTCTTTCAAGCTTGACACAAAATCGTATTCATAGTCCTTCACGCCAACGGAAATCGATGCAATCAAGCCTTGGTCGTGCATTCTCCTGATAAACGGCTTACGCCCCGCTTCATCAAAGCGGTGCATAATGTAGAAATAGCCCTTTCTAGCCAACATTTCAGCTACATCCTCATCAATAATGGTCTGCATGTTAGCGGGAACAACAGGCAACTTAAAGGTATAATTGCCTAACTTGACCGCCGTATCTGCCTCAGAACGGCTAGAAATGATACATTTATTTGGGATTAACTGAATATCTTCATAGTCAAAAACGGGTACTTCATTAAACATGGTATCTGGCTCCTGTAATCGAAAAATGACCTTCCTATATGAACTTTATCATATCACTACGCTCTCGCGTTTCCATGTATTATTATAGGTCAATGTATGGATTTTGTCAATATAACAACACTTCTCGACACTATGATTCGTGTTTTAATATATTTTTGTTAGGAATTAAAAACAATTATTCATATTTTTCTTTCTGTTCATTGATAAACCACTATATTTGTCTCAAACATTCGGAAATTAGACATAGAAATGAAAACAATGATAAAAATTACGCGAAAAAATTTAAAATTATTCGTCTTTATCTGTAAAATTATCATTATTTTTTTGTAAAAGTTTTGGTTTTGAATACATTTTAATAGGAAAGATAAAAGGCAAGATTCCTTTTGTTGAGAATCTTACCTTTTCCATGTTTAGTTACCACTGACCATCACCAATGATTTGATAGCTTCACGTTTGTCCACGGCTTCATAAGCAGCCTGAATATCATCGAGATCAAACCGTCTTGTAAAGACCTTTCCTGGATGAATTTGTCCAGAAAGTACAGCGTCAAGCAAGACCTCCTTGTCATGCGTTGTAACCGCAGCAATTCCTCCACGAAGACCAATATTCTTAAAGAAGAGTTGATGGGTATCAATTTCAGAATTGTGTGGGACACCCACTCATCCAATAATGGCACCTGGTCGACAAATTTGCGTAGCAGTTTGGACAGATTGCTCTGTTCCAACACATTCTAAAACAGCATCTGCACCAGCATTATTCGTTAGCTCCATCACTTTAGCAACTGCTTTGTCTCCACATTCTTCAACAATATCTGTCGCACCAAATTCCCGGGCTAAGGCTTGACGATCTGCATGACGACTCATCGCAATAATACGTTTAGCTCCAAGTAGTTTCGCACCAATGACACCACACAAGCCAACAGCACCATCTCCCATGACCACGACAGTATCACCTTCTTTGACTTCAGCTGTTTTTGCGGCATGGAAACCAGTTGCCATCACATCAGACAAGGTCAACAATGAATTTAATTGATTATCCGAATAATCAGATGGCTGTCCTGGCCCCTTGACTAAGGACCAATCAGCATTCACATACCGTAGATATTCCCCTTGGTAACCGCTATTTTTGACAATTTCACGATTGGTACAATCACCATCAAAACCAGCGCGACAGGCTGCACACTCTCCACAACCATGTGTGAACGGAACAATCACAAAATCTCCAACTTGGACATTGGTGACAGCAGCCCCAACTTCTTCTACAATTCCAATCGCCTCGTGACCTGCATAGGTGTTAGCTTCGCGTTTATTGATGCCACGATACCACCACAAATCAGACCCGCAAACACAGGCACGTATAATTTTAATGATTGCATCTGTCTCTCTTTTTCTATAACTGGTTTGGCAATCTCTGTAATGACCATCTTACCTGGTTCCATAAATGTTGCAATTTTCATTTGAATCCTCTTTTCTTTTCAATGACTAGTCATTATTTTACATGAAAAATCTCCAGTTGTTGGGCTGGAGATTTACAAATTATGCTTTGCCATCCGTTCTTTAAAAATATCGTTGACAATTAGAGTCAGAGTTTCTTTGGCCTCTGGGCTCAAATCTCCTTCTTTTTCAGCTTCAGCATAGGCTTCTGGAAACTCACGCGCAATCAGTTTACAAGTTGCTTTCACCGCGTGCCCTCGAACTAAACGAGGAATACGTTCCATATATTCTGGCTTGACCAGAGCAATAATTTTATCATTTGCTATCATATCATCTGCTCCCTTTACTCAGGGACTATCTTACTCTTTTTCAGTAAGAAAGTAAACAATTTGACACAGAATGAAACCAGAAATTTGGGACAGTTATAAGGTCAAATCCTTCAAAAAGGCGTCTAATTCAGCCTGCGCTTCTGGTGTCGTGCCTTTGAGTTGGTGAAGGAGGTCTGTCAACTGGGCTGATTTGGTCGCAATCTCTTGATTGGTCTTGTTAATATTCGTTACAATATCCGTCAACGGTGCTACTTCTTCGTCCTCAAAGGTATCCACATAGCGAGGGATATTGAGGTTGAAGTCATTCTCTTTGAGTTCTTCAAAGCTGGCCAGATGAGCAAACTTGTCCATATCCTCGCGAGACTTGTAAGCCTCTAAGATTTTCTCAATGTGTTTGTCTTCCATGAGGTTCTGGTTTTTACCCTTGGTAAATTCCTTAGATGCATCAATGAAATAAACATCACGAGTGGTTCTATCTTTTTTGAGAATAATAACTGTAGTTGGAATGCTAGTATTGAAGAAAATATTGGCTGGCAGACCAATCACAGTATCAATAGCCCCTTCTTCCAATAAATGCTGACGGATTTTCCCTTCCGCATTGCCACGGAAAAGGACGCCGTGTGGTAGGACAATAGCCATGACCCCACCATCTTGCTTGAGGTGATAATAACCATGCAAAAGGAAAGCAAAATCCGCTTTTGATTTTGGAGCCAAGGCGCCAAAGGCTGAGAAACGAGGGTCTTGCAAGAAACCACTATCCGCTGCCCACTTGGCCGAGTAAGGTGGGTTCATGAGCACCCCATCAAAGTTAGTTGGCTCCTGCGTTGGCCAGTCTTCATCAAGCGTGTCCGCATTGTGCAAATACTGATTTTCAATCGGCACACCGTGCAAAATCATGTTCATGCGAGCTAGATTATATGTCGAGGTATTGAGCTCCTGACCAAAATAAGAAATGGTGTTTGGCTTATGGCTATACCGTTTGGCATTCAAGAGCAGAGAACCAGAGCCCATGGTCGCATCGTAAAGAGTGAAGCCTTTCTTATCCTCACGACCAAGCAGGGCAATCTGAGTCATGAGTTTAGCCACAGGCTGGGGCGTGTAAAACTCTCCAGCCTTTTTTCCTGAGTCGGTCGCAAACTGACCAATCAGATATTCATAAGCATCCCCAAGCATGTCACCAGCGTGACCTGCCACATCCAGAACCGCCAATTCTTTCATGACACCAGAAATGGTCTGGTTTTGTTTTTGAGGCGTCGCCCCTAACTTTTTAGAGTATAAATCAATGTCCTCAAACAGATTTTCAAAGAGCTCATCCGCTTGTTCGATGTTACGGAAACCTTGTGCCAAGTCCTCTAACTGAAAGGTGCCGTCATTGACCCGATCCACCAAGGCGGTAAAGGTCAAATCTGGCTCAATGGCATAAGACATCTCACCCTTAATCACCGCCAGCAAATCGGCATGCGTCTCCTCATCCTCGTAGTAACCACGATAAAGGTCCAAGGCCTTATGCAAATCATCGGTCGGCTCCTCCATGGTCTTAGCCACATAAAAGAGCATCTTGTCCGACAGGTACTTGTAAAAGACCATGCCCAAAAGATAGGACTTGTAGTCATTGGCATCCATCTTAGAGCGGAGAATATCCGCCGAATTCCAAAGCGCCTGATAGAGCGATTGGGAGGTTTGTAGTTGTTCCATGTTTTTGTCTTTCTAATGGTTTATTTTTGGAAAATAGCAGAGCTGATAGGCAATATTCCAAGTGATTTAGACAATCGTTCTACTACTATTTTGTTCTTGTTCCAAGGGCACAACAGCCAAGGTCTTTCCAAGGCTGGCTAGCACTTTCAAAACGGTATCAAGTTGTGGACTGGTTTTCCCATGAGCTGCTCCAATTTCTTTTGACTGATCCCCTTTTCCTGTCTAGCCTTAATGAGTTCAAGCATAACCGCCACCCTCAAATCACTTTCACGCAATTCCTCAGGTGTGAATAGTTCTGCTTGAACCTCTTCCCAACGGCTACCAATAGCTGGATTGTTTGTTGTCATACCGTGCCTCGTTTCGTAATAGATATTTGTAAAAACTTTTCTATTCTGATTATAACTTAAATGTTATTGAAAAGGAAGGATTTCTCTTTGTATCATATTATTATTTAGAGTCTACCATTTTTCTTTTTAAATATTCTATTATATTTTCCAATTCTTGCTGATAATTTGGATGAATAAAGCTTTGTTTTGTGGAGTGGATTATCTGCAAAGAATTTACTGCTGTAATAAATTCTAAATTCTCATCCGAAAGGATATTCAGAGAATTATCTAAATGTACTGTTTCTTCATTCCGAGGTACTAACTCAAGTAAGATTTTACTTGATAATGGAAAATAAATAATATTATCATTTCTACCTAAGCCATTATCTGAGTATCCAATTGAGTTAGTATTAAAATTAGCCATTACAACTGGATTATCACTAGTGATAAATGGCATCTCACTATTATTATAATAGATTATCCATGATTTATTTTGTAAAACTGTTGAAAAGAGGATTAAACGTTCTTCTTGTGAAATTAAATCTAGAGTCAAATCCTTTATAATATTAGACTTATTTGCAATAAATTGACCAAGTATTGACTCTAAATTTGGAATATTACTATCTGAAAAACGTTCTCTAGTTTCTTTTATAGTTTCATCAAAAAGTTCACTACCATGCTTAAATCTACGTTCCAAGAAACCTGGCACTCTAACAAATTGAAATCCTAACATTTTCGATAATTTAATTTTATGTTCTATTTCTAATATATCTTCTTTTTTATTTATTAAAGTGATTCTTGAAATAATATTCGTTAAGTCTTGCCCATACAAAGGTTCGATCTGTGTTGCGAAATATTCTTCCCAGTGCTTTTCATTCTCTCTATTACTTACATCATAATAATTCTTCTCAAACGCTACATCTTTTATAGCACTAATAAATATCTTTCCATTAACAACATGATATACTGATATGTTATACCCATTATTATTTGTATTTTTCTGGGCGAAACGTTTTAAATAACTCTGAGGTACGACATGTTGCTTTATTTTTGATTTAACCACTATCTATTAAACCTTTCAAATCAAAATTATCAATTTAATTTACAAAAACATCTCCTGCAAGAGCTTTTTCTTCAAGGTTTCTAGTTGCTTGATTTTGTCTTGGTAATTAGAAATAAGGTCATCTAGGTTTGAGAAGAAAGCGCCGATGGCTCGCTGTTCTTCAGGAGAAGGAAAAACAATAGTAAAATCGTTTAAAACTTCCTTTGTTATTGTTTTTATAGTTCCTCCTGGTGCTTTCTGCTTTTCAGTTTCAAACTTACTTTTTAAGGAAATCGCCATAAAATATTTATCCATTTCTCGCTTAAAACTTTCGATAATCAAAATGGTACGATCAACATAGCAAGGAAATTTTGTTATTGCAACTCTACCAATGCTTCCTTGAAGTGTAACCAAAATTGTACCAGTAGGAACAAAGACACTTTTGGGCATCGCTAGCTCACTTATCCTTTGTTTCGTCTCATTGGATAAATTAAAATTATCCAATACATCAACTACTTGAACAAATGGCATACTATTGGCACCATCATACCATTCTTTATTACCATAAGGCTGAGGGAAAGAACCTCTCCGATAATATGCTAATTCTTCTAGCTTCTTCTCATCCCACTCGCCATCAAATCCATCTAAGCGGATTTCAGGGATGGTCTGTCCTGCCTTTGGAAACATCTTTGATAACATAGATGCCTTGAAGGCTTGATAATTAGCTACATTATCCTTATAGGCAGATAAAAGCTCATCAAGCGTTTGGAAAAGAGTGCCGATGGAGGATTGTTCAGAATAGGTCGGAAATTGTACATCTAAGTTTTTAACAATACCGCCTGATAAATTCCCTTGTCCACCTTGAAGATATTTATCAATAATACTATTCTTTTCACGACGCAACCATTGCATAATAAACTCACTTGAATAACCTTCGTAAGGTTTTATAGCAAGAATTGCTTGATTAATTGCTCCGTCTATTCGTGAAATACCAACTTCACCACTGGTAGCACCGTAAAGAGCATATAGAATATCTCCTTTTTCTACCAACTTGGCGGACGACTGATTGAGTGCATCTTCGTTAATACAGAGTTCCGTCTCATCCTTATTAATCTCAGCCGAGCGAATAAAAGGGATAGTGCCAGAATAGAAATTTTTATTTAATACAGATGGCGTTCCTCCAGAATAAGAATCAGATACCTCTCCGATTTTAAATTTTATAAGCTCATCATCAAAATCTTTGAATCTGAGGATGGGGAAAATTGGTTTTGTCATTTTATTACCTCTGCAAAATCATTCAAAGTAAATTGTATTTCATTATTTCTTTGTAGCAATTCATTTATTTTATTTTTATATTTTCCGTTGAAATCAATCAAAATTAATCTTGATTTAGGTCTTGTAATAGCGACGTAGTTATCCTCTTCTTTAAAGTTATCTTTAAAATCAAATAGATAATTCGTGAATAGAATAACTTCGTCAGAACTAAGTCCTTTTGAAGAATGAATCGTTGAAAAAAGATTATAAACTCCATTTAACGATGTGAATAAAATTTTATTTTCCTGATTAAGCAGAATTTCTAGTAAAAATTCACTCTCTAATTTTGTGCCAAATCTTTTGGTTGAAAAACCTAGATAAGTAATAATTTCTTCAATGATATTTTGGTTAGGAGAACTTCTCATTGAAGTTAGTAGATTATTCAAATCGGAAACAAGACTTTTATCGTAATCAACATATAGATCATTCAGCAAATGATACTCCGTATATTCCTTATCAAAATAATATTTTGCCAGAGAGGTTAATAAGGTGCTATTATCACAATCTGCTAATATGTTTCTACTATAAGAATAAAAGGAATCACAAAAAAGTGAATTTACTCTTTCCTTCAGCCGTTTAATATGATCATTATTGCCTATAAAATAAAATTTCCGCTTCTGATCAAAGGTTGATATAAGACGGGAATCTACTATCTCTTTGATTATATTTAGCTCAATCTCAGCTGTTTCATCATTTTTTTCCGATTTTATTTGCTCAGTATCGTCCCAATTGATACGAGGCAAATCAATTGGGAAATTTAAGTACAATATTTCTCCACCGGAACGAATTCTAGATACATTTGTTGAATTACTTATTGCTAATGAAAAATCAACAATTTTTGGTTCGCTTCTGAAATTATTCTGAAATCTCTTTTTTGTAAAGTTATTATCTTTTGTATGAAATAGACTATTTATAAATATAGGTGAGGCTCCACGCCATTGATAAATAGATTGTTTGTCATCGCCAACAATAACCAAAGTAATTCCTAATTCATCTTTAAGATACATGAATAATTGGTGCATGGAAGAGTCACAATCTTGATACTCATCTAAATAAATTTTTTTATATTTAAATGTTAAATATTCTCTGGCGACAATACACTCTCTCAAAATTTTTATAGCAACTTCACACTTAAAGTTTTTACCATTTTTTTGTGTATTGAAGTCGTATTTACCAAAAATTTTTTCTTGTGTTAATTTACTGATACCTACACCATAACTATCAAATTCACTATTTTTTTGATAGTTATATGAAATTGGTTTTACATTAGGATAAACCTGTTCTATAAACGGTTCTAATATTTCAGATTCTAAAAATCCATCAATAGTTGCAACGTAAAGATTTTGAGGAATATTTTCTAATTTATTAGTAATTTCATCCCTAGCATTATTTGTAAATGTGAGCGCAGCAAAATTTTGAAATGTTCCTTCTCTTTCTACATCACTAAGAATTTTTTTAGCTAAAAAGGTTGTTTTTCCAGAACCAGCATTTGCAACAACAAGGATATTACCCCCCTCATTTATAAGCTCTTCTTTTACTAATTTGTCTTGTTCCTCTAGCGAAAGTCTACTTTGCATCTTTAAACTCCTTCAAGACTTTAAAGCGTTCAGCTTGAATAATTTCATTAGCTAATTCTTCATTAAGGACATTTTCAATATAGATATTCATGTTATATAATTTATGATCTTGTAACCATTTGACAAATTTATCATCATCAACATTATCCTTAACTACTCCACTATTAGTCACAGAAATTTTAACTTTATATTTCTCATCAATTGAAACAGCTAAATCGTTCTCTAAATCTATCTCTGATAAATAAATATTATTATATTGGAACAGTTCAAAAAGCTTTTCACCAATATCTTCTTTCATAGCCTCCGTAAATAGATATTTTTTATAATTTATTAGTTTTCTTTTTTTCTCTTCATCACTTTCATTTTCATTGACAAGTTTTCTCCTAAATGCAGTAGGTTTAAAATCATATTCATTTCTTGGAAGAAGTTTACTAGAGCGACTAATACCACTTAAGAAAAAATCAGTTTTATTACCTTTAATAGATTGTAAATCATTATCTGTTTTTATAAAGTAACTAATTTTGAGATTACGATATAATTCAACATAAGGTAAAAAATTTACGCCATCAACACTCAGAATAAATTTTCCATCTATTTCATAGCTTGGATAAACCTCATTCATAATGGCAGTAAACAAAGCATATTCTGATGGCCCTTCTACTAATAGAACTGTATCATAAAAAATTGATTGTGACAGAGACTTGTTGAGATTTTTCTTCAATTTAGAAAAATCTTCTGGTACTTGATAATAATAAGAATAGCCGTTTGACCTATCACTAGATACAATCTTAATTAACTGTATATCATCCATTTCATACAGTAGTTCTGACGAGTGAGTTGTTAAGAAAAAATAGGAATATAATTCATCGTTAAATAATTGCTTTGATAGAGAAATCTGAAGTGAGCGATGTAAACTATTTTCAGGCTCTTCAATAAGATATACTAAAATTTTATTTGAATACTGATTTTCAGAAAGAATATGAGTAATAGCATAGGAAAGAAGTTTTTTTCGTCCATCACCAGAAGTTGGATAATAATTCTTGTCGGAATTATTCCATTTAACATATGGACGTAAGTTATCTAAATATCCTGTAATCGCAACTTCAGATTGAACTTCAATTTTTAGATCTTCATTCCGAAATTTCTTATATGCTTCGGTAAGCTCGTTCTGTGTATGTTTTACTTTATTTAATTTAGTGATATTATCATTTAGGTCTGTGATATTGGTCTCAATGTCATTTTCAATCTGTTCATCTGAATTTTTTTCGTCTTCGGTCATATTCTTTATACCGGAATTAAAGATATTATTCCTATTTTTCTTAAATATAGTATCTAGCTGAATATTAGGATCAACATACACTACTTGGAAAATCTTATCCAGTTCTGAACGAGTTCCTCTCTGGGGGATTGGAAATAGATTATCCAAATTTGATCCCCATGCAAGGTCTGGATTACCTAATTGTTCACTTTCATCAAATTCCGCTATTAATTTAATATAGAAATTATCCAAATCAATATTTGTTCTAGCCCCCTTTACTCCAGCAATTAATTGTCTGGATTGAACCGAATTAGGATTTTCTTCATTATTACGATCTGCTATATCTATTTGTAGTATGATTTCTATAGGATCTTCTTTACGATGTTGAAAATAGTCAGACTCAACAAATCCTTGATTTCGAGTTCTTGAATCTAGCAGAAAACGGATCGCATACAATAAGTTAGTTTTACCAGAATCGTTCATTCCAAATATTATATTTTTATTAGACAAATCAACTTCGAGATTTTCAAAATTTCTAAAATTTTTAACAATTAATTTCTTAAACTTCATAAAAACATCTCTTTCAAATCACTAAATATCAAGGCGCTTTAAAACATTTGTCTATCAGATATACTTATCTTATTATCCGAACTGAACACGGCCTAAAAGCTCGGGATTTAGATAAGACGCCTTGTGGGTAATCCCACGTCGTTGTCTTCCTAAAATCCTAATCGCTTTTTAACGGTCTTTGTATCTTATGCCTATCTCCTCACTCTCAGCGGTTCGATGACTTCTTCGATGAGTTGGGTGTAGGCTTTTTTAATTTCGATTTTGTATTTGAGGGGGTTGAGGGCTTCTGCGACTTCGATTTTATAGTCTTGGTAGCGTTGGCTTTGGCTGAGTTCACTTTCACCAAGTTGTTTGCTTTCCCCTTTGCGGTAGTTTTTGACGAGATACATGAGTTCGTCTGCGCCGATATACCATTTCTTAGCCAGTTGGGTGACTTCCTTGGCAATCACGGCTTCTATCATTTGGTCGAGGATATTGGTGATGGATTGTCCGCGGTAGCTTTCTGGGTCCATTTGGATTTGGAGCCAGAGGTCGGCGATAACTTGAGCAAGGCCTTGGTTGGTTTTGGCAAGGTCTGCGATATAGGCATCCACGGCTGCAATGTCTTTGGCGGTCAATTCTTTTTGGGCATCATCTGCCTGCGGGATAAAGGCTTGGATGAGTGAAATGATGTACTCGTAGTTAATCTCATCGAGATGGACGGATTCCAACTCATAGAGGATATCGAGTGGTTCATCGTCTGAATCGTCATTATCATCTTTACGTCTCTTGATTTCTTCGAGGACATTTTGGTAGGTGCCCATATAGGTTTCTAGGAGTTCTTCTGTCAATCCTGTTTCTGCAAAGATGGTATCTTGGTCGTATTCGGAGTAGACCTTGATAGAAGCAAAATAGCGGTCAAATTCTTGGTAGGATTTGGCAAATTTCTTGAGTAATTCGGTGCTAGCACTGCTGATATCCAGTCCGACCTCGCTGTCTGTTGCTATTTGATTTTGCAGGATGGCTAATTTTTCGTCGAAGACTGCTTTTTCTTCTGCCCATTCAGGGGCTAAAACACTGGTTTCACCGCCGTTTGAATAGAGGCGCAACGCTTTGTCCACGGCTTCTTTAAAAGCATCTGGGGTTTGGAAGGTGATAATTTGACCAAACTTTTTAGTGCCATTGAAGATACGGTTGGTTCGGCTAAAGGCCTGAATCAAATCGTGAGGCTGCATGGGCTTGCGGTCAATGAAGAGAGTCGAGAGGCAAGGAGCATCAAAGCCTGTCAGAAGACGGTTGACCACGATAACCAAGTCCAGTTGCTCTTCACGGAAGAGGTACTTGTCCTTCTTACGAGCGAGGCGATTATTGACATCGGTATTGAAACCACGCAGGTCTGCTATCGTGTAGTGGGTCCCAAACTCAGCATTGTAATCATAGATGGCTTCCTTCATCTTGTCCTGATTGACCGTTGACTCCTCGACATTTTCCGTCACGGAGTAAGTGATGGTAAACCTTGGAAAATCTGGGAGGACTTGCTTCACGCGCTCAGAAATCTTCACTCTGGTTTCACCAGCCTTAACTCGTTTTAAAAGGTCATAATATTTCTGCGCCATAGGGATAGACTTCACGGTTAAGATCGCATTGAAGGTCTGTCCGACACCGTTTTGAAAGCCAAGTTGCCCACGGGATTTATTGATGATAGCGTCCAGCACTTCTAGCATGTGCTCCTCGTCCTCATAGGCGCTGTCTGGAATATCCTTTTCAGCGATGTCTTTATTGAGAATGAGGGTGTTTTTATAGTCCACTTTGAAGCCAAGGACAGCCTTGTCATGGATCGCTTCCTTGACAGTGTATTCGTGGAGGCGTTTGCCGTATTGCTCTTCTGTGGTTTGGGCGAGATTCCCGAGTTGTTGGCGTTTGTTTTCTGCAAAGATTGGTGTTCCTGTAAAGCCATACCAGAGGGAATGGATAAAGAAGCTAGAGAGTTTGAGCTGAGCCTGTGGGGTCACCGCACGATGGCATTCGTCCACAACAAAGGCGACTTTGAGTTGCTTGATTTTATCTGCTTCCTTACTGTAGAGTCCATCTTTGATTTTGCGCATCATAGTGGCTAGTTTTTGAATGGTTGTCACCACCACGCGCTTATCATCTGCCACCAACCGTTTCACCAACTGATGAGTATTGTCCGTCTCGTCAATGTCAATGACATCATTGGCAGCATAGGAGAGAAAACTTGAGGTCGTCTGCTGGTCCAAGTCGCTACGATCCACCACAAAAATGGTCTTAGCAATAGACGGAATCTGTAAAAGATTACGAGCAACTTTATAAGAAGTCAGGGTCTTACCTGAACCTGTCGTATGCCAAACATAGCCTGACTCTTGCTTACGACTAGCTTCTTGCACCGCTTCAATGGCATGAACTTGATAAGGACGAAGCAAAATCAAGGATTTTTTATCGTCATCAATGACCGAATACTGCATCACCATCTGGTGGGCTCTTGGAATCGAGAGCACCTCTTTGGCAAAGGCAAAGAGATTGAGAACCGGCTGATTGCTAGTATCCACCCACTTAGTTAAGAAGGTATCATTGAGCTTGTTTTCTTTTGCGGCAGCGATATAACGGGTATCCGTCAGGTTAGACATGACAAACATCTGTAAGCTAGAGTAAATCCCCCGCAGTTTGCCCTCACGGTCGTATTTTTTAATTTGGCGAAAAGCATCCATAAACGGATGTTGGGCATTTTTCAGCTCAATCTGAATCAGAGGCAGTCCGTTGATTAACAAGGTTACATCAAGTCTTCTGTCTTGGTCTGCTGGTTCTACTTTAGGACGCTCTACTTGATTCACCACTTCATAAGAAGAGGTACCGCCAGCAACATTATCTCGCCAAATGACGGATAAACGGATAGTGCCAAGACTAGCATCTTCACGCTGAACTTGCACCTTAGCGATACCATTTTCACCTGCCAACCATTTAGCAGCTTCGTAGTAATTAATAAAGTTAAGCTGGTTTTTAATCTGTGCCTTTTCTTGCTCCGTCAAAGGCGTGCCATTTAACACGGCAACGTTATTTTGCTCTAATTTAGCAAAGAAATTGTCCCAGAGGGCATCCTCTGTTTTTAAATCACTTCGGTAACTCCATTGACTAACTCCTGAGGTCAGTTGGTCAATAAGTTGTTGTTCAATCGCTAATTCACCTGTATATGTCATTGCTGTTTTCCATTCTTGAATAGATAGCTCTATTATACCACATTAAAGCCCTTTCTCATCATCGAGAAAGGGCCGTTGACTAGTCAAATTCATATAATTGCGGATACTTTTCGCATTCTGGATTTTTGGGGTGACAGACTTCTCGTCCGAAATAAATCATGGCTTGGTGAGCCTTGAGCCAGAGTTCAGGAGGTAGGACTTCCATGACACGTTTTTCTGTTTCCAGTGGTGTGGCTGATTTTTTTACGATGTCATGGTGCTTACAAATACGCCCTACATGGGTATCAACAGCAAAGGCTGGAATGCCAAAGCCAACACTGAGGACCACATTAGCTGTTTTGCGTCCGACACCCGAAAGACTTTCTAACTCTTCTCTGGTTTGCGGGACTTGACCATCATGGCGCTCTAAGAGTTGCTGGGCGCATTCTTTGAGGAACTTGGCCTTGTTGCGATACAGACCGAGTCTTGAAATATGTGGTTCAATATCCTTGATATTGGCTGCTGCCATGGCTTCTGGTGTGGGAAAGGCAGCAAAGAGACTTGGTGTCGCTTTATTAACTGCAGCATCTGTCGTTTGAGCAGAGAGCATGACTGCCACTAAGAGTTCAAAATGATTGCGAAAATCCAAGCTTGGTTTAGCCTCTGGATAGAGGGCAATGATTTCTTCTAGTACTTTTCGGGCTCGTTTTTTTGATAAAACCATGAATTTCTCTCTTTCTTACGTTTCCCTTAATTATACCATGAAAGAAAAAGAAACTGTTAGAGAATGCCTTTCAACTCTCTAGTGTCCTTCCAAAAGTTGACGAATCTGATGAATATCTGATACAGGCACCGCTACATAAATGCTATCTCCCAAATGGAGGCGACTGTTTCCCTTGACCACTCGATTTTTTCCATGATGAACTTGCGATGTAATGAGTGTATTATGCGGTAGATGAAGCTCACTGACATAACGATTGGCCAAATGCTCAGAGACAACTACTTCAATCAAAGTCATCTCTGTATTGTCTTCATCCATATATTCAGGAAGGAGTTTTTCTAGCATTGCTTCATAGACAGGCGCTCCACCCAGTAAATCCATAACAATATAGGCAGTTAATGCCACCAAGCCAATCACCATCAATTGTCGCATATCCCCTACCATCTCTGTGACCAGAATCATAGCGGTCAGTGGTGCTTTGGAAATAGCAGCGAAAAAGCCTGTCATCCCAAGGATAATAAAGAGCGTCACCTCCCCTTGGCTAATCCAGCCAAAATCAAAGGCTAGACGTCCAGCAAACATTCCCAGTAGACTACCTAGAGTGAGAATAGGCAAGAAAATACCGCCAGGAAGACCACTTCCGTAAGAAATCATACTCCAAACAAATCGAATAACTAGATAGAAAATAAGTAGCATCAAAGTTGGCGATGTTTTCGGCAAATCCAAGATCAAATGATGACCGCCACCTAGTAAATTAGGATAGAAATACCCAATCGGAATAATAAATAGAAAGGCGAAAAAGCTATAGTATTGTGGTTTAATCGGAACAAATCTTGCCAAGAATTGGTAAAACTTCTGAATATTTAAAATCACCACTTCGTAGAAATAACCTGCTGCTCCAAGAAAAATCCCAAGTAACACATAAACCCAGTATTGATTGAGGCCTAGTACTGGTAATTTGTCCGGCATATCAAGCACAGGTGTCAAACCAAATACATGAAGCGAAATAAAATTGGCTGTAATACTAGCTGCCAAAGCTGAAATCCAAACCAATCGTGAAAATTGATGATAGATTTCTTCCACGACAAAGAGCAGTCCAGCAATCGGCGCATTGAAGGCTGCAGCTAGACCAGCTGCGGCTCCGCTAGCGATGAGGCTTCGTTTTTCCATCTCACTTGTCTTTAGCCATTTGGCAACGCCCTTTCCAGTTACTGCTCCTAGTTGAATACTTGGACCCTCTCGTCCTAACATCAGACCAGAGGCAATAGCTAGTGTACCACCGACAAATTTACGCCAGAGAACCGACCACCAATTGAGGTGCATCATCCCTTTAAGCTCAGCTTCTACTTGAGGAATCCCGGAGCCCTTAATATGTGGTTCTGCCTTGATCATCTTTCCAACAATCCAAGCAATTACGAAATAGCCAAGCAAAATCGACACAAGGTAGATAGGTTGGTTATGAGCCATTTGGTACAAATCTGTCACCAGATGAAAGATTTTTTCAATTGCTAACCGAAAAGCAACGACAACAATTCCCACAGCAATCCCAACTAGAATACCACGTAAGGTTGAGGCAAGAATAGATTGAGAAATAAAGGTGACTTCTTTGCGATGATTATTCTTCATAGACGAATTGTCTTCCTTTCATTGTGCGAAAAATGGGCAGCAGTCATTCTGGCCCATTTTCATTTACCTGATGAATGGATGAATAACTATCAGCCATTCTTATTTGCGGTACATTTTGAATTGTAAGTAGAGGTCATTGTAAATGCCAAGCCATTTTTGGCCAATATTATCGTAAACCTCCAGTTTTTCGATGTTTTCCTGGCTTGGATAAAAAGCTTTGTCTGATGTAATATCTTCTGGCAACAATTCTTTTGCCTTAGCATTTGGAGTTGCATATCCGATATACTCTGCATTTTGCGCAGCATTTTCAGGTTCTAGCATAAAATTGATAAAGGCATAAGCTTCGTCATAATGTTTTGCTGTCGTTGGAATGACGATATTGTCAAACCATAGATTGGAACCTTCACTTGGTACAACGTAGACAAGGTCTTCATTACCATCTAACATTTCACTAGCTTCCCCAGAAAAGCTAACACCGATCGCGGCATCTCCTTGGATCATGTAACCCTTTAACTCATCTCCTACGATGGCTTTGATATTGGGAGTTAATTCATTCAGTTTTGCTTCTGCTTCTTCCAATTGTTTTTGGTCTTTGCTATTGACACTATAACCCAAGCTATTCAGACCAAATCCTATCACTTCACGAGCGCCGTCGACGAGTAAGATATCATTGCGGTACTCTTCTTTCCATAAATCATTCCACTGTTCAGGAGCTTCCTTGACCATGGTTGTATTATAGACAATGCCTAGTGTACCCCAAAAATATGGAATAGAGTATAGATTACCTGGATCAAAACTCTTGTCCATAAATTCAGGACTGATGTTTTCAAGTCCTTTTATCTTTGACTTATCCAGAGGAATAAGCAGATCCTCTTTGATCATCTTATCAATCATGTAATCACTTGGGACAGCAAGGTCATAAGTGGTACCACCTTGTTCAATCTTGGTGTACATAGCTTCGTTGGAATCAAAGGTTTCGTACTGAACTTTTATCCCTGTTTCTTCAGTAAATTTCTTTAACAACTCAGGGTCAATGTAGTCTCCCCAATTGTAGATTACTAATTTGTCACTAGAGCCACCACTTTGTTGGCGCATCCCTAGAGCTGTCAATGAGAGAATCACTACAATCAGTATTATACCTGCTAAAAATGAATATAATCTACGCATTATTGCCCTCCCTCTCTTGTGAAATAAAGTAATAGCCAATCACGAGTAGAATACTAAAGAGAAAGACAATAGTAGAAAGAGCATTGATTTCTAAAGAAATTCCTTGTCTTGCCCGTGAGTAAATTTCAACAGAAAGTGTCGAGAAGCTATTTCCTGTTACAAAGAAGGTCACAGCAAAATCATCTAGTGAATAGGTAAATGCCATAAAGTAACCTGCGATGATTCCTGGTGTCAGATAGGGAAGCATCACTTCTCGCATCATCTGAAGACGCGTTGCACCCAAATCATAAGCTGCATTGACCATATCTTGATTCATTTCCTTCAAGCGTGGCAATACCATCAGCACCACAATCGGAATTGAGAAGGCTACATGACCAAGCAACACAGAGACAAAGCCTAATTGAAAACCAAGAAAGGTGAATAAAATCAAGAAACTAGCACCAATCATAACATCAGGCGCAACCATGAGGACGCTATTGGCAGAAAGCAACATATTTTGACGATGTTGACTGGTTTGGTGGATAAACATAGCGCCAAATGTTCCGATTACCGTCGCAATCAAGCTAGATAAAAAGGCCAAGAAGAAAGTTTCTACCAGAATCAACATGAGACGAGAATCCCCAAACATAGTAGCGTAGTGCTCAAAGGTGAGTTTCGTGAATTGATTCATATCCCCACCAGCATTGAAGGAATAGAAAATCAGGTAGAAAATCGGGATATACAAAATCAAAAATACAATGGCGAGATAGAGATTTGCAAATTTTTTCATCTTTACCCCTCCTTCCGTCTTTCACGCGTAACCCAAATGGTCAAGACCATGACGGCTATCAGGATTACACCAATGGTTGAACCCATTCCCTTATTTTGCGTTGTGAGGAAATGTTGCTCAATAGCGGTTCCCAGAGTAATGACACGGTTCCCACCAATCAAACGCGTCAACATAAAAAGGCTCAAACTTGGGATAAAGACTGATTGAACACCAGAACGGACACCATTGAGAGACAGAGGTAAAATCACCTTCGTAAAAGTCTGGCGCTCAGTTGCCCCAAGATCACGGCTGGCATTGATAAGATTGCTATCAATATCGTCCAAGGCGTTAAAAATCGGTAAAATCATGAAAGGCAATTCAATATAACTAGCAACAAAAATGAAAGAAAAATCTGTAAAGAGGATTTGCTGTGGTCCCACTCCGATAAAGGAGAGAAAGCTATTAATACCCCCTTGTTGACCAAAAATCCCCATGAAGGCATAGGCTTTGAGCAAGAGATTGATCCAGGTCGGCAAGACAATCAGCATGAGCCAAAGTTGTTTGTGCTTTAATCGTGTCAAAAATAAGGCTGTAGGATAGCTGATAAGTAACGTGACTAAGGTAATAATTCCAGCATAAAAGACTGAATTAAAACTCATTCGGAGGTAGGTCCATGAACTAAAGAAAATCCGATAGTTTTCAAGTGTCAATTTCCCTTCGATATTGAGCATTGACTGAATGACAATCAGGACAACAGGCACCAGTACGAAAAGGAAAAGCCAAAGTAAGTAGGGGATTGAAAAGAGATTAGAGGTTTTCTTCATTTCTTTCCTCCTCAATGGCATTGATCAAGCCATCTTCAACCTCTTCAACTTCTACATATTCTTCAATACGGGCGTCAAATTCTTCTTCTGTTTCATTGAGACGCATAATGTGGATGTCTTCTGGTGTGAAGTCTAAACCAACCACCTCACCTTCGATAGCCTTACGAGTTGAATGAATCATCCATTCATTTCCAAGTTCGTCGTAGGCAATAATTTCGTAATGGACACCACGGAAGAGCTGCGTATCGACAGTTACTTGTAACTTACCTTCTTCAGGCAATGTAATTTGTAAATCTTCTGGACGAATAACAACTTCAACTGGCTCATTCGGACGCATCCCACCATCAACCGCTTCAAAGCGTTTGCCATTGAACTCGACCAAGTAGTCTTCAATCATGGTTCCAGAAAGAATATTGGATTCACCGATAAATGTGGCTACAAAGTGGTTGATCGGCTCATCGTAAATATCAACAGGTGTACCAGACTGGACAATTTCACCGTCGTTCATGACGAAAATCCAGTCACTCATCGCAAGGGCCTCTTCTTGGTCATGGGTGACAAAGACAAAAGTGATACCAAGACGTTGTTGCAACTCACGCAATTCATATTGCATTTCTGTCCGTAATTTTAAGTCCAAGGCTGAGAGGGGTTCATCCAAGAGGACCACACGGGGTTGGTTGATAATGGCACGCGCGATGGCCACCCGTTGGCGTTGACCACCTGATAATTTTTGGATAGAACGATTTTCAAATCCTTCTAAACGTACCATTTTGAGGGCTTCTGTGACACGTTGTTGAAGTTCAGCCTTCTCAACTTTTCGCAATTTTAAGGGAAATGCCACATTTTCAAACACCGTCATGTGCGGGAAAAGGGCATAGGACTGAAAGACGGTATGCACATCTCGTTTGTTGGTTGGCACATCATTGATGCGTTCCCCATCAAGATAAATGTCACCAGTCGTTGCATCTAAGAGACCCGCAATAATGTTTAAAATTGTAGATTTCCCAGATCCAGACGCACCAAGAAGCGTATAAAATTTCCCTTCTTCCAGTTCAAAGTTAATATTTTTAAGGACAGTCGTTCCGCTGTCTTCAAATACTTTGGAAACACCCTTAAATTCGATAATTGGTTTTTTCAATTCTCATAAATTCCTTCTGATATGTAAATTACAGATTAAGGCTCTGTTAGGCCTAAGCTACCTCTAGGATAATAAACTTGTCCTCCTTACTACCTGAAACGATAGGCTTCACCCCCCTTACTAGTTTTTCCAGTCACCTGATGACTAAAAATCACCTAAAATTCTTACTTCACGTTCTAGCTTAATGCCAGAATTTTCTTCTACTTTTTGAATCACATCAGCAATGAGATTTTCATAATCCTTCGCAGTACCATTGTCTACGTTCACCATAAATCCAGCGTGTTTTTGTGATACTTCCACGCCACCGACACGGTACCCTTTGAGACCTGCTTCCATGATGAGCTGACCAGCAAAATGACCCACAGGTCGCTTGAAGACTGAGCCACATGACGGATATTCTAGTGGCTGTTTCAGCTGTCTAAGGTGTGTTAAACGGTCCATTTCTTGTTGGATGGTCATATGATTCCCAGGCTTCAGGGCAAATTTAGCTGACAGAACGATAGCCCCATTTTCTTGCAGAATAGAAGAACGGTATCCAAAACGCAATTCTCTTGCATCTAGGGTCAACATATGCCCTGATGGTGACAAGACCTGTGCGGACACGAGGATATGTGCAATTTCTCCACCGTAGGCGCCAGCATTCATAAAGACAGCACCACCAACAGAACCTGGAATACCACAGGCAAATTCAAAACCAGTGAGGGAATGGTGAAGGGCAACGCGAGTCGTCTCAATCAAATTGGCACCTGCTTCTGCTTCAATGGTATAGCCAGAAACCATGACAGAATTTAGTTTGTCCATCCGAATGACAAAACCACGAATTCCACCATCACGCACAATGATATTGCTCGAATTTCCTAATACCATCCAGTTGATGCCTTCGCGATTGGCAAATTCAACGATGCGTACAATCTCATAGCGATTTCTTGGAAAAGCCAAGTAGTCCACTGGTCCACCAACCTTGGTATAAGTATAAGCATTCAAAGGCTCGTCAAAGCGAATATCAATACCTTCTAGTTCAGTTCTAATTTTTTCTTTCATAAGCATCTCATTTCAAAATATAAATACAGCCCATTATATCAAAAAAATCATGATTATTCTAGACCTACTCCCGTGAAAATAAGCCTCTGAACAATCACGATAATGAAAAATGAATGATTTCTACGGTTCTAGTCCACAAGCATGGTACATTTTCTCAATGCAAGAAGCCTTACTAGCCATATAACCATCAATATCAGATGGAAACTGTGTTGCAGCTCTCTCTTTAACCAAACTATATTCCTTGACTGCTTCAGGATGCATTCTCAAATAATTTCGAAACGTCAGGTGTCGGTGCAATTCCTGAGAGTCAGGAGAGCAGACATACAGATGATGCAGAGGCCAATCCGTTCGGGGCTCATATCGAAAAGCTTCACGTCCTTCGATTCCTAAATTCCCCTCATGTTGGTAACCTACCTCCGCCAATTTTTGGACTATTTGTCCAAGAGCAGCTTCGTCTGACATGACGACATCAATATCAATGATTGGTTTAGCAGATAAGCCTTCAACGGCTGTACTTCCCACATGCTCGATTGATAAAATCCAAGGCCCCACAAGAGCGTCAATCATCTGTTTGAGCTGTAAAAAGTCTTCTTTCCAACTAGATTGGTAAGGCAGGACAATCACTTTCTCTGTCCTCATACGCTACTCCTCCACTCGAACCCCTTGCTTGTCAACTTCTAACAGTTGAATTTCACCTACTAGGTTTTCTTGTTCTATGCGTGCAACGATTTCTGGAGCCAGTTCTCTTGGTGCCAAGACCATGACAGTTGGACCAGCACCAGAAAGGTAAGTCGCATAAGCGCCCAATTCATGACTAATCTGCTTGATTGGATAAAACTCCTTCACCAATTTTTGGCGAAATTGCTCATGGAACATATCTGATTCAATCGCTTTTCCAGCTGTGACCATATCCCCTTTCAAGAGAGCAGCAACAGCCACATTAGCAATCGAACTAGCTGCAACTGACTTTTTATAAGAGAGTTGGTTTGGGAGTACACCACGACTGTCACTCGTACGTAGCTGATACTCAGGAATAAAGGCAATAATGGCAGTCTCAGGAAAATCAGCAAGAACAGCTACCACCCGTTTATTGACATAACTTGCGACAACCAGATTTCCGTAGATTGCAGGCGCAACATTATCAGGATGTCCCTCTATTTCGGTAGCAATGTTCAATTTTTCCTCTGGAGACAGCTGTAAATTTGCCAGCTGATTGGCCAATTCAATCCCAGCCACAATAACGGAGCTGGATGATCCAAGACCACGGGCCAAAGGGACATCACTGGTCATTCGAATATGATGTGGTTGTAGATCCGCTACCACCTTCAAAGCAGTTTTAATCAGTAAATTACGCTCATCTGACGGCACAAATTCCAAGTCATGTTCAACAAACCAGCTATCACTTTGTTGAATAACTTCGACTGTGAGATATTTTGATAAGGCCACACCAACAGAATCAAAACCTGGTCCAATATTTGCTGATGTTGCAGGTACGGTAATCTTCATCTTAGGCTCCCAATACTTTAAAGGTATTCAAGATACGGAATTCAGCAGATTCTGTTAATTTCGCTGAAACCTGGTCTAATTGTGCCTTGCTCATCACATCTGTCACTACCACAAAGCGTGTAGTCTCTTCTTCTGAAGTTGGTTGCACGATTTGCTTGAAAGAAACTTGCTCAGAGTTGAATAACTCCACCAAGCGAAGAAGGTTTTCACTGGTCTTGTCAGCTTCAATAGAGAAATAATAAGCACTCTTGACATCTTCAGGAGCTGCCAATTGAACAGGACGAGAAAACTCATTAAATGCCTTGCCAACTGTTCGGTCTTTCAAACGACGAACAATCCGAATAATGTCAGCTACTACACTGGTAGCAGTCGGTTTTTGACCAGCTCCAGGTCCGTAGAACATGGATTCACCAATACCAATTGACTCCACAAATACCGCATTCATCACACCATTGATGCTCGCAAGCGGATGGTTTTTCGGCAAGAATGTTGGCGATACCTCAGCAGATAGACCAGACCTTGTTTCCTGAATATCCCCCACTAACTTAATCACATATCCTAATTTTTGGGCAACTGCCACGTCTTCTGGAGTAATACCAGAAATGCCCTTGTGGGCTACATTCTCAAAATCAATGGTCATACCAAAGGCGAATTGACTCAAAATGACTGCCTTATAGGCAGCATCAATCCCTTCTACATCGTTGGTCGGATCTGATTCAGCATAACCTAATTCTTGCGCTGTTTTCAAAGCATCTTCGTAAGTCCAACCTTCATCAACCATCTTGGTCATCATGAAGTTAGAGGTACCATTTAAAACGCCTAATACACGGGTAATCTTATCCGATGCAAACGAATTGACCAAAGTTCGAAGAATAGGAATACCTCCTGCAACAGCTGCTTCATAGTAGAGCGACACGCCATTATCTGAAGCAACTTGACGTAATTCAGACCCATGCACAGCAAGTAAATCCTTATTGGCTGTGACCACGTGTTTTCCAGCTTGCAAAGCTCTCGTAATAAAGGTCTTCGCTGGTTCAATTCGTCCCATCAATTCCACCACGATGGCAATCTCTGAATCATCGAGAATCTCATTCACATCTGTTACAAAATGATAGTCATGTCCAGCTGCACGAAGTCGAGATTCTTCTTCTTCATTGCGAACCAATACTTTCGCTACGACAATTTCATCTTGAGCTGCCTGCACAATTTTTTCTGTGTTTTCTTTCAATAAAAAGGGAACACCACTGGCAACCGTTCCAAATCCTAATAACGCAATCTTGACTGTCATAACGACTCCTTTTAACAACTATTTTTTATCATTATACCAAATTTTCAGAATACTTTGCAAAGAAAGTTTGTTATAATAGTGTAGAAAACAAACAAAGGAGAATATCATGTCAGCTAAAAGAAGTCGTACTGCACACCGAAGAGGAAAACGGAGAAAACAACAACGCAATATCATCGCTTTGATTCTGGCACTGCTCTTACTTATCAGCGGAGGCATTTATCTAGCACAAACAGGAGCCCTGTCAAATCTCTTATCTCCTTCTACTTCTAATACAGCAACGCCCCAAAAGAAACAGTCCTCTGAAACGATGACAAGTCAAGCAGAGACAACTGCCACTAGTGAAGTAAAAACCGAAGATCCAACTGCAATGGAAATTGTCTGGGAGAAACAAGAAGCGCCCGTCAAACTTCCTATCTTGATGTACCATGCTATCCATGTCATGGCACCTGAAGAAGAGGCTAATGCAAATCTAATCGTTGATCCAACTACATTTGAAAGTCATCTTAAAGCCCTTCAAGAAGCAGGCTATTACGCTGTAACTCCTGAAGAAGCTTATAAGATTTTAACTGAAAACGTCTTGCCAAAAGACAAAAAAGTCGTCTGGTTGACGTTTGATGACAGCCTTTGGGACTTCTACGATATCGCGTATCCAATATTAAAACAATACCAAATGCATGCTACTAACAATGTCATCACAGGCACTGTCGGAAACGAAGGAAACTTGACATTAGATGAGATGAAAGAAATGAAGGAAAACGGCATATCCCTTCAAGGACATACCGTGAATCATCCATCGTTGGAAGCAACTGATCCAGCCGTACAAGCGGCTGAATTGACCGATTCCAAGTCATATTTGGATAGCAATTTAGGACAGGATACGATTTCCTTGGCTTATCCTTCTGGAAGTTATTCAACAGATACGATTTCACTTGCTGAACAAGCGAAATATAAGATGGCAACAACAACCAACGAAGGGATCGCCACTGCTGCTGATGGCCTTCTCACTCTCAAGCGCGTCCGCATTTTACCAACAACCACGCCTGAAATTTTATTACAAACCATTACGACTGAGTAAACGAAAAAATCAGCTCCGATGTAAAAGTCGGAGCTGATTTTATCTTTTAGTTTCAATTGTTAAATTATAGGTATTCTCTTGAAGAAAATGCAAGGCATTTGGGAAAAAGGCTAATCGCGTACGAAGAATGAAACAGTCTCCGTTTTGGACATCTATACTCGCAGCTAAAGGTTTCATCGGTTCCTTCATCTGCTCCCAATCACTAACAGTATCGCCATCTGCTAGAAGAAATAGCTGAAAATGCGTCAGTAAATCTGCTTGCAACAAGGCCTTTTCTAATTCTTGAGTTGACATAGGACGAGGAAATGAGTTTCCAAACCGCACATACCATAACTGATCCTTTTCTTGATGAAAGACTAGGCGCAAACACTTCCTCACAAAAGCTAGCTGGTCATTCTCCTTTGAATAATCTGCCTGAAAACGTATTTCGAGCATCTTCACCCTCCTCTTATCCATTCATCCTATTATACCATGTTTTGAAAAGCATGACAGCATCGGATTTTTAAAACAAACAGCTGTCTGATGGTCAGAAAAAATGTGGAACTCAGTGCATATGTCAGATTTTTTCTTATTTGACTAAAATCACCTGAGTGCGAATACCGTCCGTATCTTCCATCAAGAAAGTATTTTCTCCTTCTTCAATGATCATCATTTGATAGAGTCGAGACTTCTTCAGTGATGCTTGAAAGAAAATCTTATCGGACATTTCAATCGTCAGGTGATTCAATCCTGGCAAACTAGCCGACCGTTTGTCCAAGTATGGACCAGCCCACTGATTAAAAGCGAGATGGTGATGGTAGTTGCCAGATGCAATCCAAGATGCTGAAGGAACAGAAAACTTATCACCAAGCTGAAATATCTTCTGATACAGCTGAGACAAAGCCAATGCATTCTTCACACTCAAGTGTACATGTCCTACTATGGTTCCCTCTGGTAATTTGAATGAGGTATTGGAATCATCCAAGGCTTCTTCTAGAATCGCATTTGCATCTAATTCTTCAGTCATTCCAATGATACGACCATCCTCACGAATATCCCACTCTTCCACAGCTTTATCGCGATAAATTTCAATCCCATTTCCTTCAAGATCATCTAAATAAATGGCCTCACTATAACCATGGTCTGCACCCCCAGTTAAACGCACACCAGTTTGCAATAAATGCCTCAAACTAGCACCTAGAGCAGATCGACTCGGAACAAGAATGGCAGTATGATAGAGGCCGTAATTCTTTTCAGCAGGCAAATCTGTTTGAATAAGCCGCACGAGAACTTCACCACTTCCTGAAATTCCAAGTGAAACTTCATTCTCATCTTGTTTTAAAATTGTGAGACCGATGATCTGGCTGTAGAAATTGGCTTGGGCATTTACATCATGCACATTTAGCACGACCTCACTTAGTCGAATAGTTGAATTGTATGGGTACATCGTCTTATTTCCTCCTGAAATAGTGTTGACCCAATTATAACTATATAGTGATAAAATAACAAAGATTTTGTTTGACCAGTACTATTCCGTTACCAAAAGACCGAAAAACCTGAGTCAGTGCCCAGGTTTAACTCATTATTCATTCACAATCAACATGGATTTGATGGTTTTACGGTCAGCCATATCTTGGTAGGCTTGGTTAATATCATCTAGTGAATAGGTTGCCGTAAAGACGCGACCAGGATTAATATCGCCATCTAGAACAGCCTTCAACAAAATTTGCTTGTCATAAGTTGTAACAGAGGCTGAACCACCAGCGATAGCGATATTTTGCGCAAAGGTAGAGCCAATGCGTTGGTCTCCATAGTGAGGCACTCCAACTGCTCCTACACGCCCTCCATTGTGAAGGACTCCAAGTGCCTGTTTCAAGGCTGCTTCTGTTCCCACACATTCTAGTGCTGCGTCCGCACCACCCCCTAGAATTTCACGAACTTTTGCAATGCCTTCTTCTCCCCGTTCAGCAACAACTGCTGTTGCACCAGATTCAAGAGCTAACTGTTGACGATCTTCATGGCGACTCATCAAGACAATCTGTGAAGCACCTCGCATTTTCGCAGCAATGACTGCGCATTGACCAACGGCACCATCACCAATAACCACTACCTTGTCTCCCCGCTCTACATTCGCAACGCGCGCTGCATGATAGCCTGTTGGCATCACATCTGCAAGGGACAAGAGAGATTTTATCATCCCTTCTGAGTAGTCAGATGGTTGCCCTGGGATTTTTACCAAGGCCCAATTACCGTAGTGGAAACGTAAATATTCTGCTTGGTAGCCTCCGCCCCAGTTAGTTGGGGCTTCATGATGATCACAAGTACCATCATATCCTGCAAGACAGGCATCACAATGGCCACAGCCATGTGTGAAAGGTACAATTACAAAGTCACCGGGTTGAACTGTTGTAATCTCACTTCCTACTTCTTCCACAATCCCTAAAGCCTCATGTCCACTATTTGGAGAATGGGCTGCCTTGTCATCGCCGTGCGAATAAGACCAAAGATCTGAGCCGCAAACGCAGGCACGCACAATTTTGATAATCACATCATCATTAGCTTGCAACGTTGGCTTTGCAACTTCCTCAATTATCATCGAACCAGCTTTTTCAAAAATCGCAGTTTTCATCTATCAACCTACTGAGCACCGTGTAACATCTTGATAAACTTAGTACTCTTCCTTCCTTTCTTTCATACTGAAAATTATATACCTTAGAGTTTACTCCAAGGCAAGTAAAAATCAAAAATATTTGCCCTATTCTTCGAAAAGATTTCGTTCGAATGGAAGAACAGCTTGCTGGTAATGCTCAATCTTGTATTGAAGACGATCACGCGCTTGTGTCAATTCGTCAATCCGATTTTCCAATGCTTTCAACTGTTCCGTCAATAAATCAATGCGAGCAGGCACTGTTTGCTCCCCTTGCTCTAGTAATTGAATATAATCAGTCAAAGGTTCGACACCAACTCCAGCGTTTCGATAACAGCGGACAAACTCCAACAACTGGATTTCCAGTTCACTAAAGTCACGCATTCCAGACTTATTGCGCGTTACCGGTGGAATCAAACCAATTCGCTCATAATATCGAATGGTGTCTGCTGAAATCCCCGTCTGCTCACTTATTTTTTTAATATTCATCGAATCCCTCCTTATTTCATTATACACCTTTGAGTACACTTTAAGTCTAGTAAAAAAAGCACCTTCCGGTGCTCATAGTTATCTGATTAGTTTAATTCTTCAAGTTCTTTCAAAATGCGACGACGTTTCCGTCTTTCACGTGATAAAGCAATGAAAATTCCTAATAGAAGAATAACAATTGGGACACCTATAAATGGTGCAATATAGATTGGTTCAATTTGGATGGCATCAGGTGTCACTAAACCATCACCATCTTCATTTGAAACACGATGGCCACGTACCAAAAGTCGATGTGTATTGATTCCATAAGGCGTACAGGTTACTAAAGTTTGGTAGTCCTTGCCTTCTTCAATTTGAATATTACTTAAATCAGTCGGCAATACTGTCCGAATTTGATCCACCTCATAGGTGTAAGTCTCATTCAAAATACTAACCGTCCAACGATCCCCTACCTTTAGTTGATCAAGGTCTGTAAACAGGCGAGAGGATGGAAGACCTCTATGTCCTGACAATACAGAATGAGTTGATGTACCTCCAACAGGAAGACTCGTTCCCTCAATATGACCAATTGAGTTTTGCAACACATCCTCAGAAGTTCCATGATAAAGCGGCAAATTTAAATTAATTTTGGGAATAGAAAGAAACCCCATATTCCCCGTTTTGTCAATGGCTAATTCCTTATTATAAATAGCACGTTCTTCATCTGTCATGTGCCAATTGATACCAGTATCTTTGAACTTTTCATTGTACTTTTTAGCGCTCGAAAGAATTTTTTCGTACTGGCTCGTATCAAGTGAAGACACACTTTTTTGGTAATCCATAATGGCTTGTGATTGGTGAAAAGAATTCCAATAATTAGCGATAGAGGGATAGGCCATCAAACCTATCCCTACAATCACTGCGATAACAAGCAAAATGGATATACGATTTTTTTGTATATATGCTTTCAAAGACAATTTCCATCCATTTGCTAAGTGAAAATTAGTCTTCTACACGACGACGTGCTACAAGAGCAACACCAGCAGAAACAAGCAAGACTGCACCTACAGTGTAGAACAATTTCGTACCAGTGCTACCAGTTGATGGAAGTTCCGCACCTTTGTTGTTAGCAACTTTTGGTGTAGCTAACAAAGTATCAGCATCTGCAGCTGCACCTTCTTTAAGTTCTAATGTTACATCTGTAGGAGCATCCAAAAGATTATATCCTTTTGGAGCCTCAATTTCGACCAAATGATATGTTCCTTCAGCAATCCCTGAGAACTTAGCAGTACCATTAGTGCCAGTAGTCACTTTAGTAGCTTTTGTCAAATCATTCCCCCAAGTAGTTTCTTGTTTATTGGCATCGTATGTATAGTATTCTTTTTTATCATTTTGCAAAACAAAGACCGCGCCCTCAAGAGTAATGTTCTCATTTTGACCATCTACTTTTTTAATATTGATTTCACCATCGTAAACTTTGGCAGTTTTACCCGGATCTTTTGGATCACTTGGATTTGGTGTTACGTTTGGTTGGATACGGGCAGTATTGGCATTGCCAGTTGTTGAACCTTCTACAGCTGCTTCTTTCAAGACACCAGTATAAGTGATTTCAATTTTGCTAATACCATTGTAGAAGAAATCTTCATCATCACCATTTTGTTTAGCTTCTTGGGTTTCTGCCCAAGGAATTGTGATTGTGAAGTCGTTGGTATTCATTTGATCTTTCGCAAATGTATAACCTTTTGTGTTATCCACATTTTTCGGATCAACTTTAACATTGTTTACTTTAACTTCAATAGATGATTCATCAAGTACAACGGCACCATCTGGCATATCATCGTGCAAGACGTATTGATACACTTTTTCAGTAACCTTGCCTGTACCTGTATCTTTAGTATTGTAGTTAGTAGCTTTTTCATAGGTAACAGTGTACGTAATCTTATCACCGATATTGTATGTTTTTGCACCAACTTTCTTACCACCATTATCACCCCAACCAGGATTGTTAGAGTTTTTCTCGCGGATTGTAGCATTTGGCGTATTTGAAGTGACCATAACAACAGAACCATTGTTATATGTTGAAGTTACAATGTAGTAACCATAGTCAACATCTAAAGTTGCTGTTTTATCATCAGTATCTTCAGTAACCTTCTTACCATCTGGAAGTTTATCCTTAAATCCTTGCGCCCATTTAATCATTGCTTCTTTTCCAGCAGCATCATCTTGTTTCAGCGTGAAATAATTTAATGTTCCGTTCTTTGTCACAGTAAAATGAGTTTCCACACCGTTTTGTTTTAAAGTATCAAAAAGATTACCATCCGGCAAAGTATACGATACTGCATCTCCATTGACAGTTGCATCAAAAAGCTTAAATGCTGTGTATGTTTGATCTTTTTGAGTATCTTTAATTGTGATTGTACCTTGTTCTGCTGCAAATGCAGTAGTTCCAGCAAGTGGTGCTACAGAACCAAGAACGAGTGTTGCCAACGTCAATGACGTAATTAATTGTTTTTTCAGATAATTTTTCTCCCTGTATTATTTCTCAATACTTTAATTTTTGTTTACGATATAAAAGTAATCCTGCTGGTACTGCTATCAGCAAACCAAGGATGATATAAAGGTGTTCACCAACACCACCAGTCGCAGGCAATTCTGCTCCTTTAGAGTTTGTGATTTTAAACTCAAACTGCTTTCCAAATTGAGTTTCAGTTTCAATAACTTCGGCAGCATTGTTATTTTGAACAAGTGTAACACCTGTTGCGGTAACTACCAATGACAAGTCATTCTTTTCAAGATTATATCCGTTTGGTGCCTTCGTTTCAGTAATCAGATATTTACCAACTGGTAAATTGAAGAATGGTTGATTTGCCTTGTTATCAACAATCGTACCATCAGCTCCAGAAGTTACTTTCGAATAAAGTGGATCGACAGCTTTTTGACCATTTTCCTCTTTATAGATATCAAATTCTGCTCCAGCTAAGCCAGTGTTTGTATTTTCAACACTTACTTTCTTCAAAACGACCTGTTGCGTCTTCCGAGTATTCGTGAAGACAATATCAATATTCCCATCCACTACTATCGGTGGTGCAGTATTGTAATTGAAGTGGTCTACACGATCTGTTTTCACAGGTTTTCCTGTTGTTGGATCATTGTGAGTTATCTCTTTAACAACTTCAAACTCATCATAATTCTGCTCTTTAACAGCAATGGTAGTTCCATATGGAACTTTTTCAAAGACTTTTTGTTGATTATTATTTGAAGCCGAATCTTTCAAAGAGAAGTTTCCTTGTTGCAAGACATTGACTGGGTCAAATGAGAAATCTCTTTGTTTATCCGAATCATTACCAACAACCTTCTTCGTAACCGTTACTCGGTATTCTTTTGGTTTCCAAACGGCATATAACGTATTGGCTACATCTGGTCGATTGTCAACACCTATTTGTTGTCCAAAGTTGTATTCAATATACCCTTTATCAGCTTCCTCTTCAACAGAATGCCATCCAATCAACTCATAACCAGTCCTTGTGAAGTAATCTTTTCCTTCGGCAGTAAGAGTTGTATTCAGTGGTAATTTATCAAGAGTGACTTTGGTAACTGTATTATTAGCTTGGTCTTTCCGATTTCCACCATTTCCATCATAGATGAGTTTGGTTGTTTCTACTTGAATCTTCTCAACTGGCTTATAAACAGGATAGACAATCAATTCTTTTTGAGCATTCGCTTTTAATGCATCAATCGTAATGATATCATGTGGGTTGTAGATTTTGCCATCATATAACCAACCACGGAATCTATAGCCATCTGGTGAGATTGGCCGACGTTCTAACTCAGCATGTGATTTATCATCATATTTATTAGCATCAAATGGCATGTCCTTAGCCTCTAAAGTACTTCCATCTGGCAACTTGATAAGATTTTTATCTAAGTCATAAACATCATCCTTATAGACGATCCGATACTCTCCAGACCGACGCCACTCCGCTCTAAGTTTCAAATCACTTGTGACTAAACCGTGGAAGTTATATGGTCTTTCATTTTGACCATTTGCTCCAACAACATACCAACCAATCAGATGATAAGCATCTTTATCAAAGCTATACTTCGTAGTTAAATCAACATTTTCTTCTGCAGCATCTTGAGTATAATGAGCAATTTGATTCTTCCCATCGTTAGAGAAGTCCGCCAAATGATCTTTACGATAATAATGGGTACCTGCTGGATTGACGATATAATTGCGGGTGATATCATCATATTCTGGGACGGATTGACCATATTCCAAGGTAAAGTGTGTATCTTGAGTATTACCTAATTCCCCACCATTGGCATCTAGGGTAATCTTATACTTGATTTTTCTAAATCCAGGATAGACTGCTAGATCATGGTCTGGCATCGTTCCAGTCCAATCAAAAACTTCTTTCAATGTTTGGTCTTTGTACCATTTTCCATCCCACTCATAGCCTTCTAGACGAGGTTTTGGTACCCTGCTTGCATCTGGTTTTGATCCAAGTAAAGGAGCCTCGTAGTAGAGTTCCTGTTGACTAAAGTTGGCCAATGACTGATTCGTATCTGGATACAAGAAGTTCAATTTATATTTCAACCGCTCATAGCGAACATTCAAAACTTGCCCACTATACACAGTAGTTGTTCGATTTGCTAAAGTTTGTCTAAAATACTGATCGTCATTTGTGTTGATAGCATACTGAGCAACTTTAAACCCTTGATATTTTTCAGTAAACATGAAGGAAACACCAAGACCACGATCGCGACCATATCCAGTATCTGTTGGTTTAGTACTATATGAGCCATCTATATTTTGAGTATAGAACCGATAGGTAGTATTGGAAGTATCTCTCTTAAACAAACGAATCTCAGTCTGATCTGGATATGCAGTTGGAGGAAGGATAAATTCACCTAAAAAACTCATTCCTCTTTCACGAAACTGTCCTGTAGAGAAGTATTCCCAAACACTTCCACCTGGACTCAACCATTCATACCCATTACTCTTCAAGGAAGTTCCATATAGACCAGTATATACTTCAAAATCAGGTCCTAAAGTAGTCCATCTTCGATCATTTCTTCCTGGGATGTCCCATGTGTTCTTATAAAATTTCATCGTAATGAGCTTACGGTTGAAGTAAACATTCATTACAGATGAACCATCTGCCTTAACTTCAATAGAAGTCTCACCTCTTTGATTTGTATACTCAAATCCTGCTGAGACAAATCCATTTATATGTTCTCCACGACGATCTTGGTCAGTTAGATGTATTCTTGACCCTACTGGTGCTGACTCAACAAATCGTTGGCCTGCAAAGTCATAAGTCTTATCTTTTGCTTGAGCATTTTTGTTATCAGTCGCTCTTTGTAACCAATACACAACGGTGTAACTTGCATTGGCGGGTTTCCATTTCGCATAAAGTGATGTATCTTGAGCTAAAGGTTTATTAAAATCAAACGGATCACCCTTAAACTCTTTATTGTCATACCACCCATCAAAAGTGTATCCATACCGTTTAGGGTCTTCTTGCGGTTTGTAGGCAGTCGCGTTTTCACCCACAATTACAAATTTAGGCGCGATATAAGGAGCACCGTCTGAGATACTATCCTTGTCACTCAGAGTATTGGTGTAAAACTCCAAACGTTTTGATTCTTTAAAGATAGGATAGATACTCACATCACTTGTAGCAATCAATTGAGCGTTCACACCACCAGGGAGTTCTGCACCACCCTTTGTTTGAGACCAACCGACCAATCGAAGGGTAGAAGTTGGAGGATTAATAGCTGAACTATATTTTGACAACTCAATAGTTACACCACCATCTTTAAGACCAAATTGTTCTCGTTCAAAAATAACAGTTCCTTCGGTATTATCATAGACAGTCAGATAAATAACCTGATCCATACTAGGCCGAACAATGATTGTTTTATTTTCAGTTACAGGGATTGGCTCGTCAAAACGAATTTGGTTCCCAAGTGTATTATTATTATACTCGTACCAACCATTAAAGTGTTGCCCGTGGTCTACAATTGGAATCCCTACACCATGTAACTCTTCACCATCTTTAATAATTTGTTCAGAGACTGAATTTCCAGCGTTATTGACAAATGTATACGGAGTTCCATTATAGTTTTGGAAAACATAGGTATGTCGAGGTACTTCTTTCCCATCTTGCTGCACAATGGCATAGATAGAGAATGAATTTGTCTTAAAAGCGACGTCACTATCCGTGTTTTTGGTTTCTTTAGTTGCCTTTGATTTGAGGATTTCTGTTTGTCCATCATCTTTGAAATGGACAATCTTCACGTCTTCATCTTTGGCTTCTAACTTCGTATCATAAGAAAATTCCACTTTGACCGATGATGCTGGCTCGACTTCCTCTTCATCTACCAATAGTCGAATATCATACAATCTTAAGAATGGAACCTCATCGTCTTTTTGTTCAAACTCATTAAGAACTTTTTCCTTATAACTGTCATAATCGGCTTCTTGTTCTTTGATTTCTTGAACGTCTAGTTTGACAGAAGCTGGTATCTTCGCCTCTTTTGGAATCGTTACTTTTACAGTGTAATCACTGCCACGGAAAGTAAGCGAATCATTAAAATAAGTCACCTCAGGTTTCTTGTCCGTTGTTGCTCCCTGAGTTGGTTGTTCAGCAACAGTTGTCACAGGTCCTTCTGAGTTAGCCGTTGTTGGTTCGGTCACTACCTCAGAGGTTATGATATCTGCCACTGTCGATGGTGCTGAACTATCACTTGGACTATCATTCATTGATGTAGTAGTCGTTTGTGACGTGTCCAGCTGTATCGCTGCATCAGTTGTTTGCTTGTCACTGATTGCTATCGCAGGTAAAATCAAGAAATAAGTCGTCAAAAATGTCGCTAAAACTAATATTGTCCATGTAACACTTTTCCACTTGATCTTATTTTCAAGCTTTCCCACATAGTCAGTAACATACTTGTAGAGCTTATCCACTGTTTCTCCAATCTATCCATAATGGCATCGTTCTCTCATACTTTACTTGATTGTTCCGATTTTGTTAAGTGGCCAAACCCTAAAGGAAATCTTCCCAACAATCTGCTCTTCTGAAATACCACCGATGGCAGTGTTTCGTGAATCAATCGATACTGATCGGTTATCTCCTAAAACAAAGATTTCTTGATCTGGCACTTGGTACGGATACTTGATGTTACTTTTTCCTAGAGCTTTGTCTAGAACATAAGGTTCATTCAATTTTTTCTGATTGACATAAACGTCTCCTTCAGAGTCAATGTCTACCCAATCACCTGATTGTGCGATAACACGTTTTACTAGAACCTTATTATTGTAATAGAAGGCAATCACATCTCCTGTGTCAAATTCAGACCCCTTTACTGTAAATACAATATCATCTTCCTGTAGGGTCTTATTCATCGACTGTCCGTAAATTCGTAATACTGGGAGCCAAAGCACTGCTACTAAAATAGCCAATGCCACGACTGCCAATAAAGTATACAAGGTCTGCCTCACTATTGTCCAGAAACGACCTCTATATCTGAGACGTTCCAATTCCTGAGCGAGCTCTTTGGCACGAATATTAGGAATTTCACTTCCTTTTTTTCTTCTCATTCTTTACTCACTTCACTCCTCTCTCCTGATGCTATCAAGATATTGATCAGCTGCTGCTTGAGCAGCTTCAAATACCTTATTTAAAGCGAGCGCAGCTTCAGCAATGGAACCAGACTCTTCTAATAAAATTTTCTTATCTTCCAGTTTCGATGCTAATTGCTGTATCTCTTCTTCTTGCTGCTCAATCTTTTCTTGCTGTTCCAGCATAATCACAATTAACTGCTCTCTTTTCAATTTTCTTAGTTGTTTCACTTCCATACTGCTTTCCACCCACTTTAGAATTGATACTACATATTTTCTTTGTTTTTATTTATTATCACGCCTTTATGCTTGATAAGTACATGAACAATACGAATTATCCCAAAATTTTCTGATGGACATCTATTACTTCTCATTCAAATGTCGATTCCCCATCATCTTCTGTTCTATCTATTTTACTGTTTTTCTCTCTCTGTAACATACTGATAATCAAGCAGTAAAACAAATAGGAGTATCCATATTGAAACGAAAGGATTTCTGTTTACTTCGAAGTTCCATTGGCTTTATGTGAAAATATACTCGATTACCAATGTCTTTCCTCATCAGTCAACACCATAAAAATTGATAACTTATCCCTTTGTACGAATCTAGCATCTCACTTCCAGCATTTTTCATAACTCTCCTGACGAGAATTACTAAACTATCTAAAGTAGATAGTCAGTTTTTTCATTTTAGCACATGTATTTTCTAAAAACAAGTAATTTGAACAGTAATATCACTTTTTTTATGCATTTTTGTTAACGCTTGAATATTTAGGCTTGAATATTTAATTGATTCTTTTTATTTTCTCATCGTAATTTGCCAGAACTTTTACATTTTTTTGGACATTTTAAAGCAGAAATGCCCAAAAAATATTCAAATAAAAATGCTAAAAAACAAGTTAAACTGTTCCATCTTTGACTAGTATACTAACCCTTTAAATCTAGAACTAAAAACATGTTTATTTACTTCCATTATACTCCTATATCAGAAAATTAACTAAAAAAGGCTATCTCCTGATAACCTTTTAGCGTGTTTGTTCAAAATGCAAGTGGACGATGATCCGATCTCCATATCCATTGCGCTCTAAATCACGCTGCAAACGATAGGAAATATAGCGCTCTGCTATCGCGATGTAGCCAGCATCAATCAGACGATGTTCAACCTGTGACTGTACCATGCTGATGGTGGGACGTTCTGTGTGAGCTTCCTCCAGGTCTAACACAACCTTTTTGGTAACATTTGCAAGGTTTTGCCGCCATACATCATCCATCACATACACTGTTTGTGCTGCTTTCAAAACTGCTTGATAGATTTTATCTGGGTTAAAGTCAACGACTTCTCCACTCCGTTTAATGACCTGCATAGAAACTCCTCTCAGTATTTCCAATATTTGAGCTTATTTATCTTACTACTATATATTGATTATAGTGGGAATACAGGTCTGTTGTCAAGTTTTTAAGCGGATATGGTATAATATTTTTTAGTATGAATTAAAAAGGAGAAACATATGACTACAGCTATGCCAAAACGTCAGGATGTCCATGCTGCTCTAACATGGGACACTTCTCTGATCTATGCTACAAAAGATACATTTCGTCAAGCGCTTAAGGATTACCAAGAACAGGTTGCTAATTTTGAGACACAATTTAAAGGTCAATTGACATCCGTAGCGACAATTGTGGAAGCATTACAAGTATACGAAGATTTGCTCCGCATTGATAGTCGCCTCCTCCACTACGCCTTCCTAAATCTTGATGTGGACAAAATGAATACTGAACTAGCTACTTTATCGAATGAATATGATTTAGCCAGTGCCGTCATTCGTCCGCAATTATCCTTTATTGAAACAGAACTAGGTCTTCAAACAGATGGCCTACTGAAAGAAGTCATTGCTCAAAAACCAGAATGGACTTCCTTCTTAGAGAATATCATTCGCACTAAACCACACCAACTACCTCAACTTCAAGAAGAACTCCTAGCGAATCTTGCCCCGACTTTCCAACAGGCATATAGCAACTATGAGACAACAAAGTTTGAGGATATGACTTTTGACAGCTTTGAAGCTGGTGGTAAGACCTATCCAAACAGTTATGTGCTATTTGAAAATGACTATGAAATGAGTCACAATACGGAGCTTCGTCGCAAGTCTGCTGAAAGTTTCTATGCTACGCTAAGAAAATACAAAAATACCACTGCTGCCAACTACCTAGCTCATGTCAAGAATGAACAGATTGAGGCCAAATTGCGTGGATTTGATTCCACCATCGACTACCTCCTTTTCCAGCAAAATATCTCTCGTGATTTATTTGACCGTCAGATTGATGTGATTATGAAAGAATTGGCACCACATATGCGTAGCTATGTAAAACTCATGGCAAAAGCACATGGTTTGGAGAAGATTACCCATGCCGACCTCAAAATTAGCCTTCCATCAGAGCACAATCAACGGATTACACCGGAAGAGTCCAAACAGTTCCTAATTGACTGCCTTGGTTTCTTAGGAGAAGATTATGTCAAGATGATTGAGCGTGCTTTTGACGAGCGTTGGATAGACTTTGCCCAAAACGAAGGCAAGTCAACTGGTGGCTACTGTGCGACTTTGTATGATGGTCCATCCTATATCCTGCTTTCTTGGACTGGTTTGATGAATGAGGTCTTAGTTCTGGCTCATGAACTTGGTCACGCGGGGCATTTCCAACTGGCTAAGAAACAAAGTATTCTCAACTACGAGCCATCTCTTTACTTCATCGAAGCTCCTTCTACTGCCAATGAAGTCTTGACTTGTAATACGCTTCTCAAGAATAACGATGATCCTGACTTTAAAGCATACTTGATTAGTGAATTAATCAGCCGAACTTATTTCCATAATATGGTGACACATCTCCTTGAAGCTGCTTTCCAACGAGAAGTCTATACACGTATGGACAATGATGAGTATCTAAATGGAGATATTCTCTGTGACATCAAATTGAACTTGCTCAAAGAATTCTGGGGTGAAGACTTTGAAATTGGTGAGGATGCTGGTCTTATCTGGATGCGACAACCGCACTACTACATGGGACTCTATCCATATACCTACTCAGCAGGTCTCACAATTGGTACTGCTATGGCGAAACAACTGGAAGAAAATCCAGAAAAGGTTGTTGCAACATGGCTTGAAACCCTCTCGCTCGGTGCTAGCCTATCTGCTCAAGAATTAGCACAACACGCAGGTGTTGACGTCTCAACAGACAAACCACTTAAAGACACCATCGCCTATGTCGGATCGCTTGTGGATCAGCTAGAAACGCTAATCTAGACACAGAAAAAACCAGTTCATCTTTGAACTGGTTTCTTTTTATACATTTCGTTTCAAATGTAGACTCCTGTGAGAATGCGGTACGTCAAGATTTTCGGTCGCAAATGCAAAGACAAAACCATTCTTTGCAGAAAAGGCTTGTCCAATGCGATTTCCTTCCATGAGAGAGGTTATCCATTGTTCGGTAATTCCGTAGGTTTCTTTCTGATAGGTTGTAAATGCTTCAAGAAGCGCACTGCCGATACCTTGCCGTTTCCTATCAGGGCGAACATAGAAGACAAAAACATGACCCTCATTCTGCTCATCAATACCACCGCCGATACATCCTACAACCTCACCATCTTTTTCAGCCACCCAATAACCATGGTAATAAGGTGTGTTTTCCGCAAACTCTCTCGTAACCCGCTCAGTATTGTAGTATGTTGCAATCACTTGGTTTATATAAGATGAAGGTAGCAAATCTTGATACGTTTCTCGCCAGCCATCTGAACATACTGCCATAATACCAGCAACATCTTTCAATTCCGCTCGTCTGACTTGCAACATACGTTCTCCTTCATAATCGTCGCTGATTATTTCAACTCAAATTTGAGCTCTGCTGTTGGGTGAACCAAGCCACGTTCATGCAAGGTTTCTGCGATTTGAACTGAATTCCATGCGGCACCCTTCAACAAGTTGTCAGACACAACCCACATGTGGATGCCGTTTTCCTTGTCTAAGTCCTTGCGGATACGACCAACAAAAGTATCGCGACTTCCTACTGCATTGACAGCTTGTGGGTAGATTTGATGAGCCACATCATCTTCAAGGACTGCTCCTGGGAAGGCCGCAATGGCTGCCTTGAGTTCTTCAATTGGGGCAACTTCTTTCGTTTCGATATAGACAGATTCAGAATGTGCTGACAAGACTGGAATACGAACACAGGTAGCTGAAACTGCAATGCTGTCATCTTCCATGATTTTCTTTGTTTCATTTGTCATCTTCATCTCTTCATAAGTGTAGTCATTGTCAGTAAACAGATCAATTTGCGGAAGAGCATTGAAAGCAATTGGATAGTGCTTCTTATCCCCACCAGATGGCAAGATATTGGCTTCCACATCTTTTGGATTGACACCATCATTTAGGACAGAACGAAGTTGTGCCTGTGTTTCTAAAATCGCCCCCATACCTGCTCCTGAAACGGCTTGGTAAGTAGAGACGATAATGCGCTCCAAGCCCCATTTTTGACGAACTGGCTCAAGAGCCACCATCATCTGAATCGTCGAGCAGTTTGGACAAGCAATGATTCCATTGTGGGCATCAAGTGCGTGCGCATTTACTTCTGGTACCACCAATGGTACATCAGGATTTTGACGGAAATAAGAGGTATTATCTACGACGACTGCTCCTGCTTTTACAGCGTACGGTGCGTATTTGGCAGAGGTTGAGCCACCAGCAGAGAAAAGTGCAATGTCCACTCCTTCAAAAGCTGTTTCTGTCGTTTCTTCGATGACAACATCTTGCCCTTTAAATTGCAATGTTTTACCTGTAGAACGAGCTGATGCCAGATAGCGAATATTATCAATTGGAAGAGTCGATTCTTCTAACATGTTAATCATCTGTGCTCCAACGGCGCCTGTTGCACCCACCACTGCGACTGTATATCCCATAATAGCCTCTTTCATTTTTTAAAGTTAGTTTCAAAATATTCAAAAAATTTTGTTGTCCCTATTATACTATTTTAAGATGCGATTGTCAGCCTCAAAATCCAGATTCTTTGCCATTTTTTTCACGAACCTGAAAATGCAAAAACAAAAAAATCTCCATCCTTAAAGAATGGAGATTGGGGCATATTTCTATGAGATGAAAAGGTTCACACAAGTCATCAAGGTCCGCTCCTGCGTTCCAATTAAATGGAGACCTCCCCAGCGCAATATGATCAAAAGACCAAATCGACTCATCGCATAAGGTTATTCTAACAAATGTGAGAGAAATTGTAAAGCGATCAGTTTTCTCTTAGGAACTCAGTAGGATTCACAATATCTTGTAATTCTTTTTGCAACCAGACAATATCCCTCCACTGTCCTAATTTATAGCCCACTTTCTTGAAATGAGCCACTTCCTCATAGCCTCGTTTTTGGTGAAATTGGATAGAGGCTTCATTCGGCAAGGAAATGCAGGCAAGTGCTTGCGTCATTCCTTGTTCTATCAGTAATTCTTCCAATCTATCGTAGAGGGCCGTTCCGATACCTTTAGCACGCGCCACTTGATCCACATAGATAGAAACTTCTACTGTCCACGCATAAGCAGCTCTTCCATAGTAGGCGTGCGCATACGCGTAACCTACTATCTGACCTTTGTCTTCTGCAACAAGATAGGGATGGCTCGATTGTGTCTCCGCGATACGACGCTCAAATTCTACTACAGTCGGAATTTCTGTTTCAAACGTAATAGCTGTGTTAAGGACATAAGGAGTATAGATAGCTAATAGTTGCTTGGCATCTGCTACCTCAACTGGACGAATGTTCATCTTTATTCCTCCAATAACTCTCTGTCATAGATGGTATAATCACAACGGTAAATGACCAAACGCTTGCCATCAATTAATAGTTCTGATGTTTTAGGAGCATCAGAGGCATACAAAGAGACTTTATTCCCTGCATAGGTGGCAAGCGGTGTCCCATTTTGTGAACGAATTAAGATGACTTTAGCCTTTCCTGTAAAATCATTCTTTAAGCTTGACACCATCCGATTTACAAGTGGAACATTCCGACCGTGCTCTTCGATGTCTACTTTGTCTTGGTACTTGGCAAACAAATCTTCCAGTCCATCCTCTTCCGCAATCAAGGAAGAGCCAACATGATCCACTTCATATTTTCCAATCGTCACTTTGAGGACTGAGGAATCCGCATTGGTATTTCCCTCGGCATCCACTGAATCAAACTCTTCATTTCGCGAGATAGATAAAGAAGTCCCAGACATTTGATCAATCAATTGCGAATTTTCATCAAATGTACGGACGGTCATATCTAACCCAACCCACTCTTCCTTGGTATTTTTCCACCAGTTTTGAATGGATTGACAACCAGATAATACAAGCAGTGAGGTACAGAGAAGTAAAATCCCTTTAACATTCTTTTTCATCATTCAATTGCACTCCTTTTCTGAGCCTATTATACCAAAATCTCATTTTAAAAGCAGAAAACCAAGCCTGCACGACTCGGTTTTTGGGTCAATCTTGTGTTAAAATAAGCCAATTGCTGTTCCGTCTTCTAAGACATCCATATTGAGGGCGGCTGGTTGTTTTGGTAAACCTGGCATGGTCATCACATCACCTGTTAAAGCGACTACGAATCCTGCTCCTGTTTTAGGAACAAATTCACGAATCGTAATGTCAAAGCCTTCTGGCGCTCCTAGGAGAAACTGATTGTCTGAGAAGGAATATTGTGTTTTAGCCATGCAGACTGGCAATTTATCCCAGCCAAATTCAGCAAATTGTTTCAATTGTGTTTTAGCTTTTGGTCCAAATTGAACTGATTTTCCGCCGTAAATTTCTGTTACAATTTTGGTAATTTTTTCTTCAAGGCTATCTTCGTCAGAATAAAGACGCTTGTAGTCTGCTCCGCCATTTTCCACAACCTTAACGACAGTCTGCGCCAACTCAACACCGCCTTCGGCACCATTTGCCCAAACGCTAGCGAGTTCAACAGGAACATTGATGGCTGCACAAAGTTCCTTCAATGCTGCAATCTCTGCTTCTGTATCTGCGACAAATTCATTGATAGCTACTACGACTGGTATGCCAAATTTACGGATATTTTCAACATGGCGTTTCAGATTAGCAAATCCTTTACGAACTGCTTCGACATTTTCTTGGTTGAGATCAGTCTTCACCACACCACCGTGCATTTTCAGCGCACGTAAGGTCGCTACAATCACTACTGCATCTGGTGTTGTTGGAAGATTAGGTGTCTTGATATTGAGGAATTTTTCAGCCCCTAAGTCAGCCCCAAAACCAGCTTCTGTGACGACATAATCTGCTAAACGAAGCGCTGTTGAAGTCGCTAAGACTGAATTACAGCCATGGGCAATATTGGCAAATGGACCACCATGAACGAAGGCAGGTGTCCCATAAATCGTTTGAACAAGGTTTGGTTTGATCGCATCCTTCAGAATGAGGGTCAGCGCTCCTTCAACCTTGAGGTCACGAACATAGACTGGTTTACGGTCATAGGTGTAAGCAATGACGATATTCGCTAAGCGCTCTTTTAAATCTTTCAAATCTGTTGCTAAACACAAAATGGCCATGATTTCAGAAGCCACGGTGATATCAAAGCCATCTTCACGCGGAATTCCGTTGACAGGGCTTCCCAAGCCAACAATCACTTGACGAAGGGCACGGTCGTTGAGGTCAACAACACGCTTCCAGATGATACGGCGCTGATCAATGCCAAGCTCATTGCCTTGCTGAATATGATTGTCTAAAAGGGCAGAAAGGGCATTATTAGCGGTTGTGATAGCATGCATATCACCTGTGAAATGCAGGTTAATATCTTCCATCGGAAGCACTTGAGCGTAGCCACCACCAGCAGCTCCGCCTTTAATTCCCATAACAGGACCAAGAGAAGGCTCACGAAGGGCAATCATCGTTTTCTTGCCAATTGTGTTCAAGGCATCCGCCAAGCCAATGGACATGGTTGATTTTCCTTCGCCAGCTGGCGTTGGATTAATGGCTGTGACCAAAATCAATTTCCCAACTGGATGATTTTGAACAGTCGTAATCTTTTCAAAAGATAATTTTGCCTTGTATTTTCCGTAAAGTTCGATATCGTCAAAGGTGATACCAACCTTATCAACAATTTCAGTAATCGGCTTGAGTTCGACACTTTGAGCAATTTCAATATCCGTTTTCATGAAGCACCTCGTCATTTTGATAATTCTAGTGTATCAAAAAAAAATAAAAAACGCATTATTTTTATCTAATTATCTAAAAACGTTCGTTTATTTTGTCGTTTATTGTGTTATCTTACCTAATAAATCTATAAAAAAACAGATGATAGTGGCAAGTTTCCTCGTCAACTAGAAGATAGTTCAAAAACTTTACGAAATCGCATTTTTCTTGTACACTAATATCATGAAAATCTTAATTACATCTGGCGGAACTCGTGAAAAAATTGATCAAGTACGATCCATTACCAATCATTCAACTGGCCGCCTTGGAAAGAAAATTGCCGAAAAATTTTTAGCAGCCAGTCATGAGGTGACACTGGTCACAACGGCATCTGCGATCAAACCGCAGCCTCATCCACTTCTGACTATCATTGAAATCACCAATGTTGACAGTTTGAAAGATACACTAGAACCACTTGTCAAAACGCATCATGCCTTGATTCACAGTATGGCTGTTTCTGATTACACTCCTGTCTACATGACAGACATTGATGAAGTGGCAAACACAGATCAACTTGAAGCTTTATTGCATAAACAAAATACAGAAAGCAAAATTTCATCAACAGCAGAGTATCAAGTACTTTTTCTTAAAAAAACACCAAAGATTATTTCTCTGGTTAAAGAATGGAATCCTATTATTCAACTGATTGGCTTCAAGTTATTAGTAGATGTCGAGAAAGAGGAACTTTTTTCAGTTGCCCGCGCTAGTTTAGAACGCAATCAAGCTGACTACATTTTGGCAAATGATCTCAAAGATATAACGAATAGCCAGCATATCGCTTATCTTGTCAATCCAACAGATGAAATCCGTGTTGAAACAAAGGATGCTATCGCGGACATCATTGTCCAAAAAGTATGTGAAAAAGGAGGAAAATAGGATGGCGCGCATTACATTAGCGGTATCAGGTTCAATCTCAGCTTATAAGGCAGCAGATTTGACGAGTCAATTGACAAAGCAGGGTCATGAGCTAACCATTCTCATGACCAAATCTGCAACTCAATTTATCACACCACTGACCCTACAGTCTCTGTCAAAACACCTCGTCCATACAGATGTCATGATAGAAGAGAATCCCTCTCTTATCAAACATATCGACATTGCCAAAGAGACTGATTTATTTATTGTCGCACCTGCTTCGGCCAACACTCTAGCAAAACTGGCTAATGGCTTGGCAGACAATATGGTGACATCAGTTGCCCTTGCCCTGCCAATAGGAACCCCAAAATTAATAGCTCCAGCGATGAATACCAATATGTATCTCAATCCTGCTACTCAAGAAAATTTGGAAAAATTGTCGCGTTATGGTTTTACAGAAATCAAGCCTCGCGAAGCTCTCCTCGCCTGTGGCGATTTTGGGACTGGAGCGTTAGCTGAAGTCGATATTATTGTAGAAAAAATAAAGGAGTTTTTATGAAAAATAAAAAATCAAGTCAAGTTGCAACCATTGCCATGTTCTTCTCTGTGATGCTTGTCATCCACATTCTCAGTTCGATTATTTTTAATGTTCTTCCCTTCCCGATTAAACCGACCATCGTCCATATCCCTGTTATTATTGCCTCTATCATCTATGGACCTCGGATTGGGGCAACACTTGGTGGCTTAATGGGCATCATCAGTATGGTTCACAATACGATTTTCCTGCTACCAACAAGCTACCTCTTCTCACCTTTTGTTGAAAACGGAAACTTCTATTCAATCATTATTGCAATGGTCCCACGTATCTTGATTGGTATTACACCATATTTTGTATACAAAGCACTTCACAATAAATTTGGTTTAACATTTGCTGGAGCAATTGGTTCTATGACCAATACTGTCTTTGTCCTTGGTGGAATTTTTATCCTTTTCGCATCTGTTTACGCTGGAAATATCCAAGCAATGTTGGCAGGTATTTTCGGAACAAATGCAATCGCTGAAATGGTGATTTCCGCCGTATTAACAACAGCTATCGTACCTGTTATGGAAAAATTAAAGAAATAGTCTAACAAAAATACATAGAAAAAGTACGTGAAAGCGTGCTTTTTCTTTTTGAAAATGATATAATGAAAGCGATTAAATATATCAGAAATTTTCAGGAGGAAAACAATCAATGACTTATCAAGAAAACTTCCAAAAATGGGTTGAGTTTGATGCTCTCCCAGATTATCTACGTGAAGATTTACTCGCAATGGATGAGAAAACAAAAGAAGACGCCTTCTATACAAACCTTGAATTTGGGACTGCCGGTATGCGTGGCTATATTGGTGCTGGTACAAATCGGATCAATATCTATGTTGTCCGCCAAGCAACTGAAGGTTTAGCTAAACTTGTCGAATCAAAAGGTGAAGAAGCTAAAAAACGCGGTGTCGCCATTGCCTACGATACTCGCCACTTCTCTCCTGAATTTGCCTTTGAATCTGCTCAAGTCTTAGCAGCACACGGTATCAAATCTTATGTTTTTGAAAGCCTACGTCCAACACCAGAATTATCATTTGCAGTCCGTCATTATGGTACTGTTGCTGGGATCATGATAACGGCTAGTCACAACCCTAAAGAATTTAACGGCTACAAAGTTTACGGCGAAGATGGTGGACAAATGCCACCAGCAGATGCTTCTGCATTGACTGACTTTATCCGTGGCATTGACAACCCATTTGCGGTTGAATTGGCTGACTTAGAAGAAAGCAAAGCAAACGGCCTCATTACAGTTCTCGGTGAAGAAACAGACCGCCTCTACCTTGACGAATTACAATCCATCAATATCAACAAAGACTTGATTGCTGAGTTCGGAAAAGACATGAAGATTGTCTATACGCCTCTTCACGGTACTGGTGAAATGTTGGCACGTCGTGCCCTTGCTGAAGCTGGTTTTGAATCTGTTGCCGTTGTTGAAGCGCAGGCAACTGTTGACCCTGACTTCTCTACCGTTACATCACCAAACCCAGAAAGCCAAGCTGCTTTTGCACTTGCTGAAGAACTTGGACGTGAAATTGGTGCAGATGTTCTTCTTGCGACTGACCCAGACGCTGACCGTGTCGGTGTTGAAGTCCGTCAAGCAGATGGTTCATACTGGAACCTATCAGGAAACCAAATTGGTGCGATTATTGCCAAATATATCCTTGAAGCGCATAAACAAGCTGGAACCCTTCCTGAAAATGCTGCCCTTGCTAAATCTATCGTATCAACTGAATTGGTAACCAAGATTGCCGAAAGCTACGGCGCAACCATGTTTAATGTGTTAACAGGTTTCAAATTCATCGCAGAAAAAATTCAAGAATTTGAAGAAAAACACAACCACACTTACATGTTTGGTTTTGAAGAAAGTTTTGGCTACCTCATCAAGCCATTCGTACGTGATAAAGATGCCATCCAAGCAGTTCTAATGGTTGCTGAAATTGCAGCTTACTACCGTTCACGTGGTTTGACATTGGCAGACGGTATCGACGAAATCTTTAAAGAATACGGCTACTTTGCTGAGAAAACAATCTCTGTAACTCTGTCAGGTAAAGATGGGGCTGAACAAATTAAAGCTATCATGGCTAAGTTCCGTGACAATGCTCCTGAACAATTTAACAAAACTGATATTGCTCTCTTCGAAGACTTTGCCTTGCAAAAATCTGTTGCCCTTGATGGAACTACAACTGCATTGACAACACCACCATCTGACGTTCTTAAGTACACTTTGACTGATAATAGTTGGTTTGCCGTTCGTCCATCAGGAACAGAACCAAAAATCAAATTCTATATTGCAACAGTTGGTGAAACATTGGCAGAAGCCGAAGAAAAAATCACAAATATCGAAGCAGAAATTAATGCTTTTGTTGGAGAATAACCATACTATTAAAAAAAAGAGGTTTTCACCTCTTTTTTTAATTTTCACAAAAAAATGAACCGAAGATTATACTCCAGTTCATTTAATTTTGGCTCTATAATTTCTGTAGTGGGTAAATCCCACTGTGGAGATTATAGGGCTTTTTGAGTATCAAAAAAGTCCCATAAGACTTATAATGAAAGCGACCAAACCATCATTAGAAAGTATCTTATGGAACACATCAATCATACCACATTACTCATCGGAATGAAAGACAAAAATATCACCTTAAATAAAGCCATTCAGCACGATACCCATATCGAAGTCTTCGCTACACTTGATTATCATCCTCCTAAATGTAAACACTGTAAAGGAAAACAAATCAAATATGACTTCCAGAAACCTTCTAAAATCCCTTTTATAGAGATTGGTGGTTTTCCTAGCCTTATTCGCTTGAAAAAGAGACGATTTCAATGCAAGTCCTGCCAAAAAGTCACTGTTTCTGAAACATCTCTCGTTCAGAAAAATTGCCAAATCTCTGAAATGGGTAGACAGAAAATTGCTCATCTCCTACTCAACAGAGACCCTCTTACACATATTGCTTTTAAGCTCGCTATCTCTACCTCTACTGTCTATCGCAAGCTTAAACAATTTCAATTCCATGAGGATTTCAACACTAAGAAAATCACGACCATTCTTGATAACAGACGTCAAACAACCATCCGAAATCATTTCTTCAAGTACTCGAAAGAAGCTAGAAACAAAGTTAAAGTCGTCACTGTCGATATGTCAGGGAGTTATATCCCTCTCATTAAGAAATTATTTCCCAAAACCAAAATTGTCCTCGACCGCTTCCACATTGTCCAGCATATCAATAAAGCTCTCATTCGGACACGTATTGACATCATGAAGCAATTTGATGATAAATCTCTTGAATACAGAGCGCTTAAGTACTACTGGAAACTGATTCAAAAAGATAGTCGGAAACTGTCTCTTAAGCCTTTCTATGCTAGAACTTTCAGAGAGACTCTAACGCCTAGAGAGTGTCTGAAGAAAATCTTTACTCTAGTACCTGAACTTAAAGATTACTATGACCTGTACCAGTTACTCCTTTTCCACCTGCAAGAGAAGAATACTGGGCAGTTTTGGGGCTTAATTCAAGACGCTTTACCTCATCTTAATCGCACCTTTAAAACCGCTTTGAGCACATTTATTCGCTATAAAAATTACATCACTAACGCCATTGAATTGCCTTATTCTAACGCTAAACTTGAGGCCACTAACAAACTCATCAAAGACATCAACCGCAATGCCTTTGGTTACAAGAACTTTGACAATTTCAAGAAACGTATCTTAATCGCTTTGAACTTCAAAAAAGAGAAGACGACATTCGTCTCCTCTCGCGCTTAGCTATAAGTCACCCACTACAGTTGACAAAGAGCCTTAATTTTTTAATATGGAAAAGTCCACTCTCAACACACTACACAATATTTTAAAATTTTAAAATTGTATTTAGCTACCCCAGAAGTGAATCCAATTCTATTGATGAAAATAATGTTATACGCTTAACGATATTTTATCTAAAAACTAACAATAGGCTTAGAAAAACCTACATCCGACACATTAGCCCTTGACGTTCAGGGTAGCAAGGCTAACAACAGTCATAGACAAATGAGTACTTATTTATAACACAAGAGAATGGACTTTTCCAGCAAACTTGGTTTTCTTCGGTTCATACATTTTTACGAAATGGATGCCACCTTTCTGTTTTCATTTCATGCTTTATAGTTACAGATAAATATATTTCTTCCTCCATATTCTACATCATACACAAATAGAATCACAGAACCGTGAAAGAAAACCAATTTTTAGCAATAAGCATGGAAATCACTTCCCAATGCTTACAAACTACCGAGGAACCTCTCTTGATAGCCAAGTGAATGACGCTTCACTTGCTAACACTACCATTGTTCCCTTCGACTATATTATACCTCTTTTTTAAAACGCTTTCAAGGATTTATGTGCAGATTTTGAAAAAAACTTAGCAAAGTATGAAAAAGATCAGTTTCAAAAGAAACTAATCTTAGGTTGAAGACAAACTATACTTTCCAAATAAAATCAGCCTGAAAAATGGCTGACTATGAAAAATTAGGGGTGCTTCAAAATGTAATCCAGACTTTCCGCCGTGATAAAAGCGCCTGAAACTATATAGTTTCAGGCACCCGGAAGTTTTGAGACATTAGGCTCAAAACTTAGGTTTGCTTAGATAGTCTGGGAGACTATCTAAGGTTGGAAATAGAGCAAGCGATAGCTTGGCTCATCTACCCATCGGAAGTCGCTACCGTCCGTTATCACTTAAGGAAAGTCTAAAAAAGACTTTGTCTACACTCTGAGATGAGTTTCTTTTAAAACTCATCTGTTATCGGTTATTATCTTCCCTTCTTGAAAGGCCTGCCACATCTTCTGCTGGGGTTTTGCAAATGGAAAATGATGGAAATCATCAGAACTGATCCAGGCATATTCTTTTTTCTCATCAATCAGCTGTTCGCTATTCTCTACTACTCCACTAACCAAAGCAATATGCCACTTCCTATGGCTAAATACATGGGTGACAGGCTTAAAAACACCTTCTTCCCATATTACTTTGAGCGAATATTCTTGTTCGAACTGAGCGATAATATCGGTTTCCTCTCTTTCTTCTGCGACTTCAAGTAAAGAAAGGGGGTGTGGAGGGACATCTTCCATTAGCGGAAAGGTCCAAAATCCCGACAAGAGACCCGCCTCTTGATTTTTTACCAGCAAAAATTGATTTTGCTGATTGCGGATGATAAAAGCCTTATAGAAAACAGAGGTAGGTTTTTTCTTGGGCGCTTTAATCGGATACTTATCCATGGTTCCATGTAAATAAGCTGCGCTGAAATCCTTGACGGGACTGTCTTCAGGTCGCGGATTGACAGGAGATTCGATATCACTCCCCAAATCCATCAGTGCTTGATTAAAATCACCGGGGCGTTCTGGGTCAATGAGTTCTTCCATGATGGCTTGAAAAATCTTGCGATTGGCAGGAACACCGATGTCGTAATCAACTTCAAAGAGCCGACTCATCACACGCATGACATTACCATCTACCGCTGGCTCAGGCAAACCAAAGGCGATACTGGAAATCGCCCCTGCTGTATAAGGACCGATTCCCTTTAGACTAGCTATTTCCTCATAAGTCTCAGGGAATTTCCCACCGAAATCTGCCACCATCTGCTGTGCAGCCTTTTGCATATTACGGACACGGGAATAATAACCTAAGCCTTCCCAGACTTTTAGCAAGACTTCTTCTGGGGCTTCAGCCAAGGCCTGAATAGTCGGCAAGCGATAGAGAAAACTTTCATAATAGGGAATGACTGTATCCACCCGTGTCTGTTGGAGCATAATTTCCGACACCCAGATGGCATAGGGATCAGAAGTCCGTCGCCAAGGTAAATCTCGTTTATGCTCATCATACCAATCTAACAAGGCCTTGCGAAAGCGGATAATTTTTTCTTCTGGCCACATTTCAATACCGTATTTTTCAAAATCAAACATATCTCTAGTATAGCATAGAAAATAAAAAAGAGCTGGTTTCCCAACTCTCATTCAGCCATTCCTTCTTGGCTCTGTTGCATTTGATAATAAAATCCTTTGTCATTCATTAGTTGATGATGGCTTCCTTGCTCAACAATCCGACCATCCACCATCACAAGGATAATGTCAGCTGACTGAATGGTAGAAAGGCGATGGGCGATGATAAAGCTGGTCCGTCCTTGCATCAGTTTCTCAAAGGCTTCTTGAACCAGCAATTCCGTCCGTGTATCAATTGATGATGTTGCCTCATCCAAAATCAATAGTTTTGGCAACTTGACAAAGACACGGGCAATGGCTAGCAACTGTCTCTGACCTTGTGATAAGGATTCGCCAGCATCAGCCAGATACGTATCATACCCTTTTGGCAACTGCCTGATAAAGAAGTCAGCATTGGCAGCCTGCGCTGCTTCAATGACCAATTCACGAGTAGCATTTGGATAACCATAAGCGATATTCTCATGGATTGTCCCTGTCTTGAGCCAGGTTTCCTGCAAGACCATTCCAATCTGCTTGCGGAGCGAATCTCGACTGTACCCAGTAATCGGTTGCCCATCAAGGAGAATCTCTCCTTTCTTAACATCGTAAAACCGCATGAGGAGATTGATTAGGGTTGATTTACCAGCCCCAGTTGGGCCGACAATGGCTACCTTACTCCCTGCTGGCACAGAAAGATTGAGATGGGTGATCAATGGTTTTTCTACCGTATAAGCAAAATCAACGTCCCTAAATTCAATAGCACCTATTACCTCGTCAAATGCCAATTCATGACTATCTTCTGCCTCTATTATAGAGGGTTCATCTAGAAGTCCAAAAAGCCGCTCTGCACAGGCTAAAGCGCTCTGCAATTCGGACAACACAGAAGAAATATCGTTAAAGGGCTTGGTGTACTGGCTAGCATAATTGAGGAATGTCGTCAATGTTCCGACTGTAAAATTCCCCCTCATGATTCGCAAAGCACCTAAACCTGCCAGCAAGGCATAGATGACCGCATTGATAAAGCGAGTCGTAGGATTGATGGTCGAGGAGTTAAAAATTGCCGCTTGCGAGTGACTGGCATATTGATTGTTCACTGCTTTGAACTGTTCCGCAAATTGTTCTTGTGCATTAAAAGCTTGAATCAAGCGAAGCTGGCTAATACTCTCATCCAAGAGGGCTGCGTGTTCTCCGCGCGATTGCGTCTGTTTACGGTATGAAAGGTAACTCTTTTGAGCGATGAAACGAGCAACAAAAAGCGAAACCGGAGTTAGTGCCACAACGACCACCATCATCAGAAAATCTAGCTCAGCCATTGTAAAAATGGTCAGGAGAATGGTCAGTAAACCTGTAAAGAACTGAGTGAAAATCATCAATAGTCCATTGGTCAACTGCTCACTATCACTGGAAATCCTTGATACCAAATCTCCCACACGTTGCCAATCAAGGTAAGCCAGGGGAAGTTGGTGAATTTTCTCAAATACCTGTTCCCTTAGCTCTGCCATCATTTGATAGACAAGTCGATTAACAAGTAAGGGAGTGAACCACTGTACCACTGTATTCGCTAAAATAACCAATAGCATCTGGAATAAAATGGACACAAAACCTGACATTTCTGTCAGAAAAAGTGCATCAATAGCTTGTCCAATCAGAATCGGCAAGTAAACTGTTAAGAGAACTTGTACGATCACACCTACTCCAAAGAAGAGGAGTAACCACGGTTGTCCTGCCAGCAAGTACGTCAAGCGTCTCAAGGTGTTCTTAGAAGAATTTCTTTTCTTCATTCTGCCACCTCCTGTCGGTGTTGAGATTGATGAATTTCACGATAAATTGGATTCGTTACAAGCAAGTCTTCATGACTTCCCAAACCAACCTGTTCTCCCTTATCTAGGACTAAAATTTGTTGTGCCTTAGCTAGACTACTTGTCCTCTGTGAAATCATAATAACGGTTTTGTCTGGCATCTCACTTTCCAAAGCCTGCAAAAAACGACTTTCTGTCAGATAGTCCAAAGCAGAGGTTGCGTCATCCAACAGTAAGATAGGCGCTGGTTGTAGCAAGGCGCGAGCAATGGTTAAACGCTGTCTTTGTCCTCCAGAAAAATTTCGACCAAAGGCTTCAACCTTTGTTGCTAAACCATCTTTGGCCTGTAAAAATTCACTAGCCTGTGCAATATCTAATGCTCTCCAAATTGCTTCATCAGTTACATCGTTCAAACCCAAAGTTAAATTCGATCGCACATCTCCACTGAAGAGTTGGGCTTGTTGAGGGACAAGAGCAAAGGATTCACGCCACGATTTTAAATTCTGAGGACTTTTCCCATTGTCAAATAAGAAGACATGGCCAGCAGTTGCAGGATACAGGTGCAAAAATAGATCGAATACTGTCGATTTCCCTGAACCAGTTCCTCCGATAATACCGAAAAAATCTCCTTTTTTCACTTGAAAATGGATATCTTTCAATGCTGCTTCTGCCGCGTGAGGGTAGGTAAAGTTGACCTGTTCCAAACTCAACACTAATGATTTATCCTTGTTTACCTGATTTTCTAGCGGAGCTAAAATGTCTTCAGACTGCAATTCAAAAATTTCTTTGACACGTTCAGCACTGACAAAGGTTTGATTCAAAGTTGAAACTACCATGACAATTTTGACCAATTCCGTAAGAATTTGGAGCAAATAATTAATTAAAGCTACCAGTTGCCCCTGTTCCAACCAGTTATTTCCAATAGCGATCTTCCCCTGCCAAATCAAGGTTACAAGAGTCAGATTGACAACAAGAAAAGTCAACGGTGTCAAGGCTGCTGACCAATAGCCAGCCTTCATTTGTTCGCCCAGATAGACTTGATTTTGCTCTTCAAATCCTGCCATTTCACGTTCTTTTTGTCCAAAGGCACGAATAACACGAACACCTAATACATTTTCCTGAACCAGACCTACCATCTTGTCTAAAGTTTGACGAATTTGAGCGAATAACTGACTGGATACTCGTGAAATAACGATGACGATTATGAATAACACAATCACCATGGCTAAGAATAAAACGGAAAGACGAGGACTGATCGAAAAAGCTAAAATTAGCGCTCCAAACACCACGATAGGTGCCCGGAGAAACAGCCGTAAAAAGGTGTTTATGCCTGTTTGGATTTGCAAGGTATCACTCGATAACCTCGTCAACAAACTAGAAGCTGAAAATGAATCGCGACTGGACTTGGGCAAAGATAGAACTTTTTGGTACAAATCCATTGTCAAATCTCTCGTAAACCCAACTGCTGCTTTTGCAGAATAATATTGTGCCGTAATAGCTACCACAACACCAATGACAGCTAGTACAACTAGTAATAAAACCATAGCAACCAAGTCTCCTTGGTTGCCACTAGGAATAATAGAGTCAACAATGAAAGCGATGACCAAGGGAACAGTTAGCTCAAAAGAAGCTTCTAGCAATTTAAAGACAGGTCCTAGAATCGATTCTTTGAGATAGTTCCGAAAATAATGCAGTAAAGATGTCATGTTTACAACGCATCCACGGCTTGTGCTGCAGTGATGATCCCCAACTTGTAGACATCTTCTGAACTACAACCGCGTGAGAGGTCATTGACTGGTTTGTTCAAACCTTGAAGAACAGGTCCAACCGCTTCAAATCCACCTAAACGCTCTGCAATTTTGTAGGCAATATTACCTGCTTCGATAGCTGGGAAAATAAAGACATTTGCCTGTCCAGCTACTGGGCTATTTGGTGCTTTCAAACGGGCTGTATTTGGCTCCAAGGCCGCATCCATTTGTAATTCACCGTCCAAAACAAGATCAGGACGCAATTCTTGTGCCAAACGAGTTGCCTCCACAACCTTATCTACATGAGGACCTGCACCAGAACCTTTTGTAGAGTATGAAATCATAGCAATCTTTGGATCAATACCAAATGTTTTTGCTGTTGCAGCAGACTGGATAGCAATTTCAGCTAGCGCTTCTGCATCTGGATCAATATTGATTGCACAGTCACCGAAAATGTATTTGTGCTCATCTTTCACCATTAAGAAAACACCTGAAGTCCGTTTGACGCCTGGTTTTGTCTTAATGATTTGAAGGGCTGGGCGTACTGTATCTGCAGTTGAGTGCACTGCACCTGAAACCATTCCTTCAGCCAAACCAAGTTGCACAAGCATGACACCAAAATAGTTTACATCCCGCAAGATTTCATCTGCTTGTGATTCATCTACTTTTCCTTTACGAAGAGTAACAAATTCTTGCTTCATTGCATCAAAGTTTGCATAGTTATTCGGATCAATGACAGTAATCCCTGGATTTGAAAAACCAAAGTCTGTCAATAGTGCATGAACTTCTTCTGGCACACCTAAAATGATGGGCTCTGCCAAACCTTCAAATTTTAAACGAGCAGCCGCACGAACAACACGTTCATCTTTTCCTTCTGGGAAAACAATTCTTAATTTTTTTCCAACGATTTTTTGTTTTAAATCACCGAATAAGCTACGAATTTCCATTTTTAATCTCCTTTAATTTGATAAATTATTTATTACGGCTTGAAAATCAACCGGTAATGGACTAGTTAATAAAAGATTTTCTTCTGTAAAAGGATTACAGAAAGAAAGCTGATGGCAATGAAGTGCCTGACGTTCAATGCCAAATGCAAGACTTCCGCCATAGAGATCGTCTCCCAAAAGAGGGAAACCAATGTGGGAAAAATGCACACGAATTTGATGGGTTCTACCAGTATGAAGATGGATATCCACTAGGTAAATATCTCCCCAAGACTGAACGACCTCATAAGAAGTGTGAGCATACTTACCAGTCTTTGTGACACAGCGCGTGATAATGCTATCTTCTGGACGACCAATCGGCGCAATAATATCTCCCGTCGGGGCTAACTCTCCTCGCCCATGCACAAGTGCAAAATACCGCTTCTGAATTGTTTTTGCCTGCAATTGCTTGTCCATTCGAGCATGAGCATAACCATGTTTGGCAAAAAGCATGAGTCCCGAGGTATCCTTATCCAAGCGAGTTACAATATGAACTTGTTTGTTTTCGTACTCTTGCCGAAGGTAATAGCCCTTGACAAAATTTGCCATGGTTGACGAATGGAGAACACTGGGTATTGAAGCATAGCCATAAGGCTTGTTAATGACCAAAAAATGCTCATCTTCATAGACAATGTCCAAGGGGTGTTCCACAGCCTGAAGACTCCCCGTCTCGTCCGTTTCACTTGGTATATCAATGGTGACACAATCCCCCACATCCAAGAGGTAAATAGCATTTTGCTGCACCCCATTAACACGAATGTCACCACCCTTGAATTTAATTTTGGCTAAGAGACCCTTAGAAATGCCATGTTGCTTGAGAAAGGTCTTCACTTTGACATGTTGGTCTGCAATAAATTCAAAGCGCATTATTCCACCTCACCGATAAAGGCATCTTTGACCCGGTTCCAAAAACTTGTGTGGCTCGGACTAGCTACAAAGTGAATTTTGCTATTGTCAATCTGGTATTCAATCCGATCTATCTTGTCATAAACAAAGGTACGATTGTCAATCGACAACGAGTAACGGTCATCATGTTTTGGTTCAATCACAATTTTATCCTTTTTAGGGACAACAATGGAGGAACCCAACGTCCGATAGACACGGTTATTCAAACTGGCTACTTCTGCAATCTGCAAGGCTTCTATCGTGGGATGCAGGACCGCTCCCCCCAAAGATTTATTGTAGGCTGTTGAACCTGTCGGTGTCGAAACCGAGATACCGTCCCCTCTAAAACGTTCAAAAGGAACACCATTGATATGAACATCTGCCACCATTGTACGTGACAGGCGCTTGACCGTTGCTTCATTCAATGCACGCGCTGTAATCTGACGTCCATCCAACATATGGACCCGAACATTTAAAATCGGATAAGAGACCTTGGCCCCTGTATCTAATTTTAAATTGTCAATCAACTTATCGACTTCAAAATCACGGTAATCTGTATAAAAACCAAGGTGACCCGTATGAATACCTACAAAACGCACGCGATCAAGTATATTTTCATATTTATGAAAAGCTGACAATAGCATTCCATCTCCACCAATCGAAATGACAATGTCTGGATTCTTAGGTGTTAGAATAAAATTTGATTCTTTTAATTTGGTCCACAATTCTTTTGAAACTGCTTCGCTTTTTGGATTTCGACTGCTGAGCAATGCGACTTTTTTTCTATCTGTATTCTTCATCTGTATCATCACTATTTCCAACGCCGTCATTCAATTTGCGGTGAGCAGGATCAAATAATGCCTGTGCTTCTTGAATTTCGTCGCGGATTTTTCGCATCTCCTCATCTAGCTGGTAAGCAATCTTAGCCGTCACTTCTAAACGGCGTTTGAGATTATCAGGGAAATTTCCCTTGTATTTATAATTCAACGAGTGCTCAATTGTTGCCCAGAAGTTCATGGACAAGGTCCGAATCTGAATCTCTGCAAGGACTGTCTTGCTTCCATTGATTGTCTCAACAGGATATTCAACGACTACATGATAGGACCGATAACCAGAGGACTTCATATTCTTAATGTAATCGCGCTCGTGAACAACGCGCATATCCTTACGCTGTCGTAGAATCTCCAATACTTCTTCTACGTCATCCACAAATTGAACCATAATGCGTAAACCTGCAATATCTTGCATGTCTTGCTCTAGATTTTCCAATTTGATGTTGCGGACAATCATTTTTTCTTGAATCGATTCCACATGTTTCACTCGACCTGTGACAAATTCAATCGGCGAGTGGCGATTGGCCTTGCGATATTGCTTTCGAATACCACGCAATTTGATTTTTAGTTCCCCAACCGTTTGGATGTAAGGATCTAAAAATTCTTCCCAGTTCATTTCCATCCATTCACTCCCTTCTTGCAAAAATATTCCAACAAAAAAGCCCTTAATAGTCCATTAAAATCATGAATAATAGAGACTTTTCTTGTCAAAAGCTATTTTTTTTTATAGAATAGCACAAAGACTATTATACCACATGAAAGGGTTTTACTCTAGTAAAAATGAATCATTTAGAAATCGAATATAAAACACTCCTCACAAAATCAGAATATCTTCGTTTGCAAGGTGACTTCGCAGATGTGAACCCTATTTCTCAGACTAACCATTATATTGATACACCAAACTGTGACCTAAAACAGCATCGTTTTTCACTCCGAATTCGCTTGTTAGAACATGGTGCCGAACTAACTCTCAAGTGCCCACAAAAAGTCGGAAATATCGAGTACAACCAATACTTTTCTCTTGAAGATGGGAATGCTCTCGTTCAACACTTTACGCTACCAACAGGTCAAATTTATGACTTGATTGCCACTACACAAATCCCGATTGAGAATCTGAAAATTTGGGGCCATCTAACAACCAAACGTTACGAAAAACCACTCTCATTTGGTTTGGCAGCGCTTGATGAAAACCACTATAATCAGCAAACGGACTATGAATTAGAAGTTGAAGTCGAAGATGCCGAAGAAGGCAAGATTTCCTTTGACTATTACCTGAAAAAACAAGGTGTCGAATTCAAATATGCTAGCAGCAAGGTTGCACGAGCCGCTGCTTCACTCAAATCAGCCAAATAAGGGTTGATTTTTTGATTTTCCTGCTGAAAAAATATGGAATTTTTGATAGAATAGAAGTGTCGAATCAAATGCTGGGTTAACAGAACCCTCATAACATGAACAAGGAGTACGATAGACATGGTTCAACCTTATGCCGATAAGCACATCAAGCTTTTTACTTTGACAGGTAATCCTGAGATTGCCCAAAAGATTTCAGAAGCAGCTGGAATCCCATTAGGCAAAGTTTCTTCACGACAATTTTCAGATGGAGAAATTCAGATTAACATTGAGGAAAGTGTTCGTGGAGTTGATGTTTATATCATCCAATCAACAAGCTATCCCGTTAATAATCACCTCTTGGAATTGCTCATTATGGTCGATGCATGTATGCGTGCCAGTGCCAATTCTGTGACAGTTGTTATGCCATACTTTGGTTATGCTCGTCAAGATCGTACTGCTTCTCCACGTGAACCAATCACAGCAAAATTGGTCGCAAATATGCTCGTTAAAGCTGGTGTAACACGTGTTGTTAGCTTAGACTTACATGCTGTACAGGTTCAAGGTTTCTTTGATATTCCAGTTGATAACCTTGTCACTATTCCATTATTTGCGGAATATTACTTAAACAAAGGGTTTACAGGCGAGGATGTTGTTATCGTGAGTCCAAAGAACTCTGGTATTAAACGTGCTCGTAGTCTGGCTGAATATTTAGATGCACCGCTCGCAATTATAGATTATGCGCAAGATGATTCCGAACGAACTGAAGGATACATCATTGGTGAAGTTGCTGGTAAAAAAGCAATTCTCATTGATGATATGCTCAATACAGGTCGTACTTTCTCAGAAGCTGCTAAGATTGTCGAAAAAAATGGAGCAACTGACATTTACGCAGTTGCCAGTCATGGTCTTTTTGCTGGTAATGCAACTGAACTCTTAGATGCAGCACCTATCAAAGAAATCCTTGTAACAGACTCTGTTGCAAGTAAAAATGCTTTGCCTAAAAATATTGCCTTTATCACAGCTAGTGAACTCATTGCTGACGCAATTATTCGAATTCATGAAAGACGTCCAGTCAGTCCACTATTTAATGTAACACTTAACAAGAAAAACTAGGAGGCTTTATCTTTGATTTATCTAGATAATGCTGCAACAACCTCACTTTCTTCCAAGGCTATGGACACACTCATTAAGATATCTCAAGAAAATTTTGGAAATCCTTCTAGTATTCATAGCTTTGGTCGAAAAGCAAGTCAAACACTTCGTCAAGCTAGACAAGAGATTGCGATTGCCCTGCATGCCAAACCAAACCAAATTATCTTTACTTCAGGCGGTTCTGAAGCCGATACGTTAGCTATCCAAGGTTATGCTCTAGCGCATCAACATCAAGGTAAACACTTGATTACAACTGCTATTGAGCACCATGCTGTATTGCATACGATGGAGTATCTGGAAAAACGTTTTGGTTTTGACATCACTTATCTGACACCTGTCAATCAGAAAATCACAGTACAACAAGTAAAAGAAGCACTTCGACCAGACACTGTTTTGGTTAGCGCAATGTTTGCTAATAATGAAACAGGTGACCTCTTGCCAATTAAAGAAATTGGTGACCTACTTCAAGAACATCAAGCGGTCTTTCATGTGGATGCCGTTCAGGCCATTGGCAAAGTTCCAATTCACCCTGAAGAACTGGGAATTGATTTTCTATCAGCCTCTGGGCATAAGTTTCACGGTCCAAAAGGTGTCGGGTTCTTATATAGTAAACTGGCATCCTTTGACTCTCTCATCCATGGTGGAAAACAAGAAGATAAGCACCGAGCAGGAACTGAAAACATTGCGTCTATCGCCGCAATGGCAACTGCTTTAACTGAACAATTGAAGCAGGCGGACGATCACTATCAAGTAGTTCATCAATTAAAAGAAAAGTTTTTGGAGGGGCTTTCTGGAATAGACTTCTACATCAATGAATCGACCGACACACTCCCTTATGTTCTCAATATTGGATTTCCAAATCAACTCAATGAACAATTGCTCATGCGTTTAGACCTAGCAGGTATTGCTGTATCTAGTGGTTCTGCATGCACGGCAGGCGCAATTGAAAACAGTCATGTCTTAACCGCCTACTATGGTGCTGATTCACCACGCTTAAAGGAATCCATTCGCATTAGCTTTTCAGAAGAAAATACAATACAAGAAATCGAAACAGTAACCGAAACGATTAAAGAAATAATTGGAGGTGCCCATTTATGGCATTTGAAACAAAAATAACGCTCAAAGATTGTCGTTATACTTATCAAATCAACCCAGCTGTTAAAAAATACACTCTTCGTGATAACACTTTTGAACAAACTAAGGCTGGACATTATCAACTGACGCGTATCTTAGAAGAAGTTCCGAATTCCAATGTTGGTTTCTTACTCAAAATTATTATCAATAGTGATTTGAGTGGATTTAAAATTAACATCACTGACCAATCCGGCCTACGACTGGTCAACATCTTCAAAGAGACTGTTAATCCAGTGATTCAAGAAAAATTTTACTTCTTAATGGAAAGTTTGGTTGATCGCGAAATTTTTACAAAAATAGAGCAGTAATCATTACCTTTAAAAGCAAGAGAAAACTCTTGTTTTTTCCTTTTATCTGTTGATTTTTTCACAAACTTAAACTACAATAGAAGGTAAAGAATGACAAAAATAGAAATGGAGTGAAGAGTGTGAAAATCGAAAAAGATGCTACTATCCCACGTGCCACAGCCAAACGTTTATCCCTCTACTATCGTATTTTTAAACGTTTTAATCGAGAAAATATTGAAAAAGCTAGTTCAAAAGAAATCGCAGAGGCTATTGGAATTGATTCCGCTACTGTACGCCGTGATTTTTCTTATTTTGGAGAATTAGGCCGACGTGGATTTGGCTATGATGTGAAAAAATTAATGAATTTTTTTGCAGAAATTCTCAATGATAATTCGATTACAAATGTGATGTTGATTGGCGTCGGAAATATGGGTCGCGCTCTTCTTCACTATCGCTTCCACGAACGGAATAAAATGAAAATTGTCATGGCATTTGAAGCGGATGATCATCCTGCAGTAGGTACGGTTGATCAAAATGTTCCAATTTATGGTATCTCCCAAATTGATGAAAAAATACAAGGAACAAATACCAAGACAGCCATTCTAACGGTTCCAAGTACTGTTGCGCAAAGCGTGACAGACTCATTGGTAAAGGCTGGTGTCAAAGGAATCCTTAGCTTTTCCCCTGTGAACTTGAGTGTCCCTAAAGATGTTGTGGTACAATATGTTGATTTAACGAGTGAACTTCAAACCCTTCTCTACTTCATGAGAAAAAGTTAAACCGATAATAAATAGAAACCCAAAGACCTTAACCGCCACCAGTTAACTGGTGGTTTTCTTATTTTAGTCGTAGAAAAACTGGCTTGAAACCATAAAAGAAAACGAGCTTAAAAAAGCTCGCTTTCTTCACGAAAACTATAATACATGGATTTACCGACTATTAAGTGATCCAATAAAACCAAGCCTAACGTTTCACATGATTCTTTCAAACGCTCTGTAAATAGTAAGTCATTACGGCTAGGGTCGATGGAGCCTGATGGATGATTGTGCACAATGATAATGGAAGTTGCCATACATTTGACAGCATAATGTAAAATTTCACGTGGTTCTGCGATACTTCGATTCACACTGCCAATAAAAATCGTCTTCTGACAAATAATTTGGTTCTGTGTATTGAGATAGATTGCAACAAGATGCTCTTGTTTTTCATTCCCCAATTCCTCCATCATCTTTCTACCGAGGCGCTCACTTCCAAGCACTCGCTCTTCCAATATCAACTCAGATTGATTCACTCGTTTTCCTAACTCAATCATAGCCTTAATCTCAATTGCTTTGACGCGACCGATACCAGTAAGCTTCTGAAGTTCTTCTATAGAGAGCTCTCGTAAGGCTGCTAGATTTTCTAATTTTTGCAATAAATGTTGTGATAAAACAGTTACAGGTTCATTTTTCGTTCCTGTCCGAATTAAAATGGCCAACAATTCTTGATTGCTTAGTTTTTCCGCTCCAACAGCTAACAAACGCTCACGTGGCAACAATGCTTCTTCTTTCATTTGAATCGTATACATAGATGTCCTCCTACTTATCTATTCGTAATTTGAGAGAAAAGAGAAGAATTTTTCAAAATATATCCACCCAAAAAAAGCTACCTGAGCGTAAAAACCAGGTAGCTTTCGTTTTACAATTGTAATTGATTATATGATTTCTCAAAAGATTTCAAAATCGACTTTGGTGCCCCTTTGTAAGGAATGGTGCCTTCCAACATTCCATTCACAACAGTTCTCTTTGTTGCATCATAATCTTCACAAGTAATCAAGGTAATTTCATTTTCACCAGGATAATCATCAATGACATCTACACGATCGGGAGAAAGTGATTGAACACTCGTGATGACATAAGTGTAAATATTCTCCTTGTCTGTCACATAGATTTTCATGCCATTTTGCGCCCGTTCAAGAGGTGAAAAGAGGGTGTCGCTTGCTCCAGCAATCCCAAATACATGGTGACTAGCCAAGGTGTAGTTTCCTTGTCCCATTTGCTGATCCTCTTTCATTGTTCCAGCTCCATACATTAGAGCTACATTTGAAAGTCCCTTAAAAATAGGAAGATTTAAGGATAATTCTGGAATTGCAATTCCGCCAATAACTGGCAACTGCTGCGATTCCCATTGCGCTTTCAATACTGATTCAGTCGAAATAGACTCAACCTTATCAAAATCAAACGTTACTTTTGTTGCCTTGTTTTTTTCGATCTCTTCCTTTGAAATATTTTTTACCTGATATGCATTTGAATACCATGCAATAATCATATTTCGAATAGAAGTGTTAAACATCAAAGCAGCAGACATTAACAACATTAAAACAATTAGAATGTTTCTAAATAGATAGGATTTTTTTTTCGTTTTTTTTCTCGACTGTCTCATATCCACCTATTCTGTTTCTTCTGTTTCATCTTTTTCTTCTTCGGCTGCTACTAAAGCAAAGGTTACAATCTTGGCATCATCATCTAGACGCATAACTTTTACGCCCATTGTCGCACGACCAGTTTGAGAGATATTGGAAATATTTGTCCTAATAACAACCCCGGTATCTGTCATCACCATCATGTCTTCATCACCAGAGACGGTTACTAGTCCAGCTAAATGACCATTTTTCTCAGCGACATTTAGCGTCTTAATCCCTTTACCACCACGTCCTTTGGTAGGATATTCAGTAGCTGGTGTCCGTTTGCCATAACCATTTTCTGTCAATACTAAGACTTCTTGATCATCCGAAATCACTGATGCCCCTACAAGATAATCCCCAGAACGTAAATTTACACCACGGACCCCTGTTGCAGAACGTCCCATATTGCGGACATCCGTTTCCTTGAAACGAACAGAATATCCAAAATTCGTTCCCATGATAATATCAGATTGACCATTGGTTACAAAGACCGTAATGAGTTCGTCCTCGTCTTTAAGATTCAAAGCCTTCAAACCATTTTGACGAATGTTTCCAAAATCAGCTACACTCGTCCGCTTCACAACTCCCTGACGAGTTGCAAAGAAGAGATACTGCTCATCATTGCTTTCACGCCCAACATTGATAACTGTTTGGATAAATTCATTTTCTTCCAGTTTCAGCAGATTGACAATTGGCAAGCCTTTGGCTGTCCGTCCGTATTCTGGAATTTCATAGGCCTTCAAACGGTAAACGCGCCCCTTATTCGTAAAGAAGAGTAGGCGGTCATGGGTGCTTGCCGATACCAAGTCTTTCACAAAGTCATCGTCCTTCACACCAGTCCCTTGAACACCACGTCCACCACGTTTTTGTGCACGGAATTCATCTTGAGATAAGCGTTTGATGTATCCTTTATTTGACAGAGTAACCAGGACATCTGACTCCTCAATCAAGTCCTCGTCTTCAAGTGACAATACTTCTCCCACCATAAGTTCAGTACGGCGTTTGTCCGCGTATTTACGTTTTACTTCCGTCAATTCTTCTTTGACGATTGCGACAACTCGCTCTGGCTTCGCCAAAATATCCATCAAATCAGCAATCAAAGCAATCAACTCATCATATTCAGATTGGATTTTATCTCGTTCCAATCCAGTCAAACGACGCAGACGCATATCTAAGATAGCCTGGCTTTGGCGTTCTGACAAGTTAAATCGGCTCATCAATTCAGCTTGCGCTTCTGCGTCCGTCTGTGAATTACGAATAACTTTGATGACCTCATCAATATGATCCAGGGCAATCAATAATCCTTCTAAGATATGAGCACGAGCTTCGGCCTTTTCTTTGTCAAACTCGGTCCGACGAACCACTACTTCTTTCTGATGTTCCACATAGGCAGACAGAATTTCCTTAATAGAAAGGACCTTAGGCACGCCTCCTTGGATGGCCAACATATTGAAACTGTAATTGGCTTGCAATTGGGTCAATTTGAAGAGATTATTCAAAATGACATTGGCTGACGCATCACGACGCACTTCAATCACAAAACGAACACCTTCACGGTTTGACTCATCACGGACTGCGGTTATCCCTTCAATCCGTTTTTCCTGTGCTAAACGAACGATGTGATCATGTACTTTAGATTTATTGACCATGTACGGAAACTCTGTGACCACAATCCGCTCACGACCATTTCCAAACTCCTCAATCTCTGTACGAGACCGCAGGACAATTGAACCCTTACCTGTTTCATAAGCACGGTGAATCCCTGATTTCCCCATGACCAAAGCCCCAGTTGGAAAGTCTGGTCCAGGCAATACCTCCATGATATCACGTGTAGTAGCCTCTGGATTATCCATAATCAAATGGACGGCATCAATGGTCTCACCTAAGTTATGTGGCGGAATATTGGTTGCCATACCAACCGCAATCCCTGTTGTTCCATTCACTAAAAGATTTGGGAAACGAGCTGGTAAGACTTCTGGTTCACGCTCGCTTGCATCATAGTTATCTGCAAAATTGACTGTATTTTTATTAATATCACGCAGCATCTCGAGCGCAATTTTACTCATACGTGCTTCTGTATAACGCTGTGCAGCGGCACCATCCCCATCCATCGAACCAAAGTTTCCGTGTCCATCAATGAGCATATGGCGGTAACTCCACCACTGAGCCATACGGACCATAGCTTCATAAATCGCACTATCTCCGTGTGGATGGTATTTACCCATGACATCCCCGGTAATACGAGCAGACTTCTTGTGAGGCTTGTCCGGTGTAATCCCTAGCTCGTTCATTCCATACAAAATACGGCGATGAACAGGTTTCAATCCATCACGCACATCAGGAAGGGCACGAGCCACGATAACACTCATGGCATAGTCAATGAAACTGGTCTTCATCTCGCTGGTTAAATTGACATTTACTAAATTTTTATCTTGCACTAAAACTGCCTCTTTTCCACTAGAAAATACTAAACCTATTATACCATATTTTGATACAAAATTAAGCTATTTAACAATCCACCTTTTTCAAATGTAAACATTTTCAACCAGCCGTATTTACTTGAGAAAGAAGCCAAAAAGTGCTAGAATACTAATGGTTGGAACTAGTTTCCAAATAATATAAAGGAGAAGTTTAGCAAATGACTGCAACTAAACAACACAAAAAAGTAATCCTCGTCGGTGATGGTGCCGTGGGTTCAGCTTACGCCTATGCTCTTGTCAACCAAGGAATTGGTCAAGAATTAGGGATTGTTGATATTAACAAAGATCGTACACAAGGTGATGCTGAAGATTTGAGCCATGCCCTTGCCTTCACTTCACCAAAGAAAATCTACTCTGCTGACTACTCTGATGCACACGATGCGGACCTTGTCGTTTTGACAGCAGGTTTGCCACAAAAACCAGGTGAAACTCGTCTTCAATTGGTTGAAAAAAATCTCCGTATCAACCAACAAATCGTGACTGAAATTGTTGCTTCAGGCTTTAATGGTATCTTCCTTGTTGCTGCAAACCCAGTAGATATCTTGACTTACTCAACTTGGAAATTCTCAGGTTTCCCTAAAGAGCGCGTTATCGGTTCTGGCACTTCTCTTGATACTGCACGTTTCCGTCAAGCATTGGCTGAAAAAATTGGTATTGATGCACGTTCTGTCCATGCTTATATCATGGGTGAACACGGTGACTCAGAATTTGCCGTTTGGTCACATGCAAACGTTGCTGGTGTGAAATTGGAACAATGGTTGCAAGATAACCGTGATGTTGACGCTCAAGGTTTGGTTGATTTGTTTATCTCTGTACGTGATGCTGCTTACTCAATCATCAACAAGAAAGGTGCTACATACTACGGTATCGGTGCTGCCCTTGCTCGTATCACTAAAGCTATCTTTGATGATGAAAAAGCCGTTCTTCCTCTTTCTGTATTCCAATCTGGTCAATACGAAGGTGTTGAAGATGTCTTCATCGGACAACCTGCTATTATCGGTGCACATGGTATCGTTCGTCCAGTCAACTTGCCATTGAATGACGCTGAATTACAAAAAATGCAAGCTTCTGCAAAACAATTGAAAGAAATCATTGATGATGCTTTTAAAAACCCAGAAATTGCTGCCTCTGTAAAACAATAAGGTAGACTTAAACCTGTTTCGTATTTCGTATCGAAACAGGTTTTTTGATTACATTTTTATAAGCTTTATACTTTAGTTACGGATGACGTCATGACCTCCTCATTACTCACACCCCTTCTCTCCATAGTTCCTCTAAGTCAGCCATCGCCATCGCAGTTAATAAAGAGCAAAAGTAGCCTTTCTAAATGGTTTATTGGGCAATTTAATTTTACCAAGACTATCGCAACCATGCAAAAAAAGCAACGGCAAATCCGTTGCTTTTTTTGGAGCCAAGGGATTATTGCCCTAAACTCTTTATTTTGATTTAATATAGTTCACACCATCTGCTTTTGGAGCAACAGATTGTCCAAAGAAGGCTGCAAGAGCGATAATTGTCAATGCGTAAGGGGCAACTTGCAAGTAAACGGTTGGAATACTTGACAAACCTGGCAATTGGCTTCCGATAACCGCCAAACTTTGTGATAATCCGAAGAATAATGAGGCTGCCATAGCACCAATTGGATTCCATTTACCGAAGATAACAGCAGCTAAGGCGATGAAACCAGAACCAACAATTGTTGTTGCTGAGAAGTTGATATTTACTGTTTGAGCACTTACTGCACCTCCAACACCACCCAGGAATCCAGCAATTAGGACACCGGCATAGCGCATCAAGTAAACATTAATTCCCAACGTATCTGCTGCTTGTGGGTGTTCACCAACAGAACGTAGGCGCAAACCAAATTTTGTCTTATAGAGAACAAACCAAGCGAGGAATGTAGTAACAATTGCTACGTAGCCAAACAAGCTCGTATTTTTAAAGAACAAATCACCGATAACAGGAAGATCTGCTAATACTGGGAAGGAAAACTTCCCAAATGATTGGCGAATACTATCAGTCTGTCCTTTCCCATAAATCACTTTCACAAGAAAGACCGCCAAAGCAGGGGCTAATAAATTCAATACTGTACCAGAGACAACGTGATCAGCACGGAAGTTTATGGTTGCGGCTGCGTGAATAATAGAGAAAGCTAGGCCGGCAAGTCCTCCGACTAAAACAGCCATAAATGGTGTAGCTTTACCAAGTGTATCAGCGAATTCAAGGTTGAATACTACACCTGCAAAGGCACCAATGACCATGATTCCTTCGAGACCTACGTTAACGATACCAGCTCTTTCAGAAAATACACCGCCAAGACTAGTAAAAATCAATGGGGCGGAATAAATGAGCATCTGAGAAATCAGAAGAGCAAGAATTGTCATTAAACTCATGATTTTGCTCCTTTCGTTTTCATTCTTGGTTTGATTAATTGTTCAAAAATGAATTTCACACCGACAAAGAAGATAATAGATGCAGTCACAACATTAATCAACTCAGACGGAATTCCTGCACGAACCATACCTGGTGCACCAATTGAAAGGACACCAAACAGGAAGGCAGCGAATGGAATTCCCAAAGGTGCATTTGAAGCAAGAAGGGCGACAGACATACCGTTGAAACCAATACTGAGGTTAGATCCTTGAATGTAAACATTTTGGAATGTTCCTAATCCTTCAATAGCTCCCCCGAGTCCAGCAAGTGCACCTGAAATAACCATAGAAAGGATAATCGTCCGTTTAGCAGACATACCTGCATAATCAGAAGCTGATGGGTTCAGACCAACTGAACGGATTTCGAAACCAAGAGTGGTTTTCGTTAAAAGCAACCAAATGACTACTACTGCAATCAGCGCAAAGAAAATACCAATATTCATCCGAGAATTGTCTGTTAATGCACGTAGCCACTCTGTTTGGTATGAAGCATTGGCCGAAACGTTAATAGATGAATCTGTATTTTTCATCAAAGAATCAGCAAAGACATCACGAATCAAATAGTTACAAATATATAGTAAACTGTAGTTCATCATAATTGTCACAATGACTTCAGAAGTGCCTAGATAAGCACGAAGCACACCAGGGATTGCCCCAGCAATTCCACCTGCTAACATGGCAATCAGCACTGTCATGAAAATCAACAATGGACGGGACATATCAGGATTTTCTAAGGCGAACCATCCAGCAAAAACCCAACCAACTAATGCTTGTCCTGGAAGACCAACATTAAAGAAACCGGCACGGCTTGCTACCGCAAATCCAAGAGCAGTGAATACGAGCGGTGCCATTGCACGGAAAATCTCACCAATTGATTTGACCGTACCAAAAGCTGAGTAAAATAATTCTTCATAACCCCAAATTGGATCATAGCCGAATACTAGCATGATAATTGCTCCAAGAAGCAAACCAGATAAGACGGCTAGGATCGGAATCAAAAGGGCTTGTTTATTTTTTAACATATTATTCTCCCTTCTCTAGCTTTCCACCTGCCATCAAGAAACCAAGTTCTTGCTTATTGGTTTTAGCAGGGTCCACAATACCATGAATTGTACCATCATGAATAACAGCAATGCGGTCTGAAACATCTAAAATTTCATCCAATTCAAAGCTGACAACCAAGACAGCCTTTCCTTTGTCACGTTCACCAATAATCCGTTTACGAATATACTCAATCGCCCCAACATCCAAACCACGAGTTGGCTGGCTAATAATGAGAAGTTCTGGATCACGGTCAATTTCACGGGCAATAACTGCTTTTTGTTGATTTCCTCCAGACATAGCGCGACCAGCCACTACCTCACTTGCTGCACGAACATCAAATTCGGCCATTAAGTTGCGGGCATATTCATTGATTTTTCCATAATTCAACAAACCATTCTTTGAAAGTGGTTCTTTATAATAGGTTTGAAGAGCAAAGTTCTCCGCAAGTGTTAAATCCAAAATCATCCCGTACTTGTGACGGTCTTCCGGCACATGACTTACCTTCATCTCTGTAATTTGACGGGGTGTCTTACCGACAATATTTTCGCCTTTAATGAGGATTTCACCAGATTTCACCTTACGTAAACCAGTTAGAGCCTGAATCAATTCACTCTGACCATTTCCGTCAATACCAGCAATTCCGACAACTTCACCGGCACGGACATCTAAAGAAAGTCCTTTAACGGCTGGAATACCACGATTTTCATTGACCACTAAATCTTTGATAGAAAGAACCACTTCTTTCGGATTTGGAGCAATTTTTTCCGTTTTGAAGGAAACAGAACGCCCCACCATCCACTCAGCCAAATCAGCATTCGTCGCACCAGCAACTGAAACTGTTTGAATGGATTTACCACGACGAATTACCGTTACGGAATCGGCAACAGCTCGAATCTCATCTAGTTTATGAGTGATCAAGATGATAGACTTGCCTTCCTTGACCAAGGTCTTCATAATTTTTAAAAGCTCTGCAATCTCTGCAGGAGTTAAGACGGCTGTTGGCTCATCAAAAATAAGCAAATCAGCACCACGATAAAGGGTTTTAAGGATTTCAACCCGTTGCTGAGCACCAACAGTAATATCGGCAACTTTTGCAGTCGGATCAACTTCCAGACCATAGCGCTCTGACAATTCTTTAATTTCTTTTACGGCTTGCTTAATATTCAGTACACCGTTCTTTGTTGTTTCGCTTCCTAAAATAATATTTTCAGCAACAGTAAAGGCATCCACAAGCATAAAATGCTGATGGACCATCCCAATTCCCAAGTGAGCAGCCTTGGAAGGTGAATCAATTTTCACCACCTCACCGTTGATCGCAATTTCACCAGAAGTCGGCTCTAACAAGCCAGCCAACATATTCATCAAGGTTGACTTTCCAGCTCCATTTTCTCCAAGAAGTGCATGAATTTCGCCACGACGCACATTCAAATTAATATGGTCATTCGCAACAAACTCACCAAAAATTTTGGTAATTTCACGCATTTCAATGACATTATCCGTTGTCATATCATTCTTCCCTTTCGTCTTATAATTTTTTTTCAGCAAAACCTATCTCAATGGATAGGCTTTACTGAGATAAAATTATCTCAGATGATGAAAATCCAGTAACATTTTCATAAAAATAGAAGCTGGGAGCATTGCCCAGCCCCTATCTAGTTGCATTATAGGCAGCGCCTATTGTCTGTAAATTAAGGTTTTTCTGGAACTTCTACTTTACCATCAACTATGGCTTGTTTAGCATCAGCTACAGCTTTAGCTGCATCCTCTGAAAGGTTAGTTTCAGCCAATTCTACACCTTTATCTTTCAATGAGAAGCGTACAACTTCACCACCAGGGAAGTCACCTTTCGCAGCATTGTTTGAAATTTCTTTTACAGAGTTACCTACTTCTTTCAAAGTAGACGCCAATACGAAGTTAGATTTTTTACCATCTTTAGAAGTGTATTCACCTTCAGCAGATTGGTCACGGTCAACACCGATTACCCAAACTTTATCTGCTTCATTACGAGTTTCATTTTCAGCTTTCGCAGCGGCAAAGACACCATTACCAGTACCACCAGATGCGTGGAAGATAATGTCAGCGCCTGATGCATATTGTGCTGAAGCGATAGTTTGACCTTTCGCGGCATCACCGAATGAACCTGCGTAATCGATAGTGATTTTGATTGATTCATCAACAGATTTAACACCTGCAACAAAACCTGCTTCAAAGCGGTCGATTACAACACCTTCCATACCACCGATGAAACCAACATGTTTCGTTTTAGTAGATTTCGCAGCTGCAACACCTGCAAGGTAAGATGCTTCATGGTCAGCAAAGCCAACGCTAACAACGTTATCTAAGTCTGGAACAACTGAGTCAACGATAACATAGTGTGTGTCAGGGTTATTTGGAGCAACATCTGCAATGGCAGTTTCTAAGGCAAAACCAATACCAAATACAAGGTTGTAACCACCAGATACCGCTGCATCAAGGTTTGTTACATAATCTTGTTCACTTGCTGATTGGAAGTATGTAAAACCTTTATCTTTTTCCATGCCGTTTTCTTTACCCCAAGCTTGCAAACCTTCCCAAGCTGATTGGTTAAATGAACGGTCATCTACACCACCGATATCTGTAACAATTGCTGGTTTTACAGCTGCTGAATCTTTAGAATCAGAATCAGATTTGTTAGCAGTACGGCTGCCACAAGCAGCAAGACCAAGAGTAGCGACAGTTGCAAGGCCGAGACCTACAAGTTTTTTGTTCATCTGAATGAACCCTCCTATAAAAATCTTTTGGCAACTAAGTTGCCTATTTAAACAGTTACAGTCTGATGACTGCTTTACAGATTATTTCAAATCTGTGAAAGAATATGGAAGTAATTCCCCGACTGTCATCACGACTGTCGATCGATCTTTAGCAACTAATGTTACTGATAAATCCTGATTAAAAAATTCTGCCATTACCTGACGACAAGCGCCGCATGGAGAAATTGGCTTTTCGGTTTCACCGTAAACCACCAATTCTTTAAACTCTGTCACACCTTCAGAAATGGCTTTAAAGATAGCTGTACGTTCTCCACAATTGGTTAACGGATAAGCCGCATTTTCAATGTTACAGCCTGTAAACACACGTCCATCTTTGGCAACAAGTGCTGCTCCAATTGGAAAATGAGAATAGGGAACGTAAGCAAGCTTACTAGCATCTATAGCAGTTTGAATTAAATCTTTTGACATTGAATGACCTCATTTAAGATAGGCAAATATAGACATGAAACCTAAGAATGCAAAGAATACACCACCTATTACTAGAAATCCAAGTACAGTGTATGGACTAAAATTCGTTTTTGATTCACTTTTCAAAGAATTTTGAATCACCTTTGAAAAGAACAATATCATAGACAGTCCAAGCAAAACAGAGACGATTCCATAAATAATTCCAATAGGAAGTCTGAAGATAAGTGCAAGCAACAGAGCAATGACAATTGTTCTATAATAAATCAGTGGGTGATTTTTTTGCAAAGTGGAGCATAATGGAACCTCACCCTCACATCTATCAGTAATCTGACTCTGCTTTTTGCCCCTTCATGATAGAAACACCTGCTGAAGCACCGATACGAGTCGCACCTGCTTCCACAAATGCAATTGCATCTTCTGTAGAACGTGCACCACCTGAAGCTTTCACTCCAATTTCTGGTCCAACTGTTTGACGCATCAAGGCTACATCATGCACATTTGCGCCACCTGTTGAAAATCCAGTTGAAGTCTTGACAAAATCTGCGCCCGCTCGAACAGCTGCTTGACAAGCTCGCACCTTTTCATCATCCGTCAAAAGACATGTTTCAATGATCACTTTCGTAAGTGTACCATTAGCTGCTTCAACAACAGCACGAATATCATCCTCTACCGCCTGATCATTACCAGCCTTTAATTGACCGATATTGATGACCATATCTACTTCATCAGCACCATTAGCAATCGCATCTTTTGTTTCAAAAGCTTTTACAGCTGGTGTATTTGCTCCCAAAGGAAAACCAATTACTGTACAAACTTTCACATCTGTACCCTTTAATTCTTTTGCAGCAAGTGAAACCCAAGTTGGATTCACACAGACACTTGCAAAATCATATTCTTTCGCTTCAGCGATAATCTTCATGATTTGCTCTTCTGTTGCTTCTGGTTTTAACAAGGTATGGTCAATAAATTTGTTTAATTTCATTTTTCTTCTCCGTACGTTATGAGACAATTTCGATGATTTCTTTCGTCTTTGTCACAACTTCTTCTATTTTAACATTTTTTTGAAAATCTGTAAGCATATTTTCCGAAATTTTTTCATTACTATAAATTGTGGCTACTGTTTCACCGACTTGAACAGCTTCGCCAACTTTTTTATGGAAGACAATTCCGGTTTCATAATCCAATTCATCTGTTTTCACAGCACGACCAGCCCCTAATTTCATAGCAAATAAGCCGAACTCCATAGCAGGAAGCGCAGAAATATAGCCTGCTTGCTCAGCAGGTACTGGAACTTCATAGGCTACTTGAACTGAGCGATATAAATCTTCTAAATCGCCCCCCTGCGCTTGAACCATCTCTTCGAATTTTTTAAGCGCTTGTCCGTTTTCCAAATGACTTCTCACTTCATCAATCGTTTTTTCAACGTTTGCTAAACCGAGCATAATTTGTGCTAGCTCACAGATAAAATGCGTGACATCCTCACGCCCCTTGCCCTGCAAAATATCCAATGCTTCCAAAATCTCAAGACGATTTCCAATACTCGTACCAACCGGCTGAGACATATCTGTTAAAACCGCAACTGTTTTACGGCCAACAGCTTTCCCAAGCTCAACCATAGTAGTAGCTAATTCTCTAGCTTCTTCTACAGTTTTCATGAAGGCACCTTCGCCAACCGTCACGTCCAACAAAATAGCATCCGCTCCAGCTGCAATTTTCTTAGACATCACTGAACTTGCAATTAGAGGAATGGTATCTACCGTAGCTGTCACATCGCGCAGTGCATAAAGAAGTTTATCTGCTTTTACCAATTTATCAGACTGCCCGATAACAGCCACTCCAATATCTTGAACTTGCTGGATAAATTGTTCCTGCTCTACTTCGATATGATATCCCTTAATGGACTCTAGCTTATCTAGTGTACCACCAGTATGTCCAAGGCCGCGACCACTCATCTTAGCAACCGGAATTCCAAAACTAGCTACTAACGGAGCCAAAATCAAGGTCACTTTGTCTCCAACTCCACCAGTGGAATGTTTATCGACCTTTACACCAGCAATTGCAGATAAGTCAATCTGTTCACCTGTTGCCACCATTGCCATGGTCAAATCAGAAATCTCGCGCGTTGTCATACCTTTGAAATAAATTGCCATAGCAAAGGCTGACATCTGATAATCAGGAACTGTTCCTGCTACATAACCATTAATGAGCCACTCAATCTCAGCGGTTGTTAACTCTTGGCCGTCCCTTTTTTTCTGAATGACATCTACTGCTCTCATTCTTTCACGCTCTCAAGGATGTAATAACCCTTGTCCTTCTTCAGTATTTGACAATTACCAAAAACTGCTTCCATTTTGGCTTTCGCACTTGGGGCCCCTTGTTTCTTTTGAATGACGATTGTAAATCGTCCTTGCTCTACCAAATGTGGAAATGCACCTTCGATAATTTCATGTACTACTGCTTTTCCAGCACGAATAGGGGGATTCGATATGATATAGTCAAAGTTTCCTTCAACTTTTTCATAAATATTTGACTGATAGATAACCGCTTCAACCTGATTCATCTTAGCATTTTTTTCAGCTAAATCCAGTGCACGTCGATTAATATCAATCAAAGTCGGTTTGATACCTAAAACCTTTCCCAAAGTCAAACCAAGTGGACCGTATCCACAGCCCACATCCAACAATGTTTTATCTGATTCCAGGTCTAGTGTATTTAAGAGGACTTGACTCCCGTAGTCCACCATCTTCTTGCTAAAGACCCCTGCATCTGTTAAAAAGCGCATTGGAGTCCCTAATAATGTTACCTTCAGCTCATGAATATCATGTGCAGCTGTTGGATTTTCTTCGTAGTACATATCTGTCATAAATTTATTATATCATTTCAGAAAAACGTTTTCAAGGCTTTTCTACATTTCCTTTTTTTCTCTGACGATTTTTCAAAGAATGCGAATCCTTTTCTTCTCAAAAACAGAAAATCATGCTACAATATAGCCATGAAAAATGAATTAAGCAATTTTGAAAAAATCAGCCGTCGTACTTGGCAACGACTACATCGCGATACTACTGTGCCACTCACTCAAGAGGAACTAAATTCCATTAAAAGTTTGAATGATAAAATCAGTTTAAAAGAGGTACTAGATATCTACCTTCCTCTTGTCAATCTGATTACTATCTATAAGAAAGCTAGCGAAGATTTAGCCTTCTCAAAAAGCATTTTCTTACAAGAAAAAAATCTAAGTTCTCCATTTATTATTGGTATCTCAGGGAGTGTTGCTGTTGGGAAATCAACGACTAGTCGTCTATTGCAAATTCTATTATCGCGCCGTTTTAAATGGGCTACAGTCGAAATGGTAACAACAGATGGTTTTCTATATCCAAATAACGTCTTGGAAGAGCACGGCATCTTAGACCGAAAAGGATTTCCAGAATCTTATGATATGGAATTACTTCTAGACTTTTTAGATAGTATCAAAAATGGAGAAGAGTACCAAATTCCTGTCTATTCACATGAAGTCTATGATATTGTTCCTAATCAAAAACAAGTCATTCAACCAGCTGACTTTCTCATTGTTGAAGGTATAAATGTCTTCCAAAACCCGCAGAACCAACGGCTTTATGTCAGTGATTACTTTGATTTAGCAATTTATGTAGATGCAGATGTTGACAATATCGAAACTTGGTATCTTGAACGATTCCAAACCCTTCTCAAATTGGCCGAACAAGATCCAAGCAACTACTACCACCGCTTTACAAAAATGCCTTATAATGAAGTCCTTGCTATTGCTCAAGACACATGGAAGAATATTAACTTGGCCAATCTTGAAAAATATATCGAACCAACACGTAATCGGGCAGATATTATTTTGCACAAAGGCCATAACCATGAAATTGATAAAATTTATCTAAAAAAATAGATTTCTCTTGTCAAAAGTCTTGTTTTCAGATATAATAGTATAGTTAGTATAGAATGGGTGGAGGTGAAACCATTGGCAAACATTAAATCAGCTATCAAACGCGCTGAATTAAACGTAAAACAAAACGAAAAAAATTCAGCTCAAAAATCAGCAATGCGTACTGCTATTAAAGCATTTGAAGCAAATCCTTCTGAAGAACTTTTCCGCGCTGCAAGCTCAGCTATCGATAAAGCAGAAACAAAAGGTTTGATTCATAAAAATAAAGCAAGCCGCGACAAAGCACGTCTTGCAGCTAAACTTGCTTAATAAAGATGGCCGCCGTAAGGTGGTTTTTCTTTTACCCCAGAAGGAGTCTATTATGAGAATCATGATTATTGGATATTCTGGTAGCGGAAAATCCACACTGGCCAAAAGATTATCCGCCCACTATCACATTCCAAAACTACATTTAGACCAACTACAATTTCTTCCAAATTGGCGGATGCGCTCGCAGGCTGATTTCGACCAAGACCTGTATCAATTTTTAGAGCAAAACAAAGACCGGGTTATAGACGGAAACTACAGTCAGTCCTTCTACCAAGAGCGTTTAGAAGCTGCTGATCAGATGATTTGGATGAATTTTTCACGTCTCAACTCTCTCTAGCGTGCCTTGAAACGCTCACGAGAATTCAAACACCAGACTCGAGGTAGCATGGCAGATGGTTGTATCGAAAAGTTAGATTGGGAATTCATCCGTTGGATTCTTTAGGACGGGCATCAAAAACGTCAACGGAATCGCTACAAAGCAATTTGTAGAGACTATTCAAAGAAGGTTGTAATGTTACGCAATCAAAAAGATATTGACCAATTTCTGAAAAAATTGAAAACCACTAAGCTTTGCTCAGTGGTTATTTTAATGGAATTCTTACTTCAAATATACTGCCTGTAGGTTCATTGTTTTTTACGATAATGGTTCCTTTTAGACTATCACTAATCTGCTTTGCAAGTGAAAGTCCTAATCCAAAACCTCCTTTTTGCCGAGTACGAGCTTTATCTACTCGGTAAAAGCGATCAAAGATTTTCTTTTTGTGTTCATCGCTGATACCAATTCCATCATCAGCTACTTGAAAGAAGAAACACCGATCTTTAATAGCTAAAGTTAGTCGAATATGCCCACCATCATTTGTATATTTAATCGCATTATCATATAAGATAGTCATCAGCTGTTTTAAAAGAGTTTTATCTGTATAGATGGTTTGCTTTATCTGCTGATTAATTTGTAACTGACGATTGGTTTCCTCAGCAATTAGGGCATAATTTTCAAGTATACTATCAAAAAAAGTCGGCGCGATGGGGATATTCTCTGTTTTCAAACCATCATCACGGCGTGCTAGATTGAGCAAATTTGTTGTTAAAATCCGCATATTTCGAACTTCCTCGAGACTGGAAGCAATATCCTCACTTCTCTCTAGGATGGTTGCTGTTGGTTTACGAAACAGGTTTTCAAGTCTGTTTTGCAAAACTGCCAACGGAGTTCGTAATTCATGGCTTGCATTCTCAACAAAATCTTTTTGTTTCTGAAAACTGACCAAGATAGGCTTCACACTAACTTTTGACAAATAAACACTTGCAAAGATTGAAATCAACCAAAAACTAGTCATGACTAAAATAACCGTCGTTTCATAATTTTTGATGGCTTCTTTCAACTGGGTCGTATTGAATAATACCGTTGCATAATGAATACTTGAATTTAAACTAGTTATAGTTTCTTCATTGGAAATATCAACTGTCATCATCCGATAGGTTTCGTCTTCATTAAAAGCAGTCGTAACAGTTTTTTCCACGACTTCATTTAAATGTTTCGTATCTAAGTCAACTTCTGACAAACCAGATAACATATCTAGCTCATTTGCAATACGACCATGACGATCATATAAAATAACATGATAGTTGGTATTCAAACGTAATTTGCTAGAAGGTTTGAAAGGAGCATACTCTTCTTTATCAACCTCCTCTTCCACATCGGAGAATATATTTGAATTTGGTTCTAAAACGACTTCAGCATCCGAAGAAATGCCACGAGCAATCGCGAATTTAACAATTAAATTTGGATGTGCCTTAAATTCCTCAAAGTTTTTATCAGAAGCATGATAAATGGTTGAACGCATCAATTGGAAGATAATCATCGTCATCAATCCAAAAATCAGCGTAAATACTGCAAAATAACGGATAAAATATGAAAAATTATCCGTGTGATAAAGCCGTTTTAATTTATTCAGCATTCTTCAGAATATAACCGACAGTACGAAGGGTTTGTAGATTCTCTCCAAATGTCGTTCCTTTCAATTTTTTACGAATTTTCGATACATAAACTTCAACAACTGAAATGGTCGTATCACTATCAAACCCCCATATACGGTCAAAAATTTGTGTTTTGGGCAAAATAACATTTTGGTTTTGTAAAAAATAGACAAGTAGGTCAAATTCCTTCCCTAACAGTTCAACATTTTGACCATTCACTAAGGTTGAATTCGTCGTTAAATTGACAACTAAGTCTCCATAAGTTAACAGGTTCTCATTGTACTTTCCAGTCCGTTTTAACAAGGCTTGAATGCGCATTTTTAATTCCTCTAAATAAAATGGTTTTGTGAGATAGTCGTCTGCCCCCAATTCAAATCCATGCCCCTTATCATCTAAACTTTCTTTAGCAGTCATAATGAGCACAGGGGTCATGACTCCTTTTTCTCGTAATTCTTTCAAGACTTGAAAGCCATCCTTTTCAGGTAACATTAGATCAAGAAGAATTAAGTCATATACACCTGACTCAGCTTCATACAAGCCTTCTTCTCCATCAAAAACCTGCATGACATCAGCAAAATCATCTAAAAAATCAAATACAGAATTTGATAGACTAATATCGTCTTCTACTAGTAAAATCTTAATCATTGTCCTCTCCTTTTCTATATTATAACACGAAAGAGACAACATCTTATCATAATCATTTGTTTTTAGTCAAATATTTGCTGACAAGTGTCTTTCATAAACTCTTTCAAAACAAGGACCAACTGGTATCCGTAGTTTTTTGACAACTGTTATCCCTACCATTCTTTGACAAAAGTATACCATTTCATTCTTAATTCAATCTAAACTTTTAAAGTGATTTTATAAAAAATACGCCCAGTTCACTGAGCGTAATATTTTTATAATTCAGTAATTTTCCCTGTGTTCAAGTAAACAACCCATTCACAGATATTCTTTGCATAATCTCCGATACGTTCCAAATAGGAAATCACTTGGAAGTAGTCACGACCTGTAACAATAGAATCTGGATTTTTCTTAATTTCTTCCGTTGCTAGGTCACGAATATCGTTAAAGAATTGGTTGACAATCTCATCTTGAGCAGCAATATCGTAAGCTTGATCATTGTCCCCTTTGTTAAGGTACAAATCCAATACGGATTCAACTAATTTACGTACTGCACGACCCATTTTGTTGATTTCTTCTTCAACAGGCAGGATGCGCACTTCACCCTTCATACGAATGGTTGCTTTAGCAATTGAAACTGCATGGTCACCCATACGTTCTAAATCACTAGTTGCTTTTAAAACAGTGATAACAGTCCGCAGGTCAGATGAAACTGGTTGTTGGAGGGCAATCATTTCTAATGATTTTTGTTCCAATTTCACTTCAAACTCATTGATTTTAGCATCCGCTTCAATGATTTCTTTTGCCAATTCACGATCATGTGTAATGAAAGCACGGACTGTTTTGTTAATTTGTCCCAACACTTCATTTCCCATTGCATAGAATTGGTTGTGCAATTTATCTAATTCTTCCTNAAATTGAGAGCGTAACATAATTTTTCCTCTTTATTTTTTTAGTGAAAACACTTGTTCGGACTAACCAAACTTACCAGTGATGTAATCTTCAGTTTCTTTGTTAGCTGGACTCAAGAACATTTCTTTCGTTTGATTGTACTCAATCAAGTCGCCTCCAAGGAAGAAACCTGTACGATCAGAAATCCGAGATGCTTGTTGCATCGAACGAGTAACGACTAGCATCGTATATTTTTCTTTCAGTTCGAAGAGTGTATCCTCAATCTTACCAGCAGAAATCGGGTCCAAAGCAGATGTTGGTTCATCCATCAAAATGATTTTAGGGCTGTTGGCCAAAACACGCGCAATGCAGACACGCTGTTGTTGTCCACCTGAAAGTCCCAAAGCAGAATCATGCAAACGATCTTTGACCTCATCCCAGATAGAAGCTCCTTTTAGCGATGTCTCCACTGCTTCATCTAAGAATGTCTTATCTTTCACGCCTTTTAACCGTAGACCATAGACGACATTTTCATAGATAGACATTGGGAATGGATTGGGTTGTTGAAAGACCATCCCAATTTCTTTCCGAAGTTCTACCGTATCCGTACGGGGGCTATAAATATTATGCCCATTGTAGCTGATAGATCCTGTCAAAGACCATTCTGGATTCAAGTCGCCCATACGATTAATCGCTCGAAGGAGTGTTGATTTACCCGAACCTGATGGGCCAATAAGCGCTGTAATTTCATTTTCATGAAAGTCCATTGATACACTATTCAGTGCTTTCTTCTTTTCGTAATACACTGATAAATCGCGAACTTGTAAAATAGGTTCTGTCATCATTTCCTCCTATCCAAAGTGACCCGTTACATAGTCATTTGTAGACTTGAGGGTAGCATTTTGGAAGATTTTCTTGGTTTCATCGTACTCAATCAAATCTCCTAAATAAAAGAACGCTGTGTAATCACTGGCACGAGCCGCTTGTTGCATGTTGTGAGTGACAATAATAATTGAGTAATTTTCTTTTAAATCAAACATGGTTTCTTCTAATTGCATGGTTGCAATTGGGTCTAAGTTTGAAGCTGGTTCATCCATCAAAAGAATATCTGGTTTTACTGAGATTGCACGAGCAATACACAATTTTTGTTGTTGCCCACCAGACAAGGTAAAGGCTGATTTATGTAGATTATCTTTTACTTGATCCCAAAGAGCTGCTTGTTTCAAGGAGGTTTCTACAATTTCGTCCAAGACTTTTTTATCACGTACACCAGCACGCTCGTGAGCAAAAGTGATGTTCTTATAGATTGATTTGGCAAATGGATTTGGACGTTGAAAGACCATTCCAATATGTTTGCGCATTTCGTACACGTTGATTTCTGGTGCATTAACATCAATCCCTTGATAGTCAATTTGACCAGTTACCTTCGCAATATCAATCGTGTCATTCATGCGGTTTAGACTACGTAAAAATGTTGACTTCCCACATCCCGACGGACCGATAAGGGCCGTAATCTTATTTTTTTCGAACTGCATATCAATTCCCTTGATTGCTTCTTTCCCCGCATAATATACATGGAGATCTTTCGTGGAAAGAATTTGTTTTTCTTCAGGGAAGGTAATGATATGGCGTTCATTCCAATTATATTCAGACATAGTTTCTCCTTCTTTAAGCCGCTGATGTCAATTTTGAATGTAGGAATTTACCTAAACGACGCGCCGCAAGGTTAAAAATTAAAATAAAAATCAACAATACGGCTGCAGAACCTGCGGACACTAATGTACCATCAGGAATTGTACCTTCACTATTTACTTTCCAAATATGTACGGCTAGGGTCTCAGCTTGACGGAATGGAGAAATAGGGCTGGTTACACTAAGTGGATTCCAGTTACTCCAGTCCATAGCCGGAGCAGATTGACCAGCAGTATAGATAAGGGCAGCTGCTTCACCAAAGATACGACCAGATGCCAAGACAATACCAGTGACAATCCCTGGAAGTGCTTCTGGTACAACAACATGTAAAACTGTTTCCCAGCGTGAAATGCCAAGCGCAAGTCCTGCTTCACGTTGTGTGTGATGTACTGTACGTAGGCTATCTTCAATCGTCCGTGTCATCTGAGGCAAGTTGAAAACGGTAAGAGCCAAGGCTCCAGAAATGATAGAGAAACCATATTGGAATTGAACCACGAAAATCAAGTAGCCAAACAAACCAACTACTACCGATGGGAGAGAAGATAGGATCTCAATACAGGTCCGAATAAAGTTTGTCAATGGACCTTTTTTCGCATACTCAGACAAATAAATCCCAGCACCCATTGACAATGGAACTGAAATTAATAGTGTGACAACTAACAAGAAGAAGGAATTGTAGAGCTGAATCCCAATTCCTCCACCTGCTTGGTAAGAAGAAGATTTTCCTGTCAAAAATGACCAACTAATATGAGGAACTCCTCGTACTAAGATATACAAAATTAATGACGCCAAGATGGTTACGATAATACCAGCAATGGTATAAAGAAGACCTGTCGCCAATTTATCCATTTTTTTAGCGTTCATAATTTCTCTTTCTCTCTCTCGTAATAAATTTCACTAACATATTGAAAGCCAAACTCATCAATAACAATACAAGGGCTAGCGACCACAACACGTTATTTTGAACAGTGCCCATGACGGTATTCCCAATTCCCATTGTAAGAACAGATGTCAACGTTGCCGCTGGAGTTGTTAGGGACGTAGGAACTACTGCTGAGTTCCCGATTACCATTTGAATGGCAAGGGCTTCACCAAAGGCACGGGCCATCCCGAAAATAACAGCCGTAAAGATACCAGGACGTGCTGCATTAAGTGTTACACGCCAAATGGTTTGCCAGCGAGTAGCCCCCATCGCAAGACTAGCCTCACGATAATGACGAGGCACGGCACGCAATGTATCTGTTGTCATAAAGGTTACAGTAGGCAAAATCATAACAAAGAGAACGAACACCCCTGACAAAATCCCAAATCCAGTCCCACCAAAAATGGAGCGGACGAATGGCACCACCACTTGTAAACCAATAAATCCATATACAACGGATGGAATACCGACTAGCAACTCAACTGCTGGTTGCAAAACCTTCGAACCATATTTAGGTGAAATTTCAGTCATGAAGACTGCTGCACCAATGGCAAATGGAGTTGCTATCAAGGCTGACAAAATGGTTACAATAAAGGATCCCATAATCATTGGCAAAGCACCAAATTCTTTCTGGCTTGGATTCCACTTACCATCAAATAAGAAAGTAAAAATATTTACTCCATCAGAGAAGAAGGTGGACAAACCTTTTTGAGCCACAAAAATCAAAATCATTGCCACAATAAAGACAATCAAGGCCAAGCATAAGAAAGTAATGACCTTACCAAATTTCTCTAAACGAGAATTTTTTGATGGCGATAAGAGTTTCTTCGCCAATTCTTCATTTTTCATGGTTTCACTCCTTCTCTGTTACGGTTCCATCAGCAGACTTAACGACCTGCATCGCATTAATGGAGATGTAACCCATGCTTTCAACGATTCCTTCTTGCACTTCATCAGTCATCATATAATCAAGAAATTCCTCAGTCAATTCAGTAGGTGCTCCCTTGGTATACATATGCTCATAAGCCCAAATTGGCCAATCATTCGTTGCAACATTTGCAGTATTGGCTTCAAAACCATTTAATTTCATCATGCCTACAGAATCATCCACATACGCAAAGGCAAGATATGAAATAGCACCTGGTGTTTGTGCAACAATGGATTTGACCATACCGTTCGAATCTTGTTCCTGACTTTGCTTGGCGTCTTTGCCATCCATAATAACAGAGTCAAAGGTTGTACGTGAACCAGATGAAGCAGCACGGTTAATGATGGTAACAGGCAAATCAGCTCCACCCAGTTCTTTCCAGTTTGTAATCTCACCAGTGAAAAGTTTACGTAACTCTTCCGTCGTCAAATTATCAACGGTTACTTTTTTATTCTTTATAACCGCTAATCCCGCGACAGCAACTTGATGGTCTACCAAGACAGAAGCGTCAATTCCTTCTTTCTCCTCAGCAAACACATCACTATTGCCAATTTGAACCGCTCCTGACTGAACTTGAGAAAGACCTGTACCTGACCCACCACCTTGGACATTGACAGATTTTCCAAGATTGTTGGATCCAAATTCATCTGCCGCTGCTTCAACTAGAGGTTGCAGCGCTGTTGATCCTACTGCTGTAATGGATTCACCGCGTTCAATCCATGATGAGCAAGCAGAAAGACTAACACTTGCCATCAACAATGCAGCTGCAATGCCAAGCTTATGCTTTTTCTTCATTTTCGTTTTCCTTTTCATTTTTGAATGGTGTATTTTCGGTGTATTTCTTTACAGAGTATTTGCAAAAAATTTACAAAAATCACCAATTCCAATATATCACATAACAAATGATCTTGCAAACTATTTCTTCTATAATAGTCACTAAAACCGAAGGCCTTTTGGGAAGGAATTTTTCAGAGTCCCAGAGACAATTTTCGCAAAGCCTAATCCATTTCCTTGAATCGCCACTTGATACCAACCGTTTGGCAAATCATTGGAGACTGACAATGTTTGCCCTGAAACATAACGAACAAACTCTTCTTCAGATATCTGTACTCGACGAGCTACTTCTTCACTTGTCAATGCCAATCCCAAAGCATAACTTGGTTCGAACCGTTTCTTTTTAAAAGTTCCCAAGTGTAAGCCATTTCGAGCAATACGAACCTTCGATAAATCTGGTAAACCTTGCGGTAATAGATACAATTGATCTCCAAATACTTGCAAGACTCCTTCTAAATCTACAAGTAAACAATCTTTAGCAAAAGAGGTCCAAAGCTGAACTTGCTCTCGACTCAGATTCGATTTCCCATATTTGATTTTCTTAGTTACTTGTTCTCCATGATAGCGGAATTTTGCAACAAATTGCCCTTCTCCTTTAAAATGATGTGGATACATGCGAGCTGTTTCAGGATAGCCGATTCCTTCCATCATTCCATTCATTTTCTCAACAGGAAGAAGTTCTAAGTCATAGTTTTCCATTAGCCACGACACAATTTCTTCATTTTCTTCAGGTGCCCATGTGCAAGTTGAATAGACTAAAATCCCCTCGGGTTTTAGCATATGTAGCGTTGATTCTAAAATTTCCTTTTGAAGACGGGCACACTCAACTGGATAATCTGCATGCCAGTATTGCATTGCTGCCGGATCTTTTCGAAACATTCCTTCACCTGAACAGGGAGCGTCCAATACAATCATATCAAAATAGCCTGGAAAAACCTTAGCCAGTCGGTCGGCAGATTCATTTGTTACAACAACATTTCGTGCACCAAAACGCTCAATATTTTCTGCTAATATTTTCGAACGTTTTGGGGAGATTTCATTACTCACCAAAATTCCAGTATTCATCAAGTATGACAGCAAATGAGTCGACTTTCCACCAGGTGCAGCCGCAAGATCAAGCACTTTCATCCCTGGCTCAGGACTTGCCACTTGCCCCACTACTTGTGCAGCTGGTTCCTGTGAATACACGAGGCCCGTGACATGTTCTGGCGACTTACCTGAAACTTTTCCATAATGTGACCAGGGCATTCCTTCAATCGCTTGAGAGAATGCCTGCTGCCCTTCTTTCAAGGGATTTGTTCGAAATGCTGAAATAGCCTCTTCATCAAAACTAGCAAAGAAAGCCTCTGCTTCTTTGCCAAGTAATTGTCTATATTTTTCTCTAAATCCGTCTGGTAACTGCATCAATCTAACAATGCCTCAATTTCTTTTTCTTTCACTATCGGGAAAAACAATACCATTTCTCGTCCTGAAAATGTTGGTGGTTGTCCATCTAGGTTTCTCAAACAATATCCTAGTCTCTCTCCAAGAATGCTAGCTGCCGCATAGTCCCAAGGATACAAATAGGAAGCATGGAGCAATAATTGTCCCTTCAGCACACGCGCAAAGCCAATTCCAGCACTTCCGTATGAACGTGTTCCCAAGGCATGGTTCGCTAGCTTGGCCAGGCCATGAACATTCTGAGCATACAGACCCGCGTTTAAACCAATCAAAGAAGATTGCAAACTCCTATCTTTAAACTCAGGTAATGCTGATTCATTCAATAATACAGGAAACATTCCGCCACCATGAATCATTTCATCTTTAATGACATCATAAATAATCCCAAACTGGCCAATTCCATTTTCATAATAAGCCAGTAAAATGGCAAAATCTTCCTGTTGGGCAATAAAGTTACTAGTCCCATCAATCGGATCAATCACCCATACATTTCCCTCGTCAATAGAGACTGAATTATGTTTCTCTTCTCCTAAAATAGCATCATGCGGGTAAGCTTCTAAAATTTGTTGACTCACATCTTCTTCCACCTGCCGATCCATTTGCGTCACTAAATCCGTAAAATGTGATTTGACTTGAATTTCCAAAGAATCATGCAAATGGTCCCGTAAAAATTCCCCTGCTTCTCTGACGATTTTTTGGGCAAATAAGTACTTAGTTTCCAAGACGAATAACCCCCTTTTGCTTTTCCTGCGCTAACTTCACTGCACGATAAGTTGAGTAACCAGAAGCCGCCTCAAATTCACGGTCAATTTGCCGTTCCTCTCCCTTACTTTTGACAACTTGCTTAAATCGATGATAACGATCTAGAAGCATGCTTGCCTCAACACCACCTTCGTAGGCTTTTTCCACCTGATTTAAAAAAGAAAGCACGGAGGAAATCTCCTCTGTGCTCCATGAAAAATCAAGTGGATATGAATACTGTTTGTCCATATCGTTTTTCTCTCTACCCTATCTCTGCTCTCAATGTAGCGCTCTTTAGTTCTTGTTTTCGATAATTGCGTGGCAAAAATGCACGAATTTCATCCTCATTAAATCCAATCTGCATTCGCTTATTGTCCAAAATAATTGGGCGACGTAATAAGCTTGGATAGGTTTCAATTAGTTGAATCAGCTCGGAAATAGATAAATCATCCACATCAACATTTAACTTTTGAAATACTTTGGAGCGTGTTGAAATCAAGTCATCAGTCCCATTTTCAGTTAGAGTCAAAATCGCTTTTAACTCATCAGCCGTCAAAGGACTCGTCATGATATTATGCTCCGTAAAAGGTACCTGATGATTGGACAACCAGGCTCGTGCCTTTCGACAGCTTGTGCAGCTCGGTGATAAAAATAGCGTAATCATAAGCATACCTTTCTACATTTTTTTCTCATTAATATTATACACTAGACTGGGCCTCATGACAAGAAGAAATCGCAATCTAAACCCGACTTATCCTAAAAGTTGTTGACGAACTTCAGATATAAAATAGAGAGAGCCTGTCAGAATCCATATAACATCTGATGACTCATTATCAATCTGATGTAGCCACTCCTGCCACGAAGCAACCCTCGCATACTGATCTGGATATGCTTCTAATTTTAAACTATTAGGATAAGAAAATGTCGTTACAGTCAAGCTATCAAATTGGTCTAACGTTTCCAACATGGTATTCACTGGCTTCCCAGCAATAGCTGCAAATAGTATATGAATCTTCTTGTCTGCATAGTTTTCTCGTAAAATAGTCGCCAAAGCCGAGACGCTCTCCTGATTATGTGCGCCATCAATCATCAATCGCGGTCGAATCCATTCCGTTCTCCCAATCCACTTGCTGTTTTGCAATCCTTTCCGAATTGTTTGAGTATTGCAAGTTGGAAAATCTTTCTGAAGCAGCATGACAGTCATAACAGCAAGACTAGCATTGGCTTTCTGATGATATCCAGGCATTGAGAGAGATAATTTCTCTAAACAGTATAACTGACCGATGGAAACCGAAAACGTTGTTTCCTCTTCTGTAAACCAAAACTCGCTCCCTAGTTCATAAGTAGGCGCAGTCAGTTCTTTCGCTTTCTGCTGAAAGACACTCCGAACCTCTTTTCTATCTGTTGCATAAATTAACGGAACCCCTGTCTTTAGTGCACCTACTTTTTGCTCTGCAATCTCAGCTTAGGTATTTCCCAAAATCCCTTGATGATCAAGACCAATAGAAGGGCAAATAAGCGCTAGTGGTCGAAAAACACTGGTCGAATCATATAGACCGCCAATCCCCGCTTCGATGATTGCAATATCAACTGGATGAACTTCACCAAAATAAAGAAACATCATGACCGTAATGATTTCAAACTCTGCAGCAGGTTTCCAAGGCGTTTCTAAAGGAAGTCTTTCAGCAATTGGTCGCACTCGTTCCACCAAAGCCAATAAATCTTCTTTTGAAATCATAGCGCCGTTAACGCTAATTCGCTCCCGAAAATCCATAATAAAAGGGGACGTAAAGGTTCCAACTTGGTAACCTGAACTAGTATAAATTTGTTGCAAATAATGAACTGTAGATCCTTTGCCATTGCTCCCTACAACGTGAATTCCCTTGACATTTTCATGGGGATTCTCCAATTCATTTAGGAGCCATTTTACCCGCTCCAGTCCGGTTTTTTCTCCAAATTTTACTTGACTGTGTATCCAATCTAATGCCTCTTGGTATTGCATATTTAAAACTTTCTAATATTTTTTACAGTATCGCATAAAACAAGCCTCAAAAAAAGACTAACAAGGTCAGTCTTTCTTTTCATTCCAATTTATGGCGGTCTTTTCGTCCTCTTTCATTTGGTTCAGAAGAGACTCCATACCATCAAATTTAACCATTCCTCGGATTTTCTCTAGCCAAAAAATAGTGATTTTTTGACCATAAATTTCCTGATTAAAACCGAAAATATGGGCCTCTATCCGCATTTCAGTCCCATCAAAAGTGACATTTTTTCCAACACTGGCCATAGAGCGGTAACGTTGCCCATCCACTTCAACTTCTGCCACATAGACACCATCACTCGGTAAGTGAACTCGTTCAAACGGAGCAAGATTCGCAGTCGGATATCCAATGACACGTCCACGTGCGTCTCCATGAACGACAATTCCCTCTGTGGTAAAGGTATATCCTAAAAGATGGTTAGCTTCTGCTACATTTCCTTCTTGAATGGCTTTTCGAATACGTGTCGATGAAATCTTCTCACCATCTAACTGAACTTCTTCAATTACTTCAACCTTTCCGTTAAAGAGCTCCTTCAAGTCATTTACATCTGCACGACGATTTCCAAAATGATAATCAAATCCAGTCACCAAAATACGTGCATTTAAAGCCGTGACATAATTGGCAATAAATTCTTCTGGACTCTGTGATGCAAATTGGCTTGTGAAATCTGTTAAATAAAGCCTATCAACACCATAAGCCTCCATCAGTGAAAAACGTTTTTCCGGGCTCGTCAATTGAAGCAATAAATCTGGTGTAAACCGTGCAAAAGCTAGACGTGGTGATTCTGGAAAAGTCAAGACAGAGACTGTCAATCCCTTCTGATCAGCAATCTTACGAGCTCTGTCAAACAAGGCCTTATGCCCTAAATGAATTCCATCAAAATAGCCTAAAACGAGAACTGTCCCATTCGTTGCTTGTATATTATTTTTATCTTTTAGTGTAACAATTTCCATAACAATTCATTATAGCTCTTTCATAAGGATATAGCAAGAAAGCGATATGGTAAAATCTGCTATCACATAAAGACTTTGCGGGGCTTGTAAAGATGATCACGACGCTCCAAGATAGCCACTAAATTTCCATTATGAAATCCTGCTACTATTTCAGTCTCGTTAGCCAGAGGAAAAAAGCGTCCAAAGCGTACTTCTGCTACTTGCTCCTCTGTAAGTTCTACCATTGGCAAATCACCAATTCCCTCTTCAATCGGACGAAGGAAACTCCAATCATCATTTTCGACTTTGTCTGCAATTTCAGCTAGCGTCAAGGCATCTTCCAGTCTCATTCCAGCTGATGCTGTTCGTTCTAAGCGCGACATATGACTAGCGTAGCCTAACTTTTCGCCTAGGTCCACAGACAAAGTGCGCACATAGGTTCCCTTACTGCACTTGACACGAAAATCAAATCGCGCGCAGCCATTTTCCAAAAGGATGGGACTGGCCCGTTCAAAACTATAAATAGTGACTTGGCGTTCTGGTCGCTCTATTACTTCTCCAGCACGCGCATACTCATAGAGCTTGCGCCCATTGACCTTGACAGCAGAGTACATAGGAGGAATTTGGGTAATGTCTCCAACAAAGCTAGACATAGCCTGGTCAACCTCACTTTCTGTCACTTCACGCACAGGCGTTGTCTCAACTAAATCTCCTGAAGCATCTTCGGTCGTCGTTGAAAAACCGAGGATAATCTCACCTTCATAAACTTTTCCTTCTTCCTGCATATACTCGATGAGGCGAGTCGCTTTTCCTAAGGCAATCGGAAGCACCCCTGTCACATCAGGATCCAGTGTCCCACCGTGTCCAATTTTTTTCTCGTGCAACATTTTACGAAGCTTAAAAACCGCATCATGACTGGTCATCCCAGCCTCTTTTTTCAAATTGATAATTCCTGAAATCATGGAACTATTATACCATACATTCGGCTGGAACTTCTACTAGCTTTTCATCATCGCTTCAAAAACGTTTGGTATGACAAGAAAAAAGACAAATTGAAAGTTAATCAATTTGTCTTTCTCTTGAAATCATGTTATTTCAACGTTGCGTATTTTCTGTTTCTCTTCTAGCTAGATAACTATTTTCTTTTCAATGTTAGTGCACATTTTCAAATAGATGATGACTTTCTTGTTCCCGTCTCCAATCAAAATGACTGACATTGACACTATAGGCATTGTAACCTAATTTATTGAGATAGGCTGACGCGTGATTTGTGTATGGACAAAATCGACCACGGCAATACAAGATGAGAGAGCACTCTTTATCTAATTCCTCCAAGCGTTCTTCTAGTTCACTATACGGTATATTGATAGCATTGGGCATGTGGTCTTCCAAAAATTCTTTCTCACATCTTAAATCAACCAATTGCACTTTTTCGTGTTCAAAAATTTCCAAGGCTTCATTCAGAGAAAGAGTTTTGATAGCTTCATCACTCTTATCGAATGTTTCTTCAATATAACGTAATGATGGGAGCTGCTCCTCACTCAGAAGATGAAGTTCATTCAGCATATTTTCCACGCGAGAAGTTGCAACTGTATAGTACACATACTTCCCTTGCTTAGAAATAGCCACGAGATTTGCCTCTTTTAGCGTTTGCAAGTGCCTTGAGGTATTGGCAACCGACATATCTGTGATTCTGGCAAGTTGTTCTACTGTTTTTGCACCGTGAACCAATCGATGAAGTAATTCGATTCGTTTTTCACTTGATAAAGCCTTTCCGATTTTCACATACTCATTGAAAATTTGGTCCATGTATACCCTATCTTCATTAACTGCCATCAGTGCTCAACTCCTTTTTTCAAATGTATACTTTTAATTATACCACAGGAATGATAAAAAGCTGTTATCCTATTGCGAAAAGAACAAAGAAATACTATAAATCAACTTTTTTAGCTACTTTATTACCAAGAATCCCTCCGCTTACTAGAAAGACGAGGAAAATCCAGCCTGAAAGTGAGAAATTGGCAATTGGAGTATACAATGCACCAACATTACAACCATTTGATAACCGAGTTCCAAATCCCATGCATAAACCACCTAAAGCATAGAACAAGAGCTGTTTCCCTGTAATGTTTAATTCTGAGCGAACAACTTTAGAAAACGTTCCAGAAGTTAGAAGGAAGAGAATAGTCCCCATCATAATCCCAAAGTTCTGTGTGCTAATCGGATGTGAAAAGAAAGGTGTTGTAAATGCAGCCTCTGGCATATGAGTAAACTGGACAAGGTCACCAGCACTAACACCAAAGAACATGAGAACTTGACCAAACCAAAATCCGTAAGGTGTGCTTGCTCCCCAACCTGCTTTTGTAACTCCCATCATAATGGTAAAAAGAATCGCTAAAATAACCGCTGCTTTGCGTAGTGAAAATGCATGAACAAATAGACGGTCATACAGATTAGTTGAGTCGGTTACATCCTTAAATGAATCTGCAACTTCCAAGTCTTGGACTTTTTCTCCAAAATGGCCAGTATAGGTACCCGCATTCTTACGAGATTGTTCATATTTATGAGCTAGCCAAATCACTAAGCCACAAAGTAATCCAGTGAACACCACTGCTCCTAAGTAACCTTGTAAACCATCAAATTTAAACCAGTCTGGCAGATACACTCCTCCATATAACTTGGAACCTACTTCTGATGTTATCCATGATTTTTGAACCCATGAAGCTGTTTGCTGAATAGGAAAACCAATAAATACTCCAAAACAGAAGAATACCAAGGTGATTAAACCGCGAGGCAAAGCTGTTACTAAGTCCGTCAATACACCTGAAGCACAACATGAAGAGAAGGTCATCCCGAATCCAAACAGGAGTCCTCCGAGTATTAATCCTACATTAATCGGATTCACCCATAGGTCATAACTTGAAGCATCACTATTAAACAAGAATGCAGCACTCAACAATGCAGTGATGAAAAACATCATCATCATCGTTCTCATTAAACGTGTTGAACCTGTTCGATAAGCACGGTTGACACTTCCAGCAAATCCTGTATATCCACGACTCAGTGTATAACCTAGTCCTACACCAATTATCAATCTAAAAAATAGCATATCAGATTCTAAAAATGTCTTTCCTAAAACAAGTAAAAGAATCCCAAATATAAATCCTAAAGTATATTCAATACGTTTCATCATTTCTCCTTTGTTGAAATTGTTTCGTTTTTTATGAATGTAAAATATAGAAAACCTAAAATGGTCCAAATCCCTAGAATAACAAATGAAGCGACACTTAATTGACTAGGAGATCCAGGAACAATGAGCAATAAGATAAACAAAATACCAATCACAAGTGCAATGTTGCTACACCATCTTTCAAAAGGTGTTTTAGCCAAACGACTGCTTACGAAAGACACATAAACATAAGTGAGCGCTGCCATCAAACTCGATAAATCGACAATATAAAGAATCACCATCCGACCCAATAACGGCATCAGAATCGAAATAAAGGTTACAAATTGCAAAGATTTTTCGGGCACTCCGCTATTATTTTCTGTTTTAAAATTTTCTGGAAGCAATTTATAGCTCCCGAGTGAGGCAAGGATTCGACTACTACCAATCATAAAACCATTCACTCCACCAACAATAGCCACAGTCAAAGCAACAGCTAACCCAACAAAACCAGTAATACCTAAATAGTCCAACACTGCCTGACCACTCGCCCATTCCAACTGTTGAACTTGGTGTGGCGAATAAGCCAAAGCCGTCATCAGGTTTAACAAATTATAAATGAGCACACCAAATCCTGTTGCTAAAACAGTCATTCTCGTAGCAAATTTAGTAGGGAAACCAATATCTGTTAACACCTGGGGAACAATATCAAAACCTACAAATAAAAATGGAATAATGGCGAGTACTTGTAAAATCTCTTTGAAGCTAAATTGGTACTGTTCAAGATAGAATGTTCTAAATTGTTGAGTGTCGGCTTTTATGTAAAGTGCAATAGTAATAATAAATACAAATAGCACAAGCATCATAATCAGTAACTTCTGTAGTGTCATGGACAAACTTAATCCTTTTTTATTAATGAAATAAAAGAATAAGATGACACCAGTAGAAATGACTAAATCCGAAGCGTAGACTGTATAGCCAGCAACACTATATAACTGACCATAGAGAAAACCTGGAAACAGGGAACGGATGACGAGAGCGACTGCAGTTGCATTTAGAGGAATAAGGGTCAAATAGCAAAATGTTAATGACCATCCTACAATAAATCCATACAATTTACCTAAATGTTCATAAATATATGAAAACTCTCCTCCTTTTTCCTTATGATTGTCCATCATCACATGGTAGGCAACCTGAATAAAATAAATGAGTACCCAGCCTATTAGAAATCCTATCGCTGTATTGATGACACCCGATTGCACCAGAAATTTTTGACCTGGAAGATAGAAGGCTCCCCAGCCAATCACAGACCCTATTACTAAGGCAATGATATCCATTTTTGATAATTTTGCATTCATTTTAATTAAAATTATAATTTGTCAAAATACTTTCACGATCCGTTGTCATATCTTTAAAATATTCATAATAGCTCAATCCCAAGAATGAACCTTGAATATTGATGATGTTATCAAAACCTAAGCCTTTCAGCGCACAAATGGCATAGTAACTATTCCAAGAAGTTCTGCAATGAATATAGACAGGCTGATCTTTTGGTATTTCATGGTAACGCTCACGAATTTCTTCTAGAGGAATATTGACTGCTCCTTTGATATGGGCATTCTCAAATGCTTGCGCGCCACGCACATCTAAAATATAGGCTTTTTCTTCAACCAACTGACGAACGGAAGACATAGGAACTTGTTCGTAGACTCCATTCAAATAGTTCATACCAACGATTCCAGCAAAGTTAACAGCATCCTTGGCGGTTGAAAATGCTGGTGCGTAGCAAAGTTCTAATTCTTTCAAGTCTTCTAAGTAGCCGTCCATGCTGATAACTGTTGCAATAACGTCTATATTTTTAATTGGGTTTCCTTTGCTGATTGCTTGTGCACCTAAAATTTTACCTGTTGGATATTGGTAAATCACTTTGAGATGCATTGGTGTAGCTTCTGGCATTAACCCAACACGGTCATTTGGAATCACGAATGCTACACGGTAGTCCAAACCATGTTTCTGACAGTCTTTTTCATTCAGACCAGTTGATGCACCGTTTAGTCCAAATACTCGAATGCAGGATGAGCCAATCACTCCTCGATTGCGAATCATTTGACCAAATAAGCTATCTGCCACATCACGAGCTTGTTTTTGAGCTGGACCAGCTAAAGGCAAGCGTATTTTCTTTCCAGTTTGACGTTGCGTTACTTCAATAGCATCCCCCACAGCATAAACATCTGGAAGATTCGTTCGATACTGATGATCAACCGCAATTGCACCCGTTTCCCCTAGTTTTATTCCCGAAGCAACCGCGAAATCAACATCAGGTGTCACACCAATCGCTAAAACAACCGCTTGAGCAGGCAGACGTTTTCCACTTGCCAATACAACTTCGGAATCCGTAATTTCAACAACTCCATCTTCTAAATGAAGATCAACACTATTGTCATATAGTTCTTTATGGAGCATCTGCACCATATCATCATCAAATGGTGCCATAATTTGCTTGCCTGCTTCCACCAAGCTAACTGTTTTACCAGTGTGGCGTAAACATTCTGCAACTTCTACTCCAATAAAACCTCCGCCTATCACAACAATCTCTTGGGCGCTACTGTTTTTCAAGTGAGCATCCAAATAACGAACATCCGATACATTCTTCAAAGTAAAGACATGTTCTTTATCAAGGCCAAGAATATTTTTGGGTCTGATTGCTTTAGCACCAGGAGATAAGATTAAAGAATCATATCTATCTTCATAAATTTGGCCTGAAGTCAGATCCTTCACTTGGATAGTATGAGCCTCCGCATTTATACTGATAACTTCTGACTCGGTCTTTGCATCTAAATTATATGTTTTTTTAAATGAGTCAGGATTATAAAAAATCAAATCATCAATACTTGCTACTTCACCACTGAAATAGTTTGGTAAACAACAATTTGAGAAAGAAATATCTTTTCCTTTGTCATAAATTTGTACCTCGGCATTCTCATCCAAGCGACGAATGCGGGCGGCAACAGATGCACCACCTGCTACTCCTCCAACGACAATAAATCGTTTAGACATAATTGTCCTCCTTTAAGTTTGTTACTTTTTTCACTAAACATTCTATCACTCAATTGAATGTTTGTCAAGAAAGCATTTTCATTCTATCTAATCTGTAATTTTGGACCTTTTTTGCTTAGCATCATATAGTTGAAATGCAAAAAAGTCTCTATTTTGCAGAGACAATTTTTATACAATGATTCATGAAATTTTTTTATCTAAACAGTTTCCTATTCCGTTTTCAACACAAAACGACAATACAATAAACCAATCAAACCTACACCAAGGGTTCCTACTCCAATCCAGACAAAACTCATCATGTGAATGGCTTTCGGAAAGAGAGTCATCAAGAGTGTGCCAAATGGTGTTAACAGAAGAGCCACTGTGTAGACACTGGAGAAAACACGTCCCATGTAGGCCTGTTCCACACGGATTTGCACTTGACTGGAAAAATGAATATTAAAAATAGCTTCAAATATCTTAAAAAGAACTTGTCCGACATAACTCAACCACATAGGAAGTCCAGCTAAACTTGGAATCGCAATCCAGATAATTCCTACGCTACTCCCTATCAGCATCCAGAGCATGGGCTGCATCCCCTCTTTCATAAAACGTGACAGAACCGAACCAATCAGCACTGAAACCGCAGATACAGATAGAAATATTGCATAAGCTCCTTTCTCATGCAACAAGCTACTTGTAAACGGCAACAAATACTCAAACATAACCATAAAGAAATTCCCAGCCGAAGCAATCAACAACAGAAAGAAAATATCCTTGTGCTGATAGGTATAATATAACCCTTCCCAAATATCATGTAAAATCTCTCGAGGTTTTACCTTATCTCTTGCCGCTCCTTTCTCCCTTTCAATCTTTATCCCTAAAACACAGATAAAGGAAATGAAAAAGGTCAGACTATCAAGGAGCAAGGTCAATCGTAAACCGATATGTTGCAAAATCCAAAATCCCAGAATTGGAGAGGCAATTTTGATGGTCTGAACAACTGAAGTTAAGGTTGAATTGTAAGATACAATCTGTTCTTTCCCCACTACATCACGAACAAAGGCTTTATAGGCTGGCTGAGAAAATACTCCTGAAATGGCCAACACACCATTGACAACAACCAAACCATACAACATCAGTGTCTGGTTCCCCAAAATCGCTATTGCCAAACACATCACTGCACTGATAAAATCCGTCAACAATAAAATCTTCTGTCTTTGAAAACGGTCTGCCAAAGCACCTGCAAAAGGGCCAATGATTATTTGCACCAAGAGCTCCGCTAACTTATAAATTCCTAGAAATTGCTGACCAATACCTCCCAAGGAAGCTATCCAAGCACTGTTGCTATAATCATACATGACATCGCCCAGTTTGTTAATGGCGCGACTGACCAATAATTTTTTCCCGTTTGAATTCATTCTTTTCCCCTTTATATTTTTATTGTCTTAGTATAAAGGATATTCTGGAGAAAAAGAAAAAATTCTCAAATTTGAGAATTTTTAGGGATAAAGGCATCAAAATGTTTTTGATAGTGATTCATTTTAGGAAAATTATGACAAACCTTGAAGCAAAAAATCGCATCCTTCATATCTTGAATGCCTGAAACATCCCCATAAGCCTGCTTGTAAAACCCTTTTGTATAAAGATAATCAATCCGGTTGCTCTGGCTATTTCGACTGTTTAAAATAGCTTGTAGCGCTTCATCAAACTCTGGAACCTTCTCTAAATCGCCACGTTCGACACACAACATAATCGTGTTTAATAAAGTCCCTTCAACAATGTAGCGATTTTGTGACACTTCCATGTAAAATTCCTTTCGCTTCACAATTTCCCTCGTCCTGCGACAAACCAATTCGGTCGGATAAAAGGCCACCAAATTCCCGGCAAGAATCAGCTCATCCAAACCCCATTCCTCTACTTGGAATAAGTAATCCGATACAAAATCAAGGTCTTCCTGCGCCATTTTTCGCTCAGGATCTAGCTGACATAAAATCCCTCGTAGCAAAATGACGTTGAGCCGTGGACGCAAGTTATCAAGTTCTTCAGCAGCTTTTTTCTCCTGACTTCGCAATAGTTGTTCAATCCCCTTTGGATCCTGCTGGTAAAAATAGTAGGACATCTGGGTCATCAATTCAGCCTGTTCAAGTCGTTTGTAATTGCGAACCCGATCTGAAAATTGCTTCATACTGACATTCATCTTTTCGAGAGCAGAAATAAATTTTGTTAGGGATAAATCCGATTCTCCCCGTTCGAATTTCGATAATTGCGCTACAGAAACTGTCTCATTGGCAATTTGCTTCAAGGTTAACTGCCGATTCAGTCGTAGTTCTTTAAATATTTGGCCGTACTCAACCGTTCTTTCCATTTCTACTCTCCCTCATCAACAGTTATTCTAATCGCCAAACCTCACCATTTGGCACTTCTCGTAAATAGCCATCCATTTCTTCAATAACTCTCCCCGTTTCGAAATCAACAACGGTGATAATTTCTCGATAATCAGGATCTTCCAACCAATTTGAAAAATACAATTTGTCATCCTCACGATGGGAAAAACCAGCCTCCGTCTCAATCTTTTTTCTTTTGAGGCCAAATGATTTCAAATAATTTTTCATCAAATATTTGTCGCGTTAACATTAAGGGAAAACATCTAGTTGCAAGTTGTAACAATCTTTCACTTCCGATAAAGGAAGTTTTACAACCACGCTTGCTTTTTCTTTATCAACATCAAATTGATAAATGTAAATAAGAGAATCTATGAAATTCACAGTCAGTAAATAACAAACACCATCAACTACTCTAGGTGTTCCAAAAAATTGACCCTTTTCTGCCTCTAAAGCTACCATAGACTTTCCACTGGGATAATGGACAAGAAGAAGATTGTTCTCTGGAAAAGGATTCCCTAATTTGAACGCCTCTTCCATTTCATACAAATCTCCATTATTATTGTCACCAACCCAATACCAACTGTCAGAACCTGGCATTGATTCTAGATAACGGTTCCCTGTTTTGATAGTACGGGTCAGTTTCATTTCCTTATCCTTTCTCAACACGGTACTCTTTTTCAAATTTTTTTAATGTGACCACTCTACCATTCGTGCGGTCAATGACATCTCCTATTTCAGCTCTACGGTACATATTGTAGCCAAAATTTTGAGCATCACTAGCCCATTTTGGAAAAATAAGGGGCATACAGATGCGCAAATGATTGTCCATCCAGCTAAAAGCGTTTGTCTCAAATGCTTTTTTAACCCATTCTGGTTGCTCTCCCTCTTTTTGAACAATCCAGAAATCTGCACTCTTTCCCCTGTAAAATGCTTGCATAACTTTCTCCTATTCTTTCTCCTTCAAGGCATCAAACTTGGCCTTCATCGTTGGATTTTTACGGGTCAATTTTTTGACAGAGACATCATCCAGTTTGTTATTGGCTAGGCGGAGTTGATTTTCAGAAGTGGTAAGGAATTTCTTGACCTCTTCCATGCGCTTGATAGCCTTGTCAATCTCATCAATGGCTTTTCCGAAATTAGTAGAAGCAGATTGATAATTTTTAGCAAAGGCAACCTTGAAAGCATTCAAATCTTCCTCAAAATTGGTGATATCAATGTTCTGCTCACGGATAAGCGCCAATTCTTGCTTATAGGAAAGGGTATTGAGCGCAGCATTTCGCAAGAGACCAATGAGCTGGATAAAGAACTGCGGACGCACCACATACATCTTCTTGTACTCATGACTAACATCCACGATACCCGTGTTGTAATAATCGCTATCCGCTTCTAACATACTGACGAGAACTGCGTATTCGCATTTTTTCTCACGACGGTCTTTGTCTAATTCCTTGAAAAAATCCGCATTCCTATGCTTGGTCTTGGTCGTATCTGCTTCATTTTTCATCTCAAACATGATGGAAATAAACTCAACCCCATTTTCATCCGCCTCACGGAAGATGAAATCCCCCTTTGAGCCACGACTAGACACTTCAGTGTCCTTACCGAATGTAGCACGCGGAAAGGCGTAGGCACGCACCTTGTTAAATTCGGTCTCCGCATAAATTTCCAAGCTCTCACCGATAGCCTTGGTGGACTGTTGTGCCTTGAAATTTTTGTAAAATTCAACCTGTTCATTAGCCGCCTTGAGTTGCACTTCATAGTCACTACGAACAGAAGATAAGGCCAGCTCGCTCTCTTTTTCTTGCAAAGCAAGCTGATTTTTAACTGCATCACGCTCTTTCTCAACCGTAGTCAAGGAGGCTTGAAGTTGATTTTGATGCTCTAAGCGCAGCTTCTCCATCTGACCTTGCAAGGCTTGGAGTTCCTTGTCCTTGCTTGCTAATTGTTCCGCCAAGGTTTGCTCGGTTTCCTTGATAGCAAGGGCTTGTTGTGTGTCAAACTGGGCAATTTGGGCTTTTAAGGCTTGAATCTCTGCCTCTTTCTGGCTCAGTGCCTCTTGCTGCGTATTTTTGGCTTTGGCTTCTACTAAAGCCACTTCTTGGCTAAGACGGGCATGAATTTCTTGCTCAAACTCCGCCGTCCGTACCTGACTTAGTAATTCACTGTATTCTGTTTCATTGACCTGAAAGGTCGTCCCGCAATGCGGACATTTAATCTGATTCATCTCATCACTCCCATTCATTCTTTCTGCCATTATATCATATTTTCTACATTGTAAAATTCTGAAAGCAAGCACAATTTGTGGTATACTAGTCCTAGTGTAATTTCGGAGGTTTTGTGATGATTAAACTATTAGCTCTGGACATGGACGGCACCCTCCTCAATGACCAGAAACAGTTGACGCAAGCTCAAATTGATGCGATTCATGCTGCAATTGAAGCTGGCATCAAATTGGTCCTATGTACAGGACGAATTTTACAGGGGACAAAGCCCTACTTCGAACAACTGGGCTTGAATGCAGAAAATGAATATGTCATCGTCAACAATGGCTGCTCTACTCATCAAACAAAAGATTGGAAGCTGATTGACTGGGAAGAGTTATCCGTTGAAGACATTACTTATTTGGCTCCTTTTGCCCAAAACAGTCAGATGCAATTTACCCTGTTTGATGAGGAACATTATTTCGTCCTTGATGAAGAGGCCAATGAACAAGTTCTAGAAGATACCAAATTGGTATTTATTGAGCCAACTATTCTGTCCTACGAAGAGGCTATCAGTGGTAAAAACACTCTTTTTCAGGCAATGTTCGTTGGAAATATAGAAGCCACCGATCGCTTTCAGGAGCAAAACCATGAACAATTAAGTCAACGTTTTAATGCTGTCCGCTCTCAGCCAATTATCTATGAAGTGTTGCCAAAACATGCCAGTAAGGCATCGGCATTAAAAAAATTAGCCGAACGGTTAAACATTTTACCAAATGAAATCATGGCTATCGGAGATGCCAACAATGACATTGAAATGTTGAAATTTGCAGGACTATCCATCGCTATGGGCAATGCTGCTGATCACATCAAGGCGCTTACAACAGATGTTACCGAGGACAACAACCACGATGGGGTTGCTAAGGCTATCGAAAAATGGATTTTAAAGAAATGAGGACTAGAAAATGAAATACCCTACTCTACTTGACCGCTTCCTGGTCTATGTGAAAGAAAATACTCGTTCAGATGAGAACTCAACGACCACTCCAAGCACACAAAACCAAGTTGAATTTGCCCAAAATATCTTGCTTCCTGAAATGGAACGAATTGGCTTGCAAGATGTCCACTATTTACCAAACGGTTTTTGTATTGGTTCCTTACCTGCAAATGACCCCAGTTTGACCCGTAAAATCGGATTCATCTCCCACATGGATACAGCCGATTTCAATGCCGAAGGTGTCTCACCACAAATCATTGAAAACTATGATGGCAATCCGATTCCCCTTGGAACTTCAGGCTTTGAATTGCACCCAAAAGACTTCCCACAGTTGAACAACTATCACGGACAAACCTTGATTACAACAGATGGGACAACCTTGTTGGGCTCTGATGATAAGTCTGGTATCGCAGAAATCATGACAGCTATTGAATATCTCGTTCAGCATCCAGAAATCAAACACTGTGAAATTCGTGTTGGATTTGGTCCTGATGAGGAAATCGGTATCGGAGCTGATAAGTTTGACGTCGAAGATTTCAATGTGGACTTTGCCTATACAGTGGACGGCGGTCCACTCGGCGAGCTCCAATATGAAACCTTTAGCGCAGCTGCTGCTAAGATTGATTTCATCGGTCGCAATATTCATCCAGGCTCTGCTAAAGACCAGATGATCAACGCTTTCCAGTTAGCCATTGATTTCCACAATGCCTTACCTGAAGCAGATCGTCCAGAAAAGACTGACGGCTATCAAGGTTTCTTCCATCTCATGGATATGTCAGGAAGCGTTGACCAAGCAAGTACCAGCTATATTGTTCGTGACTTTGAGGAAAAAGATTTTGAAGCACGCAAGCAACTCATGCTAGACATTGCCGACAAGATGAATGCAACTTTTGATACACCTCGTGTACTTGTTCATCTCCATGACCAATACTATAACATGAAGAAGGTGATCGAAAAAGATATGACGCCTATTACTATTGCCAAAGAAGTCATGGAAAATCTCGATATCAAACCACTCATTGAGCCAATCCGCGGTGGAACAGATGGTTCTAAAATTTCCTTTATGGGAATTCCAACTCCTAATCTCTTTGCTGGTGGCGAAAATATGCACGGACGCTTTGAGTTCGTCAGTCTTGAAACCATGGAAAAGGCTGTGGATGTCCTCTTAGGTATTGTCGCTGCTAAGAACTAACAGTTTCTAATCTCAATTTAAAAAATAAAAACGAACAAGGTCTCAGTTTCCGAAATTCAGAAACGACATCTTGTTCGTTTTTTTGTTATAAATTAGAATATTTTAAAGTTAAATGAATACGATAGATCAAATGAACTAATTAGCATTCTAATCTGAAATACGTATAAATGGAAGTCCCTCTGTACGATCAATCGGATCGGTACTAGCAATTTGCCAAAGGTAAGACAAACTAGTCCAACCATTGTTTGCAGCATTGTACGGATCTAACACATAGGTTTGTCCATTTCGGTAACCCTTCAAGACAATTTCATGACCACCAACTGCAATGTATTTGCTTGGTCCAACTGCTGCCGTTACATAGTAATCTTGACGCAATGCTGTTTCCAGTGCCTGATAAGAATTTAGAGCGCTAGTCTTCAAACCCCAATTGCGTGCTGCCATTACCAGACCGCGTGAGCTAGTCCCATAGAAGTTACGGTTGTATTCTAAAGTATGATAGTGTAAGAAATTTCCAACTTGGACAGGCGTAACAGTAATGCCTCGTATCCCTGAAATAACCATAGCCATCGATGTTGGAACACAGCCCGTTGCCGCAAATGACCAGGCTCCAAAGTGAATCCCACCCCATCTACTATCTCGTTGAGAGTAGTAAGGAGCTTGATATGACGAACGAGCAACTGTAATACTGGTGGCACCCAAACCTCTCATTTGGCCATTCACTACTTGGTAAATGTGAATATGATATTTACCAGTCCCTTTGTGGTGTTGTACATTAAAGTTTCCAGCATAAGCAAATGCCTGCTGACGATATGCTTCATACCACCGCAAATCATCTTGCCCGCCTTGATCTGACCAGACCGCGAATCGAACAGGGCCCGAAGTATAAACCGGTTGAATCGAAAGATAATAATTTCCCATGCCATTGTATGAGGTATGGAAGCTAGTTACATTAGCTGGTTTCGTAATTTGAGCCTGAGTAGTTGCTAAACCAACCATTTTACCATTTTCAAGAACAGCATAGACATGGGCATGATATTGTCCAAACGTATACTTATGGCTTGCGACAGAAACGGTCACTTTATATGTACCATCTGTTTGTAGACTCGCAGTATACCACTGCAAGTCATCTTGACCTCCATCTGCAGACCAAACAGGAACTTTAATAGATTTTAAACCTCCAGGTGCCACTACATCCGATACAATCACATCAAAGCGCATGTTAGCTGAATCGATATTGCCAATTCGAACTTTTCCTGCTGGCGCTGGTAATGGTTCTACTTGGAAATCTTTTACTTGACCAATCCCAACCATTTTATTTTGAGGTGCGATAGTACCATATAGATGTGCGTTGTATTTACCAGTATCGAAACGGTGTTTTGACAAATTTACAAGGAGTTCATAGCTACCATCCGATTTTTTCGTTGCCTGGTACCATACAAGATCATCTTGCCCCTTATTTTCAGACCAAACAGGAATTTTTAGAGAGGTCACATATTGTGGAACATTTGTCACTTTTATTAAATAAGATGCGTTAGATACCTTTGTCACCAATGACTGTACTTCTAATTTAGGTAACGTCACTTGAGTAGTTGTCGCCATCACACCACGAATCTGCTTGTTGGTCAATTCATAGTAGAGATGCACATGGTATTTTCCTGCTGTATACTTGTGTTTTGCAAGATCCACACTGACTTTATAACTACCATCTGCTTGTTTAATCGCAGTATACCAAACGAGATCATCCTGGCCTTTCTCATCGGACCAGATAGGCAAGCGTAGGCGATGAATAGATTGATTCATTGGTACATTTGTCACAACGACATCAAAGTTTCCTTGATTCCCCTGTGGAACAATAGATAGATTAGGACCTTTTGCCTCCTCTTTTGTTATTGTTGGCTGTGTTGGTTCTTGGCTAGTAGCAGGAAGCTTGCTGGTAGTAACAGTCGAGGTTGTAGAAAGTGATCCTGTTGTCACAGGTTGCTCCACTTGAGTCGTTGTGCTACCTCCTAAGACTGTTTGACTAGTCACTGTATTGGCACTCGCCCCTGTATCCTGTTTAGGATAAGTCAATTTATCAAAGTGGTAGCTTTGACCTGATTCAGTCTTTAGATGAATCTCTAGTTCTTCCATAGTCAATTGATTCTGTGGTACACGAACTTCATACAGACCTGGGGAGGTCTCTTTAAAGGAAAAGGCTTCTTCTATTGGCCATGATTTCGCCCACAGTTTAAGTTCTGCAATAGGTTCCTTAGCGAAAAAGACAGTATCTGGTACAAAAGTCATCACCAATTCATCATTCTCATAACGGGTCTGGTAACTAGCTTTAACTGATTGACCTTCCACAGCTGTAATCGATTGTTTTGCCGTAGCTTCATTAGCGAATACTGGCACAAAACTTCCGACATCCGTCATCAATAATGTCGCCAGAGCAAATGACGTCATCACTTTTCTAATATTCATAGCCTTCTCCTGATTTTCAAATTACTCTTTTATTATAATATTTTTTTAAGTATCTGTAAATTCATTTTAAAAAGAATCATTGAACACAAAATTATTTTGCAAACAGTAGTACTAAGATTGTCATAATCACTAAATGGACTAAAATACAAAGCGAGTTTAGATTTGCTGGTTCCGAAGATTGACTTCCCAATTTTTGCGCATAAACTGGCGCTACCACAGAAATTGGAGAAAAGATACAAATCACGATCATTTGTCGAGTAATGAGAGGAGCTGGAAGCAAGAAAAAAATCGCTGCTGCTGCTATACTGCTGACAGTTAGTCGGATTATTAAAAGACGGATCAAGTGTATGAAATCTTCTTTTTCTATTTTTATCTCAATCATCACACCAAGCATTAACATGGCTAAAAATGGATTGGCATTGGCGGCAATAGAGCTCGCTGACAATAATTGAGACGGAATTTGCAGACCAAAAGTAGATAAAATAAAGATCAGTAAGTAGATTGCAAAAGGAACAGAACCAAATAGGTGACGTAATATAGTTGTAATCCCCATTCGTTCTCCATTGCGATCCAAACCACTAGCAAGCGTGTAATTTCCACCCAATACCATAAAGGCGTTCCCTGTGTCAAACAATAATACAGGCACCAAATAACTCACTGGAAAAAATGCTTGTACAAATGGAAGGGTAAAGGTCCCGATATTATAACCCGAAATCTGTACCAGTCCAATCCGTTGTGCCTGGTCTCCTCTTTTATACGCCTCCCAATAACCAACCCCATCCATTACAAGATTCATTAGAAATCCTAAAAGCAAAGGGGCAAGCATTCCACTTCCTAAACGAACGGATGAGGCAGATGCCAAAATTGCACAGGGAAGGGTTACATTCATCACAATCGCTGAAAAAATGCCCGCATCCTCACGCCGAGCTACTTTGCGCATTTTCAATATATATCCCAGAGCCATCACCAACAAAAAGCCTAGCGCTCTTGCTAAAATCTCTATCACTTGCAACCTCCCTAAGTCTGTTTTATTATATCATATCCGCTATTTATGTACTTTTTTTATGAATATATAATTTTTTTATATATTATTCTTGACATTTTGTATCTATGGGTATAAAATTTATATATAAATATTTTATATATTATTGAAACAAAGGAGGTTCAGCATGTACTATCCTGTATCATCCGTCTTAATCGAATTTTTGATACTCTCCATTATCGAGAAACAGGATTCTTACGGATATGAGATTAGCCAGACCATTAAGCTTGTTGCGGATATTAAAGAATCTACACTCTATCCTATTTTGAAAAAGCTTGAGGCAGCTGGCTATGTCACCACTTATTCGCAGGAGTATCAAGGCCGAAAGCGGAAATACTACTCCATTACTTCTCTTGGACGCAACCACATTCCCTTTTTACAGCAGGAATGGAAAATCTACAAAGAACAAATCGATGGCATTATAGAAGGGAGCCTTAGAAAATGACACGCGCACAATTTTTAAAAGAATTAGAAGACAAACTACAACCACTTTCAAGAAAAGAATATGATGAAGCGATGGACTACTTTATCGAACTTTTTGATGAAGCAGGGCCTGAAAACGAAGGCGCTATCATAGAAAGCCTTGGTACACCAGATGAAGTCGCTAACGAATTGCTAGGTAAACTCGCTTCTGCTCCTGTTCCTATTCATCATCAACAGAGCAAGCAGCAAGAATCGAACTGTTCACAAGCACAATCAAGTTTTGATAAAAAAGAAGAGCGGATAAACTTAGGTGACTTTAAGCAGTTATCTATTCGATTGAACACAGCAGATTTATCTATATTACCAACTGATGAAGACACTGCCTACCTACTTTGTAATAAGGATAGTGACGTAATGGTAGAATATCAAGCAGACCTCTTAACTATCCGACAATCTTTTCGTCAAAAGGAAACTTTTTCATCTAGCTTTAATTTAAAAGTCCTTATACAAGGCATCACTCAGCAAATCTTCTCAAATAATCATGTTTGCTTGTATCTTCCTAAAAATTGCCAACTAGAAAAACTCACTGTCCAACTTGGAAGTGGCGATGTCAGTCTAGAAAATTTAGCTATTTCAGGAGGAAAAATCCAAACTGGTTCTGGTGATATTCTATCCAAAAACTGCCACCTTTCACAGACAAAAATAGGAGCAGGTTCTGGTGATATAGAACTCCTCTCTTGCCAAGTGGATAAGGGAAATCTTCAAATTGGTAGTGGCGATATTAGCCTCACCAAGAGTCAGGTGAAGCAACTACGAATCGAACTTGCCTCTGGTGATATTGACTGCACCCTTTCTCAGTTGGAAAGCATTGACATAGATTGTGCTAGTGGGGATATGGAGTTGAGGCGTTGTCAATTTATCGGAAAAAGTTCTCTGACAAACGTATCTGGTGACATTTCGATCCGTGATTTCCAAAGCAATGCTAACACGACATCGCTATATATCGAAACTGCCTTTGGTGATTGCGATACAGATTTAGTCCTGTCATCAAACAGTCGTGGTTATGCTTATCATGCTCCACAAGCAAGTGCTGAACTACAGATTATCAGTCAAACTGGTGATGTCGAAATATTCTAATCCAAAAGAGCTTTCAAGCTCTTTTACTTTGCTCCTATCTTCATTGAAAATCCCTCTTCTTTCTGCTAAAATGGAGAAAACAAGGAGTTTCTTATGCAAGAACAAATCAAAAATTTAAAAACAGCGGAGAAAGGAGCACTGCTTTCCATCTGGGCTTATATCATCCTCTCAGGCATCAAACTAGCTGCCGGACAGACTTTCCATTCAGATGCTCTGACTGCAGATGCTTTTAATAATATTTCAGATATTGTTGGCAATATTGCTGTATTAATCGGACTAAAAATGGCACAAAAACCAGCTGATACCGACCATAAATTTGGCCATTGGAAAATCGAAGATTTAGCTAGTCTGATAACCTCATTTATCATGTTTGTCGTAGGATTACAGGTCCTTTATTCCACTATCCAGAAAATCATTTCTAATGAGACCGTGGAGATTGACATGGCAGGTGCCTTTGTTGGACTAATATCTGCTGTTATAATGCTCGGAGTCTACCAATACAATAAGCATCTTGCAAAGAAAGTACGCTCGAAAGCCCTAGAGGCTACTGCGAAGGATAATCTATCAGATGCTGTTACGTCAGTTGGAACTTCTATCGCTGTCTTTGCTGCAGCTTTCCACTTGCCCATCATTGATAAAATTGCAGCCATTATCATCACGTTTTTTATTCTAAAAACAGCCTATGAAATCTTTATGGAAAGTTTTTTCACACTATCAGATGGTTTTGACGAAGATCTTCTTCATCGATACGAGAAAGATATTCTGAAACTTCCTAAGATTGTCTCTGTGAAATCGCAGAGAGGGAGAACCTATGGGGCGAATATCTACCTTGATATTGTCCTTGAAATGAATCCTGACCTATCTGTGTATGAGAGCCATGCCATCACTGAAAAGGTTGAAGAGTTGCTCAAACTAAAGTATGGTGTCTTTGATGTTGATATCCATGTCGAACCATCTGAAATTCCGCATGATGAAATGTACGAGCATGTTTATGATAAACTCTATCGTTTCGAAGCCCAGCTTCATGCACACGAAACTGGATATGAAGAGTTAATTGATGCAAATTTCATATACATCAGTCGTAACGGCGAATCACTAACAAAAGAAGAGTTCCTTTCGCAACACCAAGAGCAATCCAGCTACATGAAACATTTCCAAATGGATTCTATCAGTCAAAAATCTAAGCTTGTTACTTTCGAAATAGCAGATGAAATTCACACTTCCCTCTGGCGCCGGCATGAGGATTGGCAGTTGCTCTTCCATCAAATTACTCCTAAAATAAAAGAAAATAGTCCTCTTTAGAAAGGACTATTTTTTCATCTATTCAATGCTTCATACTGTTCAACTTCACTACACCTTCTACTAGAAAATGCCTTCTGGATTCCAGCTAGATTCGCCTGTATAATGTTTAACCTTTTCTATTCCAGTTAAAACTCGAATCGCGCCATTTGCCATGGCTTCCATTTCAAATTCGCCTGGATAAGGATAAATGGGAGCAATCCATTTACAGTAGTCTTGAAGTTGGCTTACAAGATTTTCATTATGAACCATACCCCCACCAAGTAAAATAGCTGTCACATCTCCTTTTAAGACACAAGCCATCTCACCAATTGTTTTGGCAATTTGGTAAATCATCGTGTCCCAAACGTATTTGGCTTTTTTATCTCCAGCTTGGGCGGCGTCTGAGACAGATTTTGCATCAGATGTCCCAATCAGACTGACCAATCCACCTGTTCGCGTGGAGAGTTTTTTCAAATCAGCTATGGAGGCACCATTTTCTAACAATTGGATGATATTTGCTAAAGATAAACTGCCTGATCGAGTTGGAGCCATTGGCCCTTCCCCACCAGCAATGTCAATTCCATCAATCATTTTCCCTTTGCGATGGGCAGACACAGAAATCCCTCCACCAATGTGGCAAACGATGTAGTTGACCTCTTCATAGTTTTCCCCTTGTCTTTTTGCATGCTGAAGAGCCGTTTCTTTCAGATTGAGAGCATGAAGATGACTCGCACGATAAACTCCTTTTACTCCCGTCAATCGTGCTAAAGGTTGATACTCATCTGTATCAGGTGGATTTACAACAAAAGCAGGACAATTGGCTTCTTTTGCAAATAAATCTGCTAATTGAGCTCCTAAATTTGCTGGATGTTCAACACCATTGGCGCAGGTACGAGCATCGTGAAGTAATTTTTTGTCAACAGTATATACTCCACCTTCTAGCGGCAAAAGTCCTCCACCTCGTCCAACAACAGCTTGTAATTCAAGAATGGATACTCCTGCTTCATTTAAACAATCTTCAATCAAACTTTTTCTGTAATCCAATTGTTGATTATTATGTTCAAATTTGGCTAACTCAGTTGCTTCGTGTGAAATATTTTTATCGAACCGGCATTCTTCCCCCAGAAAATATGCAATTTTTGTCGAGGTTGAACCCGGATTGATGGTTAAAATCCGATAATTTTCCATAGGGGCCTCCTAATAGGTTGCTCGAACAGCCGTCAAAGCAATATTTCCCACTAGTTCTGATACTGGTGCACTACGTGAGCAATCGCTAATGACTTTGTTCATACCTGTAATCATTGGTCCATAAGCATCTCCCTTAGCAAATTGTTGTACCAATTTGACTCCAATATTTCCTGCGTTTAAATCAGGGAAAATAAGGACATTGGCCCGTCCTGCTACTTGTGAGTCTAGACTTGCTTTTTTAGCTGCGACGGCGGGATTAATGGCAGTATCTAATTGGAATTCTCCCTCAATCAATAAATCCGGTCGTAAAGCATTAGCCACTTTCACAGCTTCTATCACTTTACCAGCCAATTCTCCTGTTCCGCTACCTAATGTTGAATACGATAGCATGGCACAGCGAGGAGTCCAATCAAAAAGAGTCTGTACTGTTTCACAAGCTGAAATGGCGATGCTAGCCAAACTTTCTGCATCCGGATTTTGACAAACCGCTGCATCTCCAAAAGCTAGTAATTGTCCTTCACTACCTGCAAATCCCGGAATATCCATAATCCCACAGCTAGAAACAGTCTTGATTCCTTCTTTCAAGCCAAGAATACTCTGCCCCGCTAGAATCACATCTCCCGTAGGGTGTGAAATTCCGGCAAAGGCTGCGTCTACTCGCTCTACTGCTGTCAATACTAGAGCGAAATAGAGGGGGTCAATAAGACGCCGCTTTAGGGATTTTCCACGAAAAATAGCATAGGGATAATTCAAATATTCTGTAATTAATTCCTCCTGCAGTATTTCATCTTCCACATCATAAATCTCAAAGAGAGAACTGTCTAGCCCCAATTCTTCACATTGTTTGTTAATTTCAAGTAGTTTTCCAACTAAAACAGGGTATATATAGCCCGCTTTTCCAGCCTCATGAGCTGCTTGTAGAATTTTTTCATCTTCTGCTTCGGGAAAGACCATGCGAGCTGGTCTATCTTTTGCCTTCTGATAAATTTTTGTCATGACATCCATGAGTTTCACCTATACTTCCGCTTCAACAACCTTTACCAAATCTCCAACTGTTACAAATTTCGCAGCTTCTGAAATTGGAATCATGACATCTAATTCATCTTCAATATTAGCTACAAGGCTTACCATCGCAAGAGATGAAGCAGCTAATTCATCCTTAAAAGAAGTTTCAAGTGTAATGGTTTCTACTTCTACATCAAAGGCTTGAGCGACTAATTCAATAATAGTTTGTGTTACTTCTGACATCTTTCTTCTCCATTTCTACTTTGCTTGAGCAAGGAAATCTTCATCTACTTCAAAGGCTACCATTTTATAGCCATCCCGAGGAACAATAATGGCATGAACAGGTACATTTGGCAAATGTTCTTCCATGTACTCTCTATTCTTCTTTTTAACACCCTTGATGATACAATTGAAATAGGCTCCTTCTTCAATTTCTACAGAACCATAGGCATAAGGCTTCATATCGTCATTGACTGGTTGGTGAGTCATCATGCCCGGTAAGAAGAAATCAATCATCTTCCCTTTACCAGAAATTTCAACCCATTCCATATCGTGTATTTCTCCGCAAGAGTTACAAGTCAGTACAGGCGGAAATTCAACAGCACCACATCCAGTACATTTACGACCTAATATTTTCCCTTCGTCTAGAGCATCATAAAATGTCTTTACAATTTTTTCCATTACATCTTCCTCCTACAAAGTTCGCAAAATCGTTGCAGAAACATTTTGTCCACCACCAAAACCACGTAGTAAGGTTGTTTTTGGCAATTTCTTCACTTGTCGTTCACCGCATTCACCACGCATTTGTTTGACTGCTTCATAAATATCTGCTAAACCTGAAGCAGCATGGGCATGTCCAAATGATGTACGACCACCATTGGTATTGATTGGTTTATCTCCATCAAAACGTGTGCGACCTTCCAAGACATACTTGTAGCCATCTTCTTTTGGCAAGTAACCAGCAATTTCTGCTGCATCCAAATGAGAAGTTACAATAAAGTCATTTGCGTAGAACAAATCAATTTCTTCTGGTTTTACTCCGGTCAATTCATAAACTTGACGACAAGCTTCACGAGTCGCACGGCGTTCCAAGTGTGGATTAGAAGCTTCTAGAGCTGAAGACCCAGTTCCCAAAATTTCAATCGGATGATCGGTGTATTTATAGGCCATTTCTGTTGGACAGACAATCACTGCAGCTGCACCTTCACTGCGCTCTTCCAATCCACTCACGCGCATATAATCACCAATTTTAGGATTAAATGGCGAATGTAGGAAGTCCATAGCAGAATTAAATCCTTTTTCCTTGGCAATTTCATCATAGGTCGTCTGCAATTTCGCTAGTGGATTCTTTGAGGCATTGTACCGATTGTTGATAGCCATAGCACAGAGAACATCATCCATTGTCTTTGCATCTAGTTTATGATCACGCGCATAAAGGGCTGCCAAGTCGTCAAAAACGGTATACATACCTGCTTGCATACTGCGTGTATAAGCCCGATCGTAAATATACTTGAGAGAGGTATTAAATTCTTCCAAGCTAAACGCACGACGTTTATGAGCAGGTTGTCCCTCAACTGGAAGGCTTGCTCCCATATCAGCAGAGGCAGAAAGAACCATATCGTATTTACCAGAAGCAACAGCCATAACTGCAATTTCCAATGCTAAATAGCCTGTACAACAAGCTTCAGAGTGATGCATTGACCCCTTCCCTTTCATACCAAACCAGTTGGCGACCTGCATATTAGGAGTAATATACTCTGAAACAAAATTTGGATTTGCCTGTCCGTGGAAATAATAATCAATATCTTTCGGTTGGACACCTGCATCTTTCATAGCTTCCAAGGCTGCATAACCAAATAATTCTCCTTCTGTTAGCCCTTCCGTCTCTGGACTACCTAAGATTTCCATAAATGGTGTACAACCAACTCCAATAATCGAAACACTCCGTCCATATGGTTTTAACGTTGTGTGATTTAAAACACCTTGATGTTCCATAATGTATTCCTCACTTTTTATATTGATTTTTCCGATGTTATGCGTTCATAGCTTTTAGCTGTTAGCAGAGAAGCTATAATTGCTGTAAGATAAAGAATTGGTAAAGACTTAGCCCAATTTACCAAGGTTTCTGCCGTTATCGAATTCGCCTGCGCATTCAAGATAAATGTAATAACGGTCACATTAACGAAAGCAATGGAAACTAATGTCAATAAGAGTGGTGGAATTCCTACTTTCTTTGCCCATACTGGGCACCACTTATCTAATGGAATCACATAGACCAGTACCATTGCAATCAGAAAACCTTCTATCGTCGGTAAAAGAAAGTTTATTGCTGTAGGCGGCTGTCGGAGCAACAGTAAGGTTACTAAACTCAAACTAACCGAAACTGCTGTATTCATGACAATATTGAATCGTAATTTTTCCATATATACCTCCTTTATTTTGCTAATTTGATTATACCGCGCCTATCTCTTCTTTTTTTAGTAAGCACTTACAAAACAACAGGCAAAGATGGTATAATAATTGTAAAATATTACAAAGAGGGAAAGACATGAGATTAGACGACATCATTACAGCAATTACATCTCAACACATTAAGATTGCCCAATTAGGAAATTCAACGATTAATATAAATGAAATGGTAGACAGTGATTGGTTTGACATGAGTAATCATGGAGAAGTTGGGACTTTCTACATTCTAGAAAATCCTCTTCCCTCTCAGCTCAAAGGCAGTGATCAGTCATTAACATTTCTATGCTATGAAAAAGAGGGCTATTTAGAACAACTATTATCAGCTTTTCCAAAATCCAGCATCATTGTTGCTAGCGACTTAGGGAATCTCTTGCAAATTAAAGAAGCGATTCAGCAAACACTCTATCTGAACTATGTTTCTTTAGAACGTTTATCAGAAGCTTACCATGCCATTTTCTCCGGCGCAAATTTCCAAAAACTCGCTGAAATTGGTACTCGAATCTTTGGAAATCCTGTCTTTATATTGGATAATTTGGGGAATTATATTGCCTTTCCACCATCAGATAGTACTGAAATGGTATTATTACAAGAGGAGCGACAACGTGGACGGATTTTGGAAAGTGATCTCTCTGAACTCCGACGATTAAAGATTGATGCGATTTTACAAGAAACAGGTAAAGCCTACCTCTTTGAAAATCCAGTTCTGAATCACCGTACTCTAGTGGACTTTATTCGACTCAATGGGACTGTTTTAGGGAGATTGATGGTGTATGATAAAAACAAACCCATCACCGAGGGAGACCGGATTGTCTTTATGCATTTTGCTAGAATTGTTGCCCTTGCTTTTACCCATGATCGCAACTATTTGATGAATAAGGAGGCATCTTATTCTTATTTTCTACAAGCTCTAGTCAACCGTAACAACACTGCCATAGCAGTCGGAAATGCTCAAATCGAAGAGATGAAATTACATATTCTTCACTATAAGCGAGTCCTTCTCTTTTCATTTATTGACGAGGCAGTCACAGAAACTAATAGGTTAGCAATTGCTAAACAGCTTCAATCACTTCTTGGAAATGCTCTTTATATGTTTCATGAAAATCGATTGGTTTTTCTTGTTTCAAGTAATCAGAAGGACTTTTTACAATCCAAAGTCAATCTATTACTAGAGTTCTGTCAAATTACCAGTCTTCGTTTAGCAAGTAGCCATATTTTTTATGACTTTAATCTTTTTCGACAAATGTTTCAGCAAGCAAGTCAAGTGGAAAACATTGTCAATAAATACCAATTAAAAGGGAATCTCTTTTCTTATCGCTACTTAGATAGTCTGATAACACTAGATTTGCATCGTACGAACCATCCTGCTTTTGTCCACCCTGATATTCTAGAACTACTTACTCATGATCAGAATAAAAAAAGTCAATTATTGACAACTCTTGCTACCTACATCCTCTTTAATCAAGATATTGATGCGATATCACATTACCTTTTCGTTCACCCAAATACCCTTCGTTATCGCATCAAGCAGATCAAAAAACTCCTTCACAATGATTTACAAGATTGGCTTCTGCTCAAAACATACTACGATTCATTGGTACAACTCTTCCAAATAGGAGACATATCCAACCAAGATTTAATCATAAAATATGATTTACACTTTCTTTAACCTACAAAAAGTGCTTTTGAAAGCACTATCTGACATATAAAAAAACGAACAAATCTATTGTTGATTGTGTTCGTTTTTTATTTAATGTATGATGTTTCAAATTCGATGATTTGTTCATTTAAAATAAACACCCTTATCAGACAGGAATTATCATTTATTTTAAATTATTAACAATAGCTTGACCTGCCATCCGTCCTGAATTGACTGCAAACCCCATAGAATTTCCTGGTAAGGTAAAGTTATAACTGTCTCCGTAAATGGTATTGGCATCTGATCCTGCACTATATAGTCCTGGAATTACTTGATTTTCCTCATCCAAAACCTGACATTGAGCATTTATCCGTACACCACCCATCGTACCATACGCACCTACATAATATTTACCAACTAAATAACCGCCCTCTCCAGTAATTGGGTGCAAGAACTTTTCATCTTTAAAGAAAATTTCATCCACTCCTTTGGCGCAAAATTGATTGTATTCGGTAATCGTATGGTGTAACGTTTCAAGTGGAATCTGCAATTTAGCTGCTAATTCTTCAAGCGTATCAGCTGTAATAATCGCTTCGTAGTTGTTTTCTTTCGCTTTTTGTACATCCTGATCAATCATATGGAACCCTTGAACTGGGTGAACAAAGTCTACAATGTCCGGTCCATTTTCTTGGTAATTTTTCAAAATCGAACGATCCATAATACAATATGCATAGTGGCCCGGTTGTAAAGCAATAGCATTTCCAGCAAATGTTGTATTTCCCATGAACCCTTCATTCATAAAGCGTTCCCCACGTTGATTGATAAGAAGATTTGGTTGACGAAGGACACCATCGGCTATCATATAATCTAAGTTATGTGGCAAAACAAAGATGATTTCTGTGGCTAGGCCAAACTTTTGAGCACCTGCCTTCCACATCATTTTCAGACCTTCTCCCGTAATACCTGGTACATTAAAAGTATAAAAATTCTGATTCAAATCATATCCAAATTCTTCTTTAATCATTGCAGCGTTGCTACCAAAGCCTCCAGTTGCCACAATCACAGCCTTAGCATGAGCATGAATCACTTGTCCTTCCTTACTTGTAGCAGTCAGACCAACAACCTTGCCACCTTCTAGCATCAAATCATCTACTGGTGTATTTAAGTAAAAGTCAACCCCCAATTCTTTGGCTCTTTCTGTCATCGCCTTATTCATTGGTGCTGCAGCACCTGGACCGATTTTTCCATTATTATCTACAATGTGCCAAGTTGCTTCAGATTCTTTAAAGTAACGGAATGCACCTGCAAATTTAACTCCCATTTCTTGCAACCAATCTATTGTATTGCTAGAAAGGTTAAAATAGGTTTGTACTAAATCAGCATCCACACGGTAATGTGTGTATTCCATTTGTTTGGTCAAAGCCTCTTTAATAGAAAGATCATTGAACATAGACCGTTGAATCTTAGTATTAATGCCCAAAGGTCCCATTCCCATATTCGCAGTGCCACCAGTAACCGATTGTTTTTCAAAGACAGCTACAGTTAATCCTGCTTCTGCAGCTGTTACAGCTGCTGCTAATCCAGCTGGCCCTGCTGCAACAATGGCTACATCCACTGAAATATCTTTCTCAGACAAATCATGCTCTTCCTGCAATCCTGCTTTTTTCAGAGCATCTTCTACTGCATCCATAATCGCATGAGAAGAAACAGTTGCTCCACTGACTGCATCTACTTTGGTAGATTGTTGGGCAACAATTCTTTCTGGAATATATACAGAAGCATTATCTGGATAAGCAGGAGAACCATGATTCCCTAACACCTTAACTGCACCAATTTTACCACCAACAATTGTAACTTCAACATCATAATCACCATGTTGCCCCTGACCAGTACCAACATAGATTCCATTGTTTAATTCAGACATCATGTGCCCTCCTTATTTTCTCTAATTTTTTTCATCATATCATAAGTCATTATGGTTTAGATTGTAAAGTTTGACAAAAAGTTCACAATTTATTCGTCTATTTCTAGAATATTTTACAAAGAAAATAGTAGATAAAACTTTTTACTATGTACTTCATAAACAGAAACTAAAATAAATGCATTAATAACGTAATCCATTATAAAAATCTATCCAATGCTAGAAAGAAATTCTCACAACTCTTCATCATCCTATCAATTATTTCTGATTCCCTATTCATTTGATTAATTGAATAGCATATAGACACAAAAAATGCTGACAATCACTGTCAGCTTACTTTTATCTAATTCCTAAGGCAATACGTGCATATCGGCTCATTTTTTGAACTGTCCATGCAGGAGACCACACTAATCGAACATCGATTTCTTTCACCTCAGGCACACTTTGCAATACATCATGTATTTGATCTGTAATCAGATCTGCCAAAGGACATCCCATTGTAGTTAAGGTCATATCAATTTCTGCTTTTCCATCCATAAAGCGAATCTCATAAATCAACCCAAGATTAATAATATCAATCCCTAATTCAGGGTCAATCACCTCTTCAAGAGCAGTGAAAATCCGTTCTTGAATGTCCTTTACTTGTTCATCTGTATACATATTTTCTCTCCTCTTATTACCTGCTGTACCATAATGGTGTCATGGTTACAAGCTAAACAATTTCTAGATCGGGTTAAAAATCTCTCCCAACTAGCTCCGTTCCTTATTTCTAGCGGAGCGTTAAAAATGTCCCAAGGACATTTTTAATCCTCCATAAAGTCACGAAGTGGTTTGCTGCGGCTTGGATGGCGGAGTTTACGGAGAGCTTTGGCTTCGATCTGACGGATACGTTCACGTGTTACGTTAAAGACTTTACCCACATCTTCCAAGGTGCGCATCTTTCCATCGTCCAGACCAAAACGGAGACGGAGCACATTTTCCTCACGGTCTGTCAAAGTATCCAATACTTCATCCAACTGCTCACGAAGTACTACACGAGTAGTGTAATCTACTGGATTTTCAATGACTTCGTCTTCGATAAAATCACCAAGATGGCTATCATCTTCTTCACCAATTGGTGTTTCCAGAGAAACTGGTTCCTGCGCAATCTTCAAGATTTCACGTACCTTATCTGGTGTCATATCCATCCGCTCTGCGATTTGTTCAGGTGTAGGATCTTGTCCCAACTCTTGGAGCAAATTACGTTGTTCACGAACCAATTTGTTAATGGTCTCTACCATGTGGACTGGAATCCGAATCGTACGAGCCTGGTCTGCAATCGCACGTGTAATTGCTTGACGGATCCACCATGTTGCATAAGTTGAGAATTTGAATCCTTTGGAGTAATCAAATTTGTCCACGGCTTTCATAAGCCCCATATTTCCTTCTTGGATAAGGTCCAAGAATTGCATGCCACGACCTACATAGCGCTTCGCAATTGAAACTACCAAACGTAAGTTGGCTTCTGCTAAGCGTTGTTTCGCTTCAACATCTCCTGCTTCAACAGCAAGCGCCAACTCTTGTTCCTCCTCATTGGTTAAAAGAGGCACAACACCAATTTCTTTTAAGTACATGCGGACTGGGTCATTGACCTTCGCTGAATTGCTTCCAAGCAATTCTTCATCCGAAAGTTCAGGTTCCTCTTCATTCTGAATCACACGTGCGCTTGGGTTTCCACCTTTATCAACAATTGAAATCCCCGCATCTTGAATCCGTTGGAGCAAATCATCAATCCCATCAGCATCCAATGTGAACGGAACGGCCAATTGCTCTAAAATATCATCGTCAACAGCTGTTCCCGCTTTTTTGTGATTCCGAATAAAGTCTGCCACTTGGACATCAAAAGTTGTAACTTCTGTCTTTTTCTCTGCTTTTTTCGCTACCATAATTACTCCATTTTTCTTTTTTGTGCAATGAGCTGAGTCAGCTCATCAAGTGCTTCTGTGTCGTTACCAACATGTGCCTGGTCTCGAACCATTTTTAATTTCAAGCGATTATCTCGCTTAATGAGTTCGCGATGACGATTATTTTCCAACTCTTCTAATTCATTGCTCCCTATTTCGCTAGGTAATTTCTCTTCCTGCACACGATACCAAGCTCTCTGGACCATCTCATCTTGCTGTGCCAAATCATACGAGGTAATCTCACCATTCGCCTTCAACAATTCAAATAATACTTGCAATTCTGGCGTTGCAAACTGAAAATCTTCACGTAATCGATATTCATTCAAAATATAGGCATGTTCAGCCATTCGATAGAGGAGATGATTTTCCGTTCGAATCAAATTCGTTACTTTCATCTGAGGCGGAGCAACAGGTTCTCGAGGTGGTTGAGATAATGATTCAGCTGGATAGGAATGCTGACTTACTTGCCTTTGTTGACGAGCAGCTAGACGAGCACGATTGACTGCATCTTCTACCTGTTGGTAATCAAAGTCAGCTAGCAATTCAGCCACCTTATAAATGTATGAATTTTGTGCAGTAATGGAAGAGGTCCTTGCAATAATAGGTGCCATTTGCTCTACAAAAGAAATTTGCATTTGTAGATTCTCAGGATTTTCAGGTTTCAGATAGTGAATTAAAAACTCAACTCCTGTCATCCTAGACTTGGTCAATACCTGCTCAAGAGCAGCTTCTCCTTGCTTTGCAATAAACTCATCAGGATCCATATTATCAGGCAAAGAAACAATTTCCACATCAAATTGTTTCAATTCATCAAGTGCTTTAGCAGTCGCAGCTTGGCCCGCTTTATCACCATCATAAGTCAGAACAACTTTCTTACAATATTTGGATAAATGGCGGACATGATCAGGTGTCAGTGCCGTTCCCATAGATGCGACTGCATTTTCAAGTCCTGCACGATAAGCTGCGATAACATCCATAAAACCTTCCATCAGATAGACTTCGCGGTGTTTCTTGATACTAGCTTTGGCTTTATCTAGATGATAGAGTTCATAACTTTTATTGAAAATCTCCGTAGCGCGGCTATTCTTGTACTTGGCTAATTGAGAATTCTTTATATCTTCCTCCGTCCAAATACGACCCGAAAAAGCAATCACACGCCCATATTCATCCGTTAGAGGGAATAAAATTCGCCCTTGAAAAGCATCGTAGATGAGATTGTTATTCCCTGTGTTAAAAAGCCCTGAATTAAGCAAATCTACTTCAGAAAACTTTTTGGACAAATGCTGAAAAAGATAATTTGGCTCATTCGGTGACAAACCCATTTGAAAGTAGCGGATAATGTCATCCGTCAAACCTCTCTGATGAAGGTAAGTTCGTGCCGCCTCTCCCATCTTTGTTGTCATGAGCAAGGCATGATAAAACTTATTCGCCTCTGTATGGATATCATATAAGACTTGATGGGGATGATTCTGCTGATGCTCCTTTTTCTCTTGTGGCTGCAGCTCAATTGAAAATCCAGCTTTTTCAGCAACAAATTGGACACTTTCTGCAAAGGACACTCCCCTACTTTCCTCGATGAACTTAAACACATCTCCAGAACGACCACAACCAAAACAGTGATAGAATTGCTTATCTTCCACTACATTAAAAGATGGTGTTTTTTCGCCATGGAAAGGACAAAGACCTAGATAATTGCGTCCTGCTTTTGTCAACGCAACAGATTCACCAATGACATCTACAATGTTGACTGCAGACTTAATTTCATTAATTGTCTCTTTTGAAATCATTTCATCCCCCTCTCCATGCACACTATCAGCACATTATACCATTCTCTATTTTATACTAAAAGACAGAAAATGTAAATTTTCAGAATGCATAACTTGAAAATTTAAAAAAAACCTATATAATAGATAAAGTAAAATATTTATGAAAGGACATATTTAGGATATGTTAAAAGAATTGAAAGCATTTTTGTTCCGTGGGAACATTATTGATTTAGCTGTTGCAGTTGTTATTGGGGGTGCATTTGGTGCGATTGTCACTTCATTTGTTGGTGACATCATCACTCCACTTATTTTGAACCCAGCTTTGAAAGCTGCAAATGTTGAAGATATTGCAAAATTAGCTTGGAACGGTGTGAAATACGGTAGTTTCTTGAGCGCTATTATTAACTTCCTTATCGTTGGTATTTCTCTTTTCTTCGTTGTAAAAGCTGCTGAAAAAGCAATGCCTAAAAAAGTTGAAGAAGAAGCTCCTGCTGGACCTACTCAAGAAGAACTTCTTGCAGAAATCCGCGACTTATTGAAAAAATGATTCATGAAACAGGCTCTGCCTGTTTTTTATTGCCAAGAAGACGAAAGAGAAGTTGATGTCCAACTTCTCTTTTTTTCTAAGCTTCATAACCATTTGGATTTTGTGATTGCCATTTCCAAGTGTCACGACACATGTCTTCAATTGATTTTTCTGTTCTCCAATTGAGTTCTGCTAACGCCTTATCTGCATTCGCATAGCAAGTAGCAATATCACCAGGACGGCGGTCCACAATCTTATAGGGAACTGGTACACCATTTACTTTTTCAAAAGCCTGTACCAATTCTAAGACACTGGTTCCTTTACCTGATCCCAAATTATAAGTGTATACACCTGTAGCATCTGAAATTTTTTCTAAAGCCTTGATATGTCCAAGAGCCAAATCCACTACATGGATATAATCACGCACACCAGTACCATCAACAGTGTCGTAGTCATTTCCAAAGACACTAAGTTGTTCACGTTTGCCAACTGCTACTTGTGAAATGAAGGGCATGAGATTATTTGGAATCCCTGCAGGATCTTCTCCAATCAAGCCTGATTCATGAGCTCCAATTGGATTGAAATAACGAAGTAAGGCAATACTCCACTCTTTGTCTGCCACTTCTACATCTCGAAGAACTTGCTCTAGCATCACTTTTGTATAGCCATACGGATTCGTAGCGCTTGTTGGCATCTCTTCCACTAGTGGGGATGGATTATTGAGGCCATACACTGTCGCACTCGAGCTAAATACGAGTTTTTTCACATCATATTCTGCCATAATCTCTACTAGGGCAAGGGTAGACATAATATTATTTTCATAATACATGATTGGCTTTTCAACCGACTCTCCAACAGCCTTGTAACCTGCAAAATGGATGGCTGATTCAATGTCTTCATTTTCAAAAACTTGTCGAAGAGCATCCTTATCTGCTACATCCAACTCATAAAAGGTTGGTCGTTTTCCTGTAATCGTTTCGATACGGTCTAATACCAATAAACTCGAGTTAGACAAGTTATCTGCGATAACTACTTCTTTGCCTAATTTTTGCAATTCAACAACAGTGTGGCTGCCGATATAACCTGCACCACCAGTGACTAAGATAGCCATAAGATTCTCCTTTTCAGAATGTATCATTATAAAAAAACAGCCTTACAGCTGCTTTTTCATATTCTATTAGAATTTTTTACGCTTACGAGCTGCTTCTGATTTGCGTTTACGTTTTACAGATGGTTTTTCGTAGAACTCACGTTTGCGTGTTTCTTGAAGCGTACCAGCTTTGGTAACCGCACGTTTGAAACGGCGAAGAGCATCGTCAAGTGATTCATTCTTGCGTACTACTGTTTTAGACATTTTTTTCACTCCCCTCAATTTCAAAGTCTTTATTATTATACTACTCCAATTTCTATTTGTCAATCCCTGACTAAAAATTGTATGTGTCTAAATTTTTGGGAAACTCCAACTACCCCTTATAACCTAAGAAAACTCTAGGTTCTTTATCCGAAAAAAGACTGAAACAAAGTTTTTTCCTTTGCCTCAGTCTTGACGATATTGTTCTTTTTGTGCTACAATACTGTTTGACTGATTAAGCAAAGTGTCGGTTTGTCTTAATCGGTGGTGTAGGAGTGTCTGCTCCTACACCTTTTTTGTTTTTCAATACTTTTATTGTACCACCATTTAGGCAAAAAAGCAAGGATTTTCTATGTAAATCATGCTAAAAACACCCCTAAAAATTACATTTTTAGCGGTTAATTCCTGTTTAACTGGAATTTATCTACCTTCGTCGCCTTCGTTTAATCACCATTGCTTCATGTGGCAAATGGTCAATCAGATAACCTGCACTAAAACTACTGTCCTTGTATGGTTCATAACGTTTCCGCCAATCACCAAAAAAGAGGTCTTCTAATTGGTCCACTCGTTCTAAGAGAATCATTCTGGCCATAGCACAAGCTCCCTCAATAGACCAGTACATCCCCCTATGCTTCATGCGATACGTCACCTTACGGTGCTGACTCTCCATAACTCCTATTCCACGTGAAGATAGTCCTCTTAGTTTAGGTGGCTTGGTATCCTTGAAACCTCTCATCAGCTTTTGACGAAAGGATACGAAACACTCGTACTCTTCTTCAGTTTGTACCAGGGACTCAATCGTATCAAATAAAGTCACAAGCAACGGCTTTTGGTGGGTTTGAATAGCCTTGAAAGCCAATTCCATGAGGGTAGAAGGGTAAGGCTTAAGGAAGGTTTTTAGCTTCTCGTTGAGATGGTAGGCATCCCAAAAGTGTTCGTGGTGTTTTATCCCTAAAGCTTTTTTGATTTCCTGAAAAACTCGCTTGGTGTAGCCCTTGCCATTGTCTGAGTTGGTGATTAGAATAGTCTTGTCCGTGATTTCAAAATGGTTATAGAGGTAGTCCAGAAGTTCCTCCTTAGCCTGGTCATAATTGACATTGATAATCTCATGCTTATTTTGCAGGATATAGCGATTGTTGCCAATTTTCTTAGCTCCTGTATGGATAAGAAAGTGGGCTATATCTGTATTGTGCCGTTCATCTCCAGCTGAACTTGTTTTGACCATCACTCCGTCCCCCTCCAGGTAGATTTTGTCTGCCTGGATTTTTTGTGGTTGTTCTCCTTCCATATAAAAGCGATACCGTTCTTTCTCAGAAAAGAGCCTTCCAGCAGTCTTGACCGCTTTTAAGACGGCATCCTTAGTCACCTCCAAACGGTAAGCGACCTGGATCGTTCGACAGACTTCACGGTAGGATAAAACAGAAGCATGCCTCGCCATATGGTAAATCAGTTCAGGAGAATACCGCATATACTTTTTCAAACCGAGCCATTCATCGACAGGGTAACGAGTCTCAACTCCCTTTCTCCAACGGTTCCTGGAGAAGGTCATTTCTCCAAAGGTAAACAAGACAGTCCGTTCACTAGCATCTATCCGCTGATAACCTTTCAGCCTCATCACAGAAGCCACCTGCTCATCATACTGTTTAATTTGCTTGAGAAACTCTTTCTCACGTTGTCTATCTAAGGCCACCACAAAGGCTTTTTCATCAAATCCAATCATAGTTTTATTATACTGAAAACAGATAGAAACTTTTCTGAAAAACTCAATAGCTAGAGTGACTTTTCTTCCGACTCATGTTTGCGAGTGCCTATCTCACGTAAGTTAATCTGATCTCTCATTTCTTGGTAAGTTGTATAAGTCCTCACGGTATCATCGAAAAACTCTTGCAAAGCGCCCTTTTCTACTTCAAACTGCTTAATAATCTGTGCCACTTCCTCAAGGTGAATGTCTTTAGGTACTCCCAACTCTTCTAACAGCTGCATGCCCACCAAGTTATTTTCTGGATTCTGCTTCAGAGAAAGTAAAGCCCCTTCTATTTTGTGATAATGAGCCAGACGGTCATCTAATCGACTTAGCTCCTTGTGGGTCGCATCGATTTTCTCGTTAAATCGCTCCTCTAACTCTCGGAACTGTGTGCCATCTGTTACGCCATGTTTCACCAGAAAATTATACTCTTTAATCAACTGACGCATGGATGCTATTTGAGGATTTTTTGTGATAAGCACCTCTCCATTTTGTTTAGCTAATTGTCTCGCGACAGTTGTTCCCATCATGTAACGGTTCTTTTGAGACTGGTCTGGATTGAGAAAATAAAAGTAATCTTTTTCCTTGATGTAAATCGTGTAGTTACCTTCTTCATTCTTATCTACCTTATGGGAAGGAACTAGAATTGTGCCACTATTCAGAGCACCATAATCCATCTGGATATAGATACCCTGTGGGCTTTCTTGTTCCACTTGCCAACTAGCCACTTCTAACTTCAACTCAAAATCTTGTTCCACCTCAGCCTTTAATTCCTGATATCGTTCCTTTATTTCAGAAGTGCTTACCACCAACTCATTAAGAACCAAACGCTCTTTTATTTTTTCTAAGGAATAGTCCCCCTTCTTAGAAAGCGTATCGTCCCTGACATTTCTTTGTTGGGGTTCATCAGTAAGTTTGTATTTAACAAACTTACCAGAAAAATCAATCTGAAGGTCAAGAGCCTTGGCTTTTTCCTTGAAGTCTTCTAGTGATACGGATTGCTTCAGAAGAAAGTCTAGACGTTGTTTAATTTCAAACCGATAATTATTCTGTCGTCTCCAAGCTGAATATTTAGTATAAGAATTTTTCATAGTAGGTTCAATAATTTTAGCTCCATATTTGGATGCTTGTTTATCTGAGATGGCTTGTAAATTTTTAAGAGTATTTTTCTGCCAACGAATTTTTTTCAGCGTTGAAGTGTTTGTCGTAGATAATATGATGTGATTATGGAGATGGTTTTTATCGGTATGAGTTGCGATAATAAACTCGTGATCTCCTCCAGTAAATTCCATCATGGTCCGTCTACCAATTTCATGAACTTGTTCAGGTGTTAGGTTGTCATCTGGCGAAAAAGATTGGATAATATGATGGGCCAGAACTTGTTTTCCCGAAGACAATTCCTTGAGGTCATCGTCTCCTTTTTTTAAGGCCGCAGCTAATTTTGTCATGACCATTTCTTCATCTGCCACGCTAACGTCTTCAATCCTGTGACCAGAAACTAGCTTCAGTTGCATCTCTCCATTGTGATAAACTAATGGAAAATCAAAGTCTTGATCTCCTGAATTTTGGATCAGTGTTTTAGCCTCGTTCAAAATATAGCGGACGGCTATTTTTAAGTTGGATGGTGTTTTAATTTGTTTAGGTGGTTTAATAGCTACCATTCGTCATACGTCCTTATTTCTTTTTCTTTTCGTTCCTGTAGGCTCTTCTTCTCCGTACTAGATAGCTTAGCCGCCACCATATCTTTTAGTTCAGAAAGATAGGCTAAGACTTGAGCAAGTTCTTCCGTGCTAATCTCCTGATTTTCGTTAGCGTGTTTGGCAATTTGATTGATGTTTCCACCAATCCGATTGACGGCCACTCGTAGAGCCTTCAGTTCTGAAAAATCAATCTGGACAAGTTTTCCCTGTACCAGTTGGTTCTTAGCATAGTATTGAAAAGTAGGTGCCTTCATCTGTTCCATGGTATATTTTACTTGTTGGTATTCCTGTTCCGTAAAGTAGACTTCTTTGCGGATACTCCTCTTTCGATTTACTGTTTTTTGAGGCATAGCCTCCCCCTCCTTTCCTTGTGGCAAGCGTAGCATTTGCCCGGGCAAATACGAAATTAAAAAAGGTCAGAGAAGGTCAATCTTACGATTTTCCTTCTTGCCTTTTTCAGTTTTGGGGAAATCCCCAACCCCCTAAATCCTGCCCCTCTATCAAGAGAGACAGAATTTTTTTAGATGATAAGCCTATCCAAAGGGTTTTAGAATTTTCTTCCAGAGTGATGGCTTCTGCTCATTTTTTTCAGTTGCCTGTGTCTGACGTTCTGAAGCCTGCTCTTGTTCTGAGATAAGTTTTTTCTTCAGTTCTTCCAGCTGATTTTCACTAAGTGGCTCAAAGAGTGACTGGCCAATTTGTAGCTCCGTTAGCAATATTTTTTCATCACGGACTACTAGGAAATCTTCATCACTGATTGTTTTCAGGAGCTGAATATTCTCTTCCTGCCAACTCATTAATGAAGCATCGTCTTGATTGAATAGTTCCCTGTCTGCTAGCAACTGGTCTAAAACTTCTTGGCGGGTGAGGCTATCGGCTTCAGGGGAAATTCCTTGGATAAGGTCACCGTCCATCAGCGGAATAAAATCTGATAGGATGGCGTGGAGTTGGTTTTCTTGTTGGTCTGTCATGTGTGTTGTCCTCCTTGGGGTGGTGGTGTTTTTAATTTGACCTTGGGTGTCTTTTGGGTATCCCGTTCGGTCATTTCGAGAAACCCTTCTCTTTTTTTGAGTGAGCTTCTGCCTTTTGTTCTTGCTTGTGCTCTTCGATGGCTTGCTTAGACTGATCCTTAAATTTTTGGAGCTTCTGCTCAAACTGGTTCTGGGCTTGTTTCTCCTGGGCGAGGCGTAACTGTTCCAACTGTTGATCCATCCGAACCATTAAACTTTTAGCCTCTTGTTGGACAATATCTAGCTGGGCCTCCAGGTCTGCTAGGCTCTCCTTATCATCCGACCAGCCTGCTAGATAAGCAAAGGAATAATCCGACGTGTCAATCCCGTAATAGGAGGCCACAACATAGGCGACACTTTCTGCTTGAAGTTCGGCCGTGCTTCTCGTTAACATATCTTGTTGAGGATTGTTGGCATGGTGCAACTCTGAGTGAGCAGTCTCGTGGATAAAGGTCTTAATCAACTGTGACTTGTTCATATCGTTACTTCTTAGAACGATTTGGTGTTCTGTCACGTTGTAATGACCTTTCTTATCACCTGTCATCTCATCAAAGCGGACAGTAACATTATTCTCCTTGGCAATAGCCATCAGGGCACGGTAGAGATTGGCATAATCTACATCAGTCAGCTGTTCCTTAACCTCTGAAGTTGCCTTGGGCATTTCTTTACCTTCTGTTTGACTAACGTCAAAGACAGGGACTAGACCAAAGAAAGTAACGGTTTCTGGTTTGCCATTTTTATCCAAAATTGGTTGATTGTTCTCATCCTTTTTAATCTTGGTCATCGGAGCAAAAATCCGGATAGACTTCTCTCCTTTTTTGACATGGCGGCCAAACGTTTCCTTCCACTGCTTAAAGGAAGCAACCTGAGTGGCTTCTGGATGTTGGGCAAGAATTAAGCGTAGGTTACGACTGGAGTAGTTGTTTAGCTGGCTCATTTTGGTCAGATAGTCCTTGTATTTATCTGAGTCCAGATAGTCTTTTATTCCCTCCTTGAGGTGACGGTTAAGACCAGCCACATCCTTATTTTTGATAAAGTCCGCAACTGCAAGACTGCTAGAAGTTATAGCCACTTCTTCAGGTTCAAGGTTATGTTCTTCTAGTAATCTTGATCCAGGTTTGGAGCGAAAGTCATGCGGGTTGGTACCCTGTTTCAGTTCTTCTTCATCAGAGATACCGTCTGCATCTGAATCCAGTTGGCTGATTGAAGATTGGGGTCCCTTTTCTTCTAACTCTTCCTGTACATCTCGTCTTATTTGGGGGACTTCTTCCACGATTTGTTCTTGAAAAGTGTCCAATTCTCTTGATTGAAGCAAAGACAAGAGTTGTTTTCCACCATCTTTGATATAGTCGTCATTGAGTGACAGCTGCTCAATCTGACCCCTTCGTTCACGATAGATTCCCAGTATGACCTTCTCGTTAATCCCTCTAACATTGGTAGCCAACTCACCTTTTAGCTTCATCAGGGAGGCAGGGACAGTTCCTTTATCAGAATCCTTAAAGAGTAACAAGAAGTCCTCGTCTTTTGCTTTGATGGCTTCTGAAAAATCAAGCCTATGCAGTTTTTCTACGCTAGAGAGATCATTTAAGACGAATGAACGGCTATCTAAAATGTCTTCTAACATTGGCAATACTTGAAGCTTTTCTTTGAGTGCATGACTGGATAAAATATTAGGAAAATTCCCTCTTCCTTCTGCAAAGTCCACTAAAAAGTCAGCTGCCGTCTTACTTGGTTCAAAGGGGCGAATCCCTGTCAAATGGATAAAATTTTCCTTCAGAAAATCAACTGCTAGCACCTTCTCACTTCCATTATCCGCAAACACATACATGATACGACTATCCGCAACTTCATTTAAGTACCATTGAGCTGCTGCTTGAATCGATGGAGCATACTGCTTTAAACGTTTCATATCATCAGCATCAACCAAGTGATAATCTTTATATCGTCGTTGCACTTTTTCGTTATTTGTGCTAAACTTAAGTAAAGGATAGGAGAACGTCGGGTGACTGGTAACAGTTTGCTCAAAGGTAGCTGAGGTTTCAGCTACGGGTGCGGGACTGCCTTCAGCTTCAAGCTGTAAAGACCCCATACTACCATTGCTCCTATCCATTTCTGGCTTCAGGATTTGTTCTGGGGCTTTTTCTTTTTGCCCTAACCCCTTCCCAGCTTGTAAATAGGCATTCCAGTCCATCTTTTCTTGACCCTCTCCTTTTGGTGGTCTGGCATCGATAACTGGAATATTTTTTTCTTTCAACTGCTCAATAAAATCACTTCCTGCCTTGTCCTGGTCAACTGCTAGTGTAATTAGGTCTGCATGCTCTCCATCATGAAAAAGGGTGGTCAATCGTGCAACTTCAGGTAGAAAATTAGAAGCCTGGGTCAGGTCTTTAGATTTTGTATAATCCAGAGGTATTTCCTTGACAACTCCCCTTTCCTGGAGGGCCTCCATAGCATAGCGGGACAAAACCCCTTCTTTGAGGCCTTCCATGGCCACCAGTCGGACATTCTCTAAACTGTCCTTGTGAAGCTCGTAATAGCTCATAAGGTCAATCGGAGCTTCTGCCACCACTAAACGCTCAGGAGCACCAATAGAGACGTTTAAGCCTGCAATGCCTTCTGACTGGTACATGATTTGCTTGAGGTAGCCCTTACCTTCATGGCGTTCTGGATAAGGAACTAGGCCCTGGAGGCTGGCCCCCACTATATTTTGGTTCTTGTCCAGGTACTTAAAGACCAAGACATCTTCAATAAAGCCGTCTCTATCCTTTCGTCTAGCCTGAGCTAGAACACCCTTCTCTAGGAAAAAGTCGATGGTTTCATCAGACAGTTCCCTGGTCTCCTTGAGATAGGTTCTAGCTTCTCTGAAGGTTTGTTCGTAAGGAGCTAAGCTGTACCTAAAGGACTGCCTAATTTCTTCCCTAGGTTTTGCTTCAGGAAAATTACCTGTCTCTAAGAATGTCATAGCCTCCTTATAGCTCACGTCACGCATTTCCTGAACCAGGTTTATGGTATCTCCAAATGTTCCCCTGGAATACCAGTGCCAGGTGTTTTTTGTGGTATCGATTTTGAAGGAATCGTGCTCTGTCCAGTAATATTCCTTATGAGACGACCGTTTCATATCCATCCCAAGGCTCCTAGCCACGTCTAAAATAGCTAGGGATTTTGCTTGTGCTTTAGTAAAAACCATTAAATCTGTCCTCCTACCAGGTGTTTGAAGAGGTCATAGCCTTCAGGGGTAGCCTCTAGAGGGTAACCAATCAAGGTACCTTCTTCATCTCTTGTCACGAAGAGATGAGGAGATAGCGAGTAGAAAGTCTCTTCATCTGCCTGTTTCAATAATTGATTAATCACGGTGTATTCTGTTGCTAGGCTCTCTTTTTGCAGAGATAACACTTGGCTAATTGTCTCTAAAAAGCCAAGTTTGAGTTTTGGTGTTTCCATATCGTTTCCTTTCTGTATTTAAGCCACAAACAGTTCTTCAAAGTGAGGGTCTAGGTCATTAGCATGGAGAAGCAAACCATCAATATCCGTTCCTAGTCGCTTATAGTCATACCAGTTATCATCGTAAGGAGCCTGGGCGATTTCTGCCTGCCTTGGATGGTCATAAACGCTAGCTTTCTTGTCCTTGAAGACATTCTGCTTAGAGATAAAGACCAGACCTTCATCCACACCAATTCTGGCCACTTCATCAGGGGTCAGGAGTGGGCGGCCCTGGATCTGTTTATTTTCACTTGATGAGCCGTTGCGGTAACTGTGAGATTTTGAGGTTGATCTGGTTCTAATGGTTTGTTTCCCAGAACGGGTCGAGTAGTATTCCATGGTATCCTTGTCGTTTGTCCCTAAAAATACGTGAGTCGCACAGTTGTTAAAAATGGTTTTCCAATCGCTCTTATAAAGGCTCTCCAGCTGATTGACTGCCTGGAGGATAATCTTAATAGACATCTCACGGGAGCGAATAGAGGACAGAACCTGGGTAAAGTTTGGAATACGGCCAATCTGGGCAAACTCATCCAGAATAAACTGAATATGTCTCAAGTTCTTCCTGCTGTAGCCTGGTATCCTGCCCTGGAGAATATCATCAGCCTTGTGGGTCAAGACTTCAAAACCAACCGCAAAGAGGATAGAAGACAGGAAGTTAAAGGCATTATTAGTCTCTGGAATAGCAATAAAGACAGCTGTCTTTTTGGTGTTCCAGGTGTCTATCTCCATAGTATCCTCACTAATGAGATTTCTCACGTCATCATGGTCAAAGATAGAGTAGCGAGACGATAGAATGGCTACCACACTGTTTCTGGTCTCTCCCTTGAAGTTCTGAAAGAGCCGCCACTGTTTATAAGCATAATTACCAGGTTGTAATTCCTCCAGCTCTTCAAACATCTGTTCAACTGGGCTAGGCACATCGGGATCCTCACGGTAAATCCCACGTAACAAATCGGCCACATGTCCTAGGTTAGGTGTATAGAGCTGTGCTCCTGTGTCAGGGGCTCTGGAATCAAAATAGAGGTACCCAATCAAAGCCCGCTGCAACATCAATTCTGCCTGTACCCAAAAGTCTTCTCCCATGTGTTCGCTTTTCTTGGTTCCTTCTGTGATAGCTTCAGAGATACGGTCGATATCCAGCTCAGATTTCATGTAATGAAAGGGATTAAAGCGGTCAGAGTTCTTTAGACGGATGAGGTCAAAGACTTTAACGGCATAGCCATTTCTTTCCAGCATCTTCCCTGTCTCATGGACCAGGTTGCCTTTTGGGTCTGTGACCACAAAGTTCGAGTTCAGCTGCATGAGGTTAGGCAGTACAAAGGTGAAGGTTTTCCCGTCTCCTGGAAGACCAATCACGATGACATTCTTGTTGAGTTGGACGTTATAGGCTAGACGAAAGTTAAAAAGCCCCATCTTGACCTGTTTGGTAAAAATCATATTCTTATCATTGTCCTGGTCCTCAAACCGTTTCATTTCACGCAAGGTAGCAAAACGGGCACTCCCTTGTTCCTCCCCGTGGCGGTAGGAACTCCTATCCCCAGATACGTAAACCAACATAGGAAGACTAAAACCGATAAGACCAGCCATCAAGACTTCAGGTTCAAATGAGATGAGGAGAGGAAAGAGAGACCAATTCTCCAGTAACCAATTCACCCTTAGCATTCCCATAAAAGGAACAGCTTGTGTCGATAGTTGGTAGTATGCATAGAGGGATTGAGCCAAGACAAACGATAAAAAGCCCACCAGCAGGTAGGGCCAAATTGGCTTTCTGTTCATCGAGCTTTCTCCTTTCCAACCTCTTTTGTAATAACTGGACTCAACCCCTTATAGACAGCATGACTTCTGTAATAAGCTAGCTTTTCTTCAGGAAGCATTTCATGGGGTTTTTTCAAGACCTTTTTAGAGAAGGCGGTCAGCTTTTCAGGACTCTTGGTCATGTCGGCTAACATGTCTTTCAGAGCTTTCTCGGCCAGGAGACGGTTCTTGCTTTCAAAGTAAAGGTAGGTCGTCTCTCCTTTTTGTTGGTAAGTAAATCCTACCTTGGCTTCCTCTAGGTAATGCTTAAGTTTGGCCAAATGGACTTCACTACTCAAGAGTTGTTCAACGTCTTTCTGAGATTTGGTTGCCATAAACTCGTTAAATCGGGTCTCTCCTTCAAAAGTCTTATTCTCTAGCTTGTGCTGGCTTTCATCATGGTAAGCCTTAGCCAGAGTATAAAGAGCCTGAATGGCCATCTCTACAGTAATTTTCCCTTTTAGAGCCAAGGAATGGCTCGTACGTTCTTGATCCATAGCTACCTCCTTCTATTTTGGATAATTGGATAGTTTTGGCTCAGCAATAACCTGGTAACCGTAAGGGGAAGAGTGATTTTCCTGAATAGTCACTGTTAGACGTTTCTGGCTTCTGTTGTCTCCTTCCTTAATCGATAAGACATAGGTCAACTGATAGATCTTATTCCCCGTCTGTGAGCTATTCTCCAGAATAACAGACTGGAGCTGACCTGGCTGATTCGCCAACTTCAGAGACCCTGCTACAAAGTCGTCTAGTTGTCCCTGTTCAGAATAGTAGTGAGGAAGAAAATAGCGGATAAAGGTATCTATTTTTCCTGCTTCTGATTGGAGGGTTTCAAGTACCTTCACCTGCTTGTTTAGATTGGTAATCTTTTTTTCTTGTTTGATAAGCAGACTAGTCGTAAATCCAGATACTGCCAGGCTCGTCAGTAAGCCTAACACAAGCAGTCCCTGCCATAAGATTTTCAGGATAGAAAACTTGTTCTGTTGTCGTTCAACTTGTGAAGCTGTGTCTGAGAAAGGCTCTCTGAGGTCTTGTTTTTCTTTTTTGGTGGGTGCTTGATCAAGATTCTTCTCAGAAGGCTTCAGAAAGGAAAATCCTCTAGCCTTAGATGGTCTTTCAGAAGGAATATCCGTACCTGTCTTCAGAAAAAGACTATCTGCGATGCCATCAAAGGGGAGATAGATGTCTTCTTGGTAGATGACCACGCCTTTTTTATCCAGTTCTTCCACTAAGAGGATACCTTCTGCCTCCTGGTGTTTGACCTTAGCATTTTCTCGCTCTAAGGCTTGATAAACCAAATCTTTATTTTTATAGGTCGTTGTCGTGTCCTGTGTCAGGTTGGTTAATCGGTACATGGTTCTCATCTCCTTTCAGCTTTCCTTCTGCTATTGCTTTTTCAAGATCTGCCCAGGTTAGGTTATGCTTAGCCAAATAGTCTGAGCGTGCCTCGTGCTTGGCCAGAATGATTTGTGTTTCAAGCTCTTTTAGCTTGTCTTCCTCCTTCTTAGCCTTGGATAAGAAATCCTCCCGTCTCTCCTGTGCTTTGGCATGTTGTTTTTCAAGTATTTCTATTTTGGTCATAGGTTTTATTCTCCTTCTGTATTTTGAGCGATAATAGGTTGATTAAGCGTTGGAATTCCTGCTTGTTGGTCAGCTGAGAGAGTATCAACGATTAGGATAGGTTCTATTTGACTAATCAAATATTTCTCACCTTGTTTAATGTAGTGAATACGTAGGGTACTACTTGATAATACGTCGGTTTGTGCATTGGTGTAATCATACTTCTTCTGAAGTTGGGTCTGAGTGTAGCTTACCTGAGCTAAAACCACCTTGTTTTCTTTGTCAAGATAAATCGTGGATGACTTTAACTTTGTATCCACCACATACCCCTTATAAGTCTTGACAGAAGGTTCCTCTTCAGATTGAACTTCTTTCTGGTAAGCTGCTTCTGTCATATAAGGAAGATAACGATTTCTATTCTCTCCCAGATCCTTCTTGGTAAAGTAGGCTGAAAGAAAATCCTTGACGTAGGCTGATGTCAGCTCGCCACCTTCAACCTTCTTAATCCGTTCTGTCTTGGGAGTGGTTTTCTTAGTGTATTTTTGGGGTTTCGCACTAGCCAGGCCAACCCAAAAGACTGTACCTAGAACCAGGACAGTCGCCAGGGCAAGCCCTGCTAACTTTAAAAGCTTTAATTTTTCTGTGTCAATCATTTTCATAGAATCTTTCTTCTCCTTAATCTTTTGATGCCGTTGGAATATCACCTCCAGCACTGCCTGGAGGTAGTGTTTGAAGATCTGTTAAGCCAACTTCCTTAAAGCTAGATATCCGATAGGTATCCCCGTCTTTCACATAATCAATCTGTAACATCCCTTCACGTTTAACATTCCTAGCCGCATTCTCATAGTCATTCGGCTTCACCAATAAGGTGCTGGTATAGGAAACTTCTACTAAGGCAGCATTCTTTTCCGTATTTAAGTAGATTTCTGAAGACTGGTAGATGAAATCTACCATATAACCTTTATAGGCTTGTGTAGCTGGTGCTTCTTCCCTATCCACTTCTGTTTGATAGGCCGTATCCGTCATAAAAACCTTATAACGGTTTCTATTCTCTCCCAGATCCTTCTTCGTGTAATAAGCCACTAGAAATTCTTCAATAAGTTCTTTTGTCACGTACCCATTTTCAGATTCCGTATCTTGTTTTTCCTGTTGGATAGGTGTTGCTTTCTGAGAGACTGTAGCAGGTTTTAACACTCCCCCTAACCAAAAACTCAAAACCAGAGAAAGGAAGGCAGTCACTGCCACACCTGCCTTCTTAAGGTTATTCCATTTGTCAATATCAATCATTTTCTTCTCCTTAAGGTTATGGTATCAGCACTTCGTCCTGTACCAAGGTTCCATTTGTCTTAAATAAAAAGCTTGGGTCAACATCGTTGGCATAAGTTCCATAGTAGTAGGAAAAATGTACGTGGGGAACACCTGCAGTTCCTGTATCCCCTAAAACAGCTATCTGATCTCCCTTTTCTACTCGTTTGCCTATTGGAAGAGACGGTGGGTATTTCAAATGTCCATAATAGGTATAACCGCCTAGATCCGTTTTAATCACGAGAAAGTTCCCCCACTGAGTTGGCCCTCCTGCACTGGTGACAGTTCCTCCCACTACCGCAAAGACAGGAATATCATTTGCATAGATCACGGAACTATTGTAATTCGCTCTCTTGGCAACTAAATCTACCCCGTCATGATAACCTTTAGGATACATCCAAGCCCCTGCTCCTTGACTCCATGGAGTTCTACCGTAGGGTTGGATAACGATATAGGGTTCGTTAAACATATGGCCACCCCGTCCTTTTTGACCACCGTTTTTATTATTCTTCAGGAAAGTTAGCCATTGCTTGGCAGAAGCTGTCCGTTGAGGTAATTTGTCACCAGGATTGCCTTCCCATTGGACTAAAAACGTATAGGTGAGATCTTCGACTGAAGCATCTGAAGTCAAGATTTCTCGAACCTTCTTTCTATACCAGGGGGCATCCCCATTCAACATAAAGTCAAGTTGTAATTCTAGGTCATACCATTTTTTATTCTTTGACTTGGCATAGTTTAATAACATGGTATGTCTGGTAGAGCCGTCAGCAGTATCTGTCCACTGCCCCAAACCAATTCCACGATGAAGGATATTGGGATAACGGCCATTATAGATTGTTGGACCATTCATTGATAACCACATCGGATTGTCCCAGGAGTTAGTAGAAGCTCCAATAGGAGGATTCAGGTAATCTCCTTCCGCCCGTTTGGCCTTGATACCACTTTCCACATCCCAGTTACCTAGTATCGATGACAGACCAGTTAACTTCATACCAGGAACATTTTTCTTGAGGTACTCATGGATAAACTGCACTGTTTGAGCTTTATCCCCATCTACCGAACTAGATAGGACAAAGGTTTCTTGTTGGTAGGTAACTTTCTCAAAGTAAAAACCAACGTTAAGGTAGGTCCATTTTTTCTTTTTGGTCTTATTATCAACGCTTTCCACTTTTTGGTAGAATATCTCTTGTCCGCCATCTGTTGAAACCGTACCCAACTTGTCCCCTTCAGCAATTTTATTTCCTGAAACCTGTTGGATCTCCCCAACATTTTTCAACGTTAAAATCGTCTCATCCGTCTTAATCAGTATATCCTTGTCCTTAGTGACTTCTAGTATTCCTGACATGGGGGCATAGATGGGTTTACCACGTTCTATTTGAAAGGTGGTACCATTGTAAACTTCCGTCTTTGACGTGTAGCCAAAACGTTTTTGAATCACCAAAGGCTCTTGATAAACCTTCTCGTTTTCTTTATAAAATGGATTTTCTAATTCCTGATAAGCAGGGTATTTCCCCACTTCTTTGGATAAGTCGAGTAGCTCCTTGTACTCCTCTAACTCATCTCTATCCAGTTTTGCCCATTTCAACGTTGAAGAGGAACCGTAAAGATCCGACATGGTTTTTAGATCATTGATATCCCTGTTTAGGTGATTCCAAAGATCATTCAAGGCATCCGAATAGTGGTTAAAACCGAAAGTCCCAGATAAGGCACCACCTCTTCCATCCTTCCAGTTGCTTTCAGGTCTCCACTCACTTCCATAACGGTAGTTCATAAAGAAGAGGATATCATCGATGTTGGTCCAATATTCCACTTTGTCGTTGGATTTTTCTCGGTCTCGTTTACTGATATGAAGCCAGGATTGGTTGAGGTCAAATTCATTTTGTTGGACAGGACCACTGCCTCCCAAAACCCCCATAAAAAGGGCCATTACACCAAAGATAAGAAACATGAGAAAATAGGACTTAATGGCCAACGGATTAGCTAAGATGGAGCGTAAGGGCTTGGTAGCAACCTTTAACACCCTACCTGTTCCTCTAGTTACTCGTCCAGCTCTTGTTTGAGCCATTCTTTGCCCGGCAGCACGGATTTTTCTAGTTAACTTCCCTTCCCAAGAAAATTCTTTCGGAGTTCTGGTAAAGCCACGACCACGGGTGAAGTTATAAACTCGGTTCAATTGACCATAGCTGTGTTTAATGGTGTATTTGCCCAACTTCCCACCAGCTTCTATAGCACGTTTAGACGCGTTTTTCTGGTAGTGGAATTGGCGAATGTCCTGCCTTGCTTTGACAATATCATCTAAAATATCATTGTCTCGTGTTTCTTTTTCCACTTCCTGCCTGAGTTTCATTCGAGCGCCTTGTTTGGCTCGCCTCTTCAAACGATTAGGAATATAGGTATCATCTGCCTTTTTAGCCCGTTTATAGATCGTTTTAGCGATTTGTTTCTCCAGCCTAGCCTTGTCCTTCTGTTGCTTAAAGAAGAGGGCTCTAGCGGTCAGGTGTGGACCTTGATGGCGGATATAGTCCTTTTTGGCTAGGCGGTAATTTTTCTTAGCGGTTTTGAAGGCCACCTTAGAATCTAAGCGGGCTTCCTTCGCCACCTTCTGTTGATTGGCATGAGTAGCGTCTTTCATGCCTTTTCGCTTCTGCTGTCGGGCTTGTTTGGGGTCAGTCTTGTACAAAACTCACCACCTCGCTTTCTGTTTGTCGTCTAGCCATCCGTTGCGACCAACTGATAGAGCTTGGTATCTTTAGGGATGGGATTTTCAAAGGGAACAATGGTATCCCCTGCCACGATAAGCCCTGTTCCCTTGGCTTTAGGCCGTAAGACAAAACGCTCCAGGGAAGGAGTCAGAGGAGTTACTTGTGACAAGGCTTCTAAGTCTGTCCGCTTGAGCTTGAGGAGAACTAAAAACTCACAGTTGGAAACCAATTTCCTTCCTTCTTCAGTCGATAAAACCGTCTCCGGATTTTGTGTAATCCCTGTAGGAAGAGCCCCGTATTTTCGAATACGGGAGTACAGTTCTGTAAAAAAAGTGGCCTGGAGCTTGTTTTTGAAGTAGAGCTGTAGCTCATCAAAATAGAGCCAAGTTGTAGTCTTGCCCTGATGGTTGACTACCTGGTTCCAGATATAATCCTGAATCACCAAGAGGGCAAAGGGTTTGAGTTTCCCGTTCAATTGCTTTAGGTTAAAGATGATGAAGCGGTTATCCATATTAACGTTGGTTGGATGGGCGAAAATGTCATTAGAACCCATGGTATAGGGTTCTGCCTTGAGAGCTAAGGCTTGAGCGATGTCCTCCGGTTGTGCTTCTAGGACACGTTGCCAATCCTTAAAGGTAGGGTGCGAATACTCCTCATAGGTCTTTCTGGTCACACGATCAATCATGGCAAACTCATCGTCAGAGACTTCAGAGAAGATATTCTCAAAGAGGGTGGAGAGAAGGTTTGCCTTTTGGCCAATCGGGTCACTATCTTCTGCCTGGAGTTTTTCCCTATCTGGCAAGTCTAGGAGGTTGAAGTGATGGGGTGACCCTGGGGCAATCGTAATCACTTCAGCGTTAAATTCTCGTCCAATATCAGTGTACTCCGCTTCAGGATCGACAATAATGATCTGGTCTTCTGTGTAGCGTAAGAGGGTTGGGATAATCTCTCCGCCCTTAGCCAGAACTGATTTCCCAGAGCCAGAAATGCCAAAGATACAGCCTGATCCCGTGTTTAAGTCCTTCTTTCTATCCACAGTGATGGCGTTCTTAGAAAGCTGATTTTGGCCATAATAAACGGCACGTGGGCTAGAAGACCGTAAATCAACGTTGGTAAAGGGTACCTGGGTTGCTAGGTTACTGGTGGTCATATCTCGCATAAAACGGCGTTTGACATTGATAAAAGGCAGGCCAATCGGAAGAATGGTATTGAGGGCTTCCTCCTGATAGAGGTAACACTTATCTAGCTCCACCGTGTTCTTACGGACGGAACGCTGCACCTGTTCGGTATGGTTTTTCAACTCTTCTAGGTTGTCTGCCACTAGGTAAATAGCCATAACACCTGAAAACATCTTCTGATCGTTTTCCTGAAGCTCCTCTGTCCATTTTTCAGTTTCCTTATTGGTTTCAATGGCTTTTCCTCCGACCGCTAGATCACTCCCATAGCCTTCTCTAGCAGCAGCCTTCTGGCTTTTAATCATCTCACGTCGGACGCTGGATTTGACTGTCTTAATTTTCTTTAAGGCATCTGCCGTATCATAGGCCTTGGCGTGAAGGCTAATGGCTAACTCAATTCCTGTGTCCAGAATGTTTTTGATGAGCTTGTCATTCAAGAAGGTTGGGTACTGCTTCACATAAAGAACCCTGGCATAGCTATCGTCAATCCGCATATAGTCCTTATCAAACTTCAGGTAGGACGGGGCAATAAAATCTCTGGTAGATAAACCAGAGAGAGCAATGTCTTCGTAGGTGAAGTCAAGAAAAGCTTCACGACGCAAGAGTTTACGAAAGACCAGTAGCCGTTCTAGACCATCCATCTCCTTGAAAGAAATCCCAAGACCACTGTACTGACTCTCAATAATATTTGCGGTATCATCTAGGATTCGTCTAGCCTGATGATCCTGGTCAGCCCTGGTTGTGATGGTCAAGTACTTCTCCACCTTAAAGGTGTTTTGTTCCTGGGAGAATCGGTCCTTAATCATGGCGTTGTATTCCTTGCGATAGTCATCATAACCATCTTGAGCGAGGTCATAACGAATAGCAGCCAAGCTATTGCTTTCCACCCTCCTGTTCACTATCAGCAGCTGCATATCATTGTCAATGTCCAGAGAATTGAAAATATCTGCATTGGTTTCGATCACGTCTATTCGTTCGTCATCGGTTGCGGTAATGTAGCTAGTATCTCCCAAGAGGTAGGTTTTGGAATAAGTATCATTTGTGATGGTCATAAGCCCATCAGGTGTTAGAGTTTGGTAGTTCAAGCTGTTTTGTGTAGAAGCGGTCAGGGTTCGTCTCAACCGCTTGGCTTTTTCTTTTTCTGCTTTAGAGATTTTCGGGGTTTGTTTTCGGCCGAATAAAGTCATTTCTCGTATAGTCCTTCCTGTTATAGTCTGTTTGATACGTTCGTTCTTGTTTGGTCAAGAGAAAACGCAATTCATCTTTAATCTTTTCATCGATATGGCACCCAAAAATAACAAAAGGCACTAGTACCAAAAGACTAACGCCATAAAGAATGATGTCGGGTATTTGAAACCAAAAAAGGACCGAGGTCACAAGTACCGTCAGTCCTATGCCAAAGAGGAGCACCAGCTGCCTAAAGGTAATATAGCCAATAATAGGCCGCTCGTAGCTATCCAAGGCTTTTAGAAATTCACTGCCTAAACGTGTCATAAGTCTCCTTTCTTAATTCACCTGCATAATATTCTTGGCCATGCGTTGGGTACCAAAGAGCATGATGATATAAATAATCCCCTTGGCAATGGCCATTAGGGCACTGGTCCAGGCTCCAGTCTTTGCGACGGTTAATAGGTCATTGGTCACAATAGCTGGATAAAGCATGATAACTACCACTAGGATGAGCCCCTGCAGGACGGCTGCAATGTAGAGCTTGAAAAAGCCAAAGCAGATTGGACGTAGGCTCTCCATCATGTAACAAGCCACGACAATCTTTCCAATCCCCTTGTAGGTATAAAGGGTAAAGGATCGCAAGAGGATGAGCAACTTAGTTGAGATTTGACCGATAAAGTCAACAACGTGGTATACGAACTGAAGCATTGCTTTCGCAGCCCAATTTAGATTTTTAACACTGAATTCTATATCAGTGTTGACTTCTTTTATTCCCAATTTAGCAACCATCTTGATAACGACATTAAAGAGCCAAGAGAGGCTATCAAAAAACTCATCCAAGTAGAGGATGAGAAAGAGGGCGATACTATATTTCAGGATTTCCTCAATCCAAAGTTGGAGGGACAGTTCTCCACCGTTACTTTTAAGCTGCTGGTTCCAGTTGAGCATGTTCATGCCCATAAAGAGTAAGAGCAGTAAAATAGCCACCTTTTCCATAGATCCTGAGACCGTCTCCATCAGCTGGTAGGCTGTAGGGTTATAGTCCTTGAGGCTCATGGTCAGCTGACTTAATGTGGATTGATCCATAAGGTCCACCTCCTTTGTCTCAGCTTACCCAATGGCTTGAAGTCCAGCAGCCATAGCTGAAAAGAGAGTTTTTAGTACTGTCCCAAGGAGCGCACCTAAAACAATACTCTGGATGCCTTTGTCCTTCTTATCGTCTAGCTCTCGACGAATGCCGATAAATAGGTCCCAGGCTCCCCAGGCAACCCAACCAAGGCCAACCAGGCCACCGATATTACCAATTTGATTGATAAAGTTTACAACTGCTTGCATATTTGATTTCTCACTTTCTTTTCTAAAAAATGAAAGACACTAAGAAAAATCTCAGTGTCTCTGTGCTATAGGGGAATAATGAGGCTTAAACCTCGTTTGGATGGAGGGTTAGAGAGAGGGCGGTAATGACCGCTAAAACAACGATAATAGTCGTTTCCCACCAGTAATGAATTGGAACACCGTGTGGGAATACAAAATCTGTCATCATATTGTTAAACCATTCTGGTGCTGGGATATCCTTTTGAATTAGAAAAGCATATCCTGCTATTCCAAAACCCAGAATAAAGTAAGAAACTACCTTAAATACAAACCAGCCAATGGCTGTGACGAGCAGGCTCTTCAGCAGGTTAAAAATAAAGAGGAGAATCATCAAGGGTGTTGTGACCATAAGGACAGCTGCTCTCATGATCAGCCCAGGAAGGTTCTTAAGACCCGCTAGAAGGGCTTTTCTAACCCGCTTGAGTCCATTTCTCCACTTGCTTTCTTTAGGGGCTTGTGGAGCCTTTGAAGTAGTTTTTTGTGGGGTATAGTACTTATAGCCACTCTTTGTCACGTGTGCGTTCATTTTCTTATCCTCTCTCATCTCTATCCCCTCTCATTTGTTGGCTTTATTATATCATAAAGCCAGGGGGAAAACTAGTTTTCCTTGCGTTCTCCAAATCGGATCCAACCAAGCATTACCAACATCATAGCCCCAATAACAGATAGGAGACCTGTTGTTTCTCCCGTGGACGGCAACATTGCAGCTGCTTGTACTGGTGCTGTTTGAGGAGCTGGTGCTACTGGAGCTTGTGGACGTGGGGCTTCTGGCTGTACAGGTGGAGTTGGCTTAGGATCTTCCTTGACGGTATTGGTTACCACATTGGAAACATAACCATTTCCGAAATCAATCTGGTACATCACATTGTCAATCTTCTCACCTCCAGGCACATCCTTCTTGACTGTCGCAGGAATCTCCAGGAAAATATCCAAACCAGTCTTCACGTAGGTGTCATAGAAGGCTTGTGGATCATTGGCTACCCAAATGACAAACTCATCATTTTCGCCAATCTCAATACCTGCATCTTGGACAAGTTTGCGAATGGCTTCAGGTGCATCTGCCAAGTTTTTAATCACATAGGCTGTCAGACCTTCTACTGCTTTTCCTGTGCTATCCTTGATCGTCACATTGTCCAAATCAAGACTAACCTTGGTCTCATCGTAGTTGTCGATATAGCCGAAGCCTTTTTGAATGGCTACCGCACCAGCCGCAATGTCTTTGTACTGATCCAGGTCCCATTCTCCAACGTAGACAATCTTTTGACCTTTATCTACAGTCTGATTGTTAATGTCATTTCCTTTAAGGTCTTGTACTTTCTTGATTGGCTGGATAGTAGAGCCGCCATTATCTGGATTTTCACTACCTGGGGTGTAGATGGTTACTGTATTAGAGTAGACTTTGTAATCCCCAATCAGGAGGCTGTAGGTGTTTTTATAAACCCCATTGTCATTCTGAGGAGAGCCAAACAAGATCAAGTCAACCAGATCAAAGTCTTTTGTCAAGTCTTGGTTGAGCTTCGCCAAACCTTCATCTGTCAAGGTGGCCTTAAGGTAATTTGTCACCTCGTCAAATGTAATGACATAGTCCTTATTAGCATCTACTGTCTGATCCAAATCCAACTTAAATCCAGATGGCAAGTAGTCCTCAATGACAATCTGATCCTGTTTGTAAGCTGGACGACCTGCCTT
>NZ_KB904582.1:0-33871 GCF_000380125.1 Streptococcus ovis DSM 16829
CTATCAGGCGAACTTTCTGTTAATCAAGCTACTAAATGATGATTTACCGCTCACCTTATCTGTACTACAATGTAACTGAAAGGCAGGTAAGGTATGAAGGATAAAATAATCACACAGGTAGTTAATATTATGGCAGAACAGCTGACAATGGAGCAATTAGAGCAATTAGAGAGAGTGTTAGCGGCTAACTTGGCTAATGTTGTAATGACGGAGAATGTTTCAAAGGTTGATGAAACATCTAACCCCAAATTATTGCACCTTTTTATCTCTGCCAAGAGGATTGAGGGGTGCAGTGAAAAGTCATTAAAATACTATAAAATGGTTATTGAGAAAATGGTAGCCGAGTTGGATAAACCAATCAGGCAGATAAGCACCAGTGATTTAAGAACTTATCTTGCCAACTACCAAAAAGAACGCCAATCTAGCAAAGTAACGATTGATAACATGCGACGTATTTTTAGTAGTTTCTTTAGCTGGCTAGAAGATGAAGATTACATTTTAAAAAGCCCAGTGAGACGTATTCACAAGATTAAGACGGATAAGGTTATCAAGGAAACGCTATCGGATGAAAGTCTAGAGCTGCTTAGAGATACTTGCGACAATATTCGTGACTTAGCCATGATTGATTTGCTTGCTTCAACTGGCATGCGTGTTGGAGAGCTGGTTCGACTTAATCGTGAGGACATCAACTTTCATGAGCGTGAGTGTTTGGTGTTTGGTAAAGGAAATAGCGAGCGGATTGTTTATTTTGATGCAAGAACAAAGATACACTTAATCAATTATCTCGATAGTCGGAAAGATGACAGCTCTGCACTCTTTGTGTCATTAGCTTATCCCTACGACCGATTGATGATAGGTGGTGTTGAGACGAGATTGAGAGAGATTGGAAAACGGGCTAACCTTCAAAAAGTTCACCCACATAAATTCAGACGAACACTAGCAACAAGAGCAATAGATAAAGGCATGCCCATCGAGCAAGTTCAGCACTTACTAGGTCATGTCAAGATAGACACGACTATGCACTATGCCATGGTCAACCAAGCGAATGTCAAAAATTCGCATCGTAAATACATAGGATAAGGAGGAGTGACAATTGAACGATTGGAAATGGGTAAAGCTTTCAGAAATCATAGATTTTAATCCAAAAGAACGGTTGCTTAAGGGAAGCATTTCTAAAAAAATAGCAATGGAAAAAATAGAACCATTCACTCGTGATATTTCTGAGTTTGAGAGATTAGAATTTAAAGGAGGTACAAAATTTAGAAATGGCGATACTTTAATAGCCCGTATTACGCCCAGTCTTGAAAATGGGAAAACAGCTAAGGTAAACTTACTGGATGAAGATGAAATAGGGTTTGGTTCAACAGAATTTATCGTAGCAAGAGCCAAAAAAGGTATTAGTGATGAAAATTTTGTTTATTATCTAATGCTTGACCCAAAGGTTAGAGAGGTTGCTATCAAATCAATGGTAGGAACTTCTGGAAGACAAAGAGTTCAGCTAGATGTTGTTAAGAATTATGAAATTCTATGTCCTCCATTAGAGGAGCAAATTCAAATTGGCAGAATTTTGAGTGTAATTGATGATAAAATTGAAAATAATAAAAAGATAAATCATCATTTAGTAGCTTGATTAACAGAAAGTTCGCCTGATAGGAGTTTTGGCAAGAGGCAATCCCTTAACTCGGATAACTTTTGAATTTCAGCATTATTATTAAATATTAAATTAAATAATGGTTGCACTGTTTTATGGAAGTCAACTAAAAATTGATCTTTTATTGGAAGAATAACTTTGAAGCTATCGAAATCAGATTTTGAAATATTTATATAAACTGTTCCCGAACCAAGATTAGCATAGTAATCAAAAAGGTCTTCCAAAGCGAAAAATAAATATTCATCAAAGATATTAGAAATTGGTTTTGCACTACCTGTTCCTCGACCAATAGCATATTCTTTAAATATTTTTGTTGTTAAACCAATAGTTGCTCTCACACCAAACACATATTCTCCAGGTCTAGCTATTTTTCTAGGATCAGATGTCCATTTTGAGGGTGAAATACTGTTTCTGAAGTCTGTAGCTCCATTTAATAACGGCAAACCAATCTTGTCATCATTATAAGTCTCACCCTTAGGAGATTGTCCCATCGTAATTCTAGCAATATCTGAAAGATTTTGATATTTAGTGTCATTAGACGATATTAAATTTTTATAAAGCAATCTAGCTTGCTCAAGTAAATGATGATTTATCTGTCATCTTAACTATATTTTAAAGGATATTGAAAAATGAAAGTAAGTATTTTTGATAAGGATATTTTAAAACAGTTTTCTAATATATGTGCTACGATTACTGCAATTTTATCGGCCGTATTGATTTTTCTTGATATTCCTAATAAATGGAGGCTTACTTCTGGCGTTGTATACGTTGCATTTCTCTGTGTCATTTATATCTTTTTATGGAGAAGGGCAAATAGATTGAGACAAGTCAATATTAAAATAGGTGTTACAACCCTTATTGTAAAATCAGGCGATATTTTTGAAGAAGATGGTCTGAAAGCGATTGCTTTTAATGAATATTTTGATACGACAGTTGATGATAAAATAATTGCTAAAAAATCTTTGAACGGACAGTTTATTTTGAATCATATTGATGATGTTGCTAAATTAAATTCCGATATTGAAAGTGATGATGATTTAAAAAATAGTATTGTAGAGAAGGAAGTAAAGCGAAAGCAAGGAAAAATGACTCAATATAAGTTAGGAAGTTCCATTTTGATAAATGATGAATATATTTTAACTGCTTTTAGCCGATTTAATAAAAATAATCAAGCAGAACTGACAATTCAGGAATATGTCAATTTTCTTTTAACGTTTTGGAATGAGATTAATAGATTGTATGCTCAAAGGTCAGTTACAGTTCCAGTATTTGGCTCGGGAATAACGAGATTTAAAAATGGTTTTGAAGATATTGATATTAATGAGCTACTGCGTATCATGATTTGGACTTTCAAAGTCAGCAAAATAAAGTTTGCGTACCCTGCAAAATTAACTATTATTGTGCATAATGATTTACTCAATCAGGTAAATCTATATAAATTAAAGGAGAATGAATAATGGCTTATCGGAATAAAACTTATGTTGCTTTTGATGGTGATAATGATATGCGTTACTATCAACTAATGAAAGCTTGGAAACAAAGTGATAACACAGCGTTTAATTTCTATGATGCTCATGACATTAATAGAGCTAGAGATTCTAGCCAGGAAGAATCCATTAAACGGCAACTTCGTGAAAGAATGACTAATAGCAAGGTTTTTATCTTATTAATTGGTGAGAACACCAAGTATTTAAGAAAGTTTGTAAAGTGGGAAATTGAGCTTGCCATTAAGAAAGGCTTACCAATTATCTGTGTTAATCTAAATAAAAGCAAACAAAGGGATAACTATTGTCCATCAAGTTTAGATGGTCAACTGGCTATATTTATCCCTTTTGGAAATAAAATTATGCAGTATGCTCTTGAAAACTGGCCTCCTTCGCATGAACAATACCTTAAAAAAGGGGAAGCGGGTTCTTATTTTTATAAAGATACAGTATATAAACAATTAGGATATTAAATTTAGAATTTATTGGGAGATATACTTATGGGATTCACCGAAAACAACTACGAAAATGCAGTTATGGAGCTTTTTCGTGATAGTTTAGGGTATTCATCTTTTTATGGTCCTGATGTCGGGAGGGACTACCGCGATAGTCTTTTTCGTGATGTGCTTTATGTAGCCTTGGAGAAACTAAATCCCTACTTACCGAGCTCTGCTATTGATTTTGCTATCAATAAGTTGCGTGATTTTGAGAGCGGCACACTGTTGCAGAAAAATAAAACTTTCATGGATTATCTCCAAAATGGGGTGCCTGTCACTTATGTTAAAAATGGCGAAGAGGTTTCGGACATTGCTTACCTCGTTGACTATGATAATACTGACGCTAATAGCTTTATTGTCGCTAATCAATGGACAATCGAGGAACATAGTGAGAAACGACCAGACATTATTGTTTTTCTCAATGGTCTACCTATTGTGGTCTTTGAGTTGAAAAGCCCGTCACGTGAGGAAACGGAAGTTTCAGAAGCTTACAGTCAGCTCCGCAACTACATGAAGGAAATTCCATCTTTATTTTATTACAATGCCTTTTTGGTCATGAGTGACATGGCAACATCAAAGGCAGGGACTATCACAGCTGGTGAAGATCGTTTCATGGAGTGGAAGACGACTGATGGCAATTATGAGGATACACAGTTAGCAAACTTTACAACCTTGATTGAAGGCATATTTGCCAAAGAACGTTTGTTGGATATCCTTAAAAACTTTATCTGTTTTTCAGGTGATGCCAAAATTTTAGCAGCTTATCATCAGTATTTTGCCGTGAAAAAAGCAGTTCGTTCTACCTTAAAAGCTACGCAGACTGACGGGCGTGGTGGTGTCTTCTGGCATACGCAAGGCAGCGGCAAGTCCCTTTCGATGGTTTTCTATGCTCATTTGTTAGATAAGATATTACGGTCGCCAACAATCGTTGTCCTGACGGATAGAAATGATTTAGATAATCAGTTGTTTAAGCAATTTGACCGCTGTTCTCAATTTTTACGCCAAACACCAGTACAAGCGACAAGTCGTAAACATCTTAAAGAACTATTATCTGGTAGGCAAGCGAACGGGATTATTTTCACAACCATGCAGAAGTTTGAAGAATCATCGGAAGCCTTGTCAGAACGACATAATATCGTCGTTATGGCTGACGAGGCACATCGTGGTCAGTATGGTTTAGAAGAAAAGATTGATCCCGCAACTGGTAAGTTTAAAATCGGGACAGCGCGCATCATCCGTGATAATCTCCCCAATGCGACCTATGTTGGTTTCACTGGAACACCTATTTCAAGTAAAGACAAATCAACAACAGAAGTATTTGGGGATTATATCGATATTTATGATATGACACAGGCTGTTGAGGACGGTGCAACTAGACCTGTCTACTATGAGAGTCGTGTCATACATCTCAACCTTGATGAAAAAATCTTGCAGGAGATTGATGCCGAATATGACGTGTTGGCAGAGCAATCCGAAGATTCTGCCATCAATAGGAGTAAAAGAGAACTTAGTCGACTGGATAGTGTTTTAGGTGCTGACCAGACCATTTCGGCGCTAGTGACAGATATTATCACCCACTACGAAGATAATCGTGAAAATGAATTGACGGGGAAGGCGATGATTGTCGCATATTCGAGACCTATTGCGATGAAGATTTATCATAAGATACTTGACTTGCGTCCTGATTGGGGTGATAAGGTTGGTGTTGTGATGACTTCTAGTAACAAAGATCCCGAAGAATGGCATGATCTTATAGGCAATAAAAAGCATAAAGAAAAACTGGCTAAAAAATTTAAGGATGATAATAGTCCTTTCAAGATTGCTATCGTTGTTGATATGTGGCTAACTGGTTTTGATGTTCCAAGTCTTGCGACCATGTATGTCTATAAGCCGATGTCTGGTCATAATCTCATGCAGGCTATTGCGCGTGTTAACCGTGTCTATAAGGATAAAGAAGGTGGTTTGGTCGTTGATTATGTTGGTATCGCCTCAGCTTTAAAACAAGCTATGAACGATTATACCAATCGCGATAAAGGCAATTTTGGAGACACCAATATTGCTGCAACAGCTTACCCTAAATTTCAAGAAAAGCTTGAAGTTTGTCAAGATATGTTCTTTGGCTTTGATTACACCGCTTTTAAAGATGAAAATGCAACGAATCTGATGCGTGCTAATGTCATCACGGGTGGTGTCAACTTTATCACTAGTAGAGACAAGGATAAGGAGAGTTTTTTACGGGAGGCTACTCTCTTAAAGCAAGCCCTGCAGCTCTGTCGTTCCTTACTAACGCCAGAGGAACGCTATGAAGCAGCTTATTTTGAAGCTGTTCGAACAATATTAACGCGTATTGTTAATCCTCGAAAACCTCTATCGGTCAAAGAAATTAATGCTAAAATCAGTGAGTTGCTAAAATCAAGTATTAAGAGCGAAGATGTTATCAATCTATTTGCGGATTCTGAAAGAGATTTTTCATTGTTTGATCCTAAATTCTTGGACGAAATTGCAAAGATGAAAGAAAGGAACATTGCGGTTGAATTGTTGAAGAGGTTGATAAGAGAACAAGTTCATATTTATAAGCGAACAAATGTTGTTCAATCTGAGAAATTTTCAGAGATGCTTTCCAGAGCTATGAAAGCCTACTTAAATGGTATGTTGACAAATGAGGAAGTTATCGAAGAATTAAAACGCATGGCGTCGGAAATGCAAGCAGCAAGTGATGAAGGAAATGAACTAGGACTTAGTCCAGAGGAAATAGCTTTTTATGATGCGATTACCAAACCTGCTGCTGTTAAAGATTTTTATGATAATGACCAGTTAGTTGCCCTGACGCGGGAGCTGACAAACGAATTGCGGAGAAGTCGCACGATTGATTGGCAGAAAAAGGAATCTGCTCGCGCTAATATGCGACGGATCGTTAAGAGACTTTTGAGAAAATACAAGTATCCTCCAGAGGGGCTTGAAGATGCCTTGTCAACAGTTATCACACAATGTGAGTTATGGGCGGATAGTTAATAGAATTCAGGAGAAATACATGAATCGAACCTTACACTACTACCAATTTTCACCAGAAACTCAATACTTGGATAGAAAATCAGCACGCAAGAAGCCACAGGAATTACTCAAGCATCTGATTGCCTTTGCCAATGCAGACGGCGGTCAGTTGGTGGTTGGTATTGAAGATGAGAAACAGGACAACATTATCACTGGTTTCAAGGATGGCAGAGCTTATCCAATAGACGATTTCAAAAAGATTGACCGTGAGATGCGTGACACTCCTCTGGACTTATCTTTTGAAGAAATCCCTGTGGTTAATCACAAGGGAGAAGATGATTTAATTTTGGTTATATCAGTTGAATTGTCATCAAATCGAGTGATTGCTGCGCCTAATGACGAGGTCTATCTGCGTCAGGGAGATGAAACTGTTAAACTAAGTTATGAGCAACGTACTCAGCTTAGCTATGATAGGGGACAACGTTTTTTTGAAGATGAAACTATTCCTGATGCGACCCTGGAAGACATCGATGACAACTTGGTTCAGGATTTTAAAAATCGGTTTGATATTTCAAACCGTTCGACAGAAGAAATCCTTAAAGCACGGCGTTTTCTCGTGAATGGTAAACTGACCAAGGCAGCAATTCTACTCTTTGGTAAATATCCGTCAGCGTTTTTCCCACAAGCTCGTGTTCGCTTTCAACGTTTTGATGGGATAGATGTGGGAACGGGCAGTAGTTTCAATGTCATCAAGGAAGTGACTTTTGATGATGCACTTCCGACTTTGATTACCAAGGCGCGTGATTTTATTCGAACTCAGCTTAGAGAATTTCAGTATCTGAATGATGAGGGGCAATTTCAAATCTTGCCTGAATATCCTGAGTTTGCTTGGTTCGAAGGTGTTGTCAATGCAGTAACTCACCGTGATTATTCTGTCTACGGAGATCACATTAGGGTGATGATGTTTGATGACCGATTGGAAATTCATAGTCCAGGAAAGCTCCCAAATATTGTTACCGTTGAGAATATCAAACACGAACGCTTTTCAAGAAATCCGAGAATTTCCAGGACTTTGACTGAATTTGGTTGGGTTCGTGAGATGAACGAGGGTGTCAAGCGTATCTATTCTGAAATGGAATCAGCTTTTCTTCATGAGCCTAAATACTCAGAACCAGGAAACAAAGTGGTCCTAACTCTTGAAAATAATATTGTCAGTCGCCATCTTCGTACACGTGACAGCCTAGAAAAACAGTTCTCTGATTTTAGTAATTTAAACGCAGATGAGCAGGTTATTGTCCACTATATGTACAATTCTGGCGAGAAAATGACAACAGCAAAGGCGATTGAAATTACTGGTAGAAGCCGTAAATTTATTGTAAAAACTATGAAAAACTTACAAGAATTGGGCATCCTTAATTGGTACGGCGCAAACAAAAATGATAGACATCAGTACTATACTTTAGTTGACAGATAGTTTATCCTTTATGAAGTAGGATACAGTAGGATACAGTAGGATACAGTAGGATACAGTAGGATACAGTAGGATACAGTAGGATACAGTAGAACATAAAAAGTGGTCTTCAACGAAAGGTTGATAACCACTTTTTAATTATAATTTTGTTATGTTTCCATCTTGCTTGAGGAAGTGAATAATTGTTTTCTTTAAATCTTCAAAATCTCCTTGAAAGGTAGCAATTTCAACTGTCTTTTCAAGTCCATCCTGTAAGGAAAGATTGGATTGGTAACCATTCATTGCTAGAAATATATGCAAGGCAAGAACAGCAGTTCGTTTATTAGCATTATAAAAAGGATGTTTTTTAATCAAATTTATCCAGATAATAGCAGCTTTACTGTAGATATCTGGATAGAGAACTTTTCCGAAAATCTCTTGTTTAGGCTGTTCAACAATCATTTGAAGACTGTTTGGATCAGCAATGCCAACAGGTTCATTAGGAGAATATTTACCAATAACCATGACATTGATTTTGATAATATCTTCAGCAATTAGGTATCTCATCTATCCACCAATTCTTTCAAAAGCTCATCGTATTGGTTCATGGCTTTTTCTAGTTCCTTATCAAAATCAAATTTTGGCTCAGCTTTACGAATGATGACGTTATTTCCTGAAGTGACGAATTCAATTTCTTCTCCAATTTCTGCTCCAAGAGTTTCTTTAATTTTATTGGGAATTGTAATGACAGTACTATTTCCTGTTTTTCTCAAGATAACATTCATGGTTCTACCTCCGTTTGTATATACATTATAAAATGAACTTACAAAAAAGTAAAGTGAATACACATCGTTTCTCAATTACATAAGCTCCGAAAACGAGTTTTTGGTAATCTAATGGTAATCCATTATTTGTAGGATTAGGCTATAAGTGTTTAAATTTAATGAAACTGACTTTTGAAAGCTTGATTTAATAAGCTTTTATTGATATTTTACTTTTGCTACCCAAAACCAGGTCTTAAGAAAGCTCGTAAAGCTTCACAATTCTCAAAACGTTAAGAACCAGCTACAATACAACAGAACAATACTTCATGGATTACCATGGAGTATTTTCTTTTTGAAAGAACTGGCGGCACAATTTACGTAGTTGTTGCGACTTTAGTCGCTTACAAATACGGATGCAAAGGAGATGGAATCGCCGTGCCTCAAAACGTTAATCCGTTTGGAGTTACGTTTTATGACACCTTCCAAATGGAAGGTGTCTTTTTTTGGTGCAAATATTAAATAGAACCAAAAATAGCTATGCATGCAAAATGGATAGCTATTTATCTTTGGTCCTATTATTTCTGACACATCTACAACCACAACATCACAACATTAGTCCAAAACCAACTGAAAGGCATGACAAGGAGCATGGCAGGAATCATGTCAGCGGTTGGAAATTGCTTGAGTTGGATCATGCGAAAGCCTGTTGCTAGCATAATAAAGCCACCACAAGCCTTAAAGTCAGCAATCATATCGGGAGTAGTGAGAGGTAAAATAAAGCGGGCAAGGTAGAAGAGCAGGGCAAAAAAGATGAATTGTGGGAAAGCGATAGTGGATACGACATAGCCAAGGTTACAGGCAAAGATGGCCGCAGTAAAGAAGTCTAGGATAGATTTCGAGATGAGAATGGTAGAGTCGCCTGTCATTCCAGCGTCCAAGCTTCCGTAAATTCCTGTACCACTGGCGCAAAACAAAACGATAACGGTCAGGAGATTCGCTAGAAATTCATCCTGAGGCATGGCGTGGTTTTGTTTGGGAAATAACTTGGCCATTTTGGCCCCGACTTGATTGATTTTCTCTCCTAGATGGATAAGTAGACCGAGTCCTGTTCCTAGAATTAAGGCGAAAATGACAGCGGGCATAGATTTCATGAGGATAATGGCAGAAATCCCCATTCCCATAGAGCAAAGTCCAAAAATTAAATTGAGTTGTGACTTGAATTCATCGCTTAAATGATGGCCAAGTAGGCCACCGAAAATTCCTCCGAGGATAACGGATAAACTATTGATGATAACGCCAGTAGGCATAATTTTCCTCCAAATAATCTTGATAGGGACTATTGTAGCACAGTCAGTATAAAAATCAAATCGAAATTTCGGGAAATAACTTGACTGGTTAAGTATACTAGGGTATAATTGAAGTCTAATATAAGGAGGTTTCAAATGGCAGAAAGATTAGATTTATCCAGTGCGTATCGCAAATTAAAGAGTCCTAATATCAAAACTCGGAAGCGAGCTTTAGCTGTTATTCATGCTCATAAGCGGCAGAATAAAAAGAGCTAGGGCTCTTTTTTGGCTACGTAGAATCAAATAAAGTAAATATAGCGACTCTGTAAATTAACAGCTATTTCCTATTTTTGCGAGCGACAGAGATCTATCGAAAAAGACTTTTTCTTAACAAGTGTTTCAATTTTTGCTATACTATAAGAAAGAAAGCGGTTCCTGGAGGTGTCGTATGGAAATACAAGATTTAATGCATTTATTAGAAGAGATGAAAGTTGGTGTCTTTGCAACGGTTGATAAGGATGGGAAACCACATGCCCGTCATGCCCATATTACGGCTGCTAATGAAGAAGGTGTTTTCTTCATGACGAGTCCTGAAACGCATTTTTATCATCAACTGATGGAGGATGGCCGGATTGCTTTAACAGCAATGTCTGAGGAAGAGTATTTGATCCAAGTAGTGCGCATTGAAGGGCTAGCAAGGCCTGTGGAAAATGACTATTTGAAATCAATTTTTGCAGATAATCCTTACTATGCACATATCTACAAAGATACAGACAGTCATAGTATGCAAGTGTTTCAGATTTATGATGGAGAAGGTTTCTACCATAGTTTGACTCAAGGTCACAAGTATGTCTTCTCAGTTGGTAAAGGGAAGGCTTCTATTGTCAAAACGATTTAAATGAGTAGCAAATGAAATCCTGGTCAAAGAGGGGAATACGGCTGTGTATAGTATTGTCTGTATTTCTATGAAATGAAAATAGACTAAACCCTCTTGTCAGTGTGACGAGAGGGTTTTGTGTTGGTCAACTTGATATAGTATGGATATAAATAAGGTGATAAAGAGTGCTGAAATAAAGGCTAGGTGGAGTGAAAAGGGAATCTCTAAGGAAGAAAAAGGCGAATTCCAGACGAAGTGGAAGAACACCACGAGAGCGATAAAAATAATACCTTTACGAACTTGATGGTGGAGAATGAGAAAGAAGCCCAAGACAACGATAGCTGTCATCATCCAATGTGAGGTTAGGGCTCCGGAAATTCGAACGAGACTCTCTGAAATTCCTGTAGCAGGCTTGTCATCTACAGCGGTTAGAATATAGTAAATGTCTTCAGAAAGCTGGAATCCTAGTCCAGCTCCTGCACCAGACATGATGACACTTTGCATATCTTTCTTCTTTAAAAAATAAAGAGGAAAGAGGGCAGCAATTAGCTTAAGAGGCTCCTCTGTGAAAGGGGCTGTCAAAGCCGCATCCCAATCTTTCATAAACGTAGGAGAAAAGATTTGCTCAAAGAGTAGGCTCAGAAGATTATTACTAGTTGCGGCTGCCCATCCTGCGATAAAATATCCACTCACAAAAGCCAAAGGAAACAAATACGGAGAGAGATTCCAACGCTTTTGTCCCCAAAGTAACACGATAGTAAGGGGGATGAGATAAAGGCAAAGACAGATCACACCAACAAATAAATAGGCGTATTCAATACCTGAAAAGTCCGCGTTATAATAGGAAGAAAATTCATACTCAATGCCAATGCAGACTAAAAAAAGATACATAAAGGTGATCACAAACAATCGATTTTTTTTCATATCTTTATTTTACCATATTTTAAAAAGTTTGACAGCTTATTTGGAAAACAGAATGCATTTGGAATATTGAATAGTGAGAAGTAAAATATTTCGGGGGCCTTGTTAGAAAATGTTGAGGAATAACTGGAATACATTTCCAGAGATTAGTAGAAAAGAGGCGTTTAATCTAGCAATAATATCGTTGCATAATTGGTCGGATTAGACTATAATAGATGGAAGAAGGATTGCTACTTGGATATTTTTGAAGCAATTGAACTATGGAAGTTTGCCACAGCTAGCATAGTTTCAAAGATAAAAAATATAGAAGTCGCACCTTCAGCTAAACAATTCATAAGTAGTAGCTAAAAGGCATCAACTTCGGGATTTGGATAGTGGAGTATGAGAGATTCAATCAGGCACATTGTATCTCTATTTTAGACTAAGTCATGAGTGGATGCTGAAGGAGAAAAGTGATTTGCACCCGCTTTTTGCTAGCTAACATGCCTACAATGAATTTGTTTGGTGACTAATATAGCAACCATAAGGAGGAAGCTGGATGGAATTTATTATTTTTTTAGTATTCGTGTTTATCGTTTTAGGAATCATAGCCAGTACCATTTATGTGGTCCGTCAACAGACAGTTGTCATCATTGAGCGTTTTGGCAAGTACCAAGACACGATGGGAAGTGGTATCCATATTCGCATGCCGTTTGGCATCGATCGCATTGCTGCCCGTATTCAATTGCGGATGCTTCAAAGTGAACTAGTCGTGGAAACGAAGACAAACGACAATGTATTCGTCACGCTAAATATAGCAACGCAATATCGGGTGAATGAAGAAAATGTTATGGATGCTTACTACAAACTGATGCGTCCAGAAGAACAAATTAAGTCTTATATTGAAGATGCCTTACGTTCATCAGTACCGAAATTGACGCTTGATGAACTATTTGAGAAAAAAGATGAGATTGCTCTTGAAGTTCAACGACAAGTGGCAGAAGAAATGTCGACTTATGGGTACATCATCGTAAAAACCTTGATTACAAAAGTTGAACCAGATGCTGAAGTGAAGCAATCCATGAATGAAATCAATGCAGCACAACGGAAGCGTGTCGCAGCTCAAGAGTTAGCTGAAGCGGATAAAATTAAAATCGTAACAGCTGCCGAGGCAGAGGCTGAGAAAGATCGTCTGCATGGTGTGGGGATTGCCCAACAACGGAAGGCGATTGTAGATGGATTGGCTGATTCTATCGCAGAATTGAAAGAAGCAAATGTTGGAATGACAGAGGAACAAATTATGGCCATTCTGTTAACCAACCAATATTTGGATACCTTGAATACCTTTGCGGCTAAGGGGCATCAAACAATATTCTTGCCAAATACACCAAATGGTGTGGAAGATATTCGCACACAGATTCTGACAGCCTTGAAAGCAAAATAATACATTTTATATATAAAATGTCCAATTTTCGAGAGGAAATGAGGCTAAAAGGCTTGACATTTCAAATAAGCTATACTATAATTACTAATTGTAAATAGTAAAAAGAAAGGGGTTTCTCATGACTAGCTACGAAAAAGTTGCAGCAGTAGTGGGGTGGGTCCGTGACAAAAAAATCACTGGATACCGCATCAGCAAAGAAACGAATGCTCGTGAGATGTCAGTCATCGCTCTTGCCCAAGGTAGAGCGAAAATTGACAATATTTCATTTGCTACTGCCCTAGGGTTAATTGATTTTTACGACAAAAATCATAAAAAGTACGAAGGATAGTCCTATCATTTGCACGGAAGGTAACTGTCAAAAGTTACCTTTTTTAATTTCTTTTAAAAATATGGATTTTCTTTAATTAAAGATAAAAAATAGGATAAATAAAAAAGGCCTGAAAAACCTTTTTATTTTGTGCTCAAGAAATGGTAAAAGCACCATTTGGTATTTCAGAATGTGACCAAAATGTCATCTAAAATATAAAATATGGCAGGGCTTCTGATGAGATGTGATACTTACGATTTGAGCCTAGTGTTTTAAATTTTTTGGATCTCAATGGCTCTCGAGTTTCAGGAATTTTTATCACGGATGAAAGTCTGTATTAAAGCGTGCAAATGCTATTGTTTTTCTGCTCGGATAATTACTGAAGAATAGATGTTGAAAAAATACCATTTGTCTTTACTCCAAAGACTATTTGTTTTTTGGGGAGTGAAAAATGAGAAAGAGGCTGGGACAAAAAGATTTTTAGTTTAGAAAATCTATACCAATAAATCTACTTTTCTAATAAAATGTACATAAAAACGAACAAAGAGACTCTTTAAATATATAAGAGATAGCCTTTGTTCGTTTTTTGTTTTATTGTTCAGAGTTTTGTCCCAGTCTGGAATAAGACTTAACTTTCATTTATTTCAAGAAACGTTGCAAAAATTCTTTGGTCCGTTCTTGTGTAGGATGTTCAAAAATATCTTGAGGAGTGCCTTCTTCAGCAATGACCCCTTTATCCATAAAGATGACACGGTCAGACACTTCTTTAGCGAATTCCATTTCATGCGTTACGATAAGCATCGTTAATCCAGATTGAGCTAGGTCTTTCATTGTTTTTAGGACTTCTCCGACCATTTCTGGGTCTAAGGCGGAAGTTGGCTCATCAAAGAGCATAGCTTCTGGATTGACAGACAAGGCGCGTGCGATAGCAACACGTTGCTTTTGTCCACCTGAAAGTTGCTTAGGTTTTGCTAGCCAATATTGTTCAGTCATACCAACCTTGTTGAGGTTTTCTTTGGCAATAGCTTCCGCTTCTGTACGAGAACGTTTCAGAACAGTTGTTTGAGCAACAATCGCATTTTCTAGCACATTGAGGTTTTCAAATAGATTGAAAGACTGGAAGACCATTCCTAATTTTTCACGATAAGTGGTCAAGTCGTATCCTTTTTCTAAAACATTTTCACCATGGAAAAGGATTTCACCCCCTGAGGGTTCTTCTAGTAAATTAATAGAGCGAAGAAAGGTTGATTTTCCTGATCCAGATGAACCAATGATGGAGATAACTTCTCCTTTGTTGACAGAAAGAGAAATATCTTTCAACACCTCATTGTTTCCATATGATTTATTTAAATGATTGATTTCTAAGATGGTTTGTGACATAAGCTCTCCTATATTTGCATCTGGTTTGCCCCGGTAGTGTAATTGTCTGAATCAAAACGTTTTTCAATAGAGCGTAAGATACGAGTGACAGTAAAGGTTAGGACGAAGTAGATAATAGCAATGATGGTAAAGGTTTGGAAATATTGGTAAGTTTGTGTGGCAACAGTATTCCCAGAGAAATACAATTCTACAACAGAGATTACATTCAATACAGAAGTATCTTTGATGTTGATGACAAACTCGTTACCAGTGGCAGGTAAAATGTTTCGAATAACTTGTGGCAAGACGACTTTACGCATGGTCTGACCATGAGTGAAACCAAGAGCAGTTGCTGCTTCAAATTGTCCTTTATCAACAGCAAAGATACCACCACGTACAATTTCACTCATGTATGCCCCTGTATTAATCGAAACGATGAAGATAGCGGCGAGTGTTCGATTAATTGAAATGCCAAATGCTTGCGCAGTTCCGTAATAGATGACCATTGATTGTACAATCATCGGTGTACCACGGAAAATTTCAATATAAGCTGTTAAGAACCAACCGAAGACTTTTTGTAAAGCAGCCACAACAGCTTTCTCTGACTTGGGTGCTGTACGGAAAACACCAATGAGCAATCCGATGATAAGACCAACGATGGTACCAATCATAGAAATAAGAAGGGTGATCCCTGTTCCTCGTAAAAATTGTTTCCAGTTTTTAGAAAGAATGGTTCCCATTTGTTGGAAGAAATTTGGAGTTTCTTCTTGGTCAGCATCGTCTGCTGGTTGGATGTTAATCATTTTGTCCATTAAAGCAACGCGATCTTTTTCAGAAATAGTAGACAAGACATCATTGACTTGGACGAGTGTAGCAACGTCATCTTTTCGTAAACCAACAGCGGTAGCAGCATCTGATTCTGAAACTTCAAAGCCTGGATCAGGAGCAATCATTTTAAATGTTTTGTTGGCACTTTCAGCAGTAAGAGCTTCAGGACGTTCTGAAATGTACGCATCAATCACGCCTGATGACAGTGCTTGACGCATTTGAGAGAAGTCTCCCATTGGTGTTTGCGCATCTACCCCAGCTAATTGTGGGAAAAGGTTGACATGCCATACACCTTGTTGGGCAGTGATTTTAGCATTTTTAAAATCATCAAGTCCCTTGGCGTCAGCGAATTCTCCATCCCGTGATACGACGAGTACGGGTTCGCTTGTGTAATAACTATTTGAGAACGAAATTTCTAATTTACGTTCTTCTGTTGGACTCATACCTGCGGCAATCATATCGATTTTACCTGATGTCAAAGCTGGAATTAAACCAGTCCAAGAAATTTTGACCACCAATGGTTTTTTCCCCATGGATTCTGCAATCTTCTTAGCAATCTGTACATCATACCCGTTGGCATATTGATTTGTGCCTTCAATCTTGACGGCACCGTTTGAATCGTCTTCCTGCGTCCAGTTGAAAGGAGCATAGGCCGCTTCCATTCCGACACGGAGGTATTCGTCAGCTTTTACGCGGAATCCTGTAGCAATCAAAGCGACGAGAGTTAAGAGAAGTAAGGCGTATTTTTTCTTCATAATGTCTCCTTTGTTAAAAAATAGTGAATCCATTGTATAAAAAATTCTGAAAATTTGCAATAGTTTATTTTTGAAAAATTAAAAAAATCTATTTTTACGAATAAAAGAAGTTTTTGACCTGATTTTTTTGATACAGATCGGAATATGAAAAGGCCATGCAACGGCTTGTTGCTGCCTTGCAAACAGTTGCTGGATGTCAGTCTTTTCAAATCACTAGGAATGCAGAGATCGTATCAACAGATAAAACCTGATTCGATACGATATGGTAACACTTGTCTATCATTCATCGAAAATCATTTTAAATTTTATGGTATAATGGTAGAAAATGTATGGAGGAAAGAAATAGTGGTAGAGATTTTGAAGGCAATCTTTTTTGGGATTGTAGAAGGGATTACAGAGTGGCTTCCAGTTTCAAGTACGGGTCACTTGATTTTGATGCAGGAGTTTATCCAATTGAACCAGACGAAAGCGTTCATGGATATGTTTAACATTGTTATTCAGCTAGGAGCTATCTTGGCGGTTATGGTGATTTACTTTGAACGTCTGAATCCTTTTCAACCGGGTAAAACAAAGAGAGAAATTCAGTTGACATGGCAATTATGGCTGAAGGTTGTGATTGCTTGTTTGCCATCAATCGTGATTGCAGTACCTCTGGATGACTGGTTTGAGGCTCATTTTAGCTTTATGATTCCTATTGCGATTGCCTTGATTGTATATGGGGTTGCCTTTCTTTGGATTGAACATCGAAATGCAGCAGTGGAACCTCAAGTGACAACATTGGCACAGATGTCCTATAAAACAGCTTTCTTAATCGGCTGTTTTCAGGTGTTGAGTATTGTTCCAGGAACTAGTCGGTCTGGGGCTACCATTTTAGGCGGTATCATACTTGGGACTAGTCGTTCTGTTGCGGCAGATTTCACCTTCTTTCTTGCGATTCCTACGATGTTTGGGTATAGTGGATTGAAAGCTTTTAAATTCTTTTTAGATGGAAATGTTTTAACACTTTCTCAGGGAATTGTATTGTTAATTGCTAGTGTCACCGCTTTTGTAGTTAGCTTGTACGCAATCCGATTCTTGACAGATTATGTGAAAAAACATGACTTTACTGTTTTTGGAAAATACCGTATTGGACTGGGTCTGGTGCTGATTGCCTATTCTTTGTTTACTTGGATCTTCTAAAGCTGGCTTGTCCAGCTTTTCCTTTGTAAAAAACAAGGAATTCTTGTATAATTAATAGATATCATGTGCGAGGTATAACTATGAAAATGAAACAAATCAGTGATTCCACATTGAAAATCACGATTAAAATGGAAGATTTAGAAGAACGTGGCATGGAATTGGCTGACTTTCTCATTCCGCAAGAAAAAACCGAGGACTTTTTCTATGCAGTGCTGGATGAGTTGGATTTGCCAGTCACGTTTAAAGAGAGTGGCATGCTGAGTTTCCGTGTAACACCAAAACCAGATAAAATTGATATTTTTGTGACAAAATCAGATTTGGACCAGTCACTTGATTTCGATGATTTGGCCGAAATGGCAAATATGGATGAAATTTCTCAGATGACCCCGGATGAATTTTTAAAGACTTTGGAAAAGACTGTTCGGGATAAGAGTCTTGGCATGGGGGATGAACAGGCCATTCGGCACTTAGAAGAAGTAGAACAACAAGAAGAAGCGGCAGAAGAATATCATCCTTATATTTACTATATATTGCAGTTTAAAGATTTAGGACAGGCAGTGCGGTTTGCACATACGATTGATTTTGAAGTAGATACCTCAGAATTGTATAAGATGGATCACTCGTATTACATGACTGTTTTGATTCATGTTGCAAATCGTTCGCAACACTATCCAGCCTACCTACTGTCAAGAATGCTCGAATACGTTGATGATACACAAATAAGTCGCCCAGTCTTACAAGAGCACGGTCAATTGTTATTAGAATCAGGTGCACTCGAAGAATTGAGAAAGGTTCAGTTGGCATGATTCCATTTCCATTGAAGTACATCATGGTATTGATTGCTACCTTGATTGTTTCGGCGATTTCGACCCCTCTTGTTCGTTTTTTAGCCTTTAAAATAGGGGCGGTTGATAATCCGAATGCACGTCGAATCAATAAGGTTCCCATGCCAACAGCGGGTGGCTTAGCCATTTTTATCTCTTTTATTATTTCAACTTTGTTTTTTCTACCAGGATTGGTCAAGCATTTGAATTATAATGGGACGTACGTTGACTATGTAGTGCCAATCATCATAGCTGGCGGAATTGTCATTGTGACAGGCTTGATTGACGATATCAAAGAGTTGAAGCCGATTCCTAAATTACTCGGAATTGTCGTAGCAGCCTCTATTGTTTGGATGTGGACGGGCTTCCGTTTTAATGATTTTAAGATTCCTTTTGGAGGCCCCCTCCTTCATTTTCCATTATGGTTATCTTTTCTGTTGACCGTATTATGGATTGTTGCAATTACGAATGCAGTCAATTTGATTGACGGGTTGGATGGACTGGTATCAGGGGTTTCCATCATTTCCTTGACGACAATGGGTCTGGTTTCTTACTTCTTTCTCCATGATAGCAATATTTTTCTACCACTGACAATTTTTATTCTAGTGGCTGCAATTGTGGGATTTTTGCCGTACAACTATCATCCAGCTATTATCTACTTGGGAGATACTGGTGCGTTGTTCATCGGTTTTATGATTGGTGTTCTATCCTTGCAGGGGCTGAAAAATTCAACAGCTGTAGCAGTTGTAACTCCGATGATTATTTTGGGAGTTCCGATTACAGATACGGTTATTGCTATTATTCGTAGAACGCTATCGGGTCAAAAAATTTATGAAGCAGACCGGATGCATTTACATCATCGGCTCCTATCAATGGGACTCACCCATCGTGGAACGGTTTTAGTGATTTATGCCATTTCGTTTGTCTTTTCATTGACTTCTCTCCTGCTCAATGTCTCTAGTCGTTTGGGAGGAGTGATGTTGCTGGTTGCGCTTGTTCTAGGGGTACTTGTTTTGAGTGAAATGATTGGTATTTTTGGTGAAAACCGAACGCCGCTTTTGAATACATTACGCTTTATTGGGAACAGTTCCTACCGGCAAGAAGTGCTTGAGAAGTGTCGAAAAAAACGGGCATCAAAATAAGATAAAAACAGAGTCAACACTCTGTTTTTTTGAGTCAAATCAGCTGTTATCTTGAAACAACATCAGAGCAATATGGGCCGTTTTTTGGTATAATAGCGTGGAAAAAAATAAAAGGAGATTATCATGTCAGTATTAGAAATTAAAGACTTGCATGTTGAAATTGAAGGCAAAGAAATCCTCAAAGGTGTTAACTTGACCTTAAAGACAGGTGAGATTGCAGCCATTATGGGTCCAAATGGGACGGGGAAATCTACCCTATCTGCAGCGATTATGGGAAATCCGAACTATGAAGTCACAAAGGGGGAAGTTCTTTTTGATGGTATGAATATCTTGGAGTTGGAAGTCGATGAGCGCGCTCGTATGGGACTCTTTCTAGCGATGCAATACCCGTCAGAAATTCCGGGAATCACCAATGCTGAATTTCTACGTGCTGCCATGAATGCTGGCAAAGAGGAAGATGAAAAAATTGGGGTGCTGCCATTTATTAAGAAACTAGATGAAAAAATGGCTCTTCTTAATATGAAAGAAGAAATGGCAGAACGCTATCTGAATGAAGGTTTTTCAGGTGGGGAAAAGAAACGCAATGAGATACTGCAATTATTGATGATCGAACCAACGTTTGCTATTCTTGACGAAATTGACTCAGGCTTGGATATTGATGCCCTCAAAGTTGTTTCAAAAGGGGTCAATGCTATGCGTGGTGAGGGGTTTGGAGCGATGATTATCACGCATTACCAACGATTACTCAATTACATCACACCGGATGTTGTTCATGTCATGATGGAAGGTCGTGTTGTGGCTTCTGGTGGGCCAGAATTAGCAGCACGTCTTGAAAAAGAAGGATATATCCATCTAGCAGCTGAACTGGGAATTGATTATACAGAGCATGAAGAAGCCTAGTCTTTGTCATTGGCAAACTTTTTAGAAAGAGAGAAAAAATGACCAAAGAACAGATTCAATTTTTTTCACAAGAACACGCAGAGCCAATTTGGCTTAGTGATTTACGACAAACGGCCTTTGATCAAATGGATCGTTTGCCTCTTCCGGCTATTGAACGAGTGAAATTTCATCGTTGGAATTTGGGAGATGGCACAATTTCTGAAAACGAAGCGATTGGTGCAGTTCCAGATTTTACAGCACTAGGTGACAATCCAACATTGGTACAAGTCGGTACGCAAACTATACTAGAACAATTACCAGCAGATTTGATTGAGAAAGGTGTCGTTTTCACAGATCTCTACTCAGCCTTGGAAGAAATTCCAGAGATTATCGAAAAGCATTTTGGAACTGCCCTTAAATACGATGAGGATAAATTAGCGGCTTACAATACGGCTTATTTCAATGCAACGGCTGTTCTTTATGTACCAGATAATGTAGAAATTGAGCAACCGATTGAAGGTCTTTACTACCAAGACTCAACAAGCGCTGTATCTTTTAATAAACGAGTTTTAATTATTGCGGGAAGAAACAGTCAGTTTACTTATCTTGAACGTTTTGAAACAATCGGTGATGGAGAGGTGGAAGCTTCTGCCAATATCACCGTTGAAGTGCTAGCCCTTGCTGGTAGTCACGTAAAATTTTCAGCGATTGATCGATTGGGTGCAAATGTAACGACGTATATGAGTAGACGGGGACGTCTAGGAAATGATGCTACCATTGATTGGGCGCTTGGTGTTATGAATGAAGGCAATGTAGTTGCCGATTTTGACAGCGACCTGATTGGCAATGGAAGTCATGCAGATTTGAAAGTAGTGGCGTTATCAAGTGGTCGCCAAGTTCAAGGCATTGATACACGTGTGACCAACTATGGTCCGCATTCTGTAGGACATATCTTGCAACATGGTGTAATTCTAGAACGTGGAACCCTTACCTTTAATGGTATTGGTCATATTATTCGTGGGGCCAAAGGTGCAGATGCCCAACAAGAAAGTCGAGTGCTCATGCTGTCGGACAAGGCTCGCTCAGACGCCAACCCAATCTTGTTGATTGATGAAAATGAAGTGACCGCTGGCCACGCTGCGTCAATCGGACAGGTTGATCCAGAAGATATGTACTACTTGATGAGTCGTGGTTTGGACCGAGCAACAGCAGAACGCCTGGTTATCCGTGGATTCCTGGGGGCAGTGATTACAGAAATTCCTGTCAAAGAAGTTCGAGATGAACTCATCCAAGTGTTAGAAGATAAATTATCAAAGAGATAAAAATGACAAAAATTGATATAGAACGCCTGCGTCAGGACTTTCCAATCTTAGACCAAGAGGTGCATGATGAGCCTTTGGTCTATCTAGACAATGCAGCGACAACACAAAAGCCAGTACAGGTCTTACAGGCGCTGGGAAATTACTATAAAACGGACAATGCCAATGTGCACCGTGGTGTCCATACCTTAGCAGAGCGGGCAACCACTTCTTATGAGGCAGTCCGTCAAAAGGTTGCGGATTTTATTCATGCCCGCTCTACAAAAGAAATTCTTTTTACGCGTGGAACGACAACGGGCTTAAATTGGGTGGCGCATTTCGCAGCAGAAATCTTGCAGCCAAATGATGAGGTGCTGCTTTCTATTATGGAACACCATTCCAATATCATACCTTGGCAGGAAGCCTGTCGTAAGACGGGTGCAAAGCTCCGCTATGTTTATTTGAAAAATGGTGAGCTTGACATGGAATCTTTGCAATCTTCACTCAATGAGAAGACACGATTTGTCTCCCTTGCCCATGTATCAAATGTGTTGGGTGTGGTGAATCCAATTAAAGAAATTGCTCAATTGGTTCACCAAGTAGGTGCTTATTTGGTAGTGGATGGTGCTCAGTCTACACCGCACATGGTGATTGATGTTCAAGATTTAGATGCGGACTTTTTCGCCTTTTCAGGCCACAAGATGATGGCGCCAACAGGTATCGGTGTTTTATATGGGAAGGAAGAACTTCTTGAGCAAATGTCGCCTGTTGAATTTGGTGGTGAAATGATTGAATTTGTCCACGAACAATCGGCGACATGGAAAGAATTGCCGTGGAAATTTGAAGCGGGAACACCTAATATTGCAGGTGTCATTGGGCTCGGTGCAGCCATTGATTATTTAACAGAAATTGGAATGGATGCCATTCATGCCTATGAAGCAGAGTTAGTGTCCTATGTCTTTCCAAAACTACAAGAAATTCCTGGTTTAACGCTATATGGTAGTCAAGAATTGGCAAAAAGGACAGGGGTGATTTCCTTTAACTTGGATGACTTACACCCCCATGATTTGGCAACTGCTTTAGATTATGAAGGTGTAGCCGTGCGGGCAGGGCATCATTGTGCACAACCCTTGATTTCTTACCTTGGGACGGCAGCCACAGCCCGAGCAAGTTTTTACCTATACAATACCAAAGAAGACTGCGATAAATTAGTCGAAGCCCTCTTAAAAGCAAAGGAGTTTTTCAATGGCACTTTCTAAATTAGATGCTCTGTATATGGCTGTTGTGACGGATCACTCCAAACATCCCCATCATCGAGGGAGTCTCGAGGGAGTAGAGGTTCTTGAAATGCACAATCCAACCTGCGGTGATGTGATTGCCTTATCTGTTCGTTTTGAAGAGGGGAAAATTGCTGATGTTGCTTTTGACGGTGCAGGGTGTACGATTTCGACAGCATCAGCCTCTATGATGACGGATGCTATTATTGGGAAGCGGATTGAGGACGCTCAAAAGATGGCGGAGCTGTTTTCACAAATGGTGCAAGGAGAAAAAACTGAAGGGCAAGAAATATTAGGAGACGCGGCCCTACTAGCAGGTGTTTCTAAATTTCCACAGCGTATTAAATGTGCAACCTTATCTTGGAATGCCTTGAAAAAAGTGATTGAGAGAGAAGCCATTAAAGAGTGAACGTCAGATGGAGACTTCCCAGATGATGTGTCACTGCGGTAAGAGAAAGGAAGATTTATGTCAGAAGAAATGATTGAACCAAAGGCGATTGATCTAGGGGAATACCAATTTGGTTTTCATGATGATGTGGAGCCGATTTATTCAACAGGAAAAGGCTTGAACGAAGCTGTCATTCGTGAAATGTCTGCAGCCAAAGGGGAGCCGGAATGGATGTTGGATTTTCGTTTAAAATCCTATGAAGCCTTTAAAAAAATGCCTATGCAAACTTGGGGAGCGGATTTATCTGATTTAGATTTTGATGATATTATTTATTATCAAAAGGCGTCCGAAAAACCTGTGAAAAGCTGGGATGATGTTCCAGATAAAATCAAGGAAACCTTTGAGCGAATCGGAATTCCAGAAGCTGAGCGTGCCTATCTGGCTGGAGCGGCTGCTCAGTACGAATCAGAAGTGGTTTACCACAATATGAAAGAAGAATATGATAAGTTGGGAATCATCTTTACAGATACAGATTCTGCTCTTAAAGAATATCCTGAGTTGTTCAAAAAATACTTTGCCAAATTAGTTCCCCCAACAGATAATAAATTGGCTGCGCTGAACTCAGCCGTGTGGTCAGGTGGAACCTTCATTTATGTTCCGAAAGGAGTTAAATGTGAAGTCCCACTTCAAACGTATTTCCGGATTAATAATGAGGGAACGGGTCAGTTTGAGCGCACATTGATTATTGTGGATGAGGGGGCAAGCGTTCACTATGTTGAAGGTTGTACAGCTCCGACCTATTCCACTGCAAGCTTACACGCTGCAGTTGTAGAAATTATTGCCCACGAAGGTGCGTATATGCGTTATACAACCATTCAAAACTGGTCTGACAATGTTTATAATTTAGTAACCAAGCGAGCGCGTGCTGAAAAAAATGCCACTGTTGAGTGGATTGATGGAAATCTTGGTGCGCATACAACGATGAAATACCCAGCTGTTTACCTTGAAGGAGAAGGAGCTCGCGGGACGATGTTGTCAATTGCCTTTGCCAATAAAGGACAGCATCAAGACACAGGTGCGAAGATGATTCACAATGCACCGCATACCAGCTCTTCCATCGTATCTAAGTCCATTGCTAAAAGTGGTGGTGAAGTAAACTATCGCGGACAAGTTACCTTCAATAAAAATTCGAAGAAATCAGTGAGTCATATTGAATGTGATACGATTATTATGGATGATATCTCACGTTCGGATACCATTCCATTCAATGAAATCCATAACTCACAAGTCGCCTTGGAACACGAAGCGAAAGTATCTAAAATCTCAGAAGAGCAGCTCTACTATCTCATGAGTCGTGGTTTATCAGAACAAGAAGCAACTGAAATGATTGTCATGGGATTTGTCGAACCATTTACCAAAGAACTCCCAATGGAATACGCTGTTGAGTTGAATAGACTGATCGCATATGAGATGGAGGGTTCAGTAGGTTGATGGCATTAGTGATTTAGTAGCTATGAAGCTACTAAATACAATGCCATCAACCACTGAATTGGTAGATAAGGAAATACGGTAGTATTTCTACTAATTAGAGTAATTAGAGCAAAGCAAAGAATCTCCGACAGAGGTTGGAGAAAAACAAGGGTTAGCTTGTATCGTTTTACTTACTGAAGTGGTAAATAAGAAGCAACGGGAGTCGCTTGCATTATAAGTCTTATGGGACTTTTTTAATACTCAAAAAGCCCTATAATCTCCAAAGTAGATTTACCCATTATAGAAATTATAGAGCCGAAATAAAAGAAAAGGAAAATCTGCTAGGATTTTCCTTTTTGATACGTTATAAATTCTCATTGACATAACGAATGAATTGATTCCACCAAGAGAGAGGCCAAATAGCTTTTGAAATATCTTTTTCGGCAACCATAGTGATTACTTGATGGTTCTTTTCCAGATAACCCTGACCAATTAAATCTTTGTCAACAATTGCTAGTTCACCAAGTGTTGTCCCTTTTTTGAGGGGAGCATCTACTGTTTTTTTAGTGACTGTAAAATCCGTTAGAACAGCAGGCTCCATTCCCTTTTTAGCGACAACGAGGAGATCATTTTTTGATACCGCTTTGCTAATAGGCTCTTTCCCATTGAAAACAGCAACTTTGCTGCCTTTGTATGACTTCCCCTTATTTACCAAAGGTGACATTGTAAATGTTTGATAGACATAGTCCATCAAATCATTGGTTGCAAGAAAACGATTTTCTGGATAGAGTTCACCATCATGGGCATGGAGGACCACCGTGATGATTCGCATGTGATTTTTTTTGGTTGTTGCGACAAATGAGACCTCTCCGTTTTCTGAAGTGCCAGTCTTCAGGCCATCAACCCCCTCGCGGAAATATAGTCCATCTTCTAGCATTTGATTGGTATTATAATAACTGGTACCGGCAAAGTCATAACTGTACTGTGAAGTGATGTCTAGCACTTCTGGATAGTCTAAAATGAGACGTCTTGCAATAAAAGCGACATCTCTTGCAGACATCTGATTTTCGTCTGATTCTTTAGAATCAGGATAACGATTATCTCCTATATAAATATTATTTAAACCGGTAGCATTCACCAATGTTGCGTGTTTGATTCCCCAGTCTTGAAGTTTATCTTTCATTTTATCTACAAATGCTGACTCGTTCCCTGAGACAGCTTCGGCTAAAGCAATAGTTGCACTATTGGCCGAAGTGTTTAGTGATGCCTTCAGTAAGTCGTGCACGGTATATTCTCGAGCATCTAAGTTTACATTGCTCACAGGTGATATCGTTAGTTCAAATGGATAATCAGAGATAGGGACGGTTGTATCCAGTGTGAGGTTTCCGTTTTCAACAGCTTCATAGGTCAAATAGGCTGTTAGTAAATTGGTGATTGAAGCGATAGAAACAGGAGTCTGCGCCTCTTGTTCATATAATATCTTTCCTGTGTTGACTTCCACAGCAATGGCATGTTTCGCTGGAACTGAAAATTTGTCAGCACTTGCATGTTGCGAAAAGAATGCTAGACTACTGAATAGAATGGAAACGAAAAAGCAAGTTTTGGTGAAATATGGTCTCATAACGACTCCTTTTATTCTTATACAGTATTATAACATAAAAGAAAAAAGGGTGAAAAAAACAAAAAAGTCAGAAAATTTCCAAAAAACTAAAATTACTTTACAATTTCAAAGAACAATGATATAATCTTGATTATACTATTTAAGAATTGTTTAAATTTTGACAATTCGTTATTTTCAAATAGAGGAGACCTTTTATGCAGAAAAGAAAAATTGTGGCTCTTGCTGGTGTGACTTTGTTATCTGCAGGCTTTTTAGCAGCTTGTGGCAATGCTTCATCTGGCAAATCAGAAGCATCAAGCACTTACTCGTACGTTTATACAGAAGATCCAACATCATTGGACTACCTTGCTTATAGTCGTGCACAAATTTCAGATCACGTGACAAACTTTATCGATGGTTTGATGGAAAATGACAAGTATGGTAATCTTGTTCCATCTCTTGCAGAGGATTGGACAGTGTCAAAAGATGGATTGACGTATACTTATACACTTCGTGATGGTATTAACTGGTACACATCAGATGGTGAAGAGTACGCACCTGTAACCGCAGAAGACTTCGTAACAGCTTTGAAACATGCTGTAGACGTAAAAGGTGAAGGTCTCTATGTCGTAGAAAACTCTATTAAAGGTTTGTCAGACTACATGAGTGGTAAGACAACAGACTTCTCAACAGTTGGTGTAAAAGCGATTGATGAGAAAACTGTTCAATATACATTGAACCAGCCTGAAAGCTACTGGAACTCAAAATTGACAATGGCTGTTATGTTGCCATTGAATGCAGACTTCCTTGAGTCACAAGGTAAAGATTTTGGTAAAGTATCACCAGACGGTATTCTTTACAATGGCGCTTACTTGATGAGTAGCATGACATCTAAGTCTTCTATTGAATATGAAAAAAATCCTAACTATTGGGATGCAGAAAATGTCAAAATTGACAAGATTAAATTAACTTTCTATGATGGTCAAGATCCAGAATCGTTGATTAAAGGATTTAGTGATGGTGACTACACAACTGCTCGTGTATTCCCTAACTCTTCTACGTTTGCTGCAGTGAAAAAAGAATACGGCAAAAACATCCGTTATAGCTTACAAGATGGTACGGTTTACTACCGTGTCTTTAACTTGAATCGTGTGACATACAACCACACCGCTAAAACAACAGATGCACAAAAAGAGTCAACTAAGAAAGCTTTGTTGAACAAAGATTTTCGTCAGTCAATTGCATTTGCTTGGGATCGTAAAGCTTATACTGCACAAAGTGTTGGAGAAGATGCAGCTGCAAACATCCTCCGTAACATCCTTGTGGCTCCAACCTTTGTAAGTGCAGAAGCCAAAAACTTTGGTCAATTGACGCAAGAAAAATTGATCACTTATGGTGATGAGTGGGCAAATGTAAACTTGGAAGATGCACAAGACGGTTTCTACAATGCAGAAAAAGCAAAAACTGAATTTGCAAAAGCAAAAGAAGCTCTTGTTGCTGAAGGAGTTGAATTCCCAATTCATCTTGATGTGCCTGTGAACCAAACAAACGAAGTTGGTGTGCAACAAGCATCATCCATGAAGGAATCAATTGAAAAAGCTCTTGGTAAAGAAAATGTAGTAGTTGACCTTCTTCAAATGGGTGATGAAGAATTCCAAAACGTAGCATTCTACACAGAATCTCCTGATCAGAATGATTATGACTTGTCATATGCAGGCTGGGGACCAGACTACTTGGATCCATCGACTTACCTGGATATATTTGCGCCAGGCGGAGCGAGTTTTGACAAGACTGGTATTGCAGTAGATAAAGATACAGCTGTGATTCAACAAGTTGGCTTCGACAAATATGCAGAATTGGTTAAAGTCGCAAACGCTGAAAATGCTGATGTAGAAGCTCGTTACAATAAATATGCAGAAGCACAAGCTTGGTTGACCGATAGTGCTATAGTGATTCCTTATCAATCGCTTGGAGCAACACCGGGTGTAACTAAAGTCGTTCCATTTACAGGAACTGATGGCTGGGTTGGTATCAAGAACTCTGGTTCTTCACACTTCAAAGGTATGGAAGTTGGGGATATCGTTGTAGCTGACGAATACTATAAAGCACGTGAAAAATGGTTGGAAGAAAAAGCAAAATCGAACGCAAAAGCGGAAGAAGAGCTTGCTGACCACGTAGAAAAGTAAAGGACTTTTAAGAACTTTTCCAAGAGGACTTTCTCTATAAGTTTTAGAGAAAGTCCTCTTGAGATTTGGAGGAAAAATTGCAATGAAAAAGTATGTTTTCATGCGTATCTTGCGTTCCCTTCTCTCTCTTTTTCTTGTAACTACTTTGATTTATACCATCATCTATACGATGGTGCCAAGGAAAAAGATTTTTGATAAGGATCCGCTATATGCGAAAATGACTGCTAAACCGGATATAAAGACAAATTATATTAATACTGTCTATGAAAAAATGGGCTACATAGAGTATCTCGATACCAAGGAGCTTAAGGAAGCTGCGGAAAAAATTGATAGTAGTGTAACAACAGCAGGTACTGCTAAAAACAAAGCTATTTACAAAAAATGGGAAGCGGAAAAAGGAAACGGCTGGGTTGTTGGTCGTTTTACAGACAGCAAAGAATTTTATGCAACACGAGAAATTCCTATTACACAACGGATTTTTGAGTTTTATGGAAATTTAATTCAAATTGATCATAAAAATAAAATTCAAGACCCTAAAAACCCAGACCTCGAAAGATATATCCGTGTTGAAAATGATCCATCTATTGGTTGGTCAGTAGTTGGTTCTGGTACAGAGCATAAGTATCTTTTGTATTTCAATAGTCAATTCCCGTTTGTACATCAAAACTTTGTTACTTTTAATATGGGGGTTTCATATCCTACGTATGCCAATATTGATGTATTGGAAGTTTTGACACAAGGGCAGGGTAAGAAGGAATTAACAGAAGTAACCTTCCCAACTGGTGTTACAAAACAAACCTCTATTGATATCTATAGCCGGACGTATAAATCACCTTCTTCTGCTGATGCAAAAGACAAGGCAAATTTCGGCGAAGGGGACGCCTATACAGCAACAAAAGCAAAATATAGAGAACCATCTATGTTAGTGAACTCTTCTATTATTGGACTAATCGGTATCTGTATTGCTTATGCAATTGGTTTACCGCTTGGAACCTTGATGGCTCGCTATAAGAATAAATGGTTTGATAATGCTTCAACAGCAACATTAAGTTTCTTAATGGCCTTGCCATCTATCGCTTTTGTATATATTTTCCGATTGTTACTCGGTAAATTATTTAATCTACCAGATACTTTCCCAGCGCTTGGTGCGGAAGATCCACGTTCTTATGTTTTGCCATCTATTCTGTTAGGACTTCTAAGTGTTCCGAACATTGCTATTTGGTTCCGTCGGTATGTATTGGACTTACAGTCAAGTGATTTTGTCCGTTTTGCACGTGCCAAAGGATTGTCTGAAAGAGAAATCTCGCAACATCACGTCTTCAAAAATGCAATGGTACCTGTTGTAGTTGGTATTCCAAGTTCAGTACTCTTAGTTATCACTGGGGCGACATTTACTGAATCAGTGTTTGCTTTTCCAGGTATGGGTAAGATGTTGATTGATTCGATTAAAGTGGCCAATAATACTATGGTTGTGGCTCTAAGCTTTATCTTTGCAGCCCTATCTATTTTTGCCCTTTTATTGGGTGACTTGTTGATGACAGTAGTTGATCCACGTATTAAATTAACAAATAAAAAAGGAGGTAAATGATGTCGTTGATTGATAAAAGTAAATTTCAATTTGTAAAACGGGATGATTTTGCCTCTGAAGTTATTGACGCCCCTGCCTATTCTTATTGGAAGACAGTGCTTCGCCAATTCTTGAGAAAAAAATCAACCATCGTGATGTTGGTTATTCTGATTGCGATTGTGCTGATGAGTTTCATCTATCCAATGTTTGCTAATTATGATTTCAATGACGTAAGTAAGATTAATGATTTTTCTGCTCGTTTTAATTGGCCAAATTCGAAGTATTGGTTTGGTACGGACGGAAATGGCCAGTCTCTCTTTGATGGTGTTTGGTACGGCGCACGTAACTCTATCATCATTGCGTTGATTGCGACAGTCATCAACTTGACGATTGGAATTATTGTTGGTGGCTTCTGGGGCATCTCAAAGACAGTTGATATGGTCATGATGGAAGTTTACAATATCATTTCAAACATCCCTTATCTCCTCATCATTATTGTCTTGATTTATGCTTTGGGAGCTGGTTTCTGGAATTTAATTTTAGCCTTCTGTTTGACGGGTTGGATTGGTGTAGCGTATTCTATCCGTGTCCAAATTATGCGCTATCGTGACTTAGAGTATAACCTCGCCAGTCGTACATTAGGGACTTCTAACTTTAAATTGGTGATTAAAAACCTCTTACCACAATTAGTTTCTGTAATCGTGACCCAAGCTTCACAAAGTCTCCCTGGTTATATTTCATCGGAAGCCTTTCTATCTTATTTCGGTATTGGACTTCCTGTGACTGTACCAAGTTTAGGGCGTTTGATTTCTAAGTATGCACAAAACGTAACAACAAATGCTTACCTATTCTGGATTCCACTAACAGCGCTAGTTCTTGTTTCGCTGTCACTTTTCATCGTCGGTCAAAACCTTTCTGATGCAAGTGACCCACGTACACATAGATAAGGAGTCAATATGACAAATCAAAAAAATGTAATATTAACTGCCCAAGATGTGGTCGTGGAATTTGATGTTCGTGACCGTGTGTTGACGGCTATCAGAGGAGTTTCTCTCGAGCTTGTAGAAGGAGAAGTTCTGGCATTAGTCGGAGAATCTGGATCAGGAAAATCAGTTTTGACAAAAACGTTCACTGGTATGTTGGAAGAGAATGGTCGCATTGCGTCAGGAAAAATCACTTACCGTGGTCAGGACTTAACAGAAGTAAAATCAAATAAAGATTGGCAAAATATTCGTGGATCGAAGATTGCAACCATCTTCCAAGATCCAATGACAAGTTTAAATCCTATTGTTACTATTGGTAAACAAATCACAGAAGTGATTATCAAGCATCAAGGTGTTTCGGCAAAAGATGCAGAAGCATTGGCAATTGATTACATGGAAAAAGTTGGAATTCCCGATGCTAAAAAACGTTTTAATGAATACCCATTCCAATATTCAGGTGGTATGCGCCAACGGATTGTTATTGCAATTGCTTTAGCTTGTAGACCGGATGTATTAATTTGTGACGAGCCTACCACTGCACTTGATGTAACGATTCAAGCACAAATCCTAGATCTCTTGAAGTCATTACAAAAAGAATATAATTTTACGACAATTTTTATTACGCACGACCTTGGAGTTGTTGCAAGTATTGCAGATAAAGTAGCGGTAATGTACGCAGGTGAAGTAATCGAGTATGGAACGGTAGAAGATATCTTCTATGATCCTCGCCATCCATATACTTGGAGCTTGTTGTCCAGTCTTCCACAGTTAGCGGATGCTAGTGGTGAATTGTACTCAATTCCGGGCACACCGCCATCACTTTATACTCCTGTTGTTGGTGATGCATTTGCTCCTCGTTCAGAGTTTGCTATGCAAATCGATTTTGAAGAAAAATCGCCAGTATTTTCTGTAAGTGATACTCATTGGGCGAAGACTTGGCTTCTTCATCCAGAAGCACCAAAAGTTGAGAAACCTGAGATGATTCGTGACTTACATGAAAAAATAAAGCAAAAAATGTTGACAGAAGAAATTAAATAGGAGGAAGAAATGACTGAAAAATTAGTTGAAATTAAAGATTTAGAAATTTCTTTCGGTCATGGCAATAAAAAGTTTGTTGCTGTGAAAAATGCTAATTTCTTTATCAATAAAGGTGAAACATTCTCTTTAGTTGGAGAATCTGGTTCAGGTAAAACAACCATTGGCCGAGCAATCATTGGGTTAAATGATACAAGTAGTGGGGATATTCTTTACAAAGGTGAAAAAATTAACGGGAAAAAATCTCGCGAAAAAGAACGAGAATTAATTCGTAAAATTCAGATGATTTTCCAAGATCCTGCTGCCAGTCTAAATGAACGTGCAACAGTTGATTATATTATCTCTGAAGGTCTTTACAACTTCAAATTGTATGAAAACGAAGAAGATCGAAAAGAAAAAGTTCGTAAAATTATCAATGAAGTTGGATTACTGGCAGAACACTTGACTCGTTACCCACATGAGTTCTCAGGTGGACAACGCCAGCGTATCGGAATTGCCCGTGCACTTGTAATGCAGCCAGAACTTGTTATTGCAGATGAACCAATCTCCGCTTTGGATGTCTCGGTTCGTGCTCAGGTTTTGAATCTATTGAAGCAATTTCAAGCAGAGCTTGGTTTGACCTATTTGTTTATTGCCCATGACCTTTCTGTTGTTCGCTTTATTTCAGATCGTATTGCAGTTATCCATAAAGGGATTATTGTTGAAGTAGCTGAAACGGAAGAACTCTTCCGCAATCCAATCCATCCTTATACACGATCACTTTTGTCCGCTGTTCCAATTCCAGATCCTATTTTGGAACGTCAGAAGAAATTAGTCGTGTATAATCCTGATGATCATGATTACAGTGTGGACCAGCCTAAAATGGTTGAAATTAAACCAGGTCACTTTGTCTGGTGCAATTCAGCAGAAGAAGCACAATATAGAAAAGAATTCCTGTAACCCTGATATCGTATATTGTGAGAAGACTAGAATGGTCTTCTCCTTTTTTATGGGATACTTCTTCCGGAAAAATTTCATAGCTACCATCAGCCCTAGTAAACCTCAAATTGCAAAGATTTAAAGTTTTTTCCTTAAGTTATCACGAAGTGAGAGAAAAGACCTTATAAGAAAATAGGAAAAGTTCCGGAATAAAAAAATTCCGGGCTTTTTTTAAAAGAAGAAGGACAAAAATGTCCTGTACGAACCCTTATGTAGGAAGTAGACTAGAGAGGAAGGAGTGGAAAGATGGAATTTAAGACAATCTATTCAAAGGTAAGCGGGATAGTGGAGAAAGCCCGGAAGGAATACTACGTGAAGTCATGGGAGCACGAGGATTGGGAACAAGAAGGGATGCTGGTATTGTATGAATTACTATCAAGCGATGCAAGCATCACGGAAGACATGAGTCGCTTATATGTGTACTATAAGGTTAAGTTCCGGAATCACGTAAAAGACAAGATACGGCGCCAAG
>NZ_KB904582.1:33887-158103 GCF_000380125.1 Streptococcus ovis DSM 16829
TCTAGCTTGCTCAAGTAAATGATGATTTATCTGTTTATTAAGAGAAATTCTTTCATCAAAAGCTTTTAATATATTTACAATTTGTGACTGTACCTCTAAAGAGGGAATATCCAACTCTAAGGCGTTTAAAATTGCGGTTGTAAGGCTAGGTACTGCACTACCTACATTCATACTTGCTAGATTAAACATTTTTAACTTATAAAATAGAAATTCAGGCATTAAAATATTTTCGTCTATCTCAGTATAAAATAAAGTATCTACTGTCCAAAATGGCTTATTGGCAAAGAATAAATTTCCTAACGAACCTTTTCGTGGAATTAAAACAGATTTTTTATCATAAAGTGCGGTATCTACATATCTCATTATGCCACCTGAACCATAGACTGGGATATTCCCATCATCTAATTTTTTGTGGTCTTTACCATATCTTATCTTGGCAACTTCGCCTAGCTTATATCTCAAATCCAATCTCCTCCAATCGTTGTTTGATTTCTTCTTCTAGGACATGAGACTGTTTAAACAGTTCAGACAGTTCTGTGGTTAAGCGTTCCATCTTCTCTTCAAAGGGTTCGCTATCTTCTTCCTTGTCTTCAATTCCAACATAACGTCCTGGTGTTAAGATATAGTCCTGCTCAGCAATAGCCTTGGTCTCAACGACAGCACAAAAGCCTTTTTCATTTTCCAATGTTCCTTCTTGGAAGGCTTCAAATGTCTTAGCAATCTTTTGGATGTCATCGTCCGTAAAATCTCTATGTTTACGGTCAACCATGTGACCTAGATTTCTGGCATCGATAAAGACCGTTTTTCCTTTTTGCTTTTTATTCTTAGAAATAAACCAGAGGCAGGCTGGAATAGTCACACTGTAAAAGAGTTGGGCAGGGAGTGCCACAATACCTTCAACCAAATCATCCTCGATAATAGCTTTGCGAATATCCCCTTCGCCACTTTGCGTAGATGATAGTGACCCATTTGCCAAGACAAGACCAATTTTACCATTGGGCGCCAAGTGATGTATCATGTGTTGTATCCACGCATAGTTAGCATTACTATCAGGAGGTGTGCCGTACTTCCAACGAACGTCATCTGCTAGCTTATCTGCTCCCCACTTCTTCAAGTTAAAGGGAGGATTTGCCATGATATAGTCCGCCTTGAGTGTCGGGTGTAAATCGTTGGTAAAAGTATCTGCTTGATGAGGTCCAAAGTTAGGTTCAATACCGCGAATAGCCATGTTGATTTTTGCCATTTTCCACGTATCGGCATTGGCTTCTTGTCCGTAAATGGAGAGATTGTTAATATTGCCGCTATGATTTTCAATAAATGTCTCTGATTGGACAAACATACCGCCAGAACCACAGGCTGGGTCGTACACACGACCATTAAAAGGTTTTAAAATCTCAACAATTGTTTTAACAATGCTTGTTGGTGTGTAAAATTCCCCACCATTCTTACCTTCATAGGCAGCGAATTGTTCCAAGCAGTATTCGTATGTTCGACCGAGCAAATCTTTTTCATTACCATGATCATATATGTTGATATTTGTAAAAATATCAACGACTTCGCCCAGTACACGCTGATCCAAGTCAGGCGAGGCATAGACTTTAGGCAGAACACCACTCAGCGATTTGTTTGCACGCTCAATCTCACGCATGGCATCATCAATCGCAAGACCAATTTCAGGGGTGTGTGCTTTTTCCGCAATGTAAGCCCATCTTGATTTTGGTGGGATAAAGAAGATGTTTTCAGAAACGTATTCATCGCGGTCTTCTTCAAATCCTTCATCTTCTTTGAGAAGATAATTATATTTAATCGTAAACGAATCGGAAACATACTTTAAGAAAATCAAACCAATGATCACTTTTCGATAATCAGCTGCTGAAATATGACCACGTAAAGAATCTGCCGCATCCCAGAGCTCCTTTTCGAAGCCAATATTAGCACTCGTATTTGTATTTGCCATTTTACACTCCCAAATTGTTTTGTTTCCTCTATTATACCATTTTCAAACCCCTATCTCGAACTATTTCTCAAGGGGGTTGGGGATTCTCCCCAAAATAAAAAACGAACATCACCTCAAAAGGGTCACACTGACCTTTGCTGATGTTTGTTTTTTACGATAGTGTGTATACACTATCTGAGCTCGCAAAGACCTTTTAACATTCTAAGGACATAACCGTACTTTATACGGTGCCGCACATTGTCCGTACAAGGATTTTTTATGACGACATAATAAAAAACACTGACCACCATCAGCGTTTTTGCTATCTTATTTTAAAACTATGCTGCCAAAATTACTGGAGTACTATCACTTCTTAGCTACTCGTTGCTTATCTTCCCTGATTTGCTTCTCTACATGTTCTACAAGTTCCTCCATCAGCTGACCTAATTCCATCAAGTCTTGCGGAGAGATTTTCCCAAACTGGGTCGCACTCTTGGCAATAGAATTAATTGTTCTGCCAATAAATAGCAATCTATTCGTCAGAGTCTGATATTCCGGAAAGCTTACTAGCCATGTTTCAAAATCAGGTTTCAACAATTGCTTTCTAGCAAAAATAGAAAAGTTTGAGAAGCCATCTTGCTTCATTCGATTTAACAATTTTTGATTTTCTTCTTCAGATAAAAAGACTTGTTTAATAACGTTTCTAATTCTCCTTTTAACCATTAAGCTCCCTTAGATAATAATTTTCTTTTCTTCTGCTTGTAGTAATGAGTTAACTGCTTTTCATAATTTGAAACTAGCCTTCTGCTATACTCTATAGCTCTGTAAGCTTGAATATTTTGAGACTGCTCTGCAATACTTGATAACTGCCTTAAATTATTTTCGACACGTCTTAAAGAATAAATCAATTCCTCAAACTGTGATTCATCAAATTGAATAAAAAGTGACGTTTCCTTAAAGAGCATCCGACGAGCATAATTAGAAAATGACCCTAATCCTGTATCGTTTACTAACCGATTAAGGACGTCATTCTGCAATTCCGTCACATAAAACTTCTTTAAAATATTTCTGACACGTTCAACCATGACGAACCATCCTTAAATACTTATCTGCCTGCTTAGTGTCATAACGTTCCAACTGTTCAACTAGTTCTAAATAGTCAGTTAATATTCCTTCTTCTAAATCAGGAAAATCATTTTCTGAGGTCTTACAAATGATTTCAATCTGATTGGTGATTTCTCTAATAGAAAAGCTGTAGTCCTCTGACTCCCCTTCATAGTCTCTCTTGAGAGCCTGATAGCGGTCGTACTCCTCTTGTGACTTAAATCCAGCCACTAACATATTTTCTAATTGATAATATACTGTCATCACTAGTTATCCTTCTAATCTTTCCATATATCCATAGCTGCTATGAAATCTTCAGATACTTCCACATTTGAAATTTCTAATGGACGGTAGTCTTTTTCAGACGCTATCACTTGGTCAGCAGTTATAAACCCTCTAGCTTCCCAATTCATTAGTATCCCTTTGACATAACTCATGTTTTGTTTTTTTGGCTCAAGCTCAGCTGTTTTGTGAATAACTAACTGCAATAAAGAATCACTAACTGTTAATCCTTCTAGTAATACTTTTTCCTGTCGGGTTAATTCTCGATGCCATAGTGTTTCCATTAACCAGATGTCATCAGTCAGTCGTGATGAGATTGGATCATTATCTAATCCTATCTTATCTTGACTTAACTTATCTTTCCCTATCCTATCTTTACTTATCTTTAATTATATTGCGGTTCCCATCTGGATCCAGACTGGCTCCAACTTGGAGCCTAGTATTTTGAAGATAATTAATCAAGCGTGGACCTAAATTTAAATTCTCCAACAACTGATTATCCTTCAGATAATCTATAAGAAGTTGACGATGACTACTCGGTGTGTAACGATCTGCTTTGATGGTATTCTGCTCAAAGAAATCCTTGATAAAGTAAACCATTTCATTGTTTAACAAGAGTAAATACTGCTTAAGAGTTAATAAATTCAAACTGTCCTCATTAGCGTTGATCATTCGCATAACAGGAAAAGCTTCAACAATACCATCATCATCTGCATTGACTACCAAGTGACAGTAAAGCGCCTGCGCTTCAAGTGGCAGGCGTAAAAATCGTTGTGTCTGTACTACCGTTTTACTCAACATTCGTCTATTAGCCATCCTTTACCTCATCTTTCATATTGCTTCAACCAACGTGTAACCGCACGTTTATCGTACAGAGTCACCCCATCAATGACCATTGTAGGCATTCCTTCTCGTGTCCATTTTTGAAGGGTTGTCGTTGATACATCAAGCCACCTAGAAAGAGCGGCCATCCGAACCATAGGTTTGTATAGTTCTTTATCTTCTAGCGCTCTTTCAATAGCTGTAGAGACCATTTCATCATAATGTGCCCTTAACTGTTTTTCCAAAACTTTGGGAAGTTGAACAACTAAAGTCGCTTCTTCAGACATACTATTACCTCGTTTCCATTTCTCAATTAAATAAACTCCGAAATTTGTATATTTTATTATACATTTTAAATTATAAATACTTTTTGTATTCTTGTCAAGTGGTATTATACTTTTTGTATTAAATGTGGTAGAATATCAATTAGGAGGAATCTATGACTAATAATATAGCTAAACTTATAGAAGAAAGTGGCAAAAAAATAAAAAGTATCAGTGAAGCGCTAGATATATCCTACCCAACACTATCTAGCTATAACCAAGGAATACGAAAACCTAAAAAAGAGAATGCTCAAAAGTTAGCGGATTATTTTGGTGTTTCAGTGGCATACATCCTTGGAATTGACGAAGAAAAGTACGCTCCGTCAAATTTAAAAATCGTCACTGATAGTTTCAAGACATCTGAAATTACTTCTGTAACACCTTTTAAAAGCGATATGGAGAAGCTTAAGAAAGGAATCGAACTAGGAGAGATTCATTTGTCTATGCCCTTAAATGAAGGCTTCTCAGACGATTTTAGGCGCATTTTAGCTCGCTATTTGGTTAATAATGAAGAAGAATTCATGAAAATCTTCACTAAACACATGAATAGTTTAAAACGAGAATCAGAAATTTGGCAAACCTGGATTCAGACCGAAGAATACCGAATTAGACAAGAAGATCGACATAAAAAATAAACTAACAGTTTCTCAATTACATAAGCTCCGAAAACTTAGAAACGGAGAACTGTTATGTCTGTACACAAGTACCAATCTACAAAAGGAATCACCTATTTTGTTAAAGTTTACCTTGGTCTAAATGACTACGGTAAGAAAAAATATTATACTAAACGAGGGTTCAAGACGCGTAAAGCTGCCAAAGCTCATGAAACTGCTGTTAATCATCAGTTGAATAGTGGAACTTTTGTCCATATTACTGCTCAAACAACCTACACTTACCAAGAGCTTTATCAAAGGTGGTATGAAGCTTATAAAGATACTGTTGAAGCAACTACTGCAGTCAAAACTGCCGACCTCTATCGCCTACATATTCTTCCTGTTTTTGGAGAAAAGAAAATTTCAAAAATCAGTCCTTTAGACTGTCAAACCTTCATCACTGACAAAGCCAAGACATTCAAAAACATGAAGCAAATCAAATCTTATACTTCTAAAATATTTGAATTTGCCATTAATATGAATTATATTGAACGAAATCCCATGAGCAAGGTTATTATGCCTAAACTCAAAAAAACTGTCAGTGAGAACTATTGGACAGTTAACGAGTTGCATCATTTTTTGACAATCATTTTAGAAAATGAACCTTATAAACATTATGCACTATTTCGATTACTAGCATACAGCGGGTTACGAAAAGGAGAGCTCTACGCCCTTAAATGGGAAGATTTTGATTCTGAGAATCAACTATTAACAGTTAGCAAAAGTTTAGGAAGAATAGATGGCCATGCCATTGAAAAAGGAACTAAAAATACATTCTCTGTGCGCTCTATCTATCTTGATGATGAAACCTGTTCTATCCTCAACAAATGGAAACAGGAAACTAGCAGAGAAAAGTGGCAATTATCAGTACAGCCTCTTTCTCTCGACAAAGAATTTATGTTTACATACTGCAACCGAGATGGTGAGATAGAACCCTTACACGCTGACTATATCAACAATATTCTAAAACGTATTATACGTAAGCATAATCTTAAAAAGATTAGCCCACATGGGTTTAGACACACTCACGCAACCTTGATGATTGAAATGGGAATTGACCCAGTCAATACTGCTAAACGCTTAGGCCATGCAAGCAGCCAGATGACTTTAGACACTTATAGCCATGCTACAAAAGCTGGTGAAAAACAGTCAATTACAAAATTTGCAGAGTATCTTAATAAGGCTAAATGAACTAGATTTATTGCTCAGCCTCATATTGACCAAAAACCAAGTCTCGAAAGATTACCAAAAGGATTACCAAAGCACTTTTTTCATCAAAAAAGCACCTTGCGAAAACTTCGCAAAGTGCTCTGGAACGTTGATATAACTGAATATTAACGTTTTGAGAATTGTGATGCCTTGCGGGCTTTTTTAAGACCTGGTTTTTTACGCTCAACCATACGGGCATCACGTGTCAAAAGGCCAGCGCGTTTCAATGAATCGCGGAAGTCTGGGTCTACTTGCAAGAGTGCACGCGCGATACCGTGACGGATCGCACCTGATTGACCAGCGTAGCCACCACCTACAACGTTAACGAAAACGTCGTATGAACCTTGAGTTGAAGTAACTGCGAAAGGTTGGTTAATGACAAGACGAAGGTCAGCGTGTGGGATGTACTCTTCTACATCTTTTTTATTAACTGTGATTTTACCAGTACCTGGAACCAAACGGACGCGTGCAACAGCGTTCTTACGACGGCCAGTACCTGCATATTGTGCTTGTGCCATATTTTATGTGCTCCTTTCTCTTAGATCAATCCTGAAATATCTAGTACTTCTGGTTGTTGGGCAGCGTGAGTGTGCTCAGCTCCAACAAAGACTTTCAATTTCATACCTTGTGCACGTCCAAGAGTGTTGTGTGGAAGCATGCCTTTAACTGATTTTTCAATCAAGCGCACAGCGTTCTTAGAACGAAGCTCACCAGCAGAGATTTGTTTCAAACCACCTGGGTGAAGTGAGTGAGTGTAGTAGATTTTGTCTGTTGCTTTTTTACCAGTCAATTTTACTTTCTCAGCGTTAATAACGATAACGAAATCACCTGTATCAGTATGTGGTGTGAAAGTTGGTTTGTTTTTTCCGCGAAGTACGCTAGCAACTACTGCAGAAAGACGTCCAAGAGGTACATCAGTAGCGTCTACTACGTACCATTTGCGTTCAACTTGGCCTGGTTTAGCCATGAAAGTTGTTTTGTTCATGATTTCTCCTATACGAATTCGTTTCTGTTTACGATGTGGATGTTCCGGTCCACGAGCTATTTGAAGGGTTCCGGGGCCTTTCAAATGGGGTAAACAATACCGTCTACTATAATACCAAAAAAACAAGCCTATCGTCAAGCGATTTGAGCCTGTTTTTTGATTTTATTTTTTGCAAAATAGCAGAGCTGACTTCGTATTCGCTTTCTTCTAATCGTTCTCCCAGAAGAGCTCATCTAGTGTCTTATCCAATGCCTTGCAAATGGCAATACAGAGGTTGATGGTCGGATTATAGTCACCTCTTTCCACCGCCGCAATGGTCTGACGGGACACACCAACCAAGTCTGCCAAGTCTTGCTGGGTTAGGTCTTTGCCCGCACGTGCAGATTTTAATCGGAGGTTTTTCATTCTGAACTCCCCCATTTGTCTATACCAGCCTTAAAAAGTAGACAGAGTGTAAACATCAAAAAATAGAACAGCAGTAACACACTTATCAGAGCATTTTCTGAAAATTCCCAAAAGGACTGTCCTTGTCCAAACTCCATCCAATACTGATAAGTCCGATACAGATTCGTCACTTGCAACAAACTCATTGATAAGAAATTCAGCACTCCCCATAGCAAATGTTGTTTTTTAGGGAGAAAGTAGGCATCCTTCCAAATCCAATAGAGGATAGTTGTAAATAATCCTCCTGAAATAAGGATAAACGCTACAAGAGATGGCTTCATTAGAGAACCCAAACTATCCGCATTGCTCCACCCAATAACAATCAATAATAATAGGGTATAAAATCCGTATTTATATCCTTTGTCACGATGCATTTTTTGACGTTCGTCGTACCCATCACCCAATGCTTCAAAATCTTTAGCAATTATTTTTGCAAAGAACGCCACACCAAGAGCAATCAGTACAATGACCATGATACGATTAAACAGCATCTTACTCCTCCTCTCGTTTGTCGAGATAGTGACGGTAGGCAATCGAACTCCCAGTTACAAATAGGGATAGCCCCATCAAAACCATTGAGCCACTACCGCCTTGTGCAAAGAAATCTGCCCATCCAAGTCCAGCTACGACACTAGCTATAAGTGTCATTGCCACGACGATGACACCAAATAAAGCGATGGGCAGGGCAATGATTTTCCCAATTTTTCCAAAGCGTTTATCTACAAAAGGCGAGGCACCTTTTAAATTTGCATAAGCAACACTGATGGCCACTCCACCCCAGAGAGCCACAAAACTCATAAAACTAGCAGATACTAGAGGAAACAATCGGATCGTAAATGATTCTAACCATAAGACAAAAACCATGAACCAAAAACCAAGCTGGTAACTCTTGAGAACAAATTGTTGCTGTCGTTCATCATATACAGGAACTTTTTGCAACTGTCGCACTTCCTTGTCTGCAACATCTCCCCTGTCTATTTTTTCTTGAATCTTTTTAGCTGACTTTAAGCCCCAGACTAATAGGAAAAATAATATAGCCAGCAAAGTAAAACTAATCCATGCAACCCACCGAAAAGTAGAGGCATCTGATTTTACAGCACTAACGAAGGCAACAAGAGTCATGACTCCTACTACAAAAATGAACAACAACTGATTTTTAACAATATTTTGTTTGTTTTGCATCTTACTCGTCCTCCTTATTTTTTCTATCTCGCCACATACGGACACCAAGAATCAAGGCCGTTTGGAAGAAAAATACACTAATCAACAAGCTAGTATCTGCTCCTTCTTCAAGGAGATTTTCCAAGGAAATGGGAACATTCATCAACAGATAGAGCACTCCCATCGCTAGGAAATAAAATAAGCTAGATTTTGGACTGCTATGTCCTTCATTGATTGGAAAATAGGCACCAACCCAGATACAGTAACCAACCTGTATGCTGATACCGATGTAAAGCAATAAACTAGAAAACAAAGATAGAGACAGTGGAAGCCAGTTAGACAGGATAGAGCCCAAAACAATCATGCAAATCATGCCATAAAAAGCATAACGAAAGCTATTTCCACGTAGAATTTTTTGGTATTCATCATATTCATCTTTGACAATCAAGCCTTCCTTATGTAGTACATACACAAAAACCAATACAGCAAACAGAATAAGCAACATGCCAGCTACATTTTCCATTAGAAGTTCCTCCTTCTTTTTTACATCTCAAATATATCATATACCATTCTTTTTGTAAAGTATATTTTACAAAATGTAATGTAAAAGAGGACCATCCTATTGAATGATCCTCTTTTGAGTTTAGAATGTTAGTTTTCTTCTTTCTTCCACTTTGTCTTACGGATAAGGAAGTAGGCACCTGCTGCTACAAGAAGGGCTACTAGGCCATCTGCAGCGTAGAGCCATTTTTGCCACAATGGTGTGATAGATTGTACCTTCGCTGTTGAAGAAATACCATTCATCGCTAGACTGCGTGAAACAGAGTAAAGAGTGTGTTTAGAAGCTGTACGCAGTTGTGTCATCACTGTTGGATTCTTGGCATAATCGTCAATAGTCCAGTTATCTGTACCAGTATTGAGGTAGAGGTCTGTTCCTGCTTCTAGTCCACCACGAATGGCCATAAATGGAAAGGCTTGTGGGAAGGAAGCTTGGTCTGTTACGACAATTCCTTTGAAGTCCCATTCATCTCGGACGACATTTGTCATCAAGCCTTTGTGGTTTCCTGCCCAAGTCGCGCCAACACGGTTCATACCCGCCATCATTCCAAGCGCTCCACCTTCTGTCACGCTCTTTTCAAACGGAGCAAGATAGATTTCACGGATAGCCTGTTCATTGGCAAAAGTTAAGAGTGAGGCACGGTTTGTTTCTTGATCGTTGAGGGCAAAATGTTTGATAAAGGCAATCAATCCTTTTTCTGTCGCCCCTTTGGTAGTAGCAGCCCCCATTTGACCTGATAGGAAGCTATCTTCTGAATAGTATTCAAAGTTTCGACCGGAGAAGGCTGTACGGTGAATGTTCATGGCTGGAGCATACCAACCTGCAAAGTTTAGTTCTTCTTGCGCTAATGCGTCTTCTCCAATCATTTGCCCCATGTTGTAGAGAATGTCTTTATTCCATGAAGAGGCAAGGAGGATCTCTGAACTCCAAGCGTAGGTTTTTTCCTTGGTCGTCACACCTGTTAATCCTGCCACACCTACGTAAGCTGGTCCGTCTACATGGACAGTGGCGGGTGCTCCTACAGAAGAAACTGCCTGTGTTTGGTAACCCCCAATACGAACAAGATTGTACATTTCTTCCGCACTGAGTTGGTCCATGAAAGTATCCCAAAGCGGATCGCTGAAGTCGACTTCACGCATCATGGCCAATGTCAAACCATTCTTGGCATCTGTTGTTGGCATCTTGGCTTTTTTATGATCTGTTCCTTCTGGAATAGCTAGACCTTTTTGCAAGTCTTCTGTCAATTCAAGTTTGTACTGTTTTGGATATGTTTTTTCCCAGTCACTTCTTGAAAGATAGGTAAAGTCTTTGTCATAGGTTGCCATGTCTGCATCTGCAAATTGGTTTTTGATTTCATTGCCTGTTGCTTCAGATTTGGCAAATTCATCGCTAGAGGAAACTTTTGTTTCAACTGTTAGGTTTGCTTGCCCTTTGCCAGAGAGATTTTCAGCCCCTTTTTTCGCTAAGATATTGTTGATAGCTCTGTGAGCATCTGTTGCGGCGGTGAAGTAGTATTGCCCTTCTTCGACGATGTACGTTCCCTCACCATCATTAGCTGTTGCATCGTACACTTTAAGATTTTCTTCATCCACTGTAATTTTGACAGTTTCTGATTCACCTGCTGCTAGTTCTTTGGTTTTACCGAAACCGACCAATTGGACAGCTGGTTTTTCAATGCCTGCTTCTTTATCATAGTCCGTATATGGAGACTGCATGTAAATTTGTACGACATCTTTACCAGCTACATCACCTGTGTTAGTGACTTTTACTTCAAAAGTATAGCCATCGCCATCTTTGTCATCTTTCACCAACTCATGGTCGAATTGAGTATAAGAGAGACCATATCCAAATGGGAATTGGACTTCTTTTTCATATTGCCATGTTGTTGCATCTTTAGCTGTCACGCCAACATTGGCATCTGCCTTCCCTTGTTTTAGAACAGCATCTTCATAGCGGGTTTCATAGTATTTGTAACCAACATAGATCCCTTCTTGATAGACAACGTAATTTGTTCCACGTGGGTCTTCACTTTTAACAGAATTAGCACCAAAATTAACAAAGGCCGGTGAACCCGTTTGGTCATAAGCATAAGTGCCCACTAATTTACCAGATGGATTGATACTACCATTTAAAATGTCAGCAAGAGCGTAGAGACCATCTTTCCCCGGGTTTCCAATCCACAAGGCTGCATCAACACCATAGTCCGCTTCTTCTAAGAAACCAAGGTCAATGGGATTGGCTGAATTAACCACTAAGACAACATTTTCAAAATTGGCTTTTGCATATTGGAGCATCTCCTCTTCGTTGTGAGTTAATTCGAGGTAATGACGGCCAATATCTTCCTTAGAATCAACTGGATCAGAGTGGAATTTCCCAGCATAACCTTCTCCGTCTAGGGCTTCTAGGTAGGATTCATCATAGACTTTTGGTAGATCAGAAGATTCCCCTCCTGAACGAGAAATGGTGACAATAGCAGCATCAGAATAGTCTTTAAAGCTATTTTTCTCTTTTTCACCCAAGAGATTCATGCCAGCTTCGTGGATGACATAACGACCGCTTCCTGCTATATCTGGGACGTCCATCTTGATATCTTTTGCGGCACCCTTAGTATAGAAATCCCACATCGTACCATTGACTTCAAAACCACTACTTTCTAAGGCTTTCTTCATGGATGGTACTGTAGAAGTGTCAACAGCACCTGATCCACCGCCACCATAGAGGATGTTGTTGTTTGACACCCCAAACAAGGTCACTTTGCTACCTTTTGCAAGAGGGAGATTATTGTCATTTTTAAGAAGGACAATGCCTTCTGCTGCGGCATTTTTACCAGCTTTAGAATCGGCTGTCAAGCGCTCCGCTTCTGAAGCGAAACTCTTTTTAAAATAATTTGTATCTTCCTTCTTATCCCCATCTGTAATTTTGTAGGTCGTATGACCAAAATAAGTAGAGAGAATCGGACTATACTTAACAGCGTAATAGTTTCCCACCCCTGTCGCAATCGCTGCACCACAGAGTAGGGTCAATCCTGCAATGGCAATCGGTTTTTTGATTGTCTTTTTCATTGGATACTCCTTTTGTAATCGTTTTTATGAATCTACTGTATCACATTCTCAGGATGTAAAGGAATTTTCATCGTAAGTGGTAGATTTGTTTTCATAATCTGTCCTTATGGAAAATGAACCTCTCCACTAGAGGAGTCTGTTTTTTGGTATAATAGGATTAGAAAAACGTTTTCTTTTTTAGAAAAGACCGTATATGAAAGGATACGTTCCTACAGTAGAACGTAGAAATATGCAATGACCTATCGAATTGCCCTTGTCGATGACCAAGTCGACATCACAGAAGAATTAGCTGGATTTTGTCAGCGTTTTGCACAGGAGGAAGACTTAGAGGTTTCTGTCCTACAATTTAATTCAGCAGAAGTATTTTTGGATTATTTTCATGAATTTCAAGGAACGGACCGTTCTTTTGATTTGATTGTCCTTGATATTGAGATGGGAGCAATCAATGGAATGGAAGCTGCCCAACACATTCGGAAAGAAGATGAGATGGTCAGTCTCATCTTTGTAACGAGTTTGGCTCAATATGCCATTCAGGGCTATGCAGTGGATGCTCTTGATTTTGTCATTAAACCAGTGGATTACGACAGTTTCTCCTTCCGCTTGGAACGGGCTTTGCGAGCTTTTAAAAAGCAGGTGCAAAAGACTGTCCAACTGCCGTTCAACAAAACAAACCTCTCGCTCAATATAGAAGATATTTTATATATTGAGGTATCTGGGCACCAGTTAAGTTACCATACAGTAACTGAGACCTATGTCACATCAGGATCCCTCTCAACCATTGAACAACGATTACCATCCCATCTCTTTGCAAAACCTAGTCAAAGTTTTCTGGTCAATCTAGCCCATGTGGAAGCGATACAGGGAAATGATCTGCTACTTGCAGACCACACCATTCCTATCAGTCGCTTGAAGAAAGCTAGTTTTCTCCAAGCCTTTTCAAATTATATTGGAGGTTTTAAATGACAGCCCTCGAATTATTTGAAGAATGGCGGTTTTTACTCGAACTGATTGCTGCCATGCTTGTCTTTATCCTTCCTTATCAACCATTTCATCAAGAGACGCGTCGACGGCTATTACTTTCCAGCCTCCCATTACTGGGCTTATCTATTTTCTATTTTGTCATTAAAGAATTTGCCCGTTTTTTAATTTCTACCTTCTCTCCCAGTACCTCAGAAGCTCTTTTGATTCGTATTTTTCTATTTGTTGGCTGGTACCTTGCTATCCTATCAATAAGTTTATTTGTCATGAAGTGGGTCTTTCAGATTTCTGGAAAAGATTTAATTTTCATCGCCGTGGCGAGCTATGCCTTGCAGCATATTGCCTTTGTCTTCATTCATGAATTACTGGCCCAAGCTTTATGGGTGGATCTTTCACAGAATGTTTTCCTGTACCTCATTTTCACTATTCTCACTGTCACCATCATATATCGTATTGTTCTGCACTATTTTAAACCAGAATTGCAACGTTACGCTCAGAGTAGCCTAGTAAAATCTACTACCAGTCAAAAGGTATACAGTGTCATGCTGATTCTCCTGATTTTACAGGCGTTTTCTAGCCAGCATATTTTCAATACAACGACCGGACCCGAACGCTACATCAGTGCCTTATCAAGCATAGCACTCTGTGCCTTAATCCTTTATGCACAATTTATCACCCTGCACGCTTCAAGTCTATTAGAAGAACAATTCATCATGGAGCAACTCTTGAAAGAACGCAAAAAACAATATCAAGTGGAAAAAGAAGCCATTGACCATCTAAACTATCGCTTACATGATTTCAAAAATCAAATTCTGGCATTAAAGGAGCTGGACCATCGTGAAAAGGGACATTATTATGAAGAAATACTTGGCAAAATTATTGATTATGACCACACGCTAAATCTAGATAATGAATCCCTCAATACATTGATGACTCAAAAATATCACTATTGCCAATTGCATCATATCCAACTGACACATATGGTCAATAGTCAGGCTATAGATTTCATCAAGGCAATCGATCTATATGCTATTTTGGGAAATGCTCTAGACAATGCCATTGAATGTGTTGAACAATATAAGAATGAAAAAGACCGACAAGTCAGTCTGCAAATCAAGCAACACAAACAGTTTTTGGTCATTGAAGTCGCGAATAAACTCTTAGAACCTGTCAACTTGGATACTGAAACCAAATTACCTAAAAGCAGTAAATCTGATCAGCTGTCACATGGTTTTGGGCTGAAAAGTATCCAAGCAACACTAGAAAACTATAAGGGATGGCTGACAATCAATTCAGCGCACTCCTCTTTTGTATTGACCATGATTATTCCTATTCCGCAAAAAAAGGCTGATTAATTTCAGCCTTTTCGTTTATCTTGCTTCTTTCCCCACGGTAAATACTGCCAGCGTATCTGGTCCAACATGGGTGGCAATGACGGGACCCAGCGGAAGAATCAGGACATTGTCGATGTTTGATTGCGCTAATAATTGCTCTTTAAGGCTTTCTGCGCCCGCCAAGTCATTAGCATAAGCAACAACAGCTGTGCTGGCTGCTAAATGTTGAGTTGCTTTCGCCAACATTTCTTTCATTGCCTTTTTTCGACCGCGAACTTTGGCAATCGGCACCAGTTTCCCTTCCGCATTGATAGATAAGAGAGGTTTAATATTCACGAGTGTCCCTAAAATAGCAGAGCTTTTTGATAGACGACCGCCTCGCATCAAATGATAAAGGTCATCCACTAGGAAATAGGTCCGTAAACGAGGTAAAACCTCCTCAATCATAGCCTTGGTTTCTGCTAACGTTTGCCCTTCATCACGCGCCTCTGCTGCCAAGATAGAAAGGTACCCTTCTCCACCAGCCGCCGCTAGAGTATCGACAATCTCAATGACAGCTTCTGGAAATTCTTCCAGCACCATATCACGCGCCATGACAGCACTCTGATAAGTACCTGAAAGAACGGATGAAAAAGCTAGATAAAGCACATCTTCCCCAGCTTTGGCATGGCAACGAAAGGCTTCTTCAAACTGCCCCACATTGATTTGACTGGTGGTTGGTTGACTGCCTTGCTTCATCTGTTCTAACAAGACCTCACTGGTCAGACGATTTTCACCTACTGTCTCATAGACGATTCCATCTAAGGTGATGTGCAAGCCTAAAATTTCGACATCATGTTCTGTTGCCCATTCTTCGTTTAAATCTGCTGTCGAGTCCGTCATCAATTTAAAACTCATTTTTTTCCTCATACTTTCAACTATTTTGAATATCAAATCTTTTTTATTATACCAAAAAAATTCGCAAAAAGCGAATTTCGTTTTATAATTCATCTAATAGATCTTGTAATTGAGACAATTGCCCCTCATCCCAAGGACGAAGGCGAGGCTTGTATAGGTCCATGGTTTGAGACAATTTATCCAGTTCAGATTTGGTGCTGTTAACCCGTTTTTCCAACTCTCTAGCAGGGACACGAAGAGCTCCTTGCGAAAAAACTGCCCATTGCTCATTAAGATCGCTAGTCGCCACCTCCACCAAATGAATGGCGGTATTTAACTCGACAGCCATACGCTCAATATAGGCATCAGCTGTTTCTTCTTCCTCGGTAAAAATGACTTCTACCTTATATTGGTCATAACGCTGCCGAACTCCTGGCACGAATTGAGCATCAAAAACACAGGTCACTTCAATATTTTCAAAATGAGCATAGTTATTGAGCTTACGCAGGAGGATATTACGTGCTTCATCCAATTGATTTTTCTTAAAAAGCTGACGGGTTTCCTGCCAAAAGGCAATCATATTGTACCCGTCTACAAGGAGAATTTTCTTCTTCATGATTGTCCTTTCTTCTTTTATAATTTATTTCGGAAGACTTCGTACATGAGAATAGCTGCTGCGACGCTGGCATTGAGGCTCTGTACATGCCCATCCATCGGAATAGTAATCATCTCATCCACCTGCTTTTTAATATTGGCAGAAATGCCTTTACCTTCATTTCCGATGATGAGGGCGAGCTTGCCAGCAGTATTCCACTTGTGGCTTGGCGTGCCGTTCATATCTGTTCCGAAAATCCAAAACCCCTCTTCTTTTAACTTATCTAGCGTTTGGCTGAGATTGGTCACACGGGCAATCGGAACGTGTTCTACCGCGCCTGTCGAGGTTTTGGCAACAACAGGTGTCACGCCAACTGCACGGTGTTTGGGGATAATGACACCAGCTACTTTTGTCGCATCAGCTGTTCGCAAAATAGAGCCAAGGTTATGGGGATCGGTCAAACCATCCAAAATTAGCACAAGTGGATTATCTTCCTGCTCTGCTTTTTCTAAAATCGTCGATAATTCTGCATAGGCAAATTCCGATACGCGAAGGACGAAGCCTTGGTGGATGCCATTATCGGTCATCTCATTCAGCGTTTTTTTAGGTGTCCATGAGATAGACACCTTTTTCTCTGTAGCTAGTGCCTTTATCTTATCCACATTTTTCCCACGCAAGTCATCCTGAATGTAAAGCTTGTTACCTGTGTGGGCCTGCAAACTTTCTGTTACAGCATGAACACCATAGACGATGTCTGATGACTCAAGGTTTGTTTTTCTTACTCTTGTTTTCATGGCTCTATTATACCATGAAACTAGCTCACAATTCCCTTTTTACCCACTTTTCTTTCAGCAATTCAGAACAGACCCCATTCACTCATTTTTATGTTACAATAGCTTCATTACTTCTCGAAAGGAACATCCATGCCTCTTTTTCAACGAACGATTAAACTCATCTTGGCAACTGTCCTAGCAACATATCTGGCAAACTGGCTTGGCTTGGCCTATGCAACCTCAGCAGGAATTATTGCAATTTTGAGTGTCTTAGATACTCGGAAATCGTCTCTAAAAATGGCCATCAATCGCCTCTTTTCTACTCTTTTAGCGCTTGCCATCGCCTGGTTGACTTTCCGCTTTTTTGGCTATGCATTATGGACCTTAGTCATTTATATGGCCTTCTATGTCCCATCCGCTTATCATTTCAAATGGGAAGCTGGTATTGCTCCCTCAACCGTCCTTGTCACCCATCTCCTCCTTGAAAAAAATATTAGTCTTGCATTTTTGGGAAATGAGCTAGCGCTCTTTCTCATCGGAGCTGGCCTCGCTCTCCTCTTTAATCTCTATATGCCGTCTCAAGAGAAAAAAATCCTTGCCTACCACGAAGAAGTCAAGGACCTGCTCAAGCAGATTTTGCTCCGCTTTGAGTCATTCTTGCTCAATGGGGATGGCCGAAACGAAGCTACACTCATCAATCAGCTAGACCAAGTCTTGCAGGAAGCCTTAGCAGTTGTCTATCTTGACCGCCACAATCAAGTATTCAACCAAACCAATTACCAAGTCCATTACTTTGAAATGCGGATGGCACAAAATAAAATCTTACGCAGCATGGCACAGAATATCAATCGCTGTCAATTAGAGAGTCGAGAAAGTGTCATCCTGGCCAGCCTCTTTGAACGAACAGCTCAGCAATTAAGTAGGGAAAATCCAGGACATGAATTGTTGCTTGATATCGAACTCTTCCACGAAACCTTCCGAGAACGACCCCTCCCCCAATCACGACAAGAATTTGAAACGCGGGCCACACTCTTTCAACTCCTCCACGATATGGAAGCTTTTATTCAATTGAAAGTGAATTTCTATCAAGAATACCACGAAGAATAAGTTTTTTAGTATCGAAAGATGCTCCATCACTGACAACATATGATAAAGTCGCTAGAAAAGGACATTCTAGCGACTTTTCTCATTTCTAGCTAGCACTTGAAGCGGAAATCAGATTTCCCTATTCAACTTCCTCCTGCTTTTTTTTAAAACGAATACTGTTTGACCAATGCATCTACCTCCTGCAGTGTGTTAACGAATTCTTTTGGAGAAACAGCAGCCTTTAATTGGTCACAAACATCTCCATCTTGAATCCATTCTTCATACGGAATAGCGTTGATTGGCAAACTCTCCCACCCATCAAACACCCCCATTTGTTGATACAACGCGAGATATGTTTCACCAACCTCACTCGGTTTATGTTCCAAAAGCAACTGAACGACTGTCGCAAAGGCCAACGAGGCAACAGAATCTAATTGGCATAGCGGCTGAGTCTGCTTTCTAATAATCCGCTGTATGCTATAGGCAGGTATGATCCGTGTCTGTTCGCTTACTAAACCACTTAGAATACTGGCTTCTATAATGTTCTCTAAAGCAGGGGTTCGTGCTTGTCGTTCACAATCAACCAAAGCCTGCACCCCTTCATTAAAGATAGTCTCAGAGCAAGCTTGGGCAAGACAGCTAGAAAGGAGTATTCGGAAACTTTTGTCCACTTCCGTTCCTCCCAACTGGTTTGGCACTTGCCCTCCTAGACTATTTGCTAGGGCACCTACGATACCAGAAACAAATGACTGCTTCGGCGCACGGCAAATGACCTTCGTGTCCACCAAGACGATCTCGGGGACCTTGCTGAAACATGATGTCTGGTCATAATTTCCTTCATTAGAGCAGAAAATTGAAGCTATTTTGGTTACCGTAGTAGCTGAGGCAATCGTTGGGGCGACCACAACTGGAAGATTAAAAAGATCTGCAATTGATTTAGCTGTGTCAATCACCTTTTCCCCACCGATGCCAATGACCACATCACTTGCCTCTGCAAGAGCTACGATACAATCAATTTCTTTCCAAGCAGCCTCTCCATAAAATTGCCCTACCGTCACTAACAATCCATATCGCTGCAAATAGTCCCGCCACCTTTTACCAACAACTGGATACACCTCTTCGTCACAGAGTAAAACAGGGCGATTCCCCAAGCTCAAAATTGTCTTCGCACTGGTAAACAAAACATTCTCCCCTTGAATATAACGAGACGGACTCACAAACTCTCTCATCTCCAACCTCCTGTGTGTTTTTTCACAAATAAATATGAAAAATATCCTCAACTGGTTCTTGCCAATTGAGGATACTTCTGTTATAACCTATCTTTATGCTGGCACATTCTCCAATCCGCCGCAAAATCATCGACAGCTTTCTCAATAGATGGCATAGCGAACACAGCTTCAAAGACATCTGCTCCTGCTGTAATGGACTGGGCGCCTTGTGCTAAAGCTTTCGTCACTTGTGAAGCATTTTTAAAGCTTGCAGCTAAAATCTTGCTAGAAGCATTCGTACGCTCAATCGCTAGAGCCAGTTCGTGAATCACCTGCTCAGGATTAATATTCAGATTTTCCATACGATTGTAGTATGGAGCAAGATAATCCGCACCTGCACTGATAGCCAGCAATCCCTGCATGGTCGTATAAATTGCTGTCGCAGTCACATTGTAACCTTCTGCTTTTAAGGTTTTAATGGCAGCCAAGCCAGCTGGCGTTACAGGAACTTTGATATAAACTTGCTCATCCGTTTGTTCACGAATTTTAGCCGCATCTACTAAGATGCCTTCATAATCTTTGGCAACAACCTGCACATGTAACGTTGCTTCCATACCAATCACTTCACGCACATCACGAATTCGTTGGAAGAAATCAATTTCTCCTTCTTTTTTCGCAATGCTTGGATTTGAAGTGACCCCAGCAAGTGGCAAAATGTGATGCCATTTTTTAATATCTTCTAAATTTAAGGTATCAAGTAAAAATTCCATCCTCTATTCTCCTAAAGGGCATGCTCTGTACGGGCAATAATATCATCCTGAGTCGCTTTTGAAAGCACATTGAAGAAGGCAGAGTAACCAGCAACACGTACAATCAAATCACGGTGTTTTTCAGGATGTTTTTGTGCATCAATCAAGGTCTCACGAGACACCACATTGTATTGGATGTGATAGCCGTGTAGTCGATTGAAGAAGGTTCTAAGAAGAGCAATGAGTTTTTGTTTATCTTCTTCTTTGGCAAGGGTCTGTGGGTTCACTTTTTGATTGAGTAGGACTCCACCGACAATTTCTTCTGTTGGTAGTTTAGAAACGGATTTCAATACCGAAGTCGGACCTTTTTTATCCATATTATGTGATGGTGAACAACCTTCAGCTAGCGGTGTTCCTGCATGACGACCATCTGGTGTTGCTAGGGTACCACGACCTTGACCAACATTGGCTGAGATAGAAGAGGTTCCTGAATAGCGAATACCTCCAATTGGACCACGACCATAACGGGTATTTGGATATTTGGCGATTTCATCAACATAGACATCGTAGCACTCGCGTACAAGACTGTCTGCATAATCATCGTCATTTCCGTATTTTGGTGCATCACTAATGAGCATTTGACGAATTTCTTCACCACGCTCACCCGCATAGTCACTTTGTAGTGCTTCCCACAATTCATCGGTGGTGAGACGTCTTTCCTCAAAGACTAATTTTTTGAGCGCAGCCAGAGAGTCAGAAAGGTTGGCAATACCGACCTGCAAGCCAGAAATGTAATCATAAACCGCTCCGCCTTCTTTCAAATGCTTACCCCGACCGATACAATCGTCTGTAAGAGCAGAGCAAAGAATATCTGGCACTTCACGTTCAAGACTGATGTCAATGGCATTTTCCACAATAACACTCATGCGTGTGAGGTAACGAAGATTTTTATCCCATGCTTCTTTGAGCTCTGCGTAGCTCTTCATATCTTTGAAATGGCCATAGCCCGGTGTGAACCGCTTGCCAGATGCTGGGTCAATGCCATCATTCATCGTAATCAGCAAAATTTTAGGGAAGTTGATGTAACTCATGCCTGTGCAACGATAACCCCATTTCCCTGGAACCGCTGTTTCTACGCAGCCAATCGCTGAATAATCGAAAGCGTCATCTTCTGCGACACCTTTTGCAATAAAGGATGGGATAATCACTTCATCGTTGTTAAAGGCTGGCATCCCAAATCCAAGTTTCATGACTTCAATCGCTTCATTCATAAATTCAGGATCCAGACCTGCATGGTAGCGAACAGTTAAGTTTGGTTGGGGCAAATGCGTTTGCGCTACAGATTTTAATACCAAGAAGGATAATGGATTAACCGCATCTTTCTTATCACGCGTTTGCCCACCAATCGTCACATTTTGGTAAAGAGGACTTCCTGCAGATGAGAAGGTATGGGCCTGACTACGCACCTTATTAATCGTAATGGTTTTAATCCACAGGTTGGTCAACCGCTCTACAATTGAATCTTCTGTTTCACGACCTGCTTCCAAATCAGCCTTCACATATGGATACATATATTGGTCAAAACGACCATAAGACAATGAATGCCCATTTGACTCAATCTGGAGAATACACTGGATGAACCACACGGATTGAACGGCTTCCGCAAATGTTCGTGCAGGATAGTATGGCACGCGTTCACAGATAGCCGCTATTTCTAACAATTCTTTCTGGCGTTTCGCTGTAGCTGTCTCTGCCATTTCCTTGGCTAATTGAACGAAGCGATTAGCATAGGTCTTCACCGCATCAATCGTAATCAAAATCGAATCATAAAAATGATATTTATCAATACTTGCAGGATCTGTCAAATCCAGATTTGCCTTCGCTTCACGAGTGCGTTCTTCAAACCCAATCAGACCAAACTCAAGCAGTTTTTGGTAATTAACTGCTAAGTGAGCATCTCCTGAGTTCATCTTTCCTTCCATACCGAAGAAACCTGTCTCCATGTAGACAGACACTTCCTCAGGGAGCATGGCACCTGCACGCGCACGCAGGTTGTCGTTTTCCCAGAAAGGGGCAATCTCGCGCAACCGCTCTTTGGTTTCTTCTGTAATATAGAAGACATCACCATCACGTTTTTCGAAAAGATCCAATTCGTTGAGGACAAACTCAAGCGTATATTCAGGGAAGATGGGGGCATCCTTGTCAGACGAGGCTTGATTTCCGACAATCATGGTTTCGTCATCAATGTATAGTGACATTTTTTCCAAAATATTTTGAAGCATATAGGCACGTTTCAAGACGTTTGGTTTTTCTTGATGCTGACGGTAGCTTTCCGTCGCTAAAATGGCACGTTCTGCATCAATATAAGGTTTTTTATCCAAGACCTTATCACGGTAAGCATACATGCGTTCGGTTAAGTAACCAAAATGTTTTTGCGAATTTTGCTGAACATCGTTTGTATAGTATTGTGTTAAACGTTGAACTGTCATGACAGCCTCCTTTTGTTTCGTTTGAAATTATATTCGCTTCTTTCGTAAACATAATACCATGATTCTGTTCAAAAAACAAGGCAATTCTCATCTGCTCAAAAGCAATTCAAAAATTGCACATTTGTGCATTTCCTCCTTCTTTTTTCAAAAAATAGATTTCGAAACAATCTCTGTTTATCAATAAAAGGGATTTGGCCATACAATACCAATCCCTTTTTCTGTTACGTCACACCAGTTACGAACCTTTCATGCTAGCAAAACTGTCCATTAGGATGCTTGTTCTGCCTTTAACGCAATGTTATCTTGAATCTTAAAGAATGGGAAGTAGACAGCTGTGGATACTGTAAGAACAATGATTTGCACAACTGCACCTTGCCAACCACCTACCATAAATCCTGAGATAATAGCCGGTGTACTCCACGGAAGAGTCACACCAGAGAATGGCTGCATAAAGCCAATTGCAATCGAACCATAAACAATCAGCGCTGCAAGAATTGGTACTAAAATGAACGGCAAGAACATGACAGGATTCATTACAATTGGGAATCCAAACACAACAGGCTCATTGACATTAAAGAGTGCTGGAAAGGCTGCAACTTTACCGAGCGCCTTATACTGTTTTGATTTCGCTGCAAACATCATCGCAACAACCAAACCAAAAGTGATACCTGATCCTGACAAAATTAAGAAACTATCTAAGAATTGTTGGGTTACAATATGCGCACCATTGTCTAAAGATAATTTTCCAGCAGATAACAAGGCTTTATTAGCATCCAAATTTGATAAGAGTAAAGCTGTTACAATTCCATTTACTACGGATTGTCCATGAACGCCAAACCACCACAAGAAGGAAATAAAGAAGGCAATTCCAATTGCACCATAGAGGGAGCCTGTCAAACCTTGCAACGGCACTTGAATAATGTCGTAAATCATTTCAATGAAGGTTCCGCCTGTAGCGACTTTTGCGATAATATACAAAATCATTGATAACAAAAAGATAACAAAGGCAGGAATCATGGCTTCAAATTGTCTTGAGATGGCTTGTGGCACTTGGTCAGGCATCTTAATCACAATATGGTGTTGAATAAACCAAGTATAAATAGCACCTACTGACAAACCAATCAGAATAGCACCGATAATTCCTTGTCCTCCAAACCAAACCTTTGCAATGGCATCACCAATCGGTTCTCCTTGAGCAGGAATATAAGAAGATCTCAGCAAGATGAAAAATGATGACAGGGACAAAACGCCAGCTGGCAATGGTTCAACACCACTATTTTTCGCATAAGCATAACCAATTGAAAAACAGGAAATCAAGCCCATAATCGCAAAGGTCCCTGAGTACACTTGCATGAATGGCTCTGTCCATTCTGCTCCAAAAATACCTGCAATGGCGTGATTCAGTCCTTCAAATGGCAGTTGCCCTAAAATAAGGAACAAACTTCCAACAACTGTCAATGGTAGAATCGCCAACATCCCATCCTTGAGCGCAATGATGCCTCTCATATTCACAAATTTCATAATGGGTGTAATAATTTTTTGAGAATTAAATTGTGCCATGTCAACCCTCTCCTTCTATTATGCAAGCAAGCTAAGTGCCAAATTCAGCACTTTTTCACCATCCAGCATGCCATAGTCTGCCATCGGAATCACAGCAATTGGCACGCCATGTTCTTTACAGATAGCTTCTGATTGATCCAAGGTATAGGCAACCTGTGGTCCTAAAAGAGCAACATTCAAGTCTCCAACATGATCTGATAAATTTCCTTGAGAATACGCATCGATACTGGCTTCAATCCCTTTTTTCTCAGCTGCCACCTTCATGTTATTCACCAACATTCCAGTTGAAAATCCTGCAGCACAAAACAATCCAATTTTAATCATATGACTTCTCCTTTTTTATTCGTATGTGATAATGGTTTCATCTATTTGAAGATACTGGTGTATCCTTAACTTGCCTGTAATTCCTTACGTAAATCAATGATTTCCTTAATCAAATTAATCTCTGTAATCGTCGTCATTAAATGGTCTTGTGAGTGAACAAAAAGAGCTGTAATCTCCGTTTTTGTCCCCCCAGCCTCCTGTGCCAAGAACTTTGTCTGTAGGTTATGTGCTTCAATCAGTGCCTTGTCTGCTAATTGAACTTCTGCCTTACTTCTGTCAAAGTCCCCTTCTTTCGCAAATTTCAGCGCTTGATAGATATGCTGTTTCGCATCACCAGCATTTAAAATCAAGCCCATGATGATTTGATCTGCTACAATGATTTCCATCCTTGTTCTCCAATCTTTCTTTATTTTACGAGCCTGATGAGCTAGTCAGACTCTTTTTTCTTTTGTTCGTAAACAAATCGATTTCGTTTGACATTATTACTATACCACTCGAAGCAAGCGTTTTCAATATTTTGTCGCTCTTTCTTTTTTTTAGCACTTTTGTGCAATTTTATATTTTTTCTGTGCAACAGAAGAAACAGCTATTAGATACAAAAATTGCCCACGGTTCTACCGTAGGCAATTTGTTATACACTATTCATCGTTCATTCCTAGAAGAAACTTATCCTGATCTAAAGCCAATACCTTCAAAGCTGTTCGCTTATCTGTCACCAAGTGATTGACATAGCCCTGTCGGATGGCAGCTAAGATAGCGGCCGCTTTTTGCTCCCCAAATGCAATACCGATAATCTTAGGAATGTTCACAAAATCATGTAACGAAATCCCAATCGTCCGATCTTGCAGCCCCTGATGAACAGGGTTTCCATCCGCATCAAAGAAACGACAACAGATTTCTCCGACCGCATGTGTATCGGCTAACACTTGATAATCTGACTCCGTCAGTAAATCACGCCACTGACTATCTGCTGACCGAACAGGCTCGCCACCGATTCCAATAATGGCAACATCAATTTTCTTCCAATATTCTCGTAACTTTTCAAAATACTTGGACTGGTAAATACCGTTTGCTAACAGTTGACTTTCTTGAATCACGATTGAATTAATGAACAGCATTTTTGCGTGAAAAGATTGGGATAATCGATAAACAAGGCTATTCACATGAAAACGAACATTAATATGACTAGGTCCCCCATCAAGCGGGCAGATCATGATATCTTCCAAGGTCTTCGTCCCAATTTTATCAATTGTTTTGCTTAATGTAGAGCCCCAAGACAGGCCAATGACATCTCCTGATCGGACTGTACTCTTGACTAATTCTGCTGCAGTATTGGCAAGTCTATCTAAGCCTTCGTCTATCGATACACCTTCTGGAATATCCACTAATTCAACTTTTTTTAGCTTGTATTTCTGACGCAAATATTCTTCCAAGGCAAATAATTCGGCATCAAATTCTTTAATCGATATCTGAACAATCCCATCTTTTTTAGCCCGTTCCAACATCCGACTCACAGTGGTCCGATAAATCCCCATTTCTTCAGAAATTTGGGCCTGATTTTTCCCTTCAATATAATAAAGATAGGCTACTTTTGCTAATACTCTCTTTTTCTCAGTATTCATATCCCACACCGCTATCAAGATACTTGTACTAATTTTTCAGCAAGTTGGTGTTTCACTTCATCAGGGACATCTTGATCTGAAATCACATACGAAACTTGGTCTAGCGAGAATTGATGAACAAGACTCAATTTTTGGAACTTAGAAGAGTCTGTCAAGATAATTAAGTCATCTGCATGAGCTGCCATGCAATTTACCACCTCACCCCGCATCAAATCTTTACACATGAATCCACCCTCTTTAGAAAATCCATCTGTTCCCACAAAGAGCTTTTGAACATGAAACAATTGGATCATTTCTTTCAATAAGGGACCAACCGTTACTTCTGAATTATTTTGGTATTCTCCTCCCAATAAAAAGACACTACATGAATCATATTGACGAAGGTAATTCGCAATAAAACAAGAATTCGTAATAATGGTCACATTCCGACGCTGTTGACAGATAGCTTCTGCCAATAGAGCGCAAGTCGACCCCGACTCAATCATAATAGTGTCGTTGTCCTGAACCAGCTCTAGCGCCTTCTGGGCAATTCGCTTTTTCAAATTGTAGTGATACGAAAGGCGCACATTCAAGTCATCTCCGCTATTTAACACAGCATAACCATGCTCCCTCCGCAACAATCCCTTGCTTTCCAGTTTATCAAGGTCCTTACGTACCGTCACCTTTGAGACCTGCACTAGCTCAGATAGGGTATTAACATCGATACGTTTTTCCTGACTAACCAATTGAATAATTTTTTCTAATCGTTCCATAATTTACCTCTTTACTGATACTATCATAGAATAAATTGTTTAAAAAGTAAACAGCATTACGTTCGTAATTGAAAAAGTTTCGTAAGTGTGGTACACTAATCACAAAAAGAGAAAAAGGACAGAAATGATGACCAATACACAGTCTGGAATTATCTTTAATATTCAACACTTCAGTATCCATGATGGACCCGGGATTCGGACAACTGTCTTTTTAAAAGGCTGCCCTTTGCGTTGTCCTTGGTGTGCCAATCCTGAATCCCAAAAGAAAGCTCCAGAGCCGATGCTCAATCAATTGAACGGTGCGACTGAAACGATTGGAGAAACGCGCACCGTTGAAGAGATTATGGAAGAGGTTTTAAAGGATCGAGATTTCTACGAAGAATCTGGTGGCGGTATGACCTTATCAGGAGGTGAAATTTTTGCGCAATTTGACTTTGCACTCGCTATTTTAAAAGAAGCAAAGAGACACAATCTCCATACTGCTATTGAAACAACGGCTTTTGCAAAACACGAAGACTTTGCCAAGCTCATCGAGTATGTGGACTTTATTTACACAGATTTGAAACATTATAACCAATTGCAACACCGTAAGGTAACAGGTGTCAATAATAATGTCATTATCCAAAATATTCATTATGCTTTCAGCCAACAAAAAACAATCGTCTTGCGTATTCCTGTTATTCCTCATTTTAATGATCGTCTAAAAGATGCAAAGGCCTTTTCAGAATTATTTAATAAGCTTTCGATTGACACGGTTCAACTTCTCCCATTTCATCAATTTGGTGAAAACAAATATGCATTATTGGACAGAAATTACACCATGTCAGAGGTACAAGCATACCATCCAGAAGATTTAGTAGACTACCAAGAGGTATTTTTACAACACAATATTAATTGTTATTTCTAGCATCCATAACGCCGCTCATATTGAAAAAACAGCACTGAAATGACCAGTGCTGTTTTCATAAGGATGATTAGACCTTTTCTACCGTCTCAATACACCAATTAATCAGCTCTTCCATGCGTTCGATTTGCTCCGTCATGTGAAGGTAACCCATCACAGCTTCAAAACCAGTTGACATCTTGTAGGTGATAATGTCCGTATTTTTGGCCTTGGTGTTCGTGTTAGCGTTACGTCCACGCTTGTAGATTTCTTCTTCTTTTTCGGTCAATAGCTGCGCTTCTAACATTTTTGTAATGAGCATCGCCTGCGCCTTCGCCGAAACATAATGCGTCGCTAGACGGTGCAATTGATTGGGTTTGGTCTGCCCTTGAAAAATGAGGTGACGACGAATGTACAAGGAATACACCGCATCTCCTTCAAAAGCAAGAGCAATTCCATTGATGAGGTTGACATCTAGCTTAGTCACGTGTCCACCTCACACCATCTTTAGTGTCGAGGAGTTTAATTCCTTGTGCTGCCAATTCATCCCGAATGCGATCTGCTGTCGCAAAATCACGACTAGCACGCGCTGTTTGACGTTCTTCAATCAAGCGTTCAATGTCTGCATCCAAAACTTCTTCTTTAAAGACAATCCCAAAGACTTCCAACATCTTGGTTAATGCAGCCTTGACCGTTTCATCATAGTTGCCCGAATTAATCCACTTGGCCATTTCAAAGATGACGGTAATCCCATTTGCAGTGTTGAAATCTTCATCCATAGCTTCTTGGAAACGATTCACAAACCCAGCTAATTCGTCACTACTTACTTCGCCTGTGAAAGGTTGTTCATAGGTGTTTTTTAGGTATTTCAGATTGGTCTGAGCATCATGAATAGCTTTTTCAGTAAAGTTAATTGGTTTACGGTATTGCTGTGTGGCAAGGAAAAAGCGCAAGACCTGTCCATCAACAGTTTTCAGTGCATCGTGTACGGTGATAAAGTTGCCAAGGGATTTTGACATTTTTTCATTGTCCACATTGACAAAGCCATTGTGCATCCAATAATTAACAAATTTGTGACCTGTTTTAGCCTCTGACTGGGCGATTTCATTAGTGTGGTGTGGGAATTCGAGATCGGCCCCTCCACCATGGATATCGATAGTGTCACCAAGCAATTCTGTCGCCATAACCGAGCATTCAATATGCCAACCTGGACGACCTGCTCCCCAAGGACTTTCCCAAGAGACTTCACCTGGTTTAGCCGATTTCCAAAGGGCAAAGTCCACAGGATTTTCCTTACGAGATGTTTCTTCATCGGTACGACCACTGGCTCCTAAAACCAAATCATCGAGGGTTTTATTGGCTAACTTAGCGTAATCCACAGATTTTTCCACACGAAAATAGACATCCCCTTCGGACTCATAAGCGAAGCCTTTTTCCATAAGGTCAGCCACAAAGGCAATGATTTCATCCATGTAATCAATGACACGAGGATTTTTAGTGGCAGGCTTGATACCAAGCGCAGCTGTATCTTCCATAAAGGCTGCAATGTACTTATCTGAAAAATCCTTGGTGGTCATGCCTTCTATAGATGCACCATGGATAATTTTATCATCCACATCGGTGAAGTTAGACACATAGGTCACATCAAAACCACGGTATTCCAGATAACGACGGATGGTGTCAAAAGCCACTGCACTCCGCCCATTTCCCACATGGATATAGTTATACACCGTTGGACCGCAGACATACATCTTGACCTTGCCTTCTTCTAAAGGCACAAAATCACGCAAGCTACGGGTCATGGTATCATAAATTTTAATCGTCATACGCATACTCTTTTCATCAATCTAATGCCTCTATTATACCACAAAGAAACCCTCGCACAACGATACGAGGGGCATTCTTTCTTTTACTCTTTTTTCTTTTGGTCACGTTGGTATTGCTGATAGAGGCGGACAGAGTAAACCATGGCAACTATCAGCCAAATCAATCCCATCCAAGTTTTTCCAGCAACGAAATAATTCGTTGATAAGCCTAGCCCACCGATTATCGTAAGCAAGTGTGGCCAATAATGTTTGATAAATGTTAGCATACTATCTTTCTCCTACAAATGCGACGAGTGCAAACTTTCTTCACGTAATTGTTCCAATTTTGAGGTGTAATAACGACTTTCACGTTCCTCCTCAATCTGGTGGATGACCAAGTCATCCTTTTTGCCATGCACACGAACAACTTTGGCAGGTATGCCAACAACCGTCACTTCCGGAGGCACATCGGATACGACAACCGCAGCTGCTCCCACTTTAGAATGATGACCAATTTCGATAGGACCAATGACCTGTGCATGAGCTGAAATCAAGGCTCCTTCACGAACAGTTGGATGGCGTTTGCCACAATCTTTTCCTGTTCCGCCCAAGGTAACACCGTGATAAAGCATGACCCCTTTTTCAACAATCGCTGTCTCCCCAATCACCAAGCCAGCTCCGTGGTCAATAAAGACACCGCTAGCAATTTCAGCTCCTGGATGAATCTCAATCTGGGTCCAGAAACGCCAGAACTGACTATGCATGCGTGCCAAGAGTTTCAAATTATGTTTCCAAAGAAAATGAGACAAACGATGTGCCGCCAAGGCTTTAACACCTGGATAAGTCAACAACACTTCCAGGGTACTACGTGCAGCTGGGTCGTTCTCTTTTACGATGTTAATGGTATCCTTCCACCAACCCATATTTCCTCTCCTTAGTGAGAAAACAAGTCCATATCGAACTTGTCTTTCTCTTCTTATTTCTCTACTTTGTGGAATTTAAATTCGCCAAATCCAGCAGAATCCTTTTTCTCACGTTTGTCATGATGACGGCGTGGACGGTCAGAATGTTCTTTCTTGCCTTCTGCCAATCCTTCTGGTTTTGGAAGTAAGGCTTTCATTGAAGCATCTACACGGCCTTTTTCGTCAATTTTCATGACTTTGACATCGACTTCATCACCGATTTCAACTAAGTCTTCAACACGATTTGTCCGCGTCCAAGCCATTTCAGAGATATGAACAAGGGCATCTGTTTTGTCAAAGAGATTGACAAAGGCACCGAATTTTTCAATGCGCACAACTTTTGCCTTGTAGACTTCACCAACTTTTGCTTCACGGACTAAGCCTGCGATGATTTCTTTTGTGCGCTCAATCGCGTCACGGTCGCTAGAGTAAATAGCTACTGTACCATCTTCATCAATATCAATTTTCACGCCAGTCTCTTCGATAATTTTATCAATGGTTTCGCCACCCTTACCGATGACAATCTTAATCTTGTCTACATCAATCTTGATGGTGTCAATTTTTGGTGCAGTTGGTGCCAAATCAGGACGCACTTCTGGAATAGCTTCATGAATCACATCCAAGATTTCAAAGCGAGCTTTCTTGGCTTGAGCAAGAGCTTCTTCCAAGATTTGTGGCGTAATACCATCAATCTTGATATCCATTTGAAGGGCCGTAATCCCTTCACGAGTCCCTGCTACTTTGAAGTCCATATCGCCAAAGTGGTCTTCCAACCCTTGGATATCTGTCAAGACAGTGTAGTTTGTCCCATCTGAAATCAGACCCATGGCAATACCAGCAACGGGCGCCTTAATTGGCACACCACCTGCCATGAGGGCAAGAGTGCCAGCGGTGATAGAAGCCTGCGAAGATGAACCATTTGATTCTAAGACTTCCGCTACCAAACGGATAGCGTATGGAAATTCTTCCAAACTTGGCAATACTTGCTCAAGCGCACGTTCACCAAGGGCACCGTGACCGATTTCGCGACGACCTGGCGCACCGTAACGACCTGTTGAACCAACGGAGTATTGTGGGAAGTTGTAATGATGCAAGAAGCGTTTCTTATACTCATCATCCAAGCCATCGATGATTTGCGTGTCGCTCATTGGAGCAAGTGTCAATACAGACAAGGCTTGGGTTTGACCACGTGTAAAGAGACCTGAGCCATGTACTTTTGGCAAGAAGTCTACTTCTGCCGCCAATGGACGAATCTCATCGACACGACGACCATCAGGTCGAACCTTGTCTTCTGTAATCAGACGACGCACTTCTGCGTGCTCCATCAATTCAAGGATTTCATGAACATCACGCATGATGCGGTCAAATTCTTCGTGACCTTCAAATTTTGCTTCGTAGTCTGCAATCACGCGCTCACGCACCGCATTGGTCGCATCTTCACGCGCTAATTTTTCTTCCACTTGAACAGCGGCTTTCAAATCGTCATTGTAGGCTGCGACGATTTCTGCCTGCAAGTCAGCATCTACTTGAAGCAATTCAACATCGGCTTTTTCCTTGCCGACAGCTGAGACGATTTCATTTTGGAATTCCAATAATTTTTGGATTTCTGCATGACCTTTCAAGAGAGCTTCCAACATCATTTCTTCTGACAATTCTTTAGCGCCAGATTCAACCATGTTAATGGCATCTTTGTTACCAGCAACTGTCAATTCCAAGAGTGAAGCTTCTTGTTGAGCCTTATCTGGGTTGATGATGAGTTCGCCATCCACATATCCCACTTGCACACCAGCGATTGGTCCGTTGAATGGAATATCTGAAATCGCAAGGGCCAATGAGCTACCAAACATAGCTGCCATTGGAGCACTCGCATTTTCATCATACGAAAGCACCGTGTTAATGACTTGGACTTCATTGCGGAAGCCTTCAGCGAACATTGGGCGGATCGGACGGTCAATCAAACGTGCTGTCAAGGTCGCATCTGTTGACGGACGACCTTCCCGTTTCAACCAGCCACCTGGGAATTTCCCTGCCGCATACATCTTTTCTTCATAATTGACTTGCAATGGGAAAAAATCACCTGTCGCCATTTTTTTCGACATCACAGCCGCTGTGAGAACAGTTGAATCACCATAGCGAACCACTACCGCACCATTGGCTTGCTTGGCAACTTGTCCTGTTTCAACGACCAATTTACGACCAGCAAAGACCGTTTCAAATACTTGTTTCGTCATATCAGACTCCTCTAAAATTATTCATTTCGATACGTTTGTTTTCTACAAAAACCAATCTGTTTTCTTCAACAAACTCGTCTTTGCATAAAACGACGTACCGTCTTTTATTCTACCATATTTTTCTTAAAAGGACAGCATTCAAAATCAGGAGAAAGGAAATCTTTTCACATTTTTTTGCCATTTTTTGTACCTCCCAATCATCTTCCGAGTTCACTTCCTTGATGTTCTGGTAGAAATGGTATAGAATGGGAAAGAAATGGAGGTTTTCTAATGAAAAAATTTATTGCCGAATTGATCGGTACATTCGTCCTTGTCTTTGTTGGGACAGGATCTGTTGTTTTTGGGAACGGGACTGAAGGTCTTGGTCACCTTGGTATCGCCTTTGCCTTTGGTTTATCTATTGTCGCAGCTGCTTACTCAATCGGTGCCATCTCTGGTGCTCACTTAAACCCAGCTGTTTCGATTGCAATGTTTGTGAACAAACGCATGAACGCAAAAGAATTGGCTTGCTATATCGCGGCACAAGTCGTAGGTGCTATTGTAGCTTCTGCAGCTGTCTTCTTCTTGGCTGGCGGAGCTGAAAGTGGACTTGGAGCGAATGGTTTCTCTACTGTATCTGCTGCAGGCGCCTTCCTCTTTGAAGTCATTGCCAGCTTTATCTTTATCTTGGTCATCATGACAATCACTTCTGAAAGCAAAGGAAATGGTAAAATTGCTGGTCTAGTCATTGGTTTGACATTAACAGCTATGATTTTGGTTGGTTTAAATGTAACTGGTCTTTCTGTCAACCCAGCTCGTAGTCTAGCACCTGCTCTCTTCGTTGGTGGAGAAGTGTTAAGCCAAGTATGGGTCTTCTTGACAGCACCTATTGTTGGTGGTATCCTTGCTGCCCTTGTTGCAAAACACTTGATTGGCACTGAAGCTGAATAAAGTCTAACTGATTGGATTCACATCCTCTCTAAAAAATAAAACGAACAAGACATGTTTTCTGTTTCCAGAAGCGTTCGTCTTGTTCGTTTTTTTGTGTCGTCTATTGTTTTCCACTCATGAAGGGACATTTATTTTAAAGTGGAAAACAAGTTTTGTTACAACTCACTCACAACTTCAGCAAGTAACTCAAAAGATTTTAGTTGAGCCACGTGATCATAGATATAGCCTGTTACAATGAGTTCATCAACATCTACTTTTTGTTTCAACTCTATCAGTTGCTGACGAACGTTTTTCTTATCGCCAACAAGAGACATAGCGGACATATTTTGCATCACTGCCTTTTCACGATAAAGAAGATCTTCTCTCTCAAAAGCAATTGGACCAAAGTGAGGGACCTTATTCGTTTGCACATAGTCTTTCCAAACCTCTTCTTCACTCTCTTTAGGGGGTTGAAGACCTGCTTGATTACCAGAGACAATGTTTAAGAACATTTGAATCAAGCTATTTTTTAATGTCACAGCCTCTTCATTTGATGTTGCTAAAATGGCATTAGCTCCTACCATAACGTAAGGGCGCTCCAAATGTTTTGATGGTTTAAAATTTCGTCGATAAATCGCAACTGCTTCTTCCAGCATTGCTGGTGCAAAATGTGAGGCAAACACATAGGGTAATCCCAATTCTGCTGCTAGATAGGCACTATCCGTACTTGAACCTAAGATGTAAAAAGGAATATCCAAACCCGCTGCAGGATAAGCGTGTACAGGGTGAGTGTCCTCAAAATAACCACGTAATTCAGCCAAATCTGCTGCAAAATCAGGATATAAATTCTCTGTTCGACGAATCGCACGCGCTGTTTGCCCATCTGTTCCTGGTGCACGACCTAGGCCAAGATCCACGCGATTTGGATACAGGACTTCCAAGGTGCCATACCGCTCTGCCACTATATAAGGAGCGTGATTTGGCAACATTACACCACCTGACCCAACCCGAATTTTAGAAGTGTTGGCAAGAGCGTGCTCCATCAACAAGTCCGTTGCACTGGAGGCAACCGTCTTCATGTTGTGATGCTCTGCAATCCAGTAACGCTCATAACCTAGTTTCTCGACTTGCTTGGCAAGTACCACCATATCGTCTATCGCATCTTTATAACTTTGTCCTTCTCGCAATTGAACAAGATTCAAAACGGATACTTTCATTTCTATTCCTACTTTCTATTTCAGCTACGACATCCGTATGTCCCTAATTTGGAGACACTACCTCTCCATCTTCTTTGACAAATGCTTCCCTAAGAGGTATCGGTAAAATACTGAGCACAACCTCCGAAGGACGGCATAAAGCGGTTCCTTTTTCAGTCACCACAACAGGACGGTTTATAAGAATCGGATCCTGTATCATGGCATCCATAATTTCTTGCTCGGTCTTATGGACATCTGCTAGTCCATGCTTGTCAAATTCCGGTACATTGGTCCGTAGTAGTTCCCTTGCAGACATCTGCATCTGAGCTAATAATGCCTTCAATGTTTCCTCAGTAGGTGGGGTCTGCAAATACTCAATGATGGTTGGTTCAATCCCTACTTGTCGAATCATAGCCAATACATTTCGTGATGTTGCACAATTTGGATTGTGGTAAATAATAACGTCTTCCATAAACACCTCCATCAAATGATTTTCTATGTTTAACTATAAAAGATTCCCGAAGGGATTGCAACCCAAAAGATCCGATTGACACTGCCCAGAAAATAGGACCGTCGTCTACTTGAAATGAGAAGTCCTTTCTGCTAGACTAGTATACAAATTTAGGAGGCCAGATATGTCTACATTACGATTAATAACACCAAACATAGAGTTTAAAGAAGAAATCTTGGCATATAAAGAAGAGTTTCAACATGAACATCTCTATGGTGGCGCACGCTTACAGGAAATGGATCAACTAGATGACTGGCTTGAGCACATCCGTCGTGCCTCCTCTTACAAAACCTGCCAAGAAGGACGTTCTCCATCTTCGACTTTCCTTTGTATTCGCGAATCTGACCACAAAATGGTTGGAATTTGTAATATTCGCCACGACCTTCATCAAGAATTTCTTATCAATATTGCTGGACATATCGGCTACTCCATTCGCCCCAGTGAACGCCGTAAGGGCTATGCGACCGAGCAACTGCGACTGGCTTTGATAGAGGCGAAAAAACTAGGTATCGAACGTGTGCTGGTTACCGCAGCAGATTGGAATATCGGTTCTCAAAAAACCATTCTCGCAAATGGTGGCGTCTATGAGGATACTCGTAAAGAGCCAGACGACGGAGACCACATGCTCCGCTATTGGATAGACAACAAATAACCGAGCTGGAAATCATCCAGCTCGGTTTTTATGATCTAGCAAATGAATCATTCTAGTCTTGTCTATCTAAATCCTTCAGTGTAAAATGAAAGATATAGCGCCAGGAAAAAGCGAAGCAGAGAATGGCCAAAACCCCAATGAGATAAGGAAGAGAAAATCTTTCTGGATTTTTGCCCTCTAAAAGAATGCTAAATCCAATAGCACTAATCACTATAGTCGAAAAAACTAGCCCCGCCTTTTTCCAACCGTAACCCTTGTCTGCGTAAGCAAAGAAAAGAGGCCACCACACCATCTCCAACAGTCTCCGATAAGAAAGCCATATGCCATCTTTACCTGCATACCAACTTATTCCCAACTGAATCGCCAATTCCAATATCAATAGAATATGAAAAATATTCCAAACTCGTTTAAAATAAGCAGCCATTGTTCGTTCTCCTGTCTCTCTTTTTTATCTACAGGTTTTTCTATCTTCAGTATATCACTTTCTTAAATGCTTGGCTATGCAAAAAAGCCCCTCAATTGAGGAGCTCTCTTGCGAAATCGAACTCGATGGAATTCTACATCGTGATTAGCGACGAAGTCCAAGTGAGTTGATCAATTCACGGTAACGGTTAACGTCTGTCTTACGCAAGTAAGCCAACAAGTTACGACGGCGACCGATTTTTTTCATCAAACCACGGTAAGTTGCGTGGTCTTTTTTGTGTTGTTTGATGTGGTTGTTCAAGTGGTTGATTTCCCAAGTAAGGACTGCAACTTGCACTTCTACTGAACCAGTATCGCCTTCATGACGAGCATATTGCGCCATGATTTCATTTTTTTTCTCTTTTGAGATTGCCATGAGTATGTCTCCTTTGTATTTGAGCTTAATCCGAGTGGCAGGTTGGCATCTCCCGCAACCAAGAAAAGCTAGATTGTCCTTTGGACCCCTACTAGTTTACCAATCTTTCTTCACTTTGTCAAATACTTATACTCAAAAAAGAGAGTGGGCCAAATCGTTCCATCTCAAATAAGTTAAAAGAGGCGGGACTTTTGTCCCAGCCTCAGAGTTCCGCCTCTATTATTTGGCCTTTGGTAGGATCAAGTTCATCACGACACCAACAATGGCGCTAAGCGCTGTACCAGATAGCGTTAAAGCACCGATGTTCAAGACTGCACCACCCAATCCAAGTACCAACATGGAGCTAGCAATAATAAGATTACGAACTTGACCAAAATCCACACGGCTTTCAATTAAGACTTTGAGACCATTGCTTGCAATGACTCCATAAAGAAGAATTGACATGCCTCCAAGAACCGCATTTGGAATCGTTGAAATTAAGGCTGTGAATTTCCCAAAGAAGGAGAAGGCAATGGCAATCAGGGCAGCATTTCGAATGACTGATACGGAAGCAATGCGTGTCATCCCAATCACACCTGTATTTTCTCCGTAAGTTGTATTGGCAGGTCCACCAATCAAGGCTGAGACAGCTGTCGCAACCCCATCTCCAATCAAAGTCCGGTTGAGACCTGGATTTTTCAAGAAGGGACGACCACAAATTTGACTCAAAACAGTGTGATCCCCTATGTGTTCTGCCACTGTCACGACCGCAATCGGTAAAATTGCTAACATTTCTGGTCCAAAATAAAGATTGTAACTATCAAAAACACCCGTTTTAAAAGGAAGAATGAAGCCTGGTAATTCCAGCCATGCCGCTTCTAAGACTGGTTTGAAATCTACCAAGCCAAGGAAGATGGAAAGAACATAACCGCCAATGATGGCAAAGAGGAAGGGAATAATTTTAACAAAACCTTTTCCATTCGTATTAATAAAGGCTGCAATCAAAAAAGTTACAATCGCTACCAACATTTGACGCCAGTCCCCATCAACTACAAAACCTGCATTGGTCACAGCAGAATTAGCTAGACCCAAGCCGATAATGATAATCATAGGACCGATAACAATTGGTGGCAAGAGAGTATCAATCCATTTAGTACCAATCACCTTGACCAACCCTGCAATTAGTACATAGATCAATCCAACAAAAAGAATCCCAGTTTGAGCAGCAGAAACATTGCCGTCCATCGCCTTGATTGCCACTGCCATTGCAGAGATATAAGCAAAGGAAGAGCCAAGATAGACAGGCACTTTGAAATTCGTCGCTACTTGATAAATCAAGGTCCCTACACCAGAAGCAAAGAGCGCTACTGACACAGGCATACCTAAGATTAAAGGTACTAAAATCGTTGCACCAAACATGGCAAACACATGTTGAAAGCTGAGAAGAATTCCTTTCCCAAAGGATGGTTTCTCATCCACGTCTAGCAACAAGTCAACTGTAGAAACATCCAAATCAAGAGCCGTACGGTCTTCATGCTCGGAAACTTGCATTTTTAAATCCATCGTATCTCCCTTTTTGGGCACACAAAAAGGCCCAAACTTTCTATATAAGTAGTCATAGGCCCTTAATTTTTCCTGTTGTCTTTCTCACCTCACGGGATGAGTTTAAAAACCTACGCTTTTATCATTCTAACACAATCCTTTTTAAATTTCTAGTCTCATTTTTTATTTTTTATGAGATCCCTATCAAAAATACCGATAAACTAGGCATCCTGAAGGTTTATAAAAATTGACTCACTTCTTCTACTGAATAACGAGCAGACTTGACTTCGCTTGCTTGGCTATTTGGATCAGCTTTTCCTAGGGCAATGGCCATATTAGGCACAAATCGTTTTAGATCAAGTCCAAGGGTCTCAGCTGCGACCTTTGAATTGTAACCTTGAATAGCATTGCTGTCATATCCATGCGCACGTGCAACCAACATCAGCTGCATGGCTGCAAGCGAGCTATTCGTCTTGGCATCATGGACTAACCCTTCATAAGAAGCAGCTTCATAAAGAGGAAGGAAGGTCCGCAAGACTTCATCGCGTTTTTCAGGAGTAATCCGACCATCTTCACAAGCCTTGTTCCATAAATCACGATAAGATTTGTAGGCTTCTGTATCACCGAAAACAAAGACAATCGCTGACGCTGTTTCAAGCTGCGGTGTATTAAATTTCATAAAGAAAGAGCGCAACTTTTCCTTTCCTTCTTCTGTATCAATGATGACAAAGCGCCAAGGTTGTAAATTGCAAGCCGATGGTGAAGTAATTGCTTCTGCAATCATGGTTTGCAACTCTTCACGACTAATCCGAACTGTCGGATCAAAACGACGCACAGAATGACGATGGAGTAAAACATCTGAAAAATCATTATTTACAAATTGTGTCATGGTAGATCTCCTTTATTAGAATAAGTGTTTTGTTACCATTTTCACAATTTCATTGTACACCTTTTACTTTGAAAGAACAAGTGTTTCATCAAAAAAGAAGAATATTTCCTCTTCTTCATCATTCAATGCTATAGGGAATAAGGGCTTTCCGTTCTGTTTCGGTCAATCTTCGCCAGTCACCGAGAGCCAAATCGTCTGGTAGCATTAGTTCTCCCATACGAACCCGTTGCAGGTCAGTTACTTCCTTACCACAAGCAGCTACCATACGTTTGACCTGATGGAATTTCCCTTCGCGAATCGTGATGCGAACACGACAAGTACTTGCCTCCTCGTCCACCTCTAAGAGATCTAATTGAGCCGGTTGACAGGTATGGTCTTTAAGAACAATCCCTGTCGCAAAGGATTTCATATCTGCTTCTGTCATGATACCTGCTACTTCAGCAATATATTCTTTATCGACATGTCGTTTAGGAGACAAGAGCGCATGAGCCAACTCCCCATTATTGGTCAGCAGTAAGAGTCCATGTGTATCCTTGTCCAAACGTCCAACTGGAAAGACCTGTTTTTGTCGCGCTGTCTCATCCAGCAAATCTAGAACCGTCCGATGTTGGGCATCTTCAGTGGCCGAAATAACTCCTTTAGGCTTATTCAGCAGATAATAGACAAAGGTCTCATGGTTCAACTCTTGCCCTTGATAGATGACCTGATCTATTTTCTCATTCACCTGTAGCTTTGGAGAAGTTTCTACTTTGCCATTGACCATAATTTCTTTTTTCTTGAGGAGTAGTTTGACCTCAGTCCGACTGCCAATTCCACAGTCCACCAAAAATTTATCCAATCTCATCCTTTACCACCTTCTTCATTTTAATAAAGGGATACTGACCTCCATTTGTTTCTTGGATGTATCGCCCAATCTCCTTAAATCCACATTGCTCATAAAGATGCTGGGCACGCTCATTAAAGGCTGCTACTGATAGTTCGATTATCTTCTCTTCGTAGTTGTTCCGCAGATAATCTTCTATCGTTTGATAAAAAGCTCTGCCATTTCCCTGCCCAGTATAAGACGGCTTCATCCCTAGTCCCAACTCCAAACTCGTCCCGGTAGGAAATACACAGAAATAGCCCATCAGTGCACCATTGCGAATCACTGCAAAAAAGTGATCCCCTCGCGCCTCTTCCGAAACCAATTCTGCGTAATCTTCAGGATCAGCTGTCGCATCATAAAAATCATAAGGCGCAGGGTACTTCCACTCAGTCGCAATTTCCAGAGCCAAATCTTGACTTAGAGGCATCACATAAAAATAATCCATGTTCCGAAAGCTCTTAATCAGATTACGAATTCGTCGATTTTGGGTCGCAACTTGATCTGCTTGGTACACATAGTCTACATAACCTAGTTGGTAAGCCATTATCATATTTTTAAAAATAAGTTGTACGTCTGTTGGGAAGCGAAGAATGAGTTCATTCAAGCGATGATTCTCTAACATTTACAGGAAGTCTCCTTTGTATTTTCTCTATTATACCAAAAAGAGGACCCATATTCAGACGAAATGTGTTGTCCTACCTTTGACCATCTTAGAACATCATTACTACTTCCCCATACTATTACAAAATATAATCATTTTATAAGAAAGACTTATAGCAAAGCCGAGTTGTCACCATCTGTCCTTCAAATTGTTGATTTAACAAGGTTTGCAACAGTCTTCTTTAAAAGAAATAGACTGTTTGGATAATAGAGTACAGCTTGAAAAAGAAGCGCTTTCATGCTATGATGAGAAAGAAAATAATGAAACTGGAGGCACTTATGTCTATTACATCCTTACTTGGTATCCAATATCCTATTTTTCAAGGGGCCATGGCACAAATTGCCCACTATCAACTAGCTGCTGCAGTTTCTGAGGCAGGTGGCCTAGGCATTATTGCCTCTGGAGGCATGACTGGAGAAGAGCTTCGGACTGAAATCCGTGAATTGCGAAAACTGACTGATAAACCATTCGGTGTCAACATCATGCTCATGATGAAAAATGTTGAAGAAATTGTCAATGTCATCATTGAAGAAAAAGTGCCTGTTGTAACAACTGGCGCTGGAACACCAAAATTCATCATGCCTTATCTCAAAGAAGCAGGTATCAAAGTTATTCCTGTGATTGCCAGTGTCAAGCACGCTGTTAAGATGGAAGAACTTGGAGCAGATGCAGTCATCGCTGAAGGAACCGAAGCTGGAGGACATATTGGCGAAATGACTACAATGGCACTACTACCTCAGGTGACTCGTGCAGTGGATATCCCTGTTATTGGAGCAGGAGGAATTGCAGATGGTCGCGGGATTGCTGCCGCCTTTGCTCTCGGCGCGCAAGGAGTGCAAATGGGAACTCTCTTCCTTGCGACTACTGAATGCCCCATTTCAGATGCTTATAAACAAGCAATCGTCGAGGCCATTGATACTGCAACCGCTGTAACAGGAAGAATTGCTGGTGCTCCAGTACGTTGCATTCGAAACGAAATGACAGACCATTATATCGAATTAGAACGCAAAGGGGCTAGTCGAGACGAATTGGAAGAAATCACACTGGGTTCTCTTTCAAAAGCAGTGTATGATGGCGACATTGTCAATGGATCTATGATGAGTGGTCAAATAGCCGGTCTTGTTTCAGAAATAAAACCTTGTAAAGAAGTCATTGAGCAATTGATAACAGATGCTAAAAATGTTCTCTCTCACTTGTCTATTTAAGCAAATTAAACATTCCCTCGTCCATCTGAACGGGGGAATGTTACGTTATTGTACATAGAAGGAGATGCCTTCATATTTCCAACCGCGCCCAACAAGTACGTTTTTCTCATTGGCATCTGCGGTATAAAGATGAACTCTCAATCCTGCATGATGATATAGACGATAAATCGGACGTTTTCCAGAAGAGTACCAGGCAATTCCTTCATAGCGCCAGCCATTTTTTGAAAGAACATTTTTTTCGTTTACATTTGTCGTATACAGATGTTCACGTAGCCCAGAATGATACAGGCGGTAAACCGCTTGCCCATTTGTAACTGCTTTAAATTTTTCACCTTCAAATTTCCAGCCACGTTGGCCTAAGGTCTTAGCTTCTGATAAATTCTTCGTGTAGAGGTGACGTTGGATTCCTCCATGATAAACACGATAGACCGTTTCAGATTTGACTGTTGGTTGGGTTGTTTTCGTCGTCTTTTTAGTAGTGGCTTTAGTCGTTGGTTTGGTCGTCTTTTGCGGAGCCGCATTGACCGCTTTCTTAGCGACGACTGGCTGGATTGCCTTTGGCTGTTCTTTGAGATAAATATAGCCTAAAAACTTGCGTGCAATTCCAGGAACTTGTGATTTCTTATAATTTTTATACAACACACCATTGTATTTGCCCCATTTACCTCCCAAATAACCACCTTGGGAAATAGTAACCGTATCCCCTTTGACCTCTTCGACCAAGGCAAGATGGCCATAATTATAGGTTCCATCAATTTTATAAGGAGTTTGTTCCCACACAGCCAGAGCATATTTAGCAGGTTCTTTCCCCAATTTGTATCCTACTTTTGGCATATAATCCCAATAGGCTGAGGCACCATACAGCTTATATTTGTTCATTCCCGCATATGGTAGGTTATAGTTGAACAAAGACTTTGTGCGGTCTCTCACCCACTGAACACAACCAGCATAGGTATAATCCACCGTGCTTTCAAGACTAACCTGTTTCTCTTCTGACACTTTGGGTACTTGCGTCGTAATCGGCTCTTGTCTTGTATCTTCTTGGATTGTAGTCGACTGCACGGTACTTGTTGTAGCTTCTGTAGTCGAAGGCGTAATAGCTGTTGTATTGGGCAAAGTAGTCCCTGTGCTCGTTGTAGATAAGTTGGACGTAGTCGTTTCAGTATTTGCCAGCGTCAAAGTGGTAGACTGTAACAGGCTAATACCAATCACCAACGTTAGAACAATTGATTTTAACAACATTTTCTTCTGTTTCATATATATCCCTTTTCAGTTAATGCCGTTACATTATACCTCCTCTATATTACAAACAGAAGTCATTTTGATTAAATTTCGTTCAAATCAAACACTGGATTTCTGATGTTTTTAAACCTTTAGCTCTTGGCTATTTGCTATCTTGTTTTCAGACACTTTCTAGCGAACAATGCCTGTATTTAGTGCTTGTTTCTTGTCGTAAATTGTTTTCCAATTAAATAAAAACTAATAATAAAACAGCAAACTGCATAAATTCCAAAAGCCCCTGTCTGGGTCGGATTTAGTTTTTCCAAGATTGTCGGAAAAATGGAAGCCGTTGCTCCCCCAATATTACACCCCATCAAAACAATTGTCATCACTGCATTCATCAAATGCTTTGGTGCTTTTTCTGTCGCACTACTAAAAACAATCGTCAAAACGATACTATAAAAGAAACCACTAATCATAGCCCCTAAACCAAGCATCAGTAACTGTTGCGAGAGGGCTACAACAACCACTGAAAGACCAAACATCGTATATGCAAGAGGGAGGAGCCAATTTTTCAAACAACCAATTAGGAGGGCATATACCGTACCAGCTACAATTCCCATGAGCTGCATCGAACTAAGAATCCAACTAGCTTGTATCGCCGTGCCTAGTCCAGATTTGGTCACAATCACTGGAATTCGAATCGTCAAGAAGGTATTGACATTAATGACAAAAAAGGCTAAAAAGGCTAGGCCAAGTGCTACTTTCCACAATTCCAGATTCAATTTTTCTTTTTCTACTACATTTTGCACAACTGGTTCTTCTTGCATTGGAACAAAGGCTAAGAATAACATGAGAATGAGTAGAGCTAGCAAATAAATCAAAAAAGTTGCTTGCCAGCCAAAGCCAGTCAACCAGCCTGCCAAAAGCGTCAAACTAGCACTTCCAAGTACTTCTGCTGAACCACGCAAGCCCATCATTCGAACTCGTTCTTTTCCACTGAAATGAGTCCCAACTATATTGATTGCCCGGGCATTAATCATCCCAAGCCCAAGTCCCATCAGGATACGTGCTAGAAACATCAAGGGATAGGAAGCAACAACAGCTGGCAATACGCCTCCAATTGCCAGTAGCAACAAGCCACCAGCAATGATTTTTCGTTCAGATAAAAACCTGACAAAAAGAGGATTGAGTAGGAGCCCAGCCATAATCGCTAAAGAAGTTACTGTCACTAAAAATTCAACTTGAGAAGAACCAATTCCTTGCTCCGCAAAGGCATCAATCATTTGAGGAAGGGCAGGGGAAATTGCAAATGTAGAGACCAACATCAAGGACAGAGAGAGAATACTTATCTTTTCTAATATTTTTTTCATGCATCACCTATTAAAGCATACGCTTTATTTCCATTTTTTCACTTTCTCCAGTATAATAGATTTGAAAATCAATAAATAGGACATTTGTCACAAAATTGCCATGAAACACATCAAAAATACCCATCTTAGACAAACATTTATCGCGTCCCCTGTTATCCAAGATTTATTTCCTGAGAAATTTCAAGACCAGCTCCAACTAGTCACCTATCAAGCAGGTGAAAGCATCTGCCACCAAGGTGATCAACTTCAATACTTATCCGTCTTCTTGCAAGGCAAAATCAAAGTAATGCGTCGCCTCTTTAATGGTCGAGAGCTCATTTTTGGCATCTATGATACCCCAAATATTATCGGGGATATTGAGTTAATGATTAAGGAATCGGCCGTCTCATCTGTTGTTGCTCTAGAAGATTCCTGGGTCCTCCAGCTTCCTCTCACCAATACTGAGGAGCTCCTGAGCGATACAAGTTTTCTCTATAATATTGGCAAAAGTCTTGCCCATATTCTTTATACACAGGGAATCCAATCCGCTAGTAATGTTGGTTATTCTGTCAAAGAACGGCTTGCAACGCATATCTTATCCATTGAGCACGATGGTTACTTTCGTTTAGAATTAGGGACACTGGCCGATTCTTTTGGAACAAGCTACCGCCATCTTTTACGGGTTCTACGAGAATTATTATCGCTCGGCATTCTTTCGAAAGAGAAGAAACTGTATCATATTGAACAGCGCATCAAGCTAGAGCAGTGGGCCATTGAAACCTGATGCAAAACTTTTATTCTCTGCCATTTCATGTTATACTTTAGAAAGAAGATTAGAAGGAGAAAGAGTATATGTCCGTTATTGAACGTTTAACCAAAGCCAGTCACTTGATTGATATGGATGATATTATTCGTGAGGGAAATCCAACCCTACGCCAAGTTGCTGAGGAAGTGCCCCTTCCTCTCTCTGATCAAGATATTTTACTTGGTGAGAAAATGATGCAATTTTTAAAGCATTCTCAGGATCCAGTCATGGCTGAAAAAATGGGATTACGTGGTGGCGTTGGACTTGCAGCTCCTCAGTTGGATATCTCCCGTCGCATCATTGCGGTCCTCGTGCCAAATCCAGAAGATCCAGACGGCAATCCCCCTAAAGAGGCCTACGCCCTGCAAGAAGTGATGTACAATCCCAAAATTGTAGCTCACTCTGTGCAAGAAGCTGCTGTTGAGGGAGGAGAAGGTTGTCTCTCTGTAGACCGAGAAGTAGCAGGCTACGTTGTCCGCCACGCTCGTGTAACAGTTGACTATTTCGACAAATTTGGTGAAAAGCATCGCATCAAACTAAAAGGATTCAATGCCATTGTCGTCCAACATGAAATTGACCATATCAATGGTATCATGTTCTATGACCGGATTGACCCAGAGCACCCACTAGCTGTGAAAGATGGTATGTTAATTATTGAATAAAAAAAGAGTTCACCGAACTCCTTCATTTGCAGACAAATCCCTTGGAAATTCCAATTCCGCAGGGATTTTCTTTTTATCTGCTAAATCCTGCAGCAATCATTGCTTGTTTTTTAGGCCGAAGCAACCACAAGGCAACAGGGAGAAAAATAAATGCTAGTAGCGGAAGCGCGAGCCAAGCATTGTCAGGAATCGTTGGCGCTTCTAGGCCTTGGATCCCAATAGCAACAAAATCTTGCATAAAGTGTCCAAGCATCACCCAAAGTAAAGATTGGCTACGAACATAAATAGCACCATAGAATATCCCCATGAGCGTTGCCGCTGTTATCTGAAACAGGGTATAATCCAAGGGTTGATGCGTGATATTTTGTAGATGAGCTAGACCAAAGATGAAACTAGATCCAATAACAGCTAACCAGATATCACGCCCTCTTTGTTGGCTATCCTTCAACAATCCGCCTAGTAACAAACCACGACAGATATATTCTTCCATAATAGCTGCTTCAAGGCTCACAATAAGGGACAAGCCAATATTTTCTGGCCTAATGCTAAAGACACCCGTCACATTAAAGAACAAAATGTATACAAACAAGGGGGCTGCTGCCCCTAATTGTTTCCAAAAAGGAATATTTCTAGAATAAAACTCTGGAAAAATACGAAACAATCGTCTGTCTAAAAAGGCAAAAATTCCTACTAGTAACACCCCCTGCACCACGATAGCCGGCACAGTCGGTAATGGTAAATAATGACAACAATACAAAATCACTTGCAACAGTCCCCACATTAGTAGGGCTCGTAGCCACCTATGCTCTTGAAGTCTTTGCATCAATACTCCTTTCTAAAAACACTGAATATCCTATCGATACCCAGTGTTCATTTGTTCTATTAAATTGCCCAGTCACCATTGCGGAAGACTGGTACAACCGTGCCATCTTCATGGATTCCGTCGATATCCATTTGAGCGGAACCAATCATGAAGTCCACATGAACATCTGAACGGTTAAGTCCTGCTGCTTCCAACTCTTCTTGGGTCATTTCCGTACCACCTTCGATACTAAAGGCATAGGCTGCGCCGATGGCCAAATGGTTTGAGGCATTTTCATCAAAGAGGGTGGTAAAGAAAGTAATATTTGATTGTGAAATTGGGCTCTTGTCTGGTACAAGGGCAACTTCTCCAAGAGCTCGCGCCCCATCATTATCAAAGACTAATTTCTTTATGACTTCATCGCCTTTTTCAGCTGACACATCCACAATTTCACCATCTTTAAAGGTTACTTTGATACCTTCGATGATGTTGCCATTATAGCTGAGTGGTTTTGTAGACGTTACATAGCCATCCGCCACGCGGTAATCAGGCGCTGTGAAAACTTCTTCTGTCGGCATGTTCGCCACGAAATGCTCCCCTTGCGCATTGATAGAACCAGCTGATTCCCAACGGTGGTTTTTTGGTAGGCCAAGTGTCAAGTCGGTTCCTGGCGCTGTGTAATGCAACTTGGCAAATTGTGCTTTGTTCAAGATAGCAGCTTTTTCATCCAAGCGTTCTTCATGTTCAATCCATGCTTGAACGGGATCTTCTTCATAGACACGACAAGTTTTGAAGATTTGGTCCCAAAGAAGGTCTACCGCCTCTTCTTCGCTCGCTGCATTTGGAAAGACTTTCTTCGCCCATTCTGGACTAGAAGCCGCACCTAAGGCCCAACTAATTTTATTGGCTTGGCTAGCATTGCGAAGCGGTTTAAGAGCAATGTTGGCTGCACGAGTCGCACGAGATAATTTCTCTGCATCTACACCATCTAAAGCACCTGGATCATCTGATAAGATCACCAAACGGCTTGCTTTTTTCTCCAAGACGTAGTTCATTTCTTCAACTTTGTGAGCTGGAATAGCTTCCAAGCGCTCTACAGGAACATTCAAATAGCGCTCTCGCAAAATCACATCGTCATCCCACTGCATGATGACCTCTTCAGCACCAAGAGCATAGGCTTCTTTGACCAATAGACGGGCAAATTCAGCTTGATCAACAGCGATACGAAGATGAACCGTGTGTCCTGGTTGAACATTGATACCACGCTTCACCAAGAGATGAGCATATTTTGCAAGGTTTTCTTTAAAATTTGGTAAAACCATGAGTGTCTCCTTTAAATAAAATACCTTACTATTCTATCATACATAAAAGTAAAAAGATACTATTGGAAATAAACTCGCCCCAACCGCCACATCATCCGTAGATTACGCCAAAAACGCCCTATACTAAAGGATGTCAAACCTAATAAAAAGAGAGCAAGCAGTAACATCCATCCAACCTCTTTATCTCGCCACACAATAGCAAGGACTACTCCGGCACAAAGGCCTACTATCAAACTCACTATCAGGATTACTAGGCAACTCAACCACCCTCCCCAAAAATAGAAATGTCGATAGGGAGCTGAGGGACCAACCTTTTTTTCTGTGACAACATCACCAAATTCAAAGACCAACATACCGAATAGTTCAAAGAAAAATTCAATCATTTATCAGCCTCCTTTTGCTCAAAAAAATCTTGTAGATGATGACGATAAGGTGCTGCTTTTTCCAACCAAGCTTCTCTTGCTGGAAATCCCTTGGCTACCATCTGATTAAAAAAGAAAATAACTGCGTTTCCTACAATCAATTCAATCAGAGTGAAAATCAGGGCGTCAAACAAGGGGTCATTCAAATAGACAGGAATCACAAACGGTAGAAGAATCACTATCCCTACCAACCAAAACCATTTATGAAAGAGTTTGTCTCGTCGCAAATCTTTTTCCAACTTTTGATAAAAACTCTCTGATGTTTTACCTTTGGCTAAGTGTTTTCGGAAACGTTTGGCGTAGGTCTGATGCAATTCAGATTCAACATATAATTGACCCCCCTGTTTTTTGAACGTTTTCGCCTCCTCTTTTACCAATCGTTTATCAGGATTGTACCAAGTTCCAAATTTTCGATAGTTTTGATAGACTTCCCATAGTTTGTAAGGTAAGACATAGGCGGCTGCGATAGCCATTGTCCAAAAACGAGAGCCCTTTACTACAAAATGCCCACTCAGATGAAAAATACCAATAAAGAACAAGATGCTAACTGCTAGCATGAGCCCATAGAAAAGAACTGTTTTTATACCAGCTTTCCGAACTAAAAAATGGTAAGCTAGATGACCAATCGGGGTAAGAAGGAAACTAAGCAACAAACCGAGAAGATAAGGTGAAAGATTGATGGTTGCCCCTTCAACCTGACCAAACAAACTATCTCCCCCAAAGAAGAACAGCTCAACACCGAAAAACCAAAGAGCTAGATCGTACAGACGCTTGGGGATACTAGCGATGAAACGATGAAGCTTGCGTTGTTCAAAATAGGATTGGCAAAAGGTTTCAATATCGTCTCCTATAATCTCTTCAACAGGCTTATTTTCTGCCTGTGCGGTAAAAAGAACATCATAGAGATTGAGCATAGCATCATCGCTCTCTTCCTCTGGGATTTCCTGCACATTGGCATAAAGATACACACGGTCAAAGACGCCTTTATAGGGCTCTTTTAATTGCTCTGATAGGGTAAAGAAACTCATAAAACCTCCTATTTCTGTTCTAAAATCTGCTCTACACTGACTACTATGGTCTGAAAATCAGCTTGAAAGCTCTGCAATTTTTCACACCCTTCTGGTGTGATGGTGTAGTACTTTCGGATGGGACCCAGAGGAGATTTTGCTTTACGGCATTGAATCAATCCTTGCTTATCCAAGCGAGTCAGAACTGGATAGAGAGTTCCTTCACCAATTCCAGCTAGGCCTGTCTTTTCCAATTCAGACAATATCTCATAACCATAGGTTTCTCCACGTACGATAATCCCTAATACACATCCCTCTAAAATACCTTTTAGTAATTGCGTGTCAACAGCCATCTCCCCCTCCTTTCCACTACTTTGTAATACAAAGTAGATTTGACGTCTTTATCATACTCCATATACTTGGCATTGTCAAGTAGCAATCAAACTCATTTACAAAAAAAGATTGGGCATTCTCAATAGCGAGAATCGTCCAATCTTTTTCATTCTACCCTAAAATAAATCATCAAAAAGGCTGAGCTGGTTATCTTCTGGCATATTGCCCAAAATCCCCATGTCGTCCATCTTATCCACAAGGGTTGTAGAGAGTCCGCCACGCTTACGGAGTTCTGTCTTAGAAAGGAATTCACCCTCCTCACGTGCTGACACGACCTGTTTAGCAACGTTCTCACCAAGACCATCCATAGCTACAAATGGTGGAATAAGCGTATCTCCTTCAATCTTGAATTCAATCGCTTCTGAATTGTATAAATCTAACTTGCCAAACTTGAAGCCACGTTCCAACATTTCATTGACGATTTCAAGTGTCGTATAAAGGTCAATTTCGACATTTGAAGCCTCATTATTCTTGCGCTTGTCTGCGATTTCTTTCATCTTGGCTTTCACCTTATCCAGGCCACCTGACATGGTTGCCAAATCAAAGGCTTTCGCACGAATAGAGAAGTAGGCAGCATAGTAGTAAAGCGGGTGATGGACTTTGAAATAGGCCACGCGCAAGGCCATCATAACATAGGCCGCCGCATGGGCTTTCGGGAACATGTACTTGATTTTTCCACAGGACTCAATGTACCAGTCTGGTACGTTATTCTCCTTCATTGCCTGGATATAACCATTTCGCTCTTCTTCGGAAATCTTGAGCCACATGCCCTTCCGCACGCGCTCCATGATATTGAAGGCCATCTTCGGCTGCAAGCCTGCGTGCATCAAATACACCATGATATCATCCCGACAGCCGATAACAGTAGACAAATCTGCAATACCAGCCTTGATCAAATCTTGCGCATTTCCCAGCCATACATCGGTACCATGAGACAGACCTGACAGCTGTAAAAGCTCCGCAAAGGTAGTTGGATGCGTCTCTTCTACCATGCCTCGAACGAAGTTGGTTCCGAACTCAGGAATTCCCAGCATCCCTGTCGGCGTGCCAATCTGCTCCGGCGTAACACCCAGAATATCCGTTCCTGTAAAGAGTGCCATCACACCCTCATCATCAAAAGGAATGGTGTTAGGATCAATTCCTGATAGCTGTTGCAATTTCCGAACCATGGTCGGATCATCGTGTCCAAGGACGTCGAGCTTCAAGACATTTTCATCAATATCGTGGAAGTTAAAGTGAGTCGTTTGCCACTCAGCTGTCACATCATCAGCTGGATACTGGAAAGGCGTGAAATCATACACATCCATATAGTCTGGAATAACAACAATCCCCCCTGGGTGCTGACCTGTCGTCCGTTTCACACCAGCCGCTCCCGCCGCAAGACGTTCTACTTCAACATCGCGATAGAATTTCCCGTAGTCCCGTTCATAGCCCCGCACAAAACCATAAGCTGTCTTGGCCGCAACGGTACCAACGGTCCCTGCACGAAAGGCATAATCTTCGCCAAAAATGTCCCGTACATCTAAATGGGCATACGGTTGGTCATCCCCTGAAAAGTTCAAATCAATATCGGGTACCTTGTCCCCATCAAATCCAAGGAAGGTCTCAAAGGGGATATCCTGTCCATCTTTTGATAGCTTATGTCCACACTCTGGACAGTCCTTATCTGGCATATCAAAGCCCGAACCATACGTTCCATCTGTAATAAATTCTGAATATTGGCAGGACGGGCAAACATAATGCGGTGGCATCGGATTCACCTCAGTGATCCCAATCATGGTCGCCACAAAGCTAGACCCAACTGACCCCCTGGAACCAACCAAATAGCCACGTGCATTGGAACGATGTACCAACATCTGCGAAGCGAGATAAATCACAGCAAAACCGTTTCCGAGAATAGAGGTCAATTCTTTTTCAATCCGTCGGTCAATGATGTCAGGCAGAGGATTTCCATAAATTTCAAAGGCCTTTTGATAGGTCAGTTCCGCAACTGTCTCTTCGGCTTTTTCAATATAAGGGGTATAGAGGTCCTTTTTGACCACCTCGACGTCCTCAAAACGCTCCAACATGGCATTGGTACTGGTGATGACAATCTCTCTTGCCACTGCTTCTCCTAGAAAGGCAAATTCATCCAGCATTTCATTAGTTGTCCGGAAATGTGCCTTAGGCAATGGTGCAGGCTGAGCGGACTCCCCATGTCCAATTGGGCGGTTCATCATTGCCCCTTGCCCTAGCGCACGTACGATAATTTCACGGTAAATTTCTTCCTCAGGATCAATATAATGAACATTTCCTGTTGCGAGAACTGGCAAATTCGCCCTATGTCCCACTTCAATCAAATTCTTGATGAGAGTATGGATTTCCTCCATATTTTTAAACTGCTCACGCGCTATTAGTGGTTCATAGAGGGCTGGTGGCATCACTTCAATGAAGTCATAATAGCCAGCTGTCTTCACCGCATCGTCTATTCCTTTAGATACTAATACATCAAAAACTTCACCCTCTTGACAGGCAGTCCCCAGAAGCAAGCCTTCACGGTGAGCATCCAAGACTGTCCGTGGAATCCGAGGCACTCCTTCAAAATATTTGGTATTGGATAAGGATACCAGTTTAAAAATATTTTTAAGTCCCACCTGATTGGTCACATAGATAGTCGCATGTTTCACACGCGCCTTTTTATAAGAATCCTCTGATATTAGTTTTGTATTTAAATCTTGAAGTTTGGTCAGTCCATGCTTTTCCTCCGCTTCTCTGAGGAAAATAAAGAGTAGACGGCCTGTTGCTTCCGCATCGTAATTCGCCATGTGGTGATGATCCAAGGCCACTCCAAATCGCTTGGTCAAAGGTCCCAAACCATGACGCTTATACTCTGGATAAAGATTTCGAGCAAATTCTAAGGTATCAATGACCGGCTGGCTAATCTGAGCCAAGCCATGCCGCTCATAGTTGGCATTCATAAAGCCCACGTCGAAGCTAGCATTGTGAGCCACAAGAACTGTATCTTCACAAAAGGCCTGAAATTCCTGCAGCACTTGTGCTAACGGTTTGGCATTGCGGACGTGTTCGTCCGTAATCCCCGTCAAGTCCGTCGTAAACTGACTGAGCGGATGACCTGGGTTGATGAATTCATCAAATTCAGCAATAATATTGCCCTTGTACATCTTCGAAGCCGCAATCTGAATCAAATCATTGTAGACCGCTGAAAGTCCTGTCGTTTCTACGTCAAATACGACATAGGTTGCTTCCTTCAAATCCACATCCGCTTCATTATAGGTAATAGGCACACTGTCTTCTACAATGTTCGCTTCCATCCCAAAAATTGCTTTAATGCCAGCTTTTTTCGCAGCATGATATCCGTGTGGGAAAGACTGAACATTCCCATGGTCGGTAATAGCAATGGCTTTGTGCCCCCATTTAGCAGCACGAGCAATGAGGTCTTCCACTGGTGGCAAGGCATCCATGGTGGACATATTGGTATGGGCATGAAATTCAACACGTTTTTCATTTTCAGGCATCAAATCCTTACGAATCTCATGCTTGACTTCCTGCACTTCCTGCACATTCATAGTCAGGTCACGGGTGAAATTGTTCATCTCCACATTTCCCCGTACACGAAGCCAATTCCCTTTTTTCACCATATCAAATTTCTGAGCCTCTTCTTCATTTTTAGCCCATTTTTGCAAAGTAAACGAAGAAGAATAGTCAGTCATTTTAAAATTGATAATCACACGACCGGTCCGCGTCGTCTTCTGCTCCGCTTCAAACACCAATCCTTCAAATACCAGCTGGTTTTCTTCCGTTTCGACATCTGCCATTCGTGTAATCTCTGCCTTATCCAGATTTGCCCGTGTTTGTCGTGGTTTTTTAAATTCTTGGAAAGAAGGTTGAGGCGCTGCTTCAGGAGGAGGAGCCATTTGTGCCAACTGTTCGAGTGCTGTCAAGGTTTCCTCGTGTGCTTGTTGGTAAATCTCTTCATTTTGTGCATGGAATTGTGCCTCTATATTCTCTGTCATTTCAGTAGAAATAGATAAGTCAACTTGCAACTGTCCAAATCCAAACCGAGAAAATTGTTCTGCTAAATTTGGCAGATGATTTTTTCGAAAATGAGGTGTATCAATCGTCGCCGGTCCTTTAATAAAGAGAATCCCTTCTCTATAATCGACTTCTAAGGACTGATAAAGAGATTTGAAGCCTGCACTTTGGCAGAGTTCTTCTTCAAAAGCCGCCTGGTAATAGGCTTGTAAAATAGAAGTTTCTAAACATGGATGATCTGCCATCAAGCTAAATTTCACCTGATAACCCAATTTAGCAAATTCATTTGATAAATGGGCTTTTAGGACTTGGTAATGGGCCAGTTCAAGCGTCGTCTCAAAACGGAAGACAAATTCCCAAAGCTTGCTGACTTTGTGGATGACAACATCTTCAATCGCTCCATGAGAAAAAGCACTTGACTGTCGTAGTTCAAGTGGCATTCCTATCTGTTCTAATAGCAACTGAAATTTATCGATCATAGCATTTCCCCTGTCTCTCATTACACTTATTTTACCATAAAATGTGTGACATTTCGAGACAGAGGTAGGTCACCATTCTCATAAAAAAGAAACCTGCAATTGCAAGTTTCTTTCAGTTCGTTAACCTTGGACTAAGATCTTCAAGGTTTCTAGTAATTGATCAACGTGGACCTCAATCGTATCCCCAGTTCCCTTGATTTTTACTTCAACAACACCTTCAGCCGCTTTCTTCCCAACTGTTACTCGAATTGGTAAACCAATCAAGTCACTATCTGAGAATTTGACACCAGCGCGCTCATTGCGGTCATCTGTCAATACTTCATATCCGTGACTCATCAACTGCTCTTCTACTTGTGCAATCAGAGCCATGGCAGCTTCATCTTTCACATTTACTGGAATGAGGTGGACATCAAATGGTGCCAATTCTTTCGGAAAGTTGATCCCCCATGCAAAGCGGAAGTCTCCTTTTGGTGTCTTATTGACAAAGAGACGCGCGTGTTGTTCAAGCACAGCCGATAACAGTCGGCTGACACCAATACCGTAACAACCCATAATGATTGGAACAGCACGGCCGTTTTCATCCAATACAGTTGCATTCATGCTATCTGAATAGCGAGTACCTAATTTAAAGATATGACCAATTTCAATACCTCGGGCAAATTGAAGCACACCCTTACCGTCTGGAGAGACTTCTCCTTCTTTGACTTCGCGAATATCCACATATTCGGTCACTTGGAAATCACGTCCACTATTAGCACCTGTGTAGTGGAATCCATCTTCATTAGCGCCTACAATAGCGTTTTTAACATCCTGTACCTTGCGGTCAGCAATGATTTTCACATTTTCTGGAAGACCAACTGGTCCAAGAGAACCAAAGTGAGCTCCAAAAGTTGCCACGACTTCTGCTTCGTCTGCTACATCAAAGAAATCCGCACCTAAATGGTTCTTCAATTTGACATCATTGACTTGGTCATTGCCGACTAGAAGAGCTACTATCAACTCACCATCAGCCTTGAAAACCATGGTTTTAATCGTATTTTCTTCTGAAACATTTAAGAAAGCCGCCACTTCGTCAATGGACTTACAATCAGGCGTTGCGACTTTCACAAGTTCTTCTTCAGACACCACCTTGTTGCTAGGCTTGTATTCGTTCGTTGCCATCTCAAGATTGGCAGCGTAGTCAGACTCACTTGAATATGCAATCGTATCCTCACCAGATACCATCCAAGTAGCCAATTCTGTTTTGATTTGTTCCATCACATCCGCTGGGATTTCATCAAAGGAAGCCACCGATTTGTCCAAGACAACCCAACGTTCAAGGTCTGTACGGTCAGGCGTAATAGCCATAAATTCTTGGCTATCTTTCCCGCCCATAGCACCGCCATCTCCGATAATGGCTTTAAAATCTAATCCTGCACGAGTGAAAATCGCTTCATAAGCCCGTTTGTAATCATCGTATGTCTCATCCAAACTATCATAGTTGGCGTGGAAAGAATAGCCATCTTTCATGATAAATTCACGTCCACGCAAGAGACCATTTCTTGGACGTTTTTCATCACGGTATTTCGGTTGAATTTGATAAATATTAAGTGGCAATTGCTTGTAAGACTGAACAGCATCACGCGCGAGCAAGGTCACTGTTTCTTCATGGGTTGGACCCAAGATAAAATCAGAACCTTCACGGTTCTTCAACTTGTACAAGTCTTCACCGTAAGTATCATATCGACCTGATTCACGCCAGATATCCGCTGACAGAAGGGCTGGCGCCAAAAATTCAACCGCCCCAATCTTTTCAAACTCTTCTCGCATGATAGTTTTTGTCTTTTCAATCACACGATTTGCCAGTGGCAAATAACTGTAAATTCCTGCCGAAACTTGACGGACATAGCCTGCCCGAACCATAAGGGCATGGCTGATTACTTGAGCATCCGATGGCATCTCACGAAGCGTCGGAATCATCATTTTTGACTGTTTCATATTATTCTAGACGAGTTCGCTTCCAGAAAAGACGGGAAAACCCAACCTTCCAATCAACGATTACTCGTCTTATTTCCTTTCCTATTCTAGTTTCTGTCTTCGTTTAGAAGAAGACACGCATAATATCATTCCAAGTGACTGCAATCATCAAGACAAACATGATGGCAACGCCCACTAATGTAATATACGATTCTGTTTCTTGTTTCAATGGTTTCCGACGAATCAATTCAATCAGATTCATCAAAATCTTTCCACCATCCAAGGCCGGAATTGGAATCAGATTAAAAATCCCAAGGTTAATGGACAGCATCGCTAATAGATTGAGCACGGAAGTAAAGCCATGTTCTGCCGCCTGTGAGCTGACATTGTAGATGGCAACAGGCCCCCCCAATTGATGAATATCAAAACGGGCAATAATATTTTTCAAAGCTGTCACAATTAAGAGCGCTGTTGAGGCCGTCTCTTTAAAACCACCAACGACCTTATCCACAAACCCAGTCTTTAGATACGGAGACACACCTAGACGATACGCACCGTCCACCTTCTGCGTGACAACTGTCACTTCTTTTACCGTGCCTGCCTGCTCTACCTCAAGCGCTAATTCTGGTGCTTTTTTAGCCCCGTCGCTTGCTTTTGCAATAGCAACCACGATGTCATCATAATCTTCCACCACTACACCATTGATGGTTTGCAAACGGGCTCCCGTTTCTACACCAGCAGCCTGTAAAGCACCGCCATCTACCACCGTTACTTGATTGGTCTGGGTATCAGGGACACCTCCCTGTAAGAAAAAGAGGAGGATAAAAGCCAACAAGCCAAGAATGAAATTATTCATCGGACCTGCAAAGTTAGTGATGAGCCTTCCCCAGATAGACGCATTTTGGTATTGTACATCTAGTGGAGCAATCCGCACTTCTGTCCCATCTTCTTCCACAATGGTCGCGTCGTGGTCCACCTTGAACGTTTTTTCTTCCTCTAACACAAGACCGGTTATTTCCAGCTTACTTTCAAAATCAAAAGAAGTCACATTCATGGGGAGGCTCGTATTGTCCAACATTTTATTCGACAGATTGATTCGAGTCACAATCCCTTCATCATTAATGGTCAACGAGACAGGCGTGCCGGTTTTAATCTCGGTCGTGTCTTCACCCCAACCAGCCATCCGAACATAGCCACCCAAGGGCAGTATACGGATGGTGTAGGCCGTCCCATCTTTTCCAGTATGTGCAAAGATTTTCGGACCCATTCCAATGGCAAACTCTCGGACAAGAATGCCCGATTTTTTCGCAAAATAGAAATGTCCAAATTCATGGACAACCACTATCACACCAAATATAAAGATAAAGGCAATAATTCCCTGCATAGATTCTCCTTAAAATAATCCAAAGAAGTGCATCAACGGAAAGACAAAAATCAAACTGTCAAAACGATCTAAAATACCGCCGTGTCCTGGAATTAACTTTCCAGAATCTTTGACACCAAAATGGCGCTTGATGGCACTTTCAACCAAGTCTCCAAATTGAGCAAAAATTGAAAAGAGGGCTACTAATCCCATCATTTCAAGGAAGGAATACTGACCTGCCAATTGCTTGTCAAACAACAAGAAGATGGCAGCAACAACCACTGCTGAAAGAATGCCACCCAGACTACCTTCAAGCGTTTTATTCGGAGAAACCCTTGGCATCAACTTACGACGTCCAATTTGACGACCAATCATATACGCTCCAATATCCGTTGCCCAGACGATAAAAAGCGCAAAGAGAACGGTGTTAATACCATCCATTCGAGCACTGACTAGCTGATGAAAACCAAATCCGACATATAAACTCGAAGCAATCGGATACACCACATCAGAATACGAATATTGACCAATTTGAAAAACGACAGATGAGAGCAGCAAGAGCACTACAATTGCATAGGCTGTATAATTCCCATCCGTTGGCAGAAAAGAAAGGTAGTTCTCCAAAGGCAGAGTCAATACGAGAGCTGCCAGCATGGCCAAGACGCCTTCGATGGAACTCGGCGACAATCGATTCATCTTCAACAGTTCTGCTGTCCCAATCATAGCTAATAAACCGATTAACAACTGAAATGGGACCCCTCCCATCACAAGTAAGGGGATAAAAATAACGAGGGCTAAGGCTCCGAAAACAACCCGCTTTTGTAAATCTTTATTCATCATATTCTCCTTAAATGCCACCAAATCGACGATGGCGACGATTGTATTCTACAATAGCCTCTTTCAATGCTTGTTCATCAAAATCGGGCCAGGCAATATCGGTAAAATACAGCTCACTGTATGCTGTCTGCCACGGCAAAAAGTTACTCAACCGGATTTCACCACTCGTCCGAATCACCAAATCGGGATCCCGCAATCGATCTGGTAAACTCCCTGTATAGAGATAATCTGCGATGACAGCCTCGTCAATATCACCGGGATTAAACTTAGCATCCAAGGCATCCTGTACGATTGATTTAACTGCTCGTGTCAACTCATCACGGCCACCATAATTCAGTGCAAAGTTCAAGATTAAACCAGTATTGTTCTTAGTCTTTTCTTCTGCTTTTTGCAAGGCATTCAAAGTGGCTTCTGGCAGGCGTGTATGGTCTCCAATCATCTGAATTTTCACATTATTGGCATGCAAATCAGGTACATACTTATCATAAAATTCTACTGGAAGATTCATGATGAACTTCACTTCCTTTTCAGGACGCGACCAATTTTCTGTGGAGAAAGCATAGACTGTCAACACCTTGACACCCATATCTGAAGCAGATTTCGTGACTGCCTGAAGGGCATCCATCCCTGCCTTATGCCCCATAATACGGGGTTGCATCCGTTTCTTCGCCCAACGACCATTTCCATCCATAATGATGGCAATATGCTTAGGGACCTCTAAAACGATATCTTCTGTTTGTTTCTTTCCAAAACCAAAGCTAAACATAGTATTTCCTCATTGATAAAATCATTTTATTATACCACATTTTGGACAAATATAGCCAATTTGAGATAAAAAGAAGGTGAAGAGGCTATTCCTCTTCACCTTTGTAGCTTCGATTGTTACTTTTGAGAACTGTCCAGTACCAAGAAACCTCTGTATAGCCCTGATGCTCATACATGGCTCTGTTTTCTTCTTCCGAGATTAGAATAACTTTCTGATAATCTGCAATGGCAGCTAGTTGGAGGGCTGTCCCAATGCCACGACCACGGTATTCCTTAGCCACGTGGAAATCATCGACTTCAACGTATGCACCAAAAAACCAAGCAGTGACATCTCCGATAATTTTATCCCCCTCCAAAGCTAGATAGACCTTGGAAGAATTCGACAAGAGAGTTTCCTCGTGGTCTGCCTTCATCTGATTCGCATAGACCTGTCCGTATTCCAAATTGCCTTGATATTTCATTTGGATATAGGTTTCCAGATGCTCTTCTGTTAACTCTACAATCTTGATGGCACCAAGATCACGGGGGGGCAGTTGCAATTGGTCTACAGAATTGGTAAACACTAGGTGCTTGGAAAATTCAAACCCTTGCTCCTCCAACTCCTTCCGTAGCACATCTGAAAACTCTTCTTTCTCTGCAAAAAAGAGAAAGGCAAAATCGCTCGCGTAATTAGCTTGTTCATCTGCTATATAGGCCAAATCTACCTTCAGTTCATCTACTGTCGGCATCACCTTGTAGCTTAGATAATTTGAAAAATACCGTTCTGATGTGACAGGATTTTTAAAATACTTGAAGCGGTCATTTTCTTTATAAATCGGTTCTCCAGATTCTAGTAGTTCCTTATAGTTCATCCTATCCTCCCTTGTTTACAAAAAAAGAATAACAGATGTTATTCTTCAATGGCGCTTTCTGTTTGTTCAGCCGTTTCTTCGACAGCTACTTCTGTACTTGTTGCTGCCTCTTTGACACGGTTGCGAATAGCAGAACGGTCGAAAGTCAAGTAGACACCATCAATGTCTAAGACGACCTTTTGTTCATTGATTTCATCAACGATACCATAAAGGCCACCGATGGTCACAATCTCGTCACCTTTTTTAATTTGGCTGAGACTGTCCATACGATTTTTTTGTTGCTTGCGTTGTGAATAAAACATCCACGCTACCATCGCTAACATCAGCGCTGGAAAAAATAATTGTTCCATGAGTAACTCCCTTTTTTCTAATAATTTTTATTATATCAAATTTAACCTTGAATGCCAATCAACTACTTGACGCGAAATAGGTTTTAACCTCATCCACATACCCATACTGCTGATTATAGGCTGCAAGGCGTTTTTCATCATGTGTATAGGTGTAACCTTCACGCACTAGTCGCTCATAGAGCTCGAGGTATGGCAAGCCTTTCTTCTTAGCCAACGCAATCTCATCCTCCACATCATAGGCCACCTTACGAAACTGGATCTGGTCAATCTCCGCTTCACCTAACGTCAGCACTAAATAATGTGCTCGCAAATCCAGCGGTACCTCCTCCCATTCGTAAAAGGGTTGGCCAATAGAACCAGGATTCAAAATCTGCCGTCCATACTGGTCATAACGGAACACTTGATGGTGAATGTGGGCATAAATCGCTACATCAACTTCCCGGTCCGGAAACAGTTTGTCTATTTCTTTCTGAGGCGCTGGCACGGTTAATTCTGGTCCATAATGCTTGTCCGGCAGGTTGTGAGAAAGCTGAAAACGAAGGCCATTGCGTTCCACTTTTTGCGTAATAGGAAAGGTACGTAGCCACTCCAAACTTTCTTGGGATAGATTTTCTAATACATACTGGTTGAGGCGGTAGAGGTGAACGGAACGTGCGGAGGAGAGGTCAAGTGGTTCTGATGTCACTACTTCCCTATCTTCCCACTCATCCCAGTTGCCACGGACACAGACCGTCACATTCAACTGCCGCAACTGCGCAACCATCTCTTCTCCTCCAGGACCAGGTCCACATAAGTCGCCCAAGAACCAATACTCTTCCACGCCGAGAGATTTCGCATCCGCTAAGACAGCTTCAAAGGCAGTCTGATTGCCGTGAATATCTGCTAAGATTGCAATTTTTGTCATCAGATTTCCTTACTAGAAAAGAGCGTTCCCGCTCTTTTTCAACTATTTGCTAACTATTTGCCCAAACTGATTCTAAAATGTTTGTTTGGTCACGGTCTGGTCCGACTGAGAAAGTCGAGATACGGACACCTACCAATTCACCAATACGGCGAACATAGTTACGGGCATTTTCAGGAAGCTCATCAAGGCTACGAACACCTGTAATGTCTTCTTCCCATCCTGGAAGTTCTTCATAGATTGGTTTGCAGCGCTTCAATTGCTCCAAGCTTGCTGGGTAGTGATCAATACGCTCACCATCCAGATCGTAAGCCACACAGATTTTGACGGTTTCTAGACCAGAAAGAACATCAATTGAGTTAAGTGACAAGTTGGTAATGCCTGACACACGACGGCTATGGCGCATCACGACAGAGTCAAACCATCCCACACGGCGCGGACGACCTGTTGTTGTGCCGTACTCATGACCGATTTCACGAATGCGTTCACCGATCTCATCAAAGAGTTCTGTTGGGAATGGTCCATCACCAACACGGCTAGTGTAAGCTTTACATACCCCAACAACCTTGTTGATCTTGCTTGGGCCAACTCCAGAACCAATCGTCACACCACCTGCAACTGGGTTTGATGAGGTAACAAATGGGTAAGTCCCTTGGTCAATATCAAGCATAACCCCTTGCGCCCCTTCAAAGAGGACACGTTTGCCAGCATCAAGGGCATCGTTCAAGATAACAGAGGTGTCTGTTACATATTGCTTAATTTGTTGCCCATACTCATAGTACTCTTCAAAAATCTCATCAAATGCAAGCGGTGTGCTATCATACATTTTCTCGAAGAGACGGTTTTTCTCTTCTAAATTAATTTTCAAACGTTCCGCAAAAATTTCTTTATCCAAAAGATCTGCAATACGGATACCAACACGCGCAGCCTTGTCCATATAAGCTGGGCCAATCCCTTTGATGGTGGTTCCGATTTTGTTGTCACCCTTTGCATCCTCTTGCAATTGATCTAACTTGATGTGGTAAGGCAAGATAACGTGGGCACGGTCAGAAATACGAAGATTGTCCGTTGTGACTCCCTCATCATGCAGATAAGCTAATTCTTTTACCAACGATTTAGGATTAACAACGACGCCATTTCCGATAACAGAGATTTTTTCTGGAAAGAAAATCCCTGATGGAATCAAGTGCAATTTGAATTTCTTCCCATCAATCACAATTGTGTGACCCGCATTGTCACCACCTTGGTAACGTGCAATCACTTCTGCATCTGCAGACAAGAAATCCGTGATTTTACCTTTACCTTCATCCCCCCATTGGGTACCAACAACTACTACTGATGTCATATTTTTGATTAGGGCTCTTGAAAATAGCAGAGCCTCCACCTTTCTTGAGAAACATGGCAGGAATTTCACCTGCGAGTTTGTCTTACACTCTATTATAAAAAAAAACGAACTTTTTTTCAAGATAAGATATCAAAAATAGAAAAGACGAATATTTGTTCTGATTTCAGCCCCAAAATACTTATGCCGCCGAATAATATTGAAAATCTCTTTTAAATTTTCAATCCCTGTATCAAAAATTTGTTTTTAGGCTGGAAAGGCGATAAAATAAGGATATTATCAAAGTAGAGGCATCTTATGAACTTATCAAGATTATTACAAGACGCTCCCCAAAATTTGCCCATTTTACAGGGAACTTTTGGACTCGAGCGCGAATCTCTTCGGATTAACCAGAACCATCGAGTGGCGCAAACTGCTCACCCTTTAGTTTTTGGTAGCCGTAATTTCCATCCCTTCATCCAGACTGATTACAGCGAACCACAACTCGAATTGATCACACCTATTGCTTCGTCTACAAAAGAAGCCCTGCGCATCTTAGGGGCCATCACGGATGTTGCCAGTCGTTCCATCAGCAAAGACGAATACCTCTGGCCACTCTCTATGCCACCCCAAGTGACAGAAGATGAGATACAAATCGCTGCATTAGACAATCCCTATGAATATCAATATCGAGTTGGCTTGGGACAACGCTACGGAAAACTCCTCCAGTCCATGAGTGGCATCCATTATAATTTTGAATTAGGGAAAGAATTAATCCAGCAACTTTTTCAACTCAGTGGATATGACAATCTGGTCGCTTTTAAAAACGATCTGTATTTGAAACTCGCACAAAATTTTTTGCATTATCGTTGGTTTTTGACCTATTTATATGGAGCAACTCCTCTAGCAGAAGAGGGATTCTTGAAAGATGCGCCAGAATTCCCTGTTCGCTCGCTGCGTAATAGCCAATATGGTTATGTCAATTCAGACGATGTTGCGATTTCTTTTGCTAGTCTAGAACAATACGTTACAGATTTAGAAACGACAGTCCAATCTGGTAAACTGTCTGCAGAGAAAGAATTTTATTCAGCTGTTCGCCTACGTGGTAGCAAACACAATCGAGATTATTTAACCCAAGGAATTCGTTATCTGGAGTTTCGATCTTTTGACCTCAACCCCTTTGAAGCACTAGCCATCAGCCAAGAAACACTGGACACCGTCCATCTCTTTCTTCTCAGCCTTTTATGGATGGAAGAATTAACAGATGTGGACAAGTGCTTAGAAAAGGCAACGGCTCTCAACAATCGCATCGCCCTATCTCATCCTCTTGAGCATTTGCCAGCCGAAGCAACTGTTCAGAAAATATTGGTAGCTATGCGTTCAATAGTGACTCAGTTCCAGCTAGAAGATTACTATATGACTCTGGTGGACAAAGCAGAGCAAGCCGTTCTTCACCCTGAGCAAACAATTGGTGGACAATTAGTACAGCACATTCAGAAGAATTCCCTTGAAGCCTTTGGGCAACAGCAAGGCCAAGCCTTCCATGACTATGCTTGGACAGCACCTTACGCTCTTAAGGGCTATGAAAATATGGAGCTCTCTACACAGATGGTTCTATTTGATGCCATTCAAATGGGCATTCAATTGGAAATATTAGATGAAAACGACCAATTCCTCAAACTCTGGCATGGGAATCATGTGGAATATGTCAAAAACGGCAATATGACCTCGAAAGACAATTATGTTGTCCCACTAGCCATGGCCAATAAAACGGTCACCAAGAAGATTTTGGACAAGGCTGGTTTCCCAGTGCCAGCAGGTAGCGAATTTGGAAATAAAACAGAAGCCCTTCGCTACTACGGACGAATCGCTCAAAAAGCCATTGTTGTCAAACCAAAATCCACCAACTTTGGTCTGGGTATTTCCATTTTCCAAGAACCTGCTAGTTTAGAAGATTACGAAAAGGCTTTAGATATTGCCTTTGCTGAAGATAGTAATGTCCTTGTGGAAGAATTTATCGCAGGCACAGAATACCGTTTCTTCGTCCTTGACGGCAAATGTAAAGCCGTCCTCCTTCGAGTGGCAGCTAATGTCGTTGGAGATGGGACACACACTATCCGTGAATTAGTGGCTATCAAAAACCAAAATCCTCTTCGCGGACGAGACCATCGTTCTCCACTTGAAATCATCCAATTAGGGGACATTGAGCTTCTTATGTTGGAACAGCAAGGTTACACACCAGAATCCATTTTACCTGAAGGTGTCAAAGCTGACCTTCGCGGCAATTCCAATATTTCAACAGGCGGAGATTCAATTGATGTGACCGAGCAAATGGACGACTCTTTCAAACAACTTGCTGCCGATATGGCGACTGCTATGGGAGCTTGGGTTTGTGGCGTTGACCTCATTATCCCTGATACAACAGTTCCATCAACAAAAGAAATACCTGCCTGCACTTGTATTGAATTGAACTTCAATCCTTCTATGTATATGCACACCTATTGCCATGAAGGGCCGGGTCAAATCATTACCAAAAAGATTTTAATGAAACTCTTTCCAGAAATGTAATACATTAGCGCTCTTCCTTTGAGGGAGCGCTTTTTCTATGGTCATAACGAAGAAACGCCTCTCTTTTTCGACTCAACTTTCTTTGTCACACCTTTACAGGCAAACAGTTGTTTTCTCATCCATTTTTCTGTAAAATGAAAGCAAGAATATTGTTTAGAAAGATGTGAAGCACATGGGGAATCGATATTACCCACCTCAGAAAAATAAAAATACTGCCCTCATCGCACTTGGAGTCATTATCCTACTCGTTGTTATCACCAACCTGATTCCTCTATTGGTCATGATAGGGGTTGGAGCTGGAGCCTACTACCTCATCACAGAAAAATCACGAAAGCAGAAAAAGCTGTATCAAACACAAATTTTGCAGTTGGATACTAGTCTCAAAAAATCAGAACAAGAATTACAAAGTCTAGGACAACTATTGGATAGGCAAGAGTACCTCCAGTTTGAAAAAGTAGCCAAACGATTACTGCAGGGATTAACCTCCCTATCGTACACAGCACATTCTCTCCAACCACATATGGAAGTAGGTCGCTTTACGGCGATTTCACAACGTATCAATAACCAAAAAATAGCCATCCAGCAGCAACTGCAACAACTCCATATTTCGCCAGATAGCCAACCAGCTACCAGTGAAGAAGAAATGATCCTACGAATGGCGCCTGAAATTATCCAAACCTACCGAAATATTCAAACAGATCACCAATTGATTTTAAAGAAAATCAAGGAAGCTGATAATGCTGCTGAGCTAAAAGCCTTGCACGAAACAAATATGAAGCGTTTCAAGGATATTCTAGATGGCTACTTGCGAATCAAAGCCTCACCAAAAGATTATTACAATGCAGATGAGCGACTACACCAGGCCAAGATTGCCTTGGAGCAATTTGACTTAGACTTGGATGAAACCCTACGTCAACTCAACGAGAGTGAGCTCAAAGACTTTGAAATCAGTTTGCGTATGATGAATTCGCAGAAAACAGAAAACCACCCCTTCTCAACTAGTTCCGATGTTTACTAATGACACCTAAAGGAGATACCATGGCTGACACATTTAACTTTGATATTGATAAAATTGCCAATGAAGCAATCACAAAGACAGATAAAACTACTGAAATCATCACTGCTGAAACCACTAGCACGAACGGGCAATTGGCTTTTTTAGAAAAACTAACACCCGAACAACGAACAGCTATTTCAGCCAAAGCCCCTGCTTTAGTAGACAATTTCATTGCCGATCAAAACGCACTACTAGACTTTGGGACATCTGCTGTTGAAAGTGTCAATGCAACTGTGAATCATATCTTAGCAGAGCAGAAAAAATTAGAAATTCCACAGGTAGACGAACTCTTAGCCAATGCCAATAAAGAATTGCACGGTTTTGTAGTGAAATACAAGGATGCTACACCAGCTGAATTGGAAAAGAAACCAAACTTCCTTCAAAAACTCTTCAAACAAACCAGCAACAGCCTGCAAGAATTCTATTTTGACTCCAAAAATATTGAGCAAAAAATGGATGCGATGGCAGCTAGTGTAGTCGGACAAGAGGACACCCTTGCTCGCAATATCGTCTCAGCTGAAATGCTGATTGAAGAAAATACAAAATCTATTGAGAATTTGGTAGGGGTCATTGCCTTTATCGAAGCTAGCCAACAAGAATCCGCAAACCGCGCTAATAAATTGCAAAACGAGATGTCTCTTCTAGATACTCAAACGCCTGACTACCACAGCAAATCTGCTGAATTGGCTCGCATGACGGAAGTGATTAACACATTAGAGCAACAACACACCGAATATGTCAGCCGTCTCTACGTAGCTTGGTCCACTACGCCACAAATGCGTAATCTGGTCAAAATCTCTTCTGATATGCGCCAAAAATTGGGAATGCTTCGTCGCAACACGATTCCGACCATGAAGCTCTCCATTGCGCAACTCGGAATGCTCCAGCAATCAGTCAAATCTGGGATGACAGCGGATGCCATTGTCAATGCAAACAATGCCGCCCTTCAAATGTTAGCTGAAACCAGCAAGGAAGCCATTCCCGCTCTAGAACGGACTGCACAAAGTCCAACGGTTTCCATCCAATCGGTCACAGCACTGGCAGAAAGCCTCGTTGCTCAAAACAATGGCATTATTGCTGCGATTGAAGGAGGACGTCAACAACGGGCTCAACTAGAAGCAACTATCATCAAGTCTGCTGAAACCATTAACGACTCTGTCAAACTGCGCGACGAAAAAATTGTGCAGGCCCTACTGAATGAAGGCCGGGAAGCACAAAAAGAAGTTACAGAAAAAACCGTTGCAGAATAAGAGAAAAAGACGAGTAATTTCAGATTACTTGTCTTCTTTTTTATGGTAGAATAGAAACACTATGGATAAATTAATTAAAACAATTTCAGAAAATGGACACTTCCGTGCCTTTGTCTTGGATAGTACAGAGACCGTACGGATAGCACAAGAAAAACACGACAGTATGGCTTCTTCAACAGTTGCACTCGGCCGTGCCTTTATTGCCAACCAACTCCTTGCAGCCAACGAAAAAGGAGATACGAAGATCACCCTTAAAATTTTAGCAGAGGGAGCAACAGGGGCTATCATCAGCATTGCCAACAACAAAGGCGAAGTAAAAGGCTATATTCAGAACCCTGACTTGGATTACAAAAAAACAGCGACTGGCGAAGTCATCGTGGGTCCTCTTGTGGGACAAGGACAATTTTTAGTCATTACCGACTATGGTATTGGCCACCCTTACCACTCCATGACCCCACTTGTCTCTGGGGAAATCGGTGAAGATTTGGCTTATTTCTTGACCGAAAGCCAACAAACACCATCTGCCGTTGGACTCAATGTCCTCTTAGATGAAAACGACCATGTTAAGGTAGCTGGTGGCTTCATGCTTCAAGTCTTACCAGGGGCCACAGAAGATGAAATTGCTCGTTTTGAGAAACGCATTCAAGAAATGCCAGCCATTTCTACTCTTTTGGAATCAGATGCCCACATAGAGGCACTGTTATCTGCTATCTACGGCGATGATCATTATAAACTACTCTCCGAAGAAGCACTGAGTTTTGCTTGTGATTGTTCAGCAGAGCGCTTCCTTGATGCCCTAGCCAGCTTGACGACAACAGACATTCAAGAGATGATAGAAGAAGACAAGGGTTGCGATATTACCTGTCAATTCTGCCGCAACCACTACCACTTTACCGAAACAGACTTGGAGGAACTCATCCGTGACAAATCTTAATACGCCTTTCATAATTGGGAATGTGGAAATCCCCAACCGTACCGTCCTTGCTCCTATGGCAGGTGTGACCAATTCAGCCTTTCGTACCATTGCCAAAGAAATGGGCGCGGGTCTCGTTGTCATGGAAATGATTTCCGAAAAAGGACTCCTCTACAACAACGAAAAAACGCTCCATATGCTCCACATTGAAGAAAACGAAGCTCCGATGTCCATCCAACTTTTTGGTGGGGATGCCGAAGGCCTCAAGCGGGCTGCCGACTTTATCCAAAGCAACACCAAGGCCAATATCGTGGATATCAACATGGGCTGTCCTGTTAACAAGGTTGTCAAAAATGAAGCAGGTGCTAAATGGCTGAAAGACCCAGAAAAAATTTATCACATTGTCAAAGAAGTCACTTCTGTCCTTGACATTCCTCTTACCGTGAAGATGCGGACTGGCTGGAATAGCCCGGAGTTAGCTGTTGAAAATGCCCTTGCTGCTGAAAGTGCAGGCGTATCTGCCCTCGCTATGCACGGTCGGACTCGTGAGCAAATGTACACAGGAACTGTTGACCTCGAAACCCTCACTAAGGTTGCTAAGGCTATTACCAAAATTCCATTTATCGCTAACGGAGATATCCGCAAGGTCGAAGACGCTCGTCAGCGCATTGAAGAAGTCGGTGCAGATGCTGTTATGGTGGGACGTACTGCTATGGGCAATCCCTATATCTTCCAACAAATCAACCATTACCTCGAAACAGGCGAAATCCTACCTGATTTGACTTTCGCAGATAAGCTGAAAGTTGCGCATGATCATTTGACTCGTTTGGCTAACCTCAAAGGCGAAACCATTGCGGTTCGTGAATTCCGCGGCCTCGCACCACACTACCTACGCGGGACAGCTGGCGCGGCCAAAATCCGCGGAGCCGTGGCAAAAGCTGAAACGATTGCCGAAGTCGAAGCACTGTTTGAGCAAGCCACTCAACAAGCATAAAAAAACTCTAAGCAGGTCGCGCCTGCTTAGAGTTTTTTGTGTTTCACTAAAAATGTTGGATCAAAGCCATTTCACCATATCTCCCTTATTCCTCCGCAAAGACTTGCGTAGCTTTAACCGCTTTTTTCCAGCCCTTATAGAGCTGTTCCTTCCGCTCAAGAGACATTTCAGGAATAAAGAGTTGACCCGTCGCATTTAAAGCCTGCAAATCTGTCAAGTCCTTCCAGTAGCCAACAGCCAAACCAGCTAGAAAAGCGGCCCCTAATGCGGTTGTTTCCAGATTTTGTGCGCGAGCAATCGGTATGCCCAAAATATCTGCTTGAAATTGCATAAGATAAGCATTCATAGCTGCACCACCATCCACTCGCAGTTGAGGAATAGCAATTTGTGCATCCAATTGCATGGTATCAATGACATCACGTACTTGATAAGCAATGGATTGTAAGGTAGCCTTGACAAAGTCTTCCTTGCTGGTGCCACGGGTCAAGCCAAAGACAGCACCTCTTGCTTCTGAATCCCAATATGGCGCGCCTAGACCCGTAAAGGCGGGGACAACATAAACCTCATCTGCACTCGTAGATGCCCGAGCTAATCCTTCGGATTCTTTTGAAGTTTCAATCATCCGTAGACCATCTCGTAACCATTGAATCGCACTACCTGCTATAAAAATTGAGCCTTCTAAGGCGTAATACACCTTCCCATTCATCCCATATGCAATGGTTGTCACCAGATTGTTCTTGGACAGTTGCATCTCCTCACCTGTATTCATAATGATGAAAGAACCGGTGCCATAGGTATTTTTAATCATTCCCGGTTCAAAGGCTAATTGTCCAAAGAGGGCAGCCTGTTGGTCACCAGCCATCCCTGAAATAGGAACTGAGCCACCATAGAAATGAAACGGCACCGTATACCCATAAATTTCTGAATTAGACTTCACTTCTGGAAGCATGATTTTAGGAATCCGTAACAACTCTAAAATCTCGTCATCCCATTTTAGCTCTTTGATATTATAGAGCATGGTCCGTGAAGCATTGGAATAATCCGTTACATGAACAGCTCCATCTGTCATCTTCCAGACCAGCCAAGTATCAATTGTTCCAAACAGCAGTTCGCCCTTTTCAGCCCGTTCCTGTGCCCCTGGTACTTGATCCAAAATCCACCGCACCTTGGTCGCCGAAAAGTAAGCATCAATCACAAGACCTGTCTTCTCATGGAACAGCTCCGTATAACCATCCGCTTTTAATTTCTCTGCCAAATCCGCTGTTTGACGTGATTGCCAGACAATGGCATTGTAAATCGGAAGACCTGTCTTCTTATCCCAAACCACAGTGGTCTCCCGTTGGTTCGTAATCCCAATCGCTTCAATATCCGCTGGCTTGACATTGCTCTGAATGAAAGCTTCCGCAATAACCGATTGAACGGAATTCCAAATCTGATTGGCATCATGCTCTACCCAGCCAGCCTGTGGAAAGATCTGTGGAAACTCTTTTTGACTAGCTACGACCTGCTCACCCTTATGATTGAAAATAATGGCACGGGAACTCGTAGTCCCTTGGTCAATGGCCATAATGTATTTTTCTGTCATAGTCGCTCCTTTTTGAAATCGTTTTCTATTTTATTATAAACTAAATTAACAAAATTGGCGACTTAAAAACGAATTGGATGACCAGCAAAAAACCAGAGCGAACTCTGGTTTTACAACTCTTTCAATAAAATATGGTCTGTGTCTTCCTGTTGACCTGTCCGATAAATGTGTTCCCCTACTTTCTGGAAACCTTTTCCTTTATAAAAAGTTTGAGCAGCATCATTGTGCTCCCAAACTCCCAACCAAGCGGAAGAACAGTGTTTCTCTTTCGCACGAGATAATGCAAAATTCATCAAATAAGTACCGAAGCCCTGTCGCTTTTCAGAGGGCAGAACATAAATCCTCTGAATTTCCATCGTATCGTCACGAACATACTCTGTCTGCGCATTGCCTGTATTCAGTTTGACATACCCAACTAATCGCTCATCTACATAAAGAAAATAAAATTCCGAATCTGGATGATTGAGCTCCTTTGTCAATGTTTCTAGACTATAAGCCTCTTTTAAGTACTCTTCCATATCTTGTGGATTGACAATGCTCTCCTTAAAGGTGTCAAAGTAGGTTTCTGAGCTAATCTGACTCAGAGTCGCTACATCTGACACCCCCACTCGTTTAATAGTATACATCTTTACTACCTCACGACTTCAAATTTTAAATGGTCCTTTGTCACACCAATTTTCAAAGTATCGCCAGCAACCACTTCTTCACGAAGCAACATTTCCGCCAACTGATCCTCCACTTTGGTCTGAATGACACGACGAAGGGGACGTGCTCCCATTTCAGGATCATAGCCTACTGTTGCTAACCATTTAAGAGCAGATGGCTGGAATTTTAAAGCAATCCCTTTTTCTGCCACAATTTGGAGCAATGGTTTGACCATGACCTTGACTACTTCCTGCATATCTTTTTCTGTCAGACTATGGAAAACGACCTTTTCATCAATTCGATTGATAAATTCTGGACGATAGGCCTTTTTCAATTCCTCAAAAATCCGTTTCTCTACATGCTGTTGACTCTGCGAAAGATCTACTGCACCAAATCCAACAGTCTTATCATCCCGTAAAGCTGTTGCCCCCAGGTTAGAAGTCATGATAATCAGGGTATTTGAAAAATCAACCTTCCGTCCCTTACTATCCGTCAATACGCCATCATCTAAGACTTGTAAGAGAACATTAAAGATATCTGGATGGGCCTTCTCCACTTCATCAAATAGAAGAACAGAATAAGGTTTGTTGCGAACTTTCTCAGTCAATTCGCCACCTTCCTCGTAACCAACATAACCCGGAGGTGCTCCATTGAGTCGGCTGGCCGCAAATTTTTCCATGTATTCACTCATGTCAAAACGAATCAAGGCAGATTCATCATCAAAGAGCACTTCTGCCAAGGCCTTGGCCAATTCTGTCTTCCCAACCCCTGTTGGTCCAAGGAACATGAAGGAACCGATTGGTCGCTTGCCGCTACGAATGCCTGATTGGTTGCGGCGAATTGCTCGACTAACAGCAGAGATTGCTTCTTCCTGCCCAATCACACGCTTATGCAATTCGCTTTCCAAATTCAAATACTTTTTCGCATCTGTTTTGGTTAATTTCGTCACAGGAATTCCAGATAAGACACTCAAGGTTGCCAATACATCATCAGATGTCACCTGGATCGGAAAGTGAGGACGATCTCCATCTTCCTCTTCCGCCTCTAAAATCAGTTGACTGACTTTCTTGTATTGCTTTTTCAGAAATGCTTCTTCTAGCATCGCTTCTGGCTTTTGTACTTCTTGACTTGTCGCAGTATTTTGCACTGTTGCGCTCGCCTCATCTAGCAAATCAATTGCAGAATCCGGTAACTGTTTGCTTGTCAGATAACGCTTAGCATAGGTGACCGCCGTCACAATCGCATCATCTGTAATCGTCACACGATGATGATGTTCATACGAGGAACGTAACCCTCTCAAAATCGCCATACTATCTTCAATACTAGGCTCCTCTACCAGTACCTTCGCAAAGCGTCTCACCAAGGCCGCATCCTTTTCAATATGCTTCTGATACTCTTCCTGTGTCGTCGCACCCACCATATGCAAGGTTCCACGTGATAAGGCTGGCTTCAAAATATTAGCCGCATCCATGGTCGAATCAATCCCTGAACCGGATCCCATAATCGTATGCAATTCATCGATAAAAAGAATGACCTTGCCATCTTCTTCAATATCCGTAATAATATTGTTCATCCGTTCTTCGAAATCTCCACGAAAACGAGTCCCAGCAACCACACTCATTAAATCTAATTCTAGAACACGCATTCCTTGAAGACTAGTTGGCACCTGACCTGTTGCCACCCGTTGAGCCAATCCCAAGGCAAGTGCCGTCTTCCCTACTCCGGCATCTCCGACCAAAACAGGATTATTTTTCGTTTTTCGTGATAAAATCTGGATCATCCGTGAAATTTCTTTCTCTCGGCCAATCACAGGCTCCAATTCTCCAGCTCTAGCTTGTGCTGTCAAATCGCGCGAATAATCATCTAAACCACCACTTTGAGGCTGAGGCATCCCCCCCATCATACTGGCCATGGTTTGTTTATTTCCGGCATTTCCTTTTAAGAGATTACGTATAGCCTTCAGTTCCTCTTTTGAAAAACCCGCTTTTAGTTCTAAATTCTTTCGAAGATCAATATACCGTAATTCATTATCTGAACCTTCTAAATGAAAACCAGCCCGATCCAAAATTTGTGCAGCCGTTGACCGACGATCTAATAAGATAGCCATGAAGAGATGCTCCGTCCCCAGGTACTGTGCCTTTGTAATCTCTGCAATCTTCTCTGCCAACTCTTCCATTTCTAGTAACCGTTTAGAAGAAGGCAGTATTTCCTGTATTGCCAACTCTTCCTTGTAACTTCTCTCTGTTACTGCAAATGTCGCTTGCTCATAGGCATCCACATCTACCGGAAAATCCGCCAGTACTGCACCAGCTACAGTATCATGATTCAGTACAAATGCCAGCAATATATGCCACGTCTCTAAATAAGCACACGCATAACGCTGTGCAATCAGTTGTGCATCTTCAAAAACACGCACCAATCCATTTGAAAATCTCATCCTATCCTACTTCTCTTTCCTATCCAATCTTCGCAATACTTGACGAAGCATTTGTGCCCGAATAGGACCTGCATCCTGGCCAAGCACCTCATCTGTTCCCATTGCAAGAACCAAATTCCCCTCACGCTCTGTCATCAATCCTTCATCAAATAAGAGTTGTAAAATATCCGAGTACACAACCCATGATAATTCCTCTCCCATATTTTGAAGAAGGTCATAAATCAATTCATGCTTATCAGAGAAGGTGACGCGGCCAATACGAATATAGCCACCGCCACCTCGTTTGCTTTCGACAATATAGCCACGACTGGCTGTAAATCGCGTCTTAATGACATAGTTAATCTGACTGGGTACCACCTCAAAGCGACTAGCCAGCTCACTTCGTTTCAACTCTGCTACACTAACTTGCTCCAGTATCGCCTTAATATATTCTTCGATGTAGTCTGATGTATTCTTCATTCCCATTTCGGCGCCCCTTTCTCACTGACTATTATTGACTATTATAGCATTCCCCTGATGAGATTTCAAGAAAGAGCCCTCTTACCATCCCTTATGCCCGTAGCAAATTCTTGCATTTTCAGATTTTTTTCATTATACTAGCTAGCATACAAAATGAAAAATGGAGAACAAAATGTTTCATACAAACGATTTTTTTGAAAACATTAAAAACTTTAAAGCTGTTCCACCACAAGAAGCACGTGAATTACTTGAAGCTAAAGAAGGTGCCATTCTCTTTTTAGGTCGCGATACGTGTCCATTCTGCCGCCGTTTTGCACCAAAATTGGCTACAGCAGCTGCTTCACAAAACTGGACTGTGTATTTCCTACATACACAAAATCCAGCCTATTCGACCCAAGAAATTGCGGACCTACGCGATCAATACCATGTTCCTACCGTACCAGGACTTCTTCATGCCAAAGCTGATGGTGTTCAAGTCCGTTGCGATAGCTCCCTATCCGTTGAAGAAATCATTGATTTCATTAATGCCTAAACCTTATCCGCAGATGTCTTGCGGATAAACTCACTTTTGTATGTTCGAGCTCATAAAAATGGTCTCCCAGACCATTTTTGTTATTTAACAACCAGACTCACATACATCGCATCATTTGAGCATTTCAGCAAAAAAGAGACCGCGAGGTCTCTTTTTTGCTTTTATCAATATTAGTTGTTCAAAGCGGCTGCCATTGTAGCTGCTACTTCAGCTTCAAAGTCATTTGCTTTCTTCTCAATACCTTCACCAACTTCAAAACGTACGAATGAAACAGCTTTGGCATTTACTGATTCAAGGTAAGCTTCAACTGTCTTGCTGTCATCCATGATGTACACTTGTGCAAGAAGCGTGTAAGCTTGGTCCACTTGAGTGTTGTCAAGCATGAAGCGGTCCATTTTACCTGGGATGATTTTATCCCAGATTTTTTCTGGTTTGCCTTCTGCTGCCAATTCAGCCTTGATTGCTTCTTCTGCTGCTGCAACCACTTCGTCTGTCAATTGAGCTTTTGAACCATATTTCAAGAATGGAAGTGCTGGTTTGTTAACCATTGCACGGCTTTCGTTGTCTTGTTCAATCTTGTGGTTCAATTGAGCCAATTCATCTTTTACAAATTGCTCATCCAATTCAGTGTATGAAAGAACAGTTGGTTTCATCGCAGCAACGTGCATTGAAACTTGTTTCGCAAGAGTTTCGTCGCCACCTTCTACAACTGTGATAACGCCAATACGTCCACCGTTATGTTGGTATGCTCCAAAGTGTTGCTCATCTGTTTTTTCAACCAAGGCAAAACGACGGAATGAAATTTTTTCACCGATAGTTGCAGTTGCATTTACGTAAGCTGCTTCCAAAGTTTCACCAGAAGCGGTTGTCAATGCAAGAGCTTCTTCGTTGTTAGCAGGTTTGCCTTCCGCAATCAATTTAGCTGTTTCGTTTACCAATTCAACGAATTGAGCATTTTTCGCAACGAAATCTGTTTCAGCATTGACTTCAACAACAGCAGCAACGTTACCAGAAACGTAAACACCAGTCAAGCCTTCAGCGGCAACACGGTCCGCTTTCTTAGCTGCTTTTGCCATCCCTTTTTCACGAAGCAATTCGATTGCTTTTTCGATGTCACCATCTGTTTCAACCAATGCTTTTTTAGCGTCCATAACACCGGCACCAGATTTTTCACGCAATTCTTTAACGAGTTTTGCAGTAATTTCTGCCATGAGAGTTCTCCTTTTTGAAATATTTCTTTTAATAAGCAGTGCTTACTAGATTATGATTACCATTAAAATAGAGGACAGAGCAGGAACGCTCTGCCCTCTTGGGTTAGATTGCTAATTATTCAGCGTTTGAGCCTTCAACCACTTCAACCAATTCTTCGATTGATTCAGTTGATGCTTCTTCAGCAACCATTTCTGCTTCAACAGCTGCAACACTGTCTTCACCTTGGTTACCTTCGATGATTGCGTCAGCCATTTTTGCTGTGATTAATTTAACAGCGCGGATTGCATCATCGTTAGCTGGGATGATCACATCGATGTCATCTGGATCTGTGTTTGTGTCCACCATCGCAACAACTGGGATACCCAATTTTTTCGCTTCTTTAACAGCGATTTGTTCTTTATGTGGGTCAACAACGTACATTACGTCTGGGATACGTGGCATATCTTCGATACCGCCCAAGAATTTTTCAAGACGTGCGCGTTGTTTGTTAAGAAGTGCAACTTCTTTCTTAGGAAGAACTTCGAAGACACCTTCTTCTTCCATTCGTTTGATTTCTTTCAAACGAGCGATACGTTTTTGGATTGTTCCCCAGTTAGTCAAAGTACCACCCAACCAACGGTGGTTGATGAAGTATTGACCAGCACGAATAGCTTCGTCTTTCACTGCTTCTGCAGCTTGTTTTTTCGTACCAACGAACAAGATAACTGCATCGTTTGCTGCTGCATCACGAATGAAATCGTAAGCTTGGTCAGCCAATTTTACAGTTTGTTGCAAGTCAATCACGTGGATGCCGTTACGTTCTGTGAAGATGTATTTTGCCATCTTAGGGTTCCAGCGACGAGTTTGGTGACCAAAGTGTACACCAGCCTCAAGAAGTTGTTTCATTGAAATTACTGCCATGAGTATTTCTCCTTTTTTGTTTTTCTCCTCTTCCAAACGTCAGCTTGCATGGGCAACCCGAAGGCAACAGCCCCACAATGGATTTGGAATGAGTATTTTGTTGTTCACACAACTTATATAGTATACCAAAGATGAAAGGGAAAAGCAAGCGTAACAATGCTTATTCCTTAAATAAATTCAACTGGTAATTTCCCAAAGTAAGTTCCACTTTGACTTCCGTAGTGGAAGTTAGTCTAAAACGGATTTTTATGGTGGAATTAAGTCTGAGACGTTTGCTAGATAGCAAATCACACTCTTTTGAAAATTCTAGCTTGACCAAAAGCAAATTTTAAGGTAGAATAGTTCTTGTTATGGCGGTATAGCCAAGTGGTAAGGCACGGCTCTGCAAAAGCTTGATCGTCGGTTCAAATCCGTCTACCGCCTTGACGTGAGAAAAGCACTCAATTGAGTGCTTTTTGTTTTTTCAAGAATATTCTTGACATCACAACATAATGAAAAAAATCGCCCTCTTGAGCGATTTTTTGTTGTTTACAATTCTGCAATTTGGCTAAGGTTGACCTCAGCTACTGTATCGTTACCGAACATAGAGATAATCATCTTCACTTTGTTGTTGTCAATTTCAGAAACTTTTCCTTCGTATCCAGAGAAAGCACCGTCAATAATGCGGACTGTGTCACCAACTTGAACATGGATATCAAATTCTTCCACAGTTTGTCCCATAGATACAAGAATTTGACGAATTTCTTCTTCCAAAAGTGGAGTTGGTTTTGAACGGTTCCCGTGTGAACCCACGAAACCAGTAACGTTTGGTGTGTTACGCACCACAAACCAGGCTTCATCTGTCATCACCATTTCGACAAGGACATAACCAGGGAAGCGATTTTCTTCTACTTCTTTCACCTCTCCGTTTTTCTCTACTTTTACAGTTTGGGTAGGGATTTCTACACGGAGAATATTTTCCAACATATTATACGTGTGTGCCCGTTGTAGGAGGTTTTCTTTTACCTTGTTTTCATAACCAGAATAGGTCTGCAATACGAACCAACCTTTATCAAAACTATCTAACATAGCCTTATCCTTTCATAATAAAAAAGCCCGAAGGCTTTCGCTTTTCTTCATTATAGCATGGCAATTTTTCTCTTGCAAGCATTAACTAGAAAATATTTAGGATTCCGAGTAACCCTTTTGACAACAAAAGGTCAAAGAGGTAAATCAAAATCACAAAGAAGACACTATATTGCATGACAGAAACAAAGTCTGTCCATCCTTGCTTTTTCGTTGGCCAAGTTGTGTCTTTCAAAATTTGAATCGTATCTTTGAAAAAATTCACGTCTTACTCCTATCTGGTTTCCTTGTGGGTCGTATACTGTCCACAGTGTTTACAATATTTATTTACTTCTAGGCGAGTCGGTTTTGGATTGCTAGAGAGTTGAATCGAGTAATTTCTAGATCCACAGACCGTACACGCTAGGCTTGCTTTTTTTAATGCCATAAGCCCTCCATCTTTTTTATTTTATCATTTTTTTGGGGATTTGACAACTACTCAAACCACGAGGTAATGGAATCCCATAAATTTTTTGCCTTATTTGGTAAATCAGCATCTTGGATACTCTTTTGAGTCTGGTCAATCAAATCCTGTGCCTTTTGTCCTAAATCATCAATCGTTGATTGGACCTGATCCGGCATTTGAGGTGTAGTTTGGTCTGTTGTCGCAGTGATACCATTTTGAACATAGGCATTTTCCACATTAAAAGGAGTCCCCTTTGTGTATTGCAACAAGGATGCAGCCACCGTTTGGAAGACCACTGGTGCCATCCAAGAAGTATTGCCATCAATATAGTGAGTCTCGTCGGTCTTTTCAAAGCCTACCCACTGACTAATGACTAAATCTGGCGTATAGCCAATAATCCATTGGTCATTAATGAGATTAGCATCAAAATTGGTCTCTGTTGTCCCCGTTTTACCTGCAATATCATATCCGTAAACATCGGCATTGTAGCCAGTACCATTTGTAAAGGTCCCCAACATCATTGATGTCATTTTATTCGAAACAGATTGATCTAAGACGCGACTACTTTCTCCCTTGTGAGTTGCCAATACCTTCCCACTGGCAGTTTCAATCCGTGTAATCAGGTGAGCATCCTTCATGACACCTCCATTGGCAAAGGTGGCGTAGGCTTGTGCCATTTCAAGAGGATTCGTAGACACCCCACTTCCGATGGACACACCCAGTACCTTGTCCACATCTTTCATGTTCAAGCCAAATTTTTCACCGTAATCAAAGGCTTTTTTTATCCCTAATTGATTCACCGTGTACGCAGCAGGTAAATTCAGTGACTGGGCCAAGGCTTGGTACATCGGTATCGTATCTGAAGTTGAACCATCGTAATTATGCAAGGTATAACTACCATAAGTTTCTGTGTGATTATCCAATTCCTTGTCAATACTCCAGCCAGCTGCAACTGCTGGAGCGTAAGCAACAAGTGGTTTGATCGTGGACCCTGGACTCCGCTCGGATTGTGTTGCAAAATTAAAGCTGCGAAAGGCAACGTCTTCTGAACTATTGATTCGTCCAACCAATGCACGGATAGCACCCGTCTTTGGATCAAGAGCCACACTGGCTGCCTGTGCAGAGCTGCCGTCTTGCAATGATGTAGGGAACATACTTTCGTCATTATAGATAACCTGCATGCTAGCCTGCGAATTTTGATCCATCTCCGTGTAAATGCGATAGCCATTGTTGATGATATCACTTTCTTTCAAACCATATCGGTCAATCGCTTCTGCTATCACCGCATCAAAATAAGAAGGATAGCTATAGTTGCTTTGTTTGCCCGCGTAGTTATCATAGAGCTGGCTCTGCATATCGACCTGAGAACTCGCCTCTGCTGTTCCATTATCAATATATTTGGCATCCGCCATCGCATGCAAGACTGTGTTACGACGATTGGTAGCATTTTCAATCGAATAGTAAGGATTGTAGATTTCTGGTCCTTTGAGCATTCCAGCAATGGTAGCAGCTTGTTCCAAATTTAATGCCGCAGCGCTGGTTCCAAAGTATTTCTGGCTGGCATCTTCAACTCCCCAGACCCCGTTACCAAAGTAGGCATTGTTGAGATACATGGTCAGAATCTCGTCCTTGCTGTACTTTTTGTTAATTTCCAAAGCCAAGAAATATTCTCTTGCCTTCCGACTAATGGTCTGTTCTTGAGTCAGAAAGGCATTTTTAGCCAACTGCTGAGTAATGGTAGAGCCACCACCTGTACGCCCCAGAGTTAAAATCGCTAAAAACGTTCGCTTGTAATTGATGCCAGAATTCTTATAAAAAGTACGGTCCTCCGTTGCCACAACAGCCTGTTCCAGCAGATCAGAAATGGCGTCGAGCTCCACATAGGTCCCTTTTTGACCAGAAAGTGTCCCTGCTTCAACATTGTCCTTATCATAAATAACGGTTGTCGCTTTCAATGCCGCTTGTAAATCGTCTACATTAGCCGTCTTTGCCAAATAAAAAAGATAACCACCGACTGTCAATACAAAGACTCCAATCACAATAAACAAGATCTTTGTTAGCTGGTAGCGACGCCAAAAGCGGCGAATAGGCTCTGGAATGCGAGAGGGTTTCTTTGGTTTGTCTTCGTCATTTCCTGTCCCTCTCCTGCGACTTCGTGAAGCACTTCGAGAGAATTCTTGCTGGGCATTGTTGTCCTGGTACTCGTTCATATCCTTACTCTTTCCATTTTTTTCTCATTATACTACATTCACTTTTATTTTTCAGCTTTGAGTGGTCTTTCGTGATGGTTCATCTCATAAAATCATTCTCTAGACGGAAAATTCATCACTTTTATGATAAAATAGGGATATTCTGAAAAAAGGATGATACGATGACTGAATTATATGATATTACCATTATCGGTGGAGGCCCTGTCGGTCTTTTCACCGCTTTCTATGCCCACTTGCGCCATGCCAAGGTCAAATTGATTGACTCCCTGCCACAACTCGGTGGCCAACCTGCCATTCTCTACCCTGAGAAAACCATTTTGGATATCCCAGCCTATTCTCAATTGACAGGGAAGGAGTTAACCGATAATCTCATCAAGCAATTGGAACCATTTGATACGACTATCTGCCTCAATGAAACTGTGACTGGTATCGAAACAGGTGAAACAATCCACATCACAACGACTAAAGGAGTTCACCAAACTAGGACAGTGATTGTTGCTATGGGAGGAGGCGCCTTCAAACCGCGTCCGCTAGAAGTAGAAGGTGCTGAGCAGTTCGACAACATTCACTACCATGTCTCCAATATCCAGCAGTATGCTGGGCAAGAAGTGGTCGTATTGGGTGGAGGAGATTCTGCAGTTGATTGGTCGCTAGCTTTTGAACAAATCGCAAAAAAAACAACGATTGTCCATCGTCGTGATGCATTCCGTGCCTTGGAACACAACGTGGAAGATTTGAAAGCATCCAACGTAGACATTCTAACTCCTTATATCCCTAGTGAGCTAGTGGGACAAGACCATCAAGCACAGGAAATCATTATCAAAAAAGTCAAAAGCGAAGAAACGATGGCTCTTCCTTTTGATCACCTCTTTGTTAACTATGGTTTCAAGTCTTCAGTTGGAACCCTGAAAGAATGGGGTCTTGAGCTTCATCGCCACCGCATTCTCGTAAATTCCAAACAGGAAACATCTGTAGCGGGTATTTATGCGGTAGGAGATTGCTGCTCCTACGAAGGAAAGGTCGATTTGATTGCGACAGGTTTAGGTGAAGCCCCAACTGCTGTCAACAACGCTATGAACTTTATCAATCCAGCTGAAAAAGTTCAACCAAAACACTCAACGAGCCTCTAATATGCAGTTTACCATTTCAATCCCAGAAGCATTGCCAGAGATGACCGTCAAGGAGTTATTGGAAGATTATTTTCTCATTCCTCGCAAAATCCGGCACTTCCTGCGCACTAAAAAACATGTCCGAGTAAATGGAGAAATCGTCCATTGGCAAGAAACAATTGGCCCCAAGGACTATATTGAATTGATCTTCGATGCCGAAGATTATCCAGAAAAAGAGATCCTTTTAGGACAGGCTGACCTAGTAGAAGAACTCTATCAAGATGAACACTTCATCATTGTCAATAAACCCGAAGGAATGAAGACGCACGGGAACGAGCCAACTGAGGTTGCCCTTCTCAATCACGTGTCCGCCTATGTCGGACAAACCTGCTATGTCGTTCATCGACTAGATATGGAAACAAGTGGTGCTGTGCTTTTTGCAAAAAATCCCTTTGTCCTCCCGATATTGAACCGTCTGTTAGAAGACAAGAGGATTTCTAGAGAATATCTGGCCCTTTGTCAGGGAACATTTACAGAGACCGACTTTACCCTTCGTGATCGAATCGGCCGCCACCGCCATGATCGTAGAAAGCGCGTCGTGGATCCGCGTAAAGGTCAGGAAGCTGTCACACATGTCCAGGCCTTAGAAAGCAATCGCAAAACAAGCCTTGTTCGTTGCCAACTAGAAACCGGGCGGACCCATCAAATCCGTGTCCATCTTTCCCACCAAGGCCATCCGATAATCGGTGATCCACTTTATCATCAAATGCCTGCACCACGACTCATGCTCCATGCGCAGACCTTGCGACTAACACACCCCTTCACACTAGAAGAGATTTGTGTGTCTGCCACATCTGATACATTTGATACTTTCCTCAAAAAAAGAAAAAGTTTGGATAAAATCCAAACTTTCAGAGTATAGACAAAGTCTTTTTTAGACTTTCCTTAAGTGATAACGGACGGTAGCGACTTCCGATGGAATTCCATACCTAAGTTTTGAGCCTAATGTCTCAAAACTTCCGGGTGCCTGAAACTTTATAGTTTCAGGCACTTTTATCACGGCGGAAAGTCTGGATTACATTTTGCAAACACCCCTAATTTTTCATAATCAGCCATTTTTTCAGGCTGATTTTATTAGGAAAGTATAGTTTGTCTTCAACCTAAAAGTTTGGATAAAATCCAAACTTTTTTAATTAGTCAAATAAATTTCCAAGTTCTACTTGAACTTTTCCTTCTTTGACATCAATATCTGTCACAGCTAGGAGTGATTTATAATTAGCTACACTACGAACGCCCTGCTGGTTTTCTGCAAAGACCGCTACACCTGCCAAGGTACTGTCAAATTCAGACAAGAGACTAATCATCCCGTTGATGGTTCCCCCATTTTTCAAGAAGTCATCCACAATGAGGACGCGGCTACCTGCTGGCAAACTCCGTTTGGACAAAAACATTTTCTCAATCCGATCGCTGGATCCTGAAACATAATTGACAGAAACAGTGGAGCCCTCTGTAATCTTTAAGTCACGACGAACAATCACAAATGGAACATTGAGAACATTAGCGACTGCATTGGCCAAAGGAACCCCCTTGGTCGCAACTGTCATCACTGCATCAATATTTTCATTCTTGAAATGATTGGCAATAATCCGTCCCACATTTTTCAAAATGTAAGGTGTAGACAGTAAATCAGAAGAATAAATATAACCACCTGGCAAAATACGATTGCTTTCAGCCATCTTCGTCCTCAAGTCCTCAGCAATTTGAAGAGACTCCTCCTCAGAAATAGATGGAGTAAAAATCACGCCACCACTGGCACCCGTCACAGTCTCGATATGACCAATAGCGCTCTCTTCAAAGGCTTTCTTGATGATGGCAATATCTTCTGAAATAGAAGATTTCGCTGACTCATATTTTTCAGCAAAGGTATTGAGACTGGTTAATTCATAAGGATGATTCATCAAATAATTAGAAATGACCACCATCCGTTCGCTTCTTCTTAATTTCATATGTTTCCCTTTTTTCCTATTTTTTTCCATTATATCACAAATCACAGAAAAAACGAACCTTTTACCTTCAAAAGTGCTCGCTTTTTCGTTTTTTATTAGAAAAATCTATTTATTTAGTTTTGGTTTGTAGAAGGCGCGGTTGTCCATAGCAAAGATACGGTTGGTCATTTCGCCCTCTCCCACCTTATCCAATGCTGTGATCATCATCATCATCTCCGCATCAATATTATCAATCATGTGCAGAATTTCTGCTTCCATAATCTGAGGACGGACAGGGCTACCATACTCAAGCAGACCGTGATGACTAAGGATGACATGGCGAAGGACCGTTACATCTTCTTTATCATCTTCAATCCCTAGCTCTGTAATCACCTTGGTAATTTCTTCATTGACGAGGGAAATATGACCAATCAGATTGCCTCGTACCGTGTAAGAAGTATTGTCTGGGCCTGTCAACTCGATGACCTTGGCCAAATCATGCAACATAATCCCTGCAAAAAGGAGGCTCTTGTTCAACTGTGGATAGACATCTCCGATTTTATCCGCCAACCGCACCATGGTTGCCGTATGAAAAGACAAGCCAGAATAAAAGGCGTGGTGGTTGGTTTTAGCTGCAGGATAAGAATAAAATTCCTTGTCGTACTTGCTATAAAGGGCACGCACAATCCGCTGCCAAGTCGCATTTTCAATCCGAAAAATAATTTGACTTAGATATTCTTTAGTATCCTTCACATCGACAGGTGGTTTTTCTTTAAAGTCTGCTGGATCATTTGGCTCACCCGCTTGTGGCAAACGAAGGGTAATCTGGTTGACCTGTGGCATATTGTTGTAGATTTCACGTCGGCCAGCCATATGCACTACCACTCCTGCCACAAAGTGTTTGATTTTACCTGGTTGGGCATCCCAGAGATTACCCGTGATTTCCCCTGTATCATCTTGGAAGGTTAGAGCGAGATAGTCTTTTCCAGCTCTTGTCTGTCTCAACTCGGCTGATTTAATCAAGTAGAAGCCTTCAAAGTACTCATCCTTTTTCATTTGGTTAATTTTCATCTGTATTCTCACTTATTTCTGTTAGATTGAGGAGGTTTCGTGTTTGATCATCCTCGTACAATTCAATGGTGCGTAGGGTTCGCTCAATAGCACTAGTCCTGCGATGGAGCAATTCATCTAAGTTATTGCTAGCATTGCTCAAATGTCTTTGCGCCTTTATCAACACATCTCCAAACTTGCCAAATTCTGTCTTCACATTTCCCAATATTTTACTAATGTCATTTGCTGACTTTTGAATATTCAGGGTCTTAAATCCTACTGACAAAGAATTCAAAAGAGCTGATAAGGTGGATGGCCCTGCAATCACAATGTGTTCCTGACGACGCAGCCCATCGAAAAATTCAGGATTGCGAACCACTTCTGAATACAGACCTTCCGTCGGCAAGAAGAGAATTCCAAAATTCGTTGTTTCTGGCGGATTGAGGTACTTGCTCTGGATATCCTTGGCAAATCGCTTGATAGAAGCCAGTAAATTCTTACGATATAACTCAATTTGCTTTGTATCTCCTGCCTCATACGCCTCTTCCAAACGATAATAATCCGCCAGAGGAAATTTCGAATCGATTGGCAGGTAAACGTAATCGCCCTCTGCCTGTCCCGGCATCTTCACAGCATATTCCACACGCTCACTCGAACCCGATACTGTTGCGAATTCGCGTTCGTATTGACTTGGTGTTAAGATATCTTCAATAATTTGTCCCAACTGCAACTCGCCCATGATTCCACGGGTTTTGGTATTAGACAAGACCTTATTCAACGTCCCGACATCACGCGCTACCGTCTGCATTTCACCCAGACCGCGATTGACTGACTCCAACTGCTGAGATACTGTCTCAAAGGAGGCTTGCAAACGTGTCTGCAAAGTTTTCTCCAATTTCTCTTCCACCGTCTGCCGCATTTCTTCCAAACGTTTTTCATTGGATTCCTGCAAGGACTGCAAGCGTTGGTCTGTCGCATCCCGATTTTGCAAGAGACTTTGGTGCATTTCCTGACGAATGTCTGTCAAATGCTGGTAAATTTCCCTACGTAGCTCTGTCATTTCTTGGTGAAGCAACTGTTGCTGGGCACTCTGCCTTTGCGCCCCAGCCTCCAATTGATAGGTCAACTGATCTGATAGTTGATCTGCTGTCGCCTCTGATTCTCGCGTCAGTTGCTGACTCATGGCCTGCACCTGCATCCACAAAACCACCGTCCCTACCAAGACCAAGACCAGTAAAATGATGCTAACAATCTCCATCCTAGTTCCTATCCTTACTGTAAATAATCACCACATAGCCTGTGTCTAGCGTAATCCGAATATCACCCTCCAAAAATTCATTGCTACTGTAACATTTCTTGAAGAAGAAATTTTCCTCTTTCAATGGGTATTTCGCATTTTCAATTCCTAAACGGCTCCCGTCGGCAGGCATAAAAGAAATATAGGTCATGTCTTCTTTAGGAGCAATCAAGTGCTGACCAGCTGGACGAAAAGCGATCCAATTCTCTTGCCCAACCAACTCAATCTGCTCCATAAAAGGCGCGATAGTTGGCTCACTCGCCAAAAATAAATTGGACAGCAAATGGTCAATTCGACCGCCTAAGGCACCAAATACCTGAACATCCGCCTGTGGATAGCGCTGAAAGACGATCTTTAGAGCCAACTCCAAGTCTGTATCATCCTTTTCTGACGGAGCTTGAATCATTTCGGATGCTAATTGACGAATTTGTTCAAACTCTTCTTCTGTGACCGAGTCAAAATCACCAATCGCCAAATCAAGTGGTAGCCCATGTTTTAGAAGAAAAAGGGAGCCTGCATCCACTCCGACAAAGATATCCGCATCTGTCGTAAGCATATCCAGGTCTCCACCTGCAAAAAGTGCAATTTTAGTCATGTAAAGCTACTTTCAAAATCTGAACATTGGTATCCAAGTCCCCTCTAAAGAGGTAAGACCCCGCCACAAAAACATTGGCTCCAGCTTCCCTAGCAGAATGAATCGTCTGATTGTCGATCCCACCATCCACTTCAATATCAAACTGCAAACCTTTTTCATCTCGCAATTGAGCCAATTCTGCAATTTTCTCAGCCATCTCAGGAATATAGGCCTGGCCCCCAAACCCTGGATTCACCGTCATGATAAGCACTTGGTCAGCCAAATTTAAAACATGGGCAATGGACGCAATCGGAGTCCCCGGATTGATGACAACACCAGCCTTCATACCAGCCGCCTTAATCTTTTGCAAAGCACCGTGAATATGCTGCGTTGCCTCCGCATGAATGGTTAAAATATCTGCACCCGCACGCGCAAAGCTTTCGATATGGTGCTCAGGATTGGACACCATCAGATGACAGTCAAAGACCAATTTGCTATGTGGACGCATGGCGGCAACCACATCCGCACCAAAGGAAATATTCGGTACAAAATGACCATCCATCACATCAATGTGAATGTATTCTACACCTGTTGCCTCTAGGCGTTTTAATTCTGATTCAAAATTCGCATAGTCCGCTGCTAGGATAGACGGAGCAAGTTTGTAGTGTGACATAAGCAACCAACTTTCTATTTTGTTTTACTTGTTTTCTTATAGGTTTCCCGCGTTTGCTGAATCTCGCTGAGAAATTGGAGATAGTTTTCATAACGACTGTGAGCAATTTCACCAGCTTCCACCGCTGTTTTCACTGCACAAGACGGCTCATGAGTATGGGTACAGAGACGGAATTTACAGTCTTGACTGGTCTCAGCCAGCTCAGGGAAACACTCATTGAGCATCTCACTTTCCTTGACTTCATAATCCAAAGAGGAGAAACCAGGTGTGTCCGCAATTCTTCCACCATTGACAGGGTAGAAACTGACCGCACGCGTTGTATGACGACCTCGTCCCAAACTGTCTGAAATTCGCCCTGTCTCCAAAGCCAATTCTGGCGCAATTTTATTGAGGAGAGTGGATTTTCCAACCCCTGTCTGCCCCATAAAGACTGTGATTTTACCAGCCAGTAAGGGAAGCAAATCCGTGAGTTCATAAATGAAAGGATAGCCAATTTTTTCATAGAGAGCTTTAAAAGCATCCAAATCAGTCTTATCTTCCAGCAAATCCAACTTTGTAATATAGACAATAGGGAGAATGCTCTTTTGCTCCAGCAACACCAAGAATCGATCTAAGAGATTGGCGTTAAAGTCCGGTTCTTTCGCACTCATAATGACCACCGCCTGATCAATATTAACAATCGGTGGACGCACCAAGCTATTTTTTCGTTCATGGATTTTCAAAATATAACCTTCCGAATTTTCCTCAGCCGAAAAGTCCACAAAATCCCCAACATAAGGCGTCTGCCCCTTTTTTCGGAAATTTCCACGTGCCCGTGTCTGATAAATCTGCCCTTCTGACTCTACATAGTAAAAGCCAGCTAATGATTTGATAATAATTCCTTGCAATGAAACTCCTTTTGGCCAGAGTAATCCGCTACCCCATCCATTTCTTACTCCCTCTATTATACCAAAATTTCCATCAGATGGTGATTTCGATTCAATCTCCCCTTCAGAAATTCCCAAAAGAAGATGGAAAGGACTTGTATTTTCCCGAAAATTCGTGTATGATTAAGTCACTACCCGCGGAGGTGGTGGAACGGCAGACACGCATGCTTCAGGCGCATGTGCCCGTACGGGTGTGAGGGTTCAAATCCCTTCCTCCGCATGTTTTGTGAGTGCTAGCCTCGTCAGCTTGTCTCGATATACTTTAGTATTATCTTCGACTGCGCTTCCTCGCTATCGCCTCACAAAATAACCATCTAGATGATTGTTCAATTTTACGCACCCCCGTCAGGCTGATGAGATTGGTCGCAAGGCATAGACGAAGCGAACTGTCCATCAGCTACGACGCATCATATTAATCAACAAGATCAGCTTGTCTCAACATACCGATGAACTTTAGTTCTTTCTGCACTCATCCGTCTTGTCAAAGAAACTCAAACATAACATTCTCATCATTCCTTAAAACTTTCTTTTTAGAGAGTTTTTATTCTCTACATCACACTATTTACCTAGCCATCCATTTTATTCTGGAAAGGTGGCCCAGCTTGGTACGGCACCGGACTCGAAATCCGGCAAGTGGACTCTGTTCACACGCGGGTTCAAATCCCGTCCTTTCCTTAAAATCCCCTATAAATCAAGAAAAGACGAGCCACCCTCGTCTTTTTATTGATATAAATTATCCATAACCGCAACCAAATCTGGATGCACATATAATTGATCTAAGTATTGTCGAAAAGCAGTATCCAACTCTAATAAACTGCTAGCAAAAACACTACGACTAGCACCGTCGACATCCTTTTCTACCAATTTCCAAAATGTTAGAAATCGTTCCTTGCCAAATCGATTCATCAAATATTGAACAAAACAACCAGCAACAGGGTACGTCAAACTACAATCCAAAGTCTCAAAAATGGAACACTGAGCCAAATCTGTTAGGCTCGGTAGCAGCCCTTTCCTATAAAAATACAGAGTCCAAGACTGGTTATCAATCCCCCACCAAAGCTGGTCGAAGTACATAGCCAATCCTTCTTTTAAAAAAGTAGAATGCGGCTCATGAATCGCATTGGATATCAGATGCGCATCTTCATGAAATCCAAGACATTTCACCTGTTCATTATACACAGCATAAATGGTATCTGGCATTCGCGCAAAACCATTACAAGGCTCCTCTTCGCCTAGTGCAGCACCAACTTCCTCTGGTGTCTGGCAGAGATAATAATGAATTTGATAAGGTAATACCATCTCTAACACCTGAGAAATGTAACGATAACAAGCCTCTTGTCCTTCTGCGATGCCCACAATGTCCTGACTCGCCAAACTCCCATCCTCATAATGAAAGATATAGTGTTCTGTTTCAAATACGCACATCCCTATCCCCTTTCAAAAATCATGCAACTAAGAATCTCGGCAATCAATCGAATTTTCTAGGCTAATCCTACTTCTCTCAACGCATCCGCTAATCTGCCAAAATCAGCAATGGTCAATGCTTCACCACGAATACTTGGTGCCAGCTCTGCTATTTCCAAAGCCTGCTCAAGTTTTGCTTTCACCTCTTCTGACTTGCCAAAGCGGTTGGTCAAGTTGTTCCAGAGGGTTTTACGGCGATGCACAAAGCTGGCTTTGGCCACATCAAAGAGGAAATCTTCATCTTGAACGTCCACCAAAGGCGCTTCACGGCGCACCATTTTTAGAATGGCACTATCCACATTTGGGGCGGGCACAAAGACCGTACGAGGCACGATAAAAGCAACCTTGGCCGTCATGTAATACTGCACCGCAATGGACAAGCTACCATACGCCTTGGTATTTGGCTCTGCAGAAATGCGGTCTGCCACCTCTTTTTGCATCATGACCACAAACTCCTGGAAAGGAATTTTGCTCTCAATCAAGTGCATCAAAATCGGCGTCGTGATGTAATAAGGAAGGTTTGCGACCACCTTGATTGGCAGGTTAGGATTTTTGAATTTTTGAATCTGCGTCTGCAAGTCTGTCTTCAAAATGTCCTCATTGACCACCTGCACATTGTCAAAGTCGCGCAGGGTATCTGCCAAAATCGGAATCAGACGGTCATCAATCTCAAAGGCCATGACCTCAGCCGCATTCTCTGCTAAAAACTCCGTCAAAGCCCCGATTCCAGGTCCAATCTCGATGACATTGATATTCTGGTCAATCTCTGCCGTGTCCACAATCTTCTGTAAAATATTGGTATCGGTCAAAAAGTTCTGACCGAAGGATTTCTTAAAGGTGAAACCATGGCGCTCAAGGACGGCGCGGGTAACGTTTTTGTCTGCGATATGCATGATAAATTTACTTTCTATAATCTAAAATATTGTCTCTTATGCCATTTAAGAGTGGAATAAACTCAGAAAAATCAAAATTTTGATAATATTTTAATACATAATTTGATAGTATTTCCTTCCCGTAATAGTTAAAACCACCATTTTTCTTAAAAGTTTTATTTTGTCCATCTAGATACAAAGTAGGCATTTTTTGTTTAGCAATTAACAAATCTTCAATGTCGGATGAACTACCACTATTTACATTTTTCACTAATGGTGTTGACATTATATACAGGCTGGATTTTTGATTAATTCTATAGTTTACCATTGGATTTCTAATTGTATCTAAATTATTTGGACTAATATCTAAATCCTTTGAATAACTCGCAAATTGATAAAATGGGTGTCCAGTTGGTTCATTATCAAATAAAAATATTGTTGGATGTTTTGGTTGCCTTGATGTTAATTTTTGAAAATATTCTATGTAATTGGGATATAATAACTTTTCTTTAGCTGACATTTTAAAGTCCTCCTTGTTAGAAAAATAATTATACCAATAATTAAAACCTTCTCCTCCTTCTGGCACATTAAAGAGATACTCTATCGTATTACTGTGTTTCAAAAAATCAATTTTAAAAATAAATTTATCACCATCTCTTTCAATCAATTCAGGATATTGTGGATAGAGATTCTTCAAGGCAGCCTTTATATACCTAGGATCTGTTTTTCCCTCGGTTACTATAATAGGTTTACTGTTTCCGTAGAAATATTTATAAAATAGAAATTTTTTATATTCTTTTTCTTTAGAATCAAATAAAGCCATATACATTTTCTTTTCTTCTTTACCAATACTGTAAAATTCTTCAGGAAGATTATGGGTTTTGTGTTGTTTATTGTAAAATAATTCTTTCCTTAAATCTCTATTGTAAAAAATATATTTCCAGTAATACTTAGAGTCTGATTTTTTTGACGACTTCTTCCCCAAAAGATTTTTTTGAGCTTCTAGATTATTTTCAACTAACGATTTCTTGTACAAAAGATAGTTGTTATATTGACCTATTTGAAAAATAAATGCAAAGCGACCTGTCAACTGTTCAATCGTTCCCTGTTTTCCATCGATTTCAAATGTTTCATCTTTATATAACTTAAAAGCCATCGCACGAGTATTCTTAATATACTCTCGCTTTACATTAAGTTTTTTATTGACAATTAGACCAGTAACTTCCTGACGTTGCATGTCATCACTCAATCTTGTCTTTTTCGAATTTATCTCAAATCCTGAAGAAACAATTAATTCTTCAAGCTCTTCCAAAAATTTATCTAATTCTTTGGTAGCTTTCAATTTATTAGAACGCAAATTACGATTTGTGGAAAAAGTCAGATCATCTGCATATCTAGTATAAGTGAAACGATATTTCTTAGCAATTTTGACAATTCGATAATCGAGAATTCTAGTAATTAAATTCGTAATAATAGGTGACGATGGAGCACCTTGAGGAAGTTTTCCTTGATAACAGGCGATTTGTGTAATAACAGTTGCGACTTCGGGTGCTACTTGAAAATCTTTATCTTTTATAAAAAAGCCTCTCACTCTGCCAAAGTTGAAGCTTTCAAAATAGTCTTTTAAATCAATATTCAAAATATACTGTTTATTCCTATGTAGCTGTGCATTTGTAATAATACTCTTATTCTTTTCAAATGCATGCGACAGCATGGGAATTTTAAAATTTTTTTCTTTTGACTTCACTGTCAAATCATCAATGTAACAATCCCACAAAACATTTACCAGTTTTTTCTGCAAGAATTTTAATTCTGGTTTAGGAGCATGAATAGGCCTCACTTCTCCATTTTTCTTAGGGATAGAGAACACTCTATATAAGTTATCAGTTCCAATATTATATAAAATATAGTTAATATAGCTACTGTTTTTAAATCCCAGTAATCTTGCAAAATCGTCTTTATTATCTAATTGCTTTAACTTATTCATTTAATCAGCCCTTATCTCTGTATCAAATAAAAAAAGCGTATGATTACTCCTATGCGAACGACAGTACTAGAATAATTCCGAAATAGCTAAAGATACTATTAAAACAATTTTCTCAGGTGCTGAAATTCTATTTCCTTAAGCGGAAATACTGGAGTGAGCTGAACACTCTTCTAACATTGAAGTTAATACTTGCGAACACACAAGTCAAAAATCTAATCATACGCAATAACATTGTAACAAAAATATTATTTTTTATCTAGTTATAGTGTAAGTCAAAAAATCAACCTTAAACGTTTAAAAACATATTATACAGCTGTGCCTTCCTATTATAGTTGTTAAAATGGTAAATCAGCATCGTTAATTTCAACAGGTAGAACTGGAACTGGTTTTGGAAATTTATTTTCATAAAAGTCAATTAAGAATAAACCAACTGTAGCACAAGCATTAATGACAAAGTAAGCATATAAGTCCTGATCAATTAAATATTTTTTAGACTCTTGACCGTGATGGAGTGTTTTATCACTCCTCAAATCTTCGATTGCTTTTGCAACAGTGGTTAAGGTGCTACCTATAGATTTCATTTCATTAGGAAGTTCTGGGCTATCATTATTTAAACCAAACACCTTCAAGATTTCTTTAACTAATTTTCCACTTGTCTTATTACTAGCATCAATGTGTGAAAATCTTTCATCAGATAAAATTTCTTTTAATATACTTTCAAGAACTGAATTTGCATTTCCAACAGATTCAGCTGGATCCTTCTCTATGTTTTGAAAAGCTTTTTCAAAGCTTATAGAGGCATTTTTATAATCATCCTTCAATTTATTCCGAAAAGTTGGAATTGCAGGAATAAAATCAGGTGTTTCAACCCCTAAATCTATAGCCATTTTTAGTAATTTATCAGGTACCTCTACAGCTATACTTACCAAAGTTTCAGATAGATTAATTTTATTTTTATTATTTCCTTCTGTGAAATACGAGATATAAAAATCAGCATGTCCAAAATCGTCATACACTTCTTGGTTTAGTCTAATATATTGCTCCACGTTTTTATAACTACTATATTTATTCCAGATTTCTTCTTCAACTTTTTGTAATAACTCCATCCTATAAACTGGTGAAATTTCCATACTATCTCTAAAATCCTCTCGTCACGCTATAATCTGCTATTCTCATGTGTGTTCTTTCTAATTTTCAAGTTCAACTAAAAGTTGTTGCTTCATCTGTTCTAACTCTCTACCTGAAGTTCGTTTTTCATCGGAGTACATTTCTTCAAAGGGCAACCACCAAACTGGACCTTTCCCATCATGTCCATAATTTCCTAAATCACCAAACTTTCTAGGGAAGAGATGCCAATGCAAATGACTGTCACCATTTCCAAGACTTTCAATATTCATTTTCTCCGCTGAAAAAGCTGTGCTGACTGCTTGTGACACATCTGCCATTTCAGACAAATGTTTATCACGAAAATCCTTTGGCAAATGATGCAACTCAGTTACATGCTCCTTGCACAGAAAAATCGTGTATCCTTTAAAATGCTGATAGTCACCGATGACAACATAACCTGTTTCCAATTCTTTGACAAAGTAAGGATTCGTCCCTGATGTAATCATGTCGATTCGTTCACAAATGAGGCACATATCATCCCTTCCCCAATTCACTCAACTTATCCACCACACTCAACTTTCGCATAGTCGCTACAATCCCAAGTTTCTTCTCCAAAAAGTTGGTATTCAACTTTTTCTTTTTAGCCTCTCCAGGCAGATACATATACAGACACTGACTGCCTTGATGAAGTTCTTCATCGCCAAAGTCTCGGTTTAGAAGCTCTGCTATTTTGCTTGAAGAAATGGCATCGTTGGTGAAAACTAGATGAATACGTGAAAAATCATAACTATCATCAAAGGGATTTTCATGAACTGCCTTGGCTAGTTGTTCAGGATTTTTGACAATCACCGACAAATCTGCCCCAATCTTGTCTTTGATGGTATCGTGAATCTGCTGACTCAGCTCAGTATCCGACAATTTTGACTCGCAACAAATGTTCCCACTTTGAATATAAGTTTTAACTTTCTCCAGTCCTGCTTCTTCTAAAATCTTAACGAGGTAAGCCATTTTAGGAATGCGATTCTGCCCAACGGGAGTGACACCACGAAGGAGGGCTACACGTTTCATTTATATTTCTCCATCACGTCCTCAACTTCTGCCAAGGTGATGCCGAACAATTCCAAGCGTTTAAGCAGTTGTTTGCCGTTGCTGTAGCCAATGCGGAGCTGTTCTCCAAGGTACTCACGGCGTTTACGACTATCGGCTCCCATCAGAAGTCCAAGGCGCATAAGGTCGGACTTAGTGATGTCAAACTGGTTGTCATCGTCGTAACTTCCAAGCACATTTGAGAGGGCCTTTTGTAAATCTTCAAAGCTAGCATGCTCAATCCCAAGCGAGCGTCCTTTGGTCTTCGACTTAGGAGCAGCCTCATCACGATTGAGAAAGGCGTGGCGAACAGTTGGAACTGCCTGCATGATGATTTTCCGAATGCGCTCGCCATTATAATCGGGATCGGTAAAAACAATCACACCACGCAGCTGGTTCAAACGCTCAATCCGCTCCAAATCCTCATCGGTGATTGCAGAACCTCGTGTTTCATAGGTATCCACTTCATAAAATCGTCGGAGATTAGCGGTGTCATCCTTTCCTTCGACAACGATGACTTCTTGTATTTTTAGTTTTTCCATAGTTTTGTTTTTTTGATAGTTTCCTTAGGTGATGGGGACGTCAGCGACCGCCTCTGGCGTTCTATGACTTATTTTTGAGCCTATCGTCTCAAAAATCCCCTGTAACAGCATAATATGCTATTACTCTCATCCTAGCGGAAACTATCGGATTGAGCGACATGCGTCGCTTTCATTAATCCTCTAATCTAAATAAATTTTTCGCATTTGCAGTGGTTGCTGTTGCGACTTCTTCTACAGTCAAGCCACGGAGTTCGGCGATTTTTTCGACAACGTAGCGGGTGTAGGCGGTTTTGTTTTCCTTACCACGTTTTGGGACTGGCGCTAAATATGGCGCATCTGTCTCCACTAGAATTTTCTCTAATGGCAATCGCTGCGCTGCTTCTTGAATGTCCAGTGCCTTCTTAAAAGTCACTACACCTGAAAAGGAAATCATCATACCAAGCTCGATAAAGCGCTCTGCCATTTCCAAAGAGCCCGAATAGGAGTGCATGATGCCACCACGAGGGCCAACTCCTTCACTCTTGATTATCTCATAGGTGTCCTCAAGTGCGTCACGGGTATGGACGACAAAAGGAAGGTCAAGTTCCTTAGATAGCTGGATTTGACGACGGAAAACAGCTTCTTGAATGTCCTTGGGGTCCTCCATCCAATAATAGTCTAAGCCAATTTCGCCAAGTGCAATGACTTTCGGATGTTTCAACTTATCAAGGAGGTAGGCTTCCACCTCATCATTGTAAGAACCCGCCTCTGTTGGATGCCAACCGAGCGTCAGGTAAATCTCTGGGTTAGCGTCAGCCAGCTCAATCGCACGCTCAATGGTCGGCGCATCAAAACCAACCACGTTGTGAATCTTCACGCCCATTTCTTTAGCTAGAGCCAACTCCTCTGCCACGGTATCTGTAAAATTCTCCACGTTCAAGTGGGTGTGCGTATCAAAAATGTTGATTTGTTCTTGTTTTTCCATGTTTTTATTATATCACAAACTAAAAAAGCTAGCGAATCCGCCAGCCTTCTCTTATTTTAATCCAAGTGCTACCATTTCTTTTTCAATCATGGCATAGGCTTTTTCCCAATCTTCGTCAAATGAAATATCCAATTCATCTGTATTGATTTTCATTTTTGGACCGTAATTGTAGTTTTCATACCATTCACCATAGTGACGATGTAACAACTGATAGTATGCTAACAATTCTGGATTGTCATTGACCTGCTCATAGCTACGACCACGTTTTTCAATGTTGGTCATAATAGTGTCAAAGCTGCCGTCTAAATAAACCAACAAATCAGGTGCTTTTTTAGGAAGACTTTCAATTTCTTCCATCATATTGTCCAAGAGCTCCAAATAAATCGCATACTCTTCTTGACTGATACTACCTTGTAATGTATTGATATAGGTAAACAAGGCATCTTCATAAATCGAGCGATCAAGGATATTATTATTTTCTAAGTAAGCTTCCTTGATAGATTTGAAACGCTTGTTCAAGAAATAAATCTGCAATACAAAACCATACCGATCTGGATCTTCATAATACTTGTCTAAAATCGGGTTATTATCTACTGGCTCAAAGAAAGCCTGCGTTCCTAACGCTTCTGCCAAACGAGTTGTATAAGTTGTCTTACCGACACCAATCATACCTGCCATTATAATCACTATGTGAACCACCTCTAACAAACCATATTAGCACAATCAGCCCACCTTGTAAAGGGAACAAGAAAAACTCAGACAACAAAAAAATCAACAGACTCGAGTTTCCGTTGATTTCTTTCAATTTCTTAAGCCACAGCAAGCACTTTGCGGCCTTTACGGCGACGAGCTGCTAATACGCGACGTCCATTTTTAGTAGACATACGGTTACGGAAACCGTGTTTACGCGCGCGACGGATTTTACTTGGTTGAAAAGTACGTTTCACGATGAATACCTCCTGATAGATTTTCGTATTCGTTTAGCCGGCTAGTGTGATATCAGTTACTAAACATACCATATTATTTTATAAGAAATAGACACGTTTGTCAAGGATTACTTTCACTTTTTTCACCTTATCCTCGAAGGTAATTTCCCAAAGTAAGTTCCACTTTGACTTTCGTAGTGGAACTTAGTTTGTGAATTTAGCTTATCCTCGAATGCGACAGGGACGCAGCACTTTTCCAAGAGGGGCATTTGACTGACTCTTCGACCTACCACACTGCAATAGCGTCTCCGCTGAAAAACTAGATAGGAAAAAAGAAGCCTAACGGCTTCTTACATTAATCACGATTTCCTTCGATATCCACTACTACATAGCGGTTTGGTTCATTGCCTTCTGAGTAGCTTGTTAAGCCATCCATCTTCGAAATGATACGGTGGATAATTTTACGCTCGCTGCTAGACATTGGATCTGTGTGATAGGCTTCTTGGTCCTCCAATACGCGCTCTGCCAATTTTTGGGCATAGCCTTGAAGAACTTCCGCACGGTGTTCTACATAGTCATTGACATTGATGGTAATGTAAAAATTACGCTCATAGCGGTTGTACAAGAAGTTTTGCGCCAAAAGTTGCAAAGCCTTCAAGACTTTTCCATGGTAACCAATCACGCGCCCTGGTTCGTTTGTATCCACTTGGATATTGACACTGCGGCGATTGTGTGAACTTTCGATACGCGCTTCCACATCCATGTCATCTAAAATTTCTTGAACATAAGCAGACACCTCAGCGACCACTTCGTCAATATTGTAAGACGGTTCTACTGGAATGTCCAAGTTTGAGAACTCTTCTTCTGCAGAAGTAGCTGGTGCCGTTTCTTCTTGGATAATCTCGATACGACCAGTCTCTTCTAAAATCGTCTTGGCTTCCTTGTCGTTCTTGAGAATTTCAGCTTTAATGTCGTCATCAAGAGTTTGACCTGATTTTTCAAATTCTTTCACTGCAGCGACGACCTTCCCAAGATCAATCGTTGCTTCCGATACACTTTTGACAGGCTCGTTCAATTCATTGATTTCACTTGGAACACCACGAACAGCCTTTTGATTCGCCTTCACAACTGTTGTCTCACTGATGACATCAATATCTACTTGAGCTGGTTGCTTGCCAAAGCCTAAGAAACCTTTCTTCTCACGTGCCAATACGGTGATGTGAGCTTTCTTACGAGGAATATTTAATTCATTCAAGCCATTCTGAATTGCTTCTTCAACTGTTGCACCTGTAAATTTCATATCTAGTCTCCTATTTTTTCTTGCGAGCTTTTTTCTGAGCTCGACGAATTTTCGCTTGACGCTCTTTTTCTGCATCTAATTTTGCCTGACGCTCGGCTATAATTTTAAAGGGATTGTTCAATAACAGGGTTTGGAAAACTTGGTAAGCATTTGACACTGCCCAGTAGAGCGCAACCCCACTCGCAGCATTAATGGCAAACCAAAAAATCATCAATGGCATGAGGTAGGTCATCGCCGTTGTCACACCATTTTTTTCAACTGCAGCCTTGCTGCTCAACCACATGCTGAGGAAGGTGAAGACAGCTGCTAGAATTGGCAAAATGAAGTACGGATCACGCCCACCCAAGTTCAACCATAAAAATTGACCAACCTTCAAAAATTCCACGCGTGTCAAGGCTTGGAACAAGGCCATCAAAATTGGCAACTGAATCAGCATTGGAAGGAAGGATGACGACATTTTGATGTCATTTTCCTTATAAAGCGCTTGGGTTGCTTCATTCAAACGCGTACGGCTTTCCATATCCGTCCCCGCATACTTTTCTTGCAATTCACGTAATTGAGGCTGAATCTCTTGCATCTTCCGCGTTGAGGTCATTTGGATTTGGAAAAGCGGAAGTAAGAGGGTCCGAATTAACAGTGTAAACAAGATAATCCCGATCCCGATATGACCATTAATCGAGAGGAATTGGATAATCTTTGCAAACCAATAAATCAACTGCTCCCACGCCCCTGAAGACTCACTGGTAACAGGAGATGTTCCACAGGCACTGAGCACCACTAGCGACACCGCTAGCAAACTCGTCCATTTAAGTTTCTTTTTCAAGTGATGTACCTTCCTGGTAAATTTTAGCTAGTTTCAAAACATGAAGTAGATTTTGTTTCACTTCACTATAAGAGAGCTCCTCCACTCCCTTACGCGCTATAATGACAAAATCATCGGCGACCAATTGCGATTGGCACTCTATCAAGACATGGCGGATTTTCCGTTTGATTCTATTGCGCACCACAGCATTTCCCAACTTCTTACTCACAGACAAGCCCACTCGAAAGTGTTTTTGTTCCTTGGGCAAACGATAAACCACAAATTTGCGGTTGGCAACGTTCTGTCCATGGGTGAAAATCTGGTCAAAATCCTGCTCACGCTTCACGCGGTAGCTTTTCTTCAAAATGTTACTCCATCTTTCAAAATTACTATTATTATACCATAAATTTCAAAAAAGCCAATAAACTCATGGTTTATCAGCTTTTTAACCTTTTTTTAAAACAAAAATGAGAAATTTCCCCTACAGTTCAATCGTTTACAGAAGAATGAACCTACGATTTATTTTTCTTCCTATAATAGCTTAAAATAGTAGTAACGATTGTTACATTTTACTACGATAAGGATGTTTATGAAAAAAATTCTCAACCACCTGACGACACTTGTCATCATAGCAGGTATTTTCATTATTAGCTACCCCGTCATCAGTCAAGTCTATTATAATTATAAAAACACACAAGAAATCACAAACTTCAGCACGGGTGCCCAATCACTTTCTTCAGAAGATATTGAAAAGCGGATGGAGTTGGCAAGAGCCTATAACGCCTCCTTGCAAAACCTAGCCGTCAGCGACCCCTATTCTGAAGATCAAAAGGCCCAAGGCCAGGCAGAATACGCACGAATGCTGGCTGTCCATGAAAAAATCGGCAGTGTCTCTGTTCCTTCCATCGATATCGAATTACCTATTTACGCAGGCACAGCAGAAGAAGTCCTCCAAAAAGGAGTGGGACATTTGGAAGGGACTAGCCTTCCGATTGGCGGAAGTAGCAGTCATACTGTCCTCACCGCTCACACAGGACTTCCGAATAATCGACTCTTCACTGACTTAGACAAAGTCAAAAAAGGAGATGTCTTCTACATTCATAACATCTCTGAAACCCTTGCTTATCAAGTTGATTCGATTACCATTATTGAACCTCAAGACTTTTCATCATTGAGTGTTACACCTGGAGAAGACTATGCGACACTTCTCACCTGTACACCGTACATGATCAATTCACATCGGCTACTCGTGAGAGGGAAACGGATTCCATACAATCCTAAAAAGGCTCCTGTCGCATCACGAGTGCAAAAAATCTCGATTCCACCACTCTACTTGGCTGTCTTCTCAATCATTTTGCTGATCCTCCTATTCCTATGGTGGGACAAACGCAAAAAACGCAAGAAGGCATCAACATAAGGAAACACCATGAAAAATAGAAAACGTCCATCAAGAAATTGGACCAAGATTACCTATCGCCTCTTACTCGTCATCTGAGTGATTGCCATCTTATACCCCTTTTCCAGCCAACTCTATTACCAATACATCAACCAGCAAGAGGTTCAGGAATTTGACAGTCAAAAGAGTAAACTTGACACCAGTGCTGTTGATAAACGAATCGAGTTAGCTACTGCTTATAATCGGACGCTGACGCCAGCTAAATTAGGCGATCCCTTCACCGAAACCGAAAAAGAAGGGATTGCGGAATACGCGCGGATGCTCGAATTACAAGAGCAGATTGGCTACGTAACAATCCCCAGCATCAACCAAGAACTCCCTATTCGAGCAGGGACGAGCGAGAGCGTCCTCCAAGAAGGGGCGGGACACTTAGAAGGAACCAGTCTCCCTGTAGGCGGTGAAGGAACCCATACCGTCATCACCGCCCACCGTGGACTTCCCTCCTCCCGCCTCTTCACAGATCTTGATAAGGTCAAAAAAGGAGATATCTTTTATATCACTAATATCAAAGAAACCCTTGCTTATCAAGTGGACCAAATTTTAGTCGTTGAACCAAATGACTTTGACCCTGTCTTAGTTGTGGACGGCGAAGATTATGCCACCCTTCTGACCTGTACCCCCTATATGATCAATTCTCACCGCTTACTCGTCAGAGGGAAACGGATTCCAATGCCAGAAAAGACATCCAAGGCCAATAAGAAGAAGGTGGACTACTTCCACGAGTATTACTGGTTTATGATAGCCATTGCTATTCTTTTACCTGTGATTCTCCTTACACTCTTTTACCGCTCTAACAAAAGAAAACATAAATCCAGATGAATAAGAAAAAAATAATCGGACTGCTCATTCTATTGATCGGTCTAGCCGTCCTAATGTTTCCCTTCCTGTCGATGATTCAAGATGATCTGAGGCAGATAGAAGCTGGTAAACACTACCAAGAAACGATCCAGAAAAACAAAAAACAACTACAAGAAAAGCGAAAGACGCTTGAAAATACCACTACCGAAACACAGGTGGTACAAGATATCTTTAACCAAAGCCGACAAGAGGCCGAACAGCAAAAAAGTCCCTATGCCAATCTACTCGACACCGACCAAGTCAATGGTCGCATCAGCATTCCAGCACTCGGACAAAATTTCGACCTCTACTTAGACGCAACCTACGAAAAAATCGAAAAAGGGGTTGCCACCTTAATCGGGACTGGAGCCCCCTTGGGCATCCCCGGTCAGCGTCCCATCATCGCAGGGCACCGTATCACCTATAACGACATGTCCTTCTATTTCCTTCCTAATCTAAAACCTGGCGACAAGATTTATGTCACTTTTTTAGATCAGACGTTGGAATACGAGGTCTACGATAGTGAGGTCATTGGAGAATACAACTCAGACAAACTCAAGCCCTTCCCGAATGAAGATATCATTACCCTCATGACCTGTGTCAACCCGCCAAATTATGACCAGCGTCTCCTTGTCAATGCCAGACGAGTCAAACACACCAAACCACTGCCACCCAAAGATGCTACATTGACACAATTCTTACAAACTCCATCTGTATCAGCACGGACAAAAGTAGAACGGCTTCTCCCATACCTCATCGTCACATTAGGCAGCATAGCCACACTCTACTTCCTACGACGCCTCGTACAAGAAATCTATCCAAAGAAAAAGAACGTGTCGATAAAGAAATAGTCATAAATGAAATGACTATCCCTGATATCTTGGGTCAACTGAGAAGTTCAATTGTCGTTACATTACTAGTAAGTGTGGAGCATGTTTATGAAATCAAAATTAATAAACAGTACTCCAAAGAACGAATTTTATTTTTCCCATCAAATAGTGAATCTAGCATTGTACTAACTTTTTATTTTGACAAACAAAACGAAGCAGATTGCACGAATGTACTTGCAAAAGAAACAGAGGAAATATACTCGGGCAGAACATTGACCTAGGAAATCGTCAAATATGAAAAAGCGACTGCTCAACTTTACACAGACGAATGGCTAGGTTATAATAAAGTTGCTAAGATGTGTGAACATGACTTTGTAAGTTATGTCGCTCATGAATACGCACAAAAAGATTAAGGGGGAAAGCAATGACAACTTGGTATGATTACATGGTAAGAGCCAGCGAACATGCTGGAAGCGATGGTGATTTATGGTTTCGTTATCTCTACAAGGTTATTCAAGATAATGAGACAAAGCTAACCACCGATGATGTTGAACAGTTATTGAAAAATCCTACCTTAACACCTTTTCAAAAGACGACCCTACAAGATGCCCTAACAGATGGTACACATACAAGAGAGCATGTCTTACAAGCCAATCGTAAGAGCCAACCAAAAGATATTTTGAAATTGTTTAGAGAGGGAAACTATGGATAAGAAAATTTTATTCGAAGCTCTCAATACTGAACTAGCCAAAGAGAATATTGTCCTTGAAATTATTTGTGTTGGTGGTTTTGTCCTAGAGTATTACAATCTTCGGGGAACACAAGATGTCGATGCATTTTATCAAGAAGATACTAAAATCAGAAGTATTATTGCAAAAGTTGGGGGTGATTTTGGTGCGAATGAACCTGATGAGTTATAGCTGAACAACAATGTTACAAATATGAATAAAATACAGCCACGGTCTATCTGTTAGAAGGCATTTAACTATTCAAATCTAACGATTCTTATACCGCCGCTATCTTATATTCTCGGAATGAAGCTAGAAAGTGGGCGAGAAAGAGATAGACAAGATGCAGGGGAAATTATTAAACTATTGAAAATTTGGTCTATAAAAGATGTTATCGTTAAACTCAAAGAATATGGATTTCAACCTGATATTTCAATGGTTTTAGAAGTCTTTGAAATAGCCTATGGTATGGAATGGTTAGCAGAGTATATGAGCAAACACTCAGATGAATTTAGACATTATTAAAAAGACGATTTCTGAAAGGAGGTCGCCTTTTTTAGTATATAGCTCTTCTTTTAGCAAAAATTGCTAAATACGGTGTCAATATGATATTACTATCGTTTCCATATGTTCGTGCTTTCATAACAAATTTGACAGCAATGTCTGGAATACCGTCAATCAACATACCCGTTATTTCAATAGAAGAAATTTTAGGAAATTAATGAGATAGAAAGATTAATCATCGCTAGTCTTTTTTAACTGGTGTTCTGATTAGGAAAAGTGATTCGCTCCACTGTAGATTTAACTGTTACACAAATTTAAAATCAAGAAAAAGAAATGGCGCGACTACTTTCAAGGACGGATCAAGAGCCGTAATCGCAACCTCAAATCGCACTTGATCATTCCCTTTTCCTGTACAACCATGCGCAATCGTGGTTGCTCCTGTTTGGGGCGCCATTTCTACTAGTTTTTTTGAAATAAGTGGACGACTGAGAGCAGACACCAATGGGTATTTTTGTTCGTAGTAGGCGTGAGCTTGCAGGGCAGGCAGGACATACTCTTCGGCAAATTCTTCTTTCACATCTAGGACATAGGATTCGATTGCCCCAATTTTCAAGGCCTTGTCATGTATAAAATCAAGGTCCTTTCCTTCACCGACATCCATGCAAACAGCTATTACATCGTAGTCTTTTTTCAACCAAGCAATGGCCACTGAAGTATCTAATCCTCCAGAATAAGCTAAAATCAACTTCTCTTTTGTCATATTCCGTCCCCTTATTCTCTTATTTTGTCATCCCTATTTTGAGTAGGTAAGGGGTATTGTATCGCATATTTATTCACAAGTCAATTATTTTTGTATAAATATTTCATAAAATCGTTTTCTCTTGCCCAAAAGCAATGTTCGAAAACAAAAAAGGAGTCCCTTCCTGCTTTCGCAAGAAGAGACATCCTGTTTTTTTTTATAAACTATTCAACATATTTTCAATGTGTTGGATTGATTTTTCGCGTCCAAGTAGGTAGATGGTATTTGGTAATTCTGGACCATGCATTTCACCTGATACAGCAATACGGATTGGCATGAAGAGGTTCTTTCCTTTGATGCCTGTTTCTTTTTGGACAGCCTTGATTTGCGGGAAGATGTTTTCAGTGACAAATTCCTCGTCCGTCATGGCTTCCAATTTTGCCTTGAAGGCTGCAAGGACGGTCGGTACAGTTTCACCTGCCATCACTTCGCGCGCTTCTGCTGTCAACTCTGGGAAATCAGAGAAGAAAAGGTCTGTCAATGCTACGATCTCATCTGCTGATTTGAGCTGTGGTTGGTAAAGTTCCACCAATTTTTCAGCCTTGTCTGTCAAGCGACCTGCTTCCTCTAAGAATGGTTTGCAGAGGGCAAATACTGTCTCTAAATCAGCATGTTTTAAGTAGTCATTGCTCATCCAGTCCAACTTCTTCTGGTCAAAAGCTGCTGGTGACTTGCTGAGACGATGCTCATCAAAGAGCTCAATCAATTGCTCACGAGAGAAGATTTCCTCTTCACCGCCTGGGTTCCAACCAAGAAGAGCAATGAAGTTGAAGACTGCTTCTGGAAGGTAGCCTTTTTTACGGTAATCTTCGATAAATTGAAGGGTGTTGGTATCACGTTTTGAAAGTTTTTTGCCCGTCTCAGAATTGATGATGAGGGTCATATGACCAAAGGCTGGTGCCTCCCAACCAAGGGCTTCATATACCATCAATTGTTTTGGCGTATTGGCAATATGGTCATCTCCACGAATCACGTGTGAAATTTGCATATCATGGTCATCAATGACAACGGCAAAGTTATAGGTTGGGTAGCCGTCTTTCTTCTGGATTACCCAGTCCCCACCGATGTTGCCACCTTCAAACTCGATATCCCCCTTGACCATGTCTGTCCATTTGTAGATACCAGACTCATTGACTGCCAAGCGGACTGTTGGAATGATACCTGCTGCTTCGCGCTCTGCGATGTAGGCAGTTTTTTCTTCCTCAGACATACCAAGGTATTCATTGATGTAGCGTGGTGTTTCCCCTGCTGCTTCTTGGCGTTCGCGCTCTGCAGCCAATTCTTCTTCGGTGACGTATGATTTGTAGGCTTTGCCTTCTGCTAAGAGTTGGTCGATGTATTTTTGATAAAGGTCCAAGCGCTCTGACTGACGGTAGTTTTCGTGTGTTTCAGGACTTTCGTCCCAATCAATTCCCAGCCAGCGTAGGTTTTCAAGCTGTGAGCGTTCACCGTCTTCGACATGGCGTTTGCGGTCTGTATCTTCGATACGGATAATAAAGGTACCGCCATGGTGACGGGCATATAAGTAATTAAAGAGCGCAGTCCGCGCATTTCCAATGTGTAAGAGTCCTGTTGGACTTGGTGCGTAGCGCACACGAATCGTATTTGACATGAAATTTCTCCTCTTTGAAGTCATCTTTTTTATTATAACACTAATCAGGAAAAATAGTGAAAGATTTAAGTTTTTTTGCATAAAAGGTGGCTACTAAGGGCTTGTAGCCAGATTTTTTAATCTTCGACGATGGAAATGAATGAGAAATGGACGTGCATTGTCAGAACCAAAACAGTTGCTTCTCACTCTAATTTCTTCTGATAGGAAGTCATGTCGCCAGTCAAAAAACCAGACCTTACTTGCTGATGGCGTAAGATCTGGTTACTTTTTATTTCATGACAAACTGCCACCTGAATGTCAAACGTTGCGCATTTCTTTCTTATCTCTATCTTGCTTCATGAAATAATATCTGGTTTCAAGGATAATGACAGGTGATAAGGCTAGAAGGGCGATAAGGTTCGGAAGCGCCATGAGTCCATTTACAATATCTGCAATAATCCAGACTAATTTCAGTTCAATGAAGGCTCCAAGAAGCACCATAACTGTGAAAAAGAGACGGTAGTACTTGAGGTATTTGGTTCCAAAAAGAAACTCGAAACACCGTTCTCCGTAGTAATTCCAGCCCAAAATAGTCGTGAAGGCAAAGAGAGCTAAGAGAACTGTCAAGATCATTCCGCCCCATTGAGCATAGGTAGAGGTAAAAACCGACTGTGTGAGGTGAACACCATCTGCTACTCCCGTCCACTTTCCTGTCACCACAATGGAGAGACCTGTCAAACTACAGATAATCAAGGTATCAATAAAGGTTCCTGTCATGGAAATCAAGCCTTGTTCGACTGGTTTGTCAGACTTGGCTGCAGCCGCTGCAATCGGAGCACTTCCGAGTCCAGATTCATTAGAGAAAACGCCACGCGCTATCCCGTTTTGGAGTGCCATCCGCATAGTTGCTCCTGCAAAACCACCTGTCATCGCTGTTCCTGTGAAGGCAGAGCTGAAAACTTGCTGCAAAGCTGGCAACAGATTGTCACGATGCACAAAGAGAATCCCTATTGTCGCTAAAATGTAAATAATGGCCATAAAGGGCACAACTGCTGTCGCCACCTCGGAAATGGTCTGAATCCCGCGAAATACGATGACACCTACCATAATCGCTAAGATAAAGCCGACAAGACGGGCATCGATAGCAAAGCTATTTTCAATAGAGGTAGTAATCGCATTGACCTGTGTGAAGGTCCCCATTCCAAAGACGGCCACTAAAAGGCCACTCACTGCAAAGAAAACTGCCAACGGCCGCCTTTTTTCACCCATCCCAAGAAGAATGTAGTGCATAGGACCACCTGCACTATTCCCATCTGCATCCTTGGTGCGATACCGGATGGCAAGGAAGCCTTCCGCATACTTAGTAGCCATCCCTAAGAAGGCGGCCACCCACATCCAAAAAAGAGCCCCCGGTCCACCCGCCTTAATAGCTGTTGCCACTCCGACAATATTCCCTGTACCAACCGTTGCGGCAAGCGCCGTACAGAGAGCTGCAAAACTGGACACGTCTCCTTGTCCACTTTCATCACCTGATAAAATCAAACGGAAGGCCATCGGGAGTCTCCGCATCTGAAAGATTCCCAAGCGAACCGTCAGATAAAAACCTGTACCTACTAATAATAACAAGAGCGGAGCCCCCCAGACAAAGTCCTTGACTCTCAGCATCCATTCAACCATTTTTCTCCTTCTCCTTACCCCAAGAGAGCATACAAAAGGGGCCTTTTCAGCCCCTCTGGATATACGAAAATTTGGAAATGCATTCCCTTTTCGCTCTGTCCTTTTGCCTGAGAGTTTGAGCAGTGTCCTGCCTTGCCCCTTCGGCGCCATGATGGTCTCTCCAGAGTTCCGTCCATTTCACAGTTGGGTTCTTCCCTTCTACAAAATTTCAACCGGTATTCAATTTTTATAGAATCTATTATACCTAAAATTCGTGAAATTGCAATTTCCTATCCAATTTTTTACTTTTTAAGCAAATCTACGAACAATCCATAACCTGCTGCTTCCATTTCATCTCTTGGAACGAAACGCAAGGCAGCTGAGTTGATGCAGTAGCGGAGTCCGCCCTTGTCTCGTGGACCATCATCAAAGACATGGCCCAAATGAGCTTGTCCTGCACGACTACGTACTTCGATACGACTCATCCCATGTGAATGATCTTGGTAATACTGAGCAACTTCCTTACTGATTGGTTTGGTGAAAGAAGGCCAACCACAACCTGAGTCAAATTTATCTGTTGATAGAAAAAGAGGTTCACCTGTAGTAATATCTACGTAAAGACCCGCTTCGTCACTGTCCCAGAATTCATTTTCAAATGGACGTTCGGTCGCTGCTGCTTGTGTCACTTGATACTGCAAATCAGTCAATTCTTCCTTTAAGATGCTTTCTTCAGGTTTTTGGTAGTTTTCCACATCAATCACTGGAATCTTTGCCTGTGTCACATCGATATGACAATAGCCTGTCGGATTTTTCTTGAGGTAGTCTTGATGGTAGTCTTCTGCATCAATGAAGTGACGCAACGCTCCCACTTCAACAGCCAATGGCCCACGACCAAATATAGCTTCTTGCTCTGCCATGACCGCCTGGATGGTTGGTAGATCATTGTCATCTACATAATAAATCCCTGTGCGGTATTGACGACCTTTGTCTGCACCTTGCTGGTTGACAGAAAATGGATCAATGATACGGAAATAGTAGAGCAAAACCTCGCGTAAGCTCAATACAGTCTCATCATAGACAAGGTAAAGTGTCTCAGCATGATCAGTTTGCTTCAAGAGCTGATAAGAGGTGGTTTCTACTTGTCCATTTGCATACCCTACTCGGGTCTTGATGACGCCGTCAATCTGAGAAAAATACTCTTCTACTCCCCAAAAACAGCCACCTGCCAAATAAATTTCTTTCATTTGTATGCCCTTTCTATTTCTACGATATTCTCAAAAAACAAAAGGCTGGGTTTCCCCAACCTTTTTCAGTTTTAGCCAATTTCTGCTAAAATGGCTTTGATTTGGTCTTTACTGTGAACACCTGCTACTTGTTTTACAACTTGACCATCTTTTTTAAACAAAAGTGTTGGGATAGACATAATACCAAAGTTGCGTGCTGTTTCTGGATTTTCATCTACATCCATCTTCATGATGCGCAATTCGTCTTCGTCAACTTCACTGTCCAATTGCTCCAAAATAGGGGCTTGCATACGACATGGACCACACCAAGTTGCCCAAAAGTCTACAAGGACTACTCCTTCTTTTGTTTCTGTTTCAAAGTTTGCATCTGTAACGACTTGAACCATAAGATTCTCCTTTTCTTGTATTTGTATTGTTATTCTACAATAAATTTTTTTTTTTTCCAAAAATTTACTACGGTATTTCTTTTTTGTTCGACCTTCCTTGCTAAGAGTGGTACAATAACCATATTAGAAAAGAGGTTAAGACCATGACAACGCTATATGATTTTACTGTAACAGCACAAGATGGCACCCCCGTCCCTCTAGTAGATTACACTGGCAAGGTCGTTTTGATTGTCAATACCGCCACAGGTTGTGGATTGACACCTCAATACGAAGGCCTCCAAACACTCTACGATCGCTACAAGGACCAGGGGTTTGTCATTTTAGACTTCCCTTGTAACCAATTCATGGGGCAGGCACCTGGTTCAGCTGAGGAAATCAATGAATTTTGTACCCTCAACTACCAGACTACCTTCCCTCGTTTTGCCAAAATCAAGGTCAACGGAAAGGATGCAGAGCCGTTGTACCGCTGGCTCAAGGAGGAGCAAAAAGGAGCACTTGGAAAAGCCATCGAATGGAATTTTGCCAAGTTCTTAATTGACCGCGAAGGTGCGGTTGTGAAACGCTTCTCTGCTAAAAGTGACCCCATGGAAATGGTCGAGTCCATTGAAGCATTGTTGTAACAGTCATCCCCATGTCCTGTTTTGGAGCATGGGGATTTTTCATTCTAACTCAATGGTTTCAGAGATATAGTAGTGAAATTGGTGTCGACTTGCATAGGGCTTGACTAGTGGAGTGATCTCTGATGTCTCGCCGTATTCCAACAAGTAAGCCGATAAGCCATGTGCTGCAATGGTGTCCAGATAGTCTTGATTATCTTTTCGTTCTGCCTCGGGTCGCAGCACCATCATTCTCGTGTCAAATCGAATGCGAGTAAAGACTTCTTCTTGATTCACAGCATCTAATTTCCCTTGTAAGACGCCTTGCTTCAACCCTTTTAGGACAAAGTCTTTGCCTCCATTGACCATGAGTTTCAGACCTAATCCGTCTAATTCTGTCACGATAGTGAGCAGTCCTTGGTAAATGGTTTGATCAGGATAGAGGCTATACACATCAACATTATCCAAGAAAAGGCCGTCCACTCCTTTTTTCTTAAGAACTTTCGCCTGCCGGAGCACATAGGATTGCCAGCTCGGCTGTGAAACGTCAACCCAAGCTTCACCAGGCCAGTGCTCGTAAGCTCCCAACATCAGGTCGTTGAATTTTTCTTGCCCTTCACGAAAGTTTTCAATAGAGCCAACGTTTAGGTAGGAATAAATCTGTCGATTGCACTGCTTGCGAAGTTGCTGAAGATCTGATTTTTCATAGTAAGCAGCATCAATGACCACTAGTGCATAATCGCGAATCTTATGGCTTTTCTCGGCAGAAACACCCAGAAAAACACCGTAATCTTTCTGCACAGAAAATTTTCCAGAGCAAAAAAGGAGAGGTAGAAAAACAAGTGCCAATCCGATGATCCATTTGCTGCCTTGCTTCATCTGCTTCTCCTTTCTCGTTATTTAAAGGTGACAATCGTTGCGCCAGATCCGCCCGCATTTTGCGGGGCATAGCCAAATTCTTTGATATGCTTGTTGCGACGTAGGTACTTGGTAACACCCTCACGAATCACACCCGTACCGATACCGTGGATAATGTCCACCTGTGCCATATTGTTCAGCAGGGCTTGGTCAATAAATTCATCCAATTCCTGCATGGCTTCTTCGTATCGCTTGCCTCTGAGGTCTAACCGAGCTTTTGGTCCTTTGACATTGGCACGTTTGACCACATGCACTTGTTTTTTCTTAGGCGTCTCATCTTTTTCGACTTTCACGAGACCAAATTCATCTCGTTTCAAGGTCATCTTGATCAGCCCTACCTGTGCTTCCCAGCGGCCATCTTTGAGCTGATTGATAAGGGTCCCTCGTTGACCATAAGCTGTCACTACTATTTCGTCCCCAATCTTGGCTGCGCGCTCTTTCTTGGCCTTTTGTAGGACCTTATTCTTTGATAAATCGACCACATCTGGTGCCAATTTTTTCAGCTGGCTCTTGGCTTCAATAATCTGATGCGGTTTGAGACTCGCTTGGTCGTGGAGGTTTTTCAAAATGTCCTCACTTTCAGCTAGGGCCAAATCGACAATTTCCTGAGCTTCTAGACGTGCTTTATTGAGCTCATTTTCCCGTTCACGCGTGAGTTCGTTATAGAGTTTGTGGAGGACGCGGTTCATTTTCATGTTGTCTTGCTCCACTTCCTTGATACGGTCTAATCGCTTACGACTCTCTAACGTTTGTTTTTCCAATTGTTCAATGACACGATTCACATCACTGTCTGTATCTGTCCAATCCTGTGCCGCCTGAATAATCCCATCAAACAAACCAATCCGTCTGGCGATTTCAAAGGCATTGGAACGTCCAGGGACCCCTTGCATAAAGCGGTAGGTGGGGCGAAGACTATCTGTGTCAAATTCCATGCTGGCATTTTCCACTCCAGCAGTCTCAATCCCATAAGCCTTCAACTCTGGATAATGAGTCGTTGCCATCGTTTTAATTCTTGCCAAGCGGAGATGGTCTAGAATTGCCATTGCCAGGGAAGCTCCCTCTTGCGGATCTGTTCCTGCTCCCAACTCATCAAACAGTACAAGCGAGTCCTCATCCGCCTGCTCTAGCATTGATACAATATGGGTCATGTGGCTGGAGAAGGTTGACAAGCTTTGCTCAATCGACTGTTCATCCCCGATGTCTGCGAAAATTTCCTTGAAAATCGCTACTCGACTCCCCTTATCCGCTAAAATCGGCAAACCAGATTGTGCCATCAGATGCGTGAGCCCCAGCGTTTTGAGCATAATCGTTTTCCCACCGGTATTCGGCCCTGTCATGACAATAGCCGTTAATTGACTGCCAAAATGCAAATCATTGGCAACTGGATTGGTCAACAAAGGATGGCGGACATTTAAGAGAAGAATGTCCTGCTGAGTCGATAAGCTGGGCGCAATTGCCGCATGACGTTGGGCAAATAGGTGCTTGCCTCTGACCAAGTCTAAATGTCCAATCACCCAAGCATTGTTTCGGATAATGGAGGTATGCGGACGAATATGATGAGACATCTCTTCTAGAATCCGCGCAATCTCATAGCGCTCCTCCGCACGCGCATTGGTAATATCTTCATTTAGAGCCACAACTGCTCTAGGTTCAATATAGACTGTCGCTCCCGAAGCGGAAATATCATGCACCACACCCGCAATCCGATTGCGATAGGTATTCTTAACAGGTAGGACATTGCGACCATTTCGACTGGCTAAGACTGTATCAGACAGCATTTCTGCCTTTGTTTTTAGTAATTCTTGCATCACTTGCCGAACTTGAATCTCTGATTCCTGAATCTTTCGACGGATTTTCATTAGATTTTCGCTGGCAAAATCTTCGATAAAACCTGCATCGTTGACCGCCATCAAGGCACCTTGCAAGGTTGGGAAGGTTTCTATTTTTTCAAATAGGACCGCTAGATGGGGCAACTCTACATTTTCTAATGCCGCATAAAAATCTGCTAGTTCTTTGGAAACCTCCAAGACCTTTTTGATGCTCAATAATTCGGGAATATTTAAATCAGCTTCCAATTCTAATCGGCGCAAGGCTAACCCGACATCACTGGTCTTTCCGAGCGAAAAATGGGGATAATATTCAAATAATCCTTCCATATCTCTCATTTCATCGAAGGCTTGCTGAATGCGTGAGGCCTCCATCATCGGCTCTAATTGCCGTAATTCATCTAAGCCTTGTTCTGTTACCACAAAGGGCTCAAACATCGCTTTTACCTTATCAAATTCTAAGGTTTCTAAAATTTTTCTATTCATTTATCTTTCCTATCAAAAAGAGCAAGGCAATTGCCTTACCCCATCATATTGGTCAACCAAAGTTTTTTCAACAGTCCCGTCGTAATCGGCATATACTGAATCAGGGCATTGGCAACCACACTATCATGTAGCATGTTTTGCACCGTGGCAACAGGAATCGTCGCCACAATCGTCAGAGCCATTTGAAGAGAAATAGCCGTGACAAGGATTGATAAAGCACCACTAACCAGATTTGTAGTGGTTGTATCTGGATCCACAAATCGAATGAGATGGACAAAGATCCCAATAAAACGCATGACGGCGTATACCAAAACATAAATCGCTAAGAAGGCTAATCCTGCGTAAAATACCTGATCCAGCTTAAACAAATACTGACTCTCAAAATAATAATTACTAGAACCTTCTGTCGCATTCGCAAAAGGAACCCACAAGTAGAAAATGCTAGCCAACTTTTGATAGGAGCCCGCTGCTACAATGAGGGCTAATACACTAGAGAAGGTATAAAAAATCTGCAAAACCAGTCCTCGGCTATAACCAATGTAAAAGCTCCAAGCCAAGATGACTAGTAAAATAATCGAAATCATGATGGGTCCTCAAGTTCATCTAAATCCACAAGTGTTACGTTCTTTTTCAAGACTTTCTCTTTCATACTCGCCAACTCCTGCTCTGTCTTTGCATGAGCCATTTCCCTTGTCAGCTGAACAGAAAGAGCATTGATGGCTAGTAAGATTGCCAGGGTCTCAGGATCAGCGTTGGGCATTTTTTCCTGAATCGCTCTATACTTTTCCTGAGCCAGTTGCTCCACTTCTTCCATAAAGAGGTTGTCGTGTTCCGTTGTCAGGGTTAATTGTTTTTTTCCAAATGTAAATTTATATCGGTTTAAGTTTGCCATAAAAAATACCTCAATCCTTATTATACCGTAAAAGTGGCATTTTGACTAATCAAAATCCATTAAAGAGAGTGCTTGCGTCTCGCAAAATCAATAAATTTGAATTTGTCAATCTTGTGTTTGCTCTCTGTGTACTGAAATTGTCTGGTATCTCCTAAAAATACACGTGACTTGACCAAAACTAAATATTCTCCCTGATGCTGCATCAACTGGCGTTCCTGTTCCGTTGACGCCTGAATCGTGATTTCCTTCTGGGCATAGGAAATATCAAGTCCTAATTCCCCTTCCAGATACGCATAAATGGAACGCTCTGCAATTTCCTTTGTCAAAACGGGAATATAGTCCTGCACAAGATAATCCAAGTCTAAAATGGCAACTTCCCCATCAATTGTCCTAGTTCGGAAGACGCGCCAAACAGAAGTCCCCACTTCAAAGCCTGTCACGTCTGCCAAATCCTCATCGACCTCGACAACATCTAAGCTAATCACTTTCGTTTGACTCGTCATTTGGAGCGTGTCTACTAATTCTTGATAAGAGGTTAGGCCAGAAATGGGGAAATGAAGTAGTTCCCGTTTTAACACAAGAGAACCTCGCCCCTGTACTTTTTGGATAAATCCCTGTTCTGTCAGCAAACGCAATGCCTTACGAATCGTATCGCGACTCACCCCATATTGTGTTTGTAGTTCTTTCTCCGTCGGCAACAAATCCCCTGAATGATAGACTTGATCAAGGATTTGGTCTCTTAATTCATTGAAAATTTCTTGATATTTTTTCATAACTTCTTTCATTGTTCTGGTCTTTTCCATACATATTTCTACTATTATAACAAAAAATATTTTTTTAAACAAAAAGGCTTGCTTTCTTGCGAGAAATCGGTTACAATAATCTCGTCGAAATTTGTACGTACAAATTTCAAGTCCATTTTATCATCATAAAAGGAGATTTTTTATGGGAAAATTTGAAAATGATGCCAAAGCACTGCTTCAGGCAGTCGGTGGCAAGGATAACATCGCAGCGGTTTCCCACTGCGCAACACGTATGCGTTTCGTATTGAACGACGAAAAGCAAGCCGATGTCAAGGCAATCGAAAAGCTGGCATCTGTAAAAGGAACCTTCACGAATGCTGGTCAGTTCCAAGTCATCATTGGAAATGATGTGCCGATTTTCTACAATGATTTCACTGCTGTTTCAGGCATCGAAGGCGTTTCAAAAGAAGCTGCAAAATCAGCAGCTAAACAAAATTTGAATCCTGTACAACGCGTGCTCACTATGCTGGCTGAAATCTTCACACCTATCATTCCAGCCATTATCGTAGGTGGTTTGATTCTTGGTTTCCGTAACGTTTTGGAATCTGTTGGGATGCCTTGGTTAGGTCAACAAATCGCAGACGGTGCAAAAGTCTTTGACGCAGATGGCAATCCTGTATGGAATACCATTACCATGGTTTCACCATTCTGGAGCGGAGTCAACCATTTCCTTTGGTTACCAGGTGAAGCAATTTTCCATTTCCTTCCAGTAGGAATTACTTGGTCTGTTTCTCGTAAGATGGGAACCACTCAAATCTTAGGAATCATCCTTGGTATCTGTTTGGTATCTCCACAATTGCTCAACGCCTATGCCGTAGCAGGCACTCCTGCGAAAGAAATCGCAGAAAACTGGGTCTGGAACTTTGGCTTCTTCACTGTGAACCGTATCGGTTACCAAGCACAGGTGATCCCAGCCCTCCTAGCCGGTTTGAGCTTATCCTACCTTGAAATTTTCTGGCGCAAACGCATCCCAGAAGTCGTTTCTATGATTTTTGTTCCATTCTTATCCCTTATCCCAGCCCTCATCTTGGCCCACACTGTTCTTGGTCCAATCGGTTGGTGGCTTGGACAAGGTTTGTCAACTGTTGTACTTGCTGGTTTGACAGGACCGTTCAAGTGGCTTTTCGGTGCCGTATTTGGCTCACTCTATGCGCCATTTGTTATCACAGGTCTCCACCACATGACCAATGCCATCGATACACAATTGATTGCAGACGCTGGTGGTACTGGACTGTGGCCAATGATTGCCCTTTCGAACATCGCACAAGGTTCAGCTGTTTTAGCTTACTACTTTATGAACCGCCACAGCGAAAAAGAAGCACAAATTTCTCTTCCAGCAGCCATTTCAGCTTATCTTGGTGTTACGGAACCTGCTCTCTTCGGGGTGAATGTGAAATACATCTATCCATTCGTAGCTGGTTTGATCGGTTCAGGTATTGCTGGTCTTCTCTCTACAAGTCTCAACATTACTGCTAATGCCATTGGTGTTGGTGGTCTGCCAGGTATCCTTGCTATCAAAGCACAGTCATGGTTACCATTCTTACTGGCTATGGCAGTAGCGATTGCTGTACCATTTATCTTGACCGTCTTCTTCCGCAAGGCTGGTATCTTCACAAAATCTGAAGATGAAGCTAGAGCAGAAGCGGCTCCTCTTACTACCTCAGCGGAATCTGTGACATCAGAAACAATAGGAGCTACAGTAACCCTTCTTAGTCCACTAACTGGTGAGGCAAAAGAATTAGCACAAGCAACTGATCCTGTATTTGCACAAGGGCTCATGGGACAAGGTATCCTTCTCCAACCAACCGTTGGTGAATTGGTAGCACCAATGGATGCCACAGTATCCGTCTTCTTCCCTACAAAACACGCTATCGGACTTGTTTCAGCAGAAGGTGTTGAACTGCTCATCCACATTGGTATGGATACTGTTAACATGAACGGTGAAGGCTTTACAGCTCATGTAGCGCAAGGTGACCAAGTGAAAGCTGGCGACAAATTGATTAGCTTTGACATTGCAGCCATCCAAAAAGCTGGCTATATCGTAGAAACTCCAATGATTATCACCAATCAAGATCAATTTGCTCCGGCAGAGCTCCCAACACTTCCTTCAAGTGTCCAAGCTGGTGACAAATTCATGACAGCTGTGAAAAAATAATCTTCTAAGATAAGCCCAGTCCCCTTTTCAAGCTGGGCTTATTCTATTTTTTGCTATAATAGTATCTGTAAAGTATGACACATGAATAGGAGAAACTATGACGTTTGACAAAAGACAAGTTGTTTACCAGATTTACCCAAAATCCTATAAAGACACGACAGGAAATGGCATTGGCGATTTACAGGGAATTATCAGTAAATTACCGTATTTAGCAGAGTTAGGAATTGACGTCATCTGGCTCAACCCTTTCTACCCAAGTCCGCAACGTGACAATGGCTATGACGTTTCAGACTATACTGCCATCAATCCTCTCTTTGGTACCATGGCTGATTTTGAAGAATTAGCTCAAACTGCTAAGAAGCATGGCATTGAACTCATGCTGGATATGGTCCTCAACCACTGCTCAACTGAACACGAATGGTTCCAAAAAGCCTTGGCAGGAGACCCATTCTATCAAGACTTTTTCATTTTACGTGATGCACCAACTGACTGGGTCTCTAAATTTGGCGGCAACGCTTGGGCTCCATTTGGAGATACGGGTAAGTATTACCTTCACCTCTTTGATATCACACAGGCAGACCTCAACTGGCGTAATCCCCATGTCCGTGAAGAGATGTTTAAAGTTGTCAATTTCTGGCGTGACAAGGGAGTCAAAGGCTTCCGCTTTGATGTCATTAACTTGATTGGAAAAGATGAAGTCTTAAAAGACAATCCTAACTTTGATGGCAAACCCGAGTACACAGACCGTCCGATTAACCACGACTATCTCAAAATGCTCAACGCTGCTAGCTTTGGCCAAGATGAAAAGGGCATGATCGTCGGCGAAATGAGCTTCACAGACATTCCAAACTGTGTACAGTACAGTAACCCAGACAGTCATGAATTGGACATGGTCTTCAACTTCCACCACCTCAAAGTAGACTATGAAAACGGACAAAAATGGACGCTCAAACCCTTTGATTTTGAAGAACTCAAGACCCTCTTCCATACTTGGGGAGAAGGCATGAGCGCTGGCAATGGTTGGTCCGCCCTTTTCTGGAATAACCACGACCAACCACGCGCCCTCAATCGTTTTGTTGATGTAAAAAACTTCCGCACCGAAGGAGCGACCATGCTGGCAGCTAGCATTCATCTGTCACGTGGTACACCTTATATCTACATGGGTGAAGAAATCGGCATGATTGATCCAGATTATGATACAATGGCAGATTATGTGGATGTCGAATCTATCAACGCCTATCAAGAATTATTGGAGGCAGGCAAGACATCTGAAGAAGCCTTGGCCATCATCAAAGCCAAATCCCGTGATAATTCTAGGACACCAATGCAATGGGATGCATCAGAAAACGCTGGTTTTTCAACGGCTACTCCTTGGCTGAAGGCAGGAAAAACCTATGCTGCTATCAATGTGGCGACTGAGAAAACAGGACCTATTTTCACCTTCTACCAAGAGTTGATTCGCCTGCGTAAGGAACTTCCAATCATCGCAGAAGGAGACTACAAGGCCGCCTATCAAGACAGCGACAAGGTCTACGCCTTTGAACGCCAATTAGATGGACAACGCTTGCTTGTCTTGAATAACTTCTTCGCTGAAGAGGTCGAGATGGCTCTGGCTGAAGAATTCACAAAAGGACAGATCCTCATCAGCAACTATGACGTGACTGCACTTGCAGACACACTGATTCTCAAACCGTACCAAACCTTGGCGATTGTACTGAACTAAAAAATTTAAAAACTGTATAAATCAACATAGATTTATACAGTTTTATTTATTCTCATTCATATTTTTCAAATTTTTCCCACCAAGTGCTGGGAATAAAATGAGTAATTCAGCGACTACATGACTAGTAAATAAACTAAAAAGAAAAACAAGTAGTCCTCTCTCATGAGGATGTAACAGGCTATTTTTCAAAAGGAATAGCCCCCATTCAATAAAAATTGGGTGTAGAAAATAATAGTGACCACTTAACTGCCTTAATTTTACTAACCTAGTCTTAGCTAGTCGTCTTGAACGTAAAATATTATAAAAGAAAAAGAAAATGAAGATTGGTGAAGAGAGGATAAAATTCTTATCTATTCCTTGATTAAAATAAATGACGATACTTTCTAAACAAAGTAAAATTGTTGAACAGCCCAAGCATAACTTACCATATTTCTTTAAAAAAATAGAGTCATAATTGTCGTAAAGTAGACAACCTACGTAAATATAAATCGGAACATAAAAGAGACCGTTTCGGCTGGTAAAAAAAATAGACATGTACCTAGTTAGCAAATCTGAAAAAATAGAATGTTGAACAAAATCGGAATAGGTTTCCATTGCCCCCATACAATATAGAGAAAAAGTAACCAGTAATGCCCAATACTTGCCAGATAGTCTCTCTACCCACTGTACAAAAAACCATCCAAAGACCAATGCAGGAATATACCATAAGTGATAACATGTCCCTGTGTAAAAAACAGCAACAAGTACTCCTACTCCAATATAATTATATGAGAGCTGTAGCTTCGAAAAATAAATATAACCATAAGGAAGATAGACAAGTGTCCATAGGAAATATCGCTTCGTAAGTGATTGGAAATATTTATATATTTTACCGTTTGGGTAACTTCTCAAAAAGAAACTAGTACAAACTATAAAATAAGGCACTGCTTCTCTGGCTAATACACTCTTCACCAAAAAATGGAATAAATCACTCTCAAATAAACGGCCACTATGAATGATAATAACCGATACGGAAAAAATGTATTGGAAAAGACTTATCATTGACAAATTCCATTTCATTTCCTTCTGATCCAATAAATCCCCCGTTCTAATTTATTTAAAAGTCCAATTTTTCATACGACTATAAGCTAGCAAATTAAGGAGTACAGTTCCCATTATAAAAAAGAAATATAGCAGGGCAGTATTCCCAATAAAAGTAGAGAAGAATAGCCCATTCTGATGACTGAGTAAATCTAGCAAATGATTAAGATTATTCTGATTAATAGGAAAGAAATTAAAGAATAGGGCTACGGGGCTAGTTTTAAAAGCCTGAATTACAAGGATGGGCAAGAGATAGACTCCTACCGCTGTGGTAAAAGCTGACAATGGAGATTTAACCAGTGCAGAAACAAGAAAACTGGAAGATGCAATAAAGAAAATCCCCAACAATTGCAACACGAGGAACCAAAAATAAATTTGCAAATGATTCCAATACATAGGAAAATCATATAACTTCATTGTAAAATTGATTTGAATACTAGATTTCCAACCGCTAATATCATTCATTGCCATAAAAACAACAAAATTGATAAGGTGAACAAACGCAAATAAACCGATTGTCGCTAGTATACCTGCCAAAAGTTTACTAGATATCAACTGACCTCTACCATATTTCGTACTCAGAAGAAGTTGATTCATATTTTTAGATGTATCATCAGCAAAAATCAAGGAGCTCGCAAAGGTTACTAAAATAGCAATTAAAACATAGAGGTCCCCCGAAGCCTTATACAAGTCTGTCCATGGTCCATAGTTCCCAATTTTTAAATCCTTTTCAAAAAAATTAAATCCCTTATCCGCAAGCGTAACAATGGGAACTTCTTCCACAGACATTCTTTCCCCAGCTTTAACTTTATTGATCATTCTGACATAAATATCAAATGTTTTTCTGGATACAAAAGCATCAGTGATTTCCCAGTAAAAAGGATAAAACGGCCCATCATACCATTCGTTTTTAATGTCAATATTATCTTGAAACAAATCCATAAAATCTGACACGACTAATTGGACTTTTTCATCTGTAAACTCACCACTATATTTTTTCTCAACCAGTTTATCAATACGAGTCGGATATCCTTTCGTAACCAACTCTCTAGCAGCAAAATTATTCTGTGATTGATAATATCGAACATAAAAGATACCAAAGAGGAGAAAACTAGCTACTACTATTGAACCAAGCACTGTTCGATTTTTAAAAATTTTTATCAATTCAAATTGTATTAAGTTCATCATATATTCAGCCCTCTTCTCTAAAGTAGTATAGATACAGATCCTCCAAAGAAGCTGCTACCTGCTTAGCGGATGATGTTGGACAGGTAGATAAAATCAATCTAACCAGTACATCTCCTACTTCATTGCGACGATTACAAATTAAATATTGTTTCTCTAATTGGTCTGCTTCTGCTTGTGACACTAAGCATTCCCATACCTGACCTTGGATTCCTTCCAACAATTCACAAGATGTTCCTCTAGTTTTTAATTGACCATCTTTTAAAATTAAGATTTCATCTGCTATAGATTCAATATCTGAAACAATATGAGTGGATAGAATAATAATTTTTTCTCTCGAAAGATTACTAAGTAGTTTTCTAAACTTCACTCGTTCTTTAGGATCCAAACCAACTGTTGGCTCATCCAATATCAAAACTTCTGGGTCATTAATAAGTGTCTGTGCAATACCTAATCGCTGTTTCATTCCACCTGAATATTGACGAATTTTTTTATTTTTAACTTCGGTAAGTCCAACAAAATCCAACAATTCTAAACAACGTTTTTTTGCTTTTTGACGATTTAACCCTTTCAAGGATGCAATATAGAGCATAAATTTATAACCAGTAAAATCTGGATAATAACTAAAATCTTGAGGTAAAAATCCTAAAATAGAACGAAACTCTTCTGCTTGCTCTTTTATATTTTTTTTATTAAAGAGTACTTCTCCGCTATCTGCTTGTAACAAACCACAAATTATCCGAAAAAGAGTGGTCTTTCCGGAACCATTGGAACCCAATAGCCCATATATTCCGGACTGAAGTTCAAAAGAGATAGGCTTCAATACCTGTATACCCCCATATGTTTTTGAAATATTATTTACTCGTAACTCCATTTCAAAACCTCTCTATCAAAGTTTTTTTGTAATTGTAAATAGAATTGATAAAGCAAAACAACTCCCGTCACTACCCCAGCTCCCCACCAATAAAATAGTTCTAATTGATAGATATGAAAAACATTGCAAACCACGTAAAAAAGTAAAATTAACAAACTGATTGTTAACCACATTAGTTGACGATGCATGTAATTACGCCACATCGTAATCACAGAAAATAGAAGGATACAAATGATGTTATAAGGTACTAATAAGTAAATTAGAATGTTCCAAATAGGTAGCACCAAACGAGTACTCGTTACCAAAGCCAAAGCAATAATCAATACCATATCGACTATACCGAAAACAAAAAATTTAATCATAGTGTGTTGTCGTAAATCATACTTAAAAGTTTCTTCCAGTTCCCACATCCCATATGTAAAACTTTTGAACAATTCATCCATAAAAAAGAGAACTGAAATCAAGAGCATTCCTGTCAAAACTTGCATGATAGATCCGATTCCATCACTCATTTTCATCTTAAAAACCAGTAACGTACTAACTGTAAATACAATTAGTTGTCCCAGCCAAATTTTTCGATCAATAAATAGTAGTGTAGACAAAAATAAGTCAGAAATCGAATGTCTACGCAATTGATTGATTTCTATCCATTCTTTCCCTATTGAAATACTTCTAGCCTTACCGACCGAATCCGATTCTAGCGGGTTATTTTTCAGCTTCGTTGTTATATCTTTAGTCATCACTAGACTCCTTCTCATCTAACCATTTAGCTAATTTCTTTAATCCCTGATGAATGCGAGATTGAGCTGTAGATACCTCTACTCCTGTTATTTTAGCAATGTCCCGAACCTTTAAATCTTGATAATAACGCAAAATCAATGCCTCTCGCTGAATATCTGGTAATTTATTCAATGCTTCTTGAATCGCTTGTTTTTCTTCTTGTTTTACCAAATAAGTTTCTACAGATTCTTGAGTATCTAGCAGCATCTTCTCATCTAATTCTACCTGTTCTAGCTGTTTCTTTTTAGTCACTGTATTGCAATGATTGACAGCGATAGTGTAAAGATAGTTATAAAACTTTCCCCTATAGCTATAGTTAGGTAGGGCCTGAACAAGTTTTAAAAAGACTTCTTGAGTTAAATCACTAGCCAACATACGATTACCATAACAACGGCGATAACAGTAAGCAAAAATTTTATCATAATACTTATTTACCAATAGTTCCCAAGCATCCGTATCTCCTCTCTGTATCTTTCTAATCAATACATAATCTTCCCACATTCACATCATCCTTTTTATGTCTCTTCATATATTATTCACTCTATTCTAGCGAAAATCATTTAAGAAAAGGAATCTTTTTTAACTTAAAATAATCTTTCTCTCATAAACAGCTACTTCACATTCATATAAATTGAAACGTTGCCATAAAAATCGATTGCACGCAGACAAATAGTATGCTTACTACTCCCCTTACTCTCAAACCGTACCAAACACTCGCCATTCTCTTGTAATATACAAACAAAACCGGTAGTTTTCCTATCGGTTTTGTCTTATCCAAGGCATTTTTTTCTTTTTATGCTACAATTCCCGTTTGATATCCAATCAATTACAATCAATACCAAAATAGTCGTAAAATCAAGGTTTTATCAAATTACAATATCTAGTCAATTGCTGTCAATCACATAACAACGTATTAAAAAACGTATTAAATCAAAAGCTGGGAAGTGCTATTTCGACCTCTGGACAAGGTCTTTTTTTTGCAAACAAAAAAAGCCCCGGCAAATGCCGAGGCTGATTCTTATTTTCCGTTATAAACTTGATCCCAAGTACCTGGGGCAAATTTCCCTTTGGTAACA
>NZ_KB904583.1 GCF_000380125.1 Streptococcus ovis DSM 16829
TAGTGGAGCCTCTATTAGCCAGTTATGCCAATTGCTTGGAGTGTCTCGATCAGGCTATTATAAGTGGCTTAATCACAAAGAGACTACATCTGAGGAGACAAATCGAACACTATTAAAAACCATCAAGGAACTCCATACCAAACACAAGGGAATTTTAGGCTACCGTCGAATGACACGAGCTATCAATCGGGAACTTGGAACAACTTATAACAAGAAGCGAATTCGTCGCTTAATGCGTATCCTTGGTATCTCATCAATTATCCGTCGTTCTAGAGGCTATTGCACGAAGACTAGTTTTGTGAATATCGAAGAGAACATTCTTAATCGAGAGTTTACAGCTCAGTCACCTAATCAAAAATGGTGTACAGATGTGACTTTCTTGCAATATGGATTAGGTTGTAAGGCTTATTTAAGTGCTATTAAAGACCTATATGATGGTTCTATCGTGGCTTACCATATCAGTAAGCACAATGATAATCCTCTTGTTATGGAAACTCTAAGAAAGGCAATAGAGATTAACTCAGGAGCCACACCGCTGCTTCATAGTGATAGAGGCTCCCAATACACATCGCGAGAATACCGGATGGTAACAACACAATATCAGATGACACGTTCAATGTCACGAGTTGGCAAGTGCATTGATAATGCGCCGATTGAGAGTTTCTTTGGACACTTTAAAACGGAGTGTTATGATTTGAAGACCTACAAGACATTTGAGGAGTTGGTCACTGATATTGATGACTATATCTATTTTTACAATAATGAACGATTTCAAGAGAAACACAACGGCCTTGCCCCTCTTGAAATGAGGAACAAGGCCGTTGCTTAATCTTTTATTATTTCATTGTCCACTTGACAGGGAGCAGTTCATAGGAATCACCCCTTGATGAACATGGTGAATGAGCGAGGTTGTCTGACTAAAGCCATAAACGTAAACCAAATCGTAAAATAGCTCCGTTAATTCAATTTTCTTATGTTTTATCATTGCCAAAATATGTGATTTTTCCTTTCAATAAAAGTAACTTGGAGGTCCGCAAATATCAATTATCATTCTAGTTTGGGCAAAATAGATCGTTCTCCCACGTGGCTGATAACCTGTTGGGTGAACGACTTATTATTGTTAATATCCACGAGCACCTGTCGTATCTTATTCTCCCCATACACCCTTAGCTATTCTAAAGACTGCCCAGGCTTTTGGCCAGCCGACATAGAAAGCCAGATGGGTAATGATAGCAGAGATTTCTTCCTTGGTGACACCATTTTTCTTGGCATTTTCCAAGTGATAGTTTAAAGAAGAATCGGTGATACCTGAGCTCATCAGAGCCGTCACAGTAATGATACAACGTGTCTTCAGATCAATGGCCTCATTATTCCAGTTTTCGCCAAACAAAACATCGTCATTAAAATGAGCAAATTCAGGCGCAAATTCGCCTAGTTGATCACGCCCTGCTGTTTGTTTAATAGTCATATTATTCTTCCTCCTTATGAGCTGCTTGATATTCTTCGCCTATCACTGATTCATAAAATTCACTGGCACCAGCTGTGATCGCCACATGACTGAACCAAGAATCTTTGGTTGCACCATGCCAGTGCTTCACTCCTTTGTCAGTCACAACGACATCACCTGCTTTTAGATGTCGCGCAGTTTTCCCAGCTTCCTGATAAAGACCTTCTCCTCCAGTAACAAGAAGAATTTGGTACCCATCCAAATGCACATGCCAGTTATTACGACATCCCGGTTCAAAGGTCACATTTCCAACACTGGTATTGCCATCTGGCGCTTGTGCCAACATTGCTAGATAGGATTGTCCCGTAAAACTAACACCGTACGGATTTTCTTCTCCAAAGGCAAATAAGGGATTGTTTTTAACGTCTTCATGTTTAAACATGAGTCATCACTTCTTTCTATAATAATGTTAATCTCGATTATAGTATATCTCTAACTACTAACAGTGACAAATACCTATAATGAAAGTTAATAGATGCTTCAAAAGTATTTTAACTTATCATCAAGCTACTAAATCTATCCTCGATTCACCAGCATATCCCCATGCAACGTTTGAAGTTGTTTATCTAGGACCAATTTAGCACTTTGCTCAATATAGTCTTTAAAATACGGTGTTGCTCTGTGTTGCTCATATGCAGCTTCATTTTGATAGACCTCAAAGAAATACCAAGTATCCGGATTGTCCACATCTGTACCAGCATACATGACCAAGACTCCAGCTTCTTTTTCCATGCTTGTCTGCATTTCAGGTAAAACAATCTCTGAAAAGGCATTGCTATCCCTAACCGTCACTGTAGCTAGTCGAACAGCTAACTGCTTATCATCAAAAATCCGCAAGGCGGTTGGTTTTTGAAGCAATAATTGTGGCACCAAGGTCACCACTTCACGGCTAGTCAGTGCTTTTTGTGCCAAATCTACAAAGGCCTTAAAATGAGGTGATTGAACATGTTCCTGATAAGCCTCTTCACTAGCATAACATTCCACAACGATCTGCTGACTAAAATCTTCTGAAAGATGACCACCATACATAGCCAAAGTCCCTGGTTCTAGTGCCATTGACTGGGTAAAGTTCGTATAGCCAATTTGCTTATAATCTTCTTCATAATCCAATTCCAAACCAAGACGAAACATTCTAAAGATCTCTGTCATTTTCAACCTCCAAATCCAAAGAGCCTATTGGCATTCCCACGAAAAATCTTTTCTTTATCATTATCCGTTAAAGGTAATTTTTCGATAGCATTACTGATTACTTCTGTCGCTCCAGCTGGAAGAATCCCAAGCGGTGCATCAGTTCCAAAAAGAACATGGTCAACACCGTAATAGTCCACACAGAGTTCCAGAGCTTTGCTATTGCCTAAAAGGGCTGTATCCACATAGAATTTCTTGAAATCACTCGCCTGCTCCTCTGGTAAAATATGCTCAATCCGCTCTGCGAAGTAAGGAACCATAGCCCCACCATGATGAACTAAGATGTTGAGATTTGGAAATTCTTGAAAATAACCAGCCTGCACAATGTCTAGCATGGCTTGGGTTAATTCGTACTCCCAGCTAAAGATAATATTATTGTCTGGCTTCCGCTCATCAAAGACTGGGTGTAGCCAGATTGGGCTATTCGCCTTGGATGCTGCTGCAAATACTGGCTTGAAACTCTCATCTGCTAGGGATTTCCCCAGATGACGTGTGAATAATTGAATCCCAAGTATCTCAGGATGACTAACAACAAAGCTCTCTATCACGCGCACTGCTTCTGGAATATTGTTCATCGCCACCATGGCTACACCACCCGAAAAAATATCCGCATTTTCTTTGACCGTCGCTAGCAATTCCTCATTCGCCAGTTCTACCAATTGAGTAGCTTCAGCACTATCCAGATAATCTTCTGGATTAGCATTGACATAAGAAATAATTTGTTTTGTGTTAGCTGGCATCGTCTCGCGACGTTTTGTTATATCCGTCAAGACAGGGTTTTGGATAAAGGGCATTTTTGAGACTAACTTCTTATCCAGCGTTAGCATTTTTCCAAAAAACTCAGGAAGTAAAACATGGGCAAAGGCATCAATTTTCAAAGTCATCTAATCTCTCCTTCCAGCTACCGGCTTCATCAAAAATAATGCCATATTCTTCGTAATAGGTATCCTTATTTAAAATCTCTCCAGATTCATAAAGACTGATTTTGCGTGTCAAGCGATCAATAGAACGTTGAAGATTTTTTTGTTTGTTTTCTAGCACTGCTAGTTGCTCACGCAACAAGGCTTCACTCGCTTCTACCGTCTGATCACCCTGCATGAGTAGCTGACAATAATCAATCAAGGCTTCGATTGGAATGCCAGAATGACGTAGGCAAATAATCATTTCAAGCCACTTATTAAGATCATCTGTAAAATAGCGATTGCCATTAGACTGACGAGGTATCTCTGGTAAAAGCCCTATCCGTTCATAATAACGCAGGGTATTGGGATTAATATCATATTTTTGTGACACTTCCGTAATGGTGTATTTTTTCGTTTCTGTCATCTCATTACCTTCTATCTAAACGTATCTTGTAACTCTAGTCTACTATAATTTTTGTTAAGTTACATTTTTTAGCACGTCAACTCTTGCATCATTTAGTTACTCAGACAGTCCTTGTTGATTCATTGTGTTAAGCTTGTCCTTCCCAGCCACCGCGTGTATTGACACCAGCTTCTGAAGCCAATTCTTCTAATCTTGCCATTTCAGTCCCACTGAGAACCAGGTCGCTAGCTTTAGCCGCATCTAGAACTTGTTCAACTTTTGTAACGCCTAAGATTGGTGTTGTTCCACGCCCGATTGCCCAAGCTGTCGCAATTTGTGCTGGACTAACCTGATACTTGTCTGCCAAAACTTTCAATTCAGAAAGTAAGTCACCTAAGGCTGGAAACATCGGATTATAGGTTTTGCCACGATTGGAATCAGCTGGCATCGGATGCCTACTATCATATTTACCAGACAAAGCGCCTTGCTCTAGAACCATGTAAGAGAAAAATTGGATATCATTTTCCTTGCAATAGTCAAGCAATCCATCCTCAATAGAATTGCGGTAAAGCAAACTAAAATGGTTTTGAACAGCTGAAATTTGTACCCCAGCTGGTTTCAAGATTTCCTGAACACGTTTCACTTGGTCAAGACTGTGGTTGGATACACCAATTCGTTTCACACGTCCTGATTTGACTAAGTCTGCTAAAAATGGTGTCCAACGTTCAACATCAGCAGCGTTATGAATCCAATAAATGTCAATATATTCTATTCCCAAGCGCTTAAGACTACCTTCTAACATATCTGCGACTGGATTTTCTTTGGTACCATCCTGCATTCCTGGTGTAAATTTGTCAGATATGATGACTTCTGACCTGTCATATTGGCTCACTAACTCACCCAAAATCCTCTCAGATTCCCCATTGGCATAGGCAAAAGCAGTATCAAAGGTGTTGAGACCATTTTCCATAGCAACCGAAAAAACATCTTTCAAGTCAGTCGTATCAAGATGATTGCCAAAAACCACATTACCACCAGCAAATCCGCCAGTTCCCCAAGACCATGTTCCAAGTACGATTGATGCTGTATGTTTTGTCATTTTGTTTCTCCTTTTTTGTTGATGGTGACAGTGTACCACTTGTAGTTGACTATAAGTCAAGTGTTTTATGAATGATTTTTTTAAATCTCGCTCCAACATTTAAAAAGGAAACATCTGTATACGAATTCTAATACCATTCGTTCTTTCCTTGATGGTAAAACCATTCTTCATTACCGATAACAATGCAGAAAGCTGAAATCCCATCTGATTCAAACATTATAAAAAGGCAACTTCCAAATGAAAGTTGCCTTAGACTACATATGATCTTTGACCGCTACTGCAATCATTCGCGCTATTGCACGAACCTCTCCTGCAGCTACCATTTCCATTGTGACAATGACTTTACGTTCGCCAATTTCTTCTGCTTTAGATGTCACAGTAATTGCTTCATTGACTGGAAGTGGCTTCTTAAAATCAACCTCTAGTCTTGCTGTGATATATCGTCCAATCACAGTCTCCTTTGTCAGCTCTAACCCCTTTTTACGATGGGCAAACCAGGCCGCTGACGCTGTTCCATGACAATCAAAGAGCACTGCAATCATCCCACCAAAAATATTGGATGGTACTCCCCCTGTATAATGAGCACCTGGGGTATACACTGAAAGACAACACTGTCCATCCTCACTCGGATAAGTCTTTAGGTGTAAGCCATCAACGTTTTTGGGACCGCATCCCCAACAATGTTGAAATCTTTCTCCATATGTATCTTGAATGGCAATGACTTTGTTCATGTGAATCATGGTCGTTTCCTCGTTTTTATTTTATAGTATGGTCACATCATACCATATTATGTAAACGCTTACCAATAATTTGTTTTAACTGCTAGCTTCACTCACAACACCCGCTATTTCAGTTTCCTTCTCCATTCTTATAACAAGCAAAAAAGCCTTGAAATCAAAGCTTTTTCCTTTTATAATCCATTATTGTATTTTGTAAAAAACTGATATCCAACATGCAACCTTTTGGAGAATACAAATTACCTGTTCATCCATACAATTTCCTCCTCAGCTCTTTTGTACTGTACATTATTTACGAGCAACAAAACTTTCTAATGAAAAAATTGTTTGTGCTCTCATTTCCTCTTTATTCTGTTCGATAAATGCAGTAATTGCTTTTTCATTATTTGAAATCGTCACAATATCAGCAACTTCCATATACTTATCCTTTGCAAGCAATGAGTAAATCTCTGAAAAAGTTAGATTCTCAGAGACTTCGATAGAAGCGACAATGTTGTCTTGGTGAAAATGTGTTTCATAAAAAACATCACAACCTTCTCCTTCACCCACAACTTCAGAAACCGTACTTGACGATACTAGTTTGTTCCAATAAAGTTCATATAACCATTTACAGTATGAAGGATGAAAAATACTATTGCTACCCAGGCTAGCGGAAGGTTCTGTTTCCACATACCAAAACAGAAATAATACAAGGGAACAGCCGCAAATTGGCTACTGACAATAAGCCAGCTTATGTGATACCTTCTAAAATAAACTGTCCACCCAGTAAAATTAATAAAGAACAAGATAAGCATCAAGCTAAAAAAGAATGTTTCTCTAGTGGACTCAAGAGGAAACAGTACCGCATCCTCCCTCACGAGAAAGATTAACATTAAGATGGTGAATATGCCACATATAGTCTGTGCCACTTCTATTCCCTTGGCCTCATGCTGGAGATTCATGATGGGATTGGACTCCAGCTTCAGAAATGGCATGATGAGATAGGGAATTTCCTGCATGATAAAGGCAAGTATGCCAACATAAGAGATTCCGATCGAATAGTCTTTCACTACATGTACAAATTGAATCATCATAATACCTCACTATTCTTGCAACAATGGAATGTCTTCAAGCAGTAGGTTGATTGCTGTGACAGTTGTGAGTGGAGATTTTTATTTTTTGACAGAGTAGAACATTTTACGATTCAATATTCTTTTTATTCATCGAAGTTCTTATCTTTTGACAGCCTTCAAAAAAACGTTCATTTGTCACAACTTCACCTGGATATTGATTTTCAAGTAATTTGAAAATGTCTCCTACATCAATTCCTTCGTCAGATAGTTCTGCAAGTAGCGGACTACAGAGCATCACTTCACCCTTACGAGAAAATTTTAAAATCGTTCCATAAACTGGAATCATCGTCAATAATTTATAGGTAGCTTTCTTCATTTCTTTTGTCTCTCAACTCTTTGTTTCTAGCGATGATCAAGCACACTTTACTTCGTTGTCGCTTTTTAAGCATTGTTTGGCTGTTGGTATACTAAAATTCCTTATTTCCTTCAACTAATTCACACAACTGCTCCTGACCTACCTTCAACATCTCTTCCTCGACCTTGCTCCATTTTCCAAAGAGACACTCTTGTAGAATATCGGTAGCTCTTCCTCTACCTGTTTCAGAATCATAGACACACCGTCTGTCTCTCTGGTAAATTTGAATCCGGTCAAAGAGTTTATCAGTTTCTAATTCTCGTAAATTATCAATCAAATGGTCTACAATACCATCATGATGTTCTTTAGGCGTTGCTCTAGCTTGGTTTGGATTAACCGCATAGACTTCTTCGTAGCAAATTAAGATGCTGAGATAAGACAATTCAGGCTTGGTTGCTATCAAAGCTAACGAGACTTGATAACCTCTCGCCTTCCATAGCTGAGCTTTTTTTCGTGGGACTTTTGTCGTTCTCAAGGTTCCTTCAATTAACAAATGGTAGCCTTGGTTACTCAGTTCATCCATAAGACATTCTACCATTTCTCCAGCAAATGCTTTGGTATAATCCACACTATCTTTTCCGAATTCTTCCTGCAATGCTAGATAATTCGGGTGTAAAGAACGATAGCTGTCACCGTCAATAATGATGATATTGCCTTGAAATTCTTTTTGTTTAATCCGGTTTATCGTTGTTTTTCCTGCTCCGCTTTGCCCACCAAGTAAAATGGCTATTGGGTTAACTGATATCTCTTTACCACGAGTTAAGGAACGAATGGCTCGTTTTAAGGCCAGATCAAAGTCATCTTGGCTAAATTCTTCTAACCTCATTCAGCCACCACCTGATGACGAGCAAGCCCCAACATGCGCTCAATGCCATCCAAATACCCATTGTAGCACTCCACTTCATCAAAAGTATTAACAAGATAAATCTTGGTATTGATAAGGTCAGACAAGTCATCACTCATCAAAATCCAAGGATTGGTCTCATCGTCAAAAGCAATTCCTTGACTATCTTGATAGCGATACAATTGCGATAAAATCGTTGCGCCACGCTCTTTGATGATTTCGATTTTCAGCGTCAATTGATAATCTTCTACTGGTGTTAACATCTTTTCTTCTCCTACAATATCGACATACGACACATTAAATTTCTGACAAATACGGTCTATTAGCTCTGTTGAGACAGAACTTGTTCCATTTTCATAACGGCTAAAGCTATTCCTTGAAATACCAATAATTTTTGCGAATTCTGGTTGCGTCAAATCATGTGTTTTCGTCTTATTGCTTCACTTCTTCAAGAAAGAATTGGTTGAGTGCTTCCCAGTTTCTTGTATCCTCTTTGACAGTCGCGACCAGCTCTTCTAATTCTTGAATGCTCTGTACCAAATAATCATGAATGGGCTGGATGGGTGCGATTTCCATTCCCTCTGGCCCATTGACTTTGATATCTAGTAAGGCTGACACATGTGGCTTCATGTTGTCTGGAACCAACTCTGTCACCAAATCATCGAACAAAATCGGTGGAACACTATGGTACTTCTCAATCCAGCGACAGGCTAAAACTGGACGAAGGACATAGAAATACTTCTTCGGTTTCACCTTGGGACCAGACAGATGGCGGCTCATCTGGTTTTTCGCCGTATTCAAGTAATGATAGAGCATCTTTTTCTCAGAAAAATACTGCTGGGCAAGCGGACGGAAACGTTCAATAAAATCTGTCTGATGATAGACAATCGGGGATTGCATCCATTCGAATAAGGTTGGATTGGACTTGTAGAGTAACTTCAACGTCTTGTCCAAATCCCAACCACTCACATCCCACGTATCGTCAATTGGCAGCTCAATCACATCGCGACCACTATTGAGCTTCAGATAGTAATCTTGATTGTGCTGATAAATAAAACGAACATCAAAATCGCTATCGGGTGAGGCAAATCCCCAAGCACGACTACCGGACTCCACCGCCCACAAAACTGTAATATCGTACTCCTTCTCAATCTCTCGCAGTTTTTCGGGTACCAAACTGTTCATTTCTTCTTGGGTCAACATCCTATCACCTCCTGTTTATCATTACAAACCCATCAAGACTATTTTTGTTAAATTACTGCTTGATTATTTTCTTTATTTTACCACGAATCCTTCTCTAGAGAAATTCATGAACCGAAAACGTAATTTCTCACAAAATAATATTTTCACCCATTCATTGCTTATATTTCTTAAAGCAGCGTTCAAAACATCTGTCAAACTGATTTTCTCATCTGCTAAAATCTTCTTAGTCCGTTGATAAACAACAGAATCTTCACGAAAATGAACTGGTTGAGTCGTCGCCATATCAAGCACCTCTTGTAAATACTATTTGTATTTACACTTTATCATACGCTTGGTGTCTATTCAACTATAAACTCAATATTCCTTATTATTTGTGATTTCTAGATAAGTGGCATTTTTTTCCTATAGATTTGGACAATAGGATAATAGTCTCCGTATGGGGGATCAGATCAACAATTTCTTTTTCTTATATACTCCTAAGCATAAGAAAAGGCTCGATATCAAGGCTTTTCATTATCCCTTTGTTCAAAGGTTTCTAATCTTTCACGAGCAGTGATACCGCCTCAACGTTTTCGGCTCATCGATAGTATTTAAACATACCAATAAACCATTTAACAGAACCAGTTGCTAATCTAAAAGTCAATCTTATTAATCTCATTGATCTTATCACTCCATTCTTTCCTAAATTATTATATCATGAAAATAGCGAGAAATCCCCACTCCTTTAACTTGCTTTTATCCTAGAGTTTTTCAAGCAAACTTACACACTCCACATGTGATGAGAGCTTTCTTCTATACTAATGAACGAAAGGAAGTGAAAGTGATTTTAGGATTATACTGTGGAACGGAACAGTAGCCCTAGTATTGACTACTGTCGTTTCTATTCATATTGGATATTCTAAGACTGAGATGAAAAAATCTATAAATGCTCAGAAAAAAATTGAACCCGCAAATCTCCCCAAAACAATGGTGAGTCATGTACTTGAATTATTCCGAAAAAAATACTCCTCTGGAGCAGTGAGACAAATTGGTGTATCTTGTAGTGGCTTCGTAGATGAAAGCTATACTCTACTATCACTCTTTGATGATGTAGAACAAATTGAAAAAGAAAATAGACTTCAGACAGCTATTGATGTTGTCAGAGAACAGTTTGGCTTTTTAGCCATACAAAAAGGAACCGTCCTAACTGAAGGTTCCAGAAATATTGAACGCAGTAAACTTATCGGCGGTCATTCCGCTGGTGGATTGGAGGGATTTAAATGATTGACCGTTCATACTTACCATTTCAGTCAGCAAGAGAGTACCAGGATACAAAGATGCAAAAATGGATGGGCTTTTTCCTATCTGAGCATACATCAGCACTCTCTGATGACACAAACAAAGTAACATACATGTCTGATTTATCACTAGAGAAGAAATTATTACTCCTCAGTCAAGTATACGCTGGGCAGCTACACACGCGCACTCATGTGATCGAAAAAAACAAGCGTGTTTCCTACACTGGAACAATACCAAGTCTGAATAAGGATTTCATTTTGATAAAAACTACAACAGCTCATATCAATTTGAAATTGAAAGACATTATTAGTATTGAACTTGTTGAGGAGGTACTTTATGAATCAGCTTGAGTTTCAACGTAATCACCTGCAAATGGACTATTACAGCGAGAGCTACCAAGATTTTGAACGTGACTTCTACCGCTACTCCAACATGAATATTCCATTGACCTTCCTGACCGATGATATCCTCAAAACAATGGCGACTTCACGTAAGAATTACTTTGTCCTCAATAAGGAAAAGTCCAGAGATAACCGCGATCACTTCTTCATATTTGAAGTAAGTACCGTAGATGAGAATCCTCTAATCTACCGCTATTCTTATAAAAAAACTACAACGTATTTAGTACAAAAAATGGAATAATATGTAAGCGCCCAATAACAAAGTATATTGAAAAAGGCTCCAAAGTCCTGTCGACCCTGGAACTTTTTTCTATTTACAAGCTTTCTTAATGTTTTTGTCCCATGGAAAATAAGCCTCTAGCACCTCTTTCTGGATGATTCTTTCAAGTCTTTATCAACTTGATGACATTAATTTACTCCTTGTTCAGAAAAAGATGAATGACAGTTGGTGCCTATCAATTACCATTTTGTGCCAAAAAAAAAAATTGAGAGTTTCCCCTCAAATCTCTTTATAAAATCTTTTTTACCCTTGTCGACGCATGACAAATTTCAATACTTGTGCAATAATCAGCCATAATACAAGCGCTAGAATGACAATCCAAATCCACGCTTGTGGCTCGTTTTGCCATGGCAACTGAACATTCATCCCAAAGAATCCAGTGATAACAGCAATAACTGCGAGTAAAATGGATATTATCGTTAAAATAGTCAGGTTGTCATTCAAGTTATTGTTCAAGATATTATTGTAGGCGCCTGACAATTGTTGAAGAATCTGAGAATCCAGCTGCGTCATGGCTGCTAGCTGACGGGCTTCAATTAATGCATCGTCCAGTTCTTCCAATTCAATGCTATCGAGTTTTTGAATATGTGGGTGGTTCCGCAATTGTTCCAACACGAGCACATTTTGATTTCCTGCGGTTAGTAAATAGACTGACCCAGTTTCCAAGTCAGACAGTTCTAATAGCAGTTGCTTGGTCGTCCTCTTTCTTAACTTAGCATTGAGCGTATCTTTATCACGATCCAATTGATCCAAAACAGGGAAATATTCTTTGGAAGCAATCGTTAAGGTGGCGAATAGGAACTGTTGACAGGTCAAAACTGTATTATTAGCCAAATAGTTTTCTAGTTTTTCCAGCAAATAAGCATTTCTCACATTGAAAATCGTAATAAACTGATTTTGTTGCACGATAAACGCCATCGGTGTGGTTTCATAATGATTATCCTCTTTTGTTACATCAAGAAGATTAAAAATCAATAATAATCGATCGAGTTTTACATTGTATTCTAAATGAGCCCGTTCATTTTTGTCTAATGCATATGAGACCAATTCTTTATCTAATCCATAGTCTTCGACTAATTGTTTGTCTATCATTTCTCTTTCTGAATGGATAATAATCCAGCTCAGTTCGTTGTTGTTGCCAAAACGTTTTTCTATCACTTTCTGCCCTCCTATCTCTTTCTCTAACTATTATAGTTAATAAACATTTTTTTGACAAGTTTTTCAATATTGTTAAAGAGATATTGAAATAAGCAAATTTTGAAACATTTTTCGATCTCAGATATAACTTAGACAAATTTTCTTAAACAAAGATATTTTATTAAAGAATTCTAAATATTTATCACTATAATCTCGATAGCCATTTTCTGATTTTAAAGGTTTAATCAAATCTTTTTCTTCATAACACTCGATTGCTTTTCTATTCAAACCTGTTTTTTCTTGAATTTCATTTCTACGCATGGTCTAACACCTCCTTGATTAAAGTATATACCAGTCCCTAATGGGCAGGTCAATACTAATCTTAATATTTTTTCTTCTGCAAAAATCTACATATCAGGGTAAGTACAAGGGGTGCATTTTTCTTGTCATCCATTCCGATATGCTTAATACTAAACTCCCAATATCTAATTAGGAGTAAAAATCCCCACTGAGGATTTTTAGCAGCTTACCAGAAAATAAAGAGGCGAGCTGAACACTTAATCTTCGGACTTCTCTAGTAATGCGATAGCCTCAACATGTGCTGAGAGCTTTCTTCTGTACTAATGAACGAAAGGAAGTGAAAGTGATTTTAGGATTATACTGTGGAACGGAATTGCAAATCTTTACTTAACCACCCATATACGGAGCTATAAAAATTGATTCTATTTGATATTCTAGCATTTCTTATCAGATTCGATTAGTTAACCTAGGAAAGATTTGATTATATTTTATCTCACCTCAACATGACTAAAAATTCTTCAAAACTATGGCTCTGTAAGAGACTTATCCTTGGTAATTGATTGGGATCAGACAGTTCTGATGAGAGAATGCCTGTCTGACCAGTGAAGACCAAATCTGTCTGTAAGGACTTAGCAACAGACAGGGTATCTGCATTGTGATTGCCATAAGGAGTGGCGATGGTGGTTCCAAAGGCAGTCCGTCCGAATCTCGGAAAAAAGTCATCTTTTCACCTGTAAATGTGTCTGTTCGTATTGGTTCACCACCTTCTGTTTTGCATTTTTTTGGTGAGGCCCTTTGTACCGCTATTATTTGTGTAGCATCCTGAATATACCGACAGTCAGTATTACGACAACGACAAGAATTATGACCAGACTGGCTATTGGAGCAAAGAACGAAACGATCATTGCTGCAGCATATGCAAGATAAAGCGGAATACGCACTTTCCGGGTATTTGTCACGTCCGGCTTTGTCCCCGGGAAGTCCTTCAGGATCTGATTGTCCATAATCTGAAACATCAGTGACCACGCAAACATAATGAAAACATAAAGGAACTCCGGCAATGTATCGTTCGGATATTCGCCTACCCATCTCGTTGTAAATGGAACCAGCGTTAGGAAGAATGTCCATATACCATTTAACGCAAAGATACGTATAGTCACATGTTCTATCTTCTGGAAGGCGTTATGATGATTGAGCCATACCAGATAGATCAGGTCAAAGCTTGTCAGATAGGCAATAAAAACAGGCCATTGTGACAACAACCCCTGAAGAGTCGTGTCCTCCGGTGCTACCAATTCCAAAACCATTATGGTTGCCGCTATTGCAATAATTGCATCCGTAAAGGCCACCAGCCTTTCCTTATTTATGTTCATTTACACATCATCTCCTTTATCTGTACACTACAAATCCCGAGTTGTCGACCTGACATCTAAACCACAGCCACAACCCCATGTTATCCAAATCACTAACTCAACCCTGCGGAAAAAACATCTAAACCGCCCACTCAACCTACTGACATCCAAATGGCCTACTCAACCCTCCGACAGAAGCGATTGATATGTTCTGATAGAGCGATTTTCGCGGCATTTTCGCACCCCGACTCTGACGGTCAAATTCCAGAAAAGCCCGGAAATACTGAACTTTTTAGGCGGTCAGTCCTTGACCCGTGACATCAATACTACCGTCTCAACATGATGCGTTTGCGGAAATAAATCAACAGGCTGTACTTTCTGCAACTTGTAGCCTAATTCTTCATAAAGCTTAATATCACGCGCCATGGTGGCTGGGTTGCAGGAGACGTAGGTGATTTTGTTCGGTTGCATGGCTGCGCTTGCTTTGATGAAGCTTTCGGTCAATCCTTTGCGTGGTGGGTCAACGAGGATGACGCTTGGTTGGATGCCCTGCTTGCTCCAGTTAGCCATGGCATGTTCGGCACTATCTGCCACATAGTGAGCATTCGTAATGCCGTTTAGTGCAGCATTTTTTTCCGCATCACGGACCGCTGCTTCAATCACTTCCACACCATAAACCGCCTTGACAGACTTAGCAAAGGATAAGCCGATGGTACCGATCCCTGAGTAAGCGTCAATCACTACATCGTCAGCGGTCAATTCAGAAAAATCAATGGCTGTCTGATAGAGTTTTTCAGCCATTTCTGTATTAACTTGATAGAAGGATTGAGCGGAAATCTCGTACTGATTACCAAGCATGGTATCAGTAATCGTAGCTTTTCCATAAAGCGTATGGAACTCAGTACCAAAAATCGCATTGGTGTTTTTATCGTTGATGTTTTGAATCACAGACACAAGAGCTGGGAAATCTGCCACTAACTGGTCAATCAATTGGTCAATGCGGAACACTTTTGGACGTGTGGTCACTAACACCAACATCATTTCTCCTGAGTAATGCCCGCGGCGCACCACAAGGTTGCGAATCAGACCAGTTTGTTCCTTTTCATCATAAGGTTTAAGGTCAAAGCGCCGCAGTAAATCACGAGTGGCATTGATCAGACGGTCAAGCTCCTTATCTTGAATCAGATAATCTTCAATTGGCATCACATCATGGGAATTTTTACGGAAAAATCCGGTTTCCAACTGCCCATTGACACGGCGAACAGGAATCGCAGCTTTATTTCGATAAGCTGTTGGATGGTCCATACCAAGCGTTTCTAGCACTTCTACATCAGAAATCCCTGCGGTTTTGTAGAGATTATCCACTACTTGCTTGCGTTTGAATTTGAGTTGTTCAGCATAAGCCAAATGCCCAAAATCAGCAATCCCTGTACGCAAGTAGGCCGCATCCATATCTTCTACACGGTATGGAGAGGTTTTGAGGTACTCTTCTACCTTACCGTATCCGATTTTTTTCGTAACTTTGAGCACGCGCATCTGAATCACTTCTTCCGGTAGGGCATTCTCCACAAAAAAGACTAAGCCATCAACCTTGGCAACCCCTTGACCTTCATGGGTCAAATCCACAATCTCAACTTCTACAATATCATTTTTTTGTAACATAACATCCTCATTCTAACTCTCAGCTCTGCTATTTTCAAAAGAAAAAAGAGAGACCTTCGTCTCTCCATTATATCATACTTAACGGAATCCAAGGTCCGCAAGTTTGTTCTTGTACTTCTCAAAATCAATCTTCAGGCCAGAGCCACCATAGATGTCATATTCATCAACCCAGTCGCCAATTTCTGGAACTGTTGTTTGCTCGATTCCCTTCATTCCATCAAAGACCACAGGCAAGCCATTTGTCACTAAAAATCCAATCGGTAGACTTGTGGATGTCAATGCAAAGACTTTTCCTGCTGCTTCTGACCCCGTAAATAATTTCGTCGGATCTTTAGCTTGGCTTAAAATAGCTGCCATCACCTCTTGTTGGCGACGTGTCCGTCCATAGTCTCCTTCGTCATCACTTCTGAAGCGGGCATAGTTGAGCAAAGTCTGACCGTTCATCCGTTGCTCTCCAACATGAATCGTTTGATAAAGAGTGGATTGATCCCCAAAACCAACATCATTTGGTACCTCAACAGAATCGACAGTTTCCCCACCAATGGTACTAAACTGAGCATTCATCTTAACTCCATCTGGAAAAAGGGTATCAATAGCTGTCGCAAAAGTAGAAAAATCGACCAGGGCATAGTGTTTAATGTCCAAATCTAAATTTTCTTTTAAAATCTCACGGACATTTTCTGCGCCATGATGATCAAACTGCTCTCCAAGAGTATAGGTAGAATTAATCTTATAATCATAACCATCAATTGTGACAAGCGTATCGCGCATGAAGCTGACCATCTTTACTTTTTTGTCCTTGTTGTTGATGTTAACAACCATGATAGAATCTGTACGAGTCATATCCGATGTATCACCTGAACGTCCATCCGTACCTAAGACAAGAATATTCACGCCATCTCTTGTATCCTGGCCATTAAATTCTTCCGCTACAATTGGCTCATCCGTTGCAGAGGAATAGCCCTTATAAAACATGAAAGCCATCCCAGCTAAAACAGCTATCAATAAAAAGAGAAGGGCCATCAACAACCGTTTAACACGGCCTTTTCGACGAGGTTTTCTTATTTTTTCTTTTTTATTGGGATACTGAGGTAATGGTGACTCTTCTACCATTGAGTGTTGTTTTACTTTTTTAGGACGTTGTCGTCGTTCAGGTCTAGGATATTTAGGTAGATATACCTCATCGTCATCCTCTATTCCTGGACCAAGGTCAAGATGCTGCTCTGATCGGTACTCAGTGACTGGTTCATTGCGACGTCTTCTTGTTGCACGACTCGGTGTAGGAGATACAACGAGACCTTCGTCCTTTGCTTGAAGATACGCCAATTCCCGCTTTTCTCTCGCATTTAAATAATAAACATTTTTCTCTAAATAATCTAGACGTAATTCCTCATGATGTGTGAGGTTACCACTATTTCTAACCATATCTCTTCATTTCTTCCTTATCTCTACTGGACTTGATAGACCAAGTAGTTCCCTAAAATTTTATAAGAAATTTGCAGACTTGTCAATTCTTTTAAGGCATATTGGACCAGTTCATGCTCTTTATACTGGACATCTATAATAAAGAAATACTCTCCTAAGGCAGTTTTCAAAGGCCGATTTTCGATTTTTGTCAAATCAATTCCACGCCATGCAAAGACAGACATGGCCTTGTAAAGCGCACCAGGCAGATTATCTGGGAGGGTTAGGGCGAGAGATAGTTTCTCTTCTTGTGCGGGCAAGGAAAGGCTTGGCACCTCTTTTCCAAGTAACCAAAACCGTGTGAAATTCTCATCTATTTCCTGAATATCTGATGCAACAATTGCCAGCTGGTATTCTTCGGCGGCAGCCAAGGGAGCGATTGCCGCATATGGTTTTTCGGGATGCTGCGCAACATATCGGGCTGCATAAGCCGTACTGGCCGTCATCTCAAAGTGCGCCTGTGGATAATGAGCACGGATGTATTCCTTTCCTTGTGCAATGGCCTGCGGATGTGAATAGATAACCTCAATTTTCTTGTCTGGACTGGTTGCAAGCAATTGCTGGGCAATCGGTTGAATAATTTCTGCTACCGCATGGATATCCGCCTGATGAAAGAGATAGTCCAATGTTTCATGAACCGACCCTTCAATCGAATTTTCCACAGGAATGACGGAGTAGTCTACCTGACCAGATTCGTAGGCCTTGATGACCTCAGTAATCGTTGAATAAGCCTGCAAATCCATTTCTGGAAAGGCCTGTTGAGCCACATGATGGGTAAAGGACCCACGCGGTCCCAAATAAGCTACATGCATCGAATTAACCTTGCTACTTCTTCCGGTGTCCGGTGGTCTGTATTGATAATCAAATCAGACAACCCTTCGTAGAGCATCATCCGACGCTCATAAATCCCGTGAAAGTCTTCCTTAGAGTTATTTAAAAAGAGGGGACGTTGGTAGATCTTATCATGTTCAATTCGGTCATAAAGGACTTCAAATGAAGCCGCTAAAAGGACATTGTACTTGCGATTCTTTCTTAAAAGTTCACGATTTTTTTCAGATACAACAACACCGCCACCAGTTGAGATAATCACATCACCATCCAGTGCCAACAACTCCTCTAAAGTTTCAGACTCGATTTTCCGAAAGGCAGGCTCTCCCTCTTTGGCAAAAAATTCTGTGATGGACATGCCAATTTTTTCTTCAATAATCGTGTCCATATCATAAAATTCACCACCTAGATGTCCAGCAACAGTCGTTTTTCCTGCCCCCATAAATCCTAATAAAATCTTTGCCATAAGGCCTTCTCCTTTCTTTATACCAACAAACTTTCCAAATCTGTAAAGAAACTTGGATAGCTCGTATTAATGGCTTCAGCTCCTTCAAGTTCAACGGTTCCTTCTTCTACCAAGAGAGCCGCAATGGCTGCCATCATCCCAATCCGATGATCACCAAAGGTCTGAATGGTTGCCCCATGTAGCGGTGTTGGACCGTGGATCATCATCCCATCATCCGTCGGCTCAATATTGGCACCCATACTATTTAAAACATCTGCCACCACCTGAATGCGGTCAGTTTCCTTGACCTTTAACTCCTCCGCATCTCGGATAATGGTTGTCCCATGTGCCTGCGTCGCCAACAGAGCAATAATCGGCAACTCATCAATCAAGCGTGGAATGATGGTCCCACCAATTTCTGTAGCTTTCAACTCAGAAGTTTGAACTGTCATCGTAGCTGATTTGGCAATGTCGTCTCTTTCGTCCAGAGTAAGATTTCCCCCCATAGCCTCAATCACATCTAAAATCCCTGTCCGCGTTTCATTGATACCGACATTTTTCAGAACGATGTTAGAATTTGGAACAATCAAACCAGCCACCAACCAAAAGGCTGCACTGGAAATATCGCCTGGGACAACGACATCTTGAGCTGTGAACCTTTGTCCGCCCGTAATACGAATTTCTTTTCCATTGACTTCCAGGTCACCACCAAACTGGCGTATCATGTCCTCGGTATGGTTCCGCGTCAGCTCTTTTTCAATGATAATGGACTCTCCATCCGCCTGCAAGGCCGCAAAAATCAAGGCTGACTTAACTTGAGCTGAGGCCACTGGCAGTTGGTATTGTATCGGTTGTAACTTTTTCGTGCCACGTAGGATCAAGGGTGGCAAATCCCGTTCGGTTTGCCCTGAAATCCTAACCCCCATCTGACTCAGAGGGAGCGTAATCCGATCCATGGGACGTTTTGATAGTGAAGCATCTCCAAACATGGTCACTTCAAAATCCCGACCTGCTAAAACGCCTGAAATCAAGCGGATAGACGTACCCGAATTTCCCATATCAAGGGGAATAGCAGGAGCCTTTAAACCATCAAATCCCACCCCGTGGATTTCAACAAAATCGCCTGTATCGACAATCTCCACACCCAACTCGCGAAAAACTTGCATGGTGGACAAGACATCCTCCCCACGCAGAATGCCTTTTACCCGTGTCACACCTTCTGCTAAACTACCAAACATGATAGAGCGATGACTGATAGATTTATCTCCGGGAACTTGAAGGCTTCCCTGTAATCCTTGCACCTGTGACCGTAATTTCATCTATTTTTCCTCTACATCCAAATCACTGATATATCTAATCATTATAGCATAAACATACTGAATTTTCGAACAATTTCTGTATCTTTTATGGAAAGACATCGCTTATACTTGCTATCATCCTGTATCTTCTATTGGAGCACAAAAAACCGACAGCCTAATAGACTGTCGGTCATCGAATCACCGTATCGACCTAATCATTAGCCAATTTAAGGGCCACCTTAGCTTCCCCAACGGTTGTCGCTTCCGGACTAAAGAGATTATAGTGTATCTTAGTTCCGTCATTGTTAATGACATAGCCCAAATCACCATCGCCCTCATAACCAGGCACTTTAGACATGAGCCCACCGAACTCATCCGCCAAAATTCGCTGATCGTCAGATTCAAAGTAAGCAAAATAATCGTCAATTTGCTCATCAGTATATCCCTTGAGAGTCTCTTTCAGAATAGCGATTGTTACATTCTCTTTAGACTGAACAGTAATCATACTTTGACTTTCATCTTCATGGGTAATTGTGATGTTTCGACCTTCTCCTTCTTGGGCTTGAGCAAACAAGGTGGGAGAATTAGCTAGAAAAACACCCCAGGTTCCCACTCCAACTATCAAAATTGATAGAAATAAGCTCCTTTCTAATTTGCGTTTCATTTTACACCTCCTTATAAATGATGCAACATAGAAATCAACAACCTTACAGTAGCCATTTGATGAAACAACTGCAACTTTTTGGACGGCACCCCCTGCCCCTCCTCCTTTCTAAAAAAAGTTCATTCACTAAAATATATAACCTACTCTTTACTTTCATGATATGACTTTCTTTTTACTTTGTCAAAGAAAAACACAAAAGGTCTGAACCTACTGATTCAGACCTTTAATGGTAGTTTTTAGTTCGTAAATTTATTTCACTTGCTCGGCAGCGAGTTTACCTGATGTCAGTGCCCAAGCGTTGTTGGCACCTGATGGTGAATCGGTACCCATGACACCACCGACAACTTCACCAGCCGCATAAAGTCCTTTGATGACATCTCCCTTAGTATTATGAACTTGGAGTTTATCATCGACAACTAGGCCACCCATCGTTGTTGCAAAACGTGGTTTTTGCTCAATCATGTAGTATGGACCTTCGCCAACTGGCACTTGAAGGAACATAGCTGGACGACCGAAGTCTTCATCCACGCCTTTGGCTACCGCTTCGTTAAAGCGAGTTACCGTATTCTTCAAAGCTTGTGTATCCATACCAGCTAAGTCTGCTAATTCTTCCAGAGTATCCGCATGGAAGAGGAATGGAGTCTTACTACCATTTGCCTCCAACCATTCATTTACCTCTTTTGGCGAAATCCCCGCTTCAGCGAGTCCTTCACGGAAGATATCGAAGTATTTTTGATCAAGGAGAAGATAGAGGACTTTAGGTTCCTGTTCCATCAAGACTTCCAAGATATCATGGTTACTTGCACGCTCATTGATCACACGGTGTCCAAGAGAATTCACAAGGATACCATTTTCTTTCAAGACACGGAGGTTCCCGTCAATCGTAGATTTAGCTGTTCCAGGAGAAACTTCAACACCATTTGGATAGATTTTTCCGAGTTCCATCATGAGGGTTGCTGCATCCACATCTTCTGCCTGTGCCATTTGCACCCCTTCACCCATAGAAGAACGTGTTCCATAGAAGAGTACATCCTTGAGCTCGTCAGAAAGCATGGCCTTATTGTTTCCGTAACCACCGGTTGTCAGGATAACAGCCTTAGCAGCAATACGGTGAGTCGTACCATTCTCTTCGACTGCAACTAGACCAGTCACATTTCCTTGACCATCTGTCAAGAGTTTTTCTGCCTTGGTTTGAAGGAGAAGGTTGACATTAGACTCTGCCATCTTAGCACGAACGGCAGCGGCAAATCCATGTCCACCGTGATCATAAGCCAATTCACGGTTCTTACGATACTCAGCGAGAATATGAAGGCCACCTGCCATATCATACTGGACACCGATATAGTCATGCACCCAATCGGTTGCCTGACCGACATTGTTTGCCAAGAGTTCTAAGAGTTCGATAACATTCTTGTTATTTCCATTTTTGAGGAAATCTTCCACCATGATTTGTGGTTCGTCATCTGTCACACCTGCTTCATGTTGCAAACGTGATCCTAGAACCACTTGGTTTCCTCCAGATACTGAAATGGCACCACCGATGAAACTGAGTTTTTCAACAAGCGTTGTTTTCAAGCCAAGTTCATCTGCACGAAGGGATGCTGCAATACCAGCTGCACCACCGCCGACCACAACGACATCAACTTCTTCTTCAATGACTTCTGTTGATCGTTCAATAACTGGTTTTTGACGAGCTTTCAGAACATCAACAGCATCTTGTCCGCTGGCTTGACGAGCTGCATCGGCTACCCCATCAATGACCCCTTGTGAGGTTGAAGAGGCACCTGATACAGCATCAACATTGAGCGTTTGGAATTCAATGATTTGTTTTGGCATGCGCTCAAAGACAAGATCCGATAGGCCCGCAGATTCGCCTGAGTTGTCAATTTCAATACCTGTAATCTTATGTTCATCAAATGTGACAACCATTGGAAGTGCACTGTTATGCCCATAAGACATGACATGGTATTGTCCAGGTTTGAAGGACAAATCCTTACTCATCAATTCTTTTAAGCGCTCAGCTTTCGCCTTTTCAGCTTCCACATCTTTGACAAGGAAGAAGGTATCATCCATAAATTTCCAAAGTGGAGTAGGGATGACCAATTTCTCACGGTCATGAATATCTGCAAATGGCTGTACTTCTTTGCCTGCCTTAATAGCACCAGCCCAGTCAGGCTCTACAAGGAAGCCTTTTGCCACAGCTAACAAGTCATAGCCTGCTTCAAGAGCACCTTCAGCATCTTCTTTTTGTAGAATTGCTCCAACACCCATGATCGGTGTTTGCGCTAATTTACCAGTTTTTTGAGCATTAAATTTCGTAATGAGCATTTCTGCATCATCTGGGTTGACAATCGAATTACGAGTATAGGCTCCCATTGAAAAATGGAAGTAATCCAAGTCATATTCTGCTAAAGAGTGCAAGAGATACATGGTATCTTCAAAGCGAATCCCTGGCTCTTCTAGCTCTTCCGGTGAAAAGCGGTAGCCAAGAACAAAATTCTTTGCGCCTTCTTCTTCAATGACATGTTTGGCAGCCTTCACTACTTCGACTGGGAATTTCGCACGTTTTTCCATTGTGCCACCCCAAGCATCCTGACGACGGTTTGAATGTGGTGAAAAGAATTGTTGCAAGAGATAAGTGTTGGCACCATGGAGTTCTACACCATCAAATCCAGCCTTAATCGCACGCCGAACCCCTTCTGCGAAGTAGTCAATCATAGCCAAGATTTCTTGGTGTGTCATTTCAGTAGGTACAGGAGCATTTGGACGAAGGGCAGCTACTGCAGAAGCAGAGACTGGATTTTTTCCTTCGTTCATATTTGGAAAGGCCATCCGACCTGCATGGTAAATCTGGATAAGAGCTTTCGAACCCTTAGCCTGAATGGCTTTCGCTAAGCGTGATAGACCTTCAATCTTATCATCATGGTCAATCCCAAGAGCACCATAGAAGCCACGCCCAAAGTTCTCCACAAAGGCAGATTCAACAATGACAGTCCCCACTTCACCAGAACGATGTGCATAGTATTCAATCAATTCTTCTGTGATGCTCCCATCAAAATAGGCAGATTGAGTGGTCATTGGAGAAACCACAATACGGTTTTTCAAGGCTACACCCGATGGCAAGTTTACTGTTTCAAATACTTGTTTTGTCATTGTTACTCCTCATTAGTTAATTTCAATGTTGATAAGATATTGCGTAATTCTCCGACTGGCACTTGGCCTGGCGCAGAGGCTTTAGCTGCCGCACCAAATGTTGCTGATGAGCCAAATACTTCCCCGCTCACACGGCTGACCATTCCTAGCGCTCCCATAGACATGGTGATAAGTGGACGAGTCGCTTTCGAATAGACTTCTGCTGTCGCTGACAATAATGTCAAAACATCTGTATTCGACTGTGGCATGACTGCAATTTTGCAGATATCTGCATTTTTTTCTTCCATCAATGTGAGACGACGGACAATCTCATCTTTTTCAGGTGTCGCATCAAAATCATGGTTGCACATGATGACTTTGACATCTTTTTCATGTGCCAAAGCAATCAATTCCTGTACCTCAGCTTCTGGCATAAAAAGTTCCACATCAATCAAATCTGCACGACCTTCTTGCAACAAAGTCATGTAAATATCAAAGTACAGTTCATCAGAAATTGGCCATACCCCGCCTTCTTTGGCTGTACGGAACGTTGCCAAAACGGGTTTGCCTGCAGCTTCACGTACCTTATGAGAAAGAGTTGCTACATTGCCAGGCGTTTCTACTCCTTCGTAGAAATCAATCCGCCATTCAATTACATCACAATCCAAGTCTTTTGCCTGTGAAGCAGCTAGTAAAATTTCTTCTTCTGTCTTGCCAACTAGAGGCACGATAATTTTTGGTCGTCCTTGTCCAAAAGTCACACCAGATACGGTTACTGTTGCATTTGCCATGTTCCTACCATCCTTTGTTTTTGTGATTTAATTCACTTGAATTTTATCACAATTGAAAGCACAAATCTAATGAATATATTTTTCCAAACCGATAGATAAATTTTATGCATTTTGTCCAAAAAAGAAAGAGAATCCATGAATCTATGAATTCTCTCTAATAATTTAAAAATGTAGGACTCCTGTGAGTAAGGCTGTTAAAATAACTACCGCATTTGTCACAAACATGATTGGAGCCGCATGACGAGTATATGGTCCTACTTCTTCTTCAATCAAGGAACAGCCGACAAAGGTTGCAGAGTTCATTGGAGTGACACTTGTTGCCAAGGCCAAGTTACATACGAACGGTGCAATGATGGCAATTGGTGATAAACCAAATGCTGCTCCCACTGAAATGAAGAGTGGGTAGAGTGCATTGTACAATTGGTAAGGTACAAAGTAAATGATTGGCACTGCTAATAGCAAGAAGATAATGTGCATATACTTCAAAAGGAAGGATGGAAAGACACTTTCCAACAATTGTGCCAAAGAAGCTACCATAGAGAGTTTGCTTCCATCTTCAGGTGCTGCATTAAAGATAGCAAGGTAGAAACAGATAGCGAGAAGCATGATTAATACATTGAAGAAAGTCATGCCAGCCTTGTTCCAAATCTGACCAAAATTCTTTGGATAGTTGATGAGGGCTGTTACCATTGATGCTGCTACAAAGACCAAGTAAGATGGTACCTTAAAGACAGCTAGAGCAACGATAACCAAGATAAAGACGATAAAGTTGACCCAGAAAAGATTATGACGAGCAAATTCTTTTTCTTTTGTCTCTCCTGCACCTTCTGTGTCTGCTACAGCTTCTTTTGGAAGTCCGAGTGTGCCATGCTCTTTCTTATGACGCCATGCGAAGTAAACATATTGCAAGATAATCGCTGGGATAAAGCAGAGTCCCCAAAGAATAGAAGCTGCTGCCAGTGTTTCTGCATCTGTTCCTGCCATTGTCGCAGACATGATAACACCAATTCCCCAAGGGAGCCAACACATGGCTGCTACAGCTGTTTGACAGATGATAAAGGCAAAATCACGGTCAATCTTAAATTTCTTGTACAAAGGAATCACAATTGGGAACACGATCAAATAAGTAGTTGACATATTGGCTGTTAGGTAAGCAATCCCACCCAATACAGTTGTCAAAATCATGACACCGACCACATTCAAGCGGTCGCCAATGATTTTCATCACGGCATTGACCATGACATCAAACATCCCTGTTTCTGTCAACATGACGAAGTAAATCAGACCAAACAAGAGCATGTAACCAGTCTGATTCATTACCGTACTTAATTGATTCAAGATAAAGGTACTAGTTTGTGTCAAATCATACCCCATCAGGAAACTGAAAATCACTGGAACTGTAAATAAGACAAAGTTCATCGGAATCTTCAATTGTTTTTCAAACAGAATGAAAACCACAATGATAGCAAGCATAATTAAGGCTAAAATAGCTGGACTCATAATCTCTCTCCTAACATATTATTCTTTATTTTTTCAACTCATCCAACATACCAAATTCACGTTTGAAGGACCAAGCCATCATGTCGTGAACAAAGTCAGTGTAAGGATGTGGTGCTGCAGTGAAGGTGTGTCCCACACGTGGAGCTAGGAACATTTCTGTTGGTACACCAGCTTGAAGCAAGCGTTGACCATATTCCAAAGCGGTATCACGTAATGTGTCATATTCACCCATGATAATCATCTGTGCCCCCAATCCACCAAGGTCATGGCAGAATTTTGGAAAGGCATAATAAGAAGGAACCGTACCATCATAGCCGCCTAGATAAGCAGCCTCAGCACTGAAGAATTTATTAGCAGGTCCCATTCTAAACTGATAGAGTTGTTGAAAGGCTGGTGTTGTTTCTAAGGCTGTGTCCATGGTTGGACAATTCAAAACTGTCAATGCAGGAGTCCATTCATTGCGGTCACGAAGATAGAGAGCCAATCCTTCCGCAATAGTACCGCCTGCGCTTGAACCGTGAAGTCCAATCCGCTCACCATCGCCTCCAAATTCATCTGCGTGCTCATGCAGATACATATAAGCGGTGTGACAATCCGCAATGGTTTCTTTATAGGTATAGCCTGTTTTACCTGTCAAACGGTATTCAACAGCCACGACGATTGCAGGTACTCGCTCTGCTATCGCAATACAGCGGGCATTGTCAAAGGCAACCGTCCCTGCCACAAATCCGCCACCGTGAATATCTAAAATCATCGGTGCCTTGTCTGGAAGATTAGCTGGTGTAAAGACACGAATTTGCAGTTCTTCGTCCGCATCAGGACGTGGAATAAAGCGATCTTCCATGGTCATCCCATCAGGCAATTCAAAACTCATCATTGCCTTTCCTTGGGCTTCCTTATATTTTTTCACTCCATCTGTCACTTCAGCCAAATTACTATACAAGTGATCTTCATATCCGGGAAATGGTGTAACGTTCATGATACTTTCCTTTCGATTACTGTTTTTTTTATATGTTTATTCTAACATACTTTGAGAATGATTTCACAAATTCCTTTTATGAATTTTCGCACCCGTTTTCTATAAAATCCTTCTATGGATTTTTAGGTGATTTTCTTTGAAAATGCTTCCTATTCTGACTAGAAAAAGAGAAAAAAGAAGCGTATAATCAAAGCTATAAGGAGATTCATATGTACGACTCAACAATTACACTTGGAATAGATAACTTAGCAACAACTTGCCAACATTGGCAGATAACAGATACCATCTATGCTATTCAAAATCCAGGCTTTCTTCCTGGTCCTGGTAGACTCCCAGGCTGGGGCTACTCCCTGTCTTACCTGATTTTAGGAAAAGAACGAGCGCTGTTACTGGACACAGGATTTGGAATTGCGGATTTGAAATCATATATAGAAGACCTCACCCCTCTACCACTTATAGTTGTCAACAGTCATGTCCATCCAGATCATTCTGGTGGCAATCGCCAATTTGAGACAGTCTATATCGGTGAAAATGAATGGCCTTCAAAAGAAGGGTTTGTCTTTCCAATCGCGACTGTGCCTCACAAAAAAGTCCACCCAGCTGTTGTTTCTGGCGGAGACTACCAGTTTAGCACCTTGAAAGATGGTGAGTGGATTGAACTTGGCAAGAGGCGCCTTCAAGTGATAGCCATTCCGGGTCACACCAAGGGATCCATCGCTCTATATGATGAAGAAAGTCACTACTTATTCAGCGGTGATGCCATTGTGAAACGAATTTTCTATGGAGCAAGTGTTCCTCTTAGTCAATACAAAGCGGCACTGTTAACAGTAAAAGGTTTAGATATAAAGGAAATTCTGAGTGCCCACTGGCCACAACCTTTACCAACCAGCTTCATTGATCAGGTTCTTTATCTAATTGATCACTTTAATCCAGACCAATCTGAACCCGCTGCTTGGAATGTGCCCGATACACCTGACCTAAGAATGGTCCATTATGGCCAAGATTTTGATGATCCTAATTTTTGTGCGATGAGTTTTGCGATGGACCAATTAGAAGCAATAATGCAATAAATGAGCCACCTAAACCCTCTTTGATGAGTACTGCAAAAAACAGGCTGGGACAAAACTCTGAACAATAAAACAAAAAACGAACAAAGGCTATCTCTTATATATTTAAAGAGTATCTTTGTTCGTTTTTATGTACATTTTATTAGAAAAGTAGATTTATTGGTATAAATTTTCTAAACTAAAAATCTTTTGTCCCAGCCTCTTTTTCGTTTTTCTATTATTTTGTCGTAATAGCTTCTGTTTGAACACTTGGATTCGTTGGTATCAGAGACGTCTCAGTCGTAGTTGTCGGTACTTCGGTCGTCGTTGGTACTGTGCTCATACTTTGTCTACTTGTAGTAGGTTCTCCAATAGTTGTTGACCTACTTGTTGTCTCGTCATTTGTTACACTTGTAATCGGCTCTTTAACCTCTGTTGTTGCATGGGAAGTAGTCTTTGCTTCAGTAGAAGTCGTCGGTTTTTTAGGTTTCTTTGGTTTCGCTTTTACTTGTGGAGCTTTCTGACCACCAAGCTCACCACCTCTAATACTTGGATAATATTGCGCTAATACTTTTGGAATACCATTCTCATTGAATTCTAATTCTCGAGGAGGAATGAAGTTATAACGAACATCTATGTATGTGAGGCTATGATTCTGCTCTGTAATCGCCAAAGTTACCAACTGATTAGAAGGAACTTCCAATGTCTGCAAGCTGGTAAAGGCATTGATGCCTTCCAAGTTTTTGAGGCGGTTTTCTGATAGTTTAAGGGTTTGTAATGTTCCTTGTGTTCCAGAAATTGCCAAACTAGAAATCTGATTTTGATTGGCAGAGAAGGTATCAATTTGAGGAAGAGCTTCCAAACCAGCCAAAGAGGTCAACTGATTATTGTCCATCTGTAAATTCGTCAAAGCTACATTATGCTTTAAGAAAGACAAGTTCTTAATATTGTTCCCATTCAAGTATAGTTCATGCACACTTTCTGTTCTTAGTGTATCCACATTCAAGTTTGGATTACTAGATAGGAAGAGGGTGATTAACTGTGGCTTATTGGCAAGGGCAGATACATCCTGTAGTTGGTTCTGTTCCAAGCTGATAGCTGTCAAGTGTTGCAAATCTTTTAAGGCTGAAATATCAGAAATATTATTTTGTTCTAAGTTAAGAGACTCCAACAGTGGCAAGTCTTTCAAGGCTGAAATATCAGAGATATTGTTGCCTGCCGCAGCCACACTCTTGAGTTTTGGGAATTCCTTTAAGAAGGATAAGTCAGACACATTATTTTGTGAGATATCAATACCTTCCAGTTCTGGTAAGCCTTTTAGGAAATCGTAGTTGCTAATACCTGTTTGGGTCATCCACAACTGCTTCAGCTTCTTAAATTTTAGTACAGGTGTCGGATCCTTAATTGGTGTAAACCCAATTCCCAATACTTCAATATTAGGCATCAAGTCTAGACCTTTACGGGTCAATGGATCTGGATTTTGACCGATATTCAACTTTTTAACAGTCAAGAGCCAAGCTTTCATTTTCTCAGGATCTGTTTCATTTGCTGGGAACTCTTCATCGGCTACAGCGTGCAAAATATCACGGATAATATCATCGTCAAATCCTAATTTTTTCAGTGTATCCATGCCTGTCTGCTGATGAGCATGGGGATCGCCATGATGACCATGTGGGTCAAAAGGCTTGGAGGTGTCAATATCCTTAAGCAAAATAGAATGTTGATGGTCACCATGTGGGTACACTAGCGCTTTCCCGTTTGGCGTATCCACAACCTGAATACTGGACACATCTATACCAAGCTGCGCTGCCAAATAAGCTTTCTTGACTTTTACTTCCTCATCATCTTGCTGCTTTGGATCCCCAATTGGTTTTCCTGTATCAATTGGCTCTGTATGGTAGTGGTCTCCGTGTGGATAAACTATCATATTGTTCTTCCAATCCACAATAATTTGATCACGTGGAATCTGATATTGCGCCATGATTTGAGCAACACGCTGATCAATCAATTGTTGCAAAGCTGGACTTGGTTGATCATCTTTTGGGGTTGGACTCGGTGTCTTTGGTGTAGATGGTTTCTTTGGAGTTGCTTTTTTCTGTTTAGCCGCCATCCAGAGTTTTGAAATTTTGATTTCAAGTGGTGATAGCTTAGCAAAAGGGATAAAGTGCTCGTGATTTCCATGCGGAACCACAACTCCGTAATCTGTTATTTTCCGAATATCTTTTGGATCGAAAACATAGCCATCACCTTCATGATACCGCTGGCTTTTTGGTAAAGCATACAATTGTTTGAATAACTGATCTAGCGTTTCTTCTGCTGGGGTATCTCCTTTTCCTTGCACTTTTGGTGTATGGGGAGCTGGCGGTACTTGGCGAAGAGGTTGGGATTTCTTCTTCCGTTGTCCTGCTGTTAAGCTATTCCAATAGGCTTGTCCTGCTTGCAAATCTTGCGGTGGGAGAGCTGATTTTGGAATATAATGGTAATGCCCATTATGGGTAACGATGTAGGCATCTCCTGTATCATCCACTATATCAGATGCATTGAAAACATAGCCATCATCGGTACGATAGTGCCCATCAGAACCGCGATTATTAGCGGCTGCTTGTTGCTGTTGAGCAACAGTGGCACTACTTCGAACATTACTTCTCTTCTGAGGATCTCTTAAATAGAGATAATATTGGCCATTTACTTTGATAATATAGCCGTCTTTCACTTCATTAACGACATCTTCTTGCTTAAGTGTGTAGTTCGGGTCTTTCATTAAAAGGTCTTCACTGATGATGGCATCAAATGGCACCTTTCCATTGTAGAAATGGTAGTGGTCCCCATGCAGCGTCACGTAACCATCATCTGTAATCTTGATGACAATCTGCTCCGCAGCAATCCCTTCTTTCTTAGAAACTTCCTCTGGGGTCAATTTTTCTCTTTTTGCATGTTGATCATCTTTGGTTGTCTTTTTAGAATCTGTTACATAAGCAACCTGATTGTCTCTCTCACCTCCTTGAGATTTACTATGTTGACTTAAAGTATAAGCTCCTACTAGACCAATACAGGCGACAGTCGCCACCGAGGTCAGAATGATTTTTTTCTTCATGATACTCCTTATTTTCTAATTTTATTAAATTTAACCAGTTTATTAACCATTTTATTAACTAGTTAATAGTTTACCTAAAATAAAATTTTTGTCAACCCTTTTTCAACATTTTCTAAAAAGAAAAACCTTAGTTTCCACTAAGGTTGCATTCCCACATTATTTGTAAAATAGAATCTCTCGAATATCGTCCACAGGCATGTCCTTTCCTGTATGAAGTTTAAAGGCTTCTGCTCCTTGATAAAGCATCATCGACAGACCATTGAAAGCTTTCTGACAACCATGTTGCCGGGCAAATTTGAGCAATTCTGTCTCGGAGGGATTGTACACGACGTCAAACACAACTAAATCTGGACGGATAACGGCTGGATCATTAATTAATTTCATGTCTTCATAGGGCTTCATCCCAATACCTGTCGCATCTATATAAATTGCGCTTTCCCCAATAGAACGATAAAAATCTTCCGTGTTGGACAAATCATTCAAGGTTACCTGACAGTCGGTTTCTTGATTAATCCGCTCAACAACAGTGGCTGCTTTTTCAAAAGCCGTGTCCTTAATGTTATAGATTCGAACTTCCTTAGCCCCATCAAGAGCAGCCTGTACCGCAATTGCAGTTCCGGCACCACCAATACCTGCCATGGTGATAATCTGATCTCGGACCGCCACCCCTTCTGCTGCTAAGGCTTGAATAGCACCTGTGCCATCTGTATTGTAACCAACCAAATGTCCATCTTTATTGGTAAAGGTATTGACGGCACCAATCATCTGAGCAGCTGGTGATAATTCATCCAAATAGGGCAAAATTGCCTGTTTATTTGGCATAGAGATATTGCCACCGACAATTCCAAGAGCACGGACCGCGCGAACCGCATCCGCTAACTCTTCTTGCCCCACTTCAAAAGCTAGATAGGCATAGTCCAATCCTAATTTAGCGTAGGTTTCATTGTACATTTTGGGTGACAATGAATGACGAATTGGAGTTGCCATCAAAGCCAACATTTCTGTATGTCCAGATAAACGTTCTGACATAAGCTTCCTTCTTTCTTTTCATCGAAAAAGGAGTGATTGCTATCAATCACTTGCCGAAATTGATTCCTCACTCCTTTATATGGTAGGTTTGCCAATGGGCATAACCTCTTATTTTCCTACTTTAGTTTGCATCACTAAAGAAGGTATCGCGAATATAGTCAACTGGCATATCATGTCCTGTATGGAGTTTGAAGGCTTCAGCGCCTTGGTACAACATCATACCGATACCATTGATAGCTTTTTTCGCACCATGTTCTCTAGCGAATTTCAACAATTCTGTTTCTGCTGGGCTATAGACCACATCAAAGACCACCAAATCATCGCGGATAACAGCTGGATCATTGATCAATTTTTGATCTTGCAATGGTTTCATACCAACACCTGTCGCATCAATGTAAATGGAAGATTCCGCAATAGATGCATAGAATTCTTCTGTATTTTCCAAGTGATGTACAGTTGCTTTTGCAGAAGTTTTGGCATTGATTTTTTCTGCCATATCCACAGCATTTTGCCAGCAACGGTCATCAATATTGAAAATGCGGATTTCTTTCGCACCATCAATTGCCAACTGGGCTTCAATGGCACTACCTGCACCACCTGCACCAGCAATGGTGATAATTTGGTCTTTGACTTCAACACCTTCAGCAGCCAAGGCACGAACCGCACCTGTACCATCTGTACAGTAACCTTTCAAATGACCAGTACCATCCACATTGACAACTGTATTCACCGCACCAGTCAATTCAACAACTGGATCGATTTCATCCAAGAGTGGAATGATGGCTTGTTTGTTTGGCATTGAGACATTTGAACCGCGAATGCCCAAGGCACGAATACCTTGAACCGCATCTGCTAATTCTTCTTGACCGACTTCAAATGCCAAATAAGCATAGTCCAATCCTAATTTTGCATAGGCTTCATTGTGCATTTTTGGTGACAAAGAATGACGAATTGGAGTTGCAATAAGAGAAACCAAAAGTGTGTGACCTGATAAACGTTCTGCCATGATAGACCTCTTTCTAATGATAAAATTCAACTAGAGATTGATTATGAAACTGCTTGTTTCGAGTAAAAAATTGCTTGATAACGTCGATGCACAAAGTAGAGACTGACTGTTCCTACAAAGGCTAAAGCCACTACCAGTACAAAGACAAGAGAAATATGTTGTTCTGCTAACAAACCGGTCAGATATGGGACCCCCATCACAGAGATTGAGGTTGCTAACGAATAATAGCTGGTAATCAAACCACGTTTGAAAGGGAAAAATTCAAGTAAGACAGCTAGGCCTAATTGCCAAATACCTCCAGCAGCGAAAAATCCAACACAGAAAGTCGCAACTAAGACGGTGAACTCATTTGGAAAGCCTAGCATGATAGCCAGCGACATCCCTGTAATCGCTGTACAAAACATCATGTAAACCGGAACATTGATGCCACGGTTCACAATAAAAGATGTGATGAAAACAGAGATAAAAGAAAATATGCTGTAGGCGCTGACCAGAACAAGACTGTCTGCCTCCTTCATCATCAATGCTTCCTGTGCAAATGTTGGAATCCAAGTGATAAAGACATTGAACAGTGAGACCGATACAAAGGAGAAGACCATCAGAGCCATTCCCTCCACTAAAAATGTCGCACCTGTTGGCTCATATCCGCTATTTTCCTCTTCATTTTTTTCAATTTCGACAACCTTTGCTCCTGAGACAGCTGGAAATGGGAGTCTCAAAATCAAGAAAAGGTTCAGGAGTAAACAAACCGCGGATACAATAAAGGTCCAACCAAAATAGAGATTTCTTTGTAAAATAAAACGTGTCACGATTGGAAAGACAAACTGTCCCATTGAAATAAAAGCCTTATTCAAGACACTTAGGGCACTATTTTTTGTTCGACTTTCAAACGCCTCTACTACTACTGGGTAAGTGGCGGTATCAAGAAAGGCATTTCCAAAGCCCGCAAAGACGGACACGACAAACGCGCAAATGTAATTTGGAGAATAGAGCAAACCAATGAAAAAGACGATGTAGGAAAGAACACCTAGCAGGACAGCTCGCTTCCGACCTAATTTATCAGAAATAAGCCCAGCTGCATTGATACTCAAAATGCGCCCTAACCCTACCGCGCTCAGCACTAGAGTTACTTGACTAAGGGACGCTCCCCATTGTTCTCTCAGTATCGTCATGTTCTGTGAGACGATAATGGCTGCGATTCCTTGAAATACATAATTGACATACAAACTACTAATCGTAGGAATATACTGATTTTTCTTCATCGTACGATTCCCTTTCATCCAATCTGTTATAATGGAAAGCTAGGATTCACACCTAGCCTTTCATCATTTATTATAACATGATTTTAGTTTGCTTTTTTAGAATTTGAGAAGATAGATACACCAAAAATATGACCATAACGGTAGCCTACAAAGACCATCAAGGCTGCTGACAAAATACCAGTAGCAGCAATAAGTAGTAAAATCGTTGGTGCATTTGGATATGTAAGAACACCATTGACTTCCTCAGCTGCTAAAAGAGCTGACGCAGCTTTTGGTACGATGTAAGAACCAAGTGCCATTACAAAGTAGTACACACTTGTATTGAATCCTTTGTTAGAAGTAAAGAATTGGTTTAACACACCATTTCCCATTTGAAGAAGACCACCAGCTGCACAGAAACCAACAACAACACCTGCAAGCGTCAATGTCATAGGTGATGGGAAGAAGTAAACAAGCAAACCAGCAAGACCTGAGAAGACTGGTGCTACTACCAAGATTGCCACGTCACGAATACCACGTGCCATCAAGAATGAGAAGAAAATCGTCGCAACTAATCCACCAAATTGGTAAAGAGAAGTTACAGAAGCGGCTGCTCCTTCGCTCATTTTCAAAACTGTTCCAGCATAGATTTTTGATACTTGTTGGAAGAGATAGAAGTTTGAGTAAATTGTCAACGCAAAGAGTGACAAAACAGTCCCATCAATGATGAATTTCGCACGATCATTGTGGTTGGCTTTATCTGTTGTTTCTGCCACTTGCACATTTCCTGATTGGCGTTTTTCCAATTCTTTAATCGCTTGCGCAGGTTTTAAGCCTTCAGCCTTTTGCATATCCAAGTCTGGGAATGGCGCAAAAATGGCACCAACCAACACAACAATACTCAAGATGAATGGTAACCAAATTCCCAATTCAGCTGACATGCTATTTGAAGCCAAGAAAGCCACAAATAATGGATAAAGGATAGAAGATACAGAAATAAATGTTTTACCAAGTACAGAAGCTGTTGACTTGTTTTCTGGATACATTTCAAAGAGAGCTGGGTTGATTGACCCATCAAAGAGTGACGTCATAGCACCACCGATAAAGGCTAAGATACTTGCTACTGCCAAGTTATTCGCAACCAAGAAGGTTCCAAACATCAAGACATATCCAATCAAACCAGTTACTGCGACAGGTTTCCGACCAATTTTATCGGATAAAGGACCTGAGAAGACAAGGAAGGAAATTTTACCAATCCCAGTCCACGCAACAACTGACAAAATGTCTGCGGCAGCCGTTTTTGGATCCAAGTCCCATTTTTCTGTGAAGAGGGCTGCATTTTGTGAAATCGTAATGGCTTGCATCCCATGACAGAAGTATGCCATCCAGAGCAAGATTGCAGTGAAATTGTACTTATTATTTTTAAACATTTCGTCCTAAATTCCTTTCATAAATGCAGTTGAGAGCGGCTAATTGCCTAGTCGCCTCAACTATTTTTACTGTTTATTGATTGCCTTTGATACGTTCAAGGTAAGCATTGTGTTCTTTAACTGCAAATTCACGACGGCCACCTGGTTTTGGTGTTTGGTCACCCATCATGATACCGAATCCGCCTTCAACACGCAATTCGTGGCCATTTGTGTAATCTGAACGATCACTTGCTAGGTACATAACAGCATTGGCAATATCCATTGTGTTTCCGATGCGTTTGTTAGCCGTCAAGGCTTTACGACCTTCTTCAACGACTGGATCAGCATAGAAGCTTTCTGATAATGGTGTTTTCACAAAACATGGTTGGATACAGTTTGAACGAACCCCAAATTGTCCCCATTCAGCTGCCATTTGACGTGACATCATGTTGACACCAGCTTTTGTTGAGCTATAAGCTGCTGAGTATGTTTCTGGGAAAACTGAAGCAATCGTTGAGATATGTACCATTGTCCCCTTACCTTGCTTGATAAATTGACGACCAAAGCGTTGAGATACCAAGAAGTAACCTGTCAAGTTGATATCCACTGTTTGGCGCCATTCTTCTAATGGAAGATCTTCCAAAGGACAGGCACGGAGCATAGCAGCTGTATTGACCAAGATATCCACCCGACCAAATTTTTCGAGGGCTTTTGCGACTGCATTGTCCACTTCTTCTTCTGAAGTCGAGTTTGTTTTCACCGCAAGTGTTTCTACGCCATATTCTTTCGCAATTTCTTCGGCGTATTCGACAAGAGCATCTTCACGAATATCCAATAAGATGACACTTGTTCCTTGTTTTGCAAATTCTTGAACGATTGTCCGTCCCATACCACCTACGGCACCCGTAACGGCTGCGACTTTTCCTTCAAGACCTAACCACTTATCTGACATGATATCCTCCTCTTTTATTGTCTACTCTTATTTTGATGGCAATTGTTCTGGCCATGCTTCTTCCAATACTTTCACTGTATTGTCAAAAGTATGCGCCGCCGCTTCTACCAAACCACGTCCCAAGATTTCATCTGAAATCACTTCAACACCAATGACTTTAGGTTCGATACCAGCTTCTTTAATCATGCGAACAAAACCAGCTGTGTCTTTTGCACCTGTACCTGGTGCCAAACGGTCATGCATAGATTCATCACGCAAGATTGAGAATGCGTATGGACGATCATAGGCGTCATTGATTTGGATAGAAATAACTTTTTCAGCTTCTTCTTTTGTCAATGCACGGTAAGGCTGATCTGCACGAACCCAGTGCCATGTGTCTAAGATAAGCATCGCATTGTCAGCACCAGAAGCTTTCACAACAGCGTACGCTTTATCAAAATTAGGAAGACCTGAATAAGGCATTGGCTCTACACCAATGATGCGATGACCAGCACGCGCACACAATTCTTTCAATTTTTGTGCAGTGTATTCAACAGAATAGTTTTCCATCAAGCCACAGTTGATATGGCCTACGTTGAACAAATCACACATATGGAAGCACATTTGTTCTTTGTATTTTTGTTCATAGCTACGGTTTTCTTCAGCCCATTGAACAATATATTCTACTTCGGTTACCTTGATATCGTATTTATCAAGAATAGCAAGAATATCTTGGTCCGTCAAGCCTTCTTGAAGGGCATCAACATACGTTTCAGCACGAAGTCCAATTCCTTCATAACCAGCTTCTTTAGCAGATTTTACACGGTCTTCAAAGGTACATTGGTCACCCAATGTCCAAGAGCTAATAGTAATTGGTGAAAGTTTAGACATAATCCAGTCCCCCTAGTTTGTTAATTTTTTCACTTTCTACACTGCTATTATAATCCAGTGGGGACGGAAAAACAAATTAGAAAAAAATTATGAATTGATAGATTTTATCTATCATTCGTGCTATACTTACACTAACAGCACAGAGAGGGGATTCTACATGAACTTGCAGCACTTGCGCTATTTTATAGTCTTAGCCGATTTGGAGCATTACACCGAGACTGCCAAACGTCTCCACATCACCCAACCAACTCTCAGCCATGCCATTGCGACCTTAGAAGAAGAACTTCGAGTTCCTCTTTTTAGCAAGCAAGGGAGAAATGTTGCCTTAACTCCTCAAGGTCGGGAATTTTATGCAACTGTCCAATCTTCACTAGGAATTTTGGACAAGGGAATTGAACTGCTTCAAAAGAAACATTCCAATCGACCTGTGATTAATCTGACCCTGCTTCGCGTTCTCGGAAGAAAGGCCGTTCCCAATCTGGTTCGTACTTTTTTGGACCAATTTCCTGAAACGAATTCCCGTTTTGACTTCCATAATGATAGCGGGATGTCTATCGATATGATTGAAGGAGTCTTAAACGACCGATATGATATTGCATTTTGTTCCAAACTCGAACATTATCCAACCATTTCCTTTATCCCAATCTTCGCACAAGACTTGGTGCTGATTGTCCCTAAAAAACATCCACTGACAGAGCTAGAGAAGGTAACAGTGGCAGATACGCTTCAGTATCCACAAGTCTGGTTCTCCCCAAGAAGTGGGATGCGTCCCCTCATCGAGCAGGTCTATCAAAAGGAAACTGAACAGCCTCAGATTGCCTTTGAAGTCAGTGAAGATGAAACTGTTGCAGGACTAGTTGCACAAGGATTTGGCCTTGCCCTTATGCCTAGACTCGATTTCTTAGATACCCTTGAAGACATTGATATCATTTCGATTGAAGAACTCAAAAAAGCACGTGTTTACTATGCCGCCTATCGCAATAACAAGCCACTCCCCAAAGATGTCCGCAACTTTATCGACTTTATCGCAACAGCTACCGAATTAAGCGATATTATTTAGCAAAAAAATGAGAGATTGAGAGCTAGTCCCAATCTCTTTTTTACGCTAAAATTAACTCATCATTCGATAGGACTTGGCCACTATTTTTCTGGAAGAGAGCCATCAAATCTGGAACTGTCAGATTCGCTTTTTCTTCTCCTTGGACGTCCACAACAATTCGTCCTTGATGTAGCATGACCAGACGGTTGCCGTATTCAATGGCATTTTCCATGTTATGGGTAATCATCAAGGTTGTCAGTTGGTGGTTGCTCACGATTTTCTGAGTCAATTCCATCACCATATCACTAGTTTTCGGATCTAGTGCTGCTGTGTGTTCATCTAGTAAAAGCAATTTGGGTTTCACAAGGGAAGCCATTAAGAGAGTCAAGGCTTGACGTTGACCACCTGATAAAAACTGTGTATCCACTTTGAGACGATTTTCCAGTCCTAGCCCTAATTCTTTCAGAGATTCTTTGAAAATTTGGCGTTCTTTTTCTTTGACACCCCAGCTCAAGCCACGGGATAGACCACGACGATAGGCAATGGCCATATTTTCTTCAATGGTCAGTCGAGATGCTGTCCCCATTTTCGGATCTTGGAAAACGCGACTGATGACTTTGGCACGTTTGGCTGCTGGAATATGCTTGATTGATTTTCCTTCAAGAAGGATGTCACCTTCATCCACCATGATGGTTCCCGCTAAAGAATTCATTAAGGTAGATTTCCCAGCACCGTTTCCTCCAATGATTGAGATAAAATCTCCCTCTGCCACATCTAATTGGAGGCCCTTCAGAACATGATTTTCATTAATCGTTCCTGCTTCAAAGGTTTTATGAATAGATTGAATAGATAATAGATTGGTCATGTCTGACACCTCCTTATGCTTTCTTATTTGTCACTGCTAGTGGTCGAATGTTTAATTTCTTTTGCAATTCTGGTACAAACAAAACCACGGCTAGTAAAATGGCTGAGAATAGTTTCACCAAATCAGCATCCATACCCGGTATTTCCAAAATCGCTAAGATAATCAAACGATAGACAACAGAACCCAGTACAACTGCTGCTAATCGTTTTCCAATGCTCAAATTACGCAATATCACTTCTGAAATGATAATAGAAGCCAGACCGATAACAATGGTACCCGTACCAGAATTCAAGTCTGCATACCCATTGTTTTGTGTTAACAAAGCTCCACACAAGGCAATCAAGCCATTAGAGAGCATATAACCTAAAATCTTCATATTGTCCACATGAATCCCATTGGCCTCACTCATCGGAATATTATCCCCTGTTGAACGAAGAGCAAGGCCAACCTGTGTTTTCAATAGTAGTGTCAAAAAGAGAATGACCACGACCACAAAGATTGCCCCAATTAACATCACTGCGTTGGTTTTTGATAATCCTAATCCTTGCAACTGCGTCACAAGTGTCTCCTGACGCAGGAGGGCGACATTGGCTTTGCCTAAGACTTTCAAATTAACTGAGTAAAGACCCGTCAGCGTCACAATCCCTGTTAACAATGCTGGGATTTTTAATTTGGTATGAAGAAGTCCCGAAGCCAGTCCTGCACCCATCCCTCCTAAAAAGGCAAGGAAGGTAGCGAGTAATGGGTTGGTGCCATTGACAATCCCCACAGCACAGATTGCCGCTCCAAGAGGATAAGAGCCTTCTGCCGTCAAATCCGCAATATCCAAAATTCGATACGTCAAACACACGCCAATCGCCATGATAGACCATAATAGCCCCTGCGATACACTTGATAATATAAGATCCACAATCTTCTCCTTTTTAACGATTAACTTCTTTTTTATTTTTTATCTGCAACTTGAATCGTTGAGATATCAATGCCTAATTGTTTTGCCATTTCTTCATTGATGTGTACATCAACAGACTCTGGATACTGGACTGCCACTTCCGCAGGATCTGCCCCTTCAAGCACTTTTATAGCCATCTTAGCTGTCTGACGACCTAGCGCGTCATAATTGGTCCCATAGGTCAAGAGGCCACCCGCATCTACCATGTCGGTCGATCCACCAATGACAGGTACTTGATATTGTACCGATAGCTCCCCAATCATGGTCATGGTGGAAGCAACTGTATTATCCGTTGGAACAAAAACAGCATCTACATCTTTCATCAAACTCGTAGCAGCATCTTGTACATCGTTTGTATTTGAAATACCCTTGACAATTACCTGATAGCCTGCCTTTTTTAATAATTTTTCCGCTTCTTCTACTTGTACTTCTGAGTTTCTCTCACTTGTTGTATAAAGAATACCCACTGTTTTCGCTTGAGGGACAGCCTGTCCTAACAACTCAACCTGTTCTTCAATCGGGGCTTGGTCACTCGTACCAGTCAAGAGGCCACCTGGTTTTTTGATACGATCCACCAAGTCAGCAGATACTGGATCCGTCACCGCGGTAAACAGAATCGGAACCTCCATCGAGACTGTTGCTAAACTCTGCGCTGCAGGTGTTGCTATGGCAAGAACAAGATCATTCTCACCAACTAATTGCTCTGAAATGGTTTGGAGATTAGATTGGTCACCTTGTGCATTTTGGTAGTCAATTGTGATTTTCTCTCCTTCTTTGTAACCATTTTTTACCAATTCATCCACAAATCCTTCACGTGCTGCGGTCAAGGAATCATGTTCCATGTATTGCAATATGCCAATTTTTACAGTTTCTTTATCTGTCGAATTTGTTGTTGAACTGCATCCAGCTAAAGCCAAGAGGGCCAGTCCGACCGAAGCTATCCGTGTATAATAGGGTAATTCTTTCATGATTTATTCCTCTGTTTCATTCAAATTTTCAATGGTTGTTGGATCAATCCCAACTGCCTTAGCCATCTTTTCATTCACAACGATACTCGCTGTTTCTGGTGTTTGAACTGCTAAATCTGTAGGTTTTTTCCCTTTTAACAATTTTACTGCCAGCTCACCAGCTTGGACTCCAATACCATGGTAATCGACTCCGTAAGTAAACAAAGCTGCATCAATAACGGCTGCATCACTTCCTATAGCTGGAACTTTCTTCTCCATCAAGATATCACCGATTGTCGAAGCTGTCGAAGCAACTGTATTATCTGTTGGAAGGTAAATAGCATCCACCTGACCTGCTAGAGAAGTCATGACTTGTTGTACATCATTAGTTGTGGTGACTGTTTTAACAACGACTTTCAATCCAGCTTTTTCAAGTGCAGTTTCTGCTTCTTTTGCCTGAACTTCAGAGTTAACCTCGCTTGAATTATAGAAAATACCAACCGTTTCCGCATCTGGTACAACCTTTAGAAGCATCTCTATTTGTCCCCTCACATCGGTAGCATCAATGGACCCCGTCATATTCCCTGCCGGTTTCTCTAAAGATTCAACCAAACCAGCTGATACAGGGTCAGTCACTGCTGTAAAAACAGATGGCGTTTCTGTATCGACATTTAAAAGGGCTTGGGCTGCAGGTGTTGCAATAGCAAAGTTCACATCATTTTCACCTGCCAATTGTTCAACCATTGTTTGAAGATTAGCCTGATCCCCTTGTGCATTTTGGTAATCCACAGTTAGGTTCTCCCCTTCTTTGTAACCAGCTTCTTCCAAGACTTGTAAAAATCCTTCACGTGATGCGGATAAGGCTTCGTGTTCAGCATACTGGATAATACCAATGGATACCTCATCAGACGACGATTTGGTATTATTACTGCACGCAGCCAATGTTACTGCTGAAAAAAGAATAGCAGTTGTAAAGGCAAATGTTTTGAATTTCATAAATGTTTCTCCTGTTTGTGATATAGTTTTCCTTTATAAGCGCGAATGAAAACAATGGTCCTTCTTAATTTTGTATAAAAATAAGGGACCGCTAGATTCAATCTAAACGGTCCCTTTTACAAGCGTAAAACGAAAACAATTGGAGTCTTTCGTGCCCATTTAGATTTTCATCTATGCGGACACACGTCGAAATTACCACAGCCACATAGATACAAACAAAACGTTTCCGTGTTTGTATCCATGTTAACCATGTCTACAAACACTATCTAAAGTAGCTGTAGTAATAACGATGATTGCTAGTTAAGTTCTGACAACTCAATAACATAGACCCGTCTCCATTTCTCGTTTCTTTTAAGGTTACTAAGATAATAATACTTTTTTATTCACTTGTCAAGCATTTTTCTGAATAAATTCTCTTTTTTCTGAAAATTTTGATTTGACACACTTTTCAGTATGACATCAAAACAAATCTTGCAATGGTTTAAAAATGATTTTTTCCAAGTCAGAAATGTAAATGGAAAGTTGCTGCTGCTTACTGAAGTACTCTGTTAACAGTAGATTGGCTTGGACATGTCTGTTAAATTCCTTCATTTTTTCTTGTACGTCATCATTTGGAATCTGTCCTGCTTGTAATTGTTGTTGCAAATCAGACTGGAAGGCCAAATATTGCTCTAAAATGGTCTTTGCTTCTGGATTTCCTTCAATTGAGACCTTCACAACTTCCACCGCCTTGTATTCAGGCAATTGACGAATCGCACGATCTAGCTCGTTGGCCAAATCATAAATGTTTTGAGACATGATGTTCTCCTCCTATTTGATGGTGAATGGATAAGACGTATGCGTTCGAATAACCTGCGCAGCCCGATCCAAATCCCCTTTATTTTTAAACGTAATTTGTAAAATACCATGAATATCTTCACGATTTTCTTCATTGATCCGAATGTTGACGACAAAAATCCCGCGTAACAATTCCAATACCTTGAGAATCACATCTTCTTCATCAGGAACCATGATAAAAATATCATAAAAGCTATCCACACCAGCTCGTCTATGAATTTCCATTTCTTGCCGAATGTCACGTCCAGTCGCAAAGAATTTCCAAAGGCTATCTGCATCTTTTTGAAGGATTTGTTCCGAAATCAGCGACAAGCGTTTTTGAAAATCTGCTATCCGCTCCACAATCTTTTCCCCGTTCGTCAAAAGGATACTCGTCCACTTCCCTGGCTCGCTTTCTGCTATCCGCGTCATATCACGGAAACCACCAGCCGCAAAGTTATTTGTGAAGGGATGCTCTAAGGCATATTCGCCAGCCTCATGCATCAGACTAGAAGCCAATACATGCGGAAAGTGGGAAATCTGACTGGTCACTCGACCATGTTCTGCCGCATCGATTTCAATGAAACGGGCATGTAAACCTGATAGTAGATCAATCATGCGAGCTATCGCATCTTTTTGCGTTGCCTGAGAAGGAGTAAAAATATAATAGGCGTTCTCAAACAGATTGACATCTGCTGCAATAGCACCTGTCTTATGGCTACCGGCCATTGGATGCCCACCGATAAAATTAATTCCCAGTGGGGCAAGATATTGATCGGCTACCGTTGTAATCATTTCCTTAGTGGAACCGGCATCTGTGACCAAGACTCCCTCTTTCAAAGATTGACCTGCTAGTATTTTGAGCAACTCTATCACTTGTGCAATTGGAACCGTAAGTAGAATGACATCTGCTTCTGGCAAAAATTCTGTAAAATCAGCTGATACCGCATCTACAAAACCTTTTTCCAGAGCAATCTGGCGCGACTCTTCCCCTCAGTTATAGCCCAGAATACGATAATCTGGGTGATCTCGTCGAATTCCTAAGGCTATTGATGCACCAATCAAACCAAGACCTGCGATATAAATCGTTTTTCCCATCTCATCTCCTCTCGCAGCTTTCTGTTAAAAGTTTCTAACAAATGTTCGATGCGATTGAACAGCTGCTTTCAATTCTTCCATATTATCTGAAGAAAACTTTTCAAGTATTTCCTGAGCTAGTACCGTAGCCACGACAGCTTCCATGACAACTCCAGCAGCAGGTAAGGCCGTTGGATCTGAACGTTCGACTGTCGCCTTGTAAGGCTCATGCGTGTCAATATCAACGGACATGAGAGGTTTATAAAGGGTTGGAATTGGTTTCATCACTCCTCGAATGACCAATGGTTGACCATTGGTCATACCACCTTCAAAACCACCTAAATGATTGGTCCGACGTGTGTAGCCCTCTTCTTCATTCCAGAGAATTTCATCCATGACTTCAGACCCCTTATGGTGACCAGCCTGAAAGCCCATCCCAAACTCAACTCCTTTAAAGGCATTGATGGAAACAACTGCCTGTGCCAATTTAGCATCCAGTTTTTTATCCCACTGTACATAGGACCCAAGTCCAACGGGAACACCACCGACAACAGTCTCAATAACCCCACCAATAGTATCGCCTTCACGCTTGATTTGATCAATATAATCCTTGATTTCCTGCTCTCGTTCCCGATTGACAACAGAAATTTCAGACTCTTTAGCTAGCTCTTTAATGTGAGAAACGGTCAGTCCTTCTGGGACGTCAATCACTTTTCCGCCGAAAACAACGACATGGTTTGCAATTTCAATGCTGAGTTCCGTCAATATCCGCTTGGCCACCGCACCAATTGCCACGCGCATAGTCGTCTCACGAGCAGATGACCGCTCAAGTGAATTGCGGAGATCGTCAAAACGGTACTTCATCCCGCCGACCAAATCGGCGTGACCTGGTCGAGGACGAGCAATTCTACGTTTTGATTTTAAACGATCCTCAATGTCTTCTACTGACATGATATCCAACCACTTTTGATGGTCCTTATTGACCACATGCAGTGTAATCGGAGCACCGGTTGTCTTCCCATGGCGAACTCCTGAGGTTATTTCAACCTGATCAGATTCAATTTTCATCCGACCTCCGCGACCATACCCTCCTTGGCGGCGCTTTAGGTCCACGTTGATATCCTCAACAGTCAACGATAGGCCAGCAGGAACTCCTTCGATAATTGCTGTTAAGCGAGGGCCATGTGACTCTCCAGCAGTCAGATATCTCATCTTAGTCCTCCAATTCCTCTAAAAACTTTTTCATCGTTCCAAGTGAAATTTGTCCAGGGGCACTCGCTTCATCTAAGCTAGCAAACGTCCAACAAGAACCTGTTAATCTTCCTGATAAACGTGAAAGCTTGCCTAAGTCACCCATAGACATAGTAGCGTATGATTGTGCAGCATTCAAAGTTTTGAAACCTCTTGTGTAGTTCATGACATCTAGTACATCTTGTTCTGTGCGAGGCATTACAGCCATTTTTACTACTGCTGGCGATAAGCTAGTTAATTCAGACATAATCTCCATGAAATTTTCTGGTGTTTCTTGGAAATTATGGTAACTCAACACTAGATTTGGAAAATCTAACATTTGTTCAAATACAGCTTGATGAGAATAGTACTCAAAATCAATAAATTCTGGTTGGTACAAGGCTGCAACTTCTTTAATCAGGGCCACATATTCTTGATCGGTCAAATTGATATTGCCACCCTCTTGACGTGTGCGAATGGTAAAGATGATTTCCCGACCTAAAAATTTTTCAAAGACTGCTGGAGCAACTGTTAGAATATCTTCTTTTGGCAAAACATCTGCTCGCCATTCAATTAAATCCGCATCTTCTAGCCTTTCTACGTCAATTGCTTCCACATCTGCAATCGATTTTGGCATAATTGGAACTACAATTTTCATCTTTTCACCTGTATCGTAAAGACCTTAAGGTAATTACTACTTTCGTCGTTTTTATTGTATGAAAAATCGCTAGGCAAACGATGGGTTGCAAGATAGCTGTGCTGTACTCCAGCAAACCCTTTTTCAATCTGCTGCTTGAATTTTTCAAGGCTGACATTTGCCGCATTTGTTGAAGCAATCAATACACCATCTGGCTTCAGAATATCTAATGCTTGTGAAATCAGACGATGATAGTCTTTTGCAACGGAGAATGTTTGTTTCTTATTACGGGCAAAGCTTGGTGGATCAAGGACAATCAGATCAAACCTCATCCCATGCCGTTTTGCGTATTTGAAATAGTCAAAAACATCCATGACAACAAGCTGATTATCCTGCACATCTAGGCCATTCGCCAAAAAATGTGCCTCTGATAACTCTCTCGATCGCTTTGCTAAATCCACAGAAACAGTGGATGATGCTCCTCCCATAGCAGCCGCTACCGAAAAAGCAGCAGTATAGGAAAACATATTGAGAACAGTTTTGCCTGCAGCTAAACCATCCACAAGCGAACCTCTGACCTCATGTTGATCTAAGAAAATCCCAGTCATTAACCCATCGTTTAAAAAGACCTGATAGGCAACTCCATTTTCTACAACTGTAAAATATTCAGGCGCCTCTTGACCGTACAGATGGTCTGATTCCTTATCCAACCCTTTGAAGCGGATTTTTTCATACGCTCCTTGTACTTCAGGATAGACCTGCTGAAATGCAGAAAGAATCTTCTCTTTTAAGGTGTATACAAATTCATTATACCAAGAGAAAACTGCAAAATCATTGTATAGGTCTATGATTAAACCTCCAAATCCATCTCCATCTTGATTGAAGAGACGGTAAGCAGTGGTCTCAGTTGACTGCTGAAAATGCAGACGCTTTTTCTTTGCCTGTTGAAACAATAGCTCAAAAAAAGTCACATCTACAGATTGAACCTTCCGTGTAATGACCCAACCTACTCCCTTATTTTGCTTCGAAAGATAGGCAGTCCCTAGCGATATCCCTTGTTCAGAAACTAATTCTATTAATTGATTGTCCAAGGTTAATTTCTGAAAATCTGCACTGTCTAACAAGCAAATCCCCTGCTTGATTTTCTTTTCTGCATATCGGTTTATCCTAAGTTTTTCCATAATCTTCATTATATCAAATTTTGGCTTATATCTCAAAAAAACTTCTGTATTTGAAGGTTATTTTGAAAATGTGTTATAATGGACTGAGATGTTAGAACTTGTACAGTAAGAGGACATTTTTGTGAAAAAAATTAAACATTACCTATCAACCATGGTACATTCCCGTTTAGGGTTTGTACTACTTCTCGTCATAACCTATTGGTTAAAGAGCCTATGGGCTTATGTAGTTGATTTCAACTTAGATACCAAAGGTTTTTATCAGAATTTCATCGCCTTTATCAACCCCATTCCAATTGCCTTATTGTTGATTGGACTGGCTCTCTATATTAAACGGACAAAGATTTTCTATACGATTGCGAGCCTCATTTATATCATTTTGTTTGCTTGGCTCTTTTCGAATGCCATCTATTATCGAGAATTTACAGATTACATCTCCATTTCGACAATGCTTGCCAGTTCGAGTGTCTCTGCAGGTTTAGGAGAGGCGGCAATGAAACTCTTCCGCATTTGGGATCTAGTCTATTTTATCGACTTCATTGCTGTCATTTATTTTTATTTTTCTCGTAAAAAATTTATATTAGATGAGAAACCTTTTAACAAACGAGCCAGTTTTGCAGTAACTGCACTCTCAGTCATGCTCTTTTCAGCCAATCTTTTCTTAGCAGAAATTGATCGACCAGAGTTGTTATCACGTGGTTTCTCCAATACTTACATTGTCCGTGCCCTTGGACTTCCAGCGTTTTTAGGCTACAATGCCAACCAGACCTACTCAGCCCATAAGGACCGTTCTGAAGCTTCAGCTAATGATTTGAAACCCGTTCAGGCCTATGTTGCTGACCATTATGCTGCTCCAAACCCAAACTACTTTGGGATTGCAAAAGGGCGAAATGTCATCTATCTTCATCTAGAAAGCTTGCAACAGTTCATCATTGACTACAAGCTCAATATTGATGGAACAGAGCATGAAGTCACGCCATTTTTGAACTCTCTGTACCACTCCAAGTCGACGCTGGCCTTTTCAAACTTCTTTCATCAAGTCAAAGCTGGGAAGACATCGGACGCAGAAACCATGCTTGAAAATTCACTTTTTGGTTTGTCACAGGGTTCTTTCATGGTTCAATACGGCGGTAGCAATACCCAACAAGCAGCGCCCTATATTCTGTCTGAGAAGGCAGGATATAAAACTTCAGCAGTTTTCCACGGAAATGCGGCGGCCTTTTGGAACCGAAACAACACCTACAAACAATGGGGCTACAATTACTTCTTTGACGCTTCCTACTTTAGCGAACAAACTGATGAAAATTCCTTCCAGTATGGTTTGAATGACAAGATTATGTTTGCTGATTCCATTCAGTATCTAGAACGCATGCAGCAACCCTTCTACACCAAATTCATCACCGTTTCCAACCACTATCCTTACACAACTAGCTTGATTGGAGATGAGATTGGTTTCCCGCTAGCTCAAACAAAAGACGAAACCATCAATGGTTACTTTGCTACCGCTAATTATCTAGATGCTGCGATCAAGTCTTTCTTCGACTATTTAAAAGCAGCTGGTCTATATGACAACTCCATCATTATTTTGTATGGAGACCATTACGGCATTTCCAATTCTCGTAACCCTGATTTGGCACCACTATTAGGCAAAGATTCAGAAGTGTGGTCTGATTATGACAATGCCATGCTCCAACGCGTACCTTACATGATTGTTGTTCCAGGTATGACAAATGGTGGTATCATTAATACCTATGGTGGTGAAATTGATGCCTTGCCAACGCTTGAACACTTGCTTGGACTTGATGCTAGTCAGTACATCCAGGTTGGACAAGATTTACTCTCTAATGAACATGATCAGGTGGTAGCAATGCGTACATCTGGTAGCTTTATTACTCCTAAATACACCAGCTACGCTGGTAAACTCTACTATACTGAAACAGGACAAGAAATTACTAATCCAGATGAAACAACACAAAAAGAAATCGAAGCAATTGAGTCTGCTGCTGATTCACAACTCTCAGCCAGTGACGCTGTGCAAACAGGTGACCTCATTCGTTTCTTAAAAAATGATTTAACCCCTCTGGATACTAGCCAATATTCATATATTGATTCATTGGCCGCCGAAATTAAACTTGAAAAAACACTAGGAGATAAATCAACGAGTCTCTATAGCAAAAACGGAAATAAGACAACCGCTGATTTGTTTACATCACCAAGTTATCAAGAACTCTACGGCACCACAACCACTGACACAACTGGAACCACTACAACTTCCAGTTCAACTCAAAAAAAATAATAGAGGAAAACTTCCTCTATTATTTTTTACTTATCAGCCACCAGCATAGCTGGTGGTTTTCTCATTTTTCTCTGCGAGAAAAACTGGCTTGAAGTAATCAAAAAAATGAGCTTTCGCTCATTTTTTTGATTATTTACCAAGTTTTGTTTTCGCTGCATCTGCAAGAGCTGTGAATGCTGCTGCATCGTTAACAGCCAAGTCAGCAAGCATTTTACGGTTTACTTCGATTTCAGCCAATTTCAAACCGTGCATCAATTGTGAATATGACAAACCATTCATACGAGCAGCCGCGTTGATACGAGTAATCCATAATTTACGGAAATCACGTTTCTTTTGACGACGGTCACGGTATGCATAGTAGTAAGAGTTCATTACTTGCTCTTTTGCAGTACGGAACAAGAGATGTTTTGCTCCATAGTAACCTTTAGCTAATTTTAAAATACGTTTACGACGTTTGCGTGAAACAACGCCACCTTTAACACGTGCCATTTATTTTTCCTCCGAATAATTCTCTAATTTCTAGTCTATGTTTGCTTATTTCATGCGAGTAAGCATTGCTTTGATACGTTTAAAGTCACCAGCATGTACCATACCTGCTTTACGAAGGTGACGACGTTGTTTCTTAGTTTTACCGTGGAAACGGTGTGAAGTAAAGGCGCGGAAGCGTTTCAATCCACCAGAACCTGTACGTTTGAAACGTTTAGCTGATGCGCGGTGAGTTTTTTGTTTTGGCATTGTTATTCTCCTTTAGCTCTCTAAGCTTATTTTTTTTCTGAATTTGGGGCAAGTTGCATGAACATCTGACGTCCATCCATCTTTGCACGTTGCTCAATGATCGCAATATCTTGCGTTGCTTCTGCAAATTCTGCAAGGACTTTTGCTCCAACTTCTTTGTGCGTAATCATCCGACCTTTAAATCGAATGGATACTTTAACCTTGTTTCCTTTTTCAAGGAATTTACGGGCATTACGAAGTTTGGTCTCAAAGTCTCCCTTATCAATAACAGGACTGAGACGAACTTCTTTCACAGTGACAACGCTTTGTTTCTTGCGTTGTTCCTTTTGTTTTTTCTGATACTCAAATTTGAACTTACCGTAGTCCATAATTTTTGCAACAGGTGGTTTAGCTTGCGGTTGAATCAGTACCAAGTCAACGTTGGCAGCGTCTGCTAGGGACTGTGCTTCTGCGAGTGGTTTGATTCCTAACTGTTCACCATCGAGACCGATAAGACGAACTTCCCGCACACGAATTTCATCATTGATGAACAAATCTTGCTTTGCTATGGCTTTCACCTCATTTTATTTTTTTCGAGAAAAACAAAGGCGGACCTAATAAATCAGACCCGCACACATAATATTCCCAAAGGAATCTTGACATGTAGGGCCAGACAACCGAAGTCGCAAGGCGAGAAGCTCTCACTTCTGCTTTTCTCAATATTGATAGTATACCAATACTTTTATTCCTTGTCAAGAATTTCTTTCGCTTTTTCTGAAATAAATGCAACAACTTCATCAATTGACACACCAGTGGTATCAAATGTAATGGCATCATCTGCCGCCATCAATGGTGACACTTTCCGATGACTATCCTTGTAATCACGCGCTGCAATTTCTTCTTTCAAGATTTCCAAATCAGTTGGAATGCCTTTTTCTTGATTTTCCTTAAATCGACGAAGAGCTCGTTCTTCGACAGATGCAATCAAGAAGATTTTTAATTCTGCTCGCGGCAAGACAACTGTCCCAATATCACGGCCATCCATGACAATACCACCAGCTTCTGCAATTCTCTGTTGTTGCGCGACCAGTTCTTGACGCACTTCGGGAATCGCAGAAACCCATGACACATTATTTGTCACATCATTTTGCCGGATTGCCAATGTCACATCTGTATCCCCAAGAAAGACTAGTTGACTACCATCTGCTGCCTTCCCAAAACTGATAGGATGATCAGCTAATTCTGCTAAAAGGCTTGGAATATCTGCTTCTGTTAAATGATTTTTCAGAGCTAAATAGGTCGCACAGCGGTACATCGCACCTGTGTCTAAGTAAGTGTAGCCAAAATCCTTGGCAATAATTTTCGCAACAGTTGACTTCCCACTAGAAGCAGGCCCGTCAATCGCAATTTGAATTGATTTCATAATTCCTCTTTTTACTTAATCCGTACTGTATCTCCTGGGTGAGCCAACCAGGTACCCGTAGTCATTTTTTCTGGGTTCAATCGTTCTAAGTCTGCAATCGAAATTCCAGCGCGAGCTGCAATCATAGCCTCTCCTTCACCAGCTTGAACCGTTAATGTTGAACCGTCTTCAGCTGGCGCTGAAGATTCAGTCGTTGCTTCCTCTTGAGGTGCGCTACTCTCTGCTGGAGGAGCAGTTTGAGTGGTGCTACTAGCAACAATAGCACTCGAAGTGCTTGACTGATAAAACTCTTGTTTCGAATTGGTTTTACTACCTCCATTCGATAGATAAATGGCCAACGCGGTAATCGCAATCACTATAATCAAGAATAGCACTGCCAATATCGTAAAGACTCTATTTGCCATACTGCCTTTTTCTGTACGACCTCTTCTACTTTTTTCATTTCCATCATAAATCTCATCGTTCCATGGTTCTTGTGACATTTCAGTGTTTCTCCTTGTTTTTTTTAAGTATCTTGTTTACAATAACAGTATGAAAGTTCAACTAATCCCAGAAAAATGTATTGCCTGCGGGCTTTGTCAAACCTATTCCAATATCTTTGATTATGATGATGACGGTATTGTCATCCTAGCTGATCAACCACACAGCCAATCCGCTGACTTTTTAGAAGACCCAGCTATCTTACGTGCTGTAAAATCTTGTCCAACCAAGGCCATTTTAGTGGAATGATTTTGCATTGTCAGAATAATATTCTTCAAAATAATCTTGCGCAACTAGGTGGTCTACTAACTCAATTTCACCTTGAAAATGAGGATTGAGCACCAAAGCATTCACGAAATATTTTTTGGGCCATTTCCGCATGTAGTAAATTTTTCCATCAGGAAATTCTTTTGAAAAAATCTTGATAAATAAAATGGTGACCTCGATTTTTTGAATACCTGAAATAGTGATTCTACGGTTGGTAAATGGATTGGAAGAGGCAATGTAAATCTGTTCATCCTCAATCACAAAAAAGCGGTGAAACCCAATGCCCATTAGAAGGACAAAAAGGAAGAACATCACAAAAATCGCCGTTGCAATCTGTGCTCGTTCATAGAGCAGAGACAAACCAATAAACATAGGAGTCATGGCCAAAGACCAATAAATAATCGCCCATGATAGTTCTGGTTGCCAGTGATATCTCATCTTTCCGAAAATTTTAATCATCTCATGCCTCCTCATTTATTCTAACACAAAAGCCATAAAAATCCTATGGCTTTTTTTGTTTATTTTTTGAAAGAGAACAAGGAAAATATGGAAAAACTGCGAGAAAATAAGTATTCTCTCGCAAATTCTCCCTTCTATTTTCATCCCTTTTCTTTGATAATGTAAATTGGTCTCTTTTTCGTTTCCAAGAAAATTTTTGCTAGGTATTTACCGATAATGCCAAGGGCCATCAGTTGAATTCCCCCAATAAACAGAATAATGGACACTGTACTGGCCCAACCGGATACTGGGTCTCCAAATAGTAACTTTCTCACTACAATGACAAGAATAGCTAGCATAGAAAGTAAAAAGGTTAGAAATCCAAACCAGGTTGCCAAATTTAACGGCAACTCTGAAAAATTGATAAAGCCATCTATGGAGTAACGAACAAGCGACCAAAAACTCCACGAGGTCTGCCCTGCAGAACGATCTCGATTTTCATAGCTGATGTGTGTCACTTCATAACCAACCCAAGAAAACAAGCCCTTCGAAAAACGATTAACCTCCTGTAGTTCCAAGATGCTATCGACCACTTGACGCGTCATCAAGCGAAAATCACGTTCACCATCTACTATCTCTGTATTGGATATTGTTTTGATTAAGGAATAAAAGAGCTTGGAAAAGAAAGAACGGATGATTGGTTCACCTTTACGGTCAATTCGCCGCGTCCCCACAACATCATACCCTTCTTGTATCTTGTGATACATTTGTGGCAATAATTCCGGAGGATCTTGCAAATCAACATCCATTACAACGACATAATCCCCTTTCGATTCCTTCAGCCCTGCTAAAAGCCCCGCCTCTTTCCCAAAATTCCGTGAAAAGGAAAGGTAATGAACGTTTTGAAAACGAGAAGCTAGTTTTCGCAGAACAACAAGACTGTAATCTTGAGACCCATCATTTACAAAGATATATTCAAAGGTCAGCTCTTTTGAAAGGATTTTCTCTATTTTTTGGCATTCTACCAAACATGTTTCAATTGTCTCCTCCTCATTAAAACAAGGAATTACGACAGATAAGAGTTTCATGTGACCTTCCAACTTTCTTTATGCACTTGATCCATTACTGAAAATACTGATTAAGGGTATGTTTATCAAAAGCGTTATAATATTCCATGATTTGATAATGATGGAATGCCTCAATTTTTTCTGGTTCTTTGATTTCTTGTCCATCCTGACCCAGCGTTCCCCAAGTCGTTAAGATTGGCACCTGTTGACGAACATCATTTAAGAATTGGTAATACGGTGAGCTAGGTATTGGATGTTCCGTTTCTTGAAGCACATTCATTAAATACGGAACCAAATAGTTTGGACTCATGGTTGTTTCTGGGTGTTGTGGTAAGGTAAAGTTGGCCCAAATGACAAATGGTACACTGTATTTATTACTCTTGACAGAGTCGTCTAAAAAGTCTTTGTAGAACTCCTCAGATAATCGAGGCTGATGATCACCATACATGACCAGAACTGTCGGCTCGGTTTGACCTTTAAAATACTCCACTAAATCTTTGAAATCATCATCTGTCTTTTTAATCAGAGACAAATATTGACTCTCCTGCGGATAATTGGTTAAAGAATCATTGACTTTAACGGTGCTTTCATAGTCCATTTGATAGCCACCATGGTTTTGCATGGTGACTACAAAATTAAAGAGTGGCTCATCCTTTTTTGTTTCATAGAGTTTTTTGATTCCTTGGAAGAGGGATTTATCTGACAAATACACACGTTCCATTACAGGATCTTCTATTAAGCTGTTGATTTCTGGATCTGAATCATCAAAGTAAGACAAATCAAAACCTAAGTTATTGTATACATTATGACGATTATAATTTAACTTGCTTTGAGGGTGCATCGCAACCGTCTGATAGCCTTGAGCATCTAGGGCTCTAGCAAAACTATTTTTATCGCTATTTACAATTTGCTGATAGGGAAAAATAGTTGGAGACATATTTCCTAAGGCATTGCTTGTTAAAACTTCATATTCTGTATTAGCTGTTCCACCACCAAACACTGAAACATTCAAACGGCCTTTTATCGTATTTTCAGACAAAGAATGCTGGAAAGCAAGTGGATCTGGATCCATCTTCATATTTGGAATATTTGAAAAATCAGCCTGAGATTCATTTTGAATGATAATGATATTTGGTTTTTTAGCCGTGCCAGCTTCCATTGCCTTGTATGGTTCCATAATCTCAGCAACCTTCTCTTTCGAATAGCCTTTAGGTGGATCAATAATAGAATCAAGGTAAAAACTAGCAAAAGATAAAGCAAATCCTTCATGGGCATATGTCGATTGCATCTTCCAAAGATTGAGTTTTATCTCCTCTTTTTTAGCAATTCCCAACAATACATTTGGCAGTAGGAATACTCCGATAAGAGCACCTACTACAAATTTGATAGCTTTAGTAGTCACTAACCTTTTTGAAAATTCAATTGGACCTATTTGAGTCGTTTTATCATTTTTTAAATACGGTAAAACAGATTGCGGCTTATGTAGGAAGAATAGAATAATTACAACAATCCACATGACAACTAATGATTGCATAATTCGATTGGTTAGCACAAAATCAAAATTTCGTGCGACATTTAATCCGTCATTTACTTGAAGCAAATTGTAAAACAGGATTGGCACATTCCGAAAATCAATAACAATCTTATTGGCAACACCTAGTCCAAACGCCACAACTGCTAACAGTAAGCCCGAGGTCCTGAGTGAAGTCATACATGCTATGACCAAAAAAATAGCGTAAAGCATGAGTAAATTAGCCTGAATACTAGACTGAGAAATATTGCTGACTTGCGAATAGGTATTTTCAAGAATGAAAAAGATCACAAAAGGCACTGGTAATGTGAGCGTGTAGTAAAGCACCTTATCCAGATGGTATTTTTTCCCGATTGTTTCTTTGAAAACCTTTAAAGTAATAGCAATAAAGAGTGTCAAAAGTGGAAGGAACAATATGACTCTTGTTGAGAAGAAATTTAACTGGAAGATCGTGAAATAATCTTGGTAAAGAAATTGTCTCGCATATAATAAAGTTGCAACGGATAGCAACGAAATCAATATAAATTTCACCAGATTAACTTTGCTAACTGTTTCGTAATAACGATTTCTAACAAACACTAAAATAGCGAGTAAAAATACAACTAGCTGCAAATACCAGATTAGATTTCCTTTATCCACTGAATAACTTTGCTTGAAATTCACATTTTCAAAGGACCAACCGCCTTCTTTAGACGTAGTATTAATTGTTTGATAGAGAGTGTCGTCTATATAAACTTCTACTGATCCTACTCCTTCAGACATGGAAAAGAATTCAAAAGAAAGTGATTTTGTATTTCTTTCTCCGTCAATCAATAGATAATTATTCGCAGGGGACCCTGTTGCATACAAGGTATCTACTTGATCTACGTCATGAACTAGCCAACCCTCGTGTTCCTTAATTTGCTCATCAGCAATCGTGTAGCCATTTATGGAGATGTTTCGAATCGTTTGACTACCTTCATGTGAAACAATTTTGACATGACCAAGATTATAGGCCGTTTTTAATTCTTGACGAATACTGTAAGCATAAATGCCTAATAGCCCAATTAAAACAACTCCTAAGATATACGGTACAAATGTTTGAAACCAATTTTTCTTGGTTGGTATTCTCATTATTTTCCTCCTAAAGAGCAACTTACATTTTTTTCATTCTTTCTATCAGCTGATACCACTCTGCTACGATTGCATTTTCTGAGAAGGTATCATTTACATACGTAAAGCTCTTTTTTGCTAATTTTTCTAAATATGTACGGTCCTGCAACAATTCATCCATCTTGGCTGCAAATGCGTCAACATTATCGAGTTCAACAAGTAATTCTGGACTACCTGCTTGGATAAGCTCCACACCGGGCGAACAGTTGTAGGATAAAACAGGTGATGAATTCATTATCGATTCCAACATGGAAATTGGAAACCCTTCTCTGTGAGATGTCAAGACAGAAAAAAGTGACTGACGAAAAACACCTTCCGCATCTGTTGTAAACCCCTGTAAGGTAATCTGGTTGGTTAAACCTTGTGATTGAATCAATTCTTTTAAGCGTTCTTCTTCTGGCCCTGTTCCGTAAATCGAACAGTGCAACTTTGGATATTTCTCTGCTAATAGTCCCACTACGTGAACAAGATGGTCTAACTGCTTGATGACATCTAGACGGCCGATAAAGACAATTTCATTTTCATTGACCACCGTTCGATCAAACTGGTAATGTTTCTCTTTTGAAATTGGATTGGCGATAGCAGACACTTGTTGACTTGGGAATTGATAGGCTAGTGCCACTCTTTCAGCATCTCCATTTGTCAAAAAAAGAACATGATCCAAGTGCCTATACTTATTTTTAATAATATAAGGATAAACCTTAAAAGCACCTTTACACTCAAACACATAATCCGCTGAATTATGCATTTGTCCAATAAAGGTTACTTTGTGGTTGTAATCCTTGATCACTTTCTCCATCAATAAGTAAACAACCGGATTTGTTAAAATAACGGTAGCAGTATCAAGAGAGTCAAGCATTTTTCTCAAGGTTTTTTCTAATTTTCGATGAAGATATTTTTCTGAAAAAAATAGCCAAGGCTTCGTGAAGAAAATATCCTCATCGTAAAGGAGAATTTCCTTGTAATTTTTTTGCTCAGCCTGAAAAATTCCTTTTTTCTGTACACCACAGCCAATAACTGTTACTACATTCCCATCTTCAGCGAAGCGATGCGCTAGCTGGTCTACCACTTTTTGCACACCGCCAATCCCGCCCAGATGATGACTGACCATAATGATATTTTGCTTCATCTTATTGCTCTCTCTCTTGATTGTGATTTAATTTTTCTTTCATAGCAATCGTTTGGACCAATTCTTTCAATTTTTGGTCCAAAATAGATAATTTAAGACTCAAGAAAAATTGATGGAGCATCAATAAAAAGATGATCAATAAAAAGATGAAATTAACTGGAGAAGCAATCCCCATCAGTTGTGCCAACCAGTCTGCTAGATGAGGAAAAAGACTAAAAATTAGGAGTACCGCTGAAAAGAAGAGCCAAAAAAGAGCGTCATCAATCTGTACCTTAGACTTACGAATTTTTTGTAAAATCATTGCCATGGTTGCAATAGAGACAAAAATTAAAATAATTTGAAATAATACTGTCATAACTATCTTTACTTTCTAAGTCGAAAATTCTGAATCACCAAAATGGAAGCAAACATGTGCCACATATACTTAATAGAACGAGTTAGGGTCAAGTAGCTTTGACCTGTTTCACGCTCTCTCATTTCTACTTGGACTTCTGCAACCTTTGCACCTTTGCGAATGAGGTAGGAAACCGTATCTGGCTCAGGACCGTAATTGAGATTAATCGCAAACTCTTTAATAAGAGACTGGTCTAACATCCGCATCCCTGATGTTGGATCCTTGATGGTCTTCCCAGTTGTCAATTTAATGGCTCCAGAAATCAAAATATTTCCCAGCATACGCAGACTATTTGGGCGAGGTTGGGTCACAAAGCGAGAACCAATTGTCATATTATACCCTTGATCTAGTTTATCAGACAAGTCCTGAATATACTCAGGCAAATGTTGACCATCCGCATCAAACTGGATAGCTTTTTTATAGCCCATTTCATAAGCATAACGCAAACCTGTCTGAAAAGCACCTGCTAAGCCTAAATTAACAGGTAAGTCTATAATGTTAAATCCATGCTGATGACAAATTTTCGAAGTTTGGTCTTTTGACCCATCGTTGATGACAACATAGTCAAATTGAGGGTACTGATGAACAATATTAGACACAACTGTTTCGATGGATCCTTCCTCATTATAGGCTGGGATAACAATTAAAATATCTTTCACTACTTTCTCCTTAAAACAATTCTTCATTATTTTGATATATTATTGATTCGAGTAAGGGCTCGGTTTACAAACCAATAAACCAAGAAACTTGCTGCTAGAAAGGCTATCATAGAGAGCAAGAAACTAAGCGCTGCTCCTAACATTCCATACTGCGTCACCAGTGGATTTGTCACTAATTTGGATACCATAAAAGTGATGAGGTAGACAAGTAACAAATTCGTTTGCTTTCGGAAAATGGTCATGATATTTCCTATGATAGCTGCCAACATGTAGAAAACCCCTCCGATTAACAAGATAGCAAAGGGGAGCTTGTAACTTGTTAACGCCACACCAAATACGATTCCTAAGACCTCTGTACCGATAAAATAGCCCAATGCAACCACTAGAAAGCCCAGTCCAGTTAAAATGAGGGAAATCATTCCAAACTGTCCATAAAATTCCTGGTATTTTTTTTCTAGCCAAAAATCAGATAATTTTGTAATCAGTGGACGTAAAATCATGAGCATGAGGGACATCACAAAGGCTGGCATAAACAGGATATTAAAATTCCGCTGCAAGCCAGCAGCTAGTTCACCAGTTGTCAGTAGTTTATCGATGACGAGTTTAGGCTCATTGAAAACATAAGTCAATAAAAACCCATTTAAAAAGAGAGGGAAACAACTTTTTAACAATGCGATAACTTTTTCAAAGCTCTCCCTATTCAGCACGATAGACATTTTTTCTTGTAAATGAGAATGCAGATAAGGTAAATCTAGTAAGAAAATGATACTAAAATTCAGTAAGAAAATACCCAAACAGGCAAGCATCAGCGATTTGGTTGCCAAAAGAAGGACAAAAAAACCAATCATAACTGCAAGACTGCGGTAAAAAAGAATTTTTCCTGCCAAATCTGAACGCCCACGTTGTTGATAATAACCTTGAAATACATCCGAAAAAGCATCACAAGCCCGACATAGGACCAAGAGAAAGAGCACTACTGATTTTTCCAGGTTGTACTGATTCCACCAAATAAAGCCCAAAGTGCTTGCAACCATGAGACCAACGGTCACCATACGCGTCAACAGATAAGAAGAAAAAGAATAAGTTTGGCGAACATCTGTTGCTTGAAAATCCCGTACTTGAAACAAGCCAATAATGATAAATTGCTGACCAAGTGAATAAGCTAATCCGAACAAATCTGACGATGCTGGTGACAATAATCGAGAAGCAATCAAGAGAAGAACCGTCGAAATTAGGGCTGTAAAAATAGAACCAATCATATTCCAAACGTAGTTGCTCTTCTCATTTATGGCTTGAGAACTCATTTCTTTTCCTCCTTTCTAAAACAGATTACTTCACGAATGTAGAAGCCAACGTAATACTTTGTAAAAAGACAGCCGATGACATAATGATACCAGTTTGAATCACAAAGTTATCGGGGATAGGATCCATCTGTAAATGCTTGATTTTGAAGGATGATAAAATGAGCAAGTACATCGTATAAACGCCCATATAATAACGACCTTGAACTCCTAAAACAGTATTCCCACCAACTTGAGTCACTAACAGATACATTGATAAGATGATGGCAAATGCAATAGCACTTCCGACTAGGGCAAGGCCATTACGTGTCACATTTTTCAATTGAATCTTATTGGTATTGCCCACAATAATGTAGAGAATTGGAAGCATTAGGTAAGGGTACATGCTCGTCATAAAAATATCCAAATAGCCAAAATGCCATAGTTGTTCTGTCTTATATCCCATATTGAAGAACTCTTTTAAAAGGACAAGGAAAGAAGCAACCGGTTGGTTTAAGATGCTTGCAATCTGCCTACCAGTATCCACATTTTGAACATCGGTATAATTAAAATGAACTTGGCTACTCACCTTAAACCATACAAGGGCAAGGATAGCAAGTAACATCCCCAATCCCCAACCTGAAAAATAGGTCCATCTATTTTTAAAACGCTTAATGGGTATAAACACTATCAAGCCAAATAACATCACGTAAGGAATTTTACAAACAATCATCAGACCCGATAAAATCGCAAATAATAAGACTTGACGAAAATGAATTTTCTCTTTTTTCTCAAGCAAATGAATAAAGTAACCAATAATAACAAATTGTAATCCAACCGCCGTTCCATCTTGGTTGTAGGATCCAGCCAAGATAATATTCATCGGCAACATCCCCATCATCAAGATGATTTGCTTAAATCGACCGCTTAGCCTTACTGCAATCACAAGTAGTAAGGCATAAAAAAGAGCATTCATAATACGACCCAAATAGAACATATGCCCTGCACTAAGGTGAAGGCTCTTCGCAATCAGAATTCCTGTTACTTGAGGAATATAAGAGATGAAGGAATAAGCATTGGTTGCACGAAAGTCTACTAATTTCCAAAAATCTTGCTTCCTATCTGAGTTTGGAACACGAAACAAGTCTGTACCTGTAATCAGTTCTTTTCGTTCATCTACCGTTTGAAAGTAATTCTCTGTTACCACTAAGTGTTCTTTTTTATTGTCCATATTGACTTCCCCAGTAGAAATATAGAGAGAACGAGAATAGTGGACCGTTTCATCAGGTGTATATAAAACAGGGGTCAACAGTGCCGCTGAAACACCCAAAAATGCAATTACCAAATAAAGAAGTTTGTAATAATGTTTCTTCCCTGAAAAGGTAGGAAGAAAAAGAGTCGCTAACAAGCCTCCTACTATGACTACATACGCTAACTTAGGAGTCCCTACATTACCTGGATAAGAGACTAAAATAACAACATAAGCTATCATGGCAGCGATGGCATATTTATAATTTGACTTTATCAATTCTATCATATTCATTCTTTAACTATTTCATTCCTCTATCTAACTATTTTTTACTTTAAGCAATGTGCGGTTGATGATATATTTTATCGCTCTTGCAGGTCCGATTACGATATATTTCAAGGCTCCTTTAATTCCACCTAGATGGTCGAAATTGACATAAGTGTGTGGCAAGGCATCTTCACGTTCATTAAGCAATTTATTATCAATAAAGGCTGTCAAATCGTGAGGATTTTTTGAAATGCGAAAATCGTAGTTTTTATCCCAAGCAATATACACTAAGAGGCGCTCAATCGCATGAAGAATAGAGTTTTGTGGCAACGGTTCTGCTGGAACATCTTTATCTGTCAGATTTAAATCGAACAGTGGTTGTAAAGCATCATACTTAAACCAGACATACGTACCATAGGACATAACGAAAGTATGTAGATTATTGAAATCAACCGATTTTTTCAAATTCATTTGTCGCCATAAATCATTCATGGCTGGTGCAATCTGATTTTCATTATATGCATCCACGATTTTATTGTAACGGAAAAAGGTTGGAATATCCGCAATGACGGCCCCTAAATCAGATCTTGTTTCAAGATTTGCCAGGATAGTGTTGGCCGGTAAAACCAGCATCTCAATCAGTTCTTTTCGCCAAGATTCTCCTGCCCAGAAATCCGCTTCTTTCGATTTTTTCGTGTGGAAATGTCCAATGTAATCATACTCTTTCAAGTGTTCTTTCAATTTCAACATCGGAAGAACGTCGCGACCAATATTTCCTGTCACAAAAATCCTTGCAATCACTTGATTGGCGGACAAGATAGCCTCTATCTCACTTCGTTTTTCCTCAATATCTGTTGTGATAAACACATCATAATCAAATGAAAATTGTGCAAAGGCATCCAAGAATTCCTGCAATAAGTCGGTGTAAAAAACATGCAAGTGCACTGCTACTTTCTTATTCCCAGAAAAGGAAACTGGGCTCGGGGCAAGAAACTTCCGTGCCAACAGATATTTAAAATCCGGATAATTGATTTGTGACATATGTGACACAATCAAATCCACTGGATAATCCGATACCCGTTCTATTTCATTTAAGATGTAAGGCGTAATATGCTGGTTGGCGTCTATCGTTTTCACCTTGATAAAGTGGACATGATTTTTCAAGATAGCTGTAGGATTGTAATATGAAAAATCTGGATGCAACATACCTGTAGTATCTGCGTCAACCGTGTTAAAGACAGTCTGGTAACGGAATCCAGCATCTGTTAGATTTGTCGTCACCTGTGTCTCATAGTGTGTAATCACATCCTGTACATCGGTAAAATTCTGAATCCCCATCCAGAAATCTTGAAACGTTTTTGAAACAATGACCTTTTGAGAAAACGATAGGTAATAACTTTGGATATGTTCTTTAAACTGATGATTGGCACGGAAGTTGGTCATCCCCCAAAAATCAACCGTGTCATCCGATTCAAACTTGTCATAGATTGGAGCCATATCCCACAAGGGGCCAAAACAGGTATCATTCATAAGCGTTACGGAGTCATAACCTTTCAAGGTTTCAAAACCAAGAAAATTCATGCCATCACGCCATGCTGCAAAATCAAAACCAATATTTTCTCGCTGAATAAAGTCATCTATCAGATGTTGGTTGCGTAATTTTTCTTGGAGGCTATCTGAAAATGCGCTATTTGAAATAAAAACAACTTTAGAAAACACTGGCCGCATTTTGGTTAGTTGATACTCAACATGCGGACTAAGCTCCTGAAATTTATTAAAATGGACATATAACAGCAAACGCTTCATTTTCTTCTCCTAAAGAAATTAATTACTTTCGTTGGAATAATCCAACGCCGTGACCCAATGACACTATTATAAGCATGGGTCATCTCTTCTAATTGCTTATCTCTTGCTTGTAAATACTTGATTTGCTGGATAAATTCTGTCTTCTCACGGATTAACTGCTCCACCTGAACAGTCTTATCTAACAAATGTTGAGATAAAATTTTTCCAATATAGTCATTAGATTGGATGTTGGTCGTGTCTAGAAGTTCATATTCCAAATAAAATTCTTGACCATATACTTCCTGAGGCAGTTCATAGATAATTTGCGGATCAGGGTTTGGAAAGGCATAGATGTCTCCAATAACAATCGCATTTTTAAAACTTGGAATCATTTCTGTGTTAGTCTGTTTCGCAATTAATCGCACATAGCTATAAAAACTTGGTTGTTCTGATAAATCTACACGAATTCGTTGACAGCCTTCTGGTAATCGAATAGGTATGCGCTCCTTGACTTGTAAAGAGCTTTGTTGAAGCCTATCTTCGCTAAACCCTTCTCCATTCCTATCAAAATAGATGGTCACTTTTTCAAGACCAACATCAACTAATCCATAGGATTTCTTGGTCAACTCTAATTCATAGATATTATTTCTGTCTAGAAGGATGTCTAGCATCTTACGATAATCGCTACCAGGATATTTATCTAAATAATTTTTTTGAGTCTCCAGCAGGGCATTAAAACGACGCTTTATCCGTTCAAAGTCCTTAGGACGAGAATCTGAACCTTGATTTACGACATAAGCTACCGTTGCTTCTGGTAGATAGGCTAAATCTGTACGTTGAAACAAGTCCATTTGCAGATTAAAAGTATCATCTGAAGTGGTTAAATCCAGCTCCTCATTGACCTCAAGCATCAATTGACGATCCACCAGCCATGTAGAAGCCATGGTAAACCCGCGTGTTGCAAGCATCTTCTCAAAGGTATCCGCCAATGGAATCAAACCATTCTTAAAGCCAGCTGCTGAAACAAATTCACCCTTTTCGTTGTAAAGATCAAAATCCGTGTTGGACCATTTTGCTGTTGGATGATTCTCTAAAAGATTTACCTGCTTCTGTAGTTTTTCTGAGTCTAGCCAAAAATCATCCCCATCACAACGAGCGATATATTTTCCTCTCGTTTCTTTACAAATGGTAACCCAAGTACGTGAAATTCCTTGATTCTCCGCATTATAAAAAGTGCGAATTAGTTCTGGATATTGTTCTTGATAGTGACGCATAATCACTGCCGAAGCATCTGTTGAAGCGTCATCAATCAGTAAAATTTCGAAAGGAAATTCTGTTTTTTGAGCTAAAAAACTTTGAATCGTTTGTTCCAACCACGGTTCCTTGTTAAAAACCGTGCAAACAATTGATACAACAGGATTCGGTAGCATGTAGGCTCTCCTTAATTTTGCATTTTCCAATTACCATTCCGCTGAATCAGACCACTTGCTGAATCAAGGGCTGATAGATCGCCTGGGGCAATATCAGTGCGGTTAATTGCGATAATAGGGGTCTGAGTGGCGTCAGAATATGCCAACATCTGCCCATCTTTATCACGAACGGTTACCTCTAATTTCATTTTCAAATCATTGACAGTTGGTAACGAGCAAGTATAGTGAATCACCTTATGTCCTTTTCCGCTCAGCATCTGATCCATCGAATTATCATTGTAAATCCAGATATTTCGGTCAATATCTGTTAAGGATAAAGCGATATAGGTTTCGATATCTTCTAGAACATCATATTCTATTTGAAATTGAATTTCATCTTTCGGAGTCATTTGGTTAGGACTAAGTAATTTCAACTGAAAATCTTTGACGCGAACAACTTCTTCAGTTTTTAACTCTTCAGCAGTTGTCACCTCTTCATCCATTTCCTGATGCAGTGGGACAGTGTTATCCATACTATATTGGTTGGCCACATTTTCAGGATTTCCTAGGGCCTTGACCAAACCATATTCAATCAATACTGCCTTGTTACAGTATTTCTTGACAGCTCCCATATCATGGGTAACAAGAATCGTTGTTTTACCGCTTTTCTTGCGTTCCATAAAATAGTCGTTACACTTCCGTTGAAAGGCTTCATCTCCAACTGCCAAAACTTCATCCAAAATGAGGATGTCTCCCTGCGCCTTGATGGCAACAGAGAAGGCCAGACGCACCTGCATCCCGCTTGAATAGTTTTTAAGTTTTTGGTTCATGAATTCTTTCAGCTCTGCGAATTCTACAATGTCATCATACATGGCATCGATTTCTTCACGTGTAAAACCGAGCATCGCACCATTCATATAAACATTTTCACGTCCTGTTAATTCTGGGTTGAAACCGACTCCCAATTCGATAAAGGAAACCAGTTTCCCATTGACAGTGACGCTGCCTTTTTCCGGTTCATAAATCTGGGAAATAATTTTGAGCAAAGTAGATTTCCCAGAACCATTTCGACCAACAATACCGAAAAAGTCTCCTTCTTCCACATCAAATGAAATATCTTTTAAAACGTGTTGCTCTTTATAGCCTTTAATCCCTTTAAAACGGTTAACAACCGCGGTACGTAAGCTATGCGTTTGTTCTGTCGGCAAGCGGAAAAACTTGCTGACATGATCTACTTTTACTGCAATTTTCTTTTCTGTCATTAGATAATCTCCGCAAATTTTTTAGCATTACGATTAAATACTGTAAGACCAATGGTAAATACTATAATTGGAATCAGATAAGGAATTAGGATATAAACCCAATTATCCGACAATTGCCAGATGGTTACATTGGCCCGATCAATCAAGAAATAACGAATATCTTGGATGATTTGCGCAAGTGGACTTAACATCAACAACTTTCCAGCGAACTGACTTTTTTCCAAGACAATAGTAATCGGGTAGATAATTGGTGTGGCATACATTCCAGCCTGCATGAAAACTTCCCAAATTTGCCCCAAGTCACGGAACTTCACAAAAAGTGTAGATAGTAAGAGGGCAATGCCAAAGGCAAACAAAAAGAGTTCAATAAACAAGAGGGGCGTCAAAAAAATGGTCCACGAGAATTTTACACCATTGATGAGGGCAAAAACCAAAACTACTACAAAGTTAATCGAAAAGTTTATCATGGCACCACAAATGGCTGATAAAACGATGATGTGTTTTGAAAAGCTTAGTTTACGCAACAAGTCTCCTCGCGTCACAATCGATACCATCCCCATATTGGTAGCTTCTGAAAAGAAGGACCAAATCACATTCCCTAATAGAAGGGCTACAGCCCAATGTGGTACATTTCCACCTAAAGGTAGGAAACGGACAAAGACAATATACATAATCGCAAATGTCATGAGTGGCTTCAAAATGGACCAAAGATAGCCAACGACACTTCCTTGGTAGCGCAATTTAAAATCAGTTTTAATCAGTTCACTTAATAAAATACGATTTTTCTTGGAAAAAAGATCCATAGTTACTCCTTATAGGCAAATTTTGTCAAAATAAGAGTGGTGAAAACAAAGGTATGAAAGGCCTTATTTTTTCTGAAACCATATTGTTTCAACACTCGTTTACGCTCGAGAAATCCCTTATCCATAATCGTGACAAAGGCGTTAATCATTTCTCGTTTTGATGAAGAAAGAGGCATGTCTAGTAGAAATGCTGCTTGCTGTTGACTATTTTTTATCAATTTCCAATAGAGTTCAAATAGCAAACTTGGTTGTAACCATTTCTTCACCCGTTTTGATAAGGTCCGTGCTCCAAGAACATTGTTCCCATGCTGACGATAGAGTTCTCCTGGCTGGTCAATATAGACTAAGTTCCCAAAGGCACTCGCTAGTAACGCCAAATACCAGTCGTGCATGAGAATTCCCTCTGTTTGTTGCCATAAAAGTGCTAAAGAGTGATTAATCATGGAAACTCCACCAGTAACAGTATTTTCTGTTAATTCCTGTACCAACTCTGTATTGGCATGATGAGACTGACTCCGAATCATACTGTTAGATAGGATATTTAACTCTTGATCGACCACTTTCAAGTCCATGTATATCATTAGCGGCTCGTCCACTGAATATTGCTCTGCTTCCTTCAGACTGACTTCCAGTTTATCAGGAAGCCAAACATCATCTTGATCACTGAAAAAATAAACATCTGCCGTCTCGTAGTTCAGGAGGGTATGAAAACTGTTAATCACCCCTAGATTCGTGCGATCCTGTTCATTTATCCAGAAAATCCGTCTGTCCGTCGCTACGAATTTTGCGATGATTTCAGGCGTTTTATCCATTGAACCATCATCACGAATCAAGAGTTGCCAGTCGGTATAGGTTTGTTCTTGAATACTGTGAATCTGTTCTGCTAAAAATTGTTCCCCATTATAGGTGGACATGAGAATATTTACTTTCATCTTAAAAACAAGTCCTCGTATTGGCGGACAATTCCCTCCCACGTATAATTTTCTCGCATATGTGCTTTTGCCTTCATTCCAAGTTCAATAGCTTCATCCTGTTGGTCAATCTGATCAATCAACGTCGATAAATTTCCAGCTTCCTTACTCCAATAGTGGACAGCATCAAGAGCAACTTTGCGGTTAAAATCAACTCCCAAGACTAGATTTTCATTGGTTTGAGCTAGGGCTTCTAAGAGGCTCGGATTGGTTCCCCCAACCTCGTGACCATGCAAGTAAGCACGCGCTTCTTGTCGCAGATACTTGAGAAGATCCTTATCATAGACCGTTCCGACAAACTTGATTCGTTCGTCCTTATCAAACCCTGTTGCTTGACGTAGTTGCTCAAAGTAAGCTGACCCCTCATGGTTGCAAACAATCACCAAATCCCGTTTAGTCTTTGCTCTCATAAATTCACGGATAATGGTCTCGTAATTATTTTCAGGAACAAAGCGCCCAATAATCAGGTAATAGTCTTTTTCTTGAACTTCCCATTTTGCGAAGAATTCCCGAACTTCTGAACTTTCTTGCGTCAAATTCGTTGGCTCTAAATCTGTTCCATAGGCAATGAAGGTCGTTTTTGACCAAGGATAAACATCCTGAATGTACGATTGAATTCCCTCATTATCAGAAATGACCAAGTCTGCCTGTTTGGTCATGACTTTCTCGGAATATTTGAGATAGGCTTGTACAGGCTTAGACCATTTCGTTCGTTTCCATTCTAAGCCATCAGGATTGATCCATAACTGTCCACCGATTTGATGAATCTTGCGTGCAAAAGGAGCAATAAAAGCTCCAATGGTATTCCCTAAAATGTAAAAGATGGGCTGTTCAATCTTTTGCTCTGCAATCAGCTGCAAGGCATAACGAATCGCCATCATATCATATGCAATCACACGAGCGGGTCCCAGTTTCGGTAGCCGAATGGTAAAACAATCGACCCCTTTGTAATCATTATGCTGGTGATGACTCGTATCTGATAAACAGGCTACATGATACCGGATCTGATCCGACACCTGATGGGACACCAACTCTTCTACAAAGGTTTCAAATCCCCCATACTTAGCCGGTAAACCACGACTTCCGATAATAAAAATATGTTTCATAAATATTGTACTCTTCAAAGTGTAATCAGATTATTATATCATATTTTTAGCATAAATTCATAGAAAAAAGGGACATCGTCCCCTTTCATCTTATTTCTGTCCTTGTTGATAGAAGGATTCAAGCGCTTCCTGCCAGGTCGGAATCACAAATCCAGTCGCTTTCGCCTTCGCCAAACTCATGGTTGAGTTGAGCGGGCGCTTTGCCTTGGCTGGAAATTGGTCAGACGAAACTGGATTGACGGTTACCGGTTTATCTTTTAAGATTTCCTTAGCGAAATCATACCAGCTGATGCCTTTTGCAGAGTCATTTGATAAATGATAGTAACCAAAGTCTTGCTTGGTATCTACCAAGTAGACCATGAATTCTGCCAAAGTGCGTGTCCAAGTTGGACGACCGAATTGGTCATTGACTACACCTAGTGTGTCGCGTGTTTCTGCTAAGTTTTGCATGGTGAAGACAAAGTTTTTACCATAGTTACCAAAGACCCAAGCTGTACGCACCGTGTAGAATTTTCCAGCATATTTTTCAACTGCTTCTTCTCCCAAACGTTTGGTACGGCCGTATTCCGTTTGAGGATTAGCAGGTTCATCAACTTCCAATTCTAAGCCAACAGGCTTTTGACCTTCAAAGACGTAGTCAGTTGAAATATACACCAATGTCGCATCGTATTGAGCAGCAGCTTTTGCAACATTTTCCGTGCCAATTACATTAATGTTATAATTTAATTCTTTTCCTTCATCTTCAGCCGCATCCACTGCTGTATAGGCTGCACAGTGATAGACAATTGTCGGCTTCACTTCCGCAAAAAAGGCATTCACCTTGTCAGCATCTGTAATGTCCATTTCTGCCACATCCGCCGCCACATATTCGACTCCACGTTCATCCAAAAGATAACGTAGTTCAGTCCCCAACTGACCATTGGCACCTGTAATTAAAATCATGATAGACTCCTTTGTTCAACTTTCTTACTTGATTATTATAACACAAAACTCTCCAAACAAATCATTTGGAGAGTTTTTCGATTAGTTGATTCCGAAGATGTCTTCTTTAGTATGAATAAGTTGTGTCATCATTTGGCAGTATGGTGTAGATATTCCAAGTCGTTTTGCCTTTTCGTTCACCGCACCATTCAGGTAGTCAATTTCAGTCAACCGACGATTTTGCACTAAATCCTGATGCATAGATGGATAATGCGGAGCTGCTTTGACAGAAATATCCATCACATAATTGGTAATTTCTTCTTCGTTTAAATCGACCCCTTCAGCAATTCCTACACTGACAAATTCATGGATAATTTCACGAACAATTTTCAGTCCTGATTCACTAGCAAAGAGTTCGCCAATTGTACAATCTAACAGGGCACAGCCTGAGTTCATTGTACCATTGACACAGGCCTTACGCCAGATAGACGGCACAACGTCCGTGTCATACGTCGCATTCAGACCTGCTCCATTCAAGACATCTGTAATTTCGCGACCAGAAGCTTCTTGACTGGCATCCAATGATTGTAGATTAATGGTTCCATTCCCTTGCATGAGGACCGTTCCTGGTCCTTTCAGACCAGCTGTCCAAACTGTTACTCCCATTAAGATATTGGATTCTGGAACATATTCCTTAATGACATCCGCATGACCTAAACCATTTAACAGGCAAAGAACACGTGTTTGTTCTCCAACGACCGTTTCGATATCCTGTAACATTTGTTTTAATTGCATGGCTTTTGTAAAGAGAATCACCAAATCCGCCTCGCCTTCCACCTCTACTGGCTTCATAATGGGCAACTGAACCGTTTTTTCTTCATCTCCTACAACTTTCAACCCCTCTTGTTGAATGGCTTGAATATGAGCTTCCCAGTTGTCTAAAAGGGTGACATCATTCCCTGCTTCAGATAATTGTACCCCAAAACGACAACCCATGGCACCTGCGCCCGCAATATAAATTTTCATCATATGCTCCTTTCACTAAGCACGAAATAAAATGTTAACCTTCAAAAACAAATGTATCGTCCGTATAGAGTTTAAAGATATCACGACAAACACGATGTGCAACATAGCCTACTGCAAAAGGTATTACAATCCATGCTAGAACCATGACGAGAATGCTAATGCCACCTTCTAGAGATGCGATAGGCCCGACCAAACCAACCAATCCAAAACCTGAGGTTGCTGGCGTACCGATAAGATTGAACATCGGTACTGATAATGCACTAATAGCTGCTGTGATACCCATTGGAACAGCTATTTGTGGATGTTTCAAGAAGTTTGGCATCATCATTTTCATGGCACCCAAGGCAATCGCAATCGGAACCCCTGCTTTATTTTTCTTTAAGGCTCCCCATACAAGAACAGCAGTCGTTGCAGCCACTCCCATAGAAGCAGCACCTGCAGACAATCCATTCAAACCGATTGCCAAACCAATCGCTACGGTTGAAATCGGACTCACAATTAAAATAGCAAACGAAATGGCAATTAAGATACTCATCAGAATTGGTTGTAAAACTGTAAAAGTATTAATTCCTTGACCAATCAAGGTCGTTACATAGGATACATAGGGTAAGATTTTCCAGCCGATATATCCGACTCCAGTACCAATAATGATTGGCAGACAAATGATATTCAGAGAGCCGAATTTATCTCCAAACCATTGCACTGCTAATACTGCTAGAGCTGCAGTAATCATCATGTTAATAAGATCTCCAATACCCTTGAGCTGGAAAATCCCTGTTGCCACACCTTCTTGTGTAATTTGTGTAAATGCCCATGCACCTGAACCAATGTAAGCTGCACCACCAACTGCTAATTGTTGCATCGGATTGAGACCGAATTTTTGTGCAATCAAAACTCCAGCCATAATTGGTGTAAAGAATTGGAACACCTGGACAATATGGAGAAATTCAGCCGCAAATACATTTGGCAACAAAGGCTTTAAGAAAGTTGCCAAAATAGCATTTGGAATCAATGCTACAACAATCGCGATTGCAGTCCCCCCCAACACATTGTTGATAAAGGTACTGATCGTTCCTTTTTTCGTTTCAGTCATACTGACTCCTCCTTAAAATATTTTTATATTGTTTAGTATATCACAAATTTATATATGCGGAATAAAAATTTTTGAGTTTGTTGAAAATTTTCATAATTCTCTTCATTGCCAATTCTCTTCATTGGATAGATTATTGAAAAATGCCCCAAAATACAAAAAAGAACCTTGTCATCTTCAACAAACGTTGATATGACAAGGTTTTTGAATTGTTATTTAATAACTTCTTGTGTCTTAGCGTAATTCGCTTCAACGGCTTCTTTTTCAGCCTTCCACCAATCTTGGTTTTCTGTGTACCAGGCAATAGTTTCTTCCAAGCCTTCTGAGAAGTTTGTGAATTGTGGTTCCCAACCGAGTTCCTCACGGAGTTTTGTTGAATCAATCGCATAGCGAAGGTCATGACCTGCACGGTCTGTCACATGGTCATAGGCATCTTTTGGTTGCCCCATTTTCTCAAGGATCAATTCAAGAACTTCCTTATTATTTTTCTCACCATCAGCACCAATGAGGTAAGTTTCACCAATTTGGCCTTTTGTCAAAATAGCCCAAACTCCTGTTGAGTGGTCATTGGTATGAATCCAGTCACGTACATTTTTCCCTTCACCGTAGAGTTTTGGCTTAATGCCAGACAAAATATTGGTGATTTGACGGGGAATAAATTTTTCGATGTGTTGGTAAGGACCGTAGTTGTTTGAACAGTTAGAAATCGTTGCTTTGACACCAAATGAGCGCACCCAAGCCTTTACAATTAAGTCTGAAGCAGCCTTCGTTGAGGAGTAAGGCGAACTTGGATTGTACTTGGTTTCAGCTGTAAATTTCTCACCTGGTCCTTCACCGTGTCCTGGCAAATCTTCGCGCAATGGAAGATCACCATACACTTCATCTGTTGACACATGGTGGAAACGAATGTCGTATTTTCGAGCAGCTTCCAACAAGGTATATGTCCCAATAAAGTTGGTATGGATGAACGGACTTGGATCATTGAGTGAATTGTCATTGTGACTTTCAGCTGCATAGTGAACGATAGCATCCGCTTTTGCAGCTAATTTGTCTACCAATTCAGCATCAGCGATATCCCCAACAACCAATTCAACACGATCACCAAGAATGGCCTCGATATTCGCACAGTTACCTGCGTAAGTCAACTTATCCAAGACCGTTACATGAACGTCTGGATGATTGTTATAAACGTAATGCACAAAGTTAGAACCGATAAAACCAGCTCCACCTGTGACGATAATGTTTTTGTATTCTGTCATTTTTTCTCCAAAATTTCTTTTTTGATATTTTTCGTAGGTGGTGTCAGATGCAAGGTGAAATTATCCAGTGGATGATTTCAAAAATCCATCAAGATTCCATTGCTAATAATCGAACCAAAATCTCGATTATTCCAAGATTCATCATAGAGAAAACATCATCTTTAAGCTCGCTAAACTTGCCCTATTTTCCTAATACTTGTTTTAAGTAGTCAATTTTTGCGAAGTCTTTGTGGTTATTGTTTTCTGCGCGATAACTATCTTTCGATGAAGCTTGATAAATTTTTAGGTACTGTTCCAAATTGGGCAAGTAGTAATGAACACCTTCATCTTCTATTTCTTCTAAGTCTTCCAGTTCTACACCAGCAAAACTCGGCAAAGAATGCAAGCCACCAAATTCAACGGAACGCCCTTCTTTTTGAAACTCGTGTTCATGGCGATCGACCAAATGATAACCTAGTCTTTCCATGGTAGAATTGAGTTCATCAAAACGATAAATTCGCTCTTCATCCGGCACTTCCCAACCACGAGGATCACTTGGAACATGAATATCCAAATCACGTGCTGACCAAGATTGACCTGTTCGCACTTCTAGTCCGACAGAGCCCATCAAAAGTGGCGTAATTCCAAGCTGATTTAAGTGCCGCGCAATCACTAAAAACTCTTGATACATGTTACAAATCTTCTTTTTTCAATGGTTTAACATCTTTGAGAAGAGGGTGATTTTTATCTGCTTCTGAAACTTCTGCTTCTTCAAGGTTTTCCCACTGAATTCCTAAAGATGGGTCTGCATAGTTCACAAAGGCATACTTAGGCTTGAGTTCCAACGCCCAGTAGTCATTGACTAGATAGGTATAAGCGGCTTTGTCAGTTAGAACCTGAAAGCCATTGGCCACACCGCGAGGAACGAAGATTCCCTTGCTGGCGTCAATCACTGTCTGATAGGTATTGCCAAAAGTAGAACCCTCACGCAAATCAACCCAAGTCCCGATGACCCTGCCTTCATCTGCAATTGAAACATACTTATCCCAAGGTTCTGCATGTAAGCCACGAAGCGTATGCTTTTTATTAAAGGAAATGTTGTTTTGTAATTTTCCTTCGGCAAAAAATCTTTCAGGGAAACCAAGTGGCACCATTTTTTCTTTTTGGAAATTTTCCTTGAACCAGCCACGATTATCTCCCCGAACAGGAATATCAAATTCCAACATGCCAGGAATACCTGGAACTTCACGGCAAGCTAATTCTTTGTCAAAAAATTGTTCAGTCATTAAGCCTCTCCAATCAAGCGGAGCAAATATTGTCCGTATTCATTTTTCTTCAATGGTTGTGCCAATTCAAGTACTTGTTCTTTGGTAATATAACCCATGCGGTAGGCAATTTCTTCCAAGTTTGCAACTTGAACATTTTGCATGCGTTGAACAGTCTCAATATATTGCGCAGCTTCTAACAGACTTTCATGTGTACCTGTATCTAGCCATGCAAAACCACGTCCCATCACTTCAACAGATAAATCACCACGATCAAGATAAGCCTTGTTCACATCTGTGATTTCTAATTCTCCACGAGGGGATGGTTTGATATTTTTAGCAATCTCTACCACATCATTATCATAGAAATAAAGACCTGTCACTGCGTAATTTGATTTAGGTTCTTCCGGTTTTTCTTCGATAGAAATAGCGTTCATATCGACATCAAATTCAACCACACCAAAACGTTCTGGGTCTTTGACTTGGTAACCAAAGACAGTTGCACCAGATTCTTTCGCTGCAGCACGTTGCAACATCGCTGATAAACCTGGACCATGGTAAATATTGTCACCTAAGATAAGTGCGACACTGTCATCACCAATAAATTCCTCACCGATGATGAAGGCTTGAGCCAAGCCATCTGGACTTGGTTGAACAGCGTAAGATAATGAAATCCCAAATTCAGAACCATTACCAAGCAATTCTTCAAAGCGTGGCAAATCTTGTGGTGTAGAGATAACCAAAATTTCTTTAATACCAGCCAGCATCAACACTGATAATGGATAGTAAATCATCGGTTTGTCATAAACGGGCATCAATTGTTTTGATGCAGCTCGGGTTAATGGATATAGACGAGTGCCAGATCCACCGGCAAGAATAATACCTTTCATACTAGATACCTTCCCTAATGTTATTCATTTCATTATAGCATAATTTAAAAACACTGTCACTCCATAATAAAATCCGCACTGGGCGGATTCATGGTATTTATCCTAAAGCAACATCTAAAATCATCATAATAACAAATCCCATCATAAGCCCCAATGTCGCTAAGTCCGTATTTCCATTTGTTTGTGATTCTGGAATGAGTTCTTCGACCACAACAAAAATCATGGCACCTGCCGCAAACGAAAGAGCATATGGCAAAATTGGAGTCATGTAAAGAACTGCCACAGCACCAATTATTGCAGCAATAGGCTCAACAATTGCTGACATTGATCCCCAGAAAAAGGATTCTTTTCGCGTTTTTCCGTCCGTCCGAATAGGAATAGAAAGCGCAGAGCCTTCAGGAATGTTTTGAATCCCAATTCCCAAAGCCAGTCCAACAGCACCAATAAAAGCTGCATGGCTTGGATTGTTTGCCAAAGCACCAAATGTGACCCCGATGGCCAACCCCTCAGGGATATTATGAATGGTAATCGCAAGAAATAGCAGAGCCGTTTTAGACAGGCGTCTCCGTTCAGATTCTCCACCACCCTCGGCCTTGTCCACTTCATTGCCCAAGTGAAGATGGGGGATAACAGCATCCACCAATCGTAAAAAGTAACCACCAATCAGAAAGCCAACCGCTGCTGGTATCCATGACCAACTACCATAAGTTGGAGCGGCGTACTCAATAGACGGAGCCAATAGAGACCAAAAAGAGGCTGCAATCATCACTCCTGCCGCAAATCCTTGCATCGTATCTAACAGTTTTCGACTCACATTTTTGAAAAAAAAGACGATAGCCGACCCTAATATCGTACAGGACCAAGTAAACAACCCTGCTAAAAAAGCCTGTATTACAACTGGTTGCCCCGCAAACCAAGACATAATATTTCTCCTTCTAACACACTATTAGATTACTTTATTTTCAAGCTTTTTTCAAGTAGAATTTCTGTTCAAAACTAAAAAGCTAGATCATTTTCTAGCCTTTCAACGATTATAGATGTCGAAATGGATTGGTAGAGACCGTTGAAGGAAGAATCTCAATATTCCACCCTGCTTCATTTTTCCACAATTCTAGCTTTTCGGCTATTTTCTGCACAAACAAAACCTCAATATGGTGACCAGGATCAATCCCTAAAAGTCCCTGCGTCAGCATATCTTGACCCGTGTGATAATAAATGTCACCCGTTACAAGAACATCTGCCCCTTTGGCCAAGGCATCCTTGTAGAAAGAATCACCACTGCCACCACAAATGGCAACACGCTGGATATATTGTTGGCGTTGGTGGGCATAAGTGACCAAGCGCACACTGTCCAGCCCAAATGTTTCTTTTACAGTCAAGGCAAATTCTTCTAAGGTTTGTTCTGGAATCTGCCCTACACGACCAATTCCGTAACCCGGCGTCGTTTCATGAAGGATTTCTGGTTGTTCAATTCCTAGCAATTCACAAAACCAATCATTGAGACCACCTTCAACCACATCAATATCTGTATGACTGACATAAACTGCAATATCATGCTTGATGAGTTGTAGATAAATTTGATTTTGCAAGTTGTCTGCTACTAGGTCCTTCAGGGGTCGAAAGATTGGAGCATGTTTTACAATAATCAAATCCACCTGTTTGTCAATGGCTTCTGCGACCGTCATCTCACGGATATCCAAAGCTACCATAACACGTTTCACTTCTTTGTTGAGGGTCCCAATTTGTAGACCTGACACATCGCCTTCCATAGACAGACTCGGCGGACAAAACCGCTGGTAGCGTTCTATAACATCACTCGCTAACATGACAAACCTCCTTGATGGCCTTGATTTTTTTTTCTAATAGCTGGCGCTCTTGTAGGTGTGTAGTGGGTATTTGCGCAAGAGCTGATTCTAATTTGATTTGCTCCCTTTGCCATTTATCTTGGAACACAAGCGACTTTTCTGCTAATAGATAAGGACCAAAACGCAACTCCTGCTCCGTCAAATCAGTTTTCCCTGGCTCTACAACAATGATTTCATAAAATTTTTGATTTTCAGTTAGAATCGTTTCCGCAACTATCTGAAATCCATTCTGACTGAGCCAGAGGCGCAATTCATCTTCGCGATTATTCGGCTGTAAAATCAACCGTTGAACAGATGAGAGTTTTTCCATTCCTTCCTGCAAGATATCCGCAATCAGACGTCCCCCCATCCCCGCAATGGTAATGGTATCAACCGCATCTTCTGTTTCAATCGCTGCTAAACCATTGGCCAACCGAACCTTGATTTTCTCTTGTTGCCTTGCTTCATTCACATTAGCAAGGGCAGATTGATAAGGCCCTTGTACCACTTCGCCAGCCACAGCATACGAAATGCGTCCACTTTCAACTAAAAAAAGAGGAAGATACGCATGATCACTTCCCACATCCGCCAAACGGGCACCAAATGGCACATAATCAGCCACATTTTCTAAACGTTTTGATAATTTCGTATATTCCATTCTAATCTTCCCAGAGAGACATTGCATCCTTGAAATCCTGTGATACAGCAAGGGGCTTATTGTTTTGTTGTTGCTCTCGTTCTGCATTTTTTGCTTCTACTTGATTTGGGGCTGTAATCCCCTCTCGACGCCAGTTGCGTAAAATGGCTTGAATATAGCGCCAATTGGTCTTATTATTAAAGACTGCTTCACGCAAAGCCAGACGAATTAACTCAACAGATATTTTATCTTCTTGAATGGTCTTTTGTAAATCTTCAATCTCAAAAGGAGATAAGAGACGGCCTAGTTCTCTCTCAAAATCCCCTACCAAGGTCTTGAAGGTATTCTCTGGCATCACCTGTGCTGTTTCTGCTGTTGGAGTCACTAACTCATCCAACTTCTTCAAAGCCGGAAAGGCATCGCAAATCATCTCGATTTCTCCAGCAAGTTCAATGGTCTTAAAATCTAGAAGACCTGCTTCCTGCAGGCGTTCCATCGAACGATTGACCTCAGCAATACTTTTGCCAATTGCTTGAGAAATATGGCTTGGTGCCATCTCATCTACCTTACTCGTATTTTGAAAAAAGAAAAATTGCCAGACCAAAAAATCATCTGCTGATGGAAATAGTTCTTTGAAATGAAACAATAAGGCACTTGGTAAAACCAAGTTGCCAGATTGATATTGTTGTGAATAATTCATACTGCCTCTTACAAACTCGCTGATTGCGAGGATAGTTCTACCATATTCCAATCATAAGGGGTTTCTTGGTAGACTGCGTAGTTAATCCAGTTATTAAAAAATTGTGCAGCCGGTAAATTCCAGGTCAAGGCTGGTCGAGTTGTTGGATCATCCTTCTTGAAATAATTCTCCGGCACATGAGGATTTTTTCCAGCTAATACATCTCGCTGGTATTCCTTGGACAAGGTATCTCGATCATATTCTAAATGACCAAAACTATATACCTCACGTAAATCTTTACTGGCAATAATTGAAAGCCCAACATCTTCTCCACTAGATAAGATTTCTAAGTTCGCAAAGGGTGCAATGTCTTCTTCACGAACCTCTGTGTAACGAGAATGCGGTGCTGAAAAGACATCATCAAAGCCTCTCATCAATGGACTATCAACCTTGATAACCTCTTGATGATACACTCCGGATAGTTTCCGTTCTTTGCTATATTTTCCGATACCATGACGGGCGTATAATCCAGCCTGTGCCCCCCAACAGATATGCAAGGTCGAGTAGACATGACTGTTAGACCATTCAAAAACTTCTTCCAGCTCCTGCCAGTAATCAACTTCTTCAAAGGGAAGATTTTCTACTGGTGCTCCAGTCACAATCAATCCATCAAAAAAACGATGTTTAACCTGTTCGAAAGTCTTGTAAAACTCTTCCATGTGGCTTGCATTCGTTGTTTTCGAACGATGACTAGCCATATGAAGAAACTCGATTTCCAGTTGTAAGGGTGTATTCGCTAAGAGTCGCAACAGCTGTGTCTCCGTCACAATCTTCTGTGGCATCAGATTAAGAATCAAAATATTTAATGGACGGATATCTTGATGTTGGGCACGATTATCATCCATTACAAAAATATTCTCAGTTCTCAAAATCTCGACGGCTGGTAAGGACTTATCAATCTTAATCGGCATACACTCTCTCCTCGTTTCAAATGATACTGTTATTATACAGTAGCTGAGAGATGAATTCAATTTGGTAGAAATTAGGTCTAGTTATAGTTGATAACTATAATCAAATCTGTAACGAGTCACAACTTCTGCCTTGCAATTGTTTCCTTAGCCTGGGAAATTCATAAGCACTTTCATATCGTAATCGCCAACAGCTTTACGTCCTCCAAGACCATCCAACTCAATCAAGAAAGCACACCCAGCAACAATACCACCGAGTTTCTCAATCATCTCAATAGTTGCTTTAACTGTACCACCTGTTGCCAACAAATCATCGACAATCAGAACGCGCTGTCCTGGTTTAATCGCATCTGAGTGCATCGTCAAGGTATCTAGACCATACTCTTTCTCATAGTCTGCAGAAATAACTTCACGTGGCAATTTACCTGGTTTACGGACAGGTGCAAATCCAATCCCTAGCTCGAAAGCGACTGGGCAGCCTACGATAAAACCACGCGCTTCTGGACCAACGATCATGTCAATATCCTTGCTGACAGCATATTGTACAATTTCACGAATTGCATAACTATATGCATTGCCATCTGCCATCAATGGGCTAATATCACGGAATGTAATGCCCTCTTTAGGGTAGTTTTCGATGGAGGCGATATAATCTTCTAATTTCATTGTTCAACTCACTTTATTTTTTGTTTTACTCTTCATTATAGCATTTTTTTTAGTCACAGTAAATGACAAACTATAGACGTCACAGGAAACACTTTAGCACAAGGTCTATTTGATTATTCTTCTTTCGTCAGCCAATCATAGATTTCTTGTGGCGTTCCCAAGGCCATCAACTCTTGAAATTTCACCATTTCTTTTAAGTTTTGGTAAATCTGACTGTCAGAAATTTCTCGTTTCGTTGCTTTTTTATTGACTGTCATGACTCCATCTGTAATTGTGACAAAGCCTAATTCTTGGAAAATCTGTACCATTTTCACGACTAAGATATAAGGAATATTGAGATACTGAGACAATTCCTTCAACTTGTAACGGACATCAAATTCTGGGAATTGATAGATCGTCTTATAGAATTTAGCAAACTGTTCTCGTGTACCATATCCTGTTAAGTAGTATTCCTGCTTGATCTGATTTTTAAAATAGATAGCTTCAAATTCCCGACCTGCAAAAAGGGCTCGTAAATCCTCAGCTTTTTCAGGCAGTTCTAACAGAACAACACTTCTGCCTTCTACTTCTTCAGTCAAGACTGGCACAGTCTCAGGGAGTGGCGCATTTTTGGCACGAATATCAAATAACTGAACACCATCAACCCGTGCATCTACCAGCATGAGTTGGAGAGTGGTCGTACCATTCCATTGATTAACAGAGAGTTGTACGGCCAATTCCAATCCCTTGACTTGGGTAAATTCAGTAGCAAGACTTCCTCTCCCGAAAGCTACCACGTCAATACTCACTCCTTCTTGTTTAATGCGTAGTTTGAGATGAGTATTGTCCTGCCCCATCGTTCGAGCAGATTCTACTTGAAAGTCTTTTAGATAAAAGGTCGGTTTGGCATGGTCCATGCCAAAGGGAGCTAATTTTTCAAGGGTTTTGACGGTGTCCAAACTTAGCTCTGCTAATTGTAATTCCTCGTCCAATACTAGACTTGGTTTGCTAGAAAGGTCAATATTTCCCTTTTCTATGAATTCTTCCAGTACATCTGATAACCTTTCTAGGTTTTCAGCGGGCAAGGTCATACCTGCCGCACCACTATGGCCTCCAAAGGCAATAAAGAGGTCACGATGGTCATTCAATGCTTCAAAAATATTAACTGCTTCAACTGAGCGGGCTGAACCTTTAGCTATCCCATCTTGAATTGTAAGGACAATAGCAGGCTGACTTAATTCCTCTAAGAGCCGTCCAGCCACGATACCTAGGACCCCCGGATTCCATCCTTCAGCCGCCAGAACCTGCACTTTTTTGTCTGAACGAATCATTGTTTTGGCCTGCTCGTATATGGTCTGCACAACCTCTTTTCGCTCGGTATTTTTGGCATCAATCATCTGAGCGATGTCTACGACTTCTTCCTCATCAAATCCTGTCAATAATTCGACGGCAGGATTAGGATCATCAAGGCGACCGAGGGCATTGAGGCGAGGGGCTATTTGGAAACCAATTGTTTCTTCATTTAAGGTTTGAGTGTCTACTCCTGCCACCTTCAACAATTCCTGAAGTCCAACTCGTTCGGTCTGCTTTAGGAGCGACAGTCCATATTGGACCATGATCCGATTTTCATCTGTCAAGGATACCATATCTGCAATTGTCCCAATAGCAACCAAGTCTAAAAATTCTACCTGTACCTGTTCAAGCAAGGCACAGGCTAGTTTAAAAGCGACGCCACAACCCGCCAAATGTTTGAAAGGATAATTTCCTTCGGGATGCTCAGGGTGAACAATGGCATAGGCCTTTGGCAATTCGCTAGGTAAGGAATGGTGGTCCGTGACAACAACATCTACACCCATTTCCTGTGCGTAGGCGATGGCCTCATACCCTGCCACACCATTATCCACCGTGACAATGAGCGATACGCCCTGTTGTTCAATAAAGTATTTGTAGACCGATTGATTGGGACCATAACCATCTGTAAAGCGGTTAGGCAGATACACTTGACACTCCGCCCCTAATTCTTCCAAGGCTTCTTTGAGAATAGAGGCCGATGTCATTCCATCCGCATCATAATCCCCATAAATTAAAATTTGTTCATAGTTCTCAATCGCCTGACGAATCCGTCCTACTGCTCGGTCCATATCATGCAAGAGATAGGGATCATGCAGGTGTTCCAAACTCGGATGTAAAAATTTTACTAGTTGTGCTTCGGTTTGAATGCCCCTTTCATAGACTAGTTGTGTCGCCAAGGAATCCAACCCCTCTTTTTTGGCTAATTTCGCAAAGGTTTGATCTGAAAAACTGGGAAGTAATTCCCATTCATAACTTGATTTTATCACACGCTCTCTCCTTTAATCATCCCTTTATTATATCATAAAAAGACAAGCATCTGCCTGTCTTTCATCTCTTATAATAACGGAGCCAAAATCGCTATAACCGCACCAGCCACTCGCTTATACCAAGGATAATGCAAGCGGAAGCCGGCTAGCGTAATCCGTTCTGATTTTGCAAAAGATTTTTCAAAATCTGCCGCAATATCTGACAAAACTTGCTGATGATTGTAGATATACAACCCACACTCAAAATTCAAATAGAAACTGCGGAAATCCAGATTGACTGTCCCAACCGATGCCTTTTTATCATCAATGAGGACCACCTTAGAATGGACAAAGCCTGGCATGTACTCATAAATTTCAATTCCAGCTTCCAAGTACATTTCGAAATCCGTACGCGCCACTAGATAAGGGGATTGCTTGTCATAAATATGGGGCAACAAAATCCGCACACGCACACCTCGTTTGGCTGCATAAATCAATGTCTCCTGCGTTTCATCATCCAGCACCAAATAAGGGGTCATGATAGAAATCGAATGCCGTGCCGATTGGAACATATCCAGATAGACCCGTTTGGCGACCGCATCATTGTCAAATGGACTTTCTCCATAACCAAGGAAATAGGAATCTGATTCAGACTCGACTTTTTCACGATGTTTATGTTCCAAGAGATAAACGGTATCATCGTTTTCAGTCTTTTCATCAAAATTCCACATCTGTAAAAACATGAGTGTGAAATTGGCAACTGCCTCTCCTGTCACCATAATGGCTGCATCCTTCCAGTAACCAAAACGCTTAATCCGATTGATGTATTCGTCAGCGATATTAGCACCACCCGTGAAGGCGACCTTCCCATCAATGACCGTAATTTTACGGTGATCACGATTGTTTTGAATAGTAGAGAGAGCAGGGATGATCTGAGAAAAGACCTTGGCCTTAATGCCAAATTTCCGCAAAGTTTTGTAGTAGGTGTAAGGAAGTAAACTCAAAGAATTCATCCCATCGTACATAAAACGGACTTCTACTCCCTGAGCAGCTTTTTCCTTTAAAATCTCCAAAATAGAATCCCACATATAGCCAAAATCAACAATGTAGTACTCCATAAAGATGTAGCGTTCAGCCTTGCGCAGTTCCTCCAAAAAGACTTCAAACCAAGCCTCACCTGATGCGAAATACTTGGCATCACTATTCGTATGAAGGGCATAGCCTACAGACTCACTCATATAATGGGCTAATTTTAACTGGTCACGGTCTTTTTCTGCCAAACCATTTAGAACTTTCGAAGAGGTGTGCCCATATTGTTTAAGGAGTTCTGCCTGCTTTTGAAAGGTCTTACGGTATCGCCTAGTCTCGAAATTGGACTGTAAGATAAAGTAGAATAGGGCACCAAAAATGGGAACACCCACCACAAATAAAATCCAGGTCAATTTAAAACTAGCATTCATAGGCCGATTGAGAATCGAGATGGCTATAATAATCGAAAAAATCTGTAACACAATCCAGAAAGCAGGTACTAGGGTTGTTACGGAAGAAACCGCCAAAAAAATTGCCATCACTGTGACCAATAGCAACAGTAAAATGATGAAAACACGACTATAAATAATCCGCCAAATTCGTTTCATGACCTCTCCCATTTTTAGTATATTTTGACTATTATATCAAAAAATAGCCGTTTTTCCTATTCCATATTTCCACTGTCACAACAGAAAAGACCAATCTTCCGATTGATCTGCTCCTAATATTCGGTGATTTCTTTGCGGTCATGGACATTGGATTGTTTGCCCTGACGAGCAGTCAAAACAGATTCTACATCCTCAGGTGTCACCCCTGTTTCCACTAACATAACAGCCAAATGGTAGAGAATATCAGCTGTTTCGTTAGCGATTTCTATCTTATCTGCATTCTTTGCTCCGATGATGACTTCAGTTGCTTCTTCGCCAACCTTTTTTAAAATCTTATCCAATCCCTTATCAAAGAGATAATTGGTATAGGAGCCCTCTTTGGGATGTTGTTTTCGGTTTAAAGCCTCTTGGTATAAGGTATGTAACATAATTTCCTCCGTTTTCTTCCTAAATGCACACTTGCTATAAAATCTCATTAAAAAAGCAAGAGTATTCGCCTGTGTGACAAGCTGCACCAATCTGCTCAACAGCGATGAGAAGAGTATCATAGTCGCAGTCTGTCTTGATGGACTTGACCTTTTGGTAGTGACCACTGGTCGCCCCCTTATGCCAGAGTTCATTCCGCGAACGACTCCAGTAGTGCATCTGTTTGGTCTCAAGGGTCAAACGATAACTTTCCTCATTCATATAAGCCAGCATCAGAACCTGACCTGTCTGATAATCTGTGACAATCACTGGAAGAAGTCCACCTTGTTTAGCAAAATCAAGTTGAATTTTTGTCATAAGCGTACCTCTATTCCAGCATCTGTCATTGCTTGTTTCGTGTCTTTAATTGACACTTCTCCGTAGTGGAAAATGGATGCAGCTAAAGCCCCTGTAGCAGGCGTTTTTTCAAACACTTCTACCATGTGAGCAATCCCACCAGCACCGCCTGAAGCAATAATGGGAACATCGACAACACTAGCGACAGCATTGAGCATATCTAGGTCAAAACCTGACTTGGTTCCATCCTTATCCATTGAAGTTAAGAGAATTTCTCCTGCCCCAAGTTCGACCACTTCACGCGCCCATTGCAACAAATCTTTACCAGTATCTTTTCGACCACCGGCGACATATACATGCCAACTGCCATCCGTTTCCTTTTTGGCATCAATGGCTGCGACGACACACTGGCTCCCGAATTTCTCGGCGCATTCTTTTATCAATTGGGGATTGGCAACCGCCGAAGAATTGACCGCAACCTTGTCTGCACCAGCTTTGAGCATGCGATTCATATCCCCTACCGAGCGAATACCACCACCAACTGTAAAAGGGATAAACACTTGATTTGCCACTCGCCTTACCATTTCTACCGTCGTATCACGTTGCTCATGTGTAGCAGTGATATCTAGAAAGACTAACTCATCGCATCCAGCCTCATAATAAACACGGGCTGTATCTACAGGGTCACCCACATCGGTTAGATTGACAAAGTTGACCCCTTTCACCACACGACCATCTTTGACGTCTAGACAGGGAATAATCCGTTTTTTGAGCATCTTATCCCTCTACTTTCTTGAGTTCCTCAAGGCTGATATTACCGTTGTAGTAGGCCTTGCCCACAATCGCACCAGCGACACCGATTTCCTGTAATCTGGTCAAATCAGCTAACTCTGCGATTCCTCCTGAAGCGATGACCTTTGCTGTGGTCAGTTCTGCCACCAAGCGATCATAGTGGGCAAAATTTGGTCCGGTCAATGTCCCATCACGATCCACATCCGTGTAAACAAATAATTGCACACCCATTTTTTCCATTTCTTTGGCCAAGCTAATAAAATCAACCGTGCTTGTTTCAAGCCAGCCTTCTGTCGCCACAAAACCATCTTTAGCATCAATGCCCACGACAATCTTATCCGCTCCGAATTGCTCCAGTGCTTCCCTGACAAAGTCAGGATTTTTCACAGCCATTGAGCCAATGATGACGCGGTCTATTCCCACCATAAGATAATCCTTGATTTGCCCTAGGGTGCGAATGCCTCCGCCGACTTCAACCCCCATTCCTGTTGCGACTTTCAGAGCCGCAATTAGGTCACGGTTGGTGGCACGACCCTCCAAGGCGCCATCCAAATCTACCACATGGATAAATTGCATGCCTGCATCCGCAAAAATCCGCGCCTGCCCCAGCACATCTGGATTGACCACTGTTTCTTGGTCAAAATTCCCCTTATAAAGACGGACCGCCTGACCATTCCGAATATCAATTGCAGGTAATATTTTCATAAACTATCCTCCTTTTTCAAGAAAATATATCCATTTTCTCATTAACTAGTCGCTACAATTAAGTAAAACGTTTCTGAATTACTTCTTCTGCTTCCTTTGAAGTCCTACATATAATAAGTTTAGAAGAGTGGATAGATAACGAATCCAAGATTTTCTTTTTGTCCCGATTAAACTGGCAGTGCCACTTTATATATTGGCTCAAGGCTTTCAAACTGGGATATAATTTATAGACCTCTTTCCCACTTCTCTGCCTTAGCCAACGGTAAATGATTCTCTTTAACCTTGTCGTTGAAGGAGGATCTAAAAAGAGAATCAATTCTGCTTTCTCAAAGCTCTCTTGTAAGATTTTTCGAGGTGAGCCTTCCACAATCCAACTTTCTTGGTCCAAGATTGACTGAAATAAACTATCTCGCTCTTCATCGTTTCGCTTGTAGTCCCCTGCTTCATCTCGAACCCAAACAATCTCATCCTTTTCATAACAGGGCACCTGGTATAGCTGACTGAGTTTTTTGGCTAAAGTTGTTTTACCAGAGCCAACTGAGCCAATAATATCTATCCTCATTTCTTATCGCCTCTTCCTTATTCTAGGCATAAATCAACAAATTTCTTCAGAATGCCCAAGCCAACTTGCCCTGATTTTTCAGGGTGAAATTGGGCACCATAGACATTGTCCTTGTGAATCATAGCAGGAAGTTCTAGACCATAATCAGCCACTACATCCACATATTCAGTTGGAACATCTGTAAAATAGCTGTGCACAAAATAGACATCTTCCCCTTCTAAACCAGTTGTCAAAAGTGTTTCTTGCTTGATGTGCAATTCATTCCAACCCATGTGTGGGACTGGTTTTCCCTTGCTTGCTGGGATTTCACGGCAAATTCCCGGAATAAATCCTAGCCCTTCTGTTTTACTGTGTTCCAAACCTGTTTCTGTCAAGATTTGCATTCCGAGACAAATTCCCAAAAGAGGGGTCCCTTTCCCAACAGCTTCTTTAATGGCTGTGACCAATCCTCGTTTTTCCAGCTCTGCCATGGCTGTAGGGTAAGCACCTACTCCAGGCAAAATCAAACCATCTGCTGTTAGCACTTCTTCTGGCTTAGCAGATAGAATCGCCTCAACGCCGATGGTTTCTAAAGCACGCAAGACATTAGCAGTATTGCCCGCATCATAATCAATGACGACTAGTTTCATAGCGTTCCTTTCGTCGAGTTTACTCCATGAATCTCTGGGTTGAGGGTAATGGCTTCGCGTAATGCACGACCAGTTGCCTTAAAGAGACTTTCTGCCTTATGGTGATTGTTTTTACCGTGTAAAATCTTCAAATGCAGGTTCATCTGTACATTGAAGGCTAAGGCTTGGAAAAATTCTTCTACCAGTTCTGTGTCAAAACTGCCCAATTTTGGATTATCAAAATCACAGTCAAAAACAAGATAAGAGCGTCCCGACAAATCAAGGCTGGCCATGCCAAGTGTTTCATCCATCGGCACAAAACTGGTTCCATAGCGATTGATACCGGCCTTGTCTCCGAGCGCCTCTCGGATAGCCTGACCGAGTACAATCCCCACATCTTCCACAGTATGGTGACTGTCTACATGAAGATCTCCATCAGCTTTCACCAGCAGTGAAATACGACTATGGCGGGCAAAGAGCGTCAACATATGGTCAAAAAAGCCCACACCTGTATCAATCTCCACCGGCTCCTGCGCATCCAAGTTCAAACTCAGTTTGATTTTTGTTTCAAAGGTATTGCGTTCAATGCTTGCTGTTCTCATGTGATTCTCCTAGCTTTGTTTTTTAATTTTTGTGCCAATATTTCATCTTGTCCATATTCTAAAATATAGGCTATCACATCTTCTTTAGATAGAATTTTTGTTAAAATATCATCCTCTAAACAATCTAATAGTTCATCTATCTTCTTTTTTGATAGAGCATTAAAGTTTTTGACACGATTTGCTTCCTTCACTTTTCGTTCAGCCATATCAGCTGGATAGCCTACACCAAAGTCCCCATCAAATAATTTCTCAAGACAGTACTCTATATTTAATTCTCCCAGCCAACCATAACCAATCCCTAGCGAAAAAGAAACTGTATTGCCATCGTTTATCCGTCCAAATAAGAAGGCATCTTGTGGAGTTTGGACAAAACCGCAGAGTACATTTGGCAAGGTATTGCATGCTAAGGCCATACCTTGTCCAGACGAACAACCTGTTACAACAAAATCCACCGATTTGCTGGACAATAATAATGAAATCAAAAGAGCTACTTCAGTGTAAGAATACGAATCTTCATCCGGGAAAACACCAAAGTTGACTACTTCATGTCCCAAGGGATTCACAACTTTTTTGACCGCTCTAACTAAAATATCATTTTTATCAATTTGTGTACTTCCCTGAATTACTGCAATTTTCATGATGTCACTCCATCCAACACTTCAATCACCTTATACAAGTCAGGTTCATTGATTTGATAAGGTGCCTGCTCTCGGACAATCGGTTTGGCACAAAAGGCAATCCCAATCCCTGCTAGTTGAATCATTGGCAGGTCATTTGCACCATCCCCCATGGCAATGGTCTGGCTCAATTCTAAGCCATTTTCAGCAGCCCACTCGCGAAGTTTTTGCACCTTGACGTCTTTTGTCACAATGTCACCATAGGTTTTTCCAGTCAGCACCCCATCCACGACTTCCAAATGATTGGCCTTCACATAGTCAATCCCAACCGCTTCAGCAAGACGGTCCACTGTTTCATGGAAACCACCCGAAACCAGACCAACCTTGTAACCACGCGCATGTAGTTCATCAACCAATTCCTTGGCTCCCTTATGGAAGTGAATACGGGCAAACACCTTGTCAAAGATGCTTTCTGGCAAGCCCTTCAAGGTAGCAACCCGCTCCTCAAGTGCCTGTGCAAAATCCAATTCTCCCCGCATGGCACGCTCGGTAATCTCTGCCACCTGAGCGCCAACACCAGCTTCTTCTCCCAATAAATCAATCACTTCTTCTTCTACCAATGTGGAATCCACATCCATTACTAGAAGTCCTTTAATCTTCGTCATTTCTCACCTCAATCGCCTTGGCATGTGCCTGCAGTCCTTCTGCATAAGCCAAGATTGTTATATCTTTTTCAGCTGCCTGAATAGCCTCTTTATTGTACTGTGTGTATTGAATTCGCTTGATAAAGTCATGGACTCCCAAAGCTGATGAAAAACGGCTGGTGGCTGTCGTCGGCAAGACATGGTTGGTTCCAGCATAATAGTCCCCAATTGGCTCACTCGTATAATGACCTAGGAAAATCGAGCCTGCATTTTCAATCCTGTCTAGATAATCATAGGCATTGTCCATAGCAATCTCCAGATGTTCTGGCGCTACCAAATTCATCAAATCAAACATAGCATCCACATTTTCTGCCACAATAATCCGTCCATTATTTTCAACGGAAGCTCGCGCGATAGCTTCACGTGGCAATTCTTTCAACTGCTTCTCAATCTCCACTTCCACCGCATCTGCTAACTCTTCCGAGTCCGTTACCAAAATAGCCCGCGCCAATTCATCATGTTCGGCCTGTGAAAGCAGGTCTGCTGCTACATAGCGAGGATTGGCACTGTTATCAGCCAATACACCAATTTCTGATGGCCCTGCAATCATGTCAATTCCAACAATACCGTAGACCTGCTTTTTGGCTGTTGCCACAAAGATATTTCCTGGGCCTGTAATTTTATCAACTTTTGGAAGGGTTTGCGTTCCATAGGCCAGAGCCGCAATCCCTTGTGCTCCTCCGACTTGATAAATCTTATCCACACCAGCTAATTTTGCTGCTACTAAAATGGCAGGTACAAATTTTTCTTGTGGCGGTGTCACCATAATGATTTCCTTGACCCCTGCAATCTTAGCAGGGATAACATTCATCAGAACAGACGAAGGATAGGCAGCTGTTCCTCCAGGAACATAAACTCCCACCCGCTCAATCGGCCGAATCAACTGTCCACGGACGACACCTGCACTTGGTTGGTCTTCAAATCCAGTTTCCAATTGCTGACGATGGTAAGATTCAATGTTGGCCTTAGCATTTTCAAGCGCCACAAGGACAGCCTCATCAACTTCTGCAAAAGCCTGATCGATCAAGTCCTGCCCCACTTCAAAATTCGCCACTTCTACCTTATCAAAACGCTTCGAGTAATCCCGTAGGGCCTCATCTCCACGCTCTTTGACATCTTCGATCATCGCACGGACTGCTTCTTCCACATTAAGATTTTCCCTGCTCAATTCCAACTGCTCCTCATAAAGCAAGCGAGCAATCTCCTCATTTGTTCCGCTTAATCGCTTCATTTGAAGGCCACCTCCTCATTTCCAACAATGGCTTCTATCCTTCGGATAAAGGACATAAGTTCTGGATTATTTTTCAGCGCAGCCTTATTGACAATGAGCCGAGCTGAAATCCGACAAATATCTTCATAGACCTTGAGACCGTTAGCTACCAAGGTATTTCCCGTTTCGACAATATCCACAATCGCATCCGCCAAACCAATGACGGGTGCAATTTCAACACTTCCTTGGATGGAAATAATCTCCACATCTTCACCCTTACGATTGAAAAAATCAGTCGCAACAGTTGGGTATTTGGTTGCAATCCGCTTCCGCTTGTGGTCATTGGGATTGTAATCTTCTGTCGAAGCTAGCGAAAACTTACAAAGCCCAAAATTCAAATCCAACATTTCTAGATAGCCAGTCGGATGCTCCATCAAGACATCTTTGCCCACCACACCGATGTCAGCCACACCGTGCCGTACATAAGTAGTGACATCTGGTGCCTTGACCAATAAAAAGCGAAACTTGCGATCAGGACTTTCAAAAATAAGATTCCGTCCCTTATCTGCCATAAAAGACAAATCAAAACCCGCTTTTTCCAACAATCGAACCGTATCTTTTTCAATCCGCCCCTTGGTTAAAGCAATGGTAATCTGCTCTGCCATATCAGGTCCCCCCTTCTTCTAAATGATCATGGACCGCCTGATAGACCGCGTCCAAATCAATGGCCCAACCAACCGCTGTCAATTCTCTAGCACCAAAACGCTCAAATAATTTATCGTAACGCCCACCTGATACAAAGGCATCAGGTACCTTATCGCCAAAGACCTTAAACATCAAGCCTGTATAGTAAGGCATAGACGGCCACTGGGACAAGTCCAGATGTACCTGTTTCAAACTAGGGCTCACTTGAGTAATCAACTCTTCTAATTCTGCTAGACTAGCCAAGATGGCAGCATTGTCTGTCAATGCACGCGCTGCCTCTAACACCGTTTGACTATCACCAAATAGATAAGGCAACTGTTCAATCAAACCATCAAATTCGCTTGGATATCGCTTGGTAAATTCCTTTAATTTGGTAATATTTTTATCAACAATATCTCTTATCAGCTCCTGTTGTACCTCTTGAGGCAAGGCCAAATCTCTCAAAATCGTCTGCAAAATCGCAGCATGGGAGCATTCAAATTGATAAGATGGTACCTGTGCTATTTCAAGCGCCTCTTTTGCTGATAAAAGGGCTTCTAGCACTGCTTCTTCTGCTGGAAAACCAACGATTTCAATTCCAGCCTGTGTATGCTCATTGATGAGTCCACGCATTTCCTCATTGTAGTGAAATACTTTACCGGAATAAGAAAACTTAATGGGAGTTTCCACCTGTGTGGAGGCAATCACCCGCCCAATCTGGCTAGTAATATCAGGACGAAGACTTAAAAGCTCACCCTTTTTATCAAAAAGATTGTAGTGACTGATATTAATCTCATCGCCAAAGACTTCAAAATGCTCTAAAGTCGGCGTCTCGATTCTATGAAATCCCTTTTCCATCAATAACTCACTGATATTTTTTTCAATGGTATAGGTCACACGTGCTCGCTTAAAAAGTTTATCGTGCATTCCCACTGGCAAAGTTGTTTTTTTCATCTAAGTGCCTCCTTTATCACGGCTAAAACAGTCTCCATCTCTTCGCGTGTCCCGATAGAAATCCGCAAATAATCCTTGATTCGCTCCACAGTAGGAAAATATCGGACATAGATATGGTCTTCCTGCAAATAGGCAAACAAGAGCGCAGCATCAATTCCAACTGGTTTGGTCAAGATAAAATTCGTCGCACTAGGTAACACTTCGAAACCTAGATTTGCCAACTCACCCCCAAACCAGTCTCGCGTTGCCATGATTTTTTGACAGTTTTCTGCGTAATAATCCCATGATTCAACAGCAGCAGTCGCTGCCTTCTCTGCTATGCTGTCCACGTTATAGGGGTTGACTGAATTTTTCACTGCATTGATAACACCTATCAAAAGCGGACTCCCGATTCCATAACCTACACGCAAGCCTGCTAAAGCTGCATCCTTTGAAAAGGTTCGTGTGATAAATAGGTTATCATATTTCTCAAGCAGAGGAATCGCTGTTTCCCCACCAAAATTCACATAGGCTTCATCAATGATGACCACTACATCCTGATTGGCTTGGATAATTTCCTCAATTTCAGCCAAAGATTTGAATAATCCTGTGGGTGCATTCGGATTCGCAATGACAATACCACCATTCTCACCCAAATAATCAGTCGTTTCTATCTCAAACTGATTATTCAAAGGAACTTCTTGATAGGAAATATGATATAAATCCGCCCAGACCTTATAAAATCCGTAAGTCAAGTCAGGAAAAAGAACCGGCTCCTTGCTATTAAAGAAAGCTAGAAAGGCCATGGATAAAATGTCATCCGATCCATTTCCAATCACAATCTGATCCGCAGGAATGTCCAAGTTTTTTGCCAAAACCCTTCTTAAATCAACTTGATTCAAACTAGAGTACTTACGCAGTTCACTAACTCCAAAATCTTTCAACGCCATTTGAACTGTCGGACTAGGACCATAGGCATTCTCATTGGTGTTCAACTTAATCATATTAGCTTTCTGGGGTTGACTGCCCGGTATATAGGGTTGGATGTTGCGTAAACCTTTTATCATACTAACCTCTTTCCTCTAATCATCACATTATAAGATAATCGTTTTTAAAAACAAAAAAGTCCTCACAAAGACAATGCTTTGTAAGGACGCTAACTGCGTGGTTCCACCTTGATTCGGCAAGAAATTACTTTCTTCCCCTCATGAACTTCCACATGGAAGCTCTGGTCGCTAACGGAACCACCCGTCGTGTACTACTCTCAATACATTTTGCACACGCACTCAAGAATGTGTCGTCTAAGGATTGCATGCCTTCTCACCCTTGGGCACTCTCTGTCCGTTGTCTTAGACTTTTTCTCTCATCGCTTTAATATTAGTACCATTCTACATGAAAATGCTAAAAATGACAAGACATAAAAACACATTTTTTTGTTTTTTACACAAAAAATTTTTCATCAAATAAGGAGTCAACTTTTAAATCTCTAGTCTTGCATTAGCAAACAATGTTATAGCAACACACAAACAGACTATTCCCTTCTTCTTCCATTTCAAAAGGCCCCTGTTTCCAGAAGACCTTTTATGAATTTTAATAACGAATAGCTTCACGTGTTTTTTCATAAGAATGAACAAAACGCTCAGTGACACCTGGTTCTACTGTTTCTAAAGCAAACGAAATTTCTTCAAAAGCTGCTTGGTAATCATATTCTTTTTCAAAAATAGCTAACGAACGATTGAACGCTTTTTGAATATTTTCATCAAACGACCGGTAACGATTTGAGTATTGAAGAAGCTGCTCAGTCAAAGCGGCATTTTGAACAATGCTATACGCAATCTCTTCTAATTCATTCATATCATATGTAGCACTGGCTAACAAACGATTGATAATTTCAATATTAATACGCTTGTGATCAAATTCTGCCAATAAAGCTTCGACATGATCGCTGGCTCTAAAGAATGTATTGAGGAATTCATCTGGAATACCTGGGAGATTCCGTTTTTCCATATAACGTTTTAGAGTGTGTAGCTGATTGACATACTGATTGACTTTCTTACGTGCATTGCTTTCTGAACTTTCTTGAGATTTCAAATACTCTGCTAGAACAATTTGTTCCTCTTCCATTTCTTTAAGAGAAGCAAAAGCATGTTCCAACCGTTCCTGTAAAATGGAGTAGGCAACTTGAGGTGAATCCAATTCCTCTAAACTATCACGAACTGTCATATCCAGATTCGCCATCCGTTTTGACAATTGTTGAATACGTGATAATTTGCTATCTGCTAACATATAAGTCTTATTTAGACGTTCTGCTTCATCTGCAAGATTATTTGTATTTTGGGAAATATGCTCCACAAATTTCGGAAGATTTTTAGAAATTTTAAGCGTACCTTTATGAGCTTCAATTTCTTTTGTGAAAATTTGATAGAGACTGTCAATGTCTTCTTGAATATCTTTATTCGCTTCCTCTGCTGCATCCAAATCAAAGGATACAATGAGAGCTGTATTTTCCCGGATGGCTACACGAATATCTTGGAATGTTGATTCAATATTGCCTTCTGTAAAGAGGTAATTTTGCTCAATTAATTTACGGTATCCTGATTCTAAATCTTCCAATTGATCAGGTAATGAAACATTGACTTTTTCAATCAAACTAGGAATGCGATCCATAATTTGATTAAGTGCAATCATGTGTTCTTCCGTTTTATCTAAAATTTCAGAAGCTTCGATTGGGTCACCAGAAGAATTAAGCATCACAAATTCTGAGAATTCAACTTCAATATTCTTCAGTTGTTTTTCCAATTCAGGTAAAGTTTCCCCATAGCTATCTGCATTTTCCCGCACAGAATCTTGTAAGCTATCAAAGAGATCCAAGGCGTGCTTCACGCGACCTGAATTTTTTTCTTCTTGATGTTTCAAGTCTTGAAGACCGAGACGAATCGCAGCAATATCTTCTTCGATCAAGTCAATCTGACTCTCAATACTTTCGACAGCATGTCTTGCCCGCATAAAACGGAATGAATTGTTGAAGGCTTCCGCTTCAAAAATGTGATTTTCAACATCCGCAAATGAATTTAATGACAAATCAACCCATTTTTGATTCCATTCACGGAAGTTGACTTGGCTCTGACCAATCAAGTGCAAGTTCTTAACAGCTTCCACTTCTTCATTGACAGGAATATTGAATAATTCTTCTTTTCGTTCTTCTAATTTATCCAACATATCAGCTGTCCGTTTTCGAACAAGAAGTCCTATGATATAGGCAATAATTAAAATAACAACAATCGAAACGATTAAAATGATTGTTCCTTTAGGCATGTAAATCTCCTTAGGTATAGTAGTTACTAGAAAAATATCGCTTTATTATATCATATTTTTCTAGCAGTTGCACTGGAATTTCCTATTTTTCTACACATCAAGTGTCGAATACACGGCATTTTCCTCGATAAATTCACGGCGGGGCTCTACTTTATCCCCCATCAGCATATCGAAAATCTTATCCGCTTCTGCCGCATCATCAACTGACACTCTTGCCATCAAACGGTTTTCAGGATTCATTGTCGTTTCCCAAAGTTGGTGGTCATCCATTTCTCCAAGACCTTTGTATCGTTGAATGGTTGGTTTTGAACGCCCTTCACTATGCTTGTCCAATGCCGCTTGTAACTCTTCTTCTTGATTTGTTCCTGGTTGGATGTATTCTTTAATCTCACTACCAACCTTCACGCCGTAAATTGGTGGCTGTGCAATGTAGACATATCCAGCCTCTACAATCGGCCGCATGTAGCGATAAAAGAGCGTCAAGAGCAAGGTACGAATATGGGCACCATCGACATCGGCATCCGTCATGATAACTAGCTTTTGATAACGTGCTTTAGAAACATCAAATTCTGCTCCAAAACCTGTTCCCATTGCCGTAAAGAGACTACGAATTTCTTCATTTGCCAAAATCTTATCCATGCTCGCTTTTTCAACATTCAAGATTTTACCACGAATAGGTAGGATTGCTTGGAACTCCCGATTACGACCTGATTTTGCTGAACCACCCGCAGAATCCCCCTCCACAATGAACAGTTCTGTTTCCGTCGGGTCATTTGAAGAACAATCTGCTAGTTTACCGGGTAAATTGGAAATTTCCAATCCTGATTTTTTACGAGTGACTTCACGTGCCCGTTTGGCTGCAATCCGAGCCTTGCTAGCTAAGATTCCCTTTTCAACAATCCGACGTGCAATTTGTGGGTTCTCCAACAAGAATTCCGTAAAGGCTTCTGAAAAGAGGCGGTTGGTAATCTTCACAACTTCACTGTTTCCAAGTTTTGTTTTGGTTTGCCCCTCGAACTGTGGATTTGGATGCTTCACTGAAATCACAGCTGTCAAACCTTCCCGGACATCCTCACCAGTTAAATTGTCTTCATTTTCTTTGAGGATTTTGTTTTTCTTCGCGTAATCATTAATGACACGGGTTAGGGCTGTACGGAACCCTTGCTCATGCGTCCCACCTTCATGTGTATGAATGTTATTGGCAAAGCTGACGACATTTTCATGGTAGCTAGTCGTGTACTGCATGGCTACTTCGACCGTAATGTCATCCATTTCACCATCCGTATAAATCGGAGTCTCAAAAATCACATCCTTATTCTCATTCAAGAATTCGACATAGGAAGCAATCCCGCCTTCGTAATGGTATTCCTTGGTTTGCTCCATTCCTAAACGTTTGTCAATGATTGACAATTGTAAACCACGATTCAAAAAGGCCAATTCTTGAATCCGTTTGTCTAATTTGTCAAAATCAAATTCCGTTGTCTCGGTGAAAATCTCCGGGTCAGGTGTGAAGTGAACGGTTGTCCCTGTGTGGTCTGTTTCACCAATGACTTTTAAATCATCAACTACTTCACCTCGGTGGTATTCTTGATAGTGAATCTGTCCATTTTTATGGACACGCACATCTAACTGAGTAGACAAGGCATTTACCACAGACGACCCAACACCGTGAAGACCACCTGACACCTTGTATCCGCCACCACCAAATTTACCACCAGCATGAAGGACCGTAAAGACGGTTTCGACCGCAGGTCGTCCTGTTTTTTCTTGAATATCAACTGGAATCCCTCGTCCATCATCCACGACTGTAATCGAATTATCCTCTTCAATATAGACTTGGATATGTGAAGCAAAACCGGCTAGAGCTTCGTCAATGGAATTGTCGACAATTTCCCACACAAGGTGGTGCAATCCCTCTTTAGCAGTTGAACCAATATACATACCTGGACGGAGACGAACAGCTTCTAATCCTTCCAAGACCTGAATTTGACTAGCATCGTATTCTTGTGCTTTTTCCTGTAAATCTTTGATTTCTTCTGTCATTTTTCTTCCTTCACATTGTATAAAACTAAACTGAACATTTACCCTTAATTATACCACATTTTCTGTCTATTTAACAGAAAAAAGAAGTAGGAAAACAAACGATTCCTACCTCTCTTACCTTTTTCAAATTTATTTTTATTCGAATAGTCTATCATACACCATCTTATGAGACAGTTCCTGCCCATTGCCACCCAGCAAATCTACCAACTGGTAGGAAAAGGCTAATGCAGTTCCAGCTCCACGGCTTGTCACAATATTGCCATCAACCACAACAACTGCTGTCTGGTGATTCCCATCTACAATTTCTTCTTCCTGACCTGGAAAACAAGTATAATTTTTCTCTTTTAAAAGACCAGCTTGTTCGAGAACAATTGGCGCCGCACAAATCGCTGCGATATACTTTCCAGCTTTCGCTTGCATTTGGAGTTGCTGAATCAACGCTTCATGGTTTCTTAAATTAGTCGCTCCTGGTTGCCCACCTGGTAGGACAATCAGGTCGTACGAGGATAAATCTCCATCAAAAATCTTATCAGCCACAACTGTAATTCCGTGGGAACCTGTCACTTCATGTGTAGCCAACCCCACCATATCACATGCAAACCCTGCACGCCGAAAAACATCTACTGGTGACAACGCTTCAATTTCTTCAAATCCTTCTGCCAACATCACTGCAATTTTTGTCATTTTCTTCACCTAACTTTCTGCTCTTTTGATTGTAATTTTTTTATATGCCCTTGATTTATTTCGACGCAAATCATCTGATAAATTATGCTGGTAACTCATAGACAATACCAAACCAACTCCGATTAAATTTGCAATCATGGAAGATCCTCCCTGCGAAATAAAAGGAAGTGGAATCCCTGTTAACGGAAGAATCCCTGTCGCAGCACCAATATTTTCAAAGATGTGAAACAGAAGCATCATAATGTATCCTGTCGAAATATAAGTATAAAAACGATTGTTGGAAATCAAGGTGATTCGAAGCATACGATAAATGAGCAAGGAGTAGAGACCAATAAGGACCAAGCCACCCACAAAGCCAAAATTTTCTCCAATAACCGTAAAAATCATATCACTTTCACGCACAGGAACTAATAAATTGCTGACATTGAAACCCTGTCCCGTTAGACCACCACTTCCAATTGCAATAAGGCTCTGCGCTTGTTGATACGTGATGGTCTGCGCATATTTAAAAGGATCTAGCCAGGCTGTAATTCGGTTAATCTGATAGGTGGCCACCCCTATATTTTTTAGAAATGTTGTACCTCCCGGAGATAAGAATAACAAGATAAATCCTATTACCCCTAAAATCCCTAGAAGAGTTACTGGCAATAAGATTTTCCAGGAAACACCAGACAATAGAACCATTCCGCAAAAAATAGCAAAGAAAACAAGAGCTGTCCCAAAATCGCTCTGAAATCCAAGCAATACAAAAACTGGCAAGGTTATAAGTAATAAATATGCAATCAGCTGAAAATCTTTTTTTAGATCACGTACTGGATATTTTTGGTGGAATGTGACAATGACCCTAGCCATCATGATAATATAAGAAATCTTCATGAATTCTGATGGCTGAAACAAGGTCACACCATTGATTGTGACCCAGTTCTGAGCCCCTGTCGATGCAACAAGACTTGGACTATAAAAATAAAGAGGCAACACCATCAACCCCAACCCAAGTGCATAAAACAAGGGCGTCATCTTCCAAAGAAACTTTGTGCTAAAAAACATCACTAAAAAAGCCAAAAAAATCCCTAAGATGATCCACATTACCTGCTGTCCTACCATCGATTGAACATGTTGTACATAATCTTGACTCACAGCAATATACACGGATACAACCCCAATCAATAGTAAAAAAAAGACTGGTAGCATCAAAGCATAATCAATCCGACTTTCAATCGAACCTTTTTTTGTATTCATCTACTTCCTCATACTTTCTTCAAATATCCATACAACTAAACTTCTTGTATTATAGCAAAAAAAAACGGATTTTTATAGCAGAAAGACAGAACCTCCTACAATCTCTTGGTATTCTAGATTCTATCTAGGCTCATTCAATATAGATAGCATTTCCTACACTTTCTTCTATCTTGAACTGCCTTCCACTTCAGTACCAAAACCGCTAAGACTTGTTGGCTACTCTCTTTCTAAGCTAAAGAAAAAACGGCTGAAAATTCGCCCAGTTTTTAGGGATTTGACCTCTGCCGTTACTTTTTCCGTTACCTTTTGAAAATGAAAAAGCCTCTCCGATACTCGGAAAGGCTTTAAAACCAACATTTTTAAGAAATAAATGCGGTTGATTATTTGAGACCGTATTTTTTGTTGAAACGATCCACACGACCATCTGCTTGAGTGAACTTTTGACGTCCAGTGTAGAATGGATGTGAGTCTGATGAAATTTCCACACGGATAAGTGGGTATGTTTCACCTTCAAATTCAACAGTTTCGTTAGAGTTCTTTGTAGAACCGCTAAGGAATTTGTAACCAGTAGTTGTGTCCATGAAGACAACAGTGCGATATTCAGGATGAATGTCTTTTCTCATCTTTAAAAATTTCCTTTCTGCCATAGTCTCTTTGTGAGACCATAGATATAGATTCATTCTACCAAATTTCTTGAAAAATGGCAAGTTATTTTATCTCTTTTTTATTTAAAATGCTGATTTAAAGTGCTGATGCACCTGATATAGCATCTGGTGCTGTTCTTTGGCCTAAGCCACCTTCAGAAGCACCTGAATCCGCATCTGTCTGTAAAAGATTTCCCTCACTTGAAATGAGCTTCATGGGTAAATTTTCTTTGAAAAGAATCTGTTTGTCCATTTGATCTCCTTTAGAAAATCCGATCAGCTAATCCCGGCGTATAAATCAATTGGTGTTGATTCGTAATAATAATAGCTTCAATGCCTTCTTGCACTACAACAGCCTGATAAATATCCAAAACAGGATAACCAAAGAGTCTAGTCGTCCAGATTTCTCCATCAACAGATTTTTCCGAAACAATGGTCAAACTAGCAACGTCCGTCGCTACTGGATAGCCTGTTTGACTGTCGAAAATATGGTGGTAGGTCTTTCCTTCAAATTCAAAGGTGCGTTCATAGACTCCTGATGTTACAACAGACTCTTCCCCAATTTTAATCACTGCAACATTATTGCCTCTTGGTAGTGTCGGATTTTGGATGCCAATCCGCCACAAACCATCTTCGTTGTGCATGGCAGGGCCAAAGGTTAAGACATTGCCCCCAAGATTGATGAGGCCCGATACTACTCCGACTCGTTTTAGATGTTCGACAATTCTATCTGCTATATAGCCCTTAGCGAGAGCGCCTAGGTCAAGAGCCATGCCTTCTTTCTTCAGATAGACAGACTGAGTGACCTCATCTAGTTCAATCTCCTTGGGATCAATCAATGCCAATTTTTCCTGGATAATTTCCTCACTAGGCACTTTGGCGTCAGAAAAACCAATCCGCCAAGCTTGTACCAACGGGCCAATCGTGATATTGAGGTGACTTCCAGAAGCACAGCTATGCTCCTTTCCTAAGGCAATCAACTCATACAAATCAGGAGCCACTGGAACTGGCTGGACACCAGCATTAAGGTTGATTTCCATCAACTCAGAGGTCAAGTCATTGGCTGAAAAACGATCCTTATAAAGATAAAGTAATTCCTCCACCTGATCCAAAATGAGCTCTGGATTATCATGCCAAATCTTGGTATCAATGGTCGTTCCTATCAGACGAATACTTCTACTACTTGCTTGCATGAGCTACTACCTGCTTGATTTCTTGATAAATTTGGTCATTTTCCTCTAGGCTATACGAATTGGCTCCGCTAGCTAGAGGATGACCACCACCATCATGACGTTTGGCAATCTCATTGATAATCACAGTTTTACTCCTTAAACGAACGCGGTAAGTCCCATCTACCTGTTCTACAAAAATGGCCCATGATTGTACCACATCAATTTTTCCTGGGGCTCCTACAATAGCAGCTGTTTCTGCATCTGTCACTTCAAAACGATTGAGCACTTCCTTGGTCAGAGTGACGCGAGCAGCCCCATTTTCATCTACTTCTAAATGGTCAAAGACATAACCTTGCAACTTGGCAACCTTAAAGGAAAAGCTGTCCATTTCCCGTGAAATGGCTGCAAAATCAAAGTCAAATTCGCGCAATTTAGCTGCAATCTCCATGGTTTTACTGGTTGTTGCTGAATAAAGGAACCGCCCTGTATCTCCCACAATACCTGTGTATAAAAGACGAGCTGCTTCATCAGAAATCGTCAGACCTGTCGCTAGGGCTAATTCTGTGACGATTTCACTGGCACTGGAAGCCTGTGTATCTACATAAACAATGTCTCCATAGACATCTTCATTAGGATGATGGTCAATTTTGATTAAAAAATATCCCTTATCATAGCGTTCATCATCAATCCGAGGGCGATTGGCCGTATCGGTCACAATGACCAAGGCTCCCTCATAATCACTGTCTGCCACCGCATCCATCTCCGTCATCCAGGCAAGAGTCGGTTCATCCACTCCTGTCGCTAGTATTTGCTTATCTGGAAAATTGTGACGAAGCAAGGCACGAAGGCCTGCCTGACTGCCAATCGCATCGGGGTCGGGACGCTGGTGCCGATGGATAATAATCGTATCATAGGCCTTGATTTTTTCTAAAATTTCTTGAAAGATAGCCATTTTTTCTCCCTTTGACGTGCATTTTTATCTCTTATTATACCATGAAAAACCAATCCTGTTGTGAGGATTGGCTGACGACTATGAAATCGATTGGTATTCTACAGCTAGAGCTGCCTGAACTGCAGGCCGTTGAGCAATTTTCTCTGTCCATTTCTGTAAGTGCTTGTACTCTTGGACATTCAAAAATTCACCTGCACGGGTCCATAACTTGTCCTGTGCTAGTTGTCCATACCAAGCCCAAATGGCCATATCAGCGATGCTGTATTCATTGCCTGCAATGTAGTCTTTATTCGCCAGCTCCTTATCTAGAAGGTCTAACTGGCGCTTGGCTTCCATAGCAAAGCGGTTAATCGGATATTCCAATTTTTCAGGAGCGTAGTGGAAGAAATGTCCAAATCCACCACCTAAGAAAGGAGCTGCTCCTGTTGACCAAAAGAGCCAGTTGAGAACTTCATTTCGCCCAGCTGCATCTTTTGGAATAAAGGCATCAAATTTCTCAGCCAGGTAAAGAAGAATATTCGCTGACTCAAAAACGCGAACTGGATTTTCACCTGATTGGTCCAAGAGAGCAGGAATTTTTGAATTAGGATTGAGCGCAACAAAATCAGACCCGAACTGCTCCCCATCACTGATGGAAATTTGATAGAGATCATAGTCTGCGTCTGGCAAACCTAAAGCCTGCAACTCCTCCAACATTATCGTCACTTTGACGCCATTTGGTGTCCCAAGAGAATACAACTGAAACGGCATCTCTCCAAGTGGTAATGTCTGCTCAAAACGAGCACCTGCTGTCGGTTGATTCAAGTTTCCCCAAGCACCACCCATGCTAGCTGGCTTCTCCCACACAGTGGGAATTTGATAGTCTGTCATCCTATTCTCCTTTTTCATTGTTTCATGACACCATCCTAGCAAATTTTTTACGAGAATTCAAAAAAACGCTACGCGTAAAGCCAATCATTTTCAACCAAATTAAATATTTTATCTGCCCATTTCCTAAAAAATGTGCTAGAATATTAGTAATTATATTTGGAGGACCCTATGGCTTTAGCAAAAATTGTCTATGCTAGTATGACTGGCAATACAGAAGAAATTGCAGATATTGTCGCAAGTAAACTAGAAGAACTTGGTTTGGAAGTACACAACGATGAGTGTACAACTGTTGAAACTGAAGAAATTTTAGAGGCAGATATTATTATCGTAGCAACCTATACTTACTCCTATGGAGGAGATGGTGAATTACCAGACGAAATTGTAGACTTCTACACAGATTTAGCGGACTTAGACTTGACTGGTAAAATCTACGGTGTCTGTGGTTCAGGCGATACCTTCTATGATGACTTCTGTAAATCCGTTGATGACTTCGATATCATGTTAGCTTCTCGCGGTGCGACTAAAGGAGCTGAGAGTGTCAAGGTTGACTTGGCGGCTGAAGATGAAGACATTGAACACCTTGAAACATTCGCAACTGAATTAGTTGCTGCACTTAATAAGTAAAAGGGTTGGAATTTTTCCAACTTTTTTACTTGTCAAATTTTTTTAAAGTGTTATAATTAACTAGTTAAGTTTTTTTGAAAAAAGGAGAAATTATGGCTAAAAAATCTAAAATGGCTAAATACCACCGACAATTGGAGCTCATCGAACGTTATGCGGATTTACGGCGTGAACTGAAAGAAGCAGGCGATTATGAAGCCTTGAGAAAATTACCTCGCGATTCCAATCCCAATCGCTTAAAAAATCGTGATCGAATTGATGGACGTCCCCATGCTTATATGAGAAAATTTGGACTCAGTCGGATTAATTTTAGAAATCTCGCCCACAAAGGTGAATTGCCTGGTGTGAAAAAAGCTAGTTGGTAAGAGAGTGGTTTTCCACTCTCTTTTTTGGTATACTGGAGGCACACCTAGGAGGACCATATGAAGTTAGATTTAACACAGATTCGTCAAAATATTGACGCCATTGATAAGGAATTGGTTGCTTTACTGGAACAAAGAATGTCGCTTGTTCATCAAGTTGCCGCTTATAAAAAAGAAACAGGCCAACCTGTTCTGGATAGCGGACGAGAAAAAGCTGTACTTGAACAGGTAGCAACTCTTGTAGAAAACAAGAACTATACGGATTCAATCTGCGCTACATTCCGTGATATCATGGCTCATTCTCGCGCATATCAATCTCAAACGTTAGGTCAGACAGATGACTAGGAATAGGCCAATCTATAGCAAGTTCCTACTACCAGCACTTCTCATCGGTCTGCTTTCTGGAATCGTGGATACCGTATTTGGCCAAGTCCTATTACTTGTGGGAGATATTCGTCAGCATGCATTTTTCTACCTAGTTCCGTTTTTAGGACCAGTGGGTCTTCTTATCCTCTTCCTTTATCAAAAATGGGGAAAAAATTCCCAAAAAGGAATGACATTGGTCTTTGAAGTCGGACATGGGAGTACAGAATCAATTCCCAAACGACTCATCCCTCTTGTGATGAGCACGACTTGGTTGACTCATCTTTTTGGTGGTTCGGCTGGACGCGAAGGTGTAGCAGTTCAATTAGGAGCTACGATTGCTCATCAATTTACAGCCTATTTTCCTAAAAAAGAAGAAAGGAATCTACTCCTTCTCATTGGTATGGCAGCGGGTTTTGCAGGCCTTTTTCAAACTCCTCTAGCAGCTAGCTTTTTTGCAATCGAGGTATTAGTGGTAGGCCACTATTCATGGGCTGCACTGGCTCCAGCTCTGGTTGCTTCCATTACAGCTAGTACTACTTCTCATCTATTGGGGTTAGAAAAATTCCAGTATGTGCTACAAGACAATATCTCACTTTCTCCCTTGCTGATTGGTAAGCTAGTGCTATTGGGCGTGACCTTTGCTGCTGTCGGTAATTTATTCGCCTTTCTATTAACAAATACAAAACTCCTCTTTGCAAAAAAAATCCCCAATCCCTACCAGCGCATCATCCTGATTGGTTTAGGAATTTCCATGATTATGATGCTTTTCCACCAAGGGCGCTATGCAGGCTTGGGAACAAATTTGATTGAGGCCAGTTTCGATGGGCAAACCATCTATCTCTATGATTGGTTTGCAAAACTTCTCTTAACCGTACTAACGCTTTCTGTTGGTTTTCAAGGTGGTGAAGTCACTCCTCTCTTTGCAATGGGCGCAAGCGCAGGAGTCGTTTTGGCAGGTGTATTGGGACTCCCTTTTGCCTTTGCGGCCGCTCTCGGCTACATTGCTGTTTTTGGCGCCGCAACCAATACATTACTAGCACCAGTTTTTATTGGCATTGAAGTGTTCGGTTGGCAATACACTCCTGCCTATCTTCTCGTGGTTGCTGTTGCCTACTTTCTCAATCGGCGATACAGTATCTACAGCGCTCAAAAAGGACTGTAACTAACCTTGCCTTGTAGTAAATCTATACCATTTTAAAAAAGAGCTGTGATTCTAACAATCTCAGCTCTTTTTTTGCTATCAATGGTATCTACACATTCTTGTCGATTATTTTTTATCAAAAAAGAAGGACACCACTGCAATCACAATCACTGCTCCCACAATAGATGGAACCAATGCCATCCCTGCTAACGAAGGACCCCAGTTTCCCAAGAGGGCTTGTCCAACAGAAGAACCTACTAAACCTGCCAAAATATTGGTAAAGCAGCCCATTGATTCACTTTTTCCTGTGACACCTCCGGCAACCATACCAATCAAGGCACCGACAATCGCTGACCATAACAATCCCATATCTTTTCTCCTTTCATTTATTTCTCTGACTTTATCCTATCATATTTTCATAAAAATCTCTCAAGAAAACTCCTATATATTCGCTAAATTTCCTCTATCCAAGCTGAAATCGAGCCACCAGCTACTGGAAATTCTGCCCAACCATCTGTTCCAATGATGACTTTTTCTGGGCAATTGGCCAAATAATCAATGAAGGTTTTTCCTTGGTGCAAGAGACCAATTTCCATCCGTTTCCACCCAGTATCCCCATTTGACATGACCACTGCCATTGGATGTGGGTGGTCCTCATCCCCTAGTAATGTCCAGCCAATACAGTTAGGATGATCAAAATAATCCACTTGCAAACCATAGGTGTATGTCTGTCGTAGAACAGTTAATTTATCCAACACATCCTTGAAAGCCATCTGCGCAAATTCTCCTGAAATGCCATAATAATCTCCGTAAAAAATACATGGTGTCCCTTCTTGACGTAAAAGGATTAGACCATAGGCGAGCAGTTTAAACCATTCTTCCACAGTCGATTGGAGTGCCTGTCCCCGTTGGGAATCGTGGTTGTCTACAAATGTTACAGCGTAAGCCGGATTTTCCTGCACCAAGGTACCTTCTAAAATGGAAGCTAGATTAAAATCACGTCCCTTCTGCCCAGCCTTTATTATCTCCCAAGATTAGGTAGATACCTGTTTCATTGTGACTGGCATCGTAATCAACACCTGTAAAATGATACCAATGCCATTGAAAATCATTGTAGACACCGGCACGTCCTGGAAATTGGAAACCAGTCCACCCTTCTATTTCATATGGCTCTGAAATCGGTTCTTGCCGATTAGCTGGATTCATCTTGAGGACTGAAAAGCGTTCCTTGTGGTCACCATTGGCCTTGTGATTCAGTACAATATCTGCAATGGGCATGATACCAGCCGTTTTTAAGGCCTGGATAGCAGCTAAATAATCATCTTTTGTACCGTACTTGGTTCGAATCGTTCCGTTCTGATCAAACTCTCCCAAGTCAAACAAATCATAGACGCCATACCCGACATCAGAAACTCCAGTAGCCTTAAAAGCTGGAGGCAGCCGACTTTCGTAATCCCTAATTGTTGCAATTGAGAAACCTCTTCCTTCAAGTGTCGCCAATGCTTCCCATCACTCGGTAAATACCATTCAAAATACTGCATCATCGTTTCATGACTCATATGTTTTCTCCAGACATCTATGGTTTATCTGTTTATTATACCATAAAAAAGCTGGACATCCGTCCAGCCTTCTTTTAAAAGTTTCGTCCAGAAGTATGATAGCCGTAGCGGGCTACAAAATCTTCACGGAATTCTAATAAATTGTCATCCATAATAGCCTGACGAACTTGCTTCATCAAGTTAATCAAGAAATAAAGATTATGGTAACTTGTCAAGCGCAGACCGAAGGTTTCATCTGCCTTGAGAAGGTGGCGGATGTAGGCACGCGTATAATTCTTACAAGTGTAACAATCACAATTGTGGTCAAGCGGCGAAAAGTCTTCTGCAAACTTGGCATTTTTGACAACCAAACGACCTTCTGAAGTCATACAGGTTCCGTTACGAGCAATCCTCGTCGGCAATACGCAGTCAAACATATCAACACCACGAATCACCCCATCAATCAAACTATCAGGTGCTCCAACTCCCATCAGGTAACGAGGTTTGTTCTCTGGTAGGAGAGGTGTAGTGAAATCCAAGACCGCATTCATTTCCTCATGGCTTTCTCCAACAGCCAGTCCACCGATAGAATAACCGGGGAAATCCATGCTGACAAGGTCTGCTGCTGACTGCCGACGAAGATCCTCAAATCCAGCACCTTGTACAATCCCAAAAAGTCCTTGGTCATGCGGACGACGATGAGCATTTAGGCCACGTTCAGCCCAACGACTTGTGCGTTCAATTGATTTTTTCACATAATCGTAGGGTTGATAGAATTGCGGACATTCATCAAAGCTCATCATGATATCTGAACCCAAATTGTTTTGAATAGAGATGGCTTTCTCAGGTGATAAAAACATTTTTGAACCATTCAAATGATTCTTAAAAGTCACCCCTTCTTCGGTGATATTGCGACTTTCTGCTAGAGAATAAACTTGGAAGCCGCCACTATCTGTCAAGATGGGCTGGTCCCAATTCATAAACTTGTGTAATCCACCTGCTCGCGCAATCAATTCATCCCCAGGACGAAGCCATAGATGGTAGGTGTTGGACAAGATAATCCCTGAACCCATCTCCTTTAACTCTTCTGGAGACTGGGTTTTGACAGTTGCCAGTGTCCCAACAGGCATGAACATCGGAGTCGGGAAGGTCCCGTGTGGTGTGATGATTTCACCTAAACGGGCTCCTGTGTGTTTTTCTTTTTTGATCAAACGATACTGAATCGGATGGTCTGTCATGTTTCTTTCCTCGCTTTCAAGAAATACAGTCTTGTGCGCTTTTCAGCCTTACTAGTGTATCAAAAAAAGAACACTCTGTCATCTGCTATGATACATTTACCCACCATTCTCTTGAGTTTTATATTTTAAGGTTTTATGCTAAAATGAAGAACGGAGGTTTTTATGTTTTCAATTAGCCAAATTCGTGCTCAGGCACGGCAAACAATTAGCAATACTCAAGGAATGTTTCTCTTGCCATTTATACCAGTCGCCATCGGAGTCCTTGTGAATGTCCTGAGTTCAATGGGACAAGACAGTAGCTATTTATTGAATCTCACAAGCGACAGTGCAGCCTTAGCTCATTATGCGATTAGTTCACTTTCCTTTTCATTGCTCTATGGACTCTTGATGAGCCTTCTTTCCTTGTCTGTCGCCCATACTATTTTTCAGATAGTCCGCCACAAAAAAGAAAAGACTTCCTCTAAAGATGCTTTTGCTATTTTTAATTCTCCTCATTTTGGAAAAACACTACGAACTTTTTTACTAAAAGAACTTTTCTTATTCCTTTGGGGAATACTGGCCTTTCTAGGTCTCGTCCTTTTTCTGACGGCTTTTGTCCTCTCGGTGTCTTATACCATTGCCATTGGGAATACCAATCCAGAAGCGATTCCACAAGAAGTCCTCGCTATCATTGGGATTGGTACGATTTTAGGATTGGTGATGATGATAGCTGGACTTGCCCTTTATATTCCACAAGTTTATGCCTACTCCCAGGTCTATTACCTTCTGTTTGAACAGCTTGAGAATGAAACATACTCTGGTGCTCTTGCCATTATCAAACAAAGTCGACAACTGATGAAGGGCTACAAATGGACACGATGTACATTGGACTTGAGTTTCATTGGTTGGTTCTTCCTAGCAGCCATTAGTTTTGGTATTGTCAATATCTATGTGATGCCGTACTATTATGCATCAGAAGTTCATTTCTACCAAGCATTAAAAGCAACGAAAAACCCACTGTAAATCACTTCTATTAATAGATTTTATTCAAAAAACAGCACTCTATCCATCAACCGATAGAGTGCTGTTTTTTCCACCATGCTAGTAATGAAAAGAATAAATAGGCTAGAATGGCCCAGATAGAGGCTTCCGCTCCGAAATCACCACCTGTTAGTAGTGGAGATCTAGAAGAAAGAACAAAATTGATCATCGCGACTGGATTGGCATGTTCTCCGATATGAAGCACATCTCCTACGAAAATACAATTCCAAATACCATGCACTAGGGCACTACTCCAGATACTTCCTGTCTCCATCGTAATAAGTGAAAATAGTACGCCGACTAAAGTTCCTGCAATAAGAACTTGCACCATACTAAAGACGCCATCTGCTCCACCGATAATATGAAGGAAACCAAAGATACAAGAAGGTAACCACACGGCCAGTGCTCGATTGTACTGTTTTTCTAGTAAGGTAAAAAACATCCCTCGAAAAACCATCTCTTCTACAATTCCCACCGCAAGACCATAAAATAAGATGGTTTGAGCTATTATAATGCCTTGATTAGCTGGCCGTACTTCTCCTATTTCAACATGTCCCCCAGTAAGATAAAGGGGCACTAGAACAAAAATCGGAAGAGTCACAGCTACAATACTCCAGAAGATGGGCAACTTGACAGGTAAAATTCGTATATCTGCTAAGGAATAGGAGAGAATTTTCCGACTCAAGATAGAAAGACCTAATACAGTTAAACCAATATAAAGAACGGCTGATAGAACAATTGCCAAGACTGAGGGCAAACCGATTGAAGTACTACTTTCTGCAAAGCTTATGGCAATAGTCTGTGCCAACCCAAGAATTACAATCGACAAAATGATTCCGAGCGAAACTTTTTGAAGTGAACCTTTCATTAGACTACTCCCTATTTTTCTTCCTCTAGCATTTCTAAATATTCAATCTTAATGCATTTATTCATGACAATATGATTCCGACCTGCTTGGCGCAAGATTTCCTCTGCTTCTTGGCTTTCCAAACCTAATTGTGCCCAAAAGACATCTGCATTTGTTTCCAGAAAATCACGCGCTACGTCTGGTAAAAATTCACTGCGACGAAAAATATCAACAATGTCAATATGGGTTGGAACATCTTGTAGTCGTGCATAGACTGTTTCACCGAGTATCTTCTCCCCAGCCAATTTTGGATTGACGGGAATGATGGTGTACCCAGCCTCTTGCATGATTTTTGAGACACCATAGGCTGCCGTTTCTTCACGGTTGGATAAGCCAACCACTGCAATGGTTTTGGCTTTTTTCAAGTAGTCAAAAATCACTTCCTGACTGGGATTTTGAAATGAATACGTCATCCTATTTTCTTCCTCCTAAGTATAAACTTTTCTCTAGTATAGCATATTTTATAGCATTTGATTTAAAATAAAAATAGTAGCAGATGATAAAAAAAGAGACGAAAACTCCCCAAATTCACTTCACAAGCTCCTGTGTTTTTATGTGTCTTATAACTCTCACTGCTGAACGAGAATGAAATATGACATTTTCATTTTAGAACAGCCTTATTAATAAGGGTTATACGTTCCTATATAGAACAAAAAAAAACGAACAAGAGTGTTTTTCTGTCATACAGAATCTCAATCTCGTTCGTTTCTAAATAGGTCATTGTAAACTTTTGTCCTAAATGATTTCTATTACTTGGCTTCGTACCAAGTCTGTCCTGCATTCTCATCTGCGATGAGGGGAACGGATAGGCTGATAGCCGTTTCCATGGTCTCTTTAACCAAGGAACGAACAGCCTCTAGTTCATCATTTGGCACTTCTAAGACGATTTCATCGTGTACTTGGAGCAACATCCGTGTGCGGTAGCCTTTTGCTGTCAAGGCCTGATCCAGATTGATCATGGCTACTTTCAAGATATCTGCCGCAGAACCTTGAATCGGTGAGTTGATGGCTGTCCGCTCTGCGAAATTGCGCACGTTGAAATTACGAGAATTGATATCTGGCAACTCGCGACGACGGTGGTAAATAGTCTCTACGTAACCTTTATCACGCGCCTCACGGACGATAGTTTCCATATATTGCTTGATGCCTGGGAAACGTTCAAAATAGGTGTCAATATACTGTTTGGCTGCCTTGCGTGTAATCCCCAAGTTATTGGCCAAACCGAAATCTGAAATTCCATAGACGACACCGAAGTTAACGGCTTTGGCATTGCGACGGTCATTTGGTGTGACATCTTCCGCCTTATCAATGCCAAAGACCCGCATGGCTGTCGCCGTATGGATATCTTCCCCGTGCTCAAAAGCCGCAATCAGATGCTCATCCTGTGAGATATGGGCTAAAACCCGAAGCTCAATCTGCGAGTAATCCGATGCAAGGAAACACGCATCTTCCCATTCTGGGACGAAGGCCTTGCGAATCAAGCGCCCTTGTTCCAATCGAACAGGAATATTTTGTAAATTCGGATCGGCACTGGAGAGGCGACCTGTCTGCGTCAAGTCCTGTACATAGCGAGTGTGAATCTTGCCATCTTCCATAATGGCTTCCTGCAAGCCAATCACATAGGTCGACTGGAGTTTACTGATTTGGCGATATTCCAAAATCTTCGACACAATCGGCGCAATTGGAGCTAGACGTTCCAAGACATCGACTGCCGTTGAATAACCCGTTTTGGTTTTCTTGGTAAATTCAAGTGGCAAGCTCATATCTTCAAAGAGAATGATTCCCAGCTGTTTTGGCGAATTGATATTGAACTCCTGCCCTGCCAAGTCATAGATTTCCTGTGTCAATTGGGCAATCAAGATGTCATTTTCAGCCTGCATTTCTTTCAGAGTAGCAGCTTCCACCTTGATGCCTGCAATCTCCATCTTTGCAAGGACATTGGCGAGAGGCAATTCCATGTCAAACAGCAAACTAGCTTGTTGATGAGCCTCTAACTGCTCCAACATAACGAATTCGGTATCCACCAAAACACGTACTTTCTTAGCCAAATGGGCAAATAGCACCTCGTCTTCTGGCAATGCCCGCTTGGCTCCCTTACCATATACCACTTCATCACTATCTAATCTCGTTTTTCCAAACAGTTGGGCAATGGTGTCTAAATCGTTATTTTCAACTGTCGATAGCAAATACTTGGCGAGGCGACTATCGAAGGCTGGGGCTTGCAACTCAAGACCTTGACGATGCAAGAGAACTTTTGTCCGCTTGAAATCATAAGTTTTAAGAGGTGTACGTGTGAGAAATTCACGGAATACAGGATTTTCTAACAGATTTGGTCGGCCTACATAGATGGCTTTTTCGTCACCCCAAGCAAGACCTACAATATCCTCACGATGATAATTGTCACCTAACATTTCCACATAGAAGAATTGTTGATCGTGGAGCATATCGGCTGTTACTTCCGTCACCACGGTAAAATCAAGCGGTGCTTCTTCAGTCTGTTCTATTTCTCCCATATCCAACTGAGCCCGTAATTGTTTGAAGCCCATTTCCTCATAAAAGGCTGCCAATACTGGTAAATCAGGCCCTTGGTAGACTATATCTTCCAAGCCAATTGCAATCGGTGCTTGGGTATCAATCGTAGCCAATGCCTTAGACAGGAAGGCATTTTCCTTATCCGCTATCAGATTTTCCTTCATTTTAGAGGCTTTGAGACTGTCTATCTGCTCGTAGAGATTTTCAATACTACCAAATTCATGCAGGAGTTTCAAACCAGTTTTTTCACCGATTTTGGTCACACCGGGAATATTATCTGACTTATCTCCCATCAGAGCCTTGAGATCGATAAATTGGGCTGGCGTAATCCCCATTTTCTCCATCAGGTAATCTGGGGTAAACTCCTCAAATTCAGCTACTCCTTTTTTGGAAATTTCAACGACAGTATTGTCATCCGTCAGCTGAATCAAGTCCTTGTCCCCGCTGACAATGACTACATCATAGGGCACTTCTGTCCGCTCTGCCATCTTGTCCAAGGTTCCGATAATATCGTCTGCCTCGTACTGCTCTAGGTCGTAGTAGGCAATGCCACGCGCAGCAAGCATTTCACGAATATAAGGAAACTGCTCCCGAAATTCTTCTGGTGTCTTGGCGCGACCAGCCTTGTAATCCGCAAACATCTCTGTTCGAAAGGTGGTCTTTCCAGCGTCAAAAGCCACCAAAATATGAGTGGGCTGCACCCGCTCCATCAGATGATCCAGCATAAGATGGAAACCGTAAATGGCATTGGTATGCAGACCATTGCTATTTCTAAAACGGTCAATTTGATTATAGAGTGCAAAGAAAGCACGAAAGGCTACTGACGAGCCATCAATTAATAATAATTTGTTTTTTTCCATGCTTCTATTATAGCATATTTGCGAGGAATAACAGGCTCCACAATCTGCTAGATAGTGAAAAAGAAGCAACTCCCAGCTGCTTCCTTATAGGATACTATACAATATTCCTCCACAAACAAGGCCGATTACAAAGCCCACCAGCACATCCTTGGGATAGTGCATCCCTCCAAGGACGCGGCAAACCGCTAATAAGCCAGAAAGAAATAAGAGGATGATTCCCATCCAAAAATGGATACCAAGAAAACACATGGCAATCATGGTCGCAGAAAATACATGGCGACTGGGCATGGATTGACCGACTGTGTCTTTGACAATAAGTGGCTCAATATCCCAACTCTCGTAAGGTCGTGGCTGATTGATAAACTTGCGAATGAGGGTGACTAACAGAAAGGAAAAGCCTGGTATTAAAATATAAGGCAGGACTTTCTCCAGCCCATCTTTCCAGAGTATAAAAAGTAACAAAGTTGGATAGAGGAGATACATGACTTTGGTGATAAAGGTATTACACAATGTTACAAAAGCCAGCTGCAAGGGAGACTGACGAATGCTGCGGGTCAAATTGGCATAAAAGGTACTGTAATCATTCATACTTCATATTTCCCAATAATATCTTCCACTGTTTTGCCCTTAGCAAGCCAGTCTACTAACTTGTCCAACCGTCTGATTTCCTGCATAATCGGGTCTTCAATGGCCTCAATTTGCACGCCACAGATTTTACCAGTGATATTGGTCCGATATGCTGTGTAGTGAGGGGCCTGCCTGAAAAAATCGCCATAGGTCAGCTCTGAAACAAAGAGACTTTCGATGTCCTCCACTGAATAACCCGTCAGCCAACTGGTCACCTCCATGACCTCTTGCTTTGTTCTCCCTTTACGCTCTGCTTTACTGATTAAAGCCTGAAAGACGCTCTGAAAACTCATATTAAAAATCCTGTGACTCATCCGCTCTCCTTTTCCTCTTTTCATTATACCATAAAAAGGCTACTGTCTTAGTAGCCAAAGATGAGGTAACGAATCAAAAAAAGTGCTGTTAGGTGAACGGGATAAAAGAGATAGAATCCCCATTTTACCCATGTCGGTGAATAGCCACGTTCGCCATTATAGCTTTGCAGAATAGGAACCACCAGGAGTAGACCAAAGCTGCTCAACCAGTTGATAAACGATGGCGACCAAGGAATCAGTTTACCAGGAAAGGTCAACAATAGCATCACCAAAGTCATTCTGACAAGAATAGTGCGAGGTACATCCGATTGCCCTCTCATCTTGTAATAACTAAAAATAATTGGTATTCCAAAGACATTCCAGTCTGACTGGATCGTTAGGAGAATGAATAAACAGGCCAGTAAAAATTGAACCCAATCATCTGAAAACTGCTCGCACAATTGCAACAAAACCAACCCCATCATCAAAGTAAAGAAGATATTGTTGACAGGATTGATAAAAGAGGCGCCAACATCAAAAATAACATGAAAGGGAAGAATAGAAATCAGCCAGAAAATCGCCATCCGTCCAATATATTTCATACGATTCCGAGTGTAGAAAAATCCCTCCACCAAAAGATAAGCCATAACAGGAAATGTAATGAGTCCAATGGCCAGATAGAGAAATTGCCACAAGGGAGGATTCCACTCTAGCTCAAAAGCATGGCCCACATGGTTGATAAACATAGCAACAATAGCAATTCCTTTCAAATGAAAGGCAGCCAATTTTTTCATCATTTCTTCTCTTTCTGCACACATTTATTAACAAGTTTAGCCAATGACGAGCAAAAATGCAAGAAAAATAAAACAGTAGGTTGAGTATATTCAACCTACTGTAAATATCATTACTCCACTGATTTCAAAGCTTCTAGCATATCCACACGACGAAGTTTGGCATTCACCCACCAACCTAAGACAGCTAAAATACCAACAATGGCAAGGATGGGAATCAGGTAAACTTCTATTGCGACATCTGGATTGAACATAATAGCTGCTGAGCCAATCAGACCTAGAATCACCTTATGAATATAGAAGCCAGCTGTCAAGCCAACCAAAATCCCAACGATAGACAAAACAATGGTCTCACGATAAATGTAGAGGGTAACTTCCCGATTATGAAAACCAAGCACTTTTATCGTAGAGAGCTCTCGAATCCGCTCTGCAACGTTAATATTTGTCAGATTGTAGAGAATGACAATGCCCAGCAACACCGACAAAACAATCAAGATAATCATGACTGTCTGCAAGGAACTGGCTACCGTTTCAATGGCAGAAATGAGTGCTGTATTTTGCGCCACTGCAGACACACCGTCTAAAGCTAGAAAGTCCGCTGCCACTTCTTCCACTTGATGCGTAGATGCGTCTGATAAAATGGCTAGGTAAGTATTATTATGCGGTGACTTACCAGTTAGCTTCTCATAATAAACAGGCGTCATGTAAAGGAAATGTCCTGCATACATCTCAGAAATCCCTGAGACCGTTACTTGGACTTTTTCCCCTTCTAGGGTCAGCGGAATCTTCTCACCTATTTTGACATTATAGAGACTGGCTAGTTTCTCGGTAAGAATCACACCCTGATTTGTGAGATGTAAATCCTTTCCTTTTCGCTCGCGCAAGTGCACAAAGTCTGGGATAGCATCCGAATCGACCACCATCACATTCAGATTTTGTGGTTCTTCTGTTCCTAAAATGGTTTCAGTCAAACCAGTATAATACATAAAGAGTTTTTCCACAATCTGATCCGACTGGATACGTTCAAGGAGCTCTGCTTTTTCATCAGCAGAAGCTTCTTCTTTTTCAACCACCATCATATCATATTGGATAACTTCGCCAAATTGGGTATCAGCAATACCTGAAATCGAAGACTGAATCCCTAAGCCAGCAAAGAGTAGGGATACAGATCCTGCTACACCAAAAATGGTCATCAACATTCGTTGTTTGTAGCGAAAAATATTGCGCGCTGTAACTTTATGGGTAAAGCTCAGACGCTTCCAAATAAAAGCCATTCGCTCAAGTAAAATGGTAGAACCTGATACAGGCGGTTTCCCTTGTAGAAGTTGTGAGGGTTCTTCCTGTAAGGCTCTCTTCGCCACCAGATAAGCAGGTAGTACTGCTGATACAAATGCTAAAAGAAGGGCTAATAAGGTCCATGACCAATAAAAATAGAGACGCGAAGAACCAATGACCGTTGTACCTGTAATAATATCGCCAATAACTGGTGAAAGGACCAAATTGCCAATCAGTAGACCTGCTAACGTACCTAGAAGACTAGCAAACAGACCATAGAGAACAAATTTAGCAATGATTTGCCCCTTCGTGTAACCTAAAGCGCGTAATATTCCTGTATTTGTCCGTTCTTCATCTACAAAACGCGTCATAGTCGTAAAAGTTACCATCGCCGCAACAACATAGAGGACCACTGGAAAAATATTTCCTACAGCAGAAATACTGGTCGTTGCTCCGCGATAGTTTTCATATCCCGAGCTACTTGGAAAAGTTGAACGAGTATAGACTGTATAGATAGGTTGCTCCAATTTGTCTACTTCTTGTTGTGCCTTTTGTAACTCTTGCTTTCCTTTTCGGATATCATTTTGAGCCTTGGATTGTTTCTCTTCGAAATCCGCTTTATTCCGATTGAGTTCTGCTTGAGCTTCTTGCAATCGTGCTTCTTGTAGCTGGATTTCTGCTCTGCCATTTTCTAACTGCGTGAGACCTGAATGATATTGCGCCAATCCAGTATCATATTGGTTTTTTCCTTCCTGGTATCGCGCCAAGCCTGTCTGATATTGAGTGAGGGCTTCATTGAACTGTGCTAGTCCTGATTCATACTGCCGACGCCCAGATTCATATTGGGACTGTTGACCTTCATACAACGTTCGTGCTTCTTGGTATTGGTAAAAACCTTTGTTATATGCTTCTTCAGCAGCAGTCAAGTTAGCATCTTGTTTCGCCAATTGGCTTTGTAGCGCTAAAATAGCAGAATCCGTAGTGGGATCAATACCAGCAGCCACCAAATCATCGATTTGTTTTTGCAATTGCTCTTTTGCTTGCGCCCACTGATGTCGCCCAGTCTGTATATGTGACGCACTTGCAGATAATTGACTGTTCTGTTCATCCAAAGCGGCTTTAGCCATAGCTAACTGATGGGCAGCAGTATCTAGTTGTGTTTTATTCTTATCTAATTCCACTTTACTGGCGTCTAGTTGTACTTTTGCAGTTGTTAATTGTTGGCCCGTTTGAGCTAACTGCGCCTTTGCACTTTCCAATTCTCTCCATGATTGAGCCAAGGTCGCTTCACTTGCTGAAAGTTGTGCCCTCCCGTTTGCCAGCTGGTTTTGACCATCTGCTAACTGCTTTTCGCCTTCTTGGAGTTTCTGAGCCCCTTCGTCTAATTTTCGCTCGACCTCAGCAATTTCATCTTGACCAGATTTCAATTTTTTCTTTGCTTCTGCTTTTAAGACAGACAATCTTTCCTTGCCATTATCCGCTAACAATACTTCTAGTTCTTTTTGATGAACCTCAATAGCATCCAAATATGCTTCTGAATGATAGGCAAGCTTTGCAGTATCTTGATAACGAAGACGCGCCATCATATATACATCTGAGTCAAAACTCTCGGGCACTGTTACTCCGTAACCATACAGATTGCCAGTTCCTTTTGTTGTTCCGCCCATCGATTTTTGGTCCCAAATTTCCGATGAATGCACGAAGCCTGTCACTCTGTATTTTTTCTGGATGAGTGGACTTTCTTTTTCTAAGTCCAATTGGATCCAGTCGCCAATCTGATATTCGCCTTTTAATCTTTCAATCAGTGCAATATCATCTGTTTTTTTCGGCATCTGCCCTGAAACCAGTTCAAACTGTGAAATCGTATCTGTCTGAGAAAAAATACGCAAAGCCTTGTAGCTATCTGCTATTATCTCATCAGTCATATAGCCAAATTCTACCTTGGCACCATTGACAGTCGATAACTCTTCCACATCTTCCTGACTAAGACCGTAATCAGCCATAACAGCAACATCCATCATCTTAAAACGATCAATATAGGTCTGAGCGGTTCGTTCCATGTTGGGTTGCGTTACTTTGAGTCCGACCAAGGCAATCGAACCAATCATCATTAGACTAAAAATCGAAAAGAAGCGCCCTTTGGATTTAGCAATAGACCGTCCAATGTCTTTCCAATAGATTCTCTTTTTCATAGTCACCTCTAATATTCCAAAGTTGCAATATCTTGCGGTTGTTCATTCATATGAACCGACTGAACCGTTGCATCACGCATATGAATCACACGGTCTGCAATCGGGGCCAGAGCTGAATTATGGGTGACAATAATGACCGTCGCTCCTTGATGACGGGACATATCCTGTAAAATCTGCAAAATTTGTTTCCCAGTCTGATAATCCAAAGCTCCAGTTGGCTCATCACAAAGTAGCAGTTTCGGATTTTTAGCGACAGCACGCGCAATCGACACCCGTTGCTGCTCCCCACCTGACAATTGTGCTGGAAAATGGTTGAGACGATTGCCTAGCCCGACTTCTGTCAGCACCTTCACAGGATCAGACGCATCTTTCACAATCTCAGCAGCCAGTTCTACATTTTCCTTTGCCGTCAAATTCGCTACTAAATTATAAAATTGGAAAACAAAACCGACATCGTCACGGCGATAGTTGGTCCGCTGATGAGAAGTGAACTGGGCAATATCCACCCCATCAATCACAACTTCTCCTTCGTCATTGGTATCCATTCCACCCAGGATATTCAGAAGTGTCGATTTCCCAGCTCCTGATGACCCTAGGATAATGACCAATTCTCCCTTCTCAATTGCAAAATTCACATCATGATTAGCAGCAATGCGATTTTCTCCGGTCCCATAATACTTAGAAGAATGTTTCACTTCAATATAAGCCATAAACCTCTCTCTTTCTGTCATATAGCCCCTGTTCAGCACTCTTAAAAGAACAGAATCTAACCTATTTTTCTCAACAAATGAACATAGTAGTATTGTAATCCAATTCAAGGGAAAACTCAAAGAAAAGTCATTTTTATCACCAAAAAAACGAGACGAATGATGATACTCCTTCTCGTTTTCATTTTGATGATTCTACTGATAGCCCCTTCTATCGAACGGCGGTAATCGCTGCTTCATAATCTGGATGTGCATTGACATTTTCCAGGTATTCGACATAAGTAATACGGTTCTCCTCATCAAGAACAAAGACCGCACGCGCAAGGAGATTCCATTCTTCCATCAAAAGACCATAGGCTTTTCCAAAAGAATGATCATAGTAATCAGACAAAGTCACAGCGTCGTCCAATCCTTCTGCACCACACCAACGTGCTTGCGCAAAGGGCAAATCGCAAGAAACTGTAATGACGACTGTGTTGTCCATCTCTGCCAACTCTTGATTGAAACGACGAGTCTGTGTCGAACAGATTCCGGTATCAATAGATGGTACTACACTAATCACTTTTTTCCCTGTAAAATCAGACAAAGATTTTTTCTCTAAATCAGCCCCCATCAAGGTAAAGGCTGGGGCAATCTCTCCGACTTGAGGCTTAGTCCCAAGCAAGGTTACTTCTTCTCCAATAAAGGTTGTCATGGCAATTCTCCTTAATCTTTTCTACCATCATTGTAAGGATTTTCAACCAAAAATACCAATCATTTGATTGGTATTTTGAGGCTTATTCCGGTTTGAATGTTTTCAGTCGGAGAGCATTGAGTAAGACAGAAACAGAACTCAAACTCATTGCTGCTCCTGCTAACATAGGATTGAGAAGAGGGCCACCAAAAACATGGAGAAGTCCCATAGCAACTGGGATACCGATAACATTATAAGCAAAGGCCCAGAAAAGATTTTGTTTGATATTGCGAATGGTTGCTCGTGACAACTGGATAGCGGTTGCTACATCTGTTAGACGATTGCGCATGAGGACGATATCTGCTGATTCAATCGCCACATCTGTCCCATTTCCAATCGCAATGCCAATGTCTGCCTGAGCGAGAGCAGGCGCATCATTGATACCATCTCCTACCATAGCCACCTTACGCCCAGCTTCTTGGAGGCGCTTGACTTCATTGGCCTTGTCCTCTGGCAAGACTTCACTGAGCACCCGCTGAATCCCAACTTGCTTTGCAATCGCTTGGGCTGTCAATGGATTGTCCCCTGTCAACATGATTGTTTCAATGCCCATCTTTTGTAGTTGCAAAATGGCTTCACGACTAGTATCTTTAATCGTATCTGCGACCGCAATTAACCCCAATAATTGACCTGTACGACCAACATACATTGGTGTTTTTCCTTGTGCTGCCAAGCTGTCTGCTTCTTGTTCAAGAGTAGCTACCGCTATGCCTTGTTGCTGCATCCAGCTGGCATTTCCAAGATAAACAGCTTCGCCTTCTATCTCAACCGAAATCCCAAAACCAGACACTGCTGTAAACTGGGTAGCTGTTGGCAAATCCAAGCCTCTTTCCTTAGCGCTTTCGACAATAGCTTCTCCCAGAGGATGTTCTGAACCAGATTCCGCGCCAGCCGCAATCCGAAGCAATTCTTCCTCTGTCACTAGACCTGTTACGGCAAGGTCTGTCACCACTGGTTTTCCTTCAGTAATCGTTCCTGTCTTATCAAAGACAATGGTTTGGATTTTTTGTGTTTCTTCTAAGGCATCACCTGATTTAATTAGAACGCCATACTCTGCCCCTTTTCCAGTTCCAACCATAATGGCTGTAGGAGTAGCAAGACCCAAGGCACAAGGGCAGGCAATAACTAAAACAGCAATGATGATTGAAAGAGAGAATTGCCAAGATTCGCCACCGAGGAAAAACCAAGCTAGTCCAGATAATAGGGCCAAGCCCATTACTAGGGGAACAAAGACTGCTGACACCCTGTCTGCTAGTTTCGCAATCGGTGCTTTAGAACCTTGTGCTTCTTCAACTAATTGAATAATCTGTGATAAGGTTGTATCGTTGCCGACTTTAGTTGCACGGAAAACAAAAGAGCCATTTTTATTGATAGAAGCTCCAACAACTGAGCTACCGACTTCCTTAGATACTGGTAAACTTTCTCCCGTCAACATGGACTCATCCACCGTTGACCTTCCCTCTACAACTTCTCCATCAGTCGCAATTTTTTCTCCAGGCCGCACTACAATACGATCTCCAACAACGACCTGTTCCAAAGGAATTTCGACTTCCTCCTGATTTCGAAGGACACGCGCTGTCTTAGGTGCAAGTCCCATCAAGTGCTTAATCGCCTCAGATGTCCGCCCTTTCGACACAGCTTCTAGGTATTTCCCTAGAGTAATCAGAGTCAAAATCACAGCAGCGGATTCAAAGTAGAGCTCAGGATGACCACCATGATGAACAGTAACTTTTCCCATGGCAAGCAAGATTGTCATGACAATCCCCTGCAACAAAGCAGCGCTGGTGCCAAGCGCAATCAGAGAATCCATATTGGGATGACCACGAAACAGATTGGTAAGTCCTTTGCTATAAAAGGCGCGGCCTAAATAGACCACTGGCAAAGTCAAGGCAATCTGTACAAGGGCGTAGGCAACAGGGTGGTGGGCAGGATTCAGAGCCTCTGGTAGCGGTAGACCTCCCCACGGCAACATTGGCCCCATTGCAATATATAATAATGGCAGAGTAAAAATAGTAGACCAGATAAAGCGCGTCCATAGCTGCTGCATCTTTTTTTTCTGTCTGTCTTCAGTAGGAACGACTGTTTCTTCAGTTGATTCAACAATAGCTGTATAACCCGCTTTTTTGACACTTTCTAGGATATCACTAATCTGGACTTGGTATGGATTGTATTGAACCGTTAACTTCTCTGTTGCTAGATTGACTGTAGCAGTTTCCACACCTGCTAGCCTTCCAACAACCTTTTCAATTGTTAAAGCACACGTCGCACAAGTCATCCCTTTAATATCGAAGGTCTCTGTCTGTAGTTCTCGTATCAAGTGATAGCCCGCTTTTTCAACTGCTATTGCAATGTCTCTAGGAGAAATGATAGCCTCATCATAGTCCACACTCAATTTTTCCGTTGCCAGATTGACATTGGCTTGTGTCACTCCACTCAACTTACTAACAACTTTTTCAACTGTCATTGAGCAAGTTGCACAAGTCATTCCTTCAACAGGATAAATTTCTTGTTTCATTTTTTAACCTCGATTACATTTGTAAACAAATTGTATCATTTTTGATTACAATTGTAAACCCATTTGTTTTTGAAAAGACTAAATCCTATCTAAACTGAACCTTTCCCTCAGTTAAACTATTCCCTAATGTCTCTCCGAAAGATCCATTTAGTGCGGTGAAGATAAGTTTCCCAAATTACCAATTGCCACTGTCAGATGAAGTGCTTCTACAAAAATCAAAAAAAGCTCTATAAGACCGCTGTGAGTACACCCACCGCAAGTGTTATGGAGCCTAAAAGCTTAACTTCAAGTCTTTTGTAAGGAGGCAAATTTTTTTCTTAGAGCAGACGATATTGTGATGAATATGAGTATTGCTCTCCTCAAGTTCTTGAATCCACCCACAACTTTTGCTAACTTTTTCTACAAAATTTGTGCTTAATACCATCTATTTCGCTGGATCAACTATGTTTAAAATAAACTAAGAAAAAGTTTGAATAATTTGTACGGTAAGATGATTTCAACAGCTGATTATAAGACTATTAAAAAAAATGGCAAAATTATGAGATATATTTTAGAATATAGAGTCTAGATGTAAAGTCTTTTGCTTCTCCAACGTGGTCTTTATTCCGAATCAAGAAACCGGCCTCCATCAATTGGGTACCTGAATAGATTTGATTATCGCACTCATAGTAAGCATCTGCTTGCAATCCCTTGAGACGCAAGCGCTGGTAACCAATATTAGCCTTAGCTAACCTCCTATATTGTCCCACAATAATCGTCTCTTCATCCTCTGAAACAACTTGCCAAGCTGATAAATCTTTTTCGTATGGAGTAAGTAAACGTGTAAATGTCCCAAATTGGAAAACTGAGCGGTAGCGCTTATAAAACGCAATTTGTTCTTTGATAGCCTTATATTCCTCAGTATTCAACTCTGACAAATCTAGTTCATAGCCAAAACTTCCAAAGAAAGCAACATTTGCTCGTGTCTCCATCGGTGTCAATCGTCCCATTTGCTGATTAGGACTAGCTGAGATATGGCATCCCATACTATTTAGTGGATAAACCATAGAAGTCCCATACTGAATTTTCAGGCGTTCTATAGCATCTGTATTATCACTGGTCCAAGTTTGAGGAGCATAGTAAAGCATACCAGGATCAAAACGACCACCGCCACTTGAACAAGATTCAAAAAGTACTTTCGGAAAAGCCTTTGTCAGCTGCTCATACAGACGATAGATATTTAAAATATACCGATGAAAGGTCTCGTTTTGTTGATCAGCTGATCGTATCAGACTGAATACCTCTGTCATGTAACGATTCATATCCCATTTGATATAGTCTATCTTATGGTTTGATAAAAGGCGATAAAGTTGTTGATAAATGTTTTGGTAGACTTCTTCACGCGATAAATCAAGTGTATATTGATAACGACCATGCGATTGACTGTGGTTCGGGTGGTGCAAAATCCAATCAGGATGCTCTCGAAACAGATTGCTATCTTTATTGACCATTTCTGGTTCAATCCATAACCCAAATCCCATTCCCAACTGATGAATTTGCTGAATAATTCCTGTGAGACCATGAGGAAGCTTCTCCAAATTAGTCACCCAGTCGCCTAAACCAGCATGTTCGTGATTACGCTGACCAAACCAACCATCATCCAGTACAAAGAACTCTACTCCCACATTTGCTGCCTGTTTGGCTAAAGCCAGAATCTTTTCTTCATCAAAGTCAAAGGACATTGCTTCCCAGTTATTCAGCAATATTGGACGTTCTCGATCACGCCAGTAACCTCTCACTAAATGTTTTTGGAAAACCTTATGAAAGGTCTGGCTCATCCCATTTAAACCTGAATCACTATAAACCATAACTACTTCAGGCGTTTGGAATTTATCTCCCTTGCCTAATTTCCAAGAGAAGCGCTCAGGGTGAATCCCTAAACTTACCCTGACCTTATCAAATGCATTGACATCTACCTGTGCTAGAAAATTTCCACTATAAACCAGAGAAAATCCAAGAACTTCCCCTTGGTGCTCATCTGCCGTAGGGCGTTTCAAGGCTAGAAAAGGGTTATACTCTGCACTACTTGAGCCTTTTAAACTATAGATGGACTGGCAACCATTTTGCAAAGGACTTTCCACAACATAACGCTCTCGTCCCCAAGAACCATCCAAGTGTAGCCAATCATACTCTCGATCTGGCAAATCCAAATTCATTGATAAAGCCCTATTTAGAATAATTGGCGAATCACCCTCTTGCTCAAATCGTGCCTGCCTTGTTATGACCGAATAGTCCCTAAAAATGGTATAGCTCAACAGCAGTCGTGTTTGGGAACATTTATCCCAGAGCACTATTTCCAAGGTTTCAGCTTCGTCTTCCTGATTCAGATACAAGGCTGGTAATCCTTCTAGATAAGTTTTCCCTTTTAGGATGCGGTGTCCTTGATATTCAAAATGCGATAAACAACTACCGTCTGTTTGCTCAATTTCAAAAGCAGGTAGACCATAGTCTGTCGTCCCATAGCAGGCGTATTCCTGACGAGTATGTTGCAAAGAGAAAGAAGTACCATCATCGTAGACAAAAGAAGTCAACGCTCGATATTCATCTTCTAGCAGATAGCGGTAAGAAACTTCTGTACTAACACGTTTCCCGTAATAAAGTTGCCCAATATGTCCGTTTGGAAGAATACCCATCACATAACTGATTGTGTCATTGTAAAGATGAAACTCTTGACTTTCTTGTTTAAATAGAATCCCCATAAGTCACTCCAATCTGTATAAATTTCTTTTAACCAGTCATTACAGTTTGCCACCTGAACTGGCAATTCCTTGAATGAATTGCTTTTGGAAAATAATGTACAAGGCAACCATCGGCCAGATAGCTAGTACGCTTGCAGCCATCAATTGAGGATAATTAACCGTATATGCACCTTGAATCTTAGATAAAGCACTAGATAAAGTTGCTTTATTTGGGTCTGCATTAATAATCAATGGCCATAACAAGTCTTTAAAAGCGAACAGAGCTGTAAAAATCGCCAAAGCAATAAGACCAGACTTAGCCAGAGGTAACATTACCTTAAAAAAAGTTTGCCCAATGTTGCAACCGTCTAATTTAGCAGATTCTTCCAACTCTTTTGGTAGACCCATAAAAAATTGACGAAGTAGGAACGTTCCAAAGGCGCTCACCAAACCAGGAAAGACAAGAGCAAAAATGGTATTTCTCATTCCCATTTGGTCAATCATCAGATACTGCGGAATAACAAAGAGTTGCGGAGGCACCATCATTTGAAACAGAACCAGTCCAAATAAAACATTTCTAAATGGAAATTGCAATCTGGCAAAAGCGTAGGCTGCCATAGCAGAGAACATTACCGAACTAAAGATTCGCCATATCATCATCATAATAGTATTAAAATAAAGTGCTACAAAGTTATTAGTTCTTATAACTTCTGTATAGTTGCCAATCAACCACTTAGACGGTAAAATTTGGAATGGGTTCATCTGGGTTGATTCTGTAACCGACTTGAAGGAGGTTAAAACCATCCAAATAAATGGTAAAATCATTCCAAAGGAAACGGTTATAAGTAAAAGATGAATCCAAAGGTTTTGTTTTAAAAATTTTGATTGCATTTGATACCTCTCCTAGCGATAGTGAACCCATTTTTTTTGGACTTTCATTTGGACTATCGTTAATAATAAAATCAGCCCCAGTAATAAAATCACGACTGTAGAACCATAACCCTTATCTGAGTATTTGAAAGAATGATTATAAAATAAGTAAACCAGAGAAACAGTCTTATCATAGGCAGGACTCTTAATATCTTCCATCATATAGATGACATCAAAAACCTGCATTGATTGGATAATACTTGTCACAACTACAAAAAATAAAGTTGGAGAAACGAGCGGTAGCGTAATATTGAAAAATTGCGTGAAGGAATTGGCTCCATCAATAATAGCTGCTTCATAAAAATCTTTTGGAATTTCTTGAAGTCCAGCCAAAATGAGAATCATACTATAACCTACCGTACTCCAAATTCCAATTGCTGCTATAGAATATAGAGCAATTTCAGGATTCTCAATCCAGTTTACGGGGCTAATTCCAAGTCGTCCTAACACATAATTTATCAAACCAAAATCAGTATTATACAGCCATCTCCATACCATAGTCACTGCAGCAGGCGCTGCGACCATCGGTAAAAATAAAATGGTTCGGTAAACATGCTTGCCTTTAAGTTTTGAATTAAGTAAAACAGCTAAAAGCATTGCAAGCATAACCGTTATTGGCACCACCAACAACGTGTATTTAATCGTATTCCACGTAGCCTGCCAAACTTGAGGATCTGCCATTAAACGTCGATAATTTTCTAGTCCCACAAAAATATCGCTCTTGCCAAAATCCCCACTTTTAAAGAAACTCAACTTTATCGTCTGAAAAATAGGAATGATATTTAAGACTATCAGCCCAATAATTGTTGGAGCTACCATTCCTAATCCCCACAAAGCTTGACTCCTCTGTTCTCTTTTTGTCGCCATAAATCCTCCAATAGTTGAAAGTCTGGACAGCAAGCTATCCAGACTTTCTTGCTCTTATTTCTCTGAAGCAAGCACCTCGTTCATTTGATCCGCTGCTTTTTGAGCTGCGTCTTTCGTTTTTTCTTTACCTAAGTAAGCTGGTTTTAATAACTCATAGGCCTTCTCTTCCCATTTAAGAGTCATTTGAGAGTACGGTCTAATTTGAGCATAATCCAACATATCTACATATTTTTGAACGGCAAAATCTTTATTAGAGTCAACCCATGTTTGAGCAGCTCCTTCATAGGCTGATATGGCCACACCTAATTTAGCTTGCATTTCTTGAGCCTCCTTGGAACTTAAGTATTCCACCCATTTCCAAGCTGCCTCAGGATGTTTGGTGTTCGCTGCAATCGCATTTCCTAAACCATTGAAAACCGTAGCCCGTTTCCCATCTGGTCCTTTTGGTAAAACAGCAACGTCTGCATTGGCTTTTACATAGTCATTAGAAGAAAATCCAGATAAATTCCATGAACCAAATACTCCCATAGCTACTTGTCCGTTTTGGAAAGCTTCTGCGCGTTTTCGATCCTCTGTCATCACAGGAGATAATTTTTCTTTTACAAAACTGAAGTAGTAATCCAGTGCCTCAACCGTTTTTGGATCATCATATCCAGACTTTTTAGCATCTGTCAGCACCTGACCACCATTCTGGTAAATAAAGTTATAGAAACCTTCTTGGTTACTGAAACCTGCTCCAAAACCATACTGACTGCCATCGTCCTTGGTTAGTCTTTTAGCAACCTCTTTTAATTTAGCCCAGTCCCAAGTCTCATCTGGATAAGCTATGCCGGCCTCATCAAACATTTTTTTGTTATACCATAAGCCGATGGTATCAAAGTCTTTTGGCAAGGCATATTGCTTGCCCTTCATGTTATAAATAGCATTTAAGCCATCTGGGAAATTCGATAGACTAGCGGTTTTGCTTTTGGCTAAATAGTCATCCAATGGCAATAGCATATCATTAGAGGCATAACGGTAGATTTCATTGGAGTGCATCCAGAATGTATCTGGTAAAGACCCTCCTGTTGCCCCTGCTTCCAACATGGTCCAGTAATTATCCCAATTAACCACTTGAATCTTAACCTTGATATCAGGATTCTGAGCCTCAAATTGATCAGCTATTTGACGTATCCCAGGTTCTTGATTGGAATCCCATATAGCATAGGATAATTCTGTTTGACCAGAATTATTGGATTGAGATTCTGACGAGGATGAACTTTTATCAGAAGTACCAGATCCACATGCGGCTAATAAAGTTGACACTGCCACTAAACTAAAAAAACGTACTAGTGCCTTCATCATTAAACTCCTTTTTTTCAAGGGAATCCCTTGTTATTTGTAATTTAAGTCTATCAAAGATAACGCTTTCAATAAATAGGAAGATTTGACTTGATTTATATGATTTTAAGGGCAATTTGCTGTTTTTAATATAAAAAGTTACAAAATCATATAAAAATGATATAATTAACTTATAATTCTAGTTTCTTTAGGTAAGGTCTATGGTACAAAAAGCTGAATTTTATGTTTTTAATAATAGGTCGTACGTTGATTTTTATCCCATTCAATTCGGCATGGAAGCATGTGAGCCCCTGCACTCTTTTGGTCCAACCATGAAACAGCACTATCTTTTTCATTACGTGATTTCAGGATCTGGTACATTTTACTCGACAGGTGAAGAACGTTGTTTTCCTGTAAAGGCTGGTCAAGGCTTCTTGATCTCCCCTAATATGATTTGTAGCTATGAAGCTGATTTTAAGGACCCTTGGACCTATATTTGGATTGAATTCGACGGTTTAAAGGCCGAACACTTTATCAAGCAAGCTGGTCTATCTTCTAAACAACCGATTTTTACCCAAAAGAAAGCAGCTTTGGAAAGTCCCGTCTATCAAGAAATGAGAGCTATTCTTGATTTCAATAACAACCGAAGTTCTCTTTTATTAGGCCACCTCTACCTATTTATTTTCCACTTGATTGAGGAATCTATGGAGCAAAAATCAATTTCTCATGAGGATATCAAAGATTTCTATATCCGTGAGGGGATCAATTTTGTAGAGAGGAATTACCATCTTCCCATTGGTGTAGAAGATATGGCCAAACGATGTAATCTCAATAAGCATTATTTTAGTCGCCTGTTTAAAAAAGAAATGAATATCTCCCCTCAACAATTTATCATTCAATACCGATTAAGTGAAGCCTGCGAGCTCCTTAAAAATACAACACTAAGTCTTCAAGAAATTGCTGAATCTGTTGGCTACTCCAATCAGTTTAATTTTTCCAATGCTTTTAAGCGCCAATTCCATCAATCACCAAGTCAATGGCGAAAACAAAACCGTTAGTTCAGAAATCTTCTTATCGCATCATTTTCTTTCTGCTACCACTAACTTAGGCCAAATACTTAATATACATTAAGACTAGCGATGCAATGATACTATGATAAAAGAATTTAGTGATTTCTAAAAGAAAATAAAAAGAATATACACCACTGTCAACCCCACTCTCTTCTCCTTTGTTCTCAAAAAGTGAGTGTGACTGCTATAGAAAAAGAAATATGATTCATTCATTAAACCTTCCGAACTCTTTTAACTAATTACCCTAATAGCAAAAGAAGGACACCACCTCAAATCTCTGTCCTTCTATTAAAAAATTACGATTCTAAAAAGGCATAGATGCAACGTTCTTTATAACGTCATTCTATGCCTTTTACTCTTTTCTAGAGTTTTTTTGCTAGTCTCCATTATAAATAGCTCTGTTCAAAATTTATCCAATCTCTCACATCAATTAACGCTTACCTTTTAGCATCCCTGTAATCCCACGAATCAGCATGCGACCCGCTTCACGACCAACCGCGCTCATCACATTCTTCGTAAAACGATCCATCGCTGAGTCAGTTCGACGAGTAGGGGCAGCTTTCTTAACTCTAACCTCTTCCTTTTCTTCCTGCTGAACTTTCTGCTTAACAGCTTTCTCCTTTTCAGCAGCCTGTTGCAACGCAGCCTCTTTTTCCTCAGCCCAAATCTGGATTTGTTCATGAGCAGATTCACGGTCAAATGCTTCCGCATATTTATCCATTAAGGAGGAACGGTTAATCAGACTCATGACCAAACTAGGATCTGCTGTTCCTAACAAACTCTTTGGTGGGTAAATCGTGACACGGTCCGCAAAGGTTGGTGTCCCATCTGCTCCGAGAGTGGATACCACAGCCTCACCGACTTTTAATTCTTGAATCACTCGTACCAAATCCTGCCCTTCTTCTTGGCGGAAAGTCTCTGCTACAGCATTCACTGTCTTTAATTCCTTAGGTGTAAATGCCCGCAATCCATGCTGGATACGATTTCCCAGTTGACTGGCTATGCTGTCTGGAATGTCTGTCGGATTCTGCGTCACAAAGAAGACGCCAACACCCTTTGAACGAATTAAACGAACAATCAGTTCAATCTTTTCCAGCAAAACTTGTGGTGCATCTTTGAAGAGGACATGGGCCTCATCAAAGAAGAAAACCATCTTCGGCTTGTCCAAATCCCCTACCTCCGGTAAGGTTTCGTACAATTCAGATAAAATCGCCAGCAAAACCGTAGAATAAAGAGTCGGCTGACTGAAAAGTTGTGTCGCATTGAGGATACTGATTACTCCTCGACCTGAAGTATCTGTTCTCATTAAATCAGCAATATCCAAACTTGGCTCTCCAAAGAAAAGCTTGCCTCCTTGTTGCTCCAAAACAACCAAACTACGCAAAATCGCACCGACCGAACGGGCAGGAATATTGCCATAATACTGACTTAATTCTTGTGCATGCTCTCCTACAAAATTCAACATAGCCCGCAAGTCCATTAAATCAAGCAGAAGTAAGCCTCGTTCATCAGCTACGCTAAAGACGATATTCAGGATGCTTTCTTGCGTCTCATTCAACCCAAGCAAGCGTGTCAAGAGAACAGGTCCCATTTCAGAAATGGTCATCCGAACAGGAATTCCTTGTTCCCCCATCACATCCCAAAGTTCCACTGGGTAACTAGTTGGTTGATAATCTTCATAATGAGTAGCACTCAGTCGCTCTGTTACATCACCAGCATTCTCCTGAGCCAGACTCATCAAATCTCCCTTGATGTCGGATAAGAAAACAGGGATCCCTGCATCACTCATTTGCTCTGCCAACACTTTAAGGGTAACTGTTTTTCCTGTTCCTGTTGCTCCTGCGATAATCCCATGACGATTGAGACGTTTGAGTTGTAGCTCAGCCACACTCTTTCCATAGCCAAATTGTAAAACGTCAGACATTATTTTTCTCCTTGCATTATGTTACTTTTATTTTACCATAAAACCTTGACATTTCGGGAAATAAGTCCAGTCAGTTGACCAATTTTAGAATCTACTGTAAGATAAAATAGAGATACTTGTTATAAAAGAAAGAAAACATTCTAATGAAAGAAATCCTTCAACATTACCAACCCAAGCCTCTTGGACAAAGTAAAAAATATAGTGTCCTGATTCCATTGATAAAGATTGACCATGAATGGCATATTCTCTATCAAATCCGTAGTGAGTTCATCCCCCAACCTGGTGAAGTCTCCTTTCCAGGTGGAGGAGTTGAATCAGGAGAAAGCTTCCGAGAGGCAGCCCTTCGCGAAACCTGTGAAGAACTACTATTATCACCACAGCAAATTACTATCCTAGGGGAGATTGACTACTTTGTTCATCAACATCGCACTATTCATTGTTTCGTTGGACAGTTACTGGTGGAAGATTGGAAACAAATCCAACCAAATCCTGACGAAGTTGCTCGTCTCTTCACGATTCCCTTAAACGAACTCCTTGCAAACCCACCAATCTATCATCCACTTGAATTAAGCATCAGCGAAGAACAGGATTTCCCATTTGAACGAATTCGCAATGGACATGACTACCCTTTTGTCGAACGAGACCGTACCATTCCATTCTACAACCTTCACGAAGAAAACATCTGGGGCATGACCGCCCTCTTCACCCATCGATTCACAGAAATATTAAAAGAAAATGGACACTGATTTCAGTGCCCATTTTTTTAGTTATTCAAATTTTGTTTCATCATGTAGAAATAAACATCTCCATATGTTCCCTTATAGTCCAATTCTTGTCCCTGATAAACTAATGTTACAACTGGATAGTAATCAGCAACTCCAATCAAACAAGCTTGTTGAGAACGTTCAAATTCGGCATAGGATTCAAATTGAATTGTTTTTTCATTCTTAGCAGCATCTAAATAAGTAATTTCTAACATAGTTCTACTCCATTTTTTATTTTTCCATAGTGTACCATAAAATCTCCTACAAGTCACTGTAGGAGATTTCTTTTTGATTAAGCAACATCATCTCGATTTTCTTCTGAAAATTGACTGTTATACAAATCAGCGTAAAATCCGTCTGCTGCCATCAATTCATCATGGTTCCCCTGCTCAATGATATTTCCATCCTTCATAACGAGAATTAAATCTGCATTTCGAATCGTAGACAATCGATGGGCAATGACAAAGGAAGTGCGACCTTCCATTAGCTTGTCCATCGCAGCCTGAATTAATTCTTCTGTCCGTGTATCCACAGAAGAAGTCGCTTCATCCAAGATAAGCAATGGAGCATCTTTCAAAAGGGCACGCGCAATGGTTAACAATTGTTTCTGACCAACAGACAGTGTGACAGAATCATCTAAGTAAGTATCATAACCTTCTGGCAAGGTCATGATAAAATGGTGCACACCTACTGCCTTAGCAGCCGCTATTACCTGTTCATCAGTAAGGTGCTCTTGATTGTATACGAGATTCTCCTTGATAGTGCCTTCAAATAGCCACGTATCTTGCAAGACCATTGAGAAGGCGTCATGGATTTCTTCCCGTTTCATCAATCGAGTATCCACTCCATCAATTGAAATCTGCCCTTTATCAATTTCATAGAATTTCATCAATAAATTGACAATCGTTGTCTTACCGGCACCTGTTGGTCCCACAATTGCTATTTTTTGGCCTGGTTTAGCTACCGCTGAAAAATCATGAATAATCACTTTATCCTTAGAATAACCAAAGAATACTTGATCAAACTCAACTTGTCCTTTCACTGTTTCTAACTGTTGCATTTTTTCCGCTTCGTTTTCCATCTCGTCTTCGGCTAAAAATGCAAAGACACGTCCCATTGCTGCCCCGGCTAGTTGTAGATGAGTAATAGCTTGCGCGATTTGAGAAAGAGGTTGTGAGAAAATGCGCACATAAGTCATAAAGGCAACCACGTCTCCCATGGTAATATCACCATCAATGACTTTAATGGCACCAACTACACAAACCATCACATATCCAAAATTCCCTACAAACATCATCAGTGGCATCATAATGCTGGAGATGAACTGTGACTTCCACATAGAAGAAAACAGACTGTTGTTCAGTTTTGTAAAGGCCTGACTCACTTCGTCCGCCGCATTATAACTTGTCACAACATTGTGACCAGAGTAGATCTCCTCTACATAACCATTGACTGCCGCAAGATTGGCCTGCTGACGCTTGAAAATTGGCTGAGAGAAAACCATCAACACAACGACTAAAACAAACCCAATTAAGACAGAGCCAATGGATGTCCAAGCCAATGTTACATTAGTCCGAAACATCATAAAGACAGAACCAATCAGCAACATCGTTGCTGTCACCAAAGCACCTAAACTTTGATTGAGGGATTGTCCTGCCGTATCTACGTCATTGGTAACTCTTGAAAGAGTATCCCCTTGTGAGTGGCTATCAAAATATTGGAGAGGGACACGATTAATTTTAGTAGCAATAGCTCGACGAAGACGTTGAGAAAACCGTTGGACAATCGTCGCCATTGTAAAACTTTGTAAATAACCGACCAAGGCTGAAATGACATAGAGAATAATCAGCGTAATCGCAATATCAGAAATAGCCTCTAAGTCAATTCCTTGGAAGGTCCCAATTTTAGTAGGCGTCAAACCATCCACGATTAAATTGGTGATTTCTTTTAATTTATCTGGTCCGATTACCGTAATCGTAGCCGATATAATAGAACCTATCACCACAAAGACAAAGGGAAGATAAAAACCATTAGCGTATGGTTTCATCCCTTGCCAAACAGAGACAGAAGATTTTTTAGATTGGTTTACCTGTTTATCCATTTGCTAATTCCTCCTTTGATAATTGTGAATAGGCAATTTCTTGATAGACTTGATTACTTGCTAGTAATTCTTCATGCGTTCCTTGCCCAACAACTTTCCCTTCATCTAAGACTAGAATCTGATCCGCATCCATAATTGTAGAAATACGTTGGGCTACGATCAGCTTCGTCATATCCTTCGTCCGTTCTGCTAATTGCTGACGAAGTGTCCGATCTGTTTTATAGTCCAAGGCAGAGAAAGAATCATCAAAAATAAGAATTTCAGGTTTGCGAGCTAAAGCACGCGCAATGGCCAAACGTTGTTTTTGACCACCCGAGAAATTGGTTCCAGATTGAGCCACATGAGATGTTAGACCATCTTCTTTGGCTTCGACAAAGTCTTTTCCTTGTGCCAAGTCCAACGCTTCCCACATATCTTCTTCTGTCAGAGGACCCACAGCACTTTCTCCTAGTTCCATATTGGACTGGATTGTTCCACTAAATAGAACGGCTTTTTGAGGAATGTAGCCGATTTTGTTATGGAGGTCAACCTTTGAGTACTCCCGAATATCTACGCCATCTACTCGGATTGTGCCTTCAGTCGCATCATAAAAACGTGGCAATAGATTAATTAAGGTTGATTTCCCTGACCCCGTTGAACCTATAAACGCTACTGTTTCACCAGCTTTTGCTTTAAATGAAACATGTTCTAAAACTGCTGCAGAATGTTTTGAATATCTAAAGGAAACATCCTCAAATTCCACCTCACCACGAAGACCATTCGTTTCTTTCGATTGACTAGGGTAAGGTACAGAAGACTTAGTAGACAAGACTTCGTTAATCCGTCCTGCAGACACAAGTGCTCGAGGCAAAATGAAGAAGACAGAAATCATCATCATAAAACCAAATACCACCTGCATTGCGTAAGAGGAGAAGACCACCATATCTGAAAAGATTTGCAGTTTATCATTAAACGCATCCGCTATCTTAGTAGGGTCCGTTGGAATCGCAATATCCTCAATTAGATAGGCGCCAATCCAGTAAATGGCCAAAGTCAGCCCACTAGAAACAATCTGCATGACCGGCTGCATAAATGCCAGAGAGCGTCCAACAAATAAGTTTAGGTTGGTCAACTGATCGTTTGCTTCAGAAAATTTCTCACTTTGGTATGCCTCTGCGTTATAGGCACGTACAACCCGAATACCCGTCAAGGATTCACGAGTAATCCCATTTAATTTATCGGTGACTGCTTGGATAATTCTTTGCTTTGGAAAGACTAAAGTCAGCAACAAAGCTACCATGATAAGTACAACAGCTACTGCTACCGCGGTAACCAACATCCAATCTCCATTAGTTCCCGCAATCTTTGTCATAGCCCAGACTGCCATAATCGGTCCTTTTGTCACAACTTGTAACCCCATTGTGATCAAAATTTGAATCTGTGTCATATCATTGGTTGTCCGTGTTAACAGACTAGGAATACTAAATTTCTTAATCTCCGCATCCGAATAATCCAACACACTGTGAAAGACGTCTGAACGTAACCGACTCGTAAAGCTTGCAGCTGTCCGAGCTCCAAAAAAACCAACCAAAACAGAGGTAGCAAAGCTCAATAAAGACAATGCTAACATCCGCATCCCCGGACTATCCAAATTCCAGGACATAATATCACTCACCTTGGTCCCTGGTTCTTGTAAGAGGCTGGTAATGTCTGACATATAGGACGGAATTTCCAAATCCAACCACACATTCAAACAAACAAAGACAATTGCTAAGAGAATCATCGTGAATTCTTTAGCATTTAATCGTTTAAATAAGCGAAACATCCTTTACTCTCCTTTTTCTAAATTTTTCTTTATTTTCATAAAGACTTGATGTGCTACCGTTAATTCTTCCTGACTAATATCCGCTAACAACAAGCGATGAAGCGCCTCATGGAAGTTCTGTGTCTGCTTCGCTTTTTCCAAACCTAGCTCTGTTAAAACGACTTGCTTATAGCGCTTGTCTTTTAAAGAAGGAATGACCTCAATAAAGCCATTTTTTTCCATCCGTTTAATCAAACCACTGGCGACTGACTTGGAGATATGAAGTACTTTTTCAATATCTTTAATAAAAACTTCCTCCTCCTGATGGTTAAGTAGATAGGTAACTGTTAACCCTTGGGGGCCAGCTAATTGCTCAACACCATATTGACGCGCCAACTCTTCTGTACAATACTCCATCGTATTGATAAACTCTCGTAAGATAGAAAACGGATTATTTGCGTGCATGACATTTTTCCTTTCATGAAAATTCCAACAATAGTTCCCATGAGAATTATTATAGTTCTTATAGGAACTACTGTCAAGAAAAAAGTCTCTTGATCGATTGCAAATAAAAAACACTCACTTTGGAGTGTCTAGGTTGAAGACAAACTATACTTTCCAAATAAAATCAGCCTGAAAAAATGGCTGACTATGAAAAATTAGGGGTGTTTGCAAAATGTAATCCAGACTTTCCGCCGTGATAAAAGTGCCTGAAATTATAAAGTTTCAGGCATCCGGAAGTTTTGAGACATTAGGCTCAAAACTTAGGTATGGAATTCCATCAGAAGTCGCTACCGTCCGTTATCACTTAAGGAAAGTCTAAAAACTCTGAACACTCGCTTTGGAGTGTCTTAGGTTATCTTATTTCTTCCGTAATCTCTACCACATCTGATCTGGTAATAATCCCTACTATATCTCGTACAGTTTGAATCTCCAAATTTTTCTTTTGACAAATTAAAACCACTCTTGTTTTTGAATCCGCAAATTTTCGCAACAAATGAAATAGATTGTCATCTTGATGTAGTTTGACAACGCCCTTTTCATGCTCTTCGTAATGCAAAATATCCCAGATTTTTACTGACTCCGTTTGTAAGAAAGAAAGGCTATCCCTCTCACTCATCGCAGCTAACCAACTGGTAATGCCTGCATTAGAAACCAATCCTACATAGCCTTTTTGATCAAAAATGGGGAATTGTGAATAATGCGTTTGGTGAATCATCCGTAAAAGCTGCTTTAGCGATTCATTCACCTGGAAGGAAAGAATCTTCCTTCGATTTTGCCCCGATAAAAATTGCTGAATTGTCCTAGGATGCTGATAGGCAAGCGTAACTTTTTTTAACACATCCATCACCTGCTGAGAAGGCGTCGCAATTTCAGGGAGATTCGTCTTGGTCTCATGTGCCAAAATATTACGCAGACGCCTTGCAATATCTAATATTTCCCAATTCATTTTCACAGGATTATTCTCCAAAGAATCCTTCTCCCGTTCCAACAAATCATAAATGGTTTCAGTTGTATCATACTTATTCTGTAAAGTTTGTTCTAAATCATTAAAAACTTTTAAAAATTCCGCTTGCCCCATCTCGAATCCTTTCATCATTAACTAGATTTTCTTCTATTATAGCATGGATGTAAGGAGAAAAGGTATCGTATGAAACTATTTCATTTTTAACGTAAAAAATAGGGAATGGGACAGAAGTATATGGATGATGAGAAACTAAAATACTCATATCACGAAGAAAATGAAGTCAAACGTGACCAAAATTCTAGAAAACTATTGATTTTTCCTCCTCTATTGACGCAAATGAATTTATTTGCTCCATTTCCAACCTCCAAGTATCGCTCCCCCGATACTCTATTGACGCAAATAGATTTATTTGCTCTATTTCTAACCTCCAAGTATCGCTCCCCCGATACTCTATTGACGCAAATAGATTTATTTGCTCTATTTCTAACCTCCAAGTATCGCTCCCCCGATACTTGGAGCCCCAAAACATCAAAAAAGCCTACTGCACAAGCTAGAAAGCTTGATACAATAGGCTTTTTGTCGCTGAATTATTTTACAGCGTCTTTAAGAGCTTTACCAGCTTTGAATGCTGGAACTTTTGAAGCTGCGATAGTGATTTCTTCACCTGATTGTGGGTTACGGCCTTTACGAGCTGCACGTTCGCGCACTTCGAAGTTACCAAAGCCAATCAATTGAACTTTTTCACCAGCTGCAAGGTAGTCAGTTACTGCTGCAAATACTGCATCAACTGCTGCTGCTGAGTCCTTTTTAGTCAATGAAGTTGCTTCTGCAACTTTTGCGATTAAATCTTGTTTGTTAGCCATTTTGCTAAGTCCTCCAATAATTTTCTGAGTTATTACTCACCCTCTTATATTACCTAAAAAAGTGAGATTGGTCAAGTTCCAACCCTCTTAAGTGTGCGTCTAATTTTTTGAGAAAGCTCAATACTCCAATACGTAGCATATTTAACAGAAAAGACTGAACCTCTTGAGGCTCAGTCTTGACAAATTCGTATCTTTTGATATGATAGATGTAATGACTGAGTACTCAAAGCTCAAATTTGACTACTCGGTGCCATGGGGGCTGCAACCTTCATGGCTTTTTTTATTTGATTATACGATTATTATACTTTAAATTAAAAGGCTTGTCAAGAAAAAATGAAGCATATAAACATAGTTTTTCTTTTCATAAATCTTTATATATTACTTATTTTGAACCTTTCATTTTGATAAAACGATATAAATATTGAGGGATCCTTGCATTAGGTAGTGAGTGCTTCTTTTCTTCAAATGCTCTTTCTATATAGTATTCAGCAGATATTTTGTCTAAATCGTTAATTTTTTTGTACTCTTCTCTCCATGTACCAAAGAATAAATCTCTCATATTACCTTCATGCCTTAATAATATTAATTGACTCATAGTTTCTAATCCAGAAATAGACCAGCTCATTCCTTGGTTTTTCATTCGGTATGTTATTTTTCTATGCTGACTTTCAATAATTCCAATTCCCTTACTGCTCAAACCTCTCATCTTAGCCGGTTTAGTGTATCTAAAATCACTAATAAATCGTCTGTATATTTTTTGAAAATTTTTAGTTTCCTCTTCATCTTCAATCATAGATTCAATTGTATCAAGCGCTAATCTCAATTTTTTTCTATCGTGTCTGGCAATTGCTTCTGAAAGTATTCGTCCTGCATCAAACGAAAACCCTCTCGAAAGGTCATTTATTATTTTGTTAACATGATATGCATCCCAAAAATGTTCGTGTTGCTTTACATTCATTGCTTTCGCAATATCTCTAAAAACTGCTGGCGAATATCCACTTCCTCCATCTGAATTAGTAATGAGTATCGTATCAGTCAAATCATAATGATTGTAAAGATAATCAAGCAAGGCTTCTCTAGCCCCTTTACCAACTGCTACGAACTCTTTTTTATTTTGTAAACTGCTCCTAGTTTCAGTCATCTCATCACAACCTTCATGAACAACAAAATGGGTTAATTCAGCATTGTACTTAGATCTTTCATGAGAATTAGCCTTTAAAAAAACACCATCCCCTTCAATATAAAGATATTTTGGTTTTCTCTTTTCATTTTTTTCTTCTCCTAAAAATCTATATTCGCTTTGCTCTTTGATTAATGCTGTAGCCTTTCTGACAGCTTTCAAAACTGTGTCTTTCGTGATGAATAAACCATAAACCAGTTCTACTACTTCTACTACTTGACGATAACTCATATATGTTGATAAGCGAGATATATGGTACAAAAATTCAGGAGAAAATCGACTGTTTTTTTCTAAACCTAACTTTTCATCCACTGGTACAAAACACTGTCCATCTTTATACCATCTACTTCTATAAAAAGTAATCTCTCCAAAAGGAAATAGTACAGTTCTCGGACTCTTATTAATCTTAGTATATCCTCTTGCTCGTAAACTAGTTGCTATTTCTTTTTCATATCGCTCTAATTCTTTTAAGAAAATAGCAATATTTTCCATTCGAAATTCTTCAAGGTATTGATTTTCTGTTTTCATTAATTGTCCTCCTACTAGATAGTTCGTATATTATTTTACGGAATAATCAACTAACTATCAAATGTACCGTGAGAACAAAAAGACCTTTTCTCTAAGAGAAAAGGTCAATTATAAAAATTCCTATTTATTATCTACCGGCATATATCCTTCTAAGGCTACCGCCCCAGAAAACAAAGTAATCACTCCTAAAATGATTGCAAAAACGCTACTTACTAAAATATGACCAATAGCATATTTTTTCATAACATTCTTTTTCGATTTTTTGTATCAGACTTATTTTATAACTAAGTTTCATGTGTGTTTTCTCGTATCAAAGCTTTTTGAAATAATCATTGATAAAAGCTGAAGCTGAGCGATAGCCACTTTCTTTTGCAAGTTGATTAATTTTTTCTCTCACTGACGGCTGCAGTGTAAACTGAAATTGTTTAGTACGCTCAAAGTTATCAGATAGATTTGATACAATACCACTTGTTTGCACCAAGTCCACGCTCTTGTTTAGAATATCTCTGATTTTATCATCCTGTGGTTCAAATGCCATTTCTACACCTCATTATATTTATCATTATATTTATATTGATATTGTATCAGAAATTTTCTGGAAAGTCACGTCAAGGTTGTCAAAGAACTCTCTATGTTCCTGATATGTCGCCTTGTTTTTCTTCATGGTAGCAAGTGAAATCGTATCAAGTGTAGACCGATTGAAAAGCTCCTTGTAGGGGATAAAAGCTAGGACATTATCTTCAACCTCTAAAGCCTTGACCATCTGTTTGGATGAGTTGGTATTGTGCTTAATCATATTGGCAATGAGGTACAACTTAGCAGTCACGTAACTTTCTCTAGTTCTGAAATCAAAAGTCTCTTCACGCAGCTTATCAATTCGATTGCTCAAATTTGACTTAGCATCATAACCAAACTTGCTTGGTGTGATAGGACTAAGAACCACGTGGCTAACAATAACAGCATTTTTAGTAGCTGTAGAGAAGTCAGGGTGACAATCAATCAGAATATAGTCGTATTGTCCCAGGTCTTTTGACTCGTAGTTATCTCTCAACCACATATACAGCAACATATCTTTATAGTTCTTTGTTTCTAACTCTTTTTCGATTGTATCTAATCGAATGAAACCAGCGATCAAGTCAATATTCGGTGCTACTTGATGGATATTGACGTTGCCTGCACGTGTAAAGATACTTGCGACCGTCTCTTCATTCTCGAATATATCGTAAGTTTGAGTTAGATTGCACTGGTGGTCTAGGTCAATAAATAACACTTTATAACCTTGGTCAGCCAGCCATTCCCCATAATTGTAAGTTAGGGTAGTTTTTCCAACGCCACCTTTAATCGCAGCAAATGTAACAATCTTCATAATAAACTCCATTTCCGTTTTATCAACATAATTATGTTGATATTTATATTGATGATTCTATTATACAGATTATGTTGATAATTGTCAATATAATTATAAATACCTATCCTCTGATTTTTCTTCCGCAGCTTCTTTTTCAGTTTCTGGTGAGGAACCGCTCTTCTCAATTTCACGGTATTGTTCCAGCTCATTCAATACAGCTTCGTACTTTTCTTCTAGCGTTTGCTTTTCTACGGTAACTTCGACCACTTCCTTAACTACCTCGGCAACAGGTGTGTTAAGCGGAACATTGTACTCCTCTAAAATCTTGATTGACAAGAATTCGTTTACTGGACGATCTGCTTGCAGGTCTTGTAAGGCTGCACTAATCTTGTTTAGTTTGGCAATCTGGCCATCCAGCATATCAAGCAACTGCTGGACTTCTTCCATTTTATCAACCAGGCTAGTTCCTAACTCCTGGAACTGACTACGGTCTAGCACGTCACGACTAGCTAGGTATTCAAACTGGCTAAACAGTTTATCTAATTGGGCAATCCGTTTGTTCTTTGTTAGAGTATATTCGCCACTTTCGTAGGATAACTGTTTCAGCAATGTTGCCCCCTTCATGTATCTGTTACTGGTAGACTTGTCAGGATTCAAAAAATAGAAAAAATCTGATCGTTTGATAAACACCTGGAATGAACCGTCCTCTTGTTTTTCCAAATGACGGTAAGGAATTTTAACCGTACCTTGATTTTGTAAACCGAAATCAACTTTCAGATAAATACCTGTTGCAGTTTCATATTCAACTTGCCAAGGTTCTATCTTCAGTTGCATTTCATACTCCAGTTGTTCTTCTTCTTGCTCTTGATAGTAGAGTTCCTGGAGTGGACTTGTAACTTCTTCAGGAATTTGTTTTTCTAACGCTGCAGTAATAGCATCCGCCTCAAATCGCCCTCGCTTATCTAGTTGTCGTGCCCTGGTATTTTTCTGTTGTGGTTGGTCAAGTAGTTTGTAAGTAGCGTGCTTTCTAGAAAAATTGACCTCTACCGAAAGTTCCTTTGCTTTTGATTTGAAATCTTCTAGATCCTTTGAAAACCGCATCGCAAACTGAAGACGGGACTTAATTTCTGTTTTATAGCTATTCTGTTTTCGGTAGGCTTGGTAAGCCTTGTGGTCAAAAATAGAACGGTCAGAAAGGATTTTAGCCCCTGCCAACTCAGCATGTTTATCTGATATTTGTTCCAAAGACTTCTTGGTTCCTTTTTGCCAGCGAAACTGATTCAACGTGACCTCATTCGTAGAATTAAAAAAGATATGATTGTGCAGATGTCCTTGATCTAAATGTGTCGCAATAACAAAAGCGTACTCTCCCCCTGTTAATTCCATGATGGTCTTTCGTCCAATCTCGTGTACTTCTTCAGGGGTCAAGTTGTCCTCTGGAGAAAATGACTGTACGATGTGATGGGCTAAAACTGTATTGGCATTTTTCAAATGATGATTGATGGCTCTACCTTTCGTTAGGTTCGCAAGTTGCTTCATCTGTAAAAACTCACTGCCTGCTTTTTCTAGGTCACTGACCATGTGACCTGAAATAAGTCTTGATACAATTTCTCCATCAGGCAGTATCTGATTAGGAAAGTTCAAGTCACTTTCGATGAAGTAATCCGCTGTTGTCTTCTCCGAATTGAGTATATAGCGGATACCTCTCTTTAGGCTCATTTCTGTCTTAATCGGTGCCAAGTGTTTGGTCACGACCACTGTTTCCACCTCCTTCTTGTTTCTCCATCAGTTCTTCAAGTAAGCTAGACTCACTAGCAAATTTATCCGACACCAAGTCCTTAACACTTTGTATCTGTTCTTGTAAGCTGCGATACTGTTCTGCGGTCACTTCCTCGGATGTATTGATATATTTTGCAAGTTGGTTGATGTTGACACCAATCCGATTGACTTCCTTTCGTAGTTCTACTAATTCCTTAAAGTCAACCGTAATCACTCTACCTTGTGTCAGCATCATCACAGCGTAGCTATTGAAATTTTTTATGTTCAATTTATCCAACTTCGAGCGAACAGCCGCCCACTCATCGGGAGAAAACCTCACAATTCTTTGAAGGTTTCTAAACAATTTCTTTGGGTCACTCATCGCTCCCCCTCCTTTCCTATCCACCCCCATCTTTCGGTATGGCAAGCAGAGCAAGGTGATATCACCTTTCTATTTTTAATAGGGTTTGGTACCTCCTGAAAAGTGTCTTTTCTTCCAGGAGTGTACCTATCCCTATTAAAACTTCTGGGGAAATCCCCAAACCCCTAAGAGGTGCTTACGCACCTTTTCTAAACTTCCATCTGCGATAGAAGTTTCTCTTTCAGAGAAAGATATTCCTCATCGGAAATACTTTCCAGATAGAGAATTGTTTCTCCATATTCTTCAGATACCGTAGAATCAATTTCAGCTAATTCTTCACGGTATTCGTCCAAAATAGCAATCGCCTTTCTGCGTTTTGCTTCAATAAAATTTTGGTTTTTTGAGTACTTTCCATTCTCAAAATAGAACAGATTTGCGAGTAAAGTTGTTAACTTTATAACCAAAAAAATTTTTCTAGGATAAATCAGCTAAAAATGTACTTAATTCAAGGCTAAACTGGAATTTCTAGATACCTTCATTTTTCTATAAAAGTGTACTTTATTAACGACAAAACTGGAAATTTTTTCAAAAGTACATTTTTCTATTTAATTTGATACCTAAAACTATGTTTTCGGACATAGAGATCCCCCCATTTTTTACATAAATTTAAAACAGATCTATATTTTAGACCTGTTTTATTATTTCTTAAATTGAACAAAATGAGCTCGTTTTCTTCTAAATCCTTTACATATCGAACATGGCTCTTGATTTCTTATCTCACACATTATTCTATTTTTAATAGATGCCTTATAGCGATGTTCGGGATTATTGTTGCAAATCCACCATACTTGCTGTCTGCTATTTTCTGTATGATTTTCTGGATTTCCAAGCAACATATTGTTTAGATAATCCCATTCTTTCAATAAATGAGGGTATGTTTCGCTCATGTTATTTTCTACATAAGGAACATCTAATTTATTACAACTGGGACAGACATTATCGATACTTACCGTATCAGTTAAGTATCTGTTCAGTACTACATTGATACTTTCTCTGTAGCTTATTTGACATTTATTACAGCGCCAACTGTAGTTTCTATTGCTTTTGTAATCTAGGATAACAGATTCTGTAGTAATATTGTTTTCTGTATCCCAGATTGTTTTCAATTCAGGATAAAGATCAAATAAGGTATTTACACCCTTTAAAGGCAACTCATTATTACAATACGGACAGCAACTTTGAATTTCTCTTCGAATTGGTATAGAGCAAAGATAGTCATTTTTACAATCTGAGCAATTCCACCAATATTTCTTAGTTTCTACATTTGTGAGGGCTAGAAACATAGGTATTTTATTTTTTTCACTCCACTCTTTGATAAGAATGGGTTCGTTATGCAGAGAATTATTTTTAAATACACTGGTTGACCATTCACAGAAATTTGGGCAGGATTGAACAAATACGTTTTTAGAGTCTGTTCGAGTAATCATTTCTTTTGGACTGCATTCAAATGAAATATCGCAACAAGGACACATCCAAGTAATTTCTTCAGTAGATTGGTGCCAATAATCTGTTAGACTTTCCAGGTTATTTGGATGTAAAAATTGTTTTAGATATGGATGGGTTTTATCTAGTGTATTAAAGCCTCTCAACATTTCTTTGTTGCTACAAAATGGGCAACTATGGTTAGTCCTTTCATAGACTTTACATGAATAGGAACCCTTGCATTTTGAACAACTCCATATTACAGGCATATCTGAAAGCGCATCAACTTGATTAGGTGATATGTTATTCTCTTCTGACCATTCATCAATGTAGTCTGGTGTTAAAAAATCCAATGGTGCATTTGTTGATGAATTCTGTAATGGGTTATTAAAACTTGCATTGCATTCAGTACAATAACTGCCGTTTCGCCTTATTCTAGCGAACAAACTATCAATTGGCATTGTGAAATCATAACGACACTTGTCACAGTTCCAATGCATAGGTTTTGTAACATTTGTGTTCAGCCTTAATTCATTGAATTGAATATCATTCAACTCATCGTTATATATTTGTCCTAGATTCGGATAGACTTCAGTATAGTAATTTTGATACGATAACTCATTACAACCAATATGGAATATTTCCTTTTCCTCAGACTGAAATAATCTTAAATTTATAGCTGCATCTCTCCAGGAGCTATGACAAGTTGGACATTTAAGTTGGAATATATGTCTAGAGTTAAATCTTTGATTCTGTAGTAAGTGACTAATCGTTTCTCTATCCTCACGATGATAATTTATATAATTCTCAAAGTCAGGAAACATAGCTTTGATGCTATTTATCTCACTAATAAGAACTTTTCCAAGATTGCAACAAGGGCAAAAATCGGGAATCTTCAGACTTATTTTATAAATGTCATTGATTTTAGCCTCCCATTGATACGAACAGCTGGGGCATATCCAGTTTGCATAATGCCGACTATTTACTTTTGTACTTTCTAAATCCAATATATTCAAGTTCAAATTCCAGTATAACAGCATACCTGGCACTTCTTTTATTGTTTTTATCATACTTCATCTCTCAATAATTTGTTTTGCTATCTAGTAAATTTTTTATATTTACAATTTTATTTTTAGCTCCATCATTGTTGGTTGATTTTGATTGAAAATCAATTTTTGAATCTGCTGTAATAATCTGACTTGCTAGATAATCATCAGAAATGATTCTATTCTCTGATTTCAAAAGACCCTCTGCTTTTAATAGTTCGTTAGCAATTTCAGGATAGACAGTAGTTTTGATGATACTTTTAAGTGAGCTGATTTCATCCATTAATACCTTGCACTCTTCAATATTACTTGATGTCAATTCAAGTTGATCCTTTAACTTTTTATTCTCAATTACCAGAACTTCTGCTTCATCTTTATACTTTAAAGCCACTTCAACAATCCCTTTATAGTATTTGTTCAGTTCAACTAGTGCTGAACGGATTGCCCTGGGTGTTCGATTGGTCATCATAAAACTGTCTATATCTAAGGTCTTGTAAGTAATGATAGTTTGAAATTCTTCATCCTCTGCCTCAGCTTTTCGTTTCTCGATAGTTAATCGAAAATTTTTATTTCGCCTCAAGGTAGTATCGGTAACTTCGGGAAAACCTGTAACTCTTAAGTAATCACCGAATTTTGGTAATTTGAACAAAGAAATATCATTTGAACACTCATTTAAGACATATTCCTCGAATTTTTCGAATAAATCTTCATCAGAAATTAGTCTTCTTCTAGCCATTTAACCCCTCCGCTTTAAACATTTGTTTCGCACCTAAATACTCTTGATACGAGTGGCTTACAGACGATAGCTTCAAAAGTGCCTCGCCAATATCTTCCATATTCCCCTTGCCTTGTCTAACTCGTTTTACAGCCTCATCAACAATAAGGGCTTCTTGGTCAACTGACTTCTTGTAAGTCTTATCCATTGAAAAATACTCTTTTCCAGCCTTGCGATAGAACGGACAACTCGTACAAGCTCCAAGTTCTGCATGATTACTGATAACTTTTAGACAATCTGAGTAATCACCCGAAGCAAACCTCGGTGAGTAGCACCGTCCTTTGTTTTCTAATTGAACAAACGCCTTTCCTACTGTATATCTAGGTTGTGCCTTACTAATCTCATAAGTTGTTTGTGAACTAGTCAGCTTACGAAATACTTGATAGCTTCGACATTCTATGAATTGACTAAGATTTGAAAAATAATGTGACGAAGTTGCTACGTTATCATGGCCTGCAAGCAACATTGCAGTTACTGGGCTAGCCCCTTCAGCAATTAGGTTGATCATTGCAATATGTCTAGTGTCTCCGATATGGATAAAGTTGATTTCCTTATCTTCCAATCGAGATATGGGATCGATGTAATGTACTTGATAGCCATATTTCACCTCAATAATCTCATTAAAGAAATACTTTAATATGGTGTTGATATTTTGATACGTTAAAAAGCGGTTATTGATACCTGTCTTTCTATTCCAACGCTGATAATGCGTATCGGTTACAAAAAGTGTATTTAATTTTGTTGACTCTAAATCTTGTGTTAATTTTAAGTAATGTTGGATTGATTGAGCAAGATTAGTGGGAATCTCATAGGTCGTTAAGTAATAGTCTTCAGTAATTTTATGTGAAATCGCCTTCTCTCTTCCTTTTAGGTTATTTCTTCTAAGAGTTAGATAATACTTACCATTCTTCTCAGATAGACAGTCTCTTTGAGTCAATAAAAATTCCCGTGGTCGTAAGGGAACTACTGCTGTAATTTGCCACCAAAGATAAATTGGGTAGTAAAACAACCTTTCAGTTTCAGGGAGGGGTTGAGACCAATAGTCAGTTAGGATATCGTTAAATGCAAAATAGGACTGAAATTGGGCTAGTTGACGCTGTTGCTTTGATTTTGATTGATATTGCAATGCAATCACATGATCTAGTTGTTCCAAGAATTGATTCATTTGTGAATCTTCAACGCAAGGTAGACTTGCAAAAAAGTCAAAACATAAGTTGGGAGCTGATAATTTGATATTTGCCATATCCGATACAACATTTTGCTTTGTTGTTTTTACTAATCTTTTTACATCTCGTAAAAAGATTTGCAAAGTGGTCAGGACATGCTGTTCCATAGATAAGACTACATATGACTTCAAATATTCAATAAATGAATGGTAAGTAAAACCTGTCAATGTCTCAAAATATCGTTCATATTGAAATCTGTTAACATTGAAGAGAAAATTTACATTAGCATATTCATTAGTTAATAACCATTTTCCTGATTCAAAATCAGGAGTAAGAATGATATCTTTTTCATAATAGTCCTTAAAATACACATGTGCCTTATCAACCATGACTTGATCGATTTCGGTAATACTTTTAATGGTTTGAAATAGCTTTGCTTCTGTAATCAATGGATTAACTCCTTTATTATTTCTTCATAGTCATTCAAGACTTCTTCACCGTATTGCTCAGAAAGCGACTGTAGCATTTCAGTCAAACAGGGCTTCAACTGCAATTCCAATATTGCTTTTATCTTTCCTTTTTCTAAATCATCTATTACTTCGTTATAACGATGGTTCAAACGATTAAATTCTCCGATGAGAAGCAAAAGCGTTGATTTCGTCTGCAATTCATATTGACAACCTACACAATGCTGCTTGTCGATGTAGGGGCAAAGTTTACCAAGTGCAGATAACAAGCACATGCTTTCGGTCTGTTTGGAAAATGCTTCTCCATTACCGATTCTATGGCAAACTGTCAATAATTGTTGAGGACTCAATTGCTCTTGAATAACTGTTTTTAGCGCATTCTGCGAGCGAGAATCAGCTCTTATACTAATTTCTAAAGTTTTTTCTATTTCCGCAGGTGTCAGATCTAATTCTTTAATCATCCGTGTTTGTTGACTTGGAGTCAGCTCTTTGTACTTACCTCTCGTTACAATCGTCAATAACATTGATGGAACCATTGATAGTACACCTCTCTCAAATAGTTCTTTTGCAACCATTTCAGGCTGCACTTGTCCTAATTGAGCATCCTTTAAGTATGTTGACGTCGTTTGAGCAAATTCATCGTAAGAGCCTTTGTGACTTCTAGCTAAGGCTGCTAAGAAATACCCTTTTATGTTGAGTTCAGATTTCTCCTCTATGACATCATCGGCGAGCATCGCGACAGCTTGGAGATATGATTTATTTGCTGAACGGCTACTAAAGTTTCTTTCTAAAAATAAGCTACCAATTTCTTCTCCCATGTATCTATGAATTCGTTCATAGTCGGATATCTTCCTGATTAGAGGTGACTCAGAAGCTTGTTTGTTTGCTATTTGATAATGTGCCTCACAGATAGCCAGGAGTGTTCCAATCAGCACCTGACAGCTCTCAGGCACATGGAATTTCAATTGGCTGACATTTGAAGCTCTCTTAGTCTTGTTTGGAGTAATGTTGAGATATGTCAATCTTGTGGTAATACTAAGGAGTGTTCGCCTTGCCTCACCAGTAGTCCAAGTACCATTCTTGACTGCCCTTAGTATGTCGTTAGGAACACGAGATAATTTGGGGTGTCCAATTCTTTCCAAATCTGTAGTTCTAAAGGCACATATAAAATGGAGTGCAAGATAAAGCCAAGTGTCAGCGTAATCTTTAGATTGGGCTGCAAGGTAAAGCATGTTATTTTTTTGAATATAGTCATCATTAAAAAGATAAAACATCAATTGTAAGTAGTCATTCAACTCGTATGCTCCGTTTTTATCTTCAAGCGTATAACGATTCGTCATAACATAAGAGTTTCTGTAATGTGTCACACCTTTCCCTAATAACCAATCAGAAAATGATATCAACTCTTTACCATGAGACTTGCTCAGAGCTTCGGTTGCGTATTCGATGAGTTTTTCAAGGTTTCGATCATTATATAGAAAAATGTCTTTCTCCAAGTAATAACTAAGAAAATCCATCAGATAAAATTGACTAGCTTCTTCAAGATTTTGAATAGTTACAAATTCTTTAAAATATTGGTGTGACATGGGAAATTTTTGTTTAAAAATTGCCTCCATCGATTCAATTCCAGGCTCAGTTGTCAAAAAGCTAACTATTCGCTTCTTTAAAAGCTGAGTATCATGATCTTTAATACACTGATTATCTTTATTTATCCCAATATAAAACCACTTATTATCTAATAAATATTGACTTATCTTCTCTCTCATTTTTGGAGTATCTGCATTTAACTCTATTAAAAGAGCTTCAAGAAATCTTTTTAAATCGACTGCCACTACTCTCCTCCTCCAAATAAATCATTTGCTCTCCAACTAAGATAATCAAACACACCGTCATTAACTTGTCTGTACTGTTTAGCTNTCTCACCTTTATTTTGTAGATACACCCATGCACTTTCAGGAGATTTGTCACCCCTTGCCGACATCAGCTCACTGATCTCATCCACACCAGAAAGAACTAACTGTGTTGTGTACCAGTGTCTGAAGATATGAGGGGAGATATTATGCTCTTGCAATAAATGGCCAAAAAACACAACTTCTTCATCATCTGAGTTAAGGAA
>NZ_KB904584.1 GCF_000380125.1 Streptococcus ovis DSM 16829
AGTCTAGCCATGGGTGCTGGACAACTAGGGATGGATGTCGCTAGTAAAGCTCCAGGAGCCATTGCTGCAGGAACTAAGAAATTTGGGGATAGTCTAGCTGTAACAGGTGGAGGTCTTCGAGGAGCCTTCAATGCTGTGAGAGACCAAGGTGTCGCAGGTGCCACCAAAGGAGGAGTAAGCAACATGGTTGATTTAGCAGAGGTTATGGGTAAAGAAGCTATCGGTAAGACCAAAGATTTTGCAGGTGGAGTAGCTGATCACTTAGGGCAAAAAGAACAAGCAGCTCATGATGCGGTATACCGAGGTCTGAAGGATTATAGTCTTCCTGAAGAACCAAAACCTGTCTCTCCATTTGATCCCGATGCCTTAACAGGATTTGATGGTCCTAGCGATATGAATGAAGATGCTGGACCATCTGGAGGAGGAATCTCAGATCCTACCGTAGCTCCTACTGAACCATCAGGAGAAGCTTTTGGAGGCATTAGTGAACCAACTCCGCCAGCTGGAGAAACTGCTCCTTTCAATGTGACGAATAATATTCCTCAAAAACCTGCACTAGAATCTTCTTCCAAACACAATTTCCAGCAATCTATGAATCAAATGCACTACATGAACCAACAATTACAGCAATCGGCTCAACGTATGCAAGGGCAATCACATATCAGAGGTGCTGAAATCGAGGAAGACGATAGTTAGTGTTGACGTTTTTTCTCAAAAAAGGCAGAGTGTTAACATGGCATTGAAGACTTGAATATGGTAAAATATAATAAATGAGAGGATAGTGTAGGACGACTGGTAACAGATCGTTCTAATGGTACGGGTGCGGGACTGCCTTCAGCTTCGGGCTGTAAAGACCCCAGACTACCATTGGTCCTCTCGTTTTTTTTGTTGCTATAAAAATGTATTCTTGCTAGAATATAAGAAAACATTGGCAGGAAAATCAGGTTGAGCTTGTTGCTCAACGGGCTGCGGTGCTGTCCCTGGAGATTCGTCTCCTAAAAAACTGGAATTGCGATTCAATAGTTCGCCCCAAATGTTTAGCTCTTGGCATTGCCCAGGAGCTTTTTTTGTAGAATTAAAATAAATTTGCCTTCTGTTCTATCTGCTTTGTACAATAGCTTTATTGCTTTGGAGGTAGCAGATATGATTGACGAGAGAGAACTTAAGGAACAATTACTCGAAAACACCAACAAGGGCTTCCTAAGTTGGGTCAAGACCTATGATGAATCATTAGTCCCATCTATGCAACAAAGAGGCTATACTTGTATCCACTCTATGGAGCGGACAGTCGCTTTTACATTTGGAGAATTTACCTTCAGAAGACGTCGATGGAAGAAAGGGGATACCTGGATTGTACCGGTGGACGAAAAATTGGGGTTAGAGAAAAATACCAGGTATTCTAAAGAATTCATGTATCAAGTGGCTAAATTGTCTACCATGATGTCTTATGACAAGGTTGTCCGTGTGATTGAGATGACCTATCACATTGTTATTACAAAGCCAACGGTTGTCAAAGCTGTTAAGCTATGTGCTGACTTACTGGAAGAACAAAAAGATTATCAAAACTATCAGGAAGATAATATCACTAAAGAAAAAGTAGATATTATTTATGTTGAGGGGGACGGAGTGATGGTCAAAACTAGTGAGGAAGATCTGGAGAATCGTCGTATTGATCTCTCCCATTTTGTTGTGCATACAGGAAGTCAGAAAGTGGGAAATAACCGATTTGAGCTCCAAGACAAGAAAGAGTTTGTTTCTCTTAGTAACCGCCAAGCACGTGATCAGGTATTAGATTATCTTTACCACCATTTCGAAATGACTAAAGATGCCCTCCTTATCACAAATTCAGACGGTGGGCATGGCTATACTCCCTATGTTTTTAAAGAAATGGCTAAAGCTCTTAGGATAGGTCGTCATGAGCATTTTTGGGACGAATACCATGTGAATCAAAAGCTCCAGACCTTTTTTAAACCCTATCCAGATGAACTCTTGGATAAGGCTTTTCAGGCCATCCAAGAACATGATAAAAGCCTCCTGCGTACGGTATTGGACACGACAGAAGGCCTTATAGAGACAGAGGAGGAATGGGAACAGTTTGACAACTTTAAGCGTAAACTTCTTCAAAATTTTCAATATACCAAACCAGCAAAATTGAGAGGGTTTAGCCATTCAGGAATTGGTATCATGGAAAGTCAGCATCGAAAAATCACCTATCGCATGAAAAAGGGTGGGAAGTATTGGACGATCAGAGGGGCTGAAGCGATGAGTCAGATGATACTATTGGATGATAAAGACGAGCTTAGAGAACTCATGTTAGGGTCATGGCGAGAAGACTATCATAAAATTCAAGCACTAAAAGGTTTGTCTGGAGGTGAGATTAAACGCTTAGAATCAAAAAAATCTAGTCAACCCATGCCGACTGGAAGAATTACCTGGAAACAATTTAAGCCATGAAACGTCAGAAAAGTTTGCATGAGGAGCGAAACCGTGGTATAATGATACCAAATTAAGCGAATAAAAAAAGCCGTAGGGATTGCAGTCCGTACGGCACCGAGTGAGAATCACTATAAGGAACAGACAACTCACTCAGTCTTAACCCTATGATAAAGCATAATGAGTAGGAAGTCAAGACTGGGATAAGAGAAATCCTGGTCTTTTTTCTTAATCGGTGGGAGCTCTCTCGTAGGGATTGAGGACTTCTAAAAAATTTTACCACTTACGCTCTCCCATTTTTACTTGACAAAAAATGATTACAAGTGTAAACTATTTTTTATAGGGGGCAATTATGGAAGCAATGATTTCGCCGTCAGAATGGCAAGTAATGCGAGTTCTATGGGCTCACCCAGGAGCGACATCGCAATTTATCATTCAGGCTTTACAGGAAGGGTTTGATTGGCAGCCAGCTACGATAAAAACTTTGCTTGGTCGATTGCGCAAAAAATCTTATTTGCGAATGGACAAAGAAGAGAAAAAATATCGTTATTGGCCTTTGGTAGATGAAGAAGAACATCTTCGTTTACAACTACAAACCATTTTAGAGAATAGTTGCTCGACGAGGAATGTATACTTGTTGCTGGAATTATTGGATGCAGGAACCTACTCTCGGAAAGATCTAGAGCAGATTCATGAAAGAGTCAAGGAATCGATTCCTAAGGCACCAGAAACATTAATTTGCCATTGTTTACCTGGTCAATGTACCTGTGGTCACGATCATTAAGGAGGAAATAAGATGAAACAAACCGTTCATGTAGAAAATATGTCTTGTCAAAATTGTGTTAAACATGTGACGAATCACTTTTTGGAATTAGCAGGTGTTTCTGCTGTAGAAATTGATTTGGATCAAAAAGAAGCTGTTGTTACAACGGATGTTGTTCATTCTTTAGAAGAGTTTCAAAACAGTCTAGAAGATACTGTCTACGAAGCGACAGCTGTTAGCTAAAAAGATGAGCGAAAAAGCTCATCTTTTTAGTTTGTCCAGAAAATCATTGACTGGGAAGTCCTCGTTTTTCAAGTTCAACGAATTCCAAAAGCCATCGTTGGATGTACGAGGAATGAGGTGGACATGAAAGTGCGTCCCCTTATCCATCAGGTTCTTATCATTGCTGGCCAGTGTCACTCCATCAATCGGCAAGGTTTCCTCTAACATGGATATGAGATAGGCTTCGGTTTCAATTAAATCGTGCAGTTCGTCAGCTGATAATTGCGTGATACTGGTATAGTGCTCTTTACTTATCAGTAAGAGATGCCCAGTTTGAATGGGGTCAATATCAAGAACTACTTTGAAATGTTTGGTTTGATAGAACACAGCGTTGTCCTGGATTTGGTTGCAAAAAATACAGTTTGTCATCGAATCTCCTTTTCTTTATTGTATCCTAATTTCTTTGATGTTAAAAAAATTTTGCAAAAATGCTCTTCTTTCTTGAAAAATTACGAATAGAATAAATAGAAAGACATTAAAGGAGGCAAACATGAAGGCAAAAAAGATAGTAGCAGGGGTTGGATTGGGAATAACACTGATGATTGGTATGTGGATGTTTGGACACGGGGATAAAGATGGCGAGGTTGTGTCGGGAAGTCTAGCGAGAACAACCACTCAGTCTATCACACGAGTTGTGGATACTGGGGTGGTGACAACGCCAGTACCGTCTACATACGAAGCACCAAAGAACGCAGCAGTACCAAAGGCACTCAAAAGAACAGGGATGCAGGTATCTCAACTTGCAGCAGGTGATTTTTCCAGTGTCGAAGGGAGCTGGGCAAATAGTAGTGGGCATGTCCTAACTTTTTCGAAGCATGGAGTAATCTCAGAAAATGAAGAGGTTTCAGGACTTGTGGAAAGTGAGGATGGTACCGCTAAAGGGAACTACTTTTTAATGCCAATAGGTGGTGGTGTGATTGAGTTTGTTCCGGCAGGTCTGAGTTTAAAAGACTACACCTACGAGAAGGATGGGGAGGTAGTTGTCCTATCTGATGTCTCTGATGCACGTGTAGACCGTTTTTGTATTGGGCAGGACGTTACGATGATAGGAAGTGTAGACAATTTCTATTATCGAGTGGAATGATGAAAAGAAACTCTGACAAATGATCTAGAGTTTCTTTTTGGGTTTACATAGATTGTATTTTAGTATGTCAAGACAGAATATTTTTTCTTACCACGGCGGATAACAGTAAGTTCGCCGTCGATTTTATCTGTATCTGAAAGTGTGTAGTCTAAGTCTTGCACACGGTCGCCGTTGATGTAGATGGCACCGTTTTGCACATCTTCACGGGCTTGGCGTTTAGATGGAGATACACCTGCAGTTACCAAAATGTCTATGAGATTGAGATTATCTTCACTTTGCACATCATAAGTTGGAATACCGTGTAGGGCTTGTTTTAATTCTTTAGCTGAAAGAGCTTTGATGTTACCGGCAAAAAGTTGTTCTGTAATGTTGAGAGCTTGTTGGTATGCCTTTTCTCCGTGAACAAGGATAACAACTTCACGGGCGAGAACCTTTTGAGCTAAACGTTCGTGGCGAGCTGCATCAAATTCTTTTTCAATCTCAGCGATTTCCTCGAGTGAAAGGAATGTGAAAATTTTCAAGAAACGAACAGCGTCATCATCCATGACATTGAGCCAGAATTGGTACATTTCATATGGTGAAGTTTTTTCAGCGTCAAGCCAAACAGCATTGCCTTCTGATTTACCGAATTTTTTACCCGTTGAATCAGTAATCAATGGAACGGTCATTACGTGACCGGTTTTATCTGCTTTACGACGAAGCAATTCGGTACCAGCAGTCATATTTCCCCATTGGTCTGAACCACCAATTTGAAGAGTAACATTGTGCTTGTCGTTGAGTTCATAGAAATCGTATCCCTGCATGATTTGGTAAGCAAACTCGGTGTATGAAATCCCTGTCTCAATACGTTTTTTAACAGAATCCTTACTCATCATGTAGTTGACAGTGAAATATTTCCCAACATCACGCAAGAAATCGATAAAGCTAATATCACTAAACCAATCGTAGTTATTGACCATTTCAGCCTTGTTATCGCCATTTTCAAAATCAAGGAAACGTGATAACTGACCTTGGATTTTAGTGACCCAACCGTCAACGGTATCTTTGGTTTGAAGGCTGCGCTCTGCATCTTTAAATGATGGGTCTCCAATAAGACCAGTCGCCCCACCGACAAGTGCGTAAGGTTTGTGACCAGCCAATTGCAAACGACGTGAGGTTAAAATAGCCACTAAATGTCCCAAATGAAGGCTGTCAGCTGTTGGGTCATAACCTGTATAATAGGATACTTGCCCTTCTGTTAATGCTTTGACGAGGGCTTCTTCGTCAGTTGTTTGGAAAACCAAACCTCGTTCTTTTAATTCTTCAAAAATATTCATGATACATCCATAGTCTTTCTAAGTCTTGTTACTATATTATAACAAATAGGAAAATTTCGTCAAATAACAAAAAGTATGGTAAAATATGTAGGATAAGGAGTTATTTATGGCGAATGAAGCAAGGAAAGAACAAACATCAAAATTAGAGGAAAAGGAAGCGTTAACTGCTAGTGATGTAGTGGGGATTGTTTTACGTACCTTAAAATTATTGACAGATTTTATAGGTATTTTGTTGTTTCTAGTAGGCTTGTTCGGAGCCGGTGTAGGTTTTGGCTATGTTGCTAGTTTGTTTGACAGTGTTAGTGTGCCAGAAGAAAAGGGGCTGGTTAGCCAAGTAACTGATTTAAGCAGAATTTCTAAGGTAGTTTATTCAGATAATAGCCTAATTTCAGAAGTTAACTCTGATTTATTGCGGACGCCTGTTGATAGCGCAGCGATTTCAGAAAATGTTAAACAGGCCGTCATTGCAACAGAAGACGCGACCTTTCAATCGCATAATGGGGTGGTCCCAAAAGCGGTGATTCGTGCGGCGCTTGGATCAGCTGGTGTGGGTTCTTCGAGTGGTGGATCAACGCTTACTCAACAATTAATCAAGCAACAAATTGTCGGCGATGCCCCAACATTCACGCGTAAGGCGAGTGAAATTGTTTCTGCACTTGCACTAGAGCGGACGATGAATAAGGAGGATATCTTAACAACCTACCTTAATGTTTCTCCGTTTGGTCGAAATAACGAAGGAAGAAATATTGCCGGAATAGAAGAAGCTGCACAAGGGATTTTTGGAAAATCGGCAGCAGATTTAACGGTGCCACAAGCTGCTTTTATCGCTGGTTTGCCTCAAAGTCCGATTGTTTATTCTCCGTACTCTTCGGATGGACATTTTAAAGATGATGAAAATCTATCGTATGGTTTAAGTCGACAAAAGGATGTTCTATACAATATGTACCGTTCCGGCTACTTGACGAAGGAAGACTATGAAACTTATCGTTCGTATGATATAAAGAATGATTTTATTGCCCCAAATCCAGTTACGGAAGATACTAAAGATTATTTGTACTATGCTGTCATGGAAGAGGCAGAAGAGGTCATGTACAATTATCTAGTGAAACGGGATCAAGTTAGTGACAATGATTTAAAAAATGATAAAACAGTTACTGCCTATGAAGAGCTGGCTCAGCAAGAATTAAGTCAAGGTGGCTATACGATTACAAGTACGGTAAATAAGAATCTATACAGCGCTATGCAAGGGGTTGTTGCGAATTATGGGGCAGTACTGGATAGTGGTGGTGGTCTGATTGAGACAGGTAGTGTTTTATTAGACAACCAAACAGGAGCCATTCTTGGCTTTATCGGTGGTCGCGATTATAAGAGCAACCAAAACAATCATGCATTAGATACAAAACGATCGCCCGGTTCAACTGTGAAGCCATTTTTGGTGTACGGAGTAGCCATTGATCAAGGTTTGATGGGTTCTGCTAGTATTTTGTCAAATTATCCAACTTCTTTCTCGGATGGGACACCCATCATGCACGGGGACAGTAAGGGAACAGGAATGATGAATCTTCAGAGTGCTCTGAATGCTTCTGCGAATATTCCGGCCTTCTGGACATATAAGTTGTTGCAACAAGAAGGTGTCAATGTTAAAGACTACATGGAAAAGATGAATTACCACATTCCTATGTACGATATCGAAAGTTTACCGCTAGCTGGTGGAGTTGAAACTACCGTTGCAACCAATACGAATGCTTATCAAACATTGGCAAATGGTGGAGTTTACAACAAAAACTATATTGTCGAAAAAATTACAGCACCAGATGGAACGGTCATTTACCAGCATGAATCAAAACCAGTGCAGGTGTATTCGCCGGAAGCTGCTAGTATTATGACGCAGCTATTAAGAGGAGTGATTTCTTCTGGTGCGACCTCCACATTTGCTAGTCGTTTGGGAGCCTTAAATCCAGCGGCAGCAAGTAAGGATCTTATTGGGAAAACAGGAACAAGTAACGACACAGCAGACGTTTGGCTGATGTTATCAACGCCTCGAATCACGGTAGGAACTTGGGCGGGGCACGATGATAACACGGGGATGGAGCCACTGACAGGGTATAATAATAACGCGGCATATGTATCGTATTTGATTAGTACACTGTATGATACGGATCCTAGTCTGTTTGACGGGCGCTTCGAACTTGCAAATGGAGTCATAGCTTCCAATGTATTGACTTCAACTGGGCAGCGTCCTGGGACCGTTCAGCATAACGGACGCACTACGACTGTATATGGAGCACAGACAACTAGTTATTGGGCGAAGAATGGTGCGCCAGTGACTAGCTATAACTTCATGGTCGGTGGGACAGATAGCGATCGTGCGAAAGCTTGGAATAGTTTGTTTGGTTCATCTACAACGAAACCGTCTTCTTCATCTTCATCGAAAAAACCAAGTAATTCCTCTACCACAGCTGGTGGCTCTGGGAATTAAAATAGTTGAAAATAACCTTGGGTTATGATATAATATTAAAAATATTTGTCGTCTGCCTTATTTGAAATATTGTCCAAATAAGGCTTACAGCAGTTAAATCACACTTTAAAAGGGAAGATTTAGCTGCTCTTTTTGTGCTTATTTTTAGGAAAAATTAGATTTTGTTACATAAATTTAAAGATTCTAAAAATTCTGAAAAGGACAAAGCTTGTGTAGACAAGTGAATGAAATATTGGAATTGGCCACAGACTGCAAGGTTCTGTATGGCCCTATCTTATACAAAGGAGTTATAACTTGGCAGGACATGACGTTCAATACGGGAAACATCGTACCCGTCGTAGTTTTTCAAGAATCAAAGAAGTTCTTGACTTACCAAATTTAATTGAAATCCAAACGGATTCGTTCCAAGAGTTTTTAGATCACGGTCTGAAAGAAGTGTTTGAAGACGTGCTTCCAGTATCCAACTTTACGGATACTATGGAATTGGAATTTGTTGGGTATGAATTGAAAGAACCTAAGTACACATTGGAAGAAGCGCGTGCACATGATGCCAACTATTCAGCACCGATTTTTGTAACTTTCCGCCTTATCAATAAAGAAACAGGTGAAATCAAGACACAAGAAGTCTTCTTTGGTGAATTCCCAATCATGACAGAAATGGGGACTTTCATCATTAATGGTGCGGAGCGGATTATCGTATCTCAGCTTGTCCGTTCACCAGGTGTGTACTTTAATGATAAAGTCGACAAAAATGGCAAGGTCGGCTATGGTTCGACAGTGATTCCAAACCGTGGTGCTTGGTTAGAATTAGAAACGGATTCAAAAGATATTGCCTACACTCGTATCGACCGTACGCGTAAGATTCCTTTCACAACGCTCGTTCGTGCGCTTGGATTCTCAGGTGATGATGAAATCTTTGATATCTTTGGTGATAGCGAATTAGTTCGCAACACTATCGAAAAAGATATCCACAAAAATCCAGCAGATTCACGTATTGATGAAGCGTTGAAAGAAATTTACGAGCGCCTTCGTCCAGGGGAGCCAAAGACAGCAGAGAGCTCACGTAGTCTCTTGACAGCTCGTTTCTTTGACCCGCGTCGCTATGATTTGGCACCTGTTGGTCGCTATAAAATCAACAAGAAGTTGAACTTACGCACTCGTTTGTTGGGTCAAACACTTGCAGAGCATGTCATCAATGGTGAGACAGGTGAAATTATCTGGGAAGCTGGAACTGTCTTAACACGTGATTTGATAGAAGCCGCAGAAGATCAATTTGACGAATTGAACTTGGTAGAGTACATTCCAAATGATGCAGCAGTCTTGGTAGAACCATTCTTCTTGCAAAAATTCAAGGTGGTTGCACCGACTGATCCGGACCGCGTGGTAACAGTTATCGGAAATGCTAACCCTGCTGAAAATGTGCGTACTATTACCCCAGCTGATATTTTGGCGGAAATGTCTTACTTCCTAAATCTTGCTGAAGGTTTGGGTCGAGTAGATGACATTGACCACTTGGGGAACCGTCGTATTCGTGCGGTAGGTGAGCTTTTGGCAAACCAAGTACGTATCGGTTTGACACGTATGGAGCGTAATCTTCGTGAGCGTATGTCAGTTCAAGACAACGAAGTCTTGACACCACAACAAATCATCAATATCCGTCCTGTTACTGCTGCTATCAAAGAATTCTTTGGTTCTTCGCAGTTGTCACAGTTCATGGACCAACACAATCCGCTGTCTGAGTTGTCTCACAAACGTCGTTTGTCTGCCCTTGGGCCTGGTGGTTTGACACGTGACCGTGCAGGTTATGAAGTTCGTGACGTACACTACACCCACTATGGTCGTATGTGTCCAATTGAAACACCTGAGGGACCAAACATCGGTTTGATTAACAACTTGTCTTCTTATGGTCACTTGAACAAGTACGGATTTATCCAAACACCGTACCGTAAGATTGATCGGTCAACTGGTACGGTCACCAATGAAATCGTTTGGTTAACAGCTGATGAAGAAGATGCCTATATCGTAGCTCAATCAACTTCTCCACTTGATGAAAACAACCGTTTCATTGATGAAATCGTCATGGGCCGTCATCAAGGTAACAACCAAGAATTCCCAGCAGCTTCTGCGGACTTTATGGATGTGTCACCTAAGCAGGTAGTTGCGGTCGCGACAGCATGTATTCCTTTCTTAGAAAACGATGACTCTAACCGTGCCCTCATGGGTGCCAACATGCAACGTCAGGCTGTGCCACTCATTGATCCAAAAGCACCATATGTTGGTACTGGTATGGAGTATCAAGCAGCCCATGATTCAGGTGCTGCGATTATTGCCCAGCATGATGGGAAAGTGACCTATGCAGATGCAGATAAGGTAGAAGTTCGTCGTGAAGATGGTTCACTTGATGTCTATCATGTGTCAAAATTCCGTCGTTCAAATTCAGGTACAGCTTATAACCAACGTACCCTGGTAAAAGTTGGCGATATCGTTGAAAAAGGCGACTTCATCGCTGACGGACCTTCCATGGAAAAAGGTGAAATGGCGCTTGGTCAAAATCCTATTGTTGCCTACATGACATGGGAAGGTTACAACTTCGAGGATGCGGTTATCATGAGTGAACGCTTGGTGAAAGAAGATGTCTATACATCTGTTCACCTGGAAGAATACGAATCAGAAACACGCGATACCAAGTTAGGCCCTGAAGAAATTACCCGTGAAATTCCAAACGTTGGGGAAGACGCCCTTCGTAACTTGGATGAGATGGGAATTATCCGCATCGGTGCGGAAGTCAAAGAAGGCGACATCCTGGTTGGTAAGGTTACTCCTAAGGGTGAAAAAGATCTGTCAGCTGAAGAAAGACTCCTTCACGCTATCTTTGGTGATAAATCTCGTGAAGTGCGTGATACCTCTCTTCGTGTTCCACATGGTGCCGATGGTGTCGTTCGTGATGTAAAAATCTTTACCCGTGCCAACGGTGATGAATTGCAATCTGGTGTGAATATGCTGGTGCGTGTTTACATTGCTCAGAAGCGTAAAATCAAGGTCGGAGATAAGATGGCCGGTCGTCACGGAAACAAGGGTGTCGTATCCCGTATCGTTCCTGTGGAAGACATGCCTTATCTTCCTGATGGCACACCAGTTGATATCATGTTGAATCCGCTTGGGGTACCGTCTCGTATGAATATCGGTCAGGTTATGGAGCTTCACCTTGGTATGGCAGCTCGTAACTTGGGTATCCATATTGCAACGCCAGTCTTTGATGGTGCAAGTTCTGAAGACCTTTGGGCTACCGTTAAGGAAGCAGGTATGGATAGCGATGCCAAGACGATTCTCTACGATGGCCGGACTGGTGAGCCATTTGACAACCGTGTGTCAGTTGGTGTCATGTACATGATTAAACTTCACCACATGGTTGACGACAAGCTTCATGCTCGTTCAGTTGGTCCTTACTCACTCGTTACCCAACAACCACTCGGAGGTAAAGCTCAGTTTGGTGGACAACGTTTCGGTGAGATGGAGGTTTGGGCCCTTGAAGCTTACGGTGCGTCAAATGTCCTTCAAGAAATATTGACTTACAAGTCAGATGATGTGACAGGTCGTCTCAAAGCCTATGAAGCTATCACAAAAGGCAAACCAATTCCAAAACCAGGTGTTCCAGAATCATTCCGCGTTCTTGTCAAAGAATTGCAATCACTTGGTCTCGACATGCGTGTCCTTGACGAAGATGATAACGAAGTAGAACTACGTGACCTTGATGAGGGTGAAGATGATGACATCATCCACGTAGATGACCTTGAAAAAGCACGTGCAAAAGCTGCAGCTGATGCAGCGGCGGCCTTCGCAGAGTCGGATGAGTAGTGCTATACTCTGGAGGAGTGTTGCAGCTAGCGCCTAGAAATAGGAAAGCGCTAAGTCTGGGGAGTAGTTGCCTGGCTCTTTGCAACACAAGAGAGTTGGTAACTCCGAGGGAGTGTTTCGGTCCGAATTTGAAAATTGAAATGTTCGGGAATTCGGCACTAAGGAAACCAACAGTGTGGAAAGTCTAACTGACTGTTTCAGTAGTAGTTTAGAAACAGGAGACAAGGGAAATCTTCCTTGATAAGAAATGTAAAAGTGCTAATGCACTCATGCAAAAAATGATAAAAATATGGCGTCTGAGTTCTGTAGGACTCAGACAGGCCATTTGATTTCGTGCTAGTCCCTTCAAGATTAGCTGAACAAGAATAAGAAAGGGAAAATTAGTGGTTGACGTAAATCGTTTTAAAAGTATGCAAATCACTTTAGCCTCACCAAACAAGGTCCGTTCATGGTCTTATGGTGAAGTTAAAAAGCCTGAAACCATCAACTACCGTACGCTCAAACCAGAGCGTGATGGCCTCTTTGATGAAGTCATCTTTGGCCCAACAAAGGACTGGGAATGTGCCTGCGGTAAATATAAGAGAATTCGTTACAAAGGAATTGTCTGCGACCGTTGTGGTGTTGAAGTCACTCGTGCAAAAGTTCGTCGTGAACGCATGGGACATATCGAATTGAAAGCTCCAATCTCACATATCTGGTATTTCAAAGGAATTCCTTCACGTATGGGTTTGACTTTGGATATGAGTCCGCGTGCCTTGGAAGAAGTTATCTACTTCGCAGCTTATGTGGTCATTGATCCAAAGGAAACGCCACTTGAGCATAAATCAATCATGACAGAACGTGAGTACCGCGAACGTCTTCGTGAATATGGACATGGTTCATTTGTCGCGAAAATGGGAGCAGAAGCGATTCAAGATCTCTTGAAGCAAGTTGATCTTCCAGCTGAAATCGCTGCACTCAAAGAAGAATTAAAGACTGCCTCTGGTCAAAAACGGATTAAAGCAGTTCGTCGTTTGGATGTTTTGGATGCTTTCCAAAAATCAGGCAACAAACCTGAATGGATGATTCTAAATATCTTGCCAGTTATTCCACCAGATCTTCGTCCAATGGTACAGTTGGATGGTGGACGCTTTGCGGCGTCTGATTTAAATGAATTGTACCGCCGTGTTATTAACCGTAATAACCGTTTGGCGCGTCTCTTGGAATTAAACGCACCAGGCATTATCGTCCAAAATGAAAAACGGATGTTGCAAGAAGCGGTTGATGCTTTGATTGACAACGGTCGCCGTGGTCGTCCAATTACTGGACCAGGTAGCCGTCCTTTGAAATCTTTGAGCCACATGCTCAAAGGGAAACAAGGTCGTTTCCGTCAAAATTTGCTTGGTAAACGTGTAGACTTCTCAGGACGTTCCGTTATCGCCGTTGGTCCAACTCTTAAGATGTACCAATGTGGTGTGCCACGTGAAATGGCGATTGAACTCTTCAAACCATTCGTTATGCGCGAAATCGTTGCCCGTGAAATCGCAGGAAACGTCAAAGCTGCAAAACGCTTGATTGAACGTGGGGATGATCGTATCTGGGATATCTTGGAAGAAGTCATTAAAGAACACCCAGTTCTCTTGAACCGCGCACCTACTCTTCACCGTTTGGGGATTCAAGCGTTTGAACCTGTCTTGATTGACGGGAAGGCGCTTCGTCTTCACCCACTTGTCTGTGAAGCCTACAATGCCGACTTTGATGGAGACCAAATGGCCATCCACGTACCATTGTCAGAAGAAGCACAAGCGGAAGCACGTATCTTGATGCTTGCTGCTGAGCACATCTTGAATCCAAAAGATGGTAAACCGGTTGTAACGCCTTCTCAGGATATGGTTCTTGGTAACTATTACCTCACAATGGAAGAAGCAGGTCGTGAAGGTGAAGGAATGGTCTTCAAGGATGCGGACGAAGCTGTGATGGCATATCGGAACGGTCATGTTCACTTGCATACCCGTGTTGGTATTGCGACAGACAGCTTGGATAAACCATGGACTGATGCACAAAAACACAAGGTCATGATGACAACAGTTGGTAAAATCTTGTTTAATGCGATTATGCCTGCGGGCTTGCCATATTTGCAAGAACCAAACAATGCCAACTTGACAGATGGTACGCCAGATAAATATTTCTTGGAACCAGGTTCTGATATCAAGGCAGCTATTGCAGAATTGCCACTCAACCTTCCATTCAAGAAGAAAAATCTTGGAAATATCATCGCTGAAATCTTTAAACGTTTCCGTACGACAGAAACATCTGCTCTCCTGGACCGTTTGAAAGACTTGGGTTATTATCATTCAACGCTTGCTGGTTTGACAGTGGGGATTGCCGATATCCCAGTGATTGACAACAAGGCTGAGATTATTGAGGCGGCTCACGAACGGGTAGAACAAATTAAGAAACAATTCCGTCGTGGTATGATTACTGAAGACGAACGTTATACAGCTGTAACAGATGAATGGCGTTCAGCGAAGGAAAAATTAGAGAAACGTTTGACGGAATCACAAGATCCGAAAAACCCTATCGTTATGATGATGGACTCAGGGGCTCGTGGTAACATCTCTAACTTCTCACAGCTCGCGGGTATGCGTGGTCTGATGTCAGCTCCGAATGGACGTATCATGGAATTGCCGATCCTTTCAAACTTCCGTGAAGGTCTTTCAGTACTCGAAATGTTCTTCTCCACTCACGGTGCGCGTAAAGGTATGACCGATACGGCCCTCAAGACAGCCGATTCAGGTTACTTGACTCGTCGTCTCGTAGACGTAGCGCAAGATGTCATCATTCGTGAGGACGACTGTGGAACAGACCGTGGTTTGGATATTACTTCTATCACTGATGGTAAAGAAATGATTGAGCCACTTGAAGAACGTTTGCAAGGTCGTTACACGAAGAAATCTGTGAAACATCCTGAAACTGGTGAAGTAATCATTGGTGCCAATGAATTAATCACTGAAGATATTGCCCGTCAAATTGTTCAAGCTGGTGTAGAACAAGTGACAATCCGTAGCGTATTTACATGTAATACTCGCCATGGTGTCTGCCGTCACTGTTACGGTATCAACTTGGCGACAGGTGATGCAGTTGAAGTCGGTGAAGCAGTTGGTACAATCGCAGCGCAATCCATCGGTGAGCCTGGTACTCAGTTGACAATGCGTACCTTCCACACAGGTGGTGTTGCCTCTAACAGCGATATCACACAAGGTCTTCCTCGTGTCCAAGAAATCTTTGAAGCCCGTAATCCGAAAGGGGAAGCGGTCATCACTGAAGTCAAGGGTGAAGTCATTGACATTCAAGAAGACGCTGCTACTCGTACGAAGAAAGTCTTTGTCAAAGGTCAGACAGGCGAAGGCGAATACGTGGTACCATTTACAGCTCGTATGAAAGTTGAAGTGGGCGATCAGGTAGCCCGTGGTGCAGCTCTTACAGAAGGATCTATCCAACCAAAACGCTTGCTCGAAGTACGTGACGTCTTGTCTGTGGAAACTTACCTTCTTTCTGAAGTACAAAAAGTTTACCGTAGCCAAGGGGTAGAAATCGGTGACAAACACATCGAGGTAATGGTTCGTCAAATGCTTCGTAAAGTGCGTGTCATGGATCCAGGAGATACAGACCTACTTATGGGTACTCTCATGGATATTGCAGACTTTACGGATGCCAATGCTGAAACAGTTATTTCTGGTGGTATTCCAGCGACAGCTCGTCCAGTCCTTATGGGAATTACCAAAGCATCGCTTGAAACCAACTCATTCTTGTCAGCTGCTTCCTTCCAGGAAACAACTCGTGTCCTTACAGATGCAGCGATTCGTGGTAAACGTGATAACCTTCTTGGTCTTAAAGAAAATGTTATCATCGGTAAAATCATCCCAGCTGGTACTGGTATGGCCCGTTACCGTAATTTGGAACCACAAGCTATCAATGAAGTTGAAATCGTTGAAGAAGATACAACAGCAGAAGTATCAGAAGAATTGGTAACAGAATAAAATACAAAACTAACAGCTTGAAGAATACAATCTTCAAGCTGTTTTTACTATTTCCACTGTATGAAGAGGAACCTCGTTTTGGTGCTCAACATGTTCTATAATCTAGACAATAATAGCTTTCATCTGTTTCAGAAATGATAGAACTAAGAAGAACCCCTGGCTATAACTCCATATTCTTATCTATGTCGACTATGGATAAGAATATAGGAACATTAAAATGTTCTAAAAAATTTAACGGTCGCAGGCAGTACCATCTCCATCACGGTCTAACCCTGGACGGTAACCAGGTTCCCCTCTATGAAGAGGAGCACGACCTGCAGCCCGTACGGCGGCACAGTTAGGATAATAGGATTGTGCTGGTTGTTGTACGACTGGAGGAGTTGGATTTGTACGAGGAGCTGGTGCAACGACTTTGGGCGCAGGTTTTGGTGCGGGAGGGGTTGCAAATTGGGTACGAATAGGTTCACCCATTTTTACTCCATAGAATTTGATTCCCTCTTGTTTCCATCCGTGTTTTGGTAAAACGTTGTATTCGTTTCTATCCGTTGTCCAGTGATGAAGTCCGCGGAGTTTTGGATTATAAACACGATAAATAGCAATAGTACCGTCAGAATAAAAGACTGGACGTCCGTTGTTGTCAGATTTCCAACCATGGCGGCTCGTAAGGACTTTTACTTCATTGGTATCTGTTGTATAGAGGTGGTTTTGTAAACCGGCATTATATAGTCGATAGACTGGTGTTCCAGAAGATGGGCTATACCATCCAATTCCTTCATAACCCCAACCATGGCGACTGTAAAGAACATTTTTTTCGTTGGCATCCGTTGTATAAAGATGCTCACCATTTCTTGGGTTATAAAGTCGATAGATTGGTAAAAGTCCTTCAACAGATTCAGTCTGTGATGTTGGAGTAGGCTGGTCGCTTGAACTAGATGCTGGAAGCGTACTTGTCGTTGTAGATACAGGTTCCTCGGCAACTGTTGTAGTAGAAGTTGGCAGTTGGTCACTATCAGAATCTGTACTACTTATTGTTGTAGAAGTACTGTCCACTGGGATTTCTGTTGTAGCTATCTCAGTAGGTACTTGTATAGCCGCTGGCTCATTCCCCTCTTCAGCCCAGATATTTACAGGGGTCAATGTTCCAGCAACGAGGGTAGCTAGAGCAAATGCGCAAAGCAAGAAAGTTTTCTTTTTCATGATATCTCCTTTTCTCAAAAATATAACGCTTACAACAATAATTTTACTACTCTTATCTAAGAAAATCAATGGCTTGTGAAAATATTCATAAGCTGAATAATTCCGTATTTCTGGAAATTTGTCTATAATGATAGCTGTAAAGGAAGTAAGAGTTATGTATCATGTAGTAAAGATGTATGGCGACTGTGAACCATGGTGGTTCCTGGATGGCTGGGAAGAGGACATTGTCACAAATAAAGAGTTTGAACATTATGAAGAAGCGTTGAAGTACTATCAACGAGAATGGGTTCACCTATCAGAGACCTTCTCCAAGTGGAAAAAGAAGACTGGCATGATGACAGCCTTTTGGGATCCGGATGACCAGGTCTGGTGTGAAGAATGTGAAGAATATCTTCAACAGTATCATTCCATCATGTTGATGGAAGGTGATGAGCAACTACCAAAGGGGTTGAGAACTAAGAGGACAGAAAACAGAGTTCGTCCTTGTCGTATTAAAAATTAAAAAACGCCAGCTGGCGTTTTTTAATTTGCCTTGAAATGAATGGAGAGCGTATTTGTATCTAGGCTGACCTGTCCACCGATGGTGATAGTAAAAAGTGGTTGGGTGTGGGCGAAGTCTAGGTCATAGAGGACAGGGATGGATTTAAGAATAGGATGCTTGTGGAGAATGGCTAGCAAAATCTCCTCTGTCATTTCACATTCTTTAGGGAAGCGTCCAATAATGACTGCCCGAGGGTTGGGGTAGGCTTGGAGAATGGCCGCGAGGTGTCTTGCAAACTCGATGTAGTCATCTTCCTCGGCTTCTTCTAAAAAGAGAATATAGTCTTTTGGCTGAGGGGCGTAGGGAGTACCTCGCAGTAGTCCAAACGTTGATAAATTGCCACCGATGGCAATGCCAGAAGCCTTTCCTGCATTGTAAACTTTCCATTCGGTCGGCATAAAGTGGCGAGGCTGCGTCGGGTCGTACCAAGGGTCACTAGACCATTCTTTACTTGGGACCAAGTCATAACTGTCTTGTGTTAGGGCGTTGAGCCACATCTTGGTCTGGTAGTCTTGCCCTTCTTTCATCTTAAAACTGGAATAAGATGGTCCCATATAGGTTTCCATTCCAGTCTTGGCATAGATGGCGTTGAGTATCGCAGAGGTATCGGAATACCCACAGATGATTTTTGGGTTCTGGGTAATGAGGTCGTAGTCTAGGTAGGGAAGCAATTCATTGGAGTTAAAGCCACCAATCGTTGCCAAGATGGCCTCCACAGCCTCGTCCGCAAAGGCTTCATGCAAGTCTTCTACACGGCTGGCAATACTGGCAGAACCAAAGAAATCGTGCTCGAAGTAGTTGCGAGAAAAAGAAACTTCAAAGCCAAGGTCTTCTAGTTTTTCTTTGGCAGTAATGTTAGCATCAAAACCGCCGATGTGTTCAATAGAGGACGATGGGCTGACAATGCGAATGTGGTCGCCTTTTTTCAATTTTTTCATAGAACACCTCCTTAAAATTTTTACTATTTTAACAAAAAATTTTTCAAAAGACAAGCTGACTTGCGAATAAATAAGATGAGGGGGAATTATGATACAACATTTAGCTAAAAAATTGATTGCTGAAGCAGTAGAGAAACATGTCAGTGACCTTTACTTAGTGCCTCGGGCAGATACCTATCAACTCTTTGAACGTTATGATGATGAGCGACATTTTGTGGGTGAGTATGATGAGGCGGAATTTGCCGCCTTAATCAGCCACTTTAAGTTTGTGGCCGGAATGAATGTCGGAGAAAAACGCCGAAGTCAACAGGGGTCATGTGACTATGATTACGGAGAAGGACAAATTTCGCTTCGTCTATCAACAGTGGGTGATTACCGAAACAAGGAGAGTTTGGTCATCCGTTTTCTCTACGAAGATGTGAAAGATTTGCGCTTCTGGTTTGACGCAGTAGAGGAAGTATCGAAGGAAATCAAGGGACGAGGGCTCTACCTTTTTTCGGGTCCAGTCGGCTCTGGTAAGACAACGCTTATGTACCATCTTGCCAGGCTGAAATTTCCACATCAACAAGTATTGACCATCGAAGATCCTGTGGAAATCAAGCAGGACAATATGTTGCAGTTGCAATTAAATGAAGCCATCGGTGCTACCTATGACAATCTGATTAAATTGTCACTCCGTCATCGGCCTGACCTATTGATCATCGGAGAAATTCGTGACAAAGAAACAGCGCGTGCTGTTATTCGGGCGAGTTTGACTGGTGCTACTGTGTTTTCAACCGTCCATGCCAAAAGTATCTCAGGTGTGTACGCACGGCTTCTGGAATTGGGTGTCAGTGAAGAAGAATTGAAGAATGCCCTACAAGGGATTGCTTACCAGCGTTTGATTAAAGGAAGGGGGATTGTAGATTATGCCAGCCAAGACTACCAAAGCCATAGCGCAGACCAATGGAATCAACAGATTGATCAACTTCTTGCGGCAGGACATATCACTCTTCGGCAAGCGGAAACCGAAAAAATTATCGATTCTACGCCAGCGTAAGGTCATCGAACTTTTTAATAATCTCTTTGCCAGTGGTTTTCATCTGGTGGAAATTGTTGATTTTCTAAAGCGGAGTCAGCTGTTAGCAGACCGCTACACAGACATTTTGAGCCAAGGACTCATGGCTGGAAAACCTTTCTCAGCCCTCTTATCTGATTTACAATTTTCAGATAATGTGGTGACACAAGTGTCGTTGGCAGAAGTACACGGCAATACCAGTCTGAGTTTGCAAAATATCCAAGGCTACTTGACAAAGTTAGAACAGGTACGCAAGAAATTGCTGGAAGTCGCGACCTATCCGATTATTCTCGTGGCCTTTCTGGTGCTCATTATGTTGGGCTTGAAAAATTATTTATTACCCCAACTAGAAGAGGGAAATGCTGCGACGACGATCATCCAGCAGTTTCCAACGATTTTTTTAGGGAGTGTATTAGGAGTGGCCTGTTTTATTCTACTGGCCATGGTCTGGTATCGCAAAACCGAGAAAATGAAGGTGGCTCGTTTCTTAGCCAAGTTACCACTGGTAGGCTCTTTTGTTCGCTCCTATCTAACAGCTTATTATGTGCGTGAGTGGGGGAATTTAATTGGACAGGGGCTGGAGATGACAGAGATTGTTACCTTGATGCAGGAGCAAGATTCGCCTCTTTTTCAGGAAATCGGACGGGACTTGTCGACTGCCTTGCACAATGGACAATCCTTCTGTGACCATATTCTGACCTATCCATTTTTCCGGAAGGAGTTGAGCCTGATTATTGAATATGGTCAGGTCAAGTCCAAGTTAGGGAGCGAGTTGGCTCTCTATGCAGATGAATGTTGGGAAGAATTTTTTGCCAAGGTCAATCGAAGTATGCAGTTGATTCAGCCACTGATATTTCTACTCGTTGCCTTGATGATTGTCTTAATCTATGCAGCTATGTTGCTGCCAATTTATCAAAATATGGAGATGTAAAATGAAAAAATTATTGAACTTAAAAACAAAAGCTTTTACTTTAATTGAAATGTTAGTTGTCCTTGTTATCATCAGTGCCTTGTTATTGCTCTTTGTGCCAAATCTTAGCAAGCAAAAGGAAACTGTAAAAGAGACGGGTGGAGCAGCTGTTGTCAAGGTGGTTGAAGGCCAGGCAGAATTGTATGGACTGAACAATAAAGGAGAAGCGACCTTGGGACAATTAGTGGAAACAGAATCGATTACTGAGGAACAAGCACAATCATATAAAGAATATTATGCAAAACATACAGATAAGACTCCGACTGTCGCGCCTTAAAGCCTTTACTTTATTTGAAAGTCTCGTGGTCCTCAGTGTGGTGAGTTTTGTTGCCTTGTTCTTGTCAGGGTCTGTGCGGCAGATTTTTCGACAGACAGAGGAGACAATCTTTTTTATGAGTTTTGAGCGATTGTATAAGGATAGTCAGCAGCTGGCAATTGCTTCGCACCAGAAGGTGTCCTTGCAGATTAGGGAAGATAGGATTTCCAATGCCTATCAAACACTTTCGATTCCAGATTCGGTAAGAGCTACAAAGCCTATTCGGATTGAGTTTGCGGAGCATGGTGGCAATTCATCCCTGGCGGCAGTTCACTTTGACACAGAGGAACATCAAGTCCAATATCAGTTGTATTTGGGGAGTGGTCGATATAAAAAAACAATCCGTTAACGCCTATATTTTACTAGAGAGTTTGGTGACCTTGTCTGTTTTTGCGATGATCACAAGTCTTTTGCTGACATCTGTGATTCAAGGACGTAAGCAACAACTTCAAGATACGAAACAACAGGAAGTCTTGAACGTGGCTAAAATGGCTGTGCAGACAGGGCAGTCAGCCCTTTCTTTAAATGGGGTTCATGTAGATATTCTGCGCAATGAGAAAAGGATTCAGGTTGTGCATGAAGGGAAGGTAGTCTTAGATGTGGAAAAAGAGTAAGGCAATGGCAGCTTTTACCCTCTTGGAATGTCTCGTTGCCCTCGTTGTGTTATCGGGTGGTCTCCTGGTTTTTGATGGTTTAAGTCGTTTACTTTCTCAAGAAATTCACTATCAAACTCATCATTCCGAGCAAGGATGGCTCCTTTTTTCTGAGCAACTACGCATAGAATTAGAAGGTGTACGCTTGGTCAAGGTGGAAGATAACCATCTTTATGTAGACAAGGATGGACAGACCTTGGCTTTTGGGCAATCGAAATCGGATGATTTCCGTAAAACAAATGGTAGGGGACGAGGTTACCAGCCCATGCTTTATGGTGTCACATCCAGCAAGATTTCCCAGTCAGGCAATCGAATCACAATTAGCCTCGTGTTTGAAAATGGTTTAGAAAGGATCTTCCTCTATGATTTTTCGGAAAAAAGTTAGGGCAGGGACTCTCTTATATGCCTTGTTAATGTTAGGGATTTTCAGTTTGCTGTTACAATTTTACCTGCAAAGTCAGGTAGCGATTGCCCATGGAACAGTGGCCAGAAAAGAAGAGGGACAAGCCTATCTGATGGCGGTGTTGACGCGAGATGAAGTCCTGTCCGCTAAGGGATCAGAAGATAAAGAAATCTCTAGGAATTCTCTGTCTGGCGAGGTGGACTTTACTGCTGGAAAAAGTCACTATTCTAGAACGAAAGAAGAGATTCAAGTCAAGGTGACCATGGACTCGGGTAAGGCATATACTTATCGCTTTTTGACCTTAAAAGGGAAAGACAATCAATGAAAAAGACGTTACAATTAGGATTGTAGCGCCATTTTCATTTTTTTGATATGATAGAGGTATGAATTTTGAAAAGATTGAACAGGCTTATGACCTGCTATTAGAAAATGTCCAAACAATCCAAAATCAGCTTGGGACAAATATTTATGATGCCATGATTGAACAGAATGCAGCTTATGTATCTGGGGCAGAAGCTGAAGTCGTAACGAATAATAATGCAGCTTTGAAGCAGCTTGCTCTTACAGCAGAGGAATGGCGCCGTGCCTACCAATTTCTCTTTATCAAGGCTAATCAGACAGAGCCGATGCAGTATAATCATCAATTTACACCTGATAGTATTGGTTTTCTCTTGACCTTTTTGTTGGATGAACTGACAAAAGGAGAGAAGGTAACAGTGCTGGAAATAGGGTCTGGTACTGGGAATCTAGCCCATACGATTCTTAACCACAGTCAGAAAGAGTTGGATTATCTAGGTATTGAAGTGGATGATTTATTGATTGACTTATCGGCAAGTATTGCAGAAGTTATGAATTCATCCATTAGTTTTGCGCAGGGGGATGCGGTGCGTCCGCAGATTTTGAAAGAAAGCCAAATAATCCTTAGTGATTTGCCGATTGGTTATTATCCAGATGATACGATTGCCAAGCGGTATGAGGTGGTTAGTCCAGAAGGCCACACCTATGCACATCATTTGTTGATGGAGCAGTCGTTGAAATATTTGAAACAAGATGGTTATGCCATTTTCCTTGCGCCAAATGATTTATTGACCAGCGAGCAAGGTCCTCTCTTGAAAGAATGGCTACGTCATCACGCTAGTGTCGTAGCGATGATCGCCTTGCCAACTAACCTTTTTGGGGCTCAAAATATGGCAAAATCTATTTTTGTCTTGCAAAAAAAGATTGCTGTATCAAACGAGACCTTTGTTTACCCACTTCAAGATTTGCAAAATGCGGCAGAATTGAAAGATTTTGTAACCAATTTCAAAAATTGGAAGGCAGTGCATGCAATTTAGCAAAAAATTTGATATACTAGTTAGGAAAACGCTTAAAATTTAAAAGGGGTACATTATGTCAAAGACAATTGCAATCAATGCAGGTAGTTCAAGTTTGAAATGGCAGCTTTATCAAATGCCAGAAGAAATCGTATTAGCAGCAGGGATTATTGAACGGATTGGGTTGAATGATGCCATCTCAACTGTAAAATACGATGGGAAAAAAGAAACAGAAACACTGGACATTCCTGACCATACGGTCGCAGTTAAAATCTTATTGGAAGATTTATTGAAACACGGAATTATTAAAGAATATACTGAAATTACAGGTGTTGGTCACCGTGTGGTTGCTGGTGGTGAAATCTTTAAGGAGTCAACTGTCATTGGCGAAAAAGAAATTCAGCAAATCGAAGAATTGAGCGCCCTTGCTCCTCTCCATAACCCAGCCCACGTAGCAGCTATCCGCGCTTTTGAAGAAGTGTTGCCAGATGTATTGAATGTTGCAGTATTTGATACGGCCTTCCATACAACGATGCCAGAGCACGCATATTTGTATCCAATTCCACGGAAATACTACAAAGAAAATAAAGTTCGTAAATATGGTGCGCACGGGACAAGTCACTATTATGTTGCACATGAAGCAGCTAAAGTTTTGGGACGTCCGCTTGAAGAATTGAAGATTATCACAGCTCATATCGGAAATGGTGTCTCTATCACGGCTAACTACCATGGAGAATCCATGGATACTTCAATGGGCTTTACACCACTTGCAGGTCCAATGATGGGAACCCGCTCAGGGGATATTGACCCAGCTATTATTCCGTATTTAGTAGCAAATGTACCCGAGTTGAAAGATGCAGCAGATGTTGTCACGATGTTGAATAAGCAATCTGGTTTGCTTGGGGTATCTGAAATGTCAAGTGATATGCGGGATATCGAGGCAGGTTTGCAAGCTAAAAATCCTGATGCAGTGTTGGCCTACAATATCTTTATCGATCGCATCAAGAAATTCATCGGTCAATATTTTGCAGTCTTGAATGGTGCAGACGCCATCGTCTTTACAGCTGGTATGGGTGAAAATGCACCATTGATGCGTAATGATGTGATTGCAGGTTTGTCTTGGTTCGGTATTGAATTGGATCCAGAGAAGAATGTCTTTGGTAATTTCGGTGACATTTCAACACCAGAATCCAAAGTACGTGTCCTAGTCATTCCAACCAATGAAGAACTTGTCATTGCGCGTGATGTAGAACGTTTGAAAAATGCATGACCTATAATATAAAACCAAAAGAACCAGTCAAACTGAACTGGTTCTTTTTAATGGCTTAATATGTCTTAATCAAGTCCACTGTTGAGCGGTCGAGCTTTTTGACAATGGCCTGTAAGAAGGCTTGCGCTTGCAAGAAATCATCCATGCTGTAGAGGGTTTGATGTGAATGAATGTAGCGGGCACAGACTCCAATAGTAGTGGATGGAACGCCATGGTTTTTGAGATGGGCTGCTCCGGCGTCGGTGCCTCCTTTGGCACAGTAGTATTGGTATTTCACGCCAGCTTCTTCAGCGGTTGTGAGGAGGAAGTCACGCATGTTTGGAAGCATGATGTGACCTGGATCGTAGAAGCGAATGAGAGTGCCATCTCCAATGGCTCCTTGGTCACCGAAGACATCACCTGCTGGGGAGCAGTCCACAGCAAGGAAAAGCTCTGGATCAAATTTGGTGGTTGAGACATGAGCACCACGCAAACCAACTTCTTCTTGGACGTTAGCCCCTGCAATCAGTTGAGAGTTAAGTGCTTGTCCAGAAAGACTTTCAAGAAGTTCTGCTACCATGAGGACACCATAACGGTTGTCCCACGCCTTGGAAATGACATTTTTTCCATTGGCTGTTAACAAGGCTTCATTTCGTGGAATGATGACATTGCCAGGACGGACACCAAATTCCCAAGCTTCTTCTTTAGAGGCGAAACCAGCATCAAAGATAATATCTTTAATAGAGGGTAGGCTTGGAGTACCATTTGTGCTACGGAAGAGATGAGGTGGCATTGAACCAGAGATGACAGGGATTTGACGACCATCCGATAAAAGGAGTTGGAAGGCTTGGCTTGATACGACAAGCGGGTTCCAGCCACCGAGTTCAACAACGCGGAAAGTTCCATCTGCTTTGATATCGCTAATCATAAAGCCGACTTCGTCCATATGGGCTGCGACAAGTACGCGTGGAGCATTTTCGGCAGCAGAATCTTTTATACCAAAAATGCCACCCAATCCATCTGTCTCGACACGGTCTACATGAGGTGTGATGCGTTGGCGTAGATAGTCACGAACTGGACCTTCAAAACCTGCAACGCCTTGTAGTTCGGTCACTTCTTTTATTTGTGCAAATAAATCGTTCATAAAGTTCCTCGATTCTGTAAGAGTAATCTCCTTATTTTACCACTTTATCAGAAAAATAGCAGGATTTTCTATTGGGGAGAACATTTCTAAACACGGTTTCTCTGGGTGAAAGAATTTAGAGGGGATGAGGCTTGTAATAGTCGTCATAAGTCGCATTTTATGATAAAATAAAGGACATGAAGAATAAAAAATCAGCCTGGCTAGCGGGCTTGTTGGGAGCAGGAGTGCTCGCAGCTAGCGCGAAATACTATATGGATGTTCAAGAAGAGCGGCAAAAATCTGTTGCCCTTCAACAAGTGCGGGATTTTTTTGCGGACTTTGGAGAGATTGCGACAGTCTTTGTAGATGAAAGCCGGTCAGATAAACAGGTCTTGGTTGGTGGCGTCGTAATGGAAGAAGGGGCAGTCTATCTTTTTAAAAATCGCCACGGAAGAATACTCTATGAGGAGGAAAAAACATGTTAACACCAGCAACTTATGAAGAATTAGCAACTGCTATTGAGGAAAGTGGGACCAAGGTTCTCTTTTTTACAGCGGATTGGTGTCCTGATTGTCAATTTATCTATCCAGCTATGCCAGAAATTGAAGCGGCATTCCCAGACTGGACCTTTGTCCGTGTAGACCGCGATGAATTTATGGAAGTGGCACAACAATGGGATATTTTTGGCATTCCAAGTTTTGTTGTGGTTAAAAATGAAGAAGAAGTGGGACGGTTTGTGGATAAAAACCGCAAAACAAAAACTCAGATTATTGAATTTTTAGAAGGATTGAAGTAAAAATGATTTTTGCATACAATAAGGAACAAGTTGGCGATGTCTTGATGGTTTTGTTAGAGGACAAAAAAGATATCAAACGCCAAGTGGAGCGAAAAGGAAATGTGGCGCGTGTCTTTGCGGAAGAAACTGGAAAAACAGTAGCTTGGAATATTTTTGATGTGTCCAGCTTGATGGATGTTCAAGGAAATGGGCAAGTTTTCCCAACAGAAGAAGATATCGCGGTATTGAATGCTGAGTTGACTAAGGAAGGATTTGATGAACAGTTAGAAAAACCAGCTTATCCAGTCTTTGTAGTGGGTCAGATTGTCGAAATGGTGGCTCACCCAGATAGCGACCACTTGAACATCTGCCAAGTCAATATTGGTGAGGAAACTATACAAATTGTCGCAGGTGCACCAAATGCAGTAGTTGGTCTCAAAACGATTGTAGCGCTGCCGGGTGCCATGATGCCAAGTGGTAGCTTGATTTTCCCAGGGAAACTTCGTGGTGAAGATAGCTACGGGATGATGTGTAGCCCGCGTGAGTTGGCATTACCAAATGCACCGCAAGTCCGTGGCATCATTGAATTAGATGATACAGCGGTTGTTGGCGAAGCCTTTGATGCAAGTAAGCATTGGAAGGGATAAAATTAGTTAAAAAGGAATGCGCGGGCATTCCTTTTTTGGTATCTAATAACCGTTCCATTTTCCTAAGATCGTATGTTTCAGAAGAGGAGTGAGAGCCTCTTCTTTTTCGAGATAGGTAGAAATAGCGAGTAGAAAATTTTCAAAATTGACTTGTTCGAAATAGTCGGTGGCTGTTTGGTCATGGAAAGTTGTTTGCTCAATCCATGAAGCTAGATCGGTTTGAGAAAGTTTTTGCTGAAGGATAAGCTGGCTGATAAGAAGTGCCAAGCGTCGTTCTTCACCAGCTGAAAAAATAGTTGCCTGTCGTTTTAAAAGCAGGATTGTCGTTTGCCAAACAGTCTTGATTTTAGAAGAAGGGAAATCTTGGTGCAAGCTAGCTGCTAATAGAAATTCAGCGCCATGTGCGATAGCATGAATCCAGCCGATGCTCTCCTCCCAGCCTCTGCTGTCTGTTTCCCTTTCTAAAAATAGGAGGGCTTCATCGAACAATTTCTGTCGATCGGTAGGGGACAGTTGCTGGTAGTAGGGACTATTTTCTTGGTTATCCACGAGTAAGACGAGTGAACATAACAGGGACGTAAAAGAGCGTGTCAGTGTGGGTGCAGATGAGGCTAATAGTCCTGTATTCAAGGCAGTAGTCGCTAACCACTGGAAATCGGTTGTAGATATTTGGTGGTCCATCAAGGCGTGGCCGAAGCTGACGTAGACGAGTTCATCTCGGATTTCTGGATTTGGATCTCCGATATGAGCCAACAGCCATTCTAACTCTTCTCTTGTATATGGCAGAGAGAGAGCTAATTTTTTTGATAATCTTTCTTTCATAAGTTTTTCCTTTCATTTAAAAATCTTGAAAACTTATGATGCGCTTCTCAGTAGCCTCTTTTGAGTGTTTCTCATCAAAAACATTTGATTCTCCTATTCTATTTCTTCAACCATACATGTTGCAGAAAACTGATATCTTTGTAAGGTTTTAAGTTGCAGACAGCCAGTTCCATCTCGGTCATCTTTTCCAGCCAACCTTCCTCTGTCTTAAAATCGTTGGGTTGGAGACTGTAAAAGGTACGGATGGCTTGGTAGTTTTCCAAGGTCAGTCCACTCATTTCAATCAAGTTCTCAATGGAGTAGGTGCTTCCCTGTGCAAAGGATTGGCTGTGAAATTCACCACCGTTTAGCAGGTGTAAGGCAGTGTCAACATCATTTGAAAAGACAACACTTTGTAAGATTTTCCCCGCTTGGTTGTGCTTGATAATGGAGAGTTTTCCATCAGTGTTCAAAAGTCGCTTAAATTCCGCTAGGTAAGCAGGTAGCTGATTGGGTTTTACATATTCCAAGACATTATGGCAGAGAATCAGGTCAAAGCTTTCATCAGGAAAATCGGTCAGTTGTTCGATACTCCCTAAGATTTTCTGATAGTTGGTTTGAGTTTCCAAGTCCAACATCTCAGTGTTCGGTTCAACAGCTGTAACCTCATTCCCAAGGTCAGCAAGAAATTGGCTGACCAAACCAAAACCTGCTCCGAAGTCCAAAATTCGTTTGTTTTTTAGGTGCGCGAGTTGGGAAAAGGTGATGTCGTATTGAATTTTACCCCAAGGTTGTTGAAGCATTTCCCTATAAGTTGTAATATTGACCATAAGTTCTCCTTTTGCAATATTTTATCAAAAATGAGTCGATTTTTCCTACTTTTTGCGAATAGATAAGTAGGAGGATAAAAAATGAATAAAACATTATTGATTGGTCGCTTAACGGCCAACCCTGAGGTTGCTCAAACGCCTAGTGGCAAAGCAGTGGTTCGAGTGACGGTTGCGGTAAATCGCCGTTTTAAGAAGGAAAATGGAGACCGCGAAGCAGATTTTATCACAGTTGTTGTTTGGGGGAAATTAGCTGAAACTCTGGCTTCCTATGGTGGAAAAGGGAGTCTGATTTCTATTGAAGGAGAATTGCGGACCCGTCGCTATGAAAAAGAGGGGCAAGCCCACTATGTGACAGAAGTCCTCTGCCAAGCCTTTCAGTTATTGGAAAGTCGTGCCCAACGAGCCATGCGTGAAAACAATACCGGAGAAGATTTAGCGGATATTGTTTTAGAAGGGGAAGAATTGCCCTTCTAAATCATCTTATCGAACCTACTTCCTTTTATTTTTATAGAAGTCTCTGCAAGTTGCAGGGGCTTTTTGTGTATAGGGGGCGCGGAAAGTTGACAATTGTCATCACTTTTTAGGTCTCCTAGAAACCCCTTTCAAAAAATGGTATACTAAAAATGAGAAGTTGTGCCTTGAATTCAGGAGGAAATAATAGTGAAAATTATATTTAGCGATATCGATGGAACACTGATTAACAGTGAATTTCAAGTAACAGAAGCGACCCAAATCGCGATTCGAGAGGCAATACAACAAGGAAAGCTTTTTGTTCCAGTTTCAGCTCGTATGCCAGAAGCCATTCAGCCGATTATAGACAGTATTGGGATTACAGGGCCTCTCATTGCTTTTAATGGCGCCTTAGTTCAAGGACAACAGGGAGAAGTTATCGCTTCTTATCCAATGGCGACAGCCTTGGCCTTGGAGATTTGTGACTATGTAGTTCAGGAAGCACCTGCTATTGCTTGGAATGTGTATAGTTTTCATGATTGGTATTCTATGGATAGAAAGCATCCATGGATTAAAAGAGAAGAAGGTATTGTCCAACTGGCATCGCAAGAGGTTACCTTATCAGAGTTGGCAGGTCTAGAGTCTGTTCACAAATTACTTTTTATGGGGGAACCGGGTCAGATTGCACCTTTGGAAGTTCAGTTAAAGAAAAAATATCCAGATGTGTCTATTGTTCAATCAGCTCCTTACTTTATTGAAGTAATGGCTAAGGGAATTCGGAAAGGGCCAGCTGTCAAGTTGCTGGCAGACTCCTTGGGGATAACCATGGAAGAGGCGATTGCATTTGGTGATAACTATAATGATGCAGATATGTTGGAGACAGTTGGGAAAGGATATCTGATGGGGAATGCTCCACTGGACTTGCAAAAGCGCATTGGCAACGTCACTGCGGATCATAATCATGATGGAATTGCGCAAGTGCTAACAACCTATCTTTAGAAGGGAGTTCTATGCTCAAGAAATTCAATGTCAAATATGTGTTGACTATCGGAGTAGCCCTTCTGTTTGTTCTGGGGATTTATGCCCACTATCGGACAGTTCCGATTTTTCCAGAGCAACGTAAGATTGGTACCACCTATATGACCATGAACAATGCCTTTTACAAGATTGTCAATGCAGAGGTGGAAAAGGCTGTGGATAGCCGAGGTGACATCCTTTACACGCGCGATCCTGCCTTAAGTGTAGACAAACAATGTGAGCAAATAGAATCCTTTATCGACAAGGAGGTTGATGTCATTATTATCAATCCTGTGGATAGTGGTAGTCAAAAAATCACAAAAACATTAAAAAAAGCTCGCCAAAAAGGGATTAAAATAGTAGTCGTAGATAGCCAGTTGAAAGATGATCAAGTAGTGGATGTCACGGTAGTATCGGACAATTATAGGGCAGGCGTACTGAACGCCCAGCACATGATAGAAACAATGCCAAAAGCAGACATTTTGCTCTTAGAACACGCAGACACCCTATCAGCAGTTGACCGTATCAATGGCTTTTTAGATACTATTAGAGGTCGGGGGAATTATCGTGTTGTGGCTAGACGGGAATCGCTTGGGCAGACAGAAATTGCCATGCCTGAAGTGGAATCTGTTATTGAATCAGGAGTTCATTTCGATGTCATTATGGCCTTGAATGATCAAAGTGCTTTAGGTGCCTTAGCAGCAGTAAAGGAGAATGCTCTCGAGCACAAGGTTGCGATCTATGGAGTGGATGGTTCTCCTGATATGAAAAACATTCTACGCTATACAAATGATGTTGCTGCAACAGTGGCCCAATCTCCTGTAACTATGGGTGAAGAGGCGGTTGAATCAGCCTATCAATTATTGGAAGGAAAAAAGACGGACGTCGTTATTACGATTCCAGTTAGTCTATTAGACAAGAAGACTATCCAAGATGTGAATATTGCGGGGTGGCAATGATGACACATATAAAAAGAACTCGCTTTCTACGTTTTGTCCTCATTGTGATTAATTTCGTCGCAGTAGTCTATAATGCCTCTCTTTACTTATTTGCCAGTAAATACATTGTGGCGAAGGGATTTAGTCATTCCCTGCTAGAAAAGTTAACAGTTGTTCCTGCAAAACCAACCGTTATTTTTTGGACGTCCATTCTTTCTTTTGCCTTACTCTTATTCGTGATGCAGATAAGAAACCACGTAGCAGAAGAAAAAGGTAATCTCGTTCGCTGGTTGTTAGGATTAGAGATAGGCTTACTCTTAGTGACGTTTATCGCGTTGCAATCCTCTTATAATGGTTTGATTCTATTGGTCTTCTTAGATATTTTCTATACCTATACAGACTTTTATATCATGCAACAAAGACGATACTGGCTCGTGTTTATCGTGTTGAGCTTTGGTGCTTTATTGCTGTCCAATTTTGATATTTTGTCACTTGTTGTGCGGATTCCTTCGGTGGATGCCTATGTTGACTTTTTCCCTGCTTCTCTACGTTTAGCAACTCTTTTTGTTAAAAATCTTTTAGCTTCTCTAAACATAGTCGTCTTTATTACTTCCTTGATCACCTATATTATGCACTCGGTGTCTGAAAATCATAAAATTGAGGAAGAATTACGCATGGCGGCTCAGGCCAATACAGAGTTAAATAATTACGTAGCAGTGACAGAGAAAATTGCAGAGGATAGGGAGCGTAAGCGGATTGCTAGGGAAATCCATGACACACTAGGTCACGCCCTTACAGGAATTTCTGCTGGAATTGATGCCATTACGGTCTTGGTCGATTTGGACCCTAATCGGGCAAAGCAGCAACTTAAAAATGTCTCTCAAGTGGTTCGGGATGGGATTCGTGATGTAAGGCGTTCTTTAGAAAAATTACGACCGGGTGCTTTAGAGGGACGTACCTTGAAAGCCGGTCTTGAAAAGATGATTGCAGATTATCAAGAATTATCTCGTCTGGATATTCGGTTTGAGTATGGTTGGGGCGATGTTGACTTGGAAGTCACCAAGGAAGATATTATTTTCCGGATGATTCAGGAATCCATTACCAATTCGCTGCGTCATGGGCATGCGAGGCGGGTAGGTATTCAGTTGACCGGTGATGACTGTTATCGTATTTGCATTCAAGATGACGGAATTGGTTGTACCGACCTACATTATGGGTATGGTTTGACACAGATGCGCGAACGATTGGCTATCATCGGAGGAACGGTTGAGTTTTTCAATGAAAATGGATTTAAGACAGTAGCAACTATTCCGAAAAGCAAGGGGGAGGAAGAATGATAAAGGTATTAATAGCAGATGATCAAGCATTGATTCGAGAGTCTTTACAGATAGTGCTCTCTGCTCATCAAGACATCCATGTGGTAGGCACAGTTGGAGATGGTTTAGAAGTGATAGATGCGCTAAAGACTTGCCATCCTGATGTCATTTTGATGGATATTCGAATGCCCAAAATGGATGGGGTCCTCTGTACCAAGCAGGTCAAGGAACTGTATCCAGACATCAAAATCATTATTCTGACGACTTTTGATGATGACGATTTTATTTTTAGTGCTTTGAAGTACGGGGCCTCTGGTTATATGTTAAAAGGTGTTTCAACTGAGGAATTGCATCAAGCTATTGTGACAGTAAATAGTGGTGGAGCCATGATTAACCCTGATATTGCGACTAAAGTTTTTAAGATTTTTTCTCATATGGCCCAATCTAATTTTGCGATTCAAGTGGAAGAGGACAATGTAGTCGATTTGTCAAAAATTGAATGGAAGATTATTCAGCAAATTGGTTTCGGACTGTCGAATAAAGAAATTTCTGGCAAACTCTTTCTTTCAGAGGGGACCGTACGCAATTATTTGTCCACTATCTTGTCGAAATTACGTTTACGTGATCGGACGCAATTAGCGATTTGGGCTGTACAGACTGGGGTGACCACTCGTGATTTTGGTGACAGTCATGAATAAAACGTTTCTGTCAAAAGGAAAGCGATGGGGGCTTATAGCGATACTGCTGGTAGTACTTGCGGCTTGGTATGTTTATGATGCGACGAGCCGTTCTATTACGTTACGGTTAGGAATCTACGCTGGAAGTAGTTGGGATGTGCCCAATGGAAATGAATATAAACTGATTGATCAGGTGATTGCTCGTTTTGAACAAGAGCATCCCCGCGTTCGAGTGGTCTATGAAAGTGGTGTTGCAAAGGAAGCTTACTCATCTTGGTTGTCAGATACGATTGTCAATGGGGAACAGCCAGACATTTTTGTCCTACCTGAAAATGATTTTAACCTGCTCGCCTCAACCGGCTCATTAAAGAAATTAAACCATTTTGTAGAGAAAGATTTGCGTGTGGCAGATTTTTACAATTCAGCTTACCAAGCTGGGACATATGGAGATATACAGTATGCTCTCCCCTACGAAAGTAATCCGACTATGATGTGCATCAACAAAGATTTGCTTGAAAAAGAGGGGATTGACGTACCAACAACTGGCTGGACATTGGCAGAGTTTTATCAGATTTGCCGGCGCGTGACAAAGGACACCAATGGTGATGGTGTTTTGGACCAATATGGCTTGATAGGATATACTTGGGAACAAGCTCTTGCGGCCTATGGAGTGCAACTCTTTGACGAATATGGAAGTGAGAGCTATTTTAATACAGAAACTGTCAAATCAGCTCTTTCAATGGTTGCCAAACTCCATGCGCTAAATGGGCAATATCAGGTGACTACAGAAGATTTTGATAAGGGAAATGTTGCTTTTTTGCCGATGACCTTGGCCCAATATCGAACCTATAAACCTTATCCTTATCACGTTGCGAAATACTCCTCTTTTGCTTGGACCTGTGTGCAAATGCCTGCTGCTACTAGAGATATCAATGCAACCCAAGTCAGTACCTCTCTTTATGGAATCTCTGCCAAGACAAAACATGACCAATTAGCATGGGATTTTCTTAAATTGTTAACGGATGATAAGGAAACACAACAAGCGCTTTTTGAAACGTCGCAAGGAACTTCAGTCTTAAAGGGGACGATGGCACACACAGCAACCAAAGAGATTTTAAAAAATGATGATTTTGGCTCGTCGGCGTTGACGGTGGAAACCCTTCATTCCATGATGGTAGATGCAGCGATTGAACCAAAATTCAAGACCTATAATCGAGTTCGTGAACAAGCAGATTATTTGATTACACGTGCTTTGGACAATCAGACAGTAGACAGTGATTTGGCAGATATTCAGCGGATGATGGAGGATCAATTGGAGTGACAAAAAAGTGCGAACAGGTTGACAAGTTTTGTCATGCGCCAACGTAACACAAAAAGAAGAAAATGGGAAGCAAACTTTGCTGGCATCTATTTGCTGACAACCAATTTCTAAGGATAAAGTCATATAAAAAACGAGGAGTTCATCTCTAGAAGTAGAGTGGGCTCCTCGTTTTTTGTTTATTGTGTGCTATACCAAGCAATTCCTTCTTGTTTCCAACCGCGTGATGCTAGTGTCTTGTATTCATTGGAATCTTTGGTAAAGTGATGTTTTTTAATACCAGGATGGTAAAGGCGATAAACAGGAATATCGCCCTTTGAGCGATAAGCAACACCTTCCTGTCTCCAACCGCGAGTAGCTAATACCTTATATTCGTTGGCATCAGATGTGTACAGATGGACACGGAGGCCAGAGTGATAGAGGCGATAAACAGGAGTACCAGCCTGTGTTGCTGTTTTCCAAGCTTCTCCCTCGTATGTCCAACCACGATGTTTTAGGGTATCACGTTCGTTGGTATCTGTAGTGTACAGGTGTACTTGTAAACCAGAGTGGTACAAACGATAGACTGGTTGAGTAGCTTCTTTGGTTTTAGGAGATGAGATGTTTCCAGAATGTTGTGTTGATGTTGTAGAGGATGTCGTTACAGTTGTCTGTGGTGAAGGTTGTGGAGCAGCTGTATCGACGATACTGATTTTGTCGGCTGCAATTCCAATATGAAGGAGCGCAGCCTTGGCCTCTTCAGTTGCAACGATGAATTGAACACTAGGGAGTCTATCAAAATCGAAGGCTTCTTTTTCAATGGAAATATCTTTTGATCTTGTACGAATTTCAATGATTTGAATGTCTTCAATCGTTTCAGAAGGACCCGATAAAAGCTTACTTGGAATGACAGTAACGCCTTCTCCAAGGACTAATTTTTCTAATTTTGGTAATTTGTGGAATGCAAATGTATTCACATGTGTCACACTATCAGGAATAATCAGTTCCTTTAAAGCCCAATTATCATAAAAAGCTAACTTTTTAATTGATTTTAAGGTAGAAGGGAAAGAAATTTTAGACAGTTTTAGGTCACGTTGAAAGGCGAATTCACCGATTTCTTCGACTCCTTCTGACAATGTAACTTCCTTCAAATAGTTTTCGTTTAAACCAAAGGCGTATGGGGCGATGGATGTGACTCCATCTGGTGTTGTGTACTGGCTATCTTCTTTTTGGGCAGGATAGATGAGAAGCTCAGAGAGATCTTTCTTGAAAAGAACATCGTCTTTAGCGGTAAAATTCGGATTGTCATCTGCTACAGTGATAGATTTCAGGTTTTTAGTGTAACTAAAAGCGCCTCTGCCCAATGTGTCAAAGGTTTTAGGAAGAGAAATACTAGTTAGACTTTCTGCATTAGCAAAAGCCATATGTCCGATGACCTCTAAATGGGAATCATCGCTAAAGTTTAATGATTTGATGTCTGAAAATGAAAAGGCTAGATTTCCGATATATTCAAGACTATTTGGAAGTGTCACGCTAGAAATTTTTGAAAAACGAAAGGCACTTTCTTCGATTTTGGTCAATGCGCTGTTGGCAGGAAGTTCAACAGTACGAATGGTTTTAGAGTTGAAAAAGGCTTTTTTATGGATGGTCGTAATGGTCTCAGGAAGAATGACTTTCTCAGCCCTTACTGTGGAATAATAATTTCCTTCCTCATCTTCAAAGCCTGTAAAGGCTTGTTCAGCGACTTCAGTGACTGTAAACATGAGATTACCTAGGGAAAATACGTTTGGAATGACGATTTCAGTCTTGTCGCTAACAACTGCTTTCTCTCCATTTCCGACTTGAACAGTAGCGTTCGTTCCATCAAGGGACAAGACTTTGTAGTCAATCCCTTCATATTGTACAAGAGTACCAACGCTAATTTGATTGTCAGTTACTTCTGCGGAAACTTCCGTTGTGTTTGCAAAAACAGAGGGTTGCATTGGATATTGGTAGGCCAAAATGATGCTACTCGCTAGCAACAGAGTCATTGTTTTTTTGTGCTTCATTTCACACTCCTTTTTATAGTTTATTTATAGAGCGCCTTGCTCTAATGTTTATTATTTTACAATAAATTTAAAGTTAAGTCAACCTAAAAATAAAATTAGGTAAATTTAAAAAACAAGAAGTGGTGAAAATGACAAATGTCATCTGCCAGATGACATTTGTCCATAAAAAGGTATGACAATCTGCAGTTTGAAAACGATTACGATCTTGTTAGAATATAGGAGAAAAAGCCAAACAAGGGAAAATCCTTTGATTTCAGTAACTATTTAGGAGGAGAAGAAATGAAGTATTTGTTGCTAGTCAGCCATGGCGGTTTTGCTGCTGGCCTGAAAACATCACTTGCCATGTTTGCCGAAGACAAGATAGATCAAGTCATTGCAGTTGGCCTTGAAAATGGCAAATCAGTGGATGATTTTGCAGTGACTTTTCGTGAAGCCATTTCCGGTTTGACGCAAGAGGATTCAGTGGTTGTCTTGGCAGATATTGTTGGCGGAAGTCCATTAACAACAGCTTGTAGCGTCTTAGCGGAGCTTGGAAAATTGGATAGTGCAGTCATTCTCGGAGGAATGAATTTACCGATGGCAGTGACATCCATTGTCATGAAAGATGTATTAGAAGGTGCAGATTTTGTAGCAGCTGTTTTACCAGAAGCGCAGGCAGCCCTTCAAGAATTTAAGGTAGCCTCGGACGACGATGAGGACGAAGACGACGATATTTAAAGGATAAGGTGGAAATATTCCAACCAACTCTAAAGGAGGAAAAAAATGGTAGTAACATTTGTACGGATTGACGACCGCATGATCCACGGTCAAACAGTAACACGTTGGGCAAAAGAGCATCCTTGCGATGGCTTGATTGCGGTGAATGATGCAGCAGCTAGTAACAAGGTCTTGACTCAGGCTTATAAAGGTGCATCAGATAAGAAGACCTTTGTCTGGACAGTGGATGCTTTTGGTGAAAAGTCACAAAAAGTATTGGATTCTGATACGCGTTATTTTGTGATTACAAAAAACCCAGTCGATATGAAGAAAATTTTGGTCGATCAAGGTTTCGTACCAAGCGATGTAAAAGAAATCATCGTTGGTCCATGTAATGACCGTCCCGGAGCGGTGAAATTAGGAAATAACCAATCGATCACGCAAGAAGAAGCAGATGCAATCGAAGCGATTGAAAAAGCAGGCTACCGCGTACGCTTCCAACTCTTACCAGATGTTTCGATTGGTTACTGGTCTGATTTCAAATCAAAATTCGGCTACTAAAAACTCCCTAAATGGAGAGAAAAAAATAGATAGGAGATTATTATGACAATTTCTTGGTTCCAAGCTGCCTTGCTCGGCTTGTTCGCATGTTTGTCTTCCATGCCTGGTCTTGGGGGAACTTCATTTGGTAACTACACTTTGGGACGTCCCTTAGTTGGTGGGTTGGTCTGTGGCTTGATCCTCGGCGACATTAAAACAGGTGTCATCTGTGGGGTTGCCATGCAGCTGGTTTATATCGCCCTTGTTACACCGGGTGGTACGGTTTCTGCAGACGTTCGTGCTATTTCTTATATCGGTATTCCTTTGGCCATGGTGGCAATTCATTCACAAGGCCTTTCAGCAGATTCTGCTGATGCAGCTAACTTGGCAAAATCAATGGGTACTCTTGTAGGTACAGTTGGTACAGTGCTTTTCTACGGAACTGCAACGATGAATTTGGCTTGGCAACATATCGGTTGGAAAGCTGTTGAAAAAGGGGATTTCCGTAAAGTCTACCAAGTTGACTGGCTTTATCCTTGGATTTCTCATTTTCTTTTCTCGTTTATCCCAACATTGATTATGTGTAAATTGGGAGCAACAGCCGTTACAGCATTGAAAGATGCCCTCCCAATGGATGGTATTCCAATGAAGACCCTCTTCACAGTCGGGGCCCTTCTTCCATGTGTGGGGATTGCGATCCTCTTGAAACAAATTGCCAATAAAGCAGTTGATTTCATTCCATTCTTTGTTGGTTTCACATTGGCTGCTTCTCTTGGATTGAACCTTGTAGCCTGTGCAGTGATTTCATTGATTTTCGCTGTTCTATTCTACGAATTGGAAATGGCAAAAAATGTCAGAGCGACTGCAGCAGTAGGCGGCGCTGACTTTGATGATGAAGAGGAGGACATCTAAGATGGCAGTAAAGAAAATTTCTCAAAAAACCTTAACAAAATCATTCCATCATTGGTACTATGGAAACTTGACTTGCTTCACGCAAGAACATATGCAAACCTTCGGTTACTTGGCTTCTATGTTGCCAATCATCGAAGAATTGTACGATAAAAAAGAAGACCAAGCACGTTCTATGCAAACTTATACAGCCTTCTTTAATACAGAACCACAATTGGGTGCCCTCGTTGTCGGTATCACAGCAGGTCTTGAAGAGGCACGTGCGAATGGTTCAGAAGAAGTAACAGACGAAACCATCAACGGACTTCGTGCAGGTTTGATGGGGCCTGTTGCTGGTATCGGTGATTCCCTCGTTGTCGGAACATTGATTCCAGTTATTTTGGGGATTGCTATTGGCTTGTCAACAGGTGGCTCTCCAATCGGTGCGATTTTCTATACAGTCGTTTGGAATCTCTTGGCTTACTTCGGTATGAAGTTTGCTTACTTCAAAGGATACGAACTTGAGGATAAAGCGGTCGAATTTCTTGTAGGGGCACAAGGGCAAGCTATTCGTAAAGCTGTCGGAATTGTCGGCGGTATGGTTGTCGGTGCAGTTGCCGCAACATGGGTATCTGTTAAGACTTCCTTCACACTTGGTAGCGCCAAAAATCCGTACTTGGTTCTTCAAGACAAGTTGGACTCTGTATATCCGGGTCTCCTAACTGCTTGCTTTATTCTCCTTTGCTGGTGGTTAATGGCTAAGAAAAACTTGTCGCCAATTAAAGTAATGTTGCTTCTTGTTGTTATCGCGCTTGTCGGTGTTGTTCTAGGATTCTTCGATCCAGGCTTGTCTTACTAAGAAAAGGAGAAATTGTATGACAAAGAATACATGGCTTCAGGGTTATGAAGAGGAAATTCGTTACCAAAAGCATATGCTGGACAATCTGGGGAGATGGTTTTCTCTACTATCTTTTGTCGCTAGCCTCGGCGTCCTGCTCGTGTATTTCTTCCATCAGACGATTTTCCCACTCTTTCTAGTTGGACTCATCTTTCTCATCCTTGGGGTGCTTGGAATGCTAATTTTTGGATATGGCATTTACAAGGGAAAGAAGAATTTGTCCAAAGTTATTGACGCTTTTGAAACAAACCATTCAATTTAACATTGTACATAGCTATTCCCTGTTGAGGTGGGGAGTAGCTTTTTTCCGTCTTTTGACCTATTTTTGAGAAAATCTGTTTCTTTTTCTTGACTATTTTTGACCAAGTGATAGAATAGTTTTTGTAAGAATTAGCACTCATGTAGATAGAGTGCTAACGAATAGGTCGGACGCTTGAAAGAAGCTCTGCCATTTTAAAAAAGAAGAATGATGGAGGTCAGATATGTTAAAACCATTGGGCGATCGTGTGGTCGTAACATTTGAAGAAACAGAAGAAAAAACAGTAGGTGGCTTTGTGTTGGCCGGAGCCAACCATGATGCGACACAAACGGCAACAGTTGTAGCCGTAGGAGATGGCATCCGTACTTTGACGGGTGATTTGGTAGCGCCAAGTGTAGCAGTAGGGGACACTGTCTTGGTAGAGCGTGGTGCAGGAATCGAAGTTAAAGACGGTGAGGACAAAGTGTCTATCATCCGTGAATCAGATATTGTCGCGATTGTGAAATAATAGAGAAAGAAAGGATTTGAACCCGACCTGTAATTATCGGGAAATAGATAGTCTTCCTTGGAGCAAGGCTCCTGTGTCAGACTCCTAATTTTCTGTTCAATTACGGGCGGTCTTGGTATCATTATTATGGCAAAAGAAATTAAATTTTCAGCAGATGCGCGTGAAGCGATGGTGCGTGGTGTCGATATTTTAGCAGACACAGTGAAAGTAACATTAGGTCCAAAGGGCCGCAATGTGGTTTTAGAAAAATCCTTTGGTTCACCCCTTATTACCAACGACGGTGTAACCATTGCCAAAGAAATCGAATTGGAAGACCATTTTGAAAATATGGGAGCAAAACTCGTTTCAGAAGTGGCTTCAAAAACCAATGATATCGCTGGTGACGGAACAACGACTGCAACAGTCTTAACACAGGCGATTGTCCGTGAAGGCTTGAAAAACGTGACGGCTGGTGCTAACCCAATCGGCATCCGTCGTGGGATTGAAACAGCGGTTGCGATAGCAGTTGAAGAATTGAAAGCTATCGCACAACCAGTGGCCAACAAAGAAGCTATTGCGCAAGTTGCTGCTGTATCATCACGATCTGAAAAAGTGGGAGAGTACATCTCAGAAGCCATGGAACGTGTGGGCAAAGATGGTGTCATTACTATTGAAGAATCCCGTGGAATGGAAACAGAACTGGAAGTGGTTGAAGGGATGCAATTTGACCGTGGCTACCTCTCACAATATATGGTAACAGACAATGAAAAGATGGTCGCAGATCTTGAGAATCCATTTATTTTGATTACAGATAAGAAGATTTCAAACATCCAAGATATTCTGCCATTATTAGAAGAAGTTCTCAAAACCAGTCGTCCGCTCTTAATCATCGCAGATGATGTGGATGGCGAAGCCCTTCCAACGCTTGTCTTGAACAAAATTCGTGGGACATTTAACGTGGTGGCTGTCAAAGCACCGGGCTTTGGCGATCGTCGTAAGGCTATGCTAGAGGATATTGCTGTTCTCACTGGCGGTACTGTCATCACAGAAGACCTCGGTCTTGAGCTCAAGGATGCAACAATGGCTGCGCTGGGTCAAGCTGCCAAAGTTTCTGTAGACAAAGACAGCACTGTTATCGTAGAAGGTGCAGGCTCTGCTGAAGCCATCACTAACCGTGTCAACCTTATCAAGTCGCAATTGGAAACGACAACGTCAGAATTTGACCGTGAAAAACTCCAAGAACGCTTGGCAAAATTAGCAGGTGGTGTAGCGGTGATTAAGGTCGGTGCAGCAACTGAAACCGAGTTGAAAGAAATGAAACTTCGCATCGAAGATGCCCTCAATGCGACACGTGCTGCGGTTGAAGAAGGAATCGTGGCTGGTGGTGGTACAGCGCTTGTTCAAGTGATTGAAACAGTTGCTGCGCTGGAACTTGAAGGGGATGACGCGACAGGACGCAACATTGTTCTCCGTGCCCTTGAAGAGCCAGTTCGTCAAATCGCAAGCAATGCAGGTTACGAAGGCTCAGTTGTTATTGACAAATTGAAAAACAGCGAAGCGGGTATTGGCTTTAATGCTGCTACTGGTGAATGGGTGAATATGGTGGAAACAGGAATCATTGATCCTGTCAAAGTGACACGTTCAGCTCTTCAAAATGCAGCATCTGTTGCTAGCCTCATCTTGACAACCGAAGCAGTTGTCGCTAACAAACCAGAACCAGCTGCTCCAGCAGCGCCAGCTATGGACCCAGGAATGATGGGTGGATTTTAAAAGAAAATCAAAGGAATGCTTGTGTGATGAGCATTCCTTTTTGAATCACTTGCAGGATGATTCAATCAATGTAGGGGTGAATTCGTAGGGAAGGTTCTTGATTTTTAGGTGTTTTTAGATAGATGGAATCAGCATGTTCGTAGAGTGATCCATTTTCCATAGTAGGTTCTCCCTTAATTTCCTATCTCAATTTAAGACTAGTTTTACTCCGAACTAGAACTTACTGTGAGATTTAACACTTACTTGAAATTACCCATGTAAAATAATTGGAGAAATCCGTTGACTTCAATGGTTAGATATGATATTATATTAGACGGTACTTTTTACTTTTGGTCTCTCAAAAGTGTACAGAGACGTGCTGACAAATGTTGCAAAAGTACACACGCGATAAGGGTTGTCACCAAACGCCTTATCAACCAAAAATAAAAAAATTACAGGAGAATGTAGATGCCTACAATTAACCAGTTGGTACGTAAACCACGTAAGTCTAAAGTAGAAAAATCTAAATCACCAGCTTTGAACGTTGGCTACAACAGCCGTAAAAAAGTTCAAACAAACGTGTCTTCACCTCAAAAACGTGGTGTTGCAACTCGTGTCGGAACAATGACACCTAAAAAACCTAACTCAGCCCTTCGTAAATTTGCTCGTGTACGTTTGAGCAACTTGATTGAAGTTACTGCCTACATCCCAGGTATCGGTCACAACTTGCAAGAACACAGTGTGGTATTGCTTCGTGGTGGACGTGTAAAAGACCTTCCAGGGGTACGTTACCATATCGTTCGTGGTGCACTTGATACTGCAGGTGTAACTGATCGTAAACAAGGCCGTTCTAAATACGGTACAAAACGTCCAAAAGGGTAAGAAGGGAGAGTAAATAAATGAGTCGTAAGAATCAAGCGCCAAAGCGCGAAGTATTGCCAGATCCATTGTATAACTCAAAATTGGTAACTCGTTTGATCAACCGTATTATGCTTGATGGAAAACGTGGTACTGCTGCAAGTATCGTTTACGGTGCTTTTGAACAAATCAAAGAAGCAACTGGTAACGAGCCACTTGAAGTATTTGAAACAGCAATGGAAAACATCATGCCTGTACTTGAAGTACGTGCACGCCGTGTTGGTGGTTCTAACTACCAAGTCCCAGTCGAAGTTCGTCCAGAACGTCGTACAACATTGGGTCTTCGTTGGTTGGTAACAATCTCACGTAATCGTGGTGAGCACACTATGGTAGATCGTCTTGCAAAAGAAATCATGGATGCTGCTAACAACACAGGTGCATCTGTTAAGAAACGTGAAGATACTCACCGTATGGCAGAAGCAAACCGTGCATTTGCACACTTCCGCTGGTAAGATAGGATATTTTAGCGTTAAACAAATGCTAGCCAAAATAGGGAAATTGACGCAGAAACTGTAGTTTCTAGGAAATTTTATCTTTTTGGCAGACATTTGTAGCTAAAATTCAACTAAGAACAAGATGTGAGGACGTCAAGAAAATTCTAGGAAAAATAGGAAAATTGACGACGAGTCTTCAGACTCTAGGAAGATTTATCTTTTTTCCAAAATTTTTAGTCCGAACTCAATTATTTAAGATACAGAGACGAAGAGAGTAAGGACAAAATAGGAAATGCGACGACGAAGCTTAGGCTTCTAGGAGATTTTATCTTTTTGTCAGTGACTTGTAGCTCAAGTTCAATTATCATAAGATACGAAGGCGTATAAAACGCATAGTGTTTGAAAATCTGTTACCGAGTATTTCGGAAACCAAATAAATAAAACTTAAGAACGGGTAGGTCCTGCCTATCCGTTTTTTCTAAAATAATGCTATAATGGATTATAAATAAAAAAATAATAGGAGAAACAAACCTCATGGCACGCGAATTTTCACTAGAAAAAACTCGTAATATCGGTATCATGGCTCACGTCGATGCTGGTAAAACAACAACAACTGAGCGTATCCTTTACTATACTGGTAAAATCCACAAAATTGGTGAAACTCACGAAGGTGCTTCACAAATGGACTGGATGGAGCAAGAACAAGAACGTGGTATCACCATTACATCTGCTGCAACAACAGCTCAATGGAAAGATACTCGTGTAAATATCATCGACACACCAGGACACGTGGACTTCACAATCGAAGTACAACGTTCACTTCGTGTATTGGATGGTGCTGTTACTGTCCTTGACTCACAATCAGGTGTTGAACCACAAACTGAAACAGTTTGGCGTCAAGCAACTGAGTACCGTGTACCACGTATCGTATTTGCCAACAAAATGGACAAAATCGGTGCAGACTTCCTTTACTCAGTGTCAACACTTCATGATCGTTTGCAAGCAAATGCTCATCCAATTCAATTGCCAATCGGTTCAGAAGATGACTTCCGTGGTATCATTGACTTGATCAAGATGAAAGCTGAAATCTATACGAACGACCTTGGTACAGATATTCTTGAAGAAGATATTCCAGCTGAATACCTTGAACAAGCAGAAGAATACCGTGAAAAATTGATCGAAGCAGTTGCTGAAACTGACGAAGATTTGATGATGAAATACCTTGAAGGTGAAGAAATCACAAATGAAGAATTGAAAGCTGGTATCCGTAAAGCGACTATCAACGTTGAATTCTTCCCAGTATTGTGTGGTTCAGCCTTCAAAAACAAAGGTGTTCAATTGATGCTTGATGCGGTTCTTGACTACCTTCCAAGCCCACTTGATATCCCTGCAATCAAAGGTATCAACCCAGATACAGACGAAGAAGAAACTCGTCCAGCATCTGATGAAGAGCCATTTGCAGCCCTTGCCTTCAAGATTATGACTGACCCATTCGTAGGTCGTTTGACATTCTTCCGTGTGTACTCAGGTGTTCTTAACTCAGGTTCATACGTATTGAATACATCTAAAGGGAAACGTGAACGTATCGGACGTATCCTTCAAATGCACGCCAACACTCGTAAAGAAATTGACGTAGTGTACTCAGGTGATATCGCCGCTGCGGTTGGTTTGAAAGATACAACAACAGGTGACTCATTGACAGATGAAAAAGCAAAAGTAATCCTTGAGTCTATCGAAGTTCCAGAACCAGTTATCCAATTGATGGTTGAGCCAAAATCAAAAGCTGACCAAGATAAGATGGGTGTTGCCCTTTCTAAATTGGCTGAAGAAGATCCAACATTCCGTGTTGAAACAAACGTTGAAACTGGTGAAACAGTTATCTCTGGTATGGGTGAGTTGCACTTGGATGTCCTTGTTGACCGTATGAAACGTGAATTCAAAGTTGAAGCCAACGTTGGTGCACCTCAAGTATCATACCGTGAAACATTCCGCGCTTCTACACAAGCACGTGGATTCTTTAAACGTCAATCTGGTGGTAAAGGTCAATTCGGTGATGTTTGGATTGAATTTACGCCAAATGAAGAAGGTAAAGGATTCGAATTTGAAAATGCTATCGTTGGTGGTGTAGTTCCACGTGAATTCGTACCAGCGGTTGAAAAAGGTTTGGTTGAGTCAATGGCAAACGGTGTCCTTGCTGGCTATCCAATCGTTGACGTGAAAGCAAAACTTTATGATGGTTCATACCACGATGTCGACTCATCTGAAACAGCCTTCAAGGTAGCAGCATCACTTGCCCTTAAAGAAGCAGCAAAAACAGCACAACCAACGATTCTTGAGCCAATGATGCTTGTAACTATCACAGCGCCTGAAGATAACTTGGGTGATGTTATGGGTCACGTAACAGCTCGTCGCGGACGTGTGGACGGTATGGAAGCTCGTGGTAATACACAAATCGTTCGTGCTTATGTACCGCTTGCTGAAATGTTCGGTTACGCAACTGTTCTTCGTTCTGCAACACAAGGTCGCGGTACCTTCATGATGGTATTTGACCACTACGAAGATGTACCAAAATCTGTACAAGATGAAATCATTAAGAAAAATGGTGGACAAGCTTAATTGTCCTAAGACACTCGCCAAGCGAGTGTCTTTTTTTATAGTTGCCAAAATATATAAATATATTGATTTATTCCTTTGACTATAGTGACTTGATAATCAAATTTTATATATAATTGGTTTAAAATACAACGAATTTCGGGTGTATCTATCGATTGAATATTACAATAATGTATTTATAATCTGTTTATGAGGAAAAAATGATTTGTTGTGATAATCTTCGAAAATTTTGATGAAAAACTTTTTATTTTATGCTAAAATATAAATCGGTTACAACCGAAGAAATAGTTATCATGATCAGGTATTGAGATAATCATTTAATTTAGAGATGAATAGAGAGTCGTGCTATATTAAAAAAATTACAAGTTAGAGGAGTCAATTTATGAGTCAGAAATGTTTAACGAAATATGTGATGAGAATCTGTATGGCATTGCTGGTAGTAACAGTTTCGCTTGCTCTTCCTCATCCTTTAGTTATTAGGGCTCAAGACAGCGAGGTTGTTCAAAATGAATCTGAACAAAGTCCAGAACAAATTGTTTTTGATATTCGTCAAGGATTAAGAGGGCCACTTTACGCAGGATATTATCGAACATGGCAAGATATAAAAGCAACTAAGAGTAAGGAAGCTGCGGAGGCAGATGAGCGACCTGAGACTGAGAATGAACACCTAGGGGGTGTTAATGACATGTCTAAGGTTCCAAGCGCAGTAGATATTCTTTTTGTGTTCGATAGTTATGTGCATGAGAATAGTCCATTTTGGGAGGCGTTAAGAAATCAATATGTTCCAACCTTACATCAAAATGGCACTGCCGTTGTTCAGACATTAGGAGTCAACTTCTTGAATGGAAAAGCTGGGATTTCTAAGAATCAAGAAGCATATCCAAATACAGTTGATGGGAATCGCCAGCTTGCAAAGGATATTGTGGAGACCTATGTTACAAAACGCGGATTAGATGGATTAGATATTGATGTTGAAGCGGATGATTATAATCTGGAAGCAAATAAAGCAGACGCAGATCGAGCACTAGACGTCTTTTTAGAAATTGCTAAATTAATTGGTAAAGCGGGAGATGATTCATCTAAATTATTGATGATTGACACAACTCTTTCTCCTGATAAAAACCCATTTTTCACACATTCCGCAGATAAAATAGATCTTCTCCTTCGTCAATATTACGGTTATCAACGAGGGAAAGATGGTTTTGAAACGATTGAGAAAGAGTGGTTGCAGTTTAAAAAATATATCAAACCTGAACAATTTATGATTGGTTTTTCCTTCTTTGAAGAAAATACTCCTATAGAAAAATTATGGTTTGATGTTGCGCAGGAAGATCCGAACAATCCGAACAAAGGAAAAGAGATTGAGGGGACTCGTGCTAAATCGTATGCTCAGTGGCAGCCTCAAATAGGGGGCATAAAAGGTGGAATTTTTGCTTATGCCATCGAACGTGATGGCGTTGCTCATCCACGAAAACAAGCTTATCATCCTGGGCACCCTTCTAATAAAAAAGTACCGACAGATTATACAGTATCAAAAGCACTGAAAGAGGTCATGCTTCAAGATAGTCGTAACCAATGCATAACTGATCAAGACATTCCAGATGCAGCCCTTCGTGCAGAAATCTTAAAACAAGTGGGTGGGGCTCAAGGAAATTTTGAATCATTTGATGGTGAATTACTGCTTGAGAATCCAGACATTCAGTCTCTTAAAGGACTAGAAAAATTTAAGCAACTTAAAAAACTTGTTATTAGTGGTTTGCCATCTATCACAGAGATTTCTGTGGATAATTTGCCGGCGAATTTAATTCGTCAAAAGGGTGAAGAAGATATAACTTTTGAAGTAAGAAATATGGAAAGATTGGAAACTATTAATCTGTCTGGTTTAAATCGACAAAAACTAGATGGACTTGATTTCAATAGTCTACCAGCATTGAAAACGATTAATATTTCCAATAATGCCTTTGATTTTTCAAATGGAAGCCAAGACTATAAGATTCTGAAAGATCTTTTGGCAAAACATGTGAACGTCATGTTTGAAAATCAGCGCCCGGAAGGGCATGCCGCAAAACGTTTTGGACCTTCAAGAGTATCATGGTCTATAAGTACGATTGAACAAAATCTTATAGACACATTCTTAAGAGGTGGGCAGACAATTAGTGGTAGATTACTGTTGAATGAGCATTCTTTTAATAAAATGAAGTTGGAAACGATAGAGAATCGCACATTCATAGATCCGAATTATACGTTTGCTCAATTCAAGTTTGATTATAGTCTGTACACTGTTGAAGTGACAAATCATAATCAAGTAAAATCCCAATCTAAAAGTTTAGTTCCTTCAGAAAATGCTACCTATCATTTAGTATTTAAAGACCCCACAGGACAAGAAGTTCAGTTTGAAGATGTGGAAACGGGGCAACAAACTCCCCAAGTAGTATTAACTGTTGGTCGAGGGGAAACTGTTTTAGAAAATTTGGCCTTGAATGCAACAGTTTTGCACCATACGAGTTGGGAGCCCACGAGTCCTCTCTTTGATGGTCAGTACAATCAAGGTGAAGGGTATCAAGTGCATCAGAATAATGCAGTTATATTCGAGTTAAAACAGCCAGGAGTTGCTAAGTATTGGAATCTTTACAGAAGTGGCTATCATGGTTCCAAAGGGCGACTTGGGGATGTGATTCAAGCGCATTTAAGTATTTTAAATGACGAAAAAGCCTATTACAACTTACTCTCAACCCCTAGTGCTGCATTAGACTATTTGAAGGACGAGGCGAATTGGCGACCAATAGCAAATTTTGAAAATAGTATAAGTGGAGATACAATTTCCTTACAGATAGATGTGCCAGAGACTCGTGTTTTTAAAGTATATTTTGGACAATCGTCTGATAATTTTGGATTCGAAAGTGCCGAGTTACAAATTGTAGGTCAAAAAAGGAATGTTGGACAAGTTGGTGCTAGTCCTAAATCAGTAGTAACTACCTCAGTTATGAAAGAAGAGACTACGACTACTCAGTCAATTCCCAAAACGTTACTGACTACCTCAGTTGAGAACCCTAAGACTACGGTTACTCAGTCAATTCCCAAAACGTTACCGACCACCTCAGTTGAGAAACCCAAGTCTGCAGTTACTCAGTCAAAATCCAAATCAGTAGTCCCTACTACCATCACGAAGCTAAAAACAATAGTAACAACTACGACCAAGTCTAATCCGAAATCAATCGTTACGACGATTACGAAATCAAACACAACTAGTAAATCGAAAATCACTGCCAAGCCAACAACAGTCAAGGGTACGCAGAGTCAGAAAACGGTGAAGGTTTCAAGTAAATCACAGAAAACTACTAAGCAAACTACTATGAAACCAGTATCACAATCTGGATTGAAAGCAGTTTATCGTCTTTACCATTCAGGACTTAAAGTGCACCTTTACACAGCGAATGTGAATGAGCGAAAGGTATTAAGTCAGCGTGGATGGAAGTACGAAGGAGTCTCTTGGAAGACTGAGACAGCTAAGGGGAATCTTGTCTATCGCCTCTACCACCCAGGCGTTAAATACCACTTTTATACCAAGGATGCCAATGAATACAAGGTATTAGGAAGTCGAGGTTGGAAACAAGAAGGCATTGCGTATCGCTCGCACGGTAGTGTCCCAATCTATCGTCTCTATCACTCGGGAATTAAGAAGCATCTTTATACGAGAGATGTTAATGAGCGCAATGTTCTCAGTAAACGTGGCTGGAAGTATGAGGGAATCGCTTGGTACAGTCAACCATAAATATGTAGAAATGACTTTCAGAAAAGAGTTCTCAAAACGTGAATAAAGTCCTTGAGAATCGGTTTCTAAGGATTTTAGGTGTCAGGAGTTTGTTATGAATAGGGTGAAGAAAACTGATCAGTTTTCTTCACTTTTCATAAAGAATAACCTGTTGTCATTGCGGTAGTACGGATTTTTGCCTCTAAACTAGTTGACGAATGGGATTTTTTGTCAGTGGACAATGTTCCAGTTCTCAAAGTGTTGTACTGAACCATTCTGTATAGTGCCCTGCGTATTGTTGAGGATAGTTTACTTGAAAAAACATTGTAAATCACAAAAATATTTTCACTTTCTTTTGAGAGGGTGTAAAGTGAAATCTATATTTTTATAACATGTACCATTTATAGGTGCTAAATTGTAGCAAATTAGTTAAGGAAACTTTTGATACGTATTATTGTGAAGAGGATGTTTTTAAACTTGCATTTTTTGCTAAATCGGTATATAATGGAAATGTTGAAAAGTGACGTGTGTATTTCCATGTTACGATTTTCACAAATGACTAAAAGGTTCGCCTTTTAAAAAATTTACTCGATTTTCATAAGGAGGAAATCATTAATGGTAGTTAAAGTTGGTATTAACGGTTTCGGTCGTATCGGTCGTCTTGCTTTCCGTCGTATCCAAAACGTTGAAGGTGTTGAAGTAACTCGTATTAACGACCTTACAGACCCTGCAATGCTTGCACACTTGTTGAAATATGACACAACTCAAGGTCGTTTTGACGGTACTGTTGAAGTTAAAGACGGTGGTTTTGAAGTTAACGGTAAATTCGTTAAAGTTTCTGCTGAAAAAGACCCTTCACAAATTGACTGGGCTACTGATGGTGTAGAAATCGTTCTTGAAGCAACTGGTTTCTTTGCATCTAAAGAAAAAGCTGAATTGCACATCCATGAAAATGGTGCGAAAAAAGTTGTAATCACAGCTCCTGGTGGAAATGCTGTTAAAACAATCGTTTACAACACTAACCATGACATTCTTGACGGTACTGAAACAGTTATCTCAGGTGCTTCATGTACTACAAACTGTTTGGCACCAATGGCAAAAGCTCTTCAAGACAACTTTGGTGTTGTTGAAGGTTTGATGACTACAATCCACGCTTACACTGGTGACCAAATGATTCTTGACGGTCCACACCGTGGTGGTGACCTTCGTCGTGCTCGTGCTGGTGCAGCAAACATCGTTCCTAACTCAACTGGTGCTGCAAAAGCTATCGGTTTGGTAATTCCAGAATTGAACGGTAAATTGGACGGATCTGCACAACGCGTTCCTACTCCAACAGGTTCAGTTACTGAATTGGTTGCAGTTCTTGAAAAGAACGTAACTGTTGAAGAAGTAAATGCTGCTATGAAAGCTGCTGCTAACGAATCTTACGGTTACACTGAAGATCCAATCGTATCCTCAGATATCGTAGGTATCTCATACGGTTCATTGTTCGATGCAACTCAAACTAAAGTTCTTGACGTTGATGGTAAACAATTGGTAAAAGTTGTTTCATGGTATGACAACGAAATGTCTTACACTTCACAACTTGTTCGTACTCTTGAGTACTTCGCAAAAATTGCTAAATAATCATTTTATATGATAGAAAAGAAGGGGGTTCCCCTTCTTTTTTTAAAAAATTTTTTCAATAAAAGTATAGTCTTTTAAAAACAAAATGATATAATAATGAAAAAGGAGGTGAGCGTATCGGTAAAGTAACACCAAAGTATTTGCAAATTTGTCAGGATCTTCGTCGTAAAATTAAAGAAGGTATCTATCCTATCAATGGCCGTTTGCCGGAAGGTGGTAGTCTTGCACAAGAATATGGGGTAAGCTTGATGACTTTAAAACGAGCCTTGGATGTTTTGGTAGCAGAAGGTTATATCATTCGGAGGCGAGGGGATGGCACTCTTGTTCGAGATTGGAAGAAACAACAATTGCCGCATCTTTATTCATTAAAGGGGACGTACTACGATTATAAGGAACGGGTTCGTTCAAAGGTCATTCGTTTTGAAATCAATCGGGCTTCTGAAGAAATTGCCGAAAAACTTAATGTGAATCCAGATGATTTTATATATGAAATTATTCGATTGCGTGAATTAGATGGACGGCCAATTATCATGGAGTATACCTATATGCCCATTGATGTGATACCAGGGTTGAAACAAGCTGATTTAGAGCATTCTATTTATGGCTATATCCAAGAAGAACTAGGGCGAAAGGTGCATAGTGCCTTTGTAAAAATTACAGGAGTCCGACCAAATGCTTTGGAAATAAAGTATATGTCGATGCTAGAAACAGATTTTCTGATGGAAGCTGAGAGAATTAGTAGTTTGGATAATTGCCAGACTTTTGAATATTCGATTGCGCACCACCTGCCAGAATTTTTTGATTTTGAAACTGTCTTATTTAATAATTAGGCAATGTTCAATGGTATTGTAGAAAGGAAAGAAAATGGAAAATTTTCGTTTGCAGATCCCGACGGATATTCGCTTCGGGAAAAATCGCTTAGCTGAGTTGCCAGAGGTTTTGGCGACTTATGGACGTCGTGTGTTGCTTGTGTATGGAGGCGGGTCTATTAAAGCATCTGGTTTGTATGACCAAGTAACGACCTTATTATCAGATAATGGGTTTGAAACAGTAGAATTGTCAGGTATTGAGCCTAATCCACGTATCGAATCGGTTCGTGAAGGGGTAAAACTCATTCGTGAAAACGAGTTAGATGTTATTTTAGCTGTCGGTGGTGGCTCGGTTGTGGACGCGAGCAAGGTGATTGCGGCTGCTGTGTACCATGATGGGGATGCTTGGGACTTGATTGAAGACCGAAGTTTAGTTGGTAAGGCTGTGCCAATTGTGGATATTTTGACCTTGGCTGCGACTGGTACAGAAATGAATCGCAATGCGGTTATTTCCAATCTTGCTATCAACGAAAAACGTGGAACGAGCGGCTGGGAATTGATCCCGAGGGCTTCATTCTTAGATCCAACCTTGACCTATACCGTTTCGAAATGGCAAACAGCAGCTGGTTCAGCAGATATGATGAGCCACCTCTTTGAGCAATATTTTGACAGGACTGACGGCGTAGACATGCAGGACCGTGTGGCGGAAGGTATTTTGAAAACTGTTATCCAGCATGCGCCTATTGCCATGAAAGATCCTGATAATTATACGTCACGGGCGAACTTGCTTTGGAGTTCGACATGGGCTTTGAATGGCTTGGTTGGTCAAGGTCGTGCGGGTGCTTGGACTTGTCATGCGATTGAGCATGAATTGTCAGCTTACTATGATATTACACACGGTGTAGGACTTGCTATTATTACACCACGCTGGATGAAGTACTGTCTGGATACAGATGTTACAACACATGCAAAATTCGCAACCTATGCACGCAATGTTTGGGGATTGACAGAAGGTTCTGATGAAGAATTGGCGAGACAAGCTGTGAAGAAAACCTATGATTTCTTCAAGCATGAATTGGAAATTCCAATGACCCTTCCTGAGGTTGGTATCGAAACTCAGGAATTAGTGGCAGAGATGAGTCAAAAAGCCATTGAACATGGGAAATTAACAGAAAATCGTTTTGTAAACTTGCAAGTGGAAGATGTAGAAGCTATCTTGACAGCATCTTTTGCAGAAATGACAGAATTTTAAACGGAGGAAGAAATGGAACATTATACATTACACAATGGCGTAAAGATTCCTAAGATCGGTTTTGGGACGTGGCAGATTCCTGATGGGGAAGAGGCTTATCACTCGGTAGCTCATGCCTTAAAAGCGGGCTATACGCATGTGGATACAGCGCAAATTTATGGAAATGAAGTGAGTGTCGGTAAGGCGATTGCGGACAGCGACTTGGCGCGTGAGGATATTTTCCTGACAACAAAGGTCTGGAATGACAAACACGATTATGAATTGGCTAAGGCTTCAATTGATGAATCTTTGCAAAAATTGGGTGTGGATTATGTAGACTTGCTCTTGATTCACTGGCCAAATCCAAAGGCTCTTCGCGAAAATGATGCTTGGAAAGCAGGAAATGCGGGAGCTTGGAAAGCAATGGAAGAAGCTTACAAAGAAGGTAAAGTGCGTGCTATCGGAGTATCTAACTTCATGATTCATCACTTGGAAGCTCTGCTTGAAACAGCCGAAATCAAGCCTCATGTCAATCAAATCTTGTTGGCACCTGGTTGTCCGCAGGAAGAAGTGACCGCCTTCTGCCGTGAACATGATATCTTGTTAGAAGCTTATAGTCCACTTGGCACTGGTAGTATCTTTGGGAATCCAGTGGCGCAAGAATTAGCAGAGAAATATGGAAAATCAGTGGCTCAAGTAGCCCTTCGTTGGTCTCTGCAAAAAGGTTTCTTACCACTTCCGAAATCAGTGACTCCAAAAAACATTGAAGCGAATCTAGAAATCTTTGACTTTGAATTGTCAGCTGATGATGTTGCTGCTTTGGATACAGTAGAAGGTGTAACAACTCAAAAAAATCCAGACGAAACGAATTTCTAATAAAATGTACATAAAAACGAACAAAGGATACTCTTTAAATATATAAGAGATAACTTTTGTTCGTTTTTTGTTTTATTGTTCAGAGTTTTCCCAGCCTCTTATGCAATCAAAGTTAAATAGTAGTCGCTAACTTCCTCTGCAGTCCGGTCTGGTGCTTCTTTAAGCCACCAATTGAGGCAACTTAAGAAGCAAGAGACGATATGTTCCTTGATGAGAGAATCGGGTAAATGAGATTGTACAAAATAATGGGACTGGATGACTGGTGTGAGATAGGTGTGTAATTGCTGACGCAAGCTCCGTAAAAAATAATCATCGTTGAGGCGGAAAAGGGTTAGTACTTTTTCGTCATTTGCCTTAAAATGATAGAAGAGGTGGGCAATTCGTTCATTGATGGTCCCAAGAGGCAAGTTAGAATGTTCTGGACGATGTTCGGAGTAGGAAGCATTTAAAAAAACATGCTCAAATAGGTGCTGGCAGATGGCGGTAAGCAGGTCATCCTTGCTGCTAAAGTGATTGTAAAAGGTGCTTCTGCCAATGTTGGCAGCCTCTATGATGTCCCCTACGCTGATTTGCTGAAAGGTTCGATCGTTTAACAAGTCGAAGAAGGCCTGAAAAATGGCTTCTTGTGTTTTTTCTGTACGTCTATCCATAGAATCTCCAAATTAGAGACAATTTTTCTCAATTGTCCAATAAGATACAAAGTGTATGATTTGTATCTGTGTTTTCAAAGCAATTTCTGTCATACTTATATTGTAAAAGAGAAAGCGTTTTTTGACAAGTCCTGCTGAAAATAGGAGGAAGGAAATATGAAACGATCTGAAATGAATCAGAGCCTCGTGATGACAGTGGCTTGTATTGTCTTGATTGTATTAGGGTTTATTGTTGAATTTCTTGGATTTGCGAATTTAGGAACTTTTGTGTTTATCCTTTCTCTATTGGCTGGTGGCTATCTATCAGTGAAAGAGGGGCTAAAAGAATTGTTAGTGGACCATCATTTAGATGTAGATATTTTGATGATTTTAGCAGCTTTAGGGGCTGGTTCGATTGGCTATTGGGAAGAAGGGGCTCTGCTAATTGGAATCTTTTCACTTTCTAATACACTAGAAGAATTTGCGACAGAAAAGAGTCGTCGTGCCATTAGTTCTCTCATGTCCTTGACCCCCGATGAGGCAAGAAGAATAGGGGAAAGTGGAGAGATTGAACTCGTAGCAACTGCTGATTTGAAAATTAGAGACCGAGTGCAAGTTCTGAAAGGAGAAGCAATTCCGATAGATGGCTTTCTTGATAGTCACTATGCCTTAGTCGACGAATCGATGATTACAGGGGAACCATTGCCAGTCGAAAAGAAAGTAGGAGATGAAGTTCATGGTGGGACTGTCAATCAAGGTGAAAGTATTCAGCTGACAGTCAGTGTGGAAAATCAGGATACCCTGTTTGCAAAAATTGTCCGAATGGTTGAAGAGGCGCAAAGTCGTCAAAGTCCGACTACTAGCTTGGTCAAGCGGATGGAAAATCAGTATGTCAAGGCTGTTTTGATAGTCGTGCCCCTGTTTATTTTGGGGATGCACTTTATTGGAGGCTGGGATTGGCAGACAGCATTTTATCGGGGGATGATTTTACTAACAGTGGCTTCGCCCTGTGCTTTACTTGCTTCTTCTGCTCCAGCAACCTTATCAGCCATCAGTCGCGCTGCCCGAATGGGAATGATTGTCAAAGGGGGCGATACTGCTGAAAACGTGGGACAACTAAAAGCGATTGTTTTTGATAAGACGGGAACATTGACAGTGGGTCATCCAGAAGTCGTGGATGCCTACGTATTAGAAAATACAGAGGCCACTCTACTTGGGAGAATGGTTGTCACAGCAGAAGGGCAGTCTACTCATCCTATTTCTCAAGCATTACTTCAACATTATGAAGGGCAAGAGTCTCTTTCTCTCGATCGTTTAGAAGATGTGACTGGAAAGGGCTTGAATGTCCATTATGCTGGTGAAGAATGGCGGATTGGGAAGAAAGATTATATTCTGGAAGGGATGGAAGTCGGTTTTTCTTCTGAGGTCTGGGATTATATCAACCGACGCGAAGAACAAGGAAATACGCTGGTATATGTTAGTAGAAGCGGAGAACTTCAAGCAATTTATGCCTTGGCAGACCAATTGAAAGCAGAAAGTCAGATAACGATTGCACAATTGAAAGCGCTGGGATTGCAGACGATCATGCTGACTGGCGATCAAGAGAAAACCGCCCACTTTTTAGCACAGGAATTAGGAATGGACGAGGTAGTGGCAAATTGTTTGCCAGCAGACAAGGTTCAGCACATTCAACAGTTACAAGAAAGGTACGGAAAGGTTGGAATGGTCGGAGATGGCATCAATGATGCACCAGCTCTAGCTCTTGCAGATATTGGTTTTGCAGTTAGTACAGGCAGTGATATTGCCATTGGGAATGCTGATGTAGTACTGGTGGATGATTTGAACCGTTTGAGTTTTGCGATTGGCTTATCTAGAAAATTACGAACCATTATTGTGGAAAATATCATTTTTGCCTTTTCGGTGATTCTTCTTCTAGTTTTGAGTAATTTGTTTCAGAGAGTCACGCTTCCATTGGGAGTTGTGGGGCATGAAGGCTCGACTATCTTAGTCATTTTAAATGGTCTTCGTTTACTTCGTTACAATTATCACAAATAACGCAAAATGTTTAGAAATTTACAGGAAAATGTGCTATAATGAGAAAGATAAAAAATTTTTAAGGAGTTTAACCAAATGGCTAAATTGACTGTTAAAGACGTAGAACTTAAAGGTAAAAAAGTTCTTGTCCGTGTTGACTTTAACGTGCCTTTGAAAGACGGCGTTATTACAAATGACAACCGTATCTCTGCGGCACTTCCAACAATCAAATACATCATCGAACAAGGTGGTCGTGCAATCCTCTTCTCACACCTTGGACGTGTGAAAGAAGAAGCGGATAAAGCTGGTAAATCACTTGCGCCAGTAGCTGCTGATTTGGCTGCTAAATTGGGCCAAGAGGTTGCCTTCCCAGGAGTAACTCGTGGTGCTGAATTGGAAGCAGCTATCAATGCTCTTGAAGATGGTCAAGTTCTTTTGGTGGAAAACACTCGTTTTGAAGATGTTGACGGCAAAAAAGAATCTAAAAATGATCCTGAGCTTGGTAAATACTGGGCATCACTTGGAGATGGTATCTTCGTAAATGATGCTTTCGGTACAGCTCACCGTGCGCACGCATCTAACGTTGGTATCTCAGCAAATGTTGAAAAAGCTGTTGCTGGTTTCCTTCTTGAAAACGAAATTGCTTACATCCAAGAAGCTGTTGAAACTCCAGAACGCCCATTCGTAGCGATCCTTGGTGGTTCAAAAGTTTCTGATAAAATCGGTGTTATCGAAAACTTGCTTGAAAAAGCAGATAAAGTCCTTATCGGTGGTGGTATGACTTACACCTTCTACAAAGCACAAGGTATCGAAATCGGGAACTCACTTGTAGAAGAAGACAAATTGGATGTTGCTAAAGAATTGCTTGAAAAAGCAAATGGCAAATTGATCTTGCCAGTTGACTCAAAAGAAGCAAACGCCTTTGCTGGTTACGATGTTGTTCGTGACACTGAAGGCGAAGCAGTTTCTGAAGGTTTCCTTGGTCTTGACATCGGTCCTAAATCAATCGCTAAATTTGACGAAGCCTTGACTGGTGCGAAAACAGTTGTATGGAACGGTCCTATGGGTGTCTTTGAAAACCCAGACTTCCAAGCTGGTACAATCGGTGTGATGGATGCTATCGTGAAACAACCAGGCGTGAAATCAATCATCGGTGGTGGAGACTCAGCAGCAGCTGCTATCAATCTTGGCCGTGCAGACAAATTCTCATGGATTAGTACGGGCGGAGGCGCAAGCATGGAACTCTTAGAAGGTAAAGTGTTACCAGGTTTGGCTGCTTTGACTGATAAATAATTCTTTACTTTTGTAAGGAAGGCTAGAAAAGAGGCGAGAGCCTCTTTTCTGTGCTCTGCCTAGATTTTCTGCGACGTGAAACGAGCTTAGAAAATCAGGCAAGGCATAAAGTGTTACCAGGTTTGGCTGCATTGACAGAAAAATAGGCGGTAAGTCAGCTAAAACTATCTGGGAGATAGTTTTAGGTTGGAAATAGAAGAAGCGAAGCTTCTGTCAAAAATGATTTCGTAGATTGTCACTTTGATTTTATTAGGTGACAACTTCAAATAGTCCACTGGACTAATTGAAACCCACAAGGCTGATTAGGCTGGTTGCGAGTAAACTACCAATCAGCTGCTGCGATTGAACTATTGAAGTCTAGAAACGATGTCGAAAGGCATCGTTTTTTGCAATAGATGATTAGTTTGTGTGATTCCTTCTTCAAACTCTTTCTTTTCTACAAAATCATGTTACAATAAAGGTATGTTCATAAAAAAGCGTTTTGATCCTGAGAAGTTTAAGCTTGGCATGCGGACAGTGAAGTCTAGCCTTGCAGTGTTCTTAGTAATATTATTGTTTGGTATATTGAGATGGGAAGGCACGAATATTGCAGCTTTATCCGCCGTCTTTAGCTTGCGGGAGGATTTTGATAAGAGCTTGCATTTTGGCACTTCACGCATCCTAGGAAATTCTATTGGCGGTGTCTATGCCTTAATTTTCTTTTTACTGAGCCAGTTTTTTGATGGTCATTTTTTGGTGACCCTGTTTGTGGTACCCATCTGTGTGATGCTGACAATCATGACAAATGTTGCTATGGACAATAAGGCGGGAATTATTGGTGGGGTGGCTGCTATGTTGATTATCACCTTGTCGATTCCTGCGGGTGAGACGGTACAGTATGTTTTCGCCCGTGTCTTCGAAACATTTGTCGGAGTTTTTATTGCGATTTTGGTAAATTATGATGTAGATAAACTGAAAAAATATTGGAAACACGAATGATGTTAGAAAATCTCACATAAAATCTTGACGATTGGCGTGAATTGACCTATAATGGTAGGCAGAAAGGAGTTTTCGTGAGAGAAAAAGAATTAAGACGGTCATTAGCAGTCTTTCCAATTGGAAGTGTTATGAAACTGACAGATTTGACAGCACGGCAGATTCGTTATTACGAAGAGCAGGGGTTGATTCATCCTGATCGCAATGAAGGCAATCGCCGTATGTATTCCTTAAACGATATGGATTGTTTATTGGATATCAAAGATTATATTGCGGATGGGTATAATATTGCGGCAATTAAACGTGAGTACCAAGCCAAGGAATTGGCGCGGCAACAAACCTTGTCAGACAGTCAAGTTCGACAAATTCTACACGATGAACTTTCAAATGTTGGAGGCTTTAATCCCGCTCCAACTGGTTTTCAATCATTTCGGATATAAATCCATCTTGGTTTCAAAAAAAGGAGAAATACATGTCTATCACAGCAGCGGATATCCGTCGCGAAATTCAGGAAAAGAACGTTACTTTTTTGCGTTTGATGTTTACAGATATTTTGGGGACTTTGAAAAACGTTGAGATCCCAGCAACCCAAGAGCAGGTGGATAAGGTCCTGTCAAATAAGGCAATGTTTGATGGTTCTTCTATCGAAGGATTTGTGCGAATCAATGAATCAGATATGTACCTTTATCCAGACTTGGATACATGGACAGTCTTTCCTTGGGGTGATGAAAATGGTGCAGTTGCAGGTTTGATTTGTGATATCTATACAGCTGAAGGAAAGCCTTTTGCTGGGGACCCTCGTGGTAATTTGAAGAAAGCGCTCCGTCATATGGAAAGTGTTGGGTACAAATCCTTTAACCTTGGTCCAGAACCAGAGTTCTTCCTCTTTAAAATGGATGAGCAAGGTAATCCAACCCTAGAAGTGAATGACAAAGGCGGCTATTTTGATTTGGCACCGACAGACTTAGCCGACAATACTCGTCGTGAGATTGTGAATGTATTGACTCAAATGGGGTTTGAGGTTGAGGCAAGCCACCACGAATGTGCGGTTGGGCAGCACGAGATCGACTTTAAATATGCAGATGTACTGAAAGCCTGTGACAAAATTCAAATCTTCAAGTTGGTTGTAAAGACAATTGCACGAAAACATGGTCTTTATGCCACCTTCATGGCGAAACCGAAATATGGTATTGCTGGGTCAGGGATGCACTGCAATATGTCCCTCTTCACTGAGGAAGGGAATGCCTTCTATCACCCAGAAGATCCGCGTGGCATGCAGTTATCAGAAGATGCCTACTATTTCTTGGGTGGCTTGATGAAGCATGCTTACAGTTACACAGCTATTACGAATCCTACGGTCAATTCCTATAAGCGCTTAGTACCAGGCTTTGAAGCACCAGTTTATGTAGCTTGGGCTGGTCGAAATCGTTCACCATTGATTCGGGTACCAGCTTCTCGTGGTATGGGAACGCGCTTAGAGTTGCGCTCTGTGGACCCAATGGCGAATCCGTATTTGGCCTTGGCAGTCTTGTTGGAATCTGGTTTGGATGGGATTGAAAATAAAATCGAAGCCCCAGCTCCAGTGGAAACAAATATTTACGCAATGACAGCCGAAGAACGTGTAGAAGCAGGAATTATTGACCTCCCATCTACACTTCATAATGCCTTAAAAGCTTTGCAAAGTGATCCTGTTGTACGCGCTGCCTTGGGAGAACATATTTATACGAACTTCCTTGAAGCAAAACGTATTGAGTGGGCAAGCTATGCTACATTTGTATCCCAATGGGAAATCGATAACTACCTAGATTTGTATTAAAAGTAAAAGGACTGAGGAAAATTTCCTCGGTCCTTTTGTCCTTTTAATTATCTGGTGTCAGAATCATTGGAATGATGATAGGTTCACGTTCAGTCTTTTCATATAGGAAAGGTCGAAGCGCATTTACAATGGCACCATTGACAGTCTGAATATTGGCATCCTTGTTCTTTAAGGCAATACGAATCGCATTGAAGAGGATGTGTTGGCTCTCGCGAATGAGATCTCCTGATTCACGCATATAGATGAAACCGCGACTGAGAATATCTGGTCCGGCTAAAATCATCTGTGATTTAAAGTCAACAGTCGCAACAGCTAGAACAACGCCATCTTCTGATAGGTCTCTGCGGTCTTTGAGAACAGCTGCACCGACTTCACCGATACGGTTTCCGTCAACGTAGATGTCCTGAGCGTTAAAGTGCCCAGAAATGCGGGCAGAGTCTTTGGTAAGTGCCAGAACATCTCCGTTTTCCATGATAAAGATGTTTTCTTTAGGCACTCCAGTATCCACAGCAAGCCCAGCATGAATCTTCTGCATCCGGTATTCACCATGGACAGGCATGAAGTATTTCGGTTTGATAAGGCGGAGCATGAGTTTTTGTTCTTGTTGGCCACCGTGTCCAGAAGTATGGATATTGTTTACCTTACCATGAATGACTTCTACCCCAGCTTCAATTAAAATGTTGATGAGCTTGTTGACCCCTGTTGTATTTCCTGGGATTGGACTAGAAGAGAAGATAACCGTGTCGCCTGGTTGGAGTTGAACCTGACGGTGTGTACCGTGTGCGATCCGTGAAAGAGCAGCCATCGGTTCCCCTTGACTTCCTGTACAGAGGATGAGAACTTCACCAGCTGGGTATTCTTTGATAGCATTTGGCTCGATAAAGGTGTCTTTTGGAACCTTGATATAGCCTAGCTCAATCCCATTGACAATAGCCTTTTCCATCGAGCGTCCAAAGACAGCAATTTTACGGCCTGTTTTTACAGCAGCCTCGGCCGCTTGTTGGAGACGGAAAATGTTAGATGCAAAGGATGCAAAGATAATCCGTCCGTGGATGCCTTCGATGATTTTCGTAATCGATTGACCGACTACTTTTTCCGAATTCGTAAAGGTTGGAACTTCGGCATTGGTAGAGTCAGAAAGAAGACAAAGAACGCCTTCTTCTCCTAAAGCTGCCATGCGGTGTAAGTCGGCAGGCTCACCCACAGGGGTAAAGTCAAACTTAAAGTCACCCGTACAGACAATTTTTCCTTGCGGCGTATCAATCACAATTCCTAATGGTTCAGGAATGGAGTGAGTGGTACGGAAAAAGCTAACTTTGAGGTGTTTGAAGGTTAATTCGGAATTGTGATGAATTTCATGAAGAGTTGCATCGCGCAAAAGGCCGTGCTCTTCCAATTTTCCTCGGATAAGGGCAAGAGCCAAGGGGCCTGCATAAATGGGAATATTGGCCTGTTTGAGGAGGAAAGGAATCCCACCGATATGGTCTTCGTGACCGTGGGTAATCACCAGTCCTTTGACGCGATCTAAATTGTCGACGATATAGGAGTAGTCTGGAATGACATAGTCAATTCCCAATAAATCATCTTCAGGGAATTTGATTCCGGCGTCCACAATGATGATTTCATCCTTGTATTCAATTCCGTAGGTATTTTTCCCGATTTCTCCCAAACCACCGATGGCGTAGACACCAACTTCTTGAGGTTTTAGATTGATAGAAGACATGGGTTAAAACTCCGTTAATTTGAAATCGGCATGAGTTTTTTCATACTCAAGGTGGTTATCGGACAAGCGTTCGATAAATTCGATGTTGTAGGGTGTGTTTTGTTCTACCAGTTGACGAACTAGGATGCGTCCTTGTAATTCATCTGCAGCTTCTACTTCTAAATAAAGTGAGTGTGTTTGCTCACGACGTGGCGTCCGGTCTTTTGTGTCTTGATAAAATACTTTGTAAATCATATTTTTCCTTTCTTTTGCATGAAACAACTATGAAAAAGTGGCAAACAGGTCTTTCCTATTTGCTTTTTTCTATGAAATTGTATGGAGTTGTTGTGTTCTTTTTAAAACGTTACAATTATGTATATTATACCATAAAAGGGAAACTTGGTGAAAGGAAATGCTGGGAAAATGTAAAAAAGGCTGGTTTTCAAGAATTTTCAAGAATTATTGAAAAGAGCAGCGATTGAATTGATGGTTTAAGGGACGGTATTTGAAAAAATAAGCAAGATAGCTTACAATAAGATGAAGAAGAGACAGAGGGATGAAAAGATGAAAGTATTAGCGATGGATACATCCAGTCAGGCGTTGTCAGTTGCTTTATTAGACGGAGAACGATTGGTCGCAGAAGTCACCTTGAATGTCAAGAAAAATCATAGTATGAGTCTGATGCCGGCGATTGATTTTTTGGTGAAATCCGTTGGTTGGACGCCAGCTGATTTGGAAAGAATTGTGGTCGCAGAAGGCCCAGGCTCGTATACGGGTCTGCGTGTGGCTGTGGCGACTGGAAAAACCTTGGCCTATGCCTTAAAGATTGATCTAGTAGGAGTTTCCAGTCTTTATGCTTTAGCTAGTGGTCAAGATTTTGATGGACTGGTGGTGCCCTTGATGGATGCCCGTAGGAATCATGTGTATGCTGGTTTTTATGTAAATGGCAGAGCTGTACAGACCGATCAACATGTAGCATTTGCACAAGTATTGGAGCGAGTGGCGAATGAGGAAAAGGTGACTTTTGTCGGTGAAGTAGAAGCCTTTCGTAGTCAAATAGAAGAAAAGTTACCAGCTGCTCGTATGGTCGCAACCTTGCCATCTGCTTATGCTATTGGATGTTTGGGGCAGACCTTACCGGCGGTAGATGTAGATGCCTTTGTTCCTCAATATCTAAAACGGGTAGAAGCAGAAGAAAATTGGTTGAAAAATCATGCAACAGGTGATGAAACAAACTATGTCAAAAGGGTCTAAAATGGAAACTGCAAGACAGATTTGGGATCTTCTCTCAGATGTTTATGAGCCATCCCCTTGGACGCTTGAACAGATTGAATCAGATTTGGCTCAGGAGTCAACGGATTATTTTTATTTGTTTAACCAGCAGGAAATGGTTGGCTTTTTAGCGATTCAGGACCTAGCAGGTGAATTGGAAATCACCAATATTGCCGTTAAGAAGGCTTTTCAAGGTCGAGGGGTTGCGAGTAGATTATTAGAGAATCTTCAACATCGTCAAGAACCTATTTTCTTGGAAGTGCGAGACAGTAATCTGGCAGCGCGTGCGCTCTATCAAAAAAATGGTTTCCACGAAATCGGTAGGCGAAAACACTATTATCATAACCCTATAGAAGATGCAGTGCTGATGATGCGTTCAGAACAGGAGAAAGAGGATTTATAATCATGGCAAAAACGTATACAGCCAGTGAATTTTATAAAAAGGTCAATGATGACTTAGAATTTGATAAAAAGGATGCCGCTATTTTAGTTTGTGCCATTTTGATTGCTTGTATCGGTTTGAATATGAATTCAATCCCGACAGTGATTGGCGCTATGCTGATTTCACCTTTAATGACTCCGATTTTAGCCATTGGGATTAGTGGATCAGTTTACAGCCTACCACTTTTTAAAAAGGCATTGAAGATGCTTTCAATGGAGATTGGCGTGAGTCTGGGCATCTCTATCCTCTATTTTTGGTTGTCTCCTATTTCCTATGCTAGTGAGCAGATTATTGCGCGGACGAGCCCGACAGTGTGGGATGTCTTGATTGCTTTGATTGGTGGTCTCGCAGGGATTATTGGCGCTCAGAAAAAGGATGGGGGTAACATTATTCCAGGTGTAGCTATTGCGACAGCACTTATGCCGCCTTTATGCACGGTGGGATATGCGATTGCAGTTGGGCATATGGAGTACTTTTTGGGTTCTTCCTATCTTTTTCTTATCAATGTTGTTTTTATTATTCTATCAACGATTCTTGGTTTTTCGTGGACGGGACTGTCAAAACGAATTCGACAAGAGCGGCAAGCTACAAAAAAATATCAGATTTGGTTCAGTATGGCCTTATTTATTTTCATGTTGCCAAGTCTAGCATCGGCGGTTACCATGGTGAGAGATAGTTATCAGCGCCTCATGTTGAATCAGTTTGTCAATGAGACATTGGTCAATGTGACAGTGGTGAGTCGACAGTATGATGCTCCAACTAAGACTTTGAGTTTGGTAGTCTATGGTGATGAACCGGTTGAATCTAGTGTCCTAGAGGCTAAGTTACAAGATTATGGGCTGAGTGACATTCAACTGAATGTACAACAATTATCTAACAAAGAACAGCTGTCTACTGACGAATTACTGGCCATTTTAGAAGAAAAATTAACAAATCAAACGATTGAAGATCAGGTCAGTGAGAATGATACAAAGCAGAAGCATAAAGAAAATTCAGAGAAAGAATAGAAAATATGACAGACAGATATATATTAGCTATTGAGTCGTCTTGCGATGAGACTAGTGTAGCAGTGTTAAAGAATGACACCGAATTGTTAAGCAATATTATTGCTAGTCAGATAGAAAGTCATAAGCGCTTTGGTGGCGTAGTGCCAGAGGTGGCGAGTCGTCACCATGTGGAAGTCATTACAACGTGTATTGAGGATGCGTTGGCAGAAGCAGAGGTTGCTGCTTCGGATTTAACTGCAGTGGCTGTAACCTATGGACCGGGCTTGGTTGGGGCTCTTCTAGTTGGAATGGCGGCTGCCAAGGCCTTTGCTTGGGCACATGGTTTGCCCCTTATTCCTGTCAACCACATGGCGGGTCACCTCATGGCTGCGCGTGAGGTCAAGGAGTTGACCTATCCCTTGATGGCGCTTCTCGTCTCTGGCGGTCATACGGAATTGGTCTACGTGTCGGCGCCAGGAGATTATCACATTGTCGGAGAAACCCGAGATGACGCGGTGGGAGAGGCTTATGATAAGGTCGGACGGGTCATGGGTTTGACCTATCCAGCAGGGCGTGAAATTGATGAATTGGCGCACAAGGGGCAGGATGTCTATGATTTTCCTCGTGCTATGATAAAAGAAGATAATTTGGAATTCTCTTTTTCAGGTCTCAAATCGGCCTTTATCAATTTGCATCACAATGCAACACAAAAGGGAGAGGAGCTCGTGTTAGAAAATCTCTGCGCTTCCTTTCAGGCGGCTGTTATGGATATTCTCATGGCAAAAACCAAAAAGGCTTTGGAACGTTATCCTGTTGAAATGCTTGTTGTGGCAGGCGGAGTGGCAGCGAATCAAGGTTTACGTGAACGCCTAGTAGAAGAAATCATTGATGTCGATGTCGTCATTCCTCCTCTGCGTCTATGCGGTGACAATGCGGGCATGATTGCACTGGCTGCGGCTGTAGAATACGCCAAAGGCAACATCGCCTCCCTAGACCTCAATGCCAAGCCAAGTTTGGTGTTTGAAGGGGTGGAGGGATAAGACTGAAAATAGGATAATGATTTTTAACCAGAAAAGTTCTTGGACGTGAGTGCAAGGACTTTTATTTATGATATACTGTAAGTGGAGCTTACTGATACAGGAGGAGGACATGACAGAAAAAGGTTTTTGGCAGGGGGCAAAAGCTGCTATTCCAACTGTTTTTGGTTATATATCAATTGGAATGGCTTTTGGGATTGTGGCGGCTAAAGCGGGGATTTCTCCGCTAATCGTTGCTTTTATGAGTATTGTTTTTTATTCGGGTTCGGGCCAGTTTGCTTTATGTGCTTTGTTATTGACAAAGGCTTCGCTTCCTACGATTGCGATGACAGTTTTTCTCATCAATCTGCGACATTTTTTGATGAATTTGCATGTGACAACGATTTTTTCATCTGCTAGTTTGTTGCAACAAGTCTTCATTGGGACATTGATGACAGATGAGAGCTATGGTGTCTTGTTGAATGAGCGAATTCATCAGAAGGACATTTCTCCACAATGGATGTATGGCAATAATTTGGCTAGTTATATAACCTGGATTGGTGCGACGACAGTGGGGTGCGTATTGGGGAGCATGATTCCAAATCCTAATGGTTTGGGAGTGGATTTTGCCTTAATTGCCATGTTTGTAACGATTTTTGCTAGTCAATTGGAAGGAATGGTACGAACGGTTCCTCTAAGAAACATTGCATGGATTCTCTTTAGTGTCTTGTTTGCATACCTGGCATTATCATGGAAATTTTCTGGTTCCATTGCGGTGCTTCTAGCGACGTTACTAGGTTGTTTTGTGGGGGTGATGATAGATGGTGAGTAGTTATTTAATGGGGGCAATTCTTGTATCAGCTCTCGTGACTTGGGTTCCTAGAATTCTGCCGTATTTTTTGGTGAAAATAGCAGAACTACCAGAAAAAGTTGTGAAGTTTCTGAGTTTTTTACCGATTACGATTATTTTTGCCTTGATTTTATCTAGTATTTTTCCAGCACGCAGTGGGCAGCTACCATCTGTTCAATGGATTGAGTTAGTAGCGGTCGTTCCGACATTTGTGGTCATGGCAAAGAGTAAAAACGTGATGCTAGCAGTGGTTGTAGGGATTTGCTGTGTAGCTGGATTGCGGTATTTTTTCTAATTATAAATAGAAGGCGACAGGTATCTGTTGCTTTTTTTATGGACTTTACAGACTTTACAAAAACTTTACAAAAGTCGGGTAATGGATTTGATATTGGGTGTCTATAATGTGAAATGTAAAGAAAAAATGATGAGGAGTTTATCATGAAAAAAATGTCATTTCTATCCACAATTGCCCTTGCTGGCTTAGCAAGTCTTTCTCTTTTGACAGCTTGCGGAAATTCGTCTGATGCTGGAAGTGAAGGTGGTTCTAGTTCTGCCGCGGGTCAAACCATCAACGTTGTTTCGCGCGAAGACGGGTCAGGAACACGTGGCGCCTTTATTGAGTTGTTTGGTGTAGAAGAAAAGAATGATGCTGGCGAAAAAATGGATATGACAACGGATCAAGCCATTGTTACCAACTCAACAGCAGTGATGATGACAACTGTTGCAGGAGATGCCAATGCGATTGGTTATGCTTCATTGGGGTCATTGGATGATACGGTTAAGGTTTTGGATATTGATGGCGCAAAGGCAAGCGTTGAAACCATTAAAGATGGTAGTTACACCATTTCTCGTAATTTTAATATCGTAACAAAAGATAAGGTGAGTGAAGCTGCTCAGGACTTTATCAACTTTATTTTAAGTACAGATGGTCAAGCAGTTGTAACGGATAATGGTTACATTGCTTTAGATGATGTAAAAGATTATAAAGCTAGTGTTGATTCAGGAAAAGTAGTCGTATCTGGTTCAAGCTCAGTAACGCCTGTTATGGAAAAACTCAAAGAAGCCTACAATAAAGTCAATGCGAATGTTGAAATTGAAATTCAACAAAGTGATTCATCAACAGGGATCACGAATGCGATTGACGGTTCAACAGATATCGGTATGGCATCTCGTGAGTTGAAAGATGAAGAAACATCAAAAGGTGTTGCTTCAACTGTCATTGCTATGGATGGAATTGCTGTGATTGTGAACAAAGACAATAAAGTGAACAATTTGGCGAAAGATGATGTGAAAGCCATTTTCACTGGTGAAACCACAAGTTGGGATGGCCTTGCAGACTAAGGGGTCTTACATGAATCATACGAAAGAAAAAGTAGTGCAAGCGGTCTTGTTTCTGACCGCCTGCATTTCTATTATATCCGTCTTACTGATCTGTTTCTTTCTCTTTACAAGTGGGATACCTGCTATCCTAGAAATTGGAGTTGGAGATTTCTTGTTCGGTAGAGTCTGGAGACCGGCCAACCATCTTTTTGGAATTTTTCCAATGATTATTGGTTCGCTTTATGTGACACTTGGAGCGCTGGTAACAGGTGTTCCAAGTGGAATTTTGACTGCTGTCTTTATGGCTTATTTTTGTCCAGAAAAAATTTATCGTCCTCTCAAAGCGGCTATTAATCTAATGGCGGGGATTCCATCGGTTGTGTATGGTTTCTTTGGTCTGGTAGTGCTTGTTCCCTTTGTCCGCACACATATTGGCGGTTTTGGGATGGGGGTCCTAACGGCCTCTGTTTTATTGGGGCTCATGATTTTACCAACCATTATCAGTGTGTCGGAAGCGGCGATTCGAGCGGTCCCTCGTTCTTATTACGAGGGGGGGCTGGCTCTTGGTGCCTCTCATGAACGCAGTGTTTTCTTCGCTGTCTTGCCTGCTGCCAAACGTGGGGTGTTGGCGGCTGTTATTCTAGGAATCGGTCGTGCGATTGGAGAGACCATGGCGGTGATTATGGTCGCGGGCAATCAAGCCATCATCCCTACTTCACTGACATCGGGCGTACGGACATTGACGACAAATATTGTCATGGAAATGGGCTACTCTAGTGGCTTGCACCGTGAGGCTCTTATCGGGACGGCGGTAGTTTTGTTCATCTTTGTCCTTCTCATCAATATTAGCTTTTCATTATTGCATAAGGGAGAGGAGTAAATATGGAGGCAATTAATCAACGTACTTTTCGACAAGAATGGCGCTCTCGTTTGCAAAATCCATTGTCCCTGTTCCTCTTTTGTCTGGTGTATGGGTCAGCACTAGTGGTCTTTCTCGGGATTGTATTTCTAGTTGGCTATATTCTCATCAAAGGTATTCCTAACTTGACGCCGAGTCTTTTTGCTTGGGTCTACACAAGTGAGAATGTTTCTCTGCTCCCAGCCTTGGTAAATACTATATTTATGGCGGTAGTGGTCTTAGTGATTGCAGTTCCTATTGGGATTGGGGCTTCGGTTTACCTGACAGAATACGCCAAGCGAGACCATCCTTTTGTATCGATTATTCGGGTTGCAACAGAAACTTTATCAGGGATTCCTTCCATTATTTATGGTTTATTCGGGGCTCTTTTCTTCGTTAAATTTGCGCACATGGGACTCTCTTTGATATCAGGGGCTATTACCTTGAGTATTATGATTTTGCCTTTGATTATGCGGACAACTGAGGAAGCCTTGCTCTCAGTACCTGACAGCTATCGTGAAGGAGCTTTTGCCTTGGGAGCAGGGAAAATGCGGACAATCGGACGAATTGTTCTCCCAAGTGCTATGCCGGGAATTTTTTCTGGGATTGTCCTTGCCATCGGACGGATTGTTGGTGAATCAGCTGCCTTAATTTTCACGGCTGGAACGGTCGCAGAAATTGCCAAGACACCTTTTAGTTCGGCCCGTACATTGGCAGTGCACATGTACGCTATTTCAGGAGAGGGGCTCTATGTCAATCAGACTTATGCAACAGCAGTGGTACTCTTGGTGTTAGTCATCATCATCAATCTGATTTCAGAAAGTATTGCGAAACGATTAGGAAGTGAAACAAATAATGAGTAAATTAGCCATCAATCATTTGGACTTATATTATGGGGATTTTCATGCCCTGAAAGATGTCAATCTAGAGATTGCTGCCAATGAAATTACGGCCTTTATTGGCCCTTCGGGTTGTGGAAAATCAACCTTACTAAAGAGCCTCAATCGGATGAATGACTTGGTAAAAAATTGTCGGATTACGGGTCAGGTGACCCTGGATCAGGAAGATGTTTACCAAGATATGGATATCAATATCTTACGTAAAAAGGTAGGGATGGTTTTCCAAAAACCCAATCCATTTCCAATGAGCATCTATGATAATATCGCTTTTGGACCACGCACACATGGTATTCACAACAAGGCGCAATTAGATGAGATTGTGGAACGTTCTTTGAAACAGGCGGCGATTTGGGATGAGGTAAAAGACCGTCTTAACAAATCAGCTTTGGGGATGTCTGGTGGGCAGCAACAACGTCTTTGTATCGCGCGTGCACTTGCGATTGAACCAGATGTCTTGTTGATGGATGAGCCAACCAGTGCCTTGGACCCGATTTCGACGGCAAAAATTGAAGAATTGGTGATCAGTCTGAAAGAAAAATACACCATTGTCATTGTCACACACAATATGCAACAGGCGGTGCGGATTTCGGATAAAACGGCCTTTTTCTTGATGGGAGAGATTGTGGAATACAACAGGACCAGCCAACTCTTCTCTTTGCCACAGGATGAACGCACAGAAAATTACATTACAGGGAGATTCGGATGATGCGATCAAAATTTGAACACCAATTGCATGATTTAAATACCAATCTGATTTTAATGGGAGCCCTTTGCGAAGATATTATTTCTAGATCTCTCGTTCCCTTGGCTGAAAATGAATTTGAACTGGTCAATAATGTCACAAAAATTTACCAAAAGGTTGAACAATTGGAACGTGATATTGAGGAACAATGCTTGAAATTATTGCTCCGTCAACAACCAGTTGCCAAGGATTTGCGTCGTATTTCCTCTGCTTTGAAGATGGTCTATGATATGAAACGCATCGGTGCACAGTCAGCAGAAATTGCAGAAATCATGTCTCTTCGCCATATCCAGTCAGATCAAGAATTGCAACCCCTCAGTGCCATGGGGGGATTAGTGGTTCAAATGGTAACGGATAGTATTGACGCCTTTGTCCATGAAGATGAAAATCTTGCCAATCAAGTCATTGAAAAAGATGATGAAGTTGACCAATATTTTGATACAATAAAAGAAGAACTGATTCGCTATTTTGCAGAAACAGTTGCAGATGCAGAACATGTCTTAGATGTGCTCATGGTTGCGAAATACTTAGAACGTATCGGAGATCACACGGTCAATATTGCCAAGTGGGTGATTTTCTCAATTACGGGACAATTAGACGGAGAAAATACATGATTTATTGTGTGGAAGATGACGATTCCATCCGGGAATTGATGCTCTATACCCTTCGGACGACAGGGTTTGAGGCGCGTGGGTTTGCGGATGCGGAGACTTTCTGGGAAGCTGTAACGGAAGAACCAGCTGAATTAGTGGTGCTGGATATCATGCTACCGGGTGAGGACGGATTGAGTCTGTTGGCGCGTTTGCGAGCGGACCATCGGACGACCGAGATTCCCATCATCATGGCGACAGCCAAGGGAACGGAGTATGACAAGGTAAAAGGACTTGATTTGGGGGCAGATGACTATCTGGTGAAGCCGTTTGGTATGATGGAGATGGTGTCTCGTATCAAGGCTGTTTTGCGCCGGTCTCGTAAGAATACGGACACACAAGTCGTGCATTTTGGAGAATTGACCTTGGATCCAGAAAGTTACACGGTTCGCAATCGGATAGAGAAGGTTACGTTGACCTTGAAGGAGTTCGAACTCCTGTCTTTGCTCATGACTCATCCAGACCGTGTTTTTACCCGACAAGAGTTGCTGGACCGTATCTGGGGCACGCAGTTTTTCGGTGAAACACGGACCGTAGATGTCCATATTGGAACACTGCGGACCAAGCTGGGAAACTGTGGGGATTACATCCAAACCGTTCGAGGTGTTGGATATCGGATGGAGGAACGTCATGATTAAACGAATCTTTCGATCAACCCTATTGTCTAGTTTAGGTGTCTTTTTAGCTGGGCTTCTATTGACGGTGGGAATTGTGTATCGTTATTTTACAGATGTTCAGCTAGAGCAATTGGAAACTCAAACAGCTTTGGCTGCACAAGGGATTTCCTTTGAAGGACGAGAATATTTTGATGGCTTGAAGACGTCTAATGTCCGCATCACTTGGGTGGATAATGTGGGCTCTGTCCTCTATGATACCAAATCAGATCCTGCTAAAATGGAAAACCACGGAAGCCGAGAAGAAATCAAGGAAGCCTTGGCAAATGGGTATGGGGAGAGTGTTCGATATTCTTCGACTCTTACTCAGACGTCTATCTATACAGCACAACGTTTGGACAATGGCACTATTGTCCGCCTGTCGGTGACCCAACACAGCATTCTCTTGCTATTATTTGGCTTGTTACCACAAATTGTCCTGATTACTCTTCTAGCGACTCTTCTCTCAGTTTGGGTAGCTCGTTATACAGCTAGGCGCATTGTCTGGCCATTGAATAATCTGGATTTAGATAATCCACTTGACAATGCTGCTTATGAAGAATTGTCTCCTCTTCTCAGAAGGATTGATCACCATCAGAAGGAAATTGTAGCTCAAAGTCAGTTATTGACGCAGAAGAAGGGGGAATTTGACACCATCATCTCCAAAATTCGTGAGGGGATGGTTCTTCTGGATAATGAACGTCAGATTATCAGTATCAATGCCGCTGCTCAGCAATTATTCCAAACAGATGCATCAAGTATTGGAAAGGACATTTTAGAAGTTGTTCGTGACCTTGATTTCCATCAATTGGTAGAAATGGGTCTTTCAGGTCAAAAATGCGAGGGGATGTTGACAATCGAAGCAGCGACCTACCGCGTTTTAATTCGTCCGACTTTTGCAGATGATGCGGTGACTGGACTTGTTGTTCTGCTCTTTGATGTGACCGAGCAGTGGCAGGCAGACCAGTTGAGACGGGAATTTACGGCTAATGTTTCACATGAACTCAAAACCCCTCTTCATATTATTTCTGGCTATTCTGAAATGCTGAAAAATCAGTTGGTACCAGCTGAAGATGTTGAAACATTTGCTGAAAAAATTTACAATGAATCGCAGCGAATGGTGCAGTTGATTGAGGATGTCATCCACATTTCCCATCTGGATGAATCCCCTGAGATGCAGATAGAAGAAGTTGAACTGTATCAGCTGACCAGAGCCTGCTTGGATCGCCTATCAAGTAAGGCCAGTCAAAAAGAGGTCAAACTTCATCTGAAGGGTGAGCCTGTTTCTATTAAGGGAAATCCAGCTCTCCTCTCCTCTGCCATCTACAATCTCTGTGACAATGCCATTACCTATAATCATGAAAATGGCGATGTCTTTGTGACCCTGGCTTCTCAAGGACAAGAAGCCACTCTTACTATTCAAGATACAGGAATTGGGATTCCAAAGGGGGAAGAGGAACGAATCTTTGAACGCTTTTACCGAGTGGACAAGAGCCGGTCTAAGAAAGTCGGTGGGACAGGTCTTGGTCTATCCATCGTCAAACACGCCCTCAAATGTCACAACGCTAGTATCCATGTGGATAGTCAACTGGGTCAGGGAACAACCATGACCGTGACCTTTAAGCAATAAGCAAACGAAAAATCCGAGATATTCTCGGATTTTTTCTGTTATTATGATTAGGATTTTAAGACAAAGGTTTTGGGAGCCTGCTTGAGGAGGATAAGATAACCCACACCAACATATAAGAGAAGTGCGCCTGAGATGATATAGGCATAATGGAGGCTATCCACATCTAGTTGAGAAGAAAGATAGGCGGCCCAATAGGTTGCCCCACTCAAAATTTTATAGAGAGGGTTAACCACTTCCATGTCCTTTGTAAAAGGTTGGAGGACATAGTAGATAAAGAGGTCGTGGAAGGAAAGCAGGGCTGTTAAACTGCTCAACAGTAGGGCTAGGGTTAAAATCACTCCAAGTGAATAACCGAAGTGTCCCCAAGTTAGTAGGGTCAGAAAAATCCCGATGGCAAAGCAGGAATTGTATTTGACGCTTTGGAGAAAACGATAGTTGAAACCAGAGATGATATTGCCACTTTCACGATAGAAAGGATAATGGAGCATGGCAATGTCACAATTAACAAAGACCATTTGAGCCAAGGCCTTTCCCAAAGAGAAGAGATACATGACCATAAAGAGGAAGGGCATGATCGAAATCAAATGTTTGTCTTTTAAGGGGCCCATGCCAAAGTGTAAGAAAATCCTTACCGCTACAGCAATCACTGCCAAAATCCCTAGTCTAAAGAGCAATTTCTTTTGTAGAATGGTTCGATATCGCTGAAACAGCAGAGCGTTGAGATAGGCCATGCCAGTCAGATGAGAGAGGTCTTTTTCTTCGCCAAGCCTCAATTTCTTCTGCATATCCAGTCCCTGGCGAGTATACTCGTTATTTTTGTTAATGGTTTCTAAGACTTTGTCATCTGCTAATGAGTCCTCAAAAGACTTTGATAAAAAACCGTCCGTTGCTTGAAAGTGTAGAAGGTATCTAAGACTAACGATGAAGAGACCTATCCAAAGAAGGAGCAAAACAAGAAAGAAATCCGCTGTGAAAATTTTATAAAAGAAGAAACTCAATCCAAAGCCAAGGATGGCTAATCCAGTAACAGCGTAGGTAACGTAGTTGCTGATTTTCTTGGGGATATGGTAGATAAAACAAATACGAATAAGGCTGGCACCACCCAGTCGCAGTGCTGGAATCGTCAGAAGACCAGCTGGTAATAAAAACCACTGTTTACTGAGCCAAGTAAAAACAAGCAGTGCTGGGAGATAATACAAACTGGTTAATAATGGCTCAACAAAGAGTTCTGAATGGACAAATTGTCGACGAGACAGGCCGAAATTTTGTAAAAAATCACGATCTGTTTTTAAAATACTGCTAGAAAAACCATTATTCCAATGAAGAATCACTCCTGCTAAGAGTATCCAAAAAATGAGGGCGAGTGGCCATGCCTGAGGGTCTAAGGTAAAACCTGGCTCTCCTGTTTTTATGAAGTGGATACCAACGATAGCCAGGGCTAAATAGAGCCCCAGCCAGAAAAACTTAGCAAAAATCTGTATCGGAACCGCAAGAATACTAAAAATGAGAAAGAGAGCATACTTAAGGGAGACATTTCTGTAAATGGCTTCTGGAATTTTTTTACCAATGAAAGGAATACGTCGTAGATAATAAAAGAGTCCATTGACAGCCACATGGGTATGGTAGCGTTTTTTGTACCAAGTGATTTGAAAGATTTTTTTCATCTCCGTCTCCTATTCTTCTGTCAGAAGATCCACGATTTCTTGCTCGAAGTCTGCATCATGGAGTTTTTCAGCTGGAATACTTTGGAACGTCTGGTGATGTAGCAGGACAATCTCATCGCACAAGTCCTGAGCTAATTGTAAAACGTGGGTAGAAAAGATGACGATAGAGTCTTTCTTGGCTTGCCGAATCAACTGTTTAAACTCATGGGCGGCAACCGGATCAAAGGAGGTCAAAGGTTCATCCAATAATAGAACAGGAGGCTGGACGACAAGGGACAAGAGCATTTGTACCTTGTTTTGCATTCCGTGTGAAAAATCTTTGAGCAGACGATGCTGGTCGACAGAGTCAATCCCTACCATATGGAGCCAGTCTTCTGGGCGGCGGGCGTCTTTCAGATGCTCTTTGTGAATATCCATGTAAAAACGGATAAATTCATAGGCAGTCATAAAGGCTGGTAACTGTGGAGTAGTTTGGGTAAAGCCAATTTCAGTATTATCATAGGATCGAAGAACATCGTTTTCCATAAAGGAAATCTGCCCACCATCTAACTGTATATTGCGAGCAATGCAGTTGAAAAAGGTGGTTTTTCCAGCTCCATTTCGCCCAAGGAGACCATAAATTTTTCCTGTTTCAAAAGTAAAGGAAGCATCTTTCAAGATAACCTTGTGGTCAAATTGTTTGGAAATGTTATCAATCTGTAATTTCATCAGCCCTCTCCTATCTTTTTGTATTATAATTATAATACAAAATATTCCTGAAAAATTCAACTCTTCCTACAAGAATTTCCCTATTTTTGAACGTCATTTTCCAGCTTATGAGGTGCTTGTGTTACAATAAATAGATAAGAAAAAGGGTATGGTAATAGGGAACTTGCCCAGATAGGAGGAATTTATGTCTCAATTATTGTCTCCTGTTCGGATTGCAGGACTAGAATTAAAAAATCGGGTGGTCATGCCACCCATGTGTATGTATGAGGTCAAAAAAGAAGATGGCAAGGTCACTCCTTTTCATCAGGCTCATTATGGGGCTCGTGCAATTGGTCAGGTGGGACTCATCATCTTAGAAGCGACAGCTGTTGAGCCTGACGGGCGTTTGACCAAAAATGACCTCGGCTTATGGGAAGATGAGCAGGTAGTAGGGATGAAATCTCTGGTTGACAATTTGCATAGTTTAGGAACTAAGGTAGGGGTACAACTCTGTCATGCTGGCCGAAAGGCAAAGGATGCTGTAGACCTTATCGCACCAAGTCCACTGGCTTATGATGAGGTATTTGGCCAACCTCGTGAGATGACAATAGAAGATATCCAGCGCGTGCAGGATTCTTTTGTTGCAGCAGCCAAGCGTGCGGAGGAAGCTGGTTTTGACTTGATTGAGTTACATGGTGCGCATGGTTATCTCATTAATCAGTTTTTAGAACCTCTAACAAATCAGCGGACAGATGCTTATGGTGGTTCTCTGGACAATCGTTACCGTTTTGTAGGGGAATTGCTTCCGCGCTTAAAAGAGGTTTTTTCAGGGGCAATCTGGGTTCGTCTATCCATGACAGCCTATGATGAGACAGGTGTGGAAAATACGCTCGAAGACTGGCAGACCCTCGGCTCCTGGCTAGAAAGAGACGGTGCAGATGCTCTGGACATTTCAACAGGTGGACTTCTGGCAGTCCGTCCTAATATTCCAATTTATGGTAGCTACCAAGCGCCTTTCACCGCTAAAATGAAAGAAGCTGTAAGCATCCCATGTACGGCAGTTGGTCTCATCAATGAGCCAGCTCTAGCTGAGCACCTGCTGCAAACAGGACAAGCAGATTTGATTGAGGTCGGACGTAGTCTTATTCGGAATGTCAACTGGTTGGCAGATGCAGCAGAAACTCTCCACGATCATGATTTTAAGGTCTATAATGATTCTTACCAACGTGGGCAGGTCAGATAAAAAAATAAAGAGGTTGGGACAAAAGTCCCACCTCTTTTTAGCTAATTTAGATATGACAGTTTGACGCAGTGGTTGGGAGTAACACTCACTGGCTTTGCCAGTTTTAGTGTTACCCCTGCACAACTCATTAGGTGCTTTAGCACCAATGAGTCACTGCTAATTGGAGGAGCTCATCCTTTGCGTTGCAAGTGATAATGGCCTTCCTCATCAACAGTGCGGAGGTGGGAGTGAACCGGTCTGGGAGACTATTTCAGGTCGAACGCCTAGAAATAAGAGAGCGGAGAGAAATCGAAATCGTCATTTTTAACGATTTAACGATATTTATTCCATTCCCTTTTGCTGTAATTGTGAAAGGGAGTGGATTTGTTGACCATCTGATGAGAAATTACCGTCCTTGAGCCAAGTTTTGAGGGTCTGTTTTCTTGCTGGCCATTCCTGATCTAAGATAGAGAACCAGTCTGTGTCGCGGCTACGCCCTTTATAAACAGCAGCTTGACGAAAGGTGCCTTCAAAGGTAAAGCCGAGGCGCTCTGCTGCCTTGCGACTAGGAGCATTGAGATGGTCACATTTCCATTCGTAGCGGCGGTATTGCAAGGTCTCAAAGACATATTTCATCACTAAATACTGGGCTTCAGTGGCTTGTCGTGTCTGTTGAAGTCGCTCTGAAAAGACCACCCAGCCTATTTCAATAATACGATGCTTCGTATCGATTCGCATGAGGGCAAAGGTTCCGACAGCTTGATTGGTTTCCTTGTCAATGATGGTTAGGTAATAGGGGTCAAAAGACGCTACCAGTTGAAGTAGAAAAGTATGGAAATCTTCTCGATTTGTGAACGAATCAATAGGCAAATAGGTCCAGTGCTGTGGTGCGCTAGTTGGTCCATAATGCTGATAAAGATCTTCTTCATGTGCGAGACTGATTTTCTCAATACGGACAGTCTGCCCCTCCAAGACGGTAATAGATGGTAAAGCACCTTCTTGAAAATCTGGAAGAGCGTCACCGATTGGTTGCTGAAATTCGTTAAAACGCATGATTTCTTCTTTCTTTACGATTTAAACAAGCTGGCTTCCTGCCACCCAGCCAGTGCAGAGGCAGTAAGTGATATTAAAGCCACCTGTATGGGCGTTGATGTCCAAGACTTCCCCTGCAAAATGCAACCCCGACACCTTTTTGCTTTCCAAGGTCTTAGGATTGATTTCCTTGAGATCTACACCACCTTTTGTCACAAAAGATTTGGCCAGGGACATTTTACCAGTAATCTTGATGGGAAGTTTTTTGAGTTGGTCAATGACTTCTTGAAGCTGGTTTGGAGATAATTGCTTGACCTTCTCTGGGAAATCCTTGGCGATAAAGTCAGCAACACGCTCAGGCACCCAAGTTTTTAGAGCATTTTTGACAGATTTCTCTCGATTTTCTGTCAAATAGCGGAGCATCTCATCTGAACTAGTCTGCGGTAGGAAATCCAGCTCTGCTATTTCCCCGCCAGAGACAAAGCTAGAGAGCCGCAAGGCAGCGGGTCCAGATAGGCCGAAGTGCGTGAAGAGCAAATCGTGGGTGATGACGTGCTTGCCATAGGACAAGGTTACATCATCCAGCGAAATACCCTGTAAAGCCTTGTGAGGGAAATCGGTCAAGAGTGGACTCTCCGCAGCCTCCAAGTCCGTGACCATCATCTTAAAATGCCGAGCAATATCATGACCAAAACCAGTAGAACCAGTTGAAGGGTAGGTCTTGCCCCCTGTTGTGACAATGACTTGTGGCGCGCTAAAGATTTGGTCGCTTGTTTTGACTTGGAAAAGATGGTCTTCTTTCTTGACAGAGACAACCTCTGTCCCTGTGCGAATCTGGACTCCCAGCTCTAGCATTTTCATTTCAAGCACCTTGATGATAGTCTGCGAACGGTCCGTTGTGGGGAAGACGCGACCATGGTCTTCGACCTTGAGTGTGACCCCATTTTCCTCAAAGAAGTTCATGATGTCATGGTTGTCAAATTGAGAAAAAACACTGTAAAGAAAACGCCCATTACCAGGGATTCCTTCTAACAAATCTTCCAGTGTGCCATTATTGGTCACATTGCAGCGTCCACCTCCAGTTCCTGCTAGTTTCTTCCCTAAACGGCGATTTTTTTCCAGTAAAAGGGTGGATTTTCCATAAAAAGCAGAAGCCACCGCCGCCATCATACCAGCAGGGCCTGCTCCAATAATTATCGTATCAAAAGTATTCATGGCTTCATTTTACCACAAAACGCTCTGTAAAGCCTCTTCAATCCTCCCCTATATTTGACAGTTACTAGGGGTTGTGGTAAGATTTTAATGATAAGAATCTAGAAACATCAAGCGATTGAGGATATTATGGGAATTGAAAAAACAGTCAGCGAACTTGCTGAAATTTTAGGAGTCAGTCGGCAGGCGATGAATAATCGTGTCAAGTCGCTTCCTGAAGAATTTGTGGAAAAAAATGAAAAAGGCGTGACCGTTGTCAATCGAGCTGGATTGGTTAAGCTGGAAGAAATCTACAAGACAACTATTTTTGAAGATGAGCCAGTCAGCGAAGAAGTGAAACAGCGCGAATTGATGGAAATCTTGGTCGATGAGAAGAATGCTGAAATCTTGCGTCTTTATAATCAGCTAAAGGCTAAAGACAAGCAGTTAGCTGAAAAAGATGAGCAATTACGCGTGAAGGATGTTCAAATCTCTGAGAAGGACAAACAACTGGATCAGCAACAACAGTTGACTTTAAAGGCGATGGCAGACAAGGAAACATTGAAATTAGAATTAGATCAAGCCAAGGCAGAGGCAGAAGAAGTACAGCAGAACAAGGGCTTCTTTGCGCGATTGTTTGGAAAATAAGAACTAGAAAGGCTGGGGGTCATTCCCCAGTCTTTTGTTATTGCACCAGCCAAAGGGAATATCAGCCCAATCAACGGGCATAATAATCCAAGAGAAATTGGGCACAAATCAAGTAGAAAAAGACAATGAAAAGGGTTACAATAAGCATAAGGAGACAAATATGATTGATAATCGCACCATTGCCATTGTGATGGAATTATTTGCCACAAAAGCGATGAGTTTATATGAATTAAGCATTCAGACAGGTGTAGACAAGAAAGATTTACTAACGAATCTCCAACAGGTAAATGAACTCTTACAAGACAAAGGTTTTGAGAGGATTGCCTTTGAAGGTGGAATTTATCAGGTGCCAGAGGCCTTGCTACATCGGCAACAAGAGCTTTTTGAGTGGCTCAAAAGTCGGGAAATTTATTTGACCCAAGAGGAACGACAGTTCTTAATTTATCTTTATACTTTTATTCGAAAGGATTTCATTTCTAATAATCACTATCAGGATCTGTTGGGAGTGAGTCGCAACACAACACTGGCAGATATCAAGGTTGTTCGAGAATTATGTGAACAATTTGGAGTTGGGTTTGAGTATACACGCTCACAAGGTTACCATCTGACAGGCAGAGAAGAAGACAAACACCGCTTGGCCATTTATGCAATCAGTGCTTGTCTCAATTCAGCTATCGGTGTCTGGGCATTGGATTATCTTCTTCGTTCTTGGGGAGAAAAAAATCAAATAACGACTTTGAAACAAGTCAGTCAACAAGTCATTCGTTTTTATCAATTGTCTACCTTGGAGGACCGATTTGACGAATACCTATACTTTCTCCAATATTTATCAGTTCGCAAGAGACGTGTACAAGATGACATTGTAGAAGTTTCTTTGATAGCAGAAGAGTCTACTAAGGAATTATTATTACAACTCTGGAAAGTCTGTTCTGATGGTTTGCATTTACCGAATTACTGGGTCGATTACTTGGCCAATTTGTTGCAAGGGTGTTTGGAGGGCGAGATCTCCGAAAAAGATAAGTTTTATCAATTAACATTGGCGATAGTAGAGGAGATGGAACGCCTGTCCTTAATCGAGTTCACCCATCAAACAGATTTAATTGAGGGACTAAAACGACACCTGATTCCTGCTTATGCACGCCTGACTTCCAATCTTGTCACGGTCAATGCTTATACAGATGTCATCAAAGAAGAGCACAAGGATCTATTTGAAATCGTCAAAAAAGCTTTGCGTCCTCTAGAAAAAGTTTTAGGATTTGAGGTGCCAGATAGTGAAGTTTCTTATTTTGTGGTCCATTTTGGAGGGTACTTAGAAGCTGTCCAAGATAGGCAATTTCGCTATCGAGCCTTGGTTGTTTGTCCAAACGGAGTTAGTTCCTCTTTGATCATCAAAGAAAACCTCAAGCAACTCTTTCCTAATATTTATTTTGCCGAGACTCACTCCCTAGCAGAAGTTGAAGAGGTAGATCAGACGGCGTATGATATGGTGTTTTCTACCATAAAACTGGAAACAAGTTGTCCGTTTTTCTTAGTCCCCTTAGTGATGACGCCTATTCAAAAGCGTGAGTTATTTCATCTTGTGAATGAACAATTTGTGAATGCGGGATACATCCCCATTGAGATTGAACAGCTATTGAGTGTGATTAACAAGCACGCCACCATTCATCATGAGCAAGCTCTCAAGTATGAATTGGTCCAATTTTTAAATGAAAAATCCTATAAACGAAAGGAAAGAAGTCCTATGTTAGACGAGTTGATTACAAAGGATACCTACCAATATTCTGATAAGAAAATTTCTTGGAAAGAGGCGATTGCCTTAGCTGCGCAACCCTTGATTGCAACAGAAGCGATTGAGGAGCGGTATATTGATGCTATGATTAGCAAAGTGGAGGACTTTGGCCCCTTTATTGATCTTGGAAAAGGAGTGGCAATTCCTCATGCTCGTCCAGAAGACGGGGTCAATCACGTAGGGATGTCTATGCTACGTTTAGAACAACCTGTTTGCCTACTGGATGATCCTAAGCACGAGATTCAACTGTTTATTTGTATTGCTGCTGTGGATAATCAAACACACCTCAAGGCGCTCTCGCACTTGACGGCTATTTTACGGGAATCAAAAAATATTCAACAACTCGTTGACTCAAAAGAGTTCAGCGACATTGCAGACTTATTAAAGGAGGAAAAATAAATGTTAAAAATTGGTGCTGCATGTGGTTCAGGATTGGGTTCAAGTTTTATGGTTCAAATGAATATTGAGTCCATTTTGAAAGAATTAGGTGTTTCAGATGTCGAAGTTTCGCATTATGATGTTGGTGGAGCGGTTGCTAGTGATGCAGATGTCTGGATTGTTGGTCGCGATTTGGAAGAAGCAGCTGCCCATCTCGGAGATGTTCGTCCACTCAATAGTATTATTGATATGGATGAATTACGAGAGGTTGTGACAACCATTTGCCAAGAAAAGGGCTTGATTTAGTAGTGTCTAAACTACTCCGCCTCAAACCAAGGAGTAGCGCGTTTTATATAGCCTTAGGATCTTAAATAAAGGAGAATATTATGTTAGATTTCTTAATTGATATTGCTAAAACACCTGCGATTTTGGTCGCTTTGATAGCAATTTTGGGATTAGCTCTTCAAAAGAAACCAATCTCAGAGTTGATGAAAGGAGGGATTAAGACTTTTGTTGGCTTTATTGTTGTAGGTGGAGGAGCTACTATTTTACAAACGTCCCTTAACCCATTCGGAACAATGTTCGAGCATGCCTTCAATTTGCAAGGGGTAGTACCAAATAACGAAGCCATTGTAGCCCTTGCTTTAACAAAATATGGAACAGCGACATCACTGATTATGCTGTTTGGAATGCTGTTTAACATCTTAATTGCTCGTTTTACTCGTTTCAAATATATCTTTTTAACCGGTCATCATACACTTTATATGGCATGTATGATTGCAGTTATCTTATCGGTGGCAGGTTTTACGTCCTTTGGTTTGATTGTAATGGGAGGATTGGCTCTCGGAATCATCATGACACTGTCTCCAGCATTTGTTCAAAAATACATGATTCAATTGACAGGCAACGACAAGGTAGCCCTCGGTCACTTTAGTTCCCTTGGTTACTGGCTCAGTGGCTTTATCGGCAGTATCGCTGGTGACAAATCTAAATCAACTGAGGACATCAAATTTCCTAAAGGTTTGGCTTTCTTGCGTGACTCAACTGTTAGTATTGCGATATCAATGTCTATTATTTACATGATTGTAGCTGCCTTTGCTGGAGGATCTTGGATTGAACAAGAACTTAGCGATGGAACAAACAGCATGGTTTATGCGCTTCAACTGGGCGGAACGTTCGCTGGAGGTGTCTTTATCATCCTTTCTGGTGTCCGTCTCATTCTGGCAGAAATCGTTCCAGCCTTCAAAGGCATCTCTGAAAAATTAGTACCAAACTCAAAACCAGCCCTTGACTGTCCAATTGTTTATACTTATGCTCCAAATGCGGTATTGATCGGCTTTATTTCAAGTTTTGCAGGTGGTCTAGTCAGCATGGCTATCATGATTGCAACAGGTGGTGTAGTGATTTTGCCAGGGGTAGTGCCTCATTTCTTCTGTGGTGCGACTGCAGGAGTTATAGGAAATGCCTCAGGTGGTGTTCGTGGCTCTGTAATCGGTGCTTTTGCTCAAGGTATTCTTCTTAGTTTCTTGCCAGTTTTCTTACTACCAGTTTTAGGAAGTCTCGGATTTGCAGGTTCAACCTTCTCTGATGCTGACTTTGGACTCTCAGGAATCTTCCTTGGTCTTCTGGCAGAAAACGGTGGTGTAGTAACCGTATCAATTGGTATTTTTGTCGTTCTTGCTCTTATGTTTGTATTAACATTGATGAAAAAAGACAAGAAAGAGGCCTAATATGACTCAGCCAACAGAACTAAAAGCTTTTGCTCAAAAAATTCGCTACTATACCTTATCTACACTGAACCAACTAGGTTTTGGGCACTATGGTGGCAGTCTTTCAATCGTTGAAGTTTTGGCGGCTCTATATGGCGAGGTTCTGGATATAACTGTCCAGAACTTTGCATCTCATAACCGCGACCACTTTGTTTTATCCAAAGGTCATGCAGGTCCAGCACTGTATAGTACCCTCTATTTAAAAGGCTTCTTTGATCATGATTTTCTCTACTCTCTCAACCGCAATGGGACTTGCCTCCCCTCCCATCCTGACCGGAATTTGACACCTGGTATTGACATGACGACAGGTTCTCTGGGTCAAGGAATGAGTGTAGCTACAGGCATTGCTTATGGACAGCAGATAACAGCTAATCCTTATTATACCTACGTCTTGGTTGGTGATGGAGAACTCAACGAGGGGCAATGTTGGGAAGCGGCTCAGTTTGCGGCTCACCACGAGTTATCCAAGCTTATCCTCTTTGTCGATGATAACAAGAAACAACTGGATGGTTTGACCAAAGATATCTGCCAAACTTTTGATTTTGTGGAAAAATTTACAGCTTTTGGCTGGGAAGCTGTCCGTGTAAACGGTGGAGATATTCAAGCAATTTTGGAGGCGATTGTAACCGCCAAGGTCAGTCGATCACCAAAACCAAAATGTATCGTCTTGGATACCGTTAAAGGTCAAGGAATTCCGCTCTTAGAAGAAATGGAAAGCAACCATCACTTGCGTCTGAGCGGTGAATTAATCAATCAACTGGAAGACATTGTGGCAATCTTAAAAGAAGGATTGGAGGGATGAGTATGCGTCAAACAAAAGAAATGCGTCTAGTCTACAGCGACTTTTTAGTTGAGTATGGAAAAGACAATCAGCAAATTGCTGTCCTAGAAGCAGACTTGTCCAGTTCCATGTCAACCAATAAATTGTCTCCTATCTTGGGAAAGCGTTATGTGAATGTTGGGATCATGGAGCAGGAGATGATTGGAGTAGCAGCAGGCTTATCGGTTCTTGGCTACAAGCCCTATGTACATACCTTTGGTCCATTTGCTAGTCGCCGAGTATTTGACCAAGTTTTCCTATCTCTAGGCTATTCTCAGCTCAACGCGACTGTGATTGGTTCTGATGCGGGAGTTTCTGCTGAAATGAATGGCGGAACCCACATGCCGTTTGAGGACTTAGGCCTCATGCGCTTGATTCCAAAAGCTCGTATCTATGAGGTTAGCGATGACGTTCAGTTCAAGGCTGTCTTGGAAGAAACCTTAGCAGTGGATGGTTATAACTATATCCGCACTATTCGTAAAGCCCCAACTGCCATTTATGATGGTGATGAAGATTTCAGCAAAGGCTACTTCATTTTGCGAGAAGGCACAGATGCGACCATTGTAGCCAGCGGTATTATGGTAGAGCAAGCACTCCTTGCAGCGGACCGCTTAGTGGCAGAAGGCATTGCTGTTCAGGTCATTGATCTCTTTCGCATCAAGCCAATTCATGAGGATATTGCAGGACTCCTAGCGGGGAAACCTGTTATTACAGCTGAAAATCACAACCGTGTAGGTGGCATTGGGTCAGCCATTTGTGAACTCATGGCTACCATGGAAGACACTCCAGTTTACCGTATCGGTGTAAATGAGTCTTTTGGTCAAGTTGGTCAACAAGACTATCTCATGAAAATATACGGTTTAACCGCAGATGCTATCTATGAACAAGTCAAACAAACTTTATAACAAAAAGACCACCAGTGACAATTACTGGTGGTCTAGTTTGTAGAAAATGAACATAGGTGTTAAGAGTGATTGGCAATTAAACGAATTTGCGATTCATGTATTCCTCACTATGATGGCTTGATAGAAAGAGGAAAGATAAACTTGTGGACTTTATAACTAATTAGTGATAAAATACTCTAAAAAAGAACAGAGGAGTTCAACAATGGGTTTATTAGTAGATGGGAAATGGGTCGACCAATGGTACGATACCAAGTCAACAGGAGGACGATTTGTACGCACGACAGCACAATTCCGTAACTGGATTACAGCAGACGGCAGTGCGGGAGCGACCGGGAAAGCAGGGTTCAAGGCAGAGGTAGGGCGCTATCATCTCTATGTGTCTCTAGCTTGCCCTTGGGCTAGCCGAACCCTAATGATGAGGACGCTGAAAGGCTTGGAAGACATGATTTCGATTTCTGTCGTTCATCCGCTGATGCTAGAAAATGGTTGGACGTTTGAAGAGGGAGAAGGCGTAATCGCTGACCCAGTTTTCAATGCGCGTTACCTTCATGAGATCTATACGCAGGTGGATCCGCACTACACAGGGCGCGTGACGGTACCTGTTCTGTTCGATAAGAAAACAAAGACCATTGTCAATAATGAATCATCAGAAATCATTCGGATGCTCAATTCGGCCTTTGATGATCTTGGAGCTAAAAAAGGCGACTATGTGCCTGCAGAATGGCTCAAAGAAATAGATGAAATCAATGAATTTGTCTACCATCGTATTAATAACGGCGTCTATAAAGCTGGATTTGCGACCAAGCAAGATGTCTATGAAGAAGAAGTTGTTGAGCTATTTGAAGCTTTGGATGTATTAGAAACGCGCCTTGAAGGACAGGATTACCTCGTTGGCAATCGGCTAACAGAAGCTGATATTCGCCTTTTTACTACCTTAGTCCGCTTTGATTCAGTCTACTATGGTCACTTCAAATGTAACCTGAAAGCCTTGACAGATTACCCCAATCTTTGGACTTACACGAAACGGATTTACAACTTACCAGGCATGAAAGAAACGGTCAACTTTGACCATATCAAACGCCACTACTATGGCAGCCACAAAACCATTAATCCAACAGGCGTAGTTCCTGTAGGGCCGAAGTTGGATTGGAGTTTATAATAGAAAGGCGTCTTACTTTATTCATCATAATAAAATGAAGAAACTAGGACTTTTTATACGAAAACTACCCTAAAAGCGCAAAAAATCCTCCCTTATGATATGATAAGAGTGAACTTTTTTTGGTTGTGGATGGTTAGCTCGCCTCTAACAATCCTTTTCTACTGTCTAGGACCTGCTCGTCAGTTTGGTGAGTACTTAATAAATGGTAAGCTAATTTCAGTAAATAATGTGCTATAGCAATGGTTGCCTTTTGTGGTCCTCGTCGTGATTTTAATTGATTAAAACGATGTGCAATAGGAGAGTCTTTCTGTCGCCTTGCGGCATAGACGGACTGACATAAGCAGCGCTTCAAATAGGCATTGCCATGCCTAATATGTGTACTGCGTTTCTTGCCTGCACTTTCGTTGTTTCCAGGACAAAGCCCTGCCCATGACGCCAAATGTCCGGCTGTTGGGAACTGACTCATGTCAGTACCAACTTCTGCGATAAAGACAGAGGCTGTTAGTCGGTCTATACCTGGAATAGAGTCTAGAATTTCCATTTCCTCTTGAAACTGAGTCAGATAACTCTCAATCCGTTCTTCCAAGAGCTGGATTTCCTCCTGATAATGATCATCAATACGAAGAGCTTGTTTCAGCATAAAGCGATGGTGCTCTGAGAAATAGCCGTCTAGTGCCTTAAGCAAGTCTGGCACTTTCTTCTTCAAGCTGGTGTAAACCGCCTGCCGGACACTGGTCGCATGGATGTCTGCCTCATCACACAACAGCGTCATCAAGTTCCGACCAGAAGCTCCCATGATGTCCTCAATATAAGTGGTCAGCTTAATGCCAGCTGATTGTAAAATCTTGTGGATGCGATTGACTTCCTTGGTCCGGGCCTCGACAAAATGCTTGCGCTGGCGAGTCAAGTCTCTCAACTCTTGAATGGTTTCATCAGGCACAAAACTTTTCGGAAGCAGACCAATTCTAGTTAACTTGGCAATCCAACAGGCGTCTTTCTTGTCCGTTTTATGACCTGGGATAGCCTTCATGTGGGCTGGATTAGCCAGTATAAGCTCAAAGTCTTGGCAGAGTGCATGCCAAACTGGCTTCCAGTAAACGCCTGTGCTTTCCATGCCGACCGCCTCAACCTCAAATTGGCTGAGAAAATCCCTGCAGTCCTTCAAACCACTGGTTGTTGTGTCAAAACGTGCCTCCTCACGCTTAGGGCGAGTTGACGTGAGTGAGCCATGCAAGACACAGACGACGATATTGGATTGATGCACATCAATACCAGCGCAAGACTTGTATAAGATGTCCATAGCTTGGCCTCCTTTATCAAATAAAGAGAGCTTATCTACTGAAAACGTGTCGTATTTTTATACTCATGCTCAAGGCGATAATGTTGGGTACTCGTCAGCAGAGTGGATTAGTTTGTCCCTCGGCACTTAGTGCCAATAAATCATCAACCACAAAGCCCTCACTAGGATGATACACCTAATGAGGGCTTTGTGTCTAGTTTTCATATCTGGTGGGTGATGGCAAAGCCATCATGGCGGTTTGTCCCAGTTTCTTTTTACTGTTTAAAAATGCTTGAATACGTGTTGCAATGGCCTGCGGATTTTCTGAATGTGGGCTGTGTCCGCACATCAAACTACTATCTATGGCAATATGCTTTGGAACTTTCGCAAGCATATCTTTTTTCCAAGTAGGAGTTTCATCATTTGTCTGAGGAATAAGGAGGGTAGGACAGTTCACTTGTGTCAAATAACCGCTCGCTTGTCGTTGGAGAGCCAGCAAAAGAAGAACAGTTTCCTCTTTGAGAGCAAGACGGTACTGTCCTCCTACTGCTGAAAAACTTTCTCTTACTGCTTGCTCCATATGTTTCGACCAATAAGAGGCAGTATTTTTCTCCTCTTCGATGAGTGTCTCAATGTTGTCAACTATCATCTGTTCAAAATAATTTTTGGTATCCTGTAGCTCATCTTCTAGTGTCATCAGTTGATCAAAATCAATATAGCCACCATCCAGCAGAATGACTTGTTGGATTTTTGGGCAGGAAACAGCCAAATAAGGGGCAAAATTAGCCCCCATAGAATGTGCGATGAGCACAACGTTATTGAAGGATATTATTTTTGCTTCAAACCAAGAAAGGAAAGTATCTAAGTTCGTAATGTCAGCATTAAATTCATCTCCATGCCCGGGCAATTCTAAGATAGTCATATCTAAATTAAGTTTTTCCTGCAAATCCTTAGCATGATGACGGTTAGAACCGAGACCACCTAGAAAAATAACGTCCACCATACTCTCCTCCTGGCTAGTACATTCACATTTTATTTTACCATGAAAATTAGCAAAAGGCGCGATACTTTCTATGTAATTTCCTTTCAAATAAGGGTGTTTGCCCGCAAAAGAATTCTAATTCCAACCAAATAGAGACAATATACAACGATTTTTCGATTGTTTTTTGAATATAGGGGCGTTATAATGTAGTTGTCAAGAGCTCATGATAGTAAACTCGAAGGAGACAGATATGCAAACGATTGGAGAAAAAATAAAAGCCCTTCGCTTGAGTGTGGGCTTGAATCAGACACAACTTGCTAGTAAATTGGGGATTTCGAATCAAGCTGTTTCGAAGTGGGAGACAAATGTGGCGCTACCTGAACTTTCTCTCTTACCAGAATTGGCGACGATATTTGGTGTGAGTATCGACGATTTGTTTGATTATACCAAGGATAAGATGTATAAGAAAATAGCTAGCCAACTCGAAAGTGGCTATGCCCTCTCTCATCAGGAATTTCAAAACTTTGAACATTTCTTATTAGAACAAATTCATCAAAATCCTGCAGATCATCAGGCAAATAGTCAACTTGGCTACCTCTATTATTCCCATGCCAATCAACTTCGGAAAAAGGCAGTACAGTACAGTAAAAAAGCCCTAGAATTACAGCCAAATACAAAGATAGACATTAACGTGATTAACAATGCTTCAAATGGTGTTCTTTATGATTGGGATGCTGACAGTCGCCATGAATTGATTGACTATTATCAGAGAACGCTTCAAGCGACCCCTGAGAATAAGCGACTCTACTTTTATCTACTAGATAATTTAATTGCGGATGGTCGTTTGCGAGAGGCGAAGCTCACATTGGACGAATCATTCATAAAAAATCCTGATTCCCTGAATCATTTTTATAAAATTTTTATCGAAGCAAAAGAAAAAGGATTTGCTCAAGTCAAATCTAAGTATCTAACCTTAACAGAGGAGTACGCGGATGACTGGAGAATGTTATTCTCAGTAGCGAATGCACTCTGCCGTAATGAAGAGTACCGTTTAGCTATCCCTGTCTGGGAAAAGGCTTTTGAAGCACAAGAAAAACCTCGCTTTACAGATTATCATGAGTCCATTGCACTTTGCTACATGCGACTAGGAGAGACTGAAAATGCCAAAAAAGCTTACCAGACAATCTTGGAAATACTCCGAGATGAGTGGGGAATTCGTTTTAGTTCGTACGTTGATGCTATCAAGGAAAAAATTGAAACCTTATCTTAATACCAGCGAAACTGGCTTTCCTTTTCTTTCTATAAAAAAAGCGCCGATTGGCGCTTTTTTCTTAGTAATATTCCCCTTGACGATAATTCCAAGAATTGAAGTGGTCTGAGAGGTACATCATGATTTTATCAATATCAAGTCCCTTTCGGATAACGACAGGACATGGTTCGACGGAGCGGCTACTTGCTCCCTGTTCAGGGATGAGCTTGCCATCAGCATCTACCATTGATACCATGACACCTTGTTCATAGCGAGTTTCAATCGTTTTATCCGGTTGAATGGAAGCTACATAGTCATCAGCTTCAATCACCAAATCAACCATGGAAGCGATGCGTTCACCGATTCCTTCCACCTTACCACGGTTTCCTTTACCAGAAGGATTAGCAGAAGAAGCGTAGACCATACGTCCCTCTTTTTCCCACATTTCCTTAGCAATTTGCTCACCAGCCACACCAAATTTGATAACGAAGCAAGAGGTGCCACGAACATCTGTCATCAACTCTTCACGGCCATCACCATAAGCCTTAAGTTTTTCATAGGCTACTGGTTTCCATGGAAGAATACAGCCGAGAAGAATATCCTCGTCCCAGTGCTTTTGATAAAAAGCATCGATTTCAGGAGTAAGCTGGGCTAACTCCCGAAGCTCCTCCATGCTACCACAAAGGACAACACCTGGTTTGTTACGCTTGCGTTCCTTGGCCTCAAATTTGCGTTCCAAACCAGCCTTATCAGCTGTCATAATGATATAACCGACCTTAGTAGGGCAAACGATAACGCCTCCCTCGCCTTTGATAATGTTTATACCTTCTTGTGAAAGGTTTCCATCCCAATGAATTTGTTTTGTCATCAACTCATCTCCCGTCTTGTTCAAATTTTCAGACAATTCATTTATATCAGAATTTTTTTGTAAAAACAACCATTTTTATCTCATCTGTTTTTCATCTATTGTTTTAGGAAGCCGTCTTGATTTTTAAAGAAGAATATGGGACACTAGGTGTATGAAAAGAATTTATCATGAATGGAACAACCTATACCAACAACTGGATCGCCTCCTTCTTCTTTTTGTGTTCGTTTTTACAACAATAGAAGTGGTTTGGATACCTTTTAACTCTTGGTTATCAGAAGTTCTTCTTGGCTGGACTGGCTATGCTTACCTTTCTCCGACCAATCTCTTAGCAGTTTTATCTGCCAAGTGGTGGGTAACGTTACTTTTTCTACTACAAGTTATAGCCAATTTTCTCCTCGTTTATCTAGAGATTGGTTTGCTAGTTTTGGGACTAATTCGTATTCTGGAAAAGCAAGAAAATCTACGGTCTTACCTGCTCGGTCTTCTATCTGATCTGCGACAGATATTACGTACAGTTTCGTTGTCCAAGATTCTTTATATTTTGATGTATTCTGCGGTCTTTTTTCCTTTTTTGCGAAAAATCCTGCAAATATATTATATGGATAAATTGATTATTCCACGCTTCGTCCTAGATCACTACAGCAAAAATCCCTTCATCGCTATAATCCTAGTTCTTTTTGTTTTGCTCTTTTTCTGGTTGGCTACAAGACTTCTCCATAGTTTACCGCTGATTTATCAGAAGGAAATGTCAGTGCGACAAGCAGTAGTAGAGTCTTTCCGCAAAACCAGACAATTTGGCAGTTGGAAGGCATATTTCCGTCTTCTTTGGCTGGTCATTCAGACTAGGCTCGCCTTTTTATTGATAGGTTTAAGTCTTTATTTTTTACAAATATTGGCAGACAAATTGCCTGAGTTGTTAGCATTAGGCTTTGCTATTTTGCATATGACGATGCTTCATTTGGCTCATTATGGGATTATTTTCCTCTTTCTACTTAAGTTTATTTCTTATAGTGCTGACTCTGAGTGGCAGTCTTCTCGTCCGCAAAAAATACACTATGGGATGCGTTTGGGGATTTTAGCCTTGGTAGTCTTCTACTTTGGTGGGCAAGTTTTTGTTTCCCTGTATTTTCCCTCCCGCGACCTACCTGTTACGATTTCACATCGAGGAGTAGATCAGGAAAATGGCGTGCAAAATACGATTCCTGCCTTGGAGAAAACAGCCAAACTCAAGCCAGACTACGTGGAAATGGATGTCCAAGAGACTAAGGATGGAGACTTTGTGGTCATGCATGACACGGACCTGAAAGCCTTGACAGGGCACGAGGGGGGCACCCATGATTATAGTTTGGCAGAGTTAACTCAAATGAGGGCTTCTGAAAACGATCAATCTAGCCCGGTGCCTTCATTTGAAGAGTATCTTTCGACTGCGGAGGCCTTGAAACAAAAACTCCTAGTAGAAATCAAGACCACCCCAGCGGATTCTCCGCAGATGATGGAGCGTTTTTTAAAGACTTATGGAGCTCGCCTACTAGCGGGAGGTCACCAGATGCAGTCCTTAGATTATGCTGTCGTTCAAGCAGTCAAGTCATTTGACAAGAAGCTACTCTCGGCCTTTATCTTGCCCTTTAACTCTATTTATCCTAATACAGTAGCAGATGGCTATACGATGGAGTATACCTCCTTAGATCAAAGCTTTACTTTTAGGTCTTGGTTTCATAAGAAGTTTGTCTATGCATGGACTCCCAATGATGAAGAAGGAATGGTACAAGCTATCCAACTCCAAGTTGATGGCATCATTACTGATAATCTCCAATTGCTACAAGAGACTCTCAAAGATTTCAGCGAACAGCAATCCTATGCAAATCTAATCCTATTACAGATGCGACTCCTTTTCTTGCAAATTTAAAAAAGCACAAAATACAAAAAAGACAAACTCAGCTTTAAAACAGGTTTGTCTTTGGTCAGAGGAAGGCTTTCAAGTCTTCCTTTTTATGTTAAAACGGTAATTTTCCTGCGAAGGCACCCATTGATTTCTGGGTGGCGACATCAATCTGTGTAAGAGCATCATTGACAGCTTGTGTCGTCATATCTTGCAAGGTTTCCATATCTTCTGGATCTACGACAGCTTCTGAAAATTGGATAGTTACCAATTTTTTATCTCCTGTAAAGGTTGCGACAACTAGGTCTTGTGCGGATTTTCCGACAAATTCAGTTGTAGCGAGTTCTGCCTGCTTTTGTTCCATTTGCTTTTGAAGTTTTTGGGCTTGTTTCATCATTGATTGCATATTCATCATAGCGATTCTTGTCTCCTTAAAAGATCATTACTATTGATTATATCATGTTTTTGTGCTGTATTTCAAAGAGAAGCATCTGTTTCTTCCGTTAGATTTTTCTAAAAAACATATATTTTTCTTGTAAATGATAAAAATAAGTGGTATAATCTTTTATATTGTTAACCAGTTAACAACTGGTTAACAAAAAATAAACAGAAGGAGGATATTTATGAAAAGAGTGTGTCAATGGATGATGGTGATGCTTGCCTTTTTCTCATTAGCGGCTTGTCATAAGAAGGAAGCGGAGCCGACATCAGGTCTTAAGATTGTCACGAGTTTCTATCCTATTTATGCAATGACAAAGGCTGTTTCTGGTGATTTAAATGACGTGAAAATGATTCAGTCTAGTCGAGGGATTCATTCATTTGAACCTTCTGCATCTGATATACAGGCTATCTATGATGCAGATATATTTGTTTATCATTCACATGTCCTGGAGGCGTGGGCTGGTCGGTTGCAGCCTAGTGGAGAAGATTCTGTTGTACAGATTGTAGAGGCTTCTAAAGGATTACCATTGCAGCGAGTAGAGGGATTGGAGGATATCGAAGTAGCGGAAGGGGTAGACGACGCGACCTTGTATGATCCGCATACCTGGTTAGACCCAGTGTTAGTTGGTGAGGAAACCCGCCTCATTGCAGAGCAGTTATCGGAAATTGATCCTGAGCACAAAGCGATCTATCAAAAAAATGCGGAAAAAATGGTAGAAGAAATGCAACAATTAACAGACAAGTATGCTGCTATTTTTAAAAAATGTAAGGATACCACATTTGTCACACAACATACGGCCTTTGCCTACACTGCTAGCAGATTTGGGTTGAAGCAATTGGGAATTTCAGGTGTGTCTGAGCAGGAGCCCAGTCCACGTCAGTTAGCAGAAATCAAAGAATTTATCGAAGAATACCAGGTAAAAACGATTTTTGTAGAAAAAGGGACTTCTGATAAATTGGCCAAATCACTAGCCACTTCCACAGGTGTTCAAGTGAAGGTATTAGAGCCATTAGAAGCAGATCCTGCTAATGGAAAGAGCTTGGTACAGAATTTAGATGACAATTTATCTGTTTTAGCGAAAGATCTTGTAGCGAGGAAGAATAAAAATAGGGGCATTGCTCCTACAAGGGATAAGAGTGTCGCAAATGTTTACATATAGAAAGGAAGGAATGAAATGAAGAAAAAATACATTTATGGATCAGTCGTGGCAATTGTTTTGGGAGTGGCCAGTTATCAATTAGGTCAATACAATGCGAAAGAAGCCATGGCAAGTCATTCTGTCTCTTATGTTGAATCAAAAGAGAAACAGCGGAAAATATCTACAAAGGAAGAATTGACGCCTGATCAGGTCAGCGCAGAAGAAGGCATTGATGCAGAACAAATCGTCATCAAAATCACGGATAAAGGCTATGTGACCTCCCACGGAGACCATTATCACTTTTTTAACGGCAAGGTTCCCTATGATGCGATTATTAGTGAAGAGTTAGTGATGAAGGATCCATCCTACGTCTTGAACGAATCAGACATCATCAACGAGGTGAAGGATGGCTATATTATTAAGGTTAAGGGACAGTATTACCTTTATTTAAAATCCAATAGTCAGCGATCAAATGTTCGGAGTAAAGCAGATATTGATGATCAGCGAAATAAGTATAGCCAACATGACTCTTCCATTCATCAAGGGGCGACGGTTCAGCAACTAGCCCAAGCCAAGTCTCAAGGCCGCTATACGACAGATGATGGTTATATTTTTAGTCCGACAGATGTCATAGATGATTTTGGAGATGCTTTCTTAGTGCCACACGGGGACCATTTCCATTATATTCCTAAAAAAGATTTGTCGCCAGATGAGCTGGCAGCAGCGCAAGCTTATTGGAATCAGAAAAAAGGACAGGTGGCTACTGGACATACTCGGCCATATTCTGGTCAGGTCGCAGTCCCTCGTCCGAAGTCTCCAAGAAGCGTGGCAACTCCTCATTCCCCACATAGCCACGTGTCTCCAGCACCAAAAAGCCATGTGGCACCCACTCCAAAAACAGGTGGCACTCCTTCAAAACCTGCAGATGCGCCATTAGAAGAGTGGGAAATTTTACTCCAACAATTGTACCAGTTACCATTAAACCAACGACATGTAGAGTCAGATGGTTTGGTATTTGATCCTGTCCAAATCGTTCGGCGCGTTCCGCAAGGCGTTGTGGTTCCACATGGCAATCATTATCATGTCATTCCTTATAATCGCATGTCGCCATTAGAGGCAAAGATTGCGCGCATGATTCCAATTGGTGCGCGTCCTCGAAAGGGTGGAAAACAAACTCAAGCACCGAAGGTAACGCCACCTGCTACGACGCAGCCAACTCCTAAAGTAGCGCCGCCTACTAGCCCACAAAAACCAAAGCAAATTCTCTTACATTTCCAAGGGAAGACGTTCCCAGCTGTGAAAAAAGGCTTGGATGGAAAACGGTATACAACAAGTGACGGATATACTTTTACAACGGCTTCCATTTATTCTGTGGATTCAGATGGATTGACCACTCGACACACGGATCACCTGCATTTTGTTCCCTTCAATGAGTTGGAACAATATGAATTGGATGAAGTAACCCAGTGGATTGAACAACAGAAAAAAAACTTAGGAAAGCTGTTTACAGCCACAGAGATGGAGCAGGCCTTACAAGCTTTACTTGAAAAAAATAAGGACATCCCAAACGAATCCATTCGCCTATCATTTGACAAAAAAGTACGTGTCTTGCAAGCACGCTTAGCTGCTGTCAAAAATGGAAAAAGCCTAGAGCCGGTCTTTGAAATTCAAAAAGAATATCAACAAATCGCGCGTGCTATTGATAATGAACTGGAAAATCCAACACCAGATGGTGATGGACAAGTTCGAAAAACGGCAAGTGAGATTTATGCAGAAGTGGCAGCAGAAAAAATTGTACCGCTGGAAGCCATTCCGTATAACTTAGTACAGACAGTGGAAATCAAAGACGGACATATCTTTGTGATACCGCACTGGGATCACTATCATAATATCCGGATGGAGTTGTTCGATACTGGTTTGTACAATGCACCGAATGGCTATACTTTGAAACAATTATTTGCGACGGTGAAATATTATGTTACCCATCCAGAAGAACGTCCAAAAGAAGAAGGATGGGGAGATGATAGTGACCATGGACGCGGAAAGAAAGGGGGACAAGATTTCCCTCATGATGTAGAGCCTGACGATGAAGTGGATATCAAAGATAGTCCAGCTGGCAAAGCCCTCTATGAAGAATTGTGGAAAGTGGCTGCGCTTGTTGAGGAGCTTCCGGAGGGACCAGATAGAACAGCTTTGGAAGAGGAATCGGATGCGCTCTTTGACCGCTATAGCGAATTAACAGCAAGAGGGACGGATACGATAGAAGCTATTCAAAAGGATTTAGCAGCGTTAACAGCGAAAATACTTGCAAAACAATCGAGTCACGCAGATAGCAGTGATAAAGAAGATGATGAAAAAGTCTTATCTGAACCAAATTTGGAAGAAGAAGTATAAATCTGCAAATAAAAGCTGTCCTAAGGGGCGGCTTTTGTTTATCTTACAAGTAAAGTCACTGTATCCTAAAATAGAAGACTTCTTACATTGCAAATCATGTGTAGATTTGATACACTGTATCTATTATTCTTATTTGTTGAGAAGGAAAATGTGAGATATATGATGAAACAATCAGCTCTTGTGCGCTATGGCGCAATCGGACTCATGCTCTTTGCCCTCTTTTTTGGAGCAGGGAACTTGATTTACCCAGCATTTTTAGGGATTTACTCTGGGAGCCAGTTTTGGCTAGCCATTATTGGTTTTTGTTTGACTGCTGTGACGCTGCCATTATTAGGAGTTGTAGCGATTGCATATACGGGTATAGAGGACGCTGAAAGTCTTGCGCGGCCTATTTCCAAGCGTTTTGCCCTGCTCTTTTCTGTCGCCCTTTACCTGTCCATCGGGCCTTTCTTTGCGATTCCACGTACAGGTGCGACTTCCTATTCTATCGGGATTGAGCCGATTTTTGGTTCGTCCCTCTGGGTGAAAATAGCTTACGCTGTCGTCTTTTTTGGTCTTTCTTACTGGTTAGCGATTAAACCAAGTAAGATGGTGGAGCGCATCGGGAAATACATCACACCCGCCCTTCTTTTTGTATTGGCCATTCTTGTAGTTATGTCTTTCTTGCATCCAGCAGGAAATGTTGGGATGCCATATAATGCCAGTCCTACTATAAGCGAATCATTTGCTGATTTCCCCTTAGTAGCAGGGCTGATTCAAGGATACGGTACCATGGATGCCTTGGCTTCCCTAGCCTTTTCTATTGTTGTCATCAATTCGGTCAAGATGTTCGGTGTCAAGGACAATCGTGACATTGCTAAGGTGACGATTCTATCTGGGGTGATTGCAGTATTCTTGTTGGCAGTGATTTATATTTTTGTAGCTCGTATTGGAGCGACGTCACAAAATCTGTTTGAATTTGATGGAGCTCAGTTTATTCTTCATCAGCAACCAATTGATGGCGGGCACGTTCTGAGCCAAGCTTCCCTTTTCTATCTAGGAGGAATTGGTCGGTCAGTTCTTGCTGTGATTGTATTCTTGGCATGTTTGACAACATCAACGGGTTTGATTAGTGCTTGTGCTGAGTATTTTAATAAACTCTTACCGCAAATTTCTCATGTGGCCTGGGCGACTGTGTTCACACTTATTGCGCTTAGTCTATATTTTATTGGTTTATCTGAGATTATCAAATGGTCGATACCAGTCTTGTACCTCCTTTACCCATTGACAGTGGTGATTATTTTCCTTTCATTAGGTCGTCATATATTTGGTAATGATGTACGTGTCTATCAAATGACAGTAATTTTTGCTGGTCTTGCGGGATTATACGATGCTTTATTTACTTTTTCTAAGATGACAGGCTGGTTTGTATTACCAACCCCAATTGTGCAGTTTTTTACAGAATTTTTACCATTAGGGGAATTTTCAATGGGCTGGGTACCACTGGCTGCTATTGGTTTTGTGATAGGCTATATTTGGCATCTATTGGCCAAACACTCCTAAGAAATTGAACACTTTATCATCAGATAAGGTGTTCTTTATTTTAAAAAAGAATCCATGATTTGTGTTGACGAAAGCGTTTTAAAGGAGTATAATAAAAGAAACTGGTTATAACCACATCAAAAGGAGGATTCTATGTTTCATTTACCAAAAGAAGAATTAGAGCAGTTGGGAGCTAGTATCACCGTACCAGAGATTTACCAACAGCCTAGTCTTTGGCGGGAAGCCTATGACTTATACAGAGAAAAGTATGATGCCATTCAGCAGTTTTTGGCGAATATTTTTGCCAAACATCCTGCTGTTCATGTTATTTTTACAGGTGCAGGAACATCAGATTTTGTTGGACAAAGTATTGCCAATCATTTGAACCAAGTCAATGATTTGAAGAAGGTTCGTTTTTCAACAGTCGGCTCTATCGAGTTGGTGACAAGACCGCATGATTACTTACAGGCAGATGTACCTACGATCTTAGTATCTTTTGCTCGTAGTGGGAACTCCCCTGAAAGTTTGGCTGCTGTTGAAAATGCGAAAAAATTGGTCACTGATTTGTATCAAGTGACCATTACGTGTGCAGCAGATGGGAAATTAGCTCTGGCAGCAGAGGGTGATGATACCAATCTCTTGCTTTTGCAACCTGCGGGTTCAAATGACAAAGGCTTTGCGATGACAGGAAGCTATTCATGTATGTCATTGACAGCTCTCTTGGTGTTCTCAACAATTGCTGAAGAAGACAAGGCGCGTTATGTGGATACTATCATTCGCCTTGGACAAGATGTATTGGACCGAGAAGACTATGTGCAAGAGTTAGTAAACCTTGATTTTGAACGGGTCATTTACCTTGGAGCAGGCGGTTTCTACGGAGTCGCTCACGAAGCACAGTTGAAGATTTTAGAATTGACAGCTGGTCAGATTGCGACCATGTATGAATCTCCAGTTGGATTCCGTCATGGACCAAAATCACTGATCAATGAACAAACGATTGTCATCGAATTGACGTCAAATGATGCGTATACTAAGCAGTATGATGTTGACTTGCTCAATGAAGTACAGACAGATGGCATTGCTCGTCGAATTGTAGCTCTTTCTGCTACGCCGATTGATAGTACAGAAGCACCGACCTTTGTATTGGCAGATGGTGGGCAAGATTTACCAGATGTTTTCTTGACCTTCCCATATATCCTTTTTGGTCAAACATTTGCCATCATGACAGCCCTGAAATGCAAAAACTTACCAGACACACCGTCACCAACAGGAACCGTAAACCGTGTGGTTCAAGGGGTTACCATTTATCCATTGTAGTTATGGTAATTTAAATTTAATAAAAATAAACAAGCTTGATAGATTTATCAAGCTTGTTTATTTTTATTAAATTTTTTCAATCATCACTTGAGATAATAGCTTATCAACGATTTCTCTACGTGCTACTCCAACACCGTTTTCCATAGCGTTTGCTGTGCCACTTGCAGTAGCATAACGGATAATATCTTCATCGGCCATATTATGTTGAAAGGCATAGATAGCGCCGGCTACAGTGGAATCTCCAGACCCAGTTGGGTTTACTAAATCAATCGTAGGAGCTGTTACATTATACAATTGATTATTAAATTGAGCGATTGCCCCTTGTTCTCCACAGGATACAAATGTATAGGGAATTGGAGATGGATGTTTACGTAAATAATCTATCACCTGTTCTTTGCTTGTCAAATTTTGTCCAATCAGTTCAGAAAATTCGTTTAAATTAGGTTTTATAAAATCTGGTTGTTCAGTTGCATGATTGAAAATTTGATCCAAAGAGGCGCGTGAAAAATCTGCTAAGATTTTTATGGGTTTAGAGATGTTGCTACGTAAAAATTGAATAAGATCATTATAGAAGTTGGAATCGTCTGTATGTACAGAACCATTTATTGAAACGATATGAATATTTTGTTCAATAATTGTTTTTAAAATTGTATCAAATATTTCCTGTTTTAAAGGGGCATCTACTTTTGGCCCAGTTTCAACAATTTCGGTGTGAATATTATCATTGTGCATAATTGTGATAGAATGTCGTGTTTCGGCGTCTATTGGAATATAACGAGGGTAAAACGACTCTTGCTCCAAGTGTTTTTTAAAAAATTCTCCTGAAAGTCCTCCTACTAAAGAAAGTGCAGTAGCCTTTGTTCCTAGATAAGATAAGGCACGAGCACAATTAATTCCTTTTCCAGCAGCCATGATGATAGAGTTTTGAAAACGATTGTGGACTCCTAATGAGAAGTTTTTCTCAAAATATAACAAGTCAATCGATGGATTAAGTGTAATAATCAATACCATGATAAGGTTCCTTCCATAAAATAAAGTCTAATTTATTACTTTTGTATACTGTTGATAATGTTCTTTAATATCATTGGGAAGACCATCGTCAGAGATAATGCCATCTAGTTGGTGAATTTTACCAAATATATAAGAATCACTGATACCAAACTTAGAATGATCAGCCAATAGATAAATTTCTCTAGCTTGTTCCATAATTTTTAATTGGAGGCGTCCGCAGAATGGAGAAAAGGTAGTTAGGTTTTCATCGATAATCCCATTTGTAGCAATGAAGGCATAATCAATAGAAAAATCTTGTACCAATCGCTCGGCATGTATCCCGTGAAATTCTTCTGTCTTAGCGATAAATTCTCCGCCAGTCAAAAGGACATTTTCGAAATGGTGTTCAATGAGCCAACAAAAAGTAAACAAACTGTTAGTAATGATATGTTTGTGATCATTTTTTAAATGTTTTGCAAGTGCTAGAATAGTTGTCCCTGCCCCCAGATAGATAACACTGTGAGGTTGAATTAGCTCTACTGCACGTTGTGCAATATAATTTTTCTCTTCAGGAAATAGCTCCATCTTCTCATTTGTTGTCTTTACTTTCAATGCAATTTTTCGGACACCGCCGTGTTCTTTGAGTAGAAGATTGTCGTTTGCTAAATTATCGACATCACGACGAATTGTCATAGTAGAGACATTAAGCATTTTTGCTAATTCTTTATAGGATACAATTTCCAATTTATCTACAATTTCAAGGATTTCTTTTTTTCTATTTGCTTTCATAATTTAAGTGACCTTTCAAACCAGATGCTTTTCTTATTGATACTATCATACCATATTATAGAAAAACAAATAAAAATAACATCTATAACAAAAAATAACAATAAATAACAAAAAAATATCATTGAAAACGTTGACAAAGTCTAAAAAAACATTTATAATCACATTATAACAAAAAGTTAACAAAATGTTAACAATAAATAACAAAAAATGTGAAAGGGGATTGTACATGTATCAAAATATGTTGCAATCTAATCTAATTTGGTTAGATTGTCAGGCTTCTAATCACGAAGAATTGTTTCAAATTATTGGAAAGGAGTTAAAGAATCAAGAGTATGTGACTGACCATTATGTATCATCGCTCTTAGAAAGGGAACGTCGTTTTCCGACAGGACTAAAAACGAAGTTTTTAAATATTGCACTCCCCCATACGGATCCAGATGTAATAGAAGAACCTTTTATATTTGTAGTACGAAATAATCAACCAATCATGATGTTGCAGATGGGTGACAATTCAGAAACACCTTGCAAGAATTTCTTGTTTTTAGGGATTAAAGATCCCAAAAGTCAAGTGGGCCTTTTGGCAAAAATGATGGAAATTTTTTCCCAAGAAAGTGTTGTCAAGGAGTTTATTCGTACGACTAGTAAAGCGGATATGTACCAATTGTTAAAAAAATATTTATAACTAATTTTATAAAGGAGAATAAGCTGATGGCTAAAAAGTTAATTGTAGCATGTGGCAGTGGAGTAGCGACTAGTACAACAATCGCTGAAAAAATAAAATCTCGTTTTGAAGATGATCGCATTGATTATCCAGTAGAAGCGGTAGATTACAAATCTATTTTAAATGAATTACCTCAAGCGAGTATCTATGTGTATATTGCAATGCCTGAGCAAGAAGTGTTGGATGAGGCTGAGCGTCTAGGTGTTGCTGTCTTTCCAGGTGTCCCTTTCCTAACTGGAATGGGCGCAGATGACGTTTATGAGCAAATTGTAGCGTCGACAAATCAATAAACAACTGTTTTATTTTAACATCAGATGTATAAAGGAGATAAGATTATGGAAATCTTTCAAAATGTCATTCAGTGGATTTTAGATTTAGGATCTGCAATTTTTGTACCACTGATTATTTTGGTTTTAGGCCTATTAGTTGGAATGAATCTTAAAAAGGCATTTATTTCTGCCATTACCTTGGGTGTTGCTTTTACAGGTATGGGAATGATTATTGGGTTTATGTCAAATGCAGTATCACCAGCCTCTGAAGCTCTAGCTTTAAATACAGGTATTTCACTTCCAGCTCTAGATTTAGGTTGGACTGGAGCAGCAAGTATAGTGTGGTCTTGGGGATATGCTTTTACATTCTTTGCGGTACAAATTGCAATTAATATTGTCATGCTAAGTTTTAATTGGACAAAGACTTTGAATGTTGACATGTGGAATGTTTGGGGGAAAGCCCTGACTGGTTACCTTGTCTATTATGTAAGTGGTCATCTGTGGGCAGGGTTCTTAGTGGCAGCTCTTCAAGTAGTTTTGGAGTTGAAACTTGGAGATATGTTCCAAAAACATATTGAAGATTTAACGGGTATTCCATTGGTAACGGTCACTCACTGTATGAACCTTTCTGCAGTATTCATGTTACCGGTCAATAAACTGATGGATAAGATTCCGTTCTTGAACAAAAAAGCAGATACAAATGCTTTGCGTAAAAAATTAGGAATTTTTTCAGAAAATTCCGTAATGGGATTTATCATTGGTGTTCTATTAGGTTTTGCTGGTGCCTATTCTGTTTCTAAATCTCTAAATTTAGGTATTCAAGTAGCCACAGCAATGGCACTATTTCCAATGGTAAGTAAATTATTTATGCAGGCACTTTCACCATTGGCAGATTCCATGAGTGAATTTATGAAAAAACGTTTCAACGATCGCGAAGTTTACATCGGTATGGACTGGCCACTTCTTGCTGGTCGTTCTGAGGTATGGGTGACTTTAATCTTGATGGTGCCCTTCTTTATTGGTTATTCTTTGATTTTGCCAGGAAATACAGTGCTTCCTATCGCTGGTGTTCTTAATTACTCTATTGCAGTTGGTGGTTTGCTTCTAACAGGTGGGAACCTCGCTCGTATGATGATTTTGGGCTTAATCTATCTTCCATTATATCTATATAGTGCTACTTATTTTGCGCCAATTCTAACAGATTTAGCACGCACAACAGGAGCTGTTGAAGTAAAAGCAGGTAAATTAATTACTTGGTCCACTTTAGAAGCACCCGAATTACGTATCTTGTTTGCTGAAACATTTAATGGTAATTTCTTAGCAATCGGAGGGGCTGTACTATTCTTGTTGTTGTTTGTATGGTTGTATAAGACAATGATTCATCAAGAAGTACCGTCAAAACGTTATGAAAACTAATAAAACTCTATGGTTAGCTCTACTGTTTCTTGCATTGATGTTATTCTTGTTAGGACTTAATACAGGTAATTTCGTCTATAATTTATTAGCCATTATCTTTAGTTTTATTGTATATCAAAAAGGCTATCAAGATTTATTTAAAGAGTATGATGACCGACAAAGAGAAAAGAAAAAGACAGCAGAAAAAATATACACTGCCTTACGTGAGGGAAAGAAAAAAGGGGACGATAAATGACAAGTGGTAAAATTTTATTTGAACAAGAACGACGGGCGATGGCAGAAGCTATCGAGTTGACATTCTATAGAAAAAACACGAATACAGCTGGAGGCAATTTCTCTTTTAAAACAACGGATAAAAACGGTAAAGAATTTATTATAATGACTCCATCTATGATGTCAGAAGCATATCATGGTAAAGTCAGTGCCGCACAAGTTCTAGTTATTGATCTTGCATCAAAAGAGGTAGTAGCTGGCGAGGGCAAGCCAACTCGTGAAATCAATATGCATTTTGCTTGTTATGAGACAAATCCTGATATCAAGTGTGTCTTCCATGCTCATGCACCTAACGCAATGTTTTGGGCGACCAGTCATTTAGACATGCCAAATTTATCAGAGGCGACTCAAAAAGTGGAGTACATTAAAGTTCTCGATTTTGCACCCAATACAACACCCGAATTAGCGGAAATTGTCCGTCAAGAATTGCTTTCATCTGGTAACAAATTGCCTAAAGAATATCTGTTGGATAGTCATGGAATTCTAGTACTAACTCCGGGTGCTGATGGTGAAGAAGCATTAAATAAAGCGTTACAAATCATTGACACGGTTGAATGGAATGCAGAAATTGCCTATAAACAAACCGTCTTCCAAAAATTAGGAATTCTAGATGGCTATTATTCTAAAGGTCAAAAAATTGGTGATATTGATGATTTAATCCATCATCGTCCTATTTGGAACCAAGAGAAAAAGGACGAAGGTTTTGAATAAAGTAAATGGGGGAGGATAGGGAATCTATCCTCTCTTTTGGGAGGGAATAGAAATGAAAAACAGTTTTGAGCATTCTCCGATTATGACGGAGTTATGTGACTTAACATATGACATGTGGCAAAGAGGCTGGGATGAATACAATGGAGGAAATGTGAGTTGTATTTTGACAGCTAGTGATTTAGAATATTTAGATCTAGAGGTATGTGTTAAAAATGTAGTTGTGGAAAACATTCCCAGCAATATGATTGGTAAATACATTTTGATAACTTCTTCTGGTAGTCATTTTAGGACCTTGAAATATCATGTTCCTAGGGATACGGGAGTTATTTTCGTAACGAAAACGGGATATGATGTTGTTTGGGGATTTGAAGGAGGCAAACGCCCAACGAGTGAATTTTATATGCATCTTTTGGCTCATTCTCAAAGATTAAAAATAGATTCAGCACATAGAGTAGTAGTCCACAACCATGCACCGAATGCAACAGCTTTTTCGTTGATTTCTGAGCATGATGATAAATCGTATACATTACCTTTGTGGAGGGTCTTGACGGAGAGTATAGTTGTTTTTCCTGATGGTGTGGGAGTATTACCTTGGGAATTACCTGGTACTTTAGAAATTGCTCGCCATTCAATTGAAAAATTAAATGAATGTCGGATTGTAGTTTGGGCTTTTCATGGTATTTTAGCAACTGGAAAGGATTTTCAAGATTGTTTTGGACTGATTGAAACTGTTGATAAAGCTGCTAAAATACATTTACAAACAAAGGACATAAAGCGATATACCGGACTAAGTGATGAAGATTTATATGCTGTATGTAAAGTGCTCAAGGTACAACCGCGTTTGGGGTTCTTAGATGTTAGATAATAGAGAGTGGAGAGAAATCGGTCATTCGTAAGAATTCGATTTCTCTCCACTCTCGTATTTTTTAGTGTTCGCCCTAGAACGGTCTCCCAGATCTTTTTAACTCAGTACACTACAACTCAAAAGGTTTGGGGAGTCTTTGAGCTTGGAAATTTGGGAAACATGTTTGTCAAATTCGTTAGGGCTGTAATAGCTGATGAGATTGGCGTATTAGGGACTAGAGTTGTTTTGCAACTCGCGATTTCTCACCTTCAAGGCTCATATACCTTGAAGCACTCAGCAGTGGGTCATTGGTTTTCAAGCACTTAATAAACTGTGCAGGAGGAACACGAAAATTAGCAAAGCCAGTATTGTCTCTTTTCAATTTCTAGAGACAAGCTGACAGTCTAACTCCAGGCTGTCCAAGCTCCCAACCACTGTGTCTCGCTTGACAATTCAAAAATAAATTGAGAAGAGGCCAGGACTTTTATCCCAGCCTCTATTCTACTGACTCCCCTGGTAGTTGGATAGAGGATTGCTCCAAGTCAACTGTAATTGTCCAGTCACTATTATCGCGAATGGTAACTTCGAAGTCTGTTGTATAGAGAATGACGCGAAGCGTATTTCCTTTTTCAAATTTGTAGATGGTTGGTTGGAGTTCCCAGTCAAACGTGAGCCATTCATTGGCTGGGATGTTCTCTACTGTCAGTAGGTCGGAGCGGTTTTGTAGATTGAGAAATCCTTTTGTTACGACGCGTTGTGGTGTAGTAGCATAAGGAAGTTCCATCAGGTGTTCTTGGGCGTGGTAACGGCCGTTATCAAGGCTAAGCCGTTCTTGAACAGTTGGAAGTGGGCTATGGCGCTTCAACTCACCAACTTCTAACACTTGTGCGGATAAAAGTCCTTTTGAAACACTTGATTTAACAGTGAGGTGCAGTTTGGCACGACCTTTGAGCTGATAATCTTTTTCTAGAGGAATGTCAATGATAATCTGATGGGCTTTTCCTGCAAACAAATCTTGGTGGAAACTTGGATAGGCCTTGCCATAGCGGGCAAATGTTTCATCATTATACTGGTTGCGGATAACCTGCTCTTCATGCCCCAAAACAAATTGTTGAATGTCATGACCTCCAAAATCATCCAAAGGTTTCCAAGTTTGTTCTGCTGTGTTATCCTGCCAGATAATGGTTGGGAGTTGATAATCATTGTCATAGCCAAGCAGCTTCTGACTGAGCAGGGCGTTCATTGATTCGCGAAAATCAATAGATTGCCAGTTGTTCATATAGATATGGGCACCATTGTGGAAGAAGAGGTGTTTTTGGATGTGACTTGGTAATGCATGGAACATGTTCCAAACGTGTATAGGTTTGACATTCCAGTCTTGTGAACCGTGAGTGAAGACAACCTCACAGCGCACTTTTTCCGCATTTAGGAGATAGTTCCGGTCGTGCCAGTATTGGTTGTAGTCACCAGTTGTACGGTCGAGTTCCACTTTCTCTTTGGTGATACCTGCCTCGTAATCAGACCTACTTTTGAGGTAATCTCCAGCTTGCAGGCTACGGGAATAAGTGAGAGCAGTCAAGCTGTCCAAATCTTCTCCAGGATAACCGCCAGGACTGGTTACAAGACCATTTTCACGATAGTAGTTATACCAAGAAGAAATACCTGCTTCAGCAATAACGACTTCAAGACCTTCAACTCCAGTTGTAGCAAGGGCGTTGGACATAGTACCAAGGTAAGATAAGCCAGTTGTAGCCACTTTCCCATTAGCCCAATCGGCTTTGACTTGATGGGTGCGGCGGTGAGATGTGTAGGCGCGTGCGCGACCGTTGAGCCAATCAATGACAGCCTTGAAGCCTTCTACTTGTTGGTAATCTCCAGAGGTCATATAGCCTGTAGAGCCGAGCGTTCCAACACCAGACACATGGATGCTAGCAAAGCCACGAGCAAGGAAGTAGTCATTGAGGGAATAGGAGCTGATATGTCCCAATTTTTCAGTCGCTTCTGAAACTGGCACATCGCGTGTATCTCCAGCGAGTGTTGTGATACTTGGTTCTTCGACATGGATAGTGCTTGCAGTTTTTTCAGCTAATTCACCTTCCATTTTATGCAGAGCAGCGTCACTAGCCTTGTCATTGGTTCCTTGGTGATAAGGACTGTTGGTGATCACAGCAGGAATTTTCCCTGCAAAATGTGGGCGTAAAATAGATACTTTCACCAAGTCTGTTTGTCCGGACTGGGTCGTATCGACTGGTGTTTCAACGTAGACAACTTCACGTACTAATTTTTTTGTAGAAAAAGTAGCAAGTGACTTTCCGTTAAAGAAATGATATTCATTGTCCTCAGGAATCAGGTCGTCACTGACCAGTTGGTCAATCAAGGTATTGCCAGATTTTGTGCGCGTATTGAGCAGCTGATAGAGATTTTCAATGATTTCTCCATAAACAATAGGGAAATTTGTTTCAGAGCGAAAGGCTTCAACATCCGTATAGTCAAAATTGGGAATAAAACTAAGAAGCTGAAAACTCACTTGATAGAAAACAGTATCAGTCAGTGCTTGATCTGACTGGAAAAAGCTTAGTAAGTCTGTCTCCCAATCCGCAATCCAGTTGGCCAAAGACGCGTCTAGGTCATTGGATAAGACAAAGACCTTCTTCAAGAAGCGATAGAGATTTTCCTTGTCGGATAACTCAGTTGATAGGTCAAATCCAAGGGCAGTTAATTCTTCGACCTGCACAGATGGTTCGGTTTGGATATATGAAAATTGATTAAAACGCATACATTCTCCTAAATGTTAAAATAGTCTTTACATTACCTATTATAGCTGATAAAATAGGGTTTGTCTAAAAAATATTTGGAGGAAAGACAAAAAATGGATGTAGCTATTCACATCAAATATATCACTGAATTCATTGCGACTGCCACACTTGTCCTTATCGGAAATGGTACGGTTGCTAATGTAGACTTAAAGGGAACAAAGGGAAACAACTCAGGTTGGATTCTCATTGCCATCGGTTATGGCTTGGCAGTTATGATGCCAGCACTTATGTTTGGGAATGTTTCAGGAAATCACATCAATCCAGCCTTTACGTTGGGACTTGCGGTTTCAGGTTACTTTGACTGGGCTTTAGTACCAGGCTATATTGTAGCACAGGTATTAGGAGCCATGTTTGGTCAAGCGCTAGTAGTAACAGTTTATCAACCATACTTTTTGAAAACTGAAAACTCAAATCATATCTTAGGTTCGTTCTCAACTATCTCTGCTCTTGATGACGGTACAGTTGAAAGTCGTAAAGCGTCTATGTTAAATGGTTTCCTTAATGAGTTCGTGGGTTCTTTCCTCCTCTTCTTTGGAGCAATGTCACTGACAAAAAACTACTTCGGTGCTGAAATCCTTAAATTTATCGAAAGCCAAGGTGCAAACCTTTCTGACGCAGCTGTACACCACCAAATCAGCAACTTCTTAAACCCTGGTTTGAACGTGGCTCACTTGGCTCTTGGATTCCTTGTAATGGCACTTGTAGCCTGTGTGGGTGGTCCTACTGGTCCAGCTCTTAACCCAGCTCGTGACTTAGGTCCTCGTATCCTTCACTTCCTCTTGCCAGCTTCTGTTCTTGGTCAAGCGAAGTCAGATTCAAAATGGTGGTATGCTTGGGTTCCAGTAGTAGCACCAATCTTGGCTGGTATTGCGGCTGTAGCACTTTACAAATTCCTTTATGCATAATCCACAAAAAAGAGCAATTGCTCTTTTTTCTTTTGTGAAGAATAGTATAAATGATTGTAAAATCTCTTATTTTTCATTACAATAGAAGGGAATTGATTTTAGGAGCGTAATAAGATAGTGAAAGAACAATTAATTGTACCAGTATTTCGAATCAACAACCGTCGTGTAAACCTAGCCTTCTTTGTAGAGAATTTAGGACTAAAAACAGTACTAGAAGAAGGTGCCTTTGTCGAATTGGCAGGGCATACAGGTTCTAAAATAGCTCAGATAGTGTTAGTAGAGTCTCCAAGTATGCGGACGCGTGCGGTTCAAGGCGTAAAAAAACATCGTCAAACTGTCTTAAAGGTAGAAAATCCTGCAGAGATTGAGTACTTGTTGGCCAGAGGAGCTTCTTTTGAGAAACTATACAAAGGAGTGAACGGCTTTGCATTTGAGAGTGTGTCGCCAGAAGGAGACCGTTTCTTCTTGCATGCGGAGGAAACCATTGCAGACTTGCAAGAGGTGGAGTCTACTATTAACTTTACTGGTGATGCGAACTTTGTTGGATTGACGAACTTCGTGGTATCTGAAATTGAGATTCATACGCCAGATGTAGCCGCTAGTCAATCATTTTATGATGGAGTCTTGCCAAATCAAACCGTTTTGCAGTTCCGGGAAGCGGCTGGTGCGGATTTGTTGTGTGAAGCAGGAGAAACATGGGATTTGGAAAGTATACGGATTACAGTTCCTGCTGATGTGGATTGGACACCGTTGAAAGAACAATTGACAGTCAATTATTTTATTGATAAGAAAGAAACCTTCTTACAGACGACAGATCCAAGTCATATTGAAGTGTGGTTTGAAAAATGAGTCAGGCAATTCTTGATAAAATCCACAGCCAGATAGAGGAAAATCTGTATCTAGGGGCCAGTCTGGCCCTGTATTCGAACGGCCAGTGGAAAGAATACTATATCGGTCAGATAACAGAAAATGAACCAACTCAAGCCGGTCTGCTGTATGATCTGGCCTCTGTGTCGAAAGTAGTGGGTGTGGGCACAGTACTCATTTTTCTTCTACAAAGAAGAGAGTTGCAACTGGATGCGACCTTAGCAAGCTATTATCCTGCCTTTCAAGATCAGACTGTTACCATTCGTCAGTTGGTTACTCACACTTCGGGCATTGATCCCTATATTCCCAATCGGGATGAGCTAGACTTTGCTGGGCTAAAGGAAGCGATCCATCACATCAAAGTGACAGATGATAAGGCTTTTCGCTATACGGATATCAACCTCATCTTGCTAGGCTTTCTATTAGAGGATTTGTATGGGCAATCGCTAGATGTTATTGTTCAGAAAGAAATTTTTGAACCTTGGCAAATGAATCGGACGAGTTTTGGACCAGTTGAAGGAGCTGTGGCGACCGTCAAAGGAGTTCCAGCTGGAATGGTTCATGACCCAAAAGCAAAGGTTTTAGGTATCCATACAGGATCTGCTGGCCTCTTTTCAGATTTACTTGATTTAGAAACATTTTTACATCATTATCTTACAGATACATTTGCAGAAAACCTAACGATTAACATCAGCCCCTCTAAGCCTCGTTCCATTGTTTGGAATCTTGATGATGACGATTGGCTGGATCACACAGGTTATACGGGTCCCTTTATCATGGTCAATCGCAAAGCGCAAAAGGCAGCCATCTTTTTAACCAATCGGACCTATCTGTATGATGACCGTCCCTTGTGGATTGCAAAACGACGGGAACTACGGGATGTTATCAAAAAGTATTTATAATAATCGCCTGCAACTGAACAAAGAGAAACGAGATGAGAAATCACCTCGTTTTTTGCTGCAATGATTTACAAAAGATTTACAAAAGATTTACAAGAAATAACAGGTGATTTGAGCTCTTTACGGTACACTTAACATTGAAAGAAAGGAAAAGGAGATAGATTCATGACTTTCAATGCAAAATTGATGAAACACTTTGGGATTGTGTTGGCTTCCACATCGCTGCTGCTCGCTGCTTGTACAACTAATCAATCCAATGGGGGCTAGTGCAACAGCAGAGACTGCTACAAGTGTCAAAATTGACTGTAAAGCAGCTAAAGATTCAAAACAGGCTAAGAATTGGATGCTGTGTTCCAAAGAAGAATATGACATGCTGAAAGCAGCGTTTGAGGAAACTAAAAAGGAATATGACAACCAAAATGTAAACTACGGTGGATACATTCCAGTTTCTATTACAGCGACACGCATTGTTGATAAAAAAGCAGGCTTGGCTTGGACAACGACAGACCACTCGGGAGATAAGGTTCCTGTCTATGCAATGGGTTCAGGAGCCTATATGTTCGATGGGGAGTTTGATGATACAGATGTCGCTATCCGCATTGGAGATGCCATGGGCTTCAATGAAAAAGTTGCAAGTCCAACGGATTCACCAGAAACTGAGACAAAAAAAACAACGGGTGTAGGATTAAAAGCACTGACAGAATAATAAGAAAAAAGAAACGGGGCACAAGATGCCCCATTTCTGTATAAGACAAGGAATGACAGATGAAGAAATTGATGGTAGTAGTCTCCCTATTCGTAGGGCTGGCAGGTTGTAGTATGTCCTCTCCACAACCGAAGTCCTCGTCTCCTTCACAGCAAGTGGAGTCGCTGTCACTTCAAAAGGAATGCAAACCTTCAGAAGTTGCTCTCCCGAAGGAACGCTTTAATCGAAAGAAACAAAAGACCTATGCTGCGTTCTATGATTATTTAGAAAATCAATATGGTCATCCACAAGATACAGTGGAAAAAGAGACAGCAGATGGGAACTATCTAAAAACAGACTATTTTTTAGATGACGTAACAGGAACCCAATATTTTGTTGGGCAAAACACCTTAGCTGAACATGATGATCTTATCTATACCTACTTTGGGATTCTTGCATATTCACAGGAAGCTTTGGATATAGCCTTACAGACAACGGATTATTACACATACAAAGAGGACATTTTAGCAAGCAATCCTCACCGTCCATTTTATGTAGATGGAGTAGGTCTAAGCTATCGAACAATTCCTGTAACCGAAACGGAGACCGCTTATGGCATTTCCATTTTTAGTGAGAAGGAGTATTTAGCCTACAACGAAGTAGTATACACAGAGACGGAATAAGGAAAATGATAAAACACCAAAACGATAAACGACAGAAGCCATATATACTGTTATTGCTAATAGGAATGATGAGCAGTATGCTACTAGCAGCTTGCATTTCGAGGCCCCAATCTCATGCAGAATATATGTTGGAACATCGTGACACAGACCATCATGAAGAAGACAGCCACGACGAAACGGAGAGCCTTTCAGTTGGACCTGTCCACCATCATCATGAGGAAAACTTACCTCAAATACCTTGGACGCTAGGAATGGCAGAGCAATTACGGCAACGAATGATGGCGTATAGACCAAGCCATCAAGGCCATTATCAGGAGTATTTTTTCAGCAAACCACTGGAATGGCAGGGAATTCAAATTCCGCAACCCATCACTCAACAGTCTTCTCAGGCACCTCTTTTGAAAATCACAGTAGATGGACGGGCTCAGGAACTCCTCTACTCACAGACGGCAGAAGAAAAAGGCTGGAAAATCGTGGCCATTTTTTCCAATCAGGCTGATGAGCAGGCCCAGGAGAAACATACTTATTTGTTTGTCATGAAGGAAAATCAGCAGGCAACGATTCTTGAATTGCAAACGGTACAAGATGGAGTAGTCCAGATGACCAGCAAGGTGGCAAGTGAACTTGAGACAATCTTGCTCTCTTTAACGGAAGCAGACTAGGGGTTTGACCTAGATGTGACATACGATCTTTAATTTGATACGTTTTTGTAACAAAATTCATTCTTTTTTAATCCATTTGTTATTTTTTTCATAGCATTTATTTGGTAGGATAGGGATAACGATAAAAAGGGAGAAAAAGATGAAGAATGTTTTAGGAAAAATAACCTTAGTGACACTATTATTAGCTGGAGGAGCCTTGGCAACCGATTCGGTCAAGGCGGATAGCTACCATACGCTTCAAAATGAAGAATCATTTTTTTCAGTAGCCCAATCTTATGGAGTAGACGCCTATACCTTGGCAGCAACTAATGGGTTGAGCATTACGGATGTCATTGTACCTGGACAAGTTTTGGTAGTTCCGGGGGGACCTTCAGCACCTGTTGCCAGTGAAGCACCAGCAACGGTAGATGGATCAGCACAGGCTATAAATCAAGTAACCGAAGGGCAATACACCGTACAGATTGGTGATTCATTTTCATCCATTGCAGCAGCGCATGGAATGGATTATACACAATTAGCAGCGAATAATGGATTGACGATTGACGACTATCTTGTACCAGGACAAGTCTTGCAGGTAGCGGGGACAGCAACGAATGCTAGTACGGCTCATTCGTCTTACTATTTAGAAGGCTATGACTATGAACCAGGGATTAACTATCCAGTTGGACAGTGTACTTGGGCAGTCCAAAAATTAACGGGTTGGGCTGGTGACTGGTGGGGCAATGCTTCTGACTGGGCCAGAAATGCAGCGCGTGAGGGATTTGCCGTAGGAACCATCCCAGTCGTAGGAGCCATTGCGGTCTGGGATGATGGTGGTTTTGGGCACGTTGCTTATGTATCTGGAGTCCAAAGTGAAACCAATATCCAAGTGCTAGAGGCAAATTATGGAGGTCGTCAATGGATCGAAAATCATCGTGGTTGGTTCAATCCGCTCCATACGACAAGCCGTGTTTCATACATTTACCCACATTAAGAAAAAGAGGAAAATCAGTGTTGATTTTCCTCTTTTTACGGGGTAAGCAAAAATAAAATCCATGAGAGAGTGATGACTGGATGGAAATTACCCTACAAAACGATACTTCAAGTGGAAAAAATTCTTTCTTGACAAGAGTAACGATTTGTATTACACTAGTAAAAATTGTGAATAACTTTAACTGTGTCCCGAGAGACATAAAAGTGATGTGAAAATAACACCAAAGTAGACGAGAGCTCGTTTGGTGTACAAAAAGTTCTTTCTTTGAGGGAGGCGCCTCTAGTCAGTCAAGCTGATCTGGTAGAAAACGTTCGGCAAAGAAGAACGAAACAGAGAAAAACACTTTTGAAAGCGGGAAAAGACTACTTTTCTCGCTTTTGTTTGCCTTATTTTCAATTTGATAACAAATATCCAGAAGCGTGCTGCTTTGTTTTCTCCAGCACAGGAGAAAGACCGAGCTTGCCGTGTCTGGGTTAGGTACCACTTTCTTTTAAGATGACACATCAAAAAGGAAGTCACGATAATAAAGGTAGTCTGTGAGCTACCATTAAAGGAGAAGAGTATGTTGGGATTATCATTGGATAAAAATAATCGGCGCGCCCTAGCGTCCGCAATCGTTGCATCAGGAACAGATGACTTAAATGTGATGTTTCTTTCCTTTTCCATGTCAAGTATCATTGCAGAGCTTGGTATTTCAGGGGCGCAGGCAGGCTGGATTGCAACTATTACCAATTTAGGGATGCTACTGGGAGGTTTGGTCTTTGGCCTCTTAGCAGACCGCTATAACAAATTCAAGGTATTCAAATGGACCATTGTCATCTTTGCTGTTGCAACAGGCCTGATTTATTTTACAAGTAGCCTGCCTTACCTTTATTTGATGCGCTTTATTGCAGGAATCGGTGTCGGTGGTGAATACGGAGTTGCCATTGCCATTATGGCGGGTATCGTTCCGAAAGAAAAAATGGGACGTGTGTCTTCCTTAAACGGGATTGCAGGACAAGTTGGTTCCATTACTTCAGCTCTCCTAGCAGGATGGCTTGCTCCTTCTCTAGGATGGCGAGGGCTCTTCCTCTTTGGCTTGGCACCGCTTCTCTTAGTGGCTTGGATGCAATGGGCGATTCAAGATGACCAAGTAATGGACAATAGCCTTGGGCAAGAAAAAGAAGATACAGAAGTCGCACATATCGGACTTTTATTTAAGACTCCAGCCCTTGCGGCTCAAACCCTTGCTTTGATGGTCATGACAACAGTGCAAATTGCAGGTTATTTCGGGATGATGAACTGGCTTCCAACCATTATTCAGACCAACCTTAACATTAGCGTCAAAGATTCCTCTCTATGGATGGTAACCACTATTTTAGGGATGTGCTTAGGGATGCTCGTCTTTGGTCAAATCTTGGACAAATTTGGTCCTCGTCTTGTGTACAGCGTGTTTCTGCTGGCATCTTCTGTCTGTGTCTTCCTCTTTCAATTTGCCAATTCACAAGTGACAATGGTAGTAGGGGGAATGATTGTTGGTTTCTTTGTCAATGGGATGTTTGCAGGTTATGGAGCTATGATTACACGCCTCTATCCTCATCATATCCGCTCGACAGCCAATAATATCATTCTAAATGTCGGACGTGCTGTAGGTGGATTTTCATCCGTGATTATCGGAATGATCTTGGATGCTTCTAGCACGGCAACCGTTATGGTCTTTCTTGCCAGTCTCTATCTTGTCAGTTTTGTAGCCATGCTCTCTATTCGAAATTTGAAGCCAGAGCGTTACCAACAATTCCAATAAGGATGATAACACCATGTAACTGAACATCGGTTTTCTCTTGATAGATAAAGAGATAAACCGATTTTTTATTACCACTCATTTTTCGAGAATGAAAAAATTCGGATCTTATCACTTGAAAAAAATAGATAAAAGTATTATATTTGATAAATCAATTGTTGATAAATCAAGTATAGAAAGGGAAGAAACTGATGGAAATGAGCAGCCTGTTGTATCAGCTAAAAGTCACTGAACAACACATCACCAACCTATTTGAAAAACAATTACAGATTAGTCTGACCCGTTATGAATTGCTACAAAGTTTGCTAGAGCAGTCCCCTTGTAGCCAGATTGCATTGCAAGAGCGATTAAAAATAGACCAAGCAGCCATCACACGTCATCTTCGTGTCTTGGAGGACAGAGGATATGTCACACGTCAACGCAATCCCCATAATCAGCGAGAGATGTTGGTGGAATTGACTCAGAAAGCTAGGACAGAGCTAGTCGAATCTCCTCCTATGCACCATCAAGCTGTCAAAGAGCAGATGGCGACGATTTTGACAGAGGAAGAAAGCGAGCACTTACATCAACTATTGGACAAAATTCAGACTGGCTTAGAGGCCATTCGTATCGATACAAAGGAGAAATAATGTCTATTATTACTATGATTTTAGCGACTTTCGTCGCTTTGGAACACTTTTATATTTTCTATTTAGAAACGATTGCAACGCAGTCAGCTGCAACGAGTAGAGTATTTAAGATGCAGCAGGAAGAATTACGTCGCCCATCTGTGGATAAACTGTTTAAAAATCAAGGCGTCTACAATGGATTGATTGGTCTGTTTTTACTCTATGCCCTCTTCATTGCTGGGAATACAGAGTTCGTTGGGATGTTCTTGCTATATGTCGTGCTGGTAGCAGCCTATGGCGCATTGACCGCAGATAAGAAAATCATCCTCACCCAGGGAGGACTTGCGATTTTAGCACTCTTGAGTTTTTTGATTTAAATGTAAAAAGGAAGAAATCAGTAATTTCTTCCTTTTTGAGTGATTATTTAATCAAATCAGCAACTGAGTCATCCATTGAAAGAACTTCGTGGAAGACACGCTGTGTCAATTCAGTTTTTTGTTCTTTAGTGAGGTATTTCGTATTTACACAGTAACCTGAGATACGAACGATAACATCTTCGCCAGACATGATCTTGTCATAGACATCTTTCAAGTCCATAACGTTCAAGTTCACGTGTTGGCCTCCACCTTCAAAGTAACCATCAAGAATTGTCACAAGGTTTGTCACTTGTTCGTCAAATGTCTTACCAAGTGCTTTAGGTGATACTTGAGTAGTCAATGAGATACCATCTGCAGCGTAAGAGAAGTCAAGGCTTGAGAGAGCATTCAAGTTTTGCAACCAACCACCACGAGCTTTGTTTGATGGGTTTGCACCTGGTGAGAAGAACTCAAGTTGTGACAAGTTTGTTGTACCGTCTTCGTTGAGGTAAACACCACGGTGAACTGGAGAGTTACCCGTTTGTTTAGAATAAGCAACGTTTGAAGTGATGGTAAGAAGAGATACAGTAGCTTCTGCGTCTTTGTAGAGTTTGTGGCTACGTAGACGAGTTGTGTAAGCTTCAATCAACCATTCTGCCAATTCGTTTGAACGAGGGTCATCTTCACCCCAACGTGGGAAGTCACCAATTGTTTCGTAGTCGTAGATGTAACCATCTTCGTCACGGATTGGTTTAACAGTAGCGTACTTAATCGCAGCCAATGTATCAACTGTATTTGCGAAACCACAGATACCGAATCCCATGTTTGCGCGTTGGTGAGTTGGCAAGAAGGCCATTTGAACTGCTTCGTAGTTGTACTTATCTGTCATGTAGTGGATGATATTCAACGCATCTACATAAGTGTCAGTCAACCAGTCAAGTGATTTTTCAAAGTTTGCTTTTACTTCTTCAAAGTCAAGGACATCTGAAGTGATTGGATCAATGTTAAATACTTTGTAGTCTTTATGTACATCATCGTAACCACCGTTCAAACCAGTAAGAAGAGCTTTCAAGACGTTTACACGAGCACCGAAGTACTGGATGTTGTGGCGTTGTTCTTCATTTTCTGGATCAAGTGGAGATACACAACATGAGATACAGCTCATTTCGCCATAACCATCTTTTGCCATTGTTGTTACACCTTCGTATTGGATAGAAGAGTGTTTGTGGCTCATTGTCATACAATATTTACGGAAGGAGTATGGCAATTTGTCTGTCCAAAGAACAGTCAAGTTTGGTTCTGGTGAGTTGCCGATGTTGTCAAGTGTGTTCAAGAAACGGTAGTCCATCTTTGTAACACGGTGACGACCGTCGTTACCCATACCTGCCATTGAAGTTGTGATGAAGGTTGGGTCACCTGAGTAAAGGGCATCGTATTCTTTTGTACGAGCGAATTTCACTGTACGAAGTTTCATAACGAAGTCGTCAACGAATTCTTGAATTTCGCTTTCAGTGAAAGTACCACGAGCCAAGTCACGTTCTGCATAGATATCAAGAACGATAGGCACACGTCCGAGAGAAGTAGCGGCACCGTTAATCACGCGACATACTGCCATGAAGGCGATGTTTGTCCATTGGATCGCTTCTTTCACGTTCATAGCTGGTTTACGAACGTCAACGCCGTAAAGGTCACCAAGACGAACAACTTGTTGAAGAGCTTGGTATTGTAAGTTAACTTCTTCACGAAGACGGATAGTTTCTTCAGTGATTTCAGTCAAGGCATTCCAGTCTGCAACTTTTTCTTCCATCAAGTAGTCAGCACCGTACACAGCAAGACGAGCATAAACCCCGATGATACGACCGCGTGAGTATGCATCTGGAAGACCAGTTACAGTGTGGGCGTGGCGAGCACGACGGATATTGGACGTATAAGCACGGAAAATACCATCATTAACAGTTGTAACGTGTTTTGTGTAAATTTCGTGAACAGCTGGATCTGGCTCATAGCCATGTTCTTTCAAAGCAGTTTCCGCCATACGGATACCACCTTTTGGCATGAAGTTCAATTTGAACAACTCGTCATTTTGAATCCCAAAGATTAATTCATCTTCTTTTGAGATATAACCAGCGTCAATATCAGCGATAGAAGTTGGGCGTGTATCCATTGGGAAACGACCTTCTGCTTCATATCCTGCTTTGGTTTCGTCTACAATCTTTTTGATTTTGAGTGAACGTTCAGTTGGCCCAGCCAAGAAACTTTCATCGCCATCATACGGAGTATAGTTGGCTTGTACGAAACGTGAGACGCTTGCTTTTTCTTGCCAGTCAGTACCAGCAAAGCCTTCCCAAGCTTTTGCAAATACGTCTTCAGTCACATTTTTCGTTTTTACTTTTGTTGACATGAGGATTCTCCTTTATATTTAGTGTTTGTAAACACTTTTATGTCATTATTATAACACTTGAAAATCCATAAAACAAGCGCAAAACAACCGAAAATTTTTAGGAAAGCTTTCAAAAAACTTCCATATCGTTTTCACAAAATGAAAACCCTTACATATACGAAGTGTGGTAAAATAGAAGAAAACAGGAGGAGAGTATGCTGATTTTCCCATTAATCAATGATACATCACGAAAAATTATCCATGTGGATATGGATGCTTTTTTTGCAGCCATTGAACAGCGGGACAATCCTTCTCTGAAAGGCAAGCCAGTCATCATCGCCCGAGACCCTCGTCAATCTGGAGGACGTGGTGTCGTATCCACCTGTTCTTATGAAGCGCGTGCGTTTGGTATTCACTCTGCCATGTCTGCTAAAGAAGCCTATGAACGTTGTCCGCAAGGGATTTTTATTTCTGGGAATTATGAGAAGTATGTGGCAGTCGGGCAGCAGGTTCGAGAAATTTTCAAACGCTATACGGATTTGGTCGAACCGATGTCCATTGATGAAGCCTATCTTGATGTCACTGAAAACAAGCTGGGTATCTTGTCAGCTGTTAAAATTGCCAAGCTCATCCAGTATGACATTTGGAATGAATTGCACCTGACAGCTTCGGCTGGTGTTTCGTATAATAAATTTTTGGCAAAAATTGCCTCAGATATGGAAAAGCCGCATGGTCTGACAGTCATTGTGCCAGACCAGGCGATTGAAGTGCTCTCAACCCTTCCTATTGAGAAGTTTTATGGTGTCGGAAAGAAATCAGTGGAACATCTCCATAAAATGGGAATTTATACAGGGGCGGACTTGCTAGAGGTGCCGGAGATGACCTTGATTGATCGCTTTGGACGCTTTGGTTATGACCTCTATCGTAAGGCGCGTGGGATTTCCAACTCTCCCGTCAAGGTCAATCGCATTCGCAAATCTATCGGCAAAGAACGGACTTATGCCAAGCTGCTCTATACGGAAGAAGACGCCAAAAAAGAGTTGACTAGTCTGGCGAAAAGGGTTGCTAAGAGTTTGAGCAAGCATGAAAAAGCTGGAAAAACTGTTATCCTCAAGCTTCGCTATGCCGACTTTACCACCTTGACGCGGCGTATCAGCTTGGAAGACTATACACAAGAAGAGACCGTCATTGCCCGCTACGCCCATGAAATCTTTGAGGCAGTGGCAGAACCAAGCAAGGGCATTCGCCTCTTGGGGGTAACCGTGACAAATTTTAGTCAAAGATAGAAAAGCAACTCCTGTGACGGGAGTTGCTTTTCGTTATTTTGAAGTTATTTTTCGCAATAGGTGACAGGAACACCTTTGTCGAATATACCGTAGTATTCGTTGGTGTCTTTGGTGTAGAGGTGGACTTTGAGTCCAGGATTGTACAAGCGGAAGAGGCTTGTATCTGCGAATGCCCTACCACCAAGGAGGCTAGCAAGGACGATAACGGTGCTCAATAGGCACATAGTTAGGCTTTTCTTTTTCAAATAGGATACCTTCTTTCTATATAAATTGATTGAGTTTTTCAGTCTATCCATATTGGGAATAGGGACATGTATGGGCTATTCTCGCGTTTGGTAAGAAATTGGTTGACATGAGGAAAACCAAGATTTTCTCTTCTTTTCAAGTGGACATAACCAGTTGGATTTGTTATGATAGGAAGTGAAGAAAGAAGAAAAAAGAAAAAATGGAGGTTCTATATGATTCACCTTATTTGCCCAAATCCAGCTTTAGACCGTACCATATTGGTCGAAAAAATCGAAAAAAATATTCCCATACGTCCGGTGGAAGTAAGAGATTATCCCGGTGGTAAAGGCTTCAATGTTGCATATGCCTTAAAAGAAAACGGGATAACTGATGTGAGGATCCATACTATCTTGGGAGGTCGTATTGGGCAATATATTCAAGATTTGAACGAGGAAAGAGGAAACCATCTTTCCTTTATAGAGGTTCCAAAGACAACACGTACTTGCAGTATTTTTGTTGAAAAAACAACTGGCGATGTTGAACTTTATTATGAAAAGGGCCTGGAACTGTCACAGGAATTATTTGCACAATTCAACCATCAGCTGGAAGAGAGCCTTGAAGATGGAGATTGGGTCGTCTTCTCTGGTAGTTTGATGAAAGGGATGCCAGATGATTATATCGCACACTTTATTAACGAACACCCTCAGGTGAAAGTGGTTGTGGATACGAGTGGTCCTGCTCTGCAAGCTGCCTATAACACCCACCCTACCCTCATCAAAATCAATAATGAAGAACTAAAAGAACTGTATCCAGAATTGGATGAACAGTCTCCAGCAGCTATTTTAGAGATTTTGAAAGAAAAGACACCTCATGAAAACCTCATTATTACTATGGGGGCTAAAGGTAGTCTAGCCAAGATTGGTCGACGCTTCTTTTCTATCCAGTCTCCGAAGATTCAGGCTCGAAATCCGATTGCTTCTGGTGATTTTTACCTTGGTTTATTAGTCAAGGGCTTATGTCAAGGAGATGCTCCGCAGGATTATCTGAGGGCTGCATCGGCTTTTTCAACCGCTAACTGTCTCAATGATTTCCCAGAAGTAAAAGAAGAAGATTTTCAACGGATTCTAGCTGAGGTTGAGCTGTCCGAGCTATAAGAAAAATAGCATTGCTTACTGGCTACAAGCAAAAAATAGAAAGAAAAGAGAATTCATTCGATAGAAAAAAGAGTGAACTCTCTTTTTTGATATATGGGAAGGGCCACTTCTTTACGAATATGGATTTGTAAACATAGAATAGACTGTCTGTGTTGCTACCTCCTTCAGTTTTCAGTAGTGTGGGGGTGACTACAAACTGGACAAGGAGCAAGGAACGATATGTTTGTACATACAATGCTTGCGAGTTGGCTCATAAAAGAATTGTTTGAAATGGGTTTCAAACAGGTCTAGAGCAAGGCTTACCGTTTTATAGTCCAAACACATTTTATCGAAGAGAAGGACAAAAAAACAATGGAATTTGGAAAATAATAGGTAAACCTAATAAACTAAATCTTTTCGTAACAATCTTAATGTTATCTTAATAAAACTCGGGAGATTCCGTCAGGATAGTCTGTCTTTTATGCGAAAATCCAACCTATAAATGAGCTATTTTTAAAGAGACATGTCCATAAACAAATGTTTCCAGAAAGAAAAAGACAATCGAGAGCTAATTCGATTGTCTATGTCATTATGGTTTGAAAAATAGGGCTAAGTCTTCCTCAGTGATACCAATCATGGGGTCAATCAATTGGATATTTTCCTTGGTGAGGAGATAACGATGAGGGGCATGGGAGGTACGGTTCTCAACACTTTTCGTTTTAGTAGAGGATGAGGTAGCTACTTCTAGCGATTCAGCCTGATGGCCCGTATTGTTTTGCGAAGCAGGTGTAGTGAAAGGCTCCTTTTCCGGTTTGGATACAGACGCGTCCTCGACTGTCTCAAATCGTTCAAATAAATAGGTTTTCCTACGGGTGCCAGTGTGTCGCACAGCTTGAGCAAATGCGGAAACTTGACCAAGGAGAATCAGCTTACTTTTTGAACGGGTAATAGCAGTGTAGATGAGATTGCGTTGCAACATCCGGTGGCTTGAGTGGGTGATGGGGAGGATCACCACTTGAAATTCACTGCCTTGTGATTTGTGGATGGACATGGCGTAGGCGAGAGTGATTTTATACCACTCATTTCGCGGGTAGGTGATTTCTGTCCCGTCAAAATCAATCGTGATTTCATCTTGTTTGGAGTCGCTGTATTTGGCGGGAAGAAGGTCCGTAATGTAGCCTAGATCGCCGTTAAAAACATTGCTTTCGGTATCGTTGACGAGGTGAAGGACTCGGTCGCCTTGTCGAAAGACTTGCTCTTGATAGGCAAACTCGATTTCGCCTTCTTCCAAAGGATTGAGGAGCTTTTGTGTGAGTTTGTTGAGCTGGTCAATCCCAGCTGGCCCTCGGTACATGGGAGCTAAAATCTGGACTTCTGTTGCAGAAATACCGGATTTGATAGCTGCTGCGACGATCCGTTCCACCATAGCAGGAATTTGTTCATTTTGAGCTTCAAAATAGGAACGGTCTGCCTTTTTCTCGCGGAAATCTGCAGGAAGTTCTCCCTGTCGGATTTGGCTAGCCAGTTGTACAATAGTCGAATCTTCGGATTGACGATAGATTTTTTCGAGTGTCAGACTTGGGATTTGTGGGATTTTGAGTAAATCAGCCAGGACTTGGCCAGGACTGACGGAAGGCAGTTGCTCAGCATCGCCGACAATGAGGACTTGGGTATTGGAAGAAATGTGTTGAAATAGTTGATTCGCCAACCAAGTATCCACCATGGAAAACTCATCGATGATGATAAAATCAGCGTCCAAGTAGTCGTCTCGCGTGGACTCATTCTGTCCTTCGGTCAGTCCGAGATGGCGGTGAATAGTTGCGCTAGGAAGTCCCGTGAGTTCATTCATACGGCGGGCGGCACGACCTGTCGGAGCCGCAAGTAAGATTGGCAAGTCTCCGTTGGCTTTGCTAAGGTCAATCTGGTGGAGCAGAGCATAGACGGCGATAATTCCGTTGATAACAGTGGTCTTGCCAGTGCCAGGACCACCCGTTAAGATAAAGAGGGGATTATTGATGGCTTCAATAATAGCTTCTTTTTGAATGGTGTCATACTGGATGCCGTAGTCGTTTTCAAGATGGCGAATGGCCTCTTCGATATCAGCTCGTTCAAACGTCTCTAGAGTGTTTTTTTCAAGGAGGCGTGTCAGGTGTTTGTGGATGCCTTGTTCTGCGAAAAAGAGACTGTTATCAAAGATTTTTGTCTCGATTTGCTGGAGTTTTCCTTCCTGAATCAGACCGGTTAATTCTTGGGCAACGGCTGCAGGAATCAGTTCGACAGGACGACTTTGCTCTAGAATGCTCAGCGTTGCTTCTAATAAATCTCTCGCCTCGACATAGGTATCGCCTGTTTCCATTGACTGGTTTAGCAGGCTGTACAGTAGACCTGCACGAAATCGTTTTGGCGAATCGCTTTCGATACCAAGGTTATTTGCGATTTTATCAGCAATTGCAAAGCCCATACCCTGAATATCTTCGACCAGCTGATAGGGGTTTTCCTCAATGATTTCCAAGGTTTTTTCTTTGTAGTTGTCTTGGATTTGAAAGGCCAGTTTATTGGGGATGCCATATTCGGCTAGTTTGGCAAGGACCCGTTCAGTTCCATAATTGGCTTGCAAGGTTTCTAAAAATGCCTGTCGGTATTTTGGGGAAAGTCCTGTAATTTGGGTGAGTTTTTCTGGTTCTGCGAGAATGTGGTCAATGGGATCTTCACCGTAGAGAGCGACAATTTTTTCAGCTGTTTTTCGTCCAATTCCTTTGAAATGATCACTGGAAAAATACTTAATCAAACCAGTTGCGGTCGGTCTACTCCGTTCGTAACGACTGATTTGCAACTGTTGGCCATATTTTGGGTGGGTGACCAATTGCCCATAGAAACGATAATTTTCCCCCTCAATAACGTCGGCCATGGCGCCTGTCACGATGATTTCCACATCATCAAAATCGGCATTGGTCTCGTCGATTTCCAATAGAAGAATGCGGAAAAAATTAGCAGGATTTTCAAAAATAATACGGTCAATCGTTCCTGTAAAATACAATTCTGTCATAAGGTTTCCTTATCAAAAAAGAGTAGGAGCTGACGAGTGTCAGAGTTCCCACTCTTCATTTTTTTCTTAAAAGAAGCGAATTCGTTTGAAAGGCCACATCCGAAAGACGACCTCCCCTTTGATGGCAGATTTTTCAAAGGTACCGACAATGCGGCTATCTTTTGAAACAAGCCGGTCGTCTCCTAAGAGGAAATACTGACCTTTTGGCACCTCAACAGTAAAAGTTGATTGTCCGCTAGCATCCTGTGTGAAGGCTGAGGCAGCAAGGGCTACTGATTGAAATTGGACATTGTAAGAGTAGGTATCCTGCAATTTGTCCTTGGTAAATGCCTTTTTGTATTGGTCAAGGTAGGGTTCGTCTACTTTTTTGTCATTCACATACAGGACATCGTCCTCGTAGCGGATGGTGTCACCTGGCATACCAATCACGCGCTTGACAATCAATTTTTCTTCACCAGTTGCTTCCGTTTCACTTGCAACGACGATGTCAAATCGTTCAATCCCTGTTGTTTTCAGCATAATCAAATGCTCTTGGTCTTGCAAGGTTGGATCCATCGAATGACCATCTACTGTCACTGGGCTCCAAATCAACCAACGAGACAAAATTAACAGGGTGATAAAGAGGATAAACAATCCCCACTCTTTGATAAAATCTTTCATATTCTACAAAACCTCAATCTAGTAATGCTTGTGCTTTTTGAGTGTTCGCAAAATGGAGTTTAGCTGTTTGCTCCAGGCCACTCATTCCATATTTTTTTAAAATTTGACTGGCTACGACATCTGATTTGTGTCCTGCTCCGGATGGTAAGGGAATTCCAATTGTTTGCCCCATTTTCTCTAGATTTTCTAGAAAAAGAGCGCGTGCGATAATGGAGGAAACGGCCACCGCGAGATACTGGCTTTCAGCTTTTTCAATGAGCCGAATGGCCTGTGTGACCTGATTGTTTTCCTTGCGGACATACTTGTCATAATTTTTTGGACTGGTAAAGGCGTCAATGACGATTTCCTGAGCTTGAATGCCCTGTTGCAAGAGTAAGAAAATCGCTTGATTATGTAGAGCCACCTTGACGGATACAGCATTGTAGCCTTGCTCGATGACTTCGTTGTATTTTTTCGGAGTCAATAGCAGAGCTTGATGCGGAATCTTTTCTTTTAAAAGTGGAGCGATTTGACAGATTTTTTGATCGGTCATTTTTTTAGAATCATCCACGCCGAGACTTTTTAAAAAAGCATGGTCATTTGGCGTGACAAAACTTGCCACCACCGCTAATCCTCCAAAATAGGAGCCATTTCCAACTTCGTCTGTCCCAATTAGGTCACAATCTTGGCTGACAGTGGCTGATGCATGGGGCTCTGTATGTCCCCATTTTTGAGCGTATTGTTCGGCCTTCTCTCCTTGGAACATGACCTTTCCAGAGGTATAGACGGTGATACTGGCTCCCTCAGGTTTGAAGAAGGCTTCGATATAGGTATTTTTGCTAGGTTTTGCAAAGCGGGTAAGCTCTCGTTTGAGTTGCTCTCGCTCTGTTTTTTGTAATTGTAACACAATAGTACTCATTCTCTTATTGTAGCATAA
>NZ_KB904585.1 GCF_000380125.1 Streptococcus ovis DSM 16829
TTTGAAAACTCCTTTTGAGAGAGTGGTTCGGCCAAGTACCCATTAAATTCAGCTAAAACACTCTCACAATCGCTCTGAGAAACACCAGATGAGAAGTTNGCCAGAGCCAGAGTAAATAGCACGTTGTTTCTGCCCATCAATGCCTTAGAACCCTTGATGTTTGCTTCTCTCAGCAGTAATNGATACCAGGGTTCATCGANTTGTTTGATCCCTTCTGTTCCGGAAATAACCGTTAAATTTGGNCTCTTACTTGGAAATGGTAACTCNGACTGTTTCATNGACCAGTCCAACCACTCCTGGAAGGAATACGTATATTCCGCATGGAAAAACTCGACGTTATCTGTCCGTGGCATTCGTGCAATCCCAAAGTGATTGCAGGTCATGTCTACTGGCAGATGTTGGCCAAAATAATTTCTCAAATTTTGGGAAATCGCCTTGGCCACCTTTACCACTCTAAACTGTGAATGAGTGGTCACGTAGGCTGGTTCTTCCAGGACAAAATAAGCCTGGTAGCCTTTATCTGATTTCAGGATAAGCGTAGGCATAAATCCTAAATCAATGGCCGTTGTCAGAATATCTCCAGAGGTGATCTCATCGGCTGAAGAGGTTATGTCAAAGTCAATGTAAAAGGTGTTAATCTGTCTTAGATTCTCTTCCGCATGGCCACGTGTAATCTGGCGTTTCTCGTCACTGTAGGTGCCAAACCGATAAGCGTTGGGTGTCCAGTGAGTAAAACTATCCTGGTTCTCCATAATGGCTTCCATCGATGTTAGAACAAGGCCACGTGCCTTGACCATATTGGCCTTAGAACGGTAGGCAAAGATAGCTCCACGTTTTCCTTCTTCAGCTGAAGAGACAGGTTTTAGATGGCTGTTTCTAAACTTATAGTTTCTTAGGCTATCTCGTAGAATTAAGTTGTGAATGTCTGTTAGATTCATCTGATTCCTTCTCACTTGTTATAGTTAATCTACATCTCCGAACTCATATACACAGCATTCTGCTCCGCAATCTACACAATCATCTATTTCATCATCACTGGAAAACCACTCCAAGCAATGGTTACAAAACAATTCGAACATTTTCTATACTCCTTTCTTAAAAATCGTGATCGTTCCTTCCAAATCACTCAAAAAATCTTCATAGTCTGACAGCGCAGCATTCGTTTGCTTCAGGAGATAATACTGACTCTTAGAAAGTTCCGCGAGAGATGGACTGTAATTTTCTAACTCTGTCATACAGGCTTCAATTTGTGCTGTGATTGTTCTCATCCTACTAACTCCTCTGGCATCAGTTTTGTTTCTTTCGCATGGTTCTGCCCTTCAGCATAAGCTTCAAAATCAATCGTTTCAATTGGTGTTTTGATCGATCTGCCCCCCAGTTCTCCGAACCGTTTACGTTCCTCTTCAAGGACTTCAGCAGGAACCTGAACAGCCAAAGCAAATTCTTCTGAAGCTTGTCTTTGAGCTCGAAACCGTTGTCCTATACCTTGCAAGAAACCCAATAAATACGATTTTTTATAGTCTAACCAGCGAGACTTAGGTACGGTAGGAAAAAGGCGCTTAATTCGATATTCTAGATATAGAATTGCACCCTCATAAACCTTGGTACATAATTCAGCATCTGCTTCATATCCGAAGAAAATCATCTGAGTAATTCCTTCTTTGCACTTACGTCTTCTAATCGTTTGGCATCTGAAATTTTCTCCAAGAATAGCAGCAAGTTCTTCTTTCCACCAAGACATCCTATACGCCCTGTGGCCAACCGTCTCGCCTATATTGTCATTTTTCTTTTGAGCATTGACATCGTGCAAGGACAGATTGTGCTTCACCATGAGCTTCTGGGCCATCAGAAGGGCAGTCTGGCCTTCTTCATCATTCGGAGCGTCGTAAGCTAAGTCTAGTAAGTTTTTGACTTTTTCAATTATTTTTTCAGACATGAGATAACCTCCTACCACTTCGGCAAATACTCTGCATAATGATCCGGATTGTTGACCCAAGCATTATGAAAAATCATATTTTTAGAAATAATTTCTCGCCACTTTGGTAATTCCTCCTCATGAATAAAATGGAGGCCATAGAATTTTTTCAAGATAAACAATACAGCTCCTATATGATTACCTGGGCCAATCACACATAAAACATTTTTCTCCTTATCCTTCACCCAGTGAGTTTCTGGGTTCTCCATTGTTTGTTTTCCAAAATCTTCATCTCGTTCTAACCAATCAAATCCTGGACAATAATAGACCTTCATAGTTGGATCTCCTCCTCATTCAAGCCATAATAACAATGACTGCATAAATCTTGGTTACTGTCTTCCATCCACCAGCATGGATCAAATTTTTGATCAACACATGGAGTTGTCCATGTACAACCACACTCCTTACAAATTCCTATTGCTTCTTGTCTCATAACAGCTCCTTTAATTAACTTTCATACTCTTAGGGAGAGAAAATCTTGGCATACAGTAACCATCGTGTAAGTCTCTTTTCAAATAAAATTCAGGGCTTGATGCGGTTACAAAATCACTTCTCTTACGACCTCGTATTAGTTGCTTATAAGATAAAGGCAAACGTTTTTCAATCTCTTTAAATTTAAAGCCCAAAGCCAAATAAGTTGTAACAATTTTATGGACATATTCTTTAGATTCTTGGTTTCTAACTCTATGACGAATACTCTCATCCTCTAGCGTTATACTTTTATGATACTGGATATATAATCCCCTCATCTGTTCAATCTTATTCTGCCAGTTAGGATTATAAGGTTGACCAGAGTACTTATTGATTAACTGATGAACAGGCTCTTTGAATTTCATCTGAACAAAATCAAATTCTCCTAGATCGGTCAGAGGATCGATAAAACCCAATGGATCACTATTGATTAACTGATTGTAAAATTCATTTCTAGTCATCATATCCTCCTGATTGTGTCATTTATTAATCACCACTCAAGAAATGTTAAATGAATTTATAAAACTCTAATTGTCCAATATATATTAAAATTTTCAATTTCTCCATGGTAATCCCTCCCTCTTACAAGATTTTAAGCGAACAAAAAGGAGAACAGATTTCTCCGTTCTCCTCATAAATACAGGATTATTTTCTATTCTAAAAACTCTTACCACTTACTAAGCGATAGGCAGCGGCATGGTTATTTTCAGAGATTTTTACAAACCCGACACTTTCATAACAAGCCTGTGAGGCACGATTGTAGTGGTAGATTTCAGGAACGAACAGGCTTGCCTTTCCCATTTTCCGTGCTTCTGCTACTAAAGTGAACAGCACAGCTTTGCCAATACCTTTTCCTCGAAAATCAGGGTGACCAATTACCATAGGCAGATTGTCATCGCAAAGTGCCACATCCCCAATCGGCACCCACACAGAATCCATATTAACCTCAATCCAATAGAGCTGTCCGTGGTTGGCTAGATAACGATACATCCGTTTCAATTTTTCCATTGAATAGGCCTCTCGAACTCCATCGACCAGATACACTAGCTCCTCATCTTGATACCATTCAAAAGCAACTCCGAGGTCATCCCTTTCTGAAAAAGGACGCAAGCGAATAGTTTCTCGGACTGAAAGAATCCTAGTCATTCACCGTCACCTCTCCCGTCGTATAATTGATGCTAAGACCAGACTGGACATTGGGAATAAAGACATTAAACTGCAAACTGTTATCTGTTGCCTTGGCTTCCAGATGAGAACCGACAGGCACTAGGTCCTTATCCTGTGCATAAATCAAGGTCACACGGTAGCGAATTCGCTTGTTGCGGTCTAAAGCTCGTCGAATTTGTGTTTCATAATAGTTTTGACCCGTGGACCACTGCTCATCTGACTGATTGGACCACGCTGTCTGGACGGCTATGTTCTTCGCATTTCCTGTCGATGCATCAAAGCCAGAAAGCCCTCCAATAATGGCATAACCAAGTAAGTGACCACGGTCCACTGCATGGTCATATTCCCCTGGTAAATCATGTACTTGATGCCAACCTGCGGGTTTCCATTCCGTATACCCTTGTCCCGTTTCTTCACGGCTTTTGTATTGGCGAGTGGCCTTGCTCAGAAGGGCATTTGCAACTGTAGGCACCATTTCTCCCTGCACGTTTTTTGTTTTATTCTCTGCGTAAGGAACACTGGCTACGTCTGCCTTCAAATTTGTCTGATTTTCATTCACAATAAAAGCTCCGGCACCATTCCAAACCACGTTATTTCCTAATTGTTTACGGACCGACTCTACCAAAACACTTGACGCTAACTCCTTGCTTGGCGTGACCTCACTCGTCTTGGAATCATTGGCAAAATAGGTAACTTGAGAACTTTCTAGACTTCCATCATGAATCTGTGGATACAAGTAGCCTCCTAGTAATAGCAGAGCTGTTACTATTAGACTAAGCAAACTTGTCGTTTGTTTGTTAATTTTTTTCTGCGACATTTTCTCTCCTAAGAAAAAAGTAGGTCTCCCTACTTTCCTGTAAATTTACTGATAATGTCCTGCCATTTATCTACTGATAAAATAGACAAACCATTTTCTCCATTTCCGACTACACTATACCCTACGATCAAACCTAAGGCAAAGATCACGCAAGCAAGGAGTAAAATCAAAAGTACAAATAGTAGTTGTCGTCCTACATAGTATAAACTTTCTTTAGTCATCTTCTTCCTCGTAATTCACTCGTTTGATATCTGCTCCAAGAGCAGCTAATTTTTCGTGGAAACGATAGTAGCCACGGTCCAGATGGGTCAACTTGCCCACGATGGTTTCTCCTTCTGCTACAAGCCCAGCTAAAATCAAGGCGGCACTGGCACGTAAGTCTGTTGACATTACCTCTGCCCCTTGAAGCGGCTTGCCACCTGATATGATCGCAGTATCACGTAGAATATCTGAGTGCAAGTCCATCCGACGCATTTCTTCTAAATGTTGGAAACGATTTTCAAAGACTGTTTCAATCATGGTTGATTCACCATTTGCCACAGCCATCAGTGCTGTAAATTGCGCCTGCATATCTGTTGGAAAACCTGGATGTGGCAATGTCTTTACCATAACAGGCTTTAACTTAGAGACATCTGAGCGAACACGAATCCCAGCATCTTCTTCTGTCACTTCGACACCCATTTCCATCATTTTTGAAATCAAGGGACGATTGTGCTCCCAGATAGCATCTTTCACTAATACATCACCACCAGTCATGGCAGCAGCCACCATGAAGGTTCCCGCCTCAATACGGTCTTGTACTACTTGATGTTCTGCACCATGAAGGCTTGATACACCCTTAATCGTCAAGGTTTCTGTACCAGCCCCCTTGACATTAGCCCCCATTTTATTGAGCAGGATAGCCAAGTCAACAATCTCAGGCTCACGCGCTGCATTTTCGATCACAGTCGTTCCCTCTGCCAATGTCGCGGCCATCATTAGGTTTTGAGTCGCACCAACACTTGGGAAATCCATGTAAAAATGAGCTCCTTGGAGACGCTCTGCCCGCGCTTCAATATATCCAGCTTTTTGGCTTATCTTTGCGCCCATAGCTTCTAAGCCCTTTAAATGGAGATCAATTGGCCGGCTCCCAATGGTACAACCACCTGGCATCGAAACACGCGCATATCCGTTACGGGCTAAAATCGGACCTAGCACTACGATAGAGGCCCGCATCTGGTTCACATACTTATATGGAGCCTTACTCCCAATCGTTCCGTTTGCATCCACTGTAATCGTATTTTGGTCTTGGTCAAAGATCACATCAATATCCAAACCACGAACGACATTATTCATCGTGAAAACATCCGACAAAATTGGAACATTTGACAATACAGTATGCCCCTCGCTAGCTAAAATAGTTGCTGCCAACAGTGGCAATACCGCATTTTTTGCTCCTTCAATAGTCACCTCACCTGTAAGACGAGCCTGACCACCTTTTACTATAATTGTGTCCATGTTTTTTCCTTTTTACCTTCTTTATTGTGTGAATAGCTGTGCAAATTGACGACTCATGACAAGGATGTCTAAGAAAAAGGTCGAAACCATATACCCCATCCCAATCGCTAAAAAGAGCATCAATAACTGAATTTTTAAGCGATTTTCTGCTGCTCCCTTTAGAAACTTACTCCAATCCACCACACTGATTAAGAGCTGATAAGCCATATAAATAAAAAGTAGATGGCTCAAAAATGTTACATACAAAATCATACATTCATTATAACAAAATTTGGACAACATGGCTATCGAGAGACACGCTCCCCAATCTCACCCTAATACATCGTTTTAGAATATTCCACATACGAAAAGGCACCGCTTTCCATCTGTAACGATGAAATACGGTGCCTTCCCTTGTTTAAAATTTTCCTCCGCTACCGCCATGTGAATGACCAGAAGAAGAAATGTGGATGCTTGACCCTCCACTTCCACCACCGAACTGATTGGAAGATTTAGGCCTTGCATGTCTATTCACTGTACGGTATAAGAAGAGATCTTGTGACTTCGTCAACCGAAAACTTCCCTCTTTTACATAGCGTTGAGCTCCTATTTGTGGTCGAACCGATGTCAACTGCCCTTTTAACCATGCTGTATAGCCCCAAGCTACTACGATTCCTGTTAACAATGAGGCACCTCCCCATAACAGCACGTTAAAGGGTTCCTTTGGTAAATTTCCCACATCATAAGGCTTATCAGTCTTCGCTTGAGTGATAAATTGATCTGCCAAACCAGCATAGGTTGAAAAAGCTTGAGCAACATCACCGCTACTCAAAAACGGGAGAAAGCTGTCCGACATATAGTTCAAACCTGCATCTGTGAAGGTTCGAATGGCCGTTCCAGAAGTTGATAGATGCCAGTCACGATCCTCCATACTGACTAAGAGTAGAATCCCGTCATGATCATCACCTTGACCATAGTTATGATAGTCAAAAAAATCATCCGCAAAAGCTTCTGCCGTTTTTCCTCTTAGACCATTGACCGTTGCGACCACCACATCCATTTTTTGGCGCGTGCTGATTTCGTCTAATGTTGTCAAAAGCTCTTCTTCTTCTGATTGTGACAGCAAATCTGCTTCATCTACTAAACGTGGCGGTACTTCAAACCGTGCTTGAATAGTGGCGAAATAACTTTCAATTCCATCTTGAATGGTATGTTCTGCATGATAAGCCTTCCACAAGAATTGGTCATCGTCCAACTTCAAACGTTCCTTACTGCTTCCAAGAAAGTACGTTTCTCCGACATTCGTTTCATAGTTAAGCGCTAAAATAACAGCGTCTTTCTGCGAACCAATTTCCTCATAGAGACGAGAAATCGTCGCTTCCATGTTTTCCGCAGAAGTCTCCATAGCGAGAAAATAGACGTGTAACTGATGATCAGAGGCGAGTCGTTGTGCCTCTTTTTCATAAAATGCATCTTCTGTTGCGTCAAGGACAGTTAGACAATCACGGATATAGCCAGTTTCATCTGCATATACTGGCATGATCACTACCAGACTAAGTAAGAAGGCGATTAAAACGAAACCTAATTTTTTCATATCAGACCTCCTTCTTACATCAGGTAAAATAGCCAAGCTAAGGCAAAGCAAATCAAGGCCACACTAAAACCCGTAATAGAGAAATATTTCCAATAGGCGCTTTTGTCTAGTGGCAAATCTCCTACGAACTTACCCGTTTGTCCATTCATGGCAAAGGTATATTTTTTCCCTTGCCAAGTCGTATTCAAAAGCCAAACTGGATAAAGTGCATATATAGCTTCATCGTTATGAAGCCGGATACTATCTTCATCATGGATAACATTTAAATAACCAGAAGTTGTTCCCAGAAACATCTTTTCTGTGGTTGTTTTAACCCGTGTATTGGCAGAAGAAATGCTCTCTTCGGATGTCTGGTCGTATTTATCTGCTAAATAACCTGCTAGATAGGCCGTTTGAAAATCAACCGCTTCTGAAAAATCAAAGGGTTCTAAGGCCTCCATCAATCGGTTATCCAATTTACTAGACCCATCTACAGGTATATGCTCAAACTGCATCGTCCCCGAACGTAGTAAGGAGAAAAAGTTGGTTTCCGTATACGTGTAGTTGCTATCACTCCATGTCCGTACCATTGTCCCCTTGTAGCGCATATCCGCTTCAACATCTGCATCAAATATCCAGAAGGGAACATATAGTCCCTTCACTTCATCGATATGATTTTCATCTTTGAAAACTGTTGGCAACAGACGTTTTCCGACTAAATGTTTGCTGAGTGCTGCTTTGGCAGCCTTTTTATCCAATTTGAAAGGAATGACCACGTCTGGTCTTAAGGCGCCCGCCAGACGCTCTTTCAGTACAATCGGATTGTCACAATAGGGACAGGAAGTCGCTGCTGTATTTTCATCAGCCACTAGCTGACCGCCACAGGATTCACAGACGTAAAGATTCATAGGTTCTTCATCTGTGCCTTCCCATTGGTTCTCCTTTTGCTCCTCCAATGTGAGCTCCTTTGAAGCTGGTAAGTCCTGTAATTGCTCATCCAGATGTTTAAGACTCTCCATCTCTAACTCGGAGTCACAGTAAGGACATTTCATTTTTTGAATGCGGGAATCAAAGGCAATCGCCCCACCACAGTTGGGACATTTGTATTCAATCACTTCTGCCATGGCATCACCCCCCTTGTCAATGACAGAATAGATCTGTTCTTAAAAGGCATTGCCACATTCTGGACAGAATTTTGGTGGATTCGTAAGATCCGCTACCTTCCACCTACAATTACTGCAGAATTTGGCTGTGGCTACGGCTGGCTTTGCCTTCCCGCAATTGCTACAGAAATTGCCAGTATTCGCACTCTGACAATCTGGACAAGTCCAAGCGCTCGCAGTAGTTTGAGGGCTTGTTTGATGAGAAGCTGCCTCTTGTGCCTGTTTTTGGCCCATTTCATACAGTGCTTTGGTATCAATGCCACCAGCTTGTTGCGCCATTCCCATGCCCATATAGCCCATGAAGGCACCATTAGGATTTTCAGCAGCAGAGCGCATGGCATCCGCAGTTGCTGCTGTCATGGCTGCACCTGCCATATTTGGGTCACGGTAAATCGCTGCGCCCTGTGCCTGACGAATCATTTCTTCGTATTCTTCTGTCAGAGTGATTGGGTTCATCGCGACAGAGACAACAGAAATCCCACGTTTTTCAGCCCATTTTTGAGTAAGAGCTTCGTTCATGGCTACTGATAATGCCTCAGCATGAGCTGGTAAGGCGCTTGGTCGAACTTGCATTTCAGAAATTTTTGCCAAAGCTGGTTGCAAGGCACTAATAAACTCTGTCTTGAGCTGCGCATCAATCTCTTCTCTCAAATACTCGCGTTCTACATTACCAGAAACATTGGTATAAAAGAGGATTGGGTTGGTAATTCGGTATGAATACAAACCTGAACAACGCAGACTGACATCTAAATCTAAACCAATATTGCGGTCTACCACACGGAATAAAATTGGATTAGGTGTGCCAAATTTATTGTCCATCAATTCTTTGGTATTGAAATAATAGACCCGTTGGTCTTTAGGAGCCTCTCCACCATATGTAAAGCGTTTCCCAATTTCTTTAAAGGTTTTTAAAATCGCTTCCCCAAGGTTTCCTGAAAAAATACTTGGTTCAATAGCGGTGTTATACGTATATTGACCTGGTTCAGCACAGATTTCAACGACTTTTCCTTGCTCAACGATGATCATACATTGACCATCTGCAACAATGATTCCTGAACCATCTGAAATAACATTGTCACTGGCTTTTGTATTGGAAGAACGACCAGAAATATTTTTCTGCCCTTTTACAACTAAGACATCATTGTCTAAGGCATCACAAGAGAAAAACTCTTTCCACTGATCGGCCAATACACCTCCTAGGGCACCTGCCCCTGCTTTCACTAATCCCATATACTCCTCCTTTTGGTTACAGAACGACTGTGCCAATTACCATGGCATTAACCGTATAAGCGTTTTCAACTATCTTTATTATACCTTTTTTTATAGAAATTGTCGCATCTCATTCTGGTAAAGAAAAAGAAAAATCTGAATACCATTTCTAATACTCAGACCTCATCAATACAGCTACGTTGTCAAAATTCTTTCTGTTCCATTATCACCACACTCCACTTCATTGACAAGAAGAAAAGCAAGCCACCACTCAGTAACCAAAAGACCAATAGCCCTTTCATAGGAATAATCGAGAACCCTTGGAAAAGCTGATTCCATTCATTCTTTAGCAGAGCTTTTAGTCCCATCGCAAGAAACATCAAAAGTCCCATTCCTCCCATTAGGACGATTCTTCCTTTCTCAGCCCCATATTTTAATTGAACAGGAAACATCAAGGCTTGGATCATTAGAAAAACAGGAAAGAGGAGTACTGTAAATAGGAACAGGCCTGACAACTGTACATTTCCCTTCAACCAGCTAATCATAGCTGCAGATACAGTTGTCACCAATAGCGATGGAATAGTCAATAACAATCCCAAGCCATATTTCTCCATCACATACATTCTTCGCGTGATTGGCAACGTAAAGAGGAAAGCTTGCCCATTGTCCAGTTCATCATAACTAATGGTCGTCAGTGCAAACAAGGAAAGGATTCCTGGGAAAAATCCTAATGGAAAAGTGATGTCTTCTGAGGAAATGAGTAAACCAACGGTAACCAATAGGAGCAAGAAGAAAAATTTCTTTTGCAATAATATGATTTTCACATCTTTGATCAATAGCCCTTTCATGACCTCACCCCCTTTATCATTAACTCTAACACATCGTCTATCGAAGCATTTTCGACGACAAGTTGAGGTGAATTTTCCAGATAGTAGGCTTTTTCGTTTGTTAAACAACGATATCCATAGGATGTTTTGACAGAACGAAGAATGTAATTCTGGTCTAGCTCTTTATAGTCATCCACTTCCACCTTTATGATTCCATAATTGTCTAACAATATATCCGTATCTGCGTGCAATATCACCCTTCCATCTTCGATGAAATACAAATCATCACAGATAGTTTCTAAATCGCTAGAAATATGGGAACTAATCAAGATAGAACGTTCTTCATCTTGCTCCATAAAATCTCGCAACAAGTCTAAAATTTCGTCGCGCGCAAGCACATCTAAACCAGCAGTTGGTTCATCTAAAATCAAACATTTCGGCTGACCGGACAGAGCAACTAGTATTTTCAGTTTTGCTTTCATTCCTGTCGAAAAATCCTTGATTTGTTTGTCCTCTGGTAGACGAAAATGCCGGACCTGTTCAATAAACCAAGTGGCGTTAAAGCCTTTGTATAATCCCTGTAAAATGGGTACCAAATCTCGAATCTGAAGATAGTTGCTAAAACCTGAATCAGATAATACAGCACCTATCTGTCCCTTTTCAGTAATAGACAAGTCCCCAATCTCTTTTCCAAATAGCCGAATAGAGCCACTATCTGGTTTGATGAGCCCAAGAATCGCTTTAAATGTCGTGCTTTTTCCTGCGCCGTTTGCTCCAATTAGACCCGTAATATATCCCGATTTGACCTCCAATGAACAATCTAGTGAAAAATCTTTGTATTGTTTTTTCAATCTATCTAATTTAATCATCACTTACTCCTCCATCACTAACTGAAATAAGGATTGCAAATCTTCATCAGCTAAACCATAGCGCCTACCCTTTTCTACGATTTGTTCCAAGGCAAATTCTATCTCTTGCTTCTGTTCCTCTAACAACAATTCTTGACTGACAGCAGCAACATAGGTTCCTTTCCCGTGTACTGTGACTGTAAATCCTTCCTCTTCCAAGACATCATAAGCTTTTTTCACCGTCAACGCACTGATTTTTAGCTCTTTGGACAGAGTTCGAACAGAAGGTAGAATGTCATTTTCAATCAACTTCCCCTGTCGAATCAATTTCTTGATCTGGTCCACAATTTGCTCGTAAATCGGAACCTTACTATGTGTACTGATGATGAGTTTCATTTTTCCACCTCACTTTATATAAACAGTATATAACTGTTGTCAAGAATAAAACAAAAAAACCAGCAAATCCTTAAGATTTACCAGTTTCTTACAATAGTTTCTTAATAAGCCCGTTTAGAGCCAAAGATTTGGATAAAGATGACAGCATTGCCATTGACATCTTCTCGATTAGTCTGTTGCTTCCTATAAATCAATAGTTTATGATCGTCTGAGAAAGCCATGGCAAAATATGCCGCTGTACTTCTTCCCTTTAGCATAGTTTTCTTATGTTCTGTACTGCTATAGAGTAGTGCAAACTGTTTTTCTGCTTGCCATTTTTCACTTATCAACTCTCGGATATCATCTGGTAGGTATTGACCAGCATTCTCACTTCGCAAGGAAATGGTTTTAAGATAACGGAAAACCGTAGGGAAATCTTCTCTACTCTATTCAATAACTTGAGTTTCTGCTACTTTCTTGTACCAATAGGCACTCTTCTTAGGATAACGCTCCTGAGTCTCAAAGTCTACATAGAAGAGGCCGTATCGTTTTTCATAGCCATTTGACCATGAGAATACATCCATCAAGGACCAGATAAAGTAGCCTTTGACATTTGCACCCTCCGCAATCGCATCAGAAATCACTTCCAAATGTTTCTTCACATAATCAATACGCCCATCGTCATAAACCGTGTTATCAACGAACTCATCTTTATAGCCCAAACCATTTTCTGTGATGTAGATTTTTTTGTAGTTTGGATAATCATGTTTAACACGCATAATCTGGTCATATAGTCCTTGTGGGTAGATGATCCAGTCCCAGTCAGTTTTTGGTATATCAACTGGTGCTTCACGACGTCCGACACCTTTAATTTGGTACTTAGAGCTACCCTTTTCCCCCTTACCGTTGTGAATGATTTCCGTTTCGCCATCAAAGGCTTGCATCCAGTCACTCATGTAGTAGTTGATGCCAAGGAAGTCATTTAAATCTTTAGCTGCTTCTAGAACTACAAAATCTTCATCACGTAAATCTAGTTGACCACCATTTAAGGAAAGGATACGATTCACACCTTCCATAGTCGCTTTTGAATAGTGACCTAAATAAGTCGCATCAAGAATAAATTTATTATGGATAATATCTTCCAATTCAGCTGCGCGAACATCTGCTGGATTATTTTTATCGTAAGGATATTTAGTTGGCAGGGCATGAACAACCCCAATTTCACCAGAATAGCCACCATCTTTAAACAGCTTAACCGCACGCGCATGAGAAACCATCATGTTGTGGTGGGATTGAAAAACTTTAGCCAAGTCATACTGGATCCCTGGAGGAAATTTACCGACCAAGTACTGACCATCACCGATTGGACCAATTTCGTTAAAGGTCGTCCAATAATTTACTTCTGGAAATTCTTTGAAGCAAAATTCTGCATAGTTTACAAAATGGTCAATATTTTCACGATTTAAGAAATCCCCATTTGAATGTAGCGCCTCAGGCGTATCAAAATGGTGCAAAGTCACAAAGGGCTCAACTCCACGCTTGTGACATTCTGCAAAGAGTTTGTGGTAAAACTCAACGCCTTTGGCATTTACTTGGCCAAATCCTGTTGGAAAAATACGTGACCAAGCAATCGAAATCCGAATCCCATTGACCCCAAATTCTTCAGCTAATTTCAAATCAACAGGGTAGCGATTATAAAAATTACTAGCTGGCTCAGCTGTGTACCAGTAATTATCTTCTAGGTACTTATCCCAAGCAACTGGTCCTTTCCCATCTGTTTTTGTTGCTCCTTCTGCTTGATAGGCGGCTGTCGCGCCACCAAAGATAAAATCTTTAGGTAATGTTTTTGTCATGTAATCATCCTCTTTATCTAAAACACAAAAGGGAGGATTGAGTTGCCTCCATCCTTCCTTAAATGATTTCTTAATTTTCCATTTGTTGTTTAACAAATTCTAAAGCGCCCTGACCATCGCGAGTCAATTTGATATATTGAGCTCCTTCGGTCTTAGCCAGTTTGATTCCCAGTTTTTCCGTCTCAAGTTTCATATCTTCATAGTTGGAAGCCACTTGAGGTGCTAGAATTACTAATTGATATTCTGGTAAAATTTCGCGGTGAGCACCATAACTACCAGCTGTCGCTGTTACCGGCACGCCATACTCTTTAGCTGCCTTGGTTAATGCATTTGCCAAAAGACCACTGGTTCCACCACCAGCACAGAGAACAAGGACATTTGTTTGTTCTGTGATTTCTTTAGCTTCGGTGACACCTGCTTTTTCAAGAATAGCATCTGCTTTAGCTGTATTAAAGTTTGCAGCAACTTTTTCTTTTAAGTCATCTGAAGATTTTCCTGTACGTTCTTCTTCAAGAATTTGCCCATCATAAACCTTTAAAAATGGATAATAGATAGCTACGTCAACAACAATCAAGACTGCAGCCAAGATAAATGACAAGATTTGGAAATTCGTTCCCAAGACAAGACCAAGAGGTGCTGGAGTTGTCCAAGGTAAGTTTGCGGTAAAGCTATTCATGCCTAAACCATCAATGAAGAATTTGAAAATCCAGACATTGGCAATTGGCGTTAGGATAAACGGAATGAAGAAAATAGGATTCAAAACAAGTGGTGCCCCAAACAGGATTGGTTCATTAACCCCGAAGAATGTTGGAACAACTGAAGCGCGTCCGATAGCACGGTTACGTTTTGATTTGGTCAACCACATGAACATGAATGGAACAACAAGAGTTGCACCCGTACCGCCCATCGTAACGATGAACATTTGAGTACCAGAAGTTAAAATCTTATCTGCGTGCTCACCAGCCTGAAGCAGTTGCAAATTTGCTTCTGCATTAGCGTAAGTGATAGCTGCAATTGCAGGTTCCACAATGGATGGTCCATGAATCCCGATAAACCAGAAGAAGGCAAAAGCACCAAAGATAATGGTAATGCCAACATAACCATCTGCCGCTTGGAAAAGGGGGGCTAAAAGTTTACCAATAGATTCTGCAACATTAACACCCAAAGTATTATGCACAATCAACTCAATAGCATAGAGTAATACAACAGAAAGTGTAAATGGAATTAAGTCTTTAAAAACTTGTGAAATATTCGGTGGAACCTCTTCGGGCATACGAATCGTCACGTTATTTTTCACACATACTTTATAAATATTAACAGTGATAAAGGCGGCAATGAAGGCAGTAAGTAACCCTTTTGTTCCCATAAATCCTGTTAAGAATCCACCGTCTTTCGCTGGATTTGCTGCCATCAACAAAAATCCAACAATCGCAGCTAGCATAGTAGAAATGAAGTTAATCTGGTTAGTGCTTGGCAATAATCGGTTCATAGAATCAGTCAACGCTTTTGCAGTTGTACCAGCGACAAATAATCCTAAAATACCCATTGAGTAATTATAGGGGGTCATTAAAAGCGTCTCAACATCTGCACTCCACTTGAATCCCCACGCATTTGGAACATAAGCAATTAGGATAAAGATACTTGAGAAGAGAATAATTGGCATCCCTGCAATGAAACCATCACGGATGGCACGCAAGTAGATATTGCGAGAAATTTTTTCGAAAAATGGTTTTCCTTTCTCAATTTGAGCAATAAGTTTATTCATTAATTTACTCCTCTCTTATATAGTTCAATCATATGTTTCATCAAATCTTTTAGCAACAATGTTGTCATCAAATGATCTTGACCATGCATTAGGGTGACACTGAAAGCTAAATCCTCACCTGTCGCCTCTTTTTGCAGTAAACTAGTTTGAGCATGATGTGCTTCTACAATACTAGAATTTGCAGACTCGACCAGTTCTTCTGCTTTATCAAACTCACCAGTTTGCGCAGCCTTCAAGGCATCCAACAATTTAGAACGAGCTTCACCAGCATATGATACAATTTCAAAGCCCAATAGTGTGATTTCTTCTCTATTCATAAGTAAAATCTCCTTTATATTATTTTTAGAGTAAACGTTGAATATGTAAAATGATATAGAACTTTTCACTTTCTTCTATTGCAACTCCCGTTTCTGTTGCAATAATATCGTAAATTTTACTACCAACATGATAAGCTTCTGGATACGCTAATTGAATATGTTTTCTCATTTCATATAGAGCTTCATTATGGCTATTACTACGATTAAGATACTGTAAGAAATAGGTTAAATGTATCATTAACCGATCATAAAAATTACTATTTTCTTTAGTTCTACTAATTCCTGAATTTTCTAATTCTTTTTGTACCTTACTAATTACTGACCGAGTAATACTAGCTTCTGATGATTTCTCTACACCTGCAACACTTTTAGCATTAATAAAGTGAAGAGCTATTCGTCCTATTTCATCATCTGGTAATTCATTCAATAATTTCTGCCGAAAAATAGCAAGAGCTTCTTTTGCAATGACATATTCAATACTATATTCTTGCGAAATATTAGGAAGTCTACTTTCTTGATAATTCTCTTCTAGAACTGCTTTGTAGGCACAATGAATATGATCAGTCAATGTCACATAAAGATATTCTTGAACAGGATAGTCATATTTACTAGATAAGGTTTCAATGACATCATAGGTCACAGTGACAAAATCCAGTGGAATATCCTTCAGCAAAGTCATAAAGTTTTCTTTAGACTCTGTGTTCTTGAGCGAAAAGATCTTCTCAATTTTGCTCTCAACAATTAGGTCCCCCTTTCTTTTTTGAAAGGTAATACCTAAACCCATAACAACAAATTGTTGATCGTGCTCATCTTTTACAAGAGCGACATTATTATTGAGTGCCTGTAAAACACGATACATGTGATTCCTCCTTTTCTTATGGTTTCATGGCAAAGAAAAGAGACCACAAACAAACCTAGGATAATCCTATCCCTCGTCCATTTGTAGTCTCGCCTATCCGTAATAGTCACGATCTACCCTTATTCAATTGATAAATAGATTATAGCAAATTTTTTCTGCTTTGTAAACCTTTTCTGTTTAAAAAAATATAACATTTTTAACCTTTTTGTTCATTTTTTGTTCATTTTTGTTTACATTTTTTCTGTCCACGGTGTTGCTGTTTCCTTCAAGACCTTGTTTAATCCGTCAATATTTTGGAATCCAGTGGTACGAAGCCATTCGCGAGCAGCGTCTTCCCCTTTTTCAATATAATCTTTCACACTACCTGCCCATGTAGCGCGACCACAAAGGACACCGTTGAAGTTGGCACCAGATTCCTTGGCAAAGACCAAGGTATCTTGGAACAATTTCGCAGACACTCCAGCACTCAAGTAGATGTAAGGAAGAGTGGTCGCCCCATCTTGCTCCTTAAAGTATGCTGNCGCTTCTGCCTTGGTGTATACGACTTCTCCAGTTCCAAACCCTTCCACAAAGTTCATGTTGACTGGCACTTCTACCTTCAAGACGTCAATACCAAAACGTTCTGCTGAAAAGACCTTCATGGCTTCAATGACCTTACGAGGTTTCACCTTGGCATATTCTACACTTGTTGCATCCGAAATGGTTTCATCGTAGGCTAAAATTTCTAGATAAAAAGGAATGTCTTCTGCCACGCACTCAGAACCAATACGCTCAATATAAGTTTGTTTCTGACAATTGGTGATTTCATCGCTATCCACATCGTAGTAAAGCAAGAATTTAATCGCATCTGCACCTTCTTCTTTCAGGCGTTTGACAGACCAGCCATCCAAGCAATCTGGAAGGCGTTTAGTACTGGTGGTATCATAACCCGTTTTCTCATAGGCAAGAAGGAGCCCAGCATCATGATGCAAGACTTTTGTGGCAGGCAGACCATATTCTGGGTCGAGCAACATAGACGATGCAAAGGGAGTTAACTCTTCAGCCACCAAGACTTTTAGCTCTTCCATTTGGGCTACGGTCGGTTCTTCTGATTGATGTTGCGCCATCAAGCGTTTTAAAGCTCCACGTTGGTCAAAGGCTAGGGCTGAGATAATGCCATTTTCATCACTCAACTTTTCCATATAGCGACGCTTTTGTTCTGTTAGTGCCATCTTATACCTCTTCTACTTTAATTTGGTTGAATAAGTTTTCGTAATTAGCTAGATTGACATGTCCTGTCTGCTTTTCTTGAGCGTTTAGCATACCCAAGCAATTGGCTTTCTTGAGTAGTTCAGTATCTGATTCTCCATGGAACAAGGCTGATGTAATCCCAGCTACAGTTGAATCTCCTGAACCGACTGGATTTACCACTTCAATCTTTGGAATCGTCACACGATAATAGGTGTCTCCGTGCTTGGCAAATGCACCTTTAGCACCCAAGGAGACGATAATCCAATCAACATGTGAAAAGATGTCTCTAGAGAGAGCTTCCTTTAAAGTCGCCACATCCTCTGTCACTTCCTTTTGTAATAATTGTGATAATTCTTCCGTATTCGGCTTGATAACCGTTGGTTTATAATCGCCTTTTAATACTGACAATAAAGCCTCTCCCGAACAGTCTAAAACCACAGGTTTTTGATACTTTTGACAGATGGCAATCATCCTAAGATAGAAATCTGTTGCTAGTCCTTTGGGGAGGCTGCCAGAAATGGAGACAATAGAGACTTCCTGCACGAGTGTTTCAAAATGCTTCAAGAAACCCTCTCCTTCTGCCTCAGAGATTGTTGGTCCTTGCTCTAATATTTCTGTCTGTTGTCCTTCATGCAAGATAGCGATACAGTTTCTCGTATTTCCTGCAATCGGATAAAAATCATGTTGGATAGCAACCTTGTCCAATTCCACTTGGATAAACTCACCGATTTTACCACCCAATAAACCACTAGCCACTACACTGTCATCTAATTGTGCCAAGACACGTGTCACATTGAGCCCCTTACCGCCCGGTGTCTTATGTGTTTCCCTTACTCGATTCACAGTATCAAGTTGGAAGGTCTCTAATTGATAGGCAATATCTACAGACGGATTCATGGTAATCGTTAGAATCATCGCACACACTCCTTAGTCGTGGTATTCTCCACGATCCCATTTTTCAAGGAATTCTGTAAAGAAATCAGCATCAGCTTGATGATCGTTATGAGTTTCAACCTGCATAATCTTCTCAATCAGTTTTTTGTTTTCTTCAGTTGGTTTATATTCTGCATCGATAAAAGCTTCAATAATATCAGTCATCAATAGACCACCTGTAATTTTTCCACCAAAACCAATAACATTGGCATTGAGTTCTTCCTTGGCATAGATGGCAGAAGTCATGTCACGAACGAGTGCTGAACGAATACCTGGTACTTTATTAACGGCATTGTTAATTCCTACACCCGTACCACAAATACAGATACCAAGATCTGCTTGACCACTGGCTACTGCTTCTCCCACTTTTTTACCAAAGATAGGATAATGGGTACGAACATTGTCGTAGGTCCCACAATCAATCACTTCATAGCCTTTTGTTTTTAAATAATCAACGACTGCGATTTTGTCATAGGTAACGATATGGTCACAACCAATTGCAATTTTCATTCTGATTTCCTCACTTCCACTTAGCACATTTTGTTGAGCATATCGACACGAATTTGGTGACGACCACCATCGTAAGCCCCCTCAACAAATCCCTTGGCGATATTTTTGGCAACCCCCGGACCCACAATTTCTAATCCCACCGTAATCAGACGGGCATTGTTATGACCGCGTGTCATATAGGCTGACCGTTCATCTGACACTTCTGCGGCCACCATACCTTTGATTTTTGTTGCTACCATAAATGGTCCTACTCCGTAGGCATCCACCATAATCCCCAGATTATCTTCTGACTGGTTGACAGCCGCTGCAACCGCCAAGGTATTGTCTACAAAATCCTTTTCTGGATTGCTGACATCCACTACTTCTTTTCCGAGTTCTAAAAGATAGTTTTTCATGACATCTTTTAGTTCTAGTCCCTGTGCATCTGCACCAATAATAACTGCCATTTGATTTCTCCTTTTTAGAAATGATTATCTACGTAGAGTTCTGTTTAAAAAATGTTGTTTTTTATTTGGAACAACCATATTATAAACATTATAAAACACAATGTCAACACTTTTTATCTAATTTTGTTTTATTATTGTTTATTTATATAAAAAAAGAGACAGTTCAAACACTGTCTCCAATCATTCTTAAAACTCAATTAATCACTTCAATCCACTTTGCTAAGTGTGCAATTTTTTCTTCATCATTTTTATCCGTTACAACTGCCGTTAAATCAGATAAGTTCGAAAAAACCGAAAAATCTTCTTTTCCAATTTTGGAACTATCTAGTAACAAATATTTTTCAACTGAGCGACTCAGTCCTAAACGTTGCGTATATGCTTCTTCTACAGTTGATGTCATTACATCATTTCCTCGAATACCATTTGCACTAAAAAACATTTTACTAAAATGCATTTTTTCAAGGCTCGTATTTGTTATCTCGCCAACAAAAGACTCCGTCACACGACGCATCTCTCCTCCTAACAAAAATACTTTAAATGTTTCAGATTTTTTATTAAGAAGTATGTTAAAAACAGGTAAACAATTTGTTACAACGCTTAGACTAAGATTTGTAATTTCTTCTGCAAAACTTTCAACCGTCGTTCCAGGTCCTAAAAAGAGAGTATCGCCTTCTTCAATTAAGCTTGCAGCCAACTTTGCAATCTGCTGTTTCTCCTGCATATGATGAGTATGTTTTTCTTCATGGGGAATTTCTCTATATTGGAAAGCTGAATTACTACGAGCACCTCCATGAATTTTTTTAAGTAATCCTTGCTTTTCCAATTCAAGCAAATCTCTTCTCACTGTCATATCAGTAACGCCAAAGGACTCCATAATTTCAGAAATTCTTACTGTCCCTTTTTTATTGACTAATTTTGTAATTTCCTCGAGTCGTTGAAATTTATTCATGGATATACCCCCTTTTCGCAAATATTATATCTCATTTTATATAAAGAGGCAACAATATTTGTTTATTTAACAAACATAAAATAAACATTTTTCTAGGACATACCCACTATAAATCTTTGAATAGAACTATCTGTGAAGTCGATAAAAAAAGCCAACAAAGGTTGACTTTTTACAATTCATTAATGTCAGCTTCAGGATTCCACACAAAGCTTGCTAGAAAGCTAAAAAGGTAGGTCAATCCCAAGACAATCGCAACCAATAAAAGAACGGGCAAGCGATAAATCAATGTTAACGGATTTGCAAACTGTTTCCCAGTTTGGAAGGATTTGTTGAGCTCATCTAGACGGTTAAACTCTGTTTCTATCCGTCTTGTCACTTCGGCCATTCCCGCATCATCCAAACGCTTGATGTCTGAAATATCAATTGGATTTCCAAAAGCAACATCTATTCGTTGGCCTGCAAGGAGACCTTTCAACTTCATTGGTCCAATATAAGAAGCTGGCATTATTTTGACTTTTGCAGTCTTGGCAATGACGGCTACTCCTCCCTTAACTTCAGTCGAATGACGACTTCCCGATGGGAACATTACCAAAGAACGATTGCTCTTTTTCAACACTTTCACTGGATATTTTATGGCTGCCGTCCCTGGGTTCTCACGATCAATCGGAAAAGCTCCGCACTTGCGAATCCACCAGCCAAAACCTCTGTCCTTAAAGAGTTCTTTCTTCGCCATAAAGATAAATTGCTTGGGTGCTGCCGCATAACCAAGAAAAACGGGATCCCAGAAGGTCCGATGTGGGGAAATCAGAATATAATTCTCATCACTCGGTAACATCTTTTCACGATCATGGTAGTGGATATTGCCATTTACTGCCCATAGGACAACGACTAATAGATTTCGTAAATAGGTATAAAACATGCTTCTCTCCTCTGTCAGAATACCTTATTATATCATATTTCTAACTTCTCCTGCCAATTTTCTATCCATTGTCACAGTTGAATATGCTATAATAATCCTATGACTCAAACAATATTACAAGCTGGCGAACGGATTGACCAGCTCTTTTCAAGCGATGTCCAGATTATTCAAAATCGTGAGGTATTCAGCTATTCCATTGACAGTGTGCTCCTATCTCGCTTTCCTAGATTGCCTCAAAAGGGATTGATTGTGGATCTATGTAGTGGAAATGGAGCTGTTGGACTCTTTGCTTCGACCATGACAAAGACTGACATCATCCAAGTAGAGTTACAGGAACGTCTAGCAGACATGAATCGTCGCTCCATCCAGCTCAATCAATTGGAACATCAAGTATCCGTCATCAATGATGACTTGTCACATCTACCTGAGCATATTGGACACTCCAAGGTTGACCTCATCCTTTGCAATCCGCCTTATTTTAAAGTCGATGAAGAGTCCAATCTCAATGAGAGTGAACATTACCTATTAGCTCGTCATGAAATCGCGACGAATTTGGATAGTATTTGTCGCGTAGCCCAGCAGGTTCTCAAATCTAATGGCCGCCTTGCTGTGGTTCATCGCCCTGACCGCTTTTTAGATATTTTAGATACACTAAGACAATACAAACTTGCCCCAAAACGTATCCAATTTGTCTATCCCAAGGCCAGCAAGGAAGCCAATATGCTGCTTGTTGAAGCCATCAAAGACGGTTCAACCGATGGTTTAAAAATCCTTCCACCACTAGTTGTCCACGAAGAAAATGGCGATTATACTAAGGAAATACACGAGATTTATTATGGAAAATAAGGCCTATATGTACGTCTTGGAATGTGCGGACGGCACGCTTTACACTGGCTATACAACCGATGTCAAACGTCGTCTAACGACTCATAATGCTGGAAAAGGGGCCAAATACACCCGTGCTCGCTTACCTGTCACCCTTCTCTATCAAGAAGAATTTCCCAATAAGCAGGAAGCCATGCGAGCCGAAGCCCTCTTTAAAAAACGCAAGACACGCCAGCAGAAACTGGATTATATTAACTATCACACGAGAGATTAATTGTGTGGTGGTTTTTTACTATTGTATTTCCTTAGAACCTCTCTCTCATTATCTTAATTAGATTCTCCAAAAGATTGCACTATATTGTCCATTTTATCAGTTGCATTCGGTATATGATAATTTTGTATAGAAACTGTAAAATGTAGGCTTGATCTCCTCGTACTTTTGTTACTCATAAAAAAGAGCAACAGCTACTGCTATTGCTCCTGAAAATCATATTTTCTACATGTATAAATTAAACATGATGCTTTTTCTTCCCTTTGTAGAAAAGACCTAGTGTTATCATCAATAGTATAGCCCCCGCGACAAGGTACTCCATTGATTCGGTTGAATTTGTTTTTGGAAGAATTTTTTTCGATGTAGAAGTTGATTGACCTGGAATTGTCACTTGAGAAGTAACTTTATCTCTGTCGTTTGGTTCATCTTGCGGTTCATCCTTTGGACCATCCTTAGGATCATCTTTTGGAGTATTCTTAGGTCCATCTGTTGGCACTTTATGGTCTGTTACTACCAACGTGTTGTTTACAATTTTCGCCTCGTCACCTTTGGCCGAAATAATGGCAACTTGACCTTTTTCATCAACTGTAAATTCAATATCTGTTACAACTTTGTAACCTGTTGGAGCCGTAACTTCATGGAAAGTATAACGACCTGCTAACAAGCTTACAACGTGAGTTGTATGAGTCGAAATCCATTCGTGAACGATTGTATCACCTTGTTTCAGTTGAATCTGTGCTCCTGCTAACTCAGCACCACCTAGATCAACTTTACTAATTGAAATATCAAATTTCACTTCTGGAACAACTGTTTTCGTATTGGTCACAACTACAATATTATTAGCAACGTCTGTTTGACCATCTTTAATGACAACTTTACGAGGAGTTGCATCTAAATCATAACCTACTGGAGCCTGAATTTCTGTAATGGTATATTCACCATCTGGTAATTCTGACAGCATAGCCTGACCATTTTTCGCTGTTGTAACAGTTCCAAAGTCTTTAGCGACCACTGTTGAAGTGACTTCTGGTTTCAGATTGCCTTTTTGAACAAGTAAATCAGCAACCTTATTATTCAAAAGACCTAACTCAATTTGACATTCATTTACCAGTGTTTCATCAACCTCTTCAGCTTTTTGCAACGTAGTTAATTGATCTTGAAGTGAAGTAATTTCTTCGTTTAAACGAGTCAATTCTAAATCAATTTCGCTCGAATCAATTGTAGAAGTTGTTTCTGTAATCATTCCTGTCACAGAGAAGACCGCACCTTCTAAAACAACATTTGTTGTTACATCTACTTTTTGAATCATTAAAGAACCTTTCGGTGCTTCTTGTGGCTGTGCAACAGCTTCATCAATAACTGTCATTGTATTATTATCAGATGACACTTTATTACCATCACCATTCAAAATATACACTTGACCATCTTGACCAACAGCAAAAGTAATAGCTGTCACTTTCACATATCCTGTTGGCGCAGCAATTTCATGGAAAGTGTATACTCCTGGAAGGAGAGAAATAGTTTGAACAGTGCCAGTTGATGTCCACTTATTAATCACTTCACCAAGAGCATTATGAATCTCAATCTGAGCTCCTACAATCTCTTCACCACCAAGATTTTGCTTACTGAAATGAACATCAGATGCTTTTGGTTCAACTACTTTCGCAGTATCTACTACTTGCAATTTATTGTCAGTAACCTCTACTGTATTCCCATTGACATTTGTAACAGTTACTTTACCTTTGGCATCAACTGTGAAGGTAATATCTGTCACGACATGATAGCCTTCTGGTGCTACTTCTTCATGGAAGATGTAGGTTCCCATTGGCAAATTAAATTCATGCGCTTTTGTTGTTGAAGTAAAGCGAGTAACTTCTTTACGTCCTTCTTCTTCGTAGATGATGATTTGTGCATTTGGCAATTCTTCACCACCAAGTGAAGCAACCTTACTAAACACAACTGGGTGACTAGTAACTTCATCTGTCACAACAAGCTTGCCATCTTTCACTTCGGCATTACCTGTTGTTGTATTCTTAGTCACTTCAATATTGCCATTGTCATCTACTGTGAAGGTAATATCTGTTACAACTTTGTACCCTTCTGGAGCTGTTTCTTCATGGAAGACGTAGGTTCCTGCAGTCAAGCTTACTGTTTTTGCTTGATCAGTTGAAGTGTAGCGAAGAAGTTCATTGGTACGTGCATCTGTGATAGTTTTTCCTTTTTCATCGCGGATTTCAATCACGGCACCAACTAATTCTTGACCTCCAAGACCAACTTTTGAAATATCGATACTGTGTTTTTTAGCTTGGTCAATGACAATTAGCTTATTATCTTTTTGATTATCAACTTTAGCTGTTTTAGAAATTTCATCCTTTTCAGTTGAATTACCAACTTTAGTTACAGTCACTTTACCATCTTTGACACTAAAATGAATGTCTGAAACTTTTTCATAACCAGCTGGCGCTGTATTTTCTACAAAGATATAGTCCCCTTCTTCAAGTGTTAGTTGATGAACCTCTTTTTTAGAAATCCACTTATCAACACGTGTACCTCTCTTTCCATCAGCAGTTGACTTGAAGAGTTCAATTTCCGCATTTTCTAATTCTTGACTACCAAGATTTTGTTTACTGATTTCGATTGAGTGACGCTTGTAGTCATCTTTCATGACAATCGTGTCATTTTCAAGAGCGACTTGATCTGCACGAGTAATACGACCATTTGCATCAATTGTAAATGTAATATGATCTGCAATCAAGAATCCAGCTGGCGCTTGCGTCTCTACCATTGTATAGGTTCCAGCTTCCAGAGTAAATTCTTTTTGATTCTGTCCAGAAATCCAAGTTAATGCTTCTTTTGTTTTAGAATCAATAGCAACTTTACCTTTATCGCTTGTCCCCTCAACTACTTTCAAATGAGCATCTTCAAGTTCTTCCGTACTATTAACAGCAACTTTACTGAAACGGACTGTTTTTTCAACTTTAGCGGTTGGTTTAGTATATGTATTTGTCCATACTTCAGTGTCATTCCCAACACCATATGGTTTTGAAACATCTAATTTCTTAGTTTTTTCAGACTTATATCCATCAGCACTATGTTCCCACACTGATCCATCTTTATTGACTTCTATCGTTTTGTATTCATAAGCAACACCAGATAAATCAGTCACATCTAAACCAGAGAAAATTACTGTTTTTTCGCCTTTTAGTAATTCTTTCTGATCAACATCTTCATACTTATCTACACCTTTTACTTTGCGTACAAGTTTAAAGTAAACAGCAGGAGCATTTTCTGGTCGTTCATTCCAATTTTTTTCGACCTTCAATGTCATTTTAGGAACATGGTATGTATTTGTGAAAATGTATGATTTACCGTCCGCTGTTTTGTTTTCCTTAACGTCAACATCGTATTTTTTTCCAAAAAGAACGATAATATTGTCTTGAGATGGTTGATTTTTCTCGTTAACTTCAACTACAGAATACTTATCTAGATCAGCTTTATCAATTGTCCAAGTTGCACTTTCACCCTCTTTGATTTTTTTAACTTCTGGATCTGCTTGACCATCTTTCAATAAAATCAATGTAACCGTTGAGGCTTCACCGGCTGGCTTAAGTCCTACCCATTTTTTCGTTGCTGAAATGGTTGATTTTTCTTTACCTTTTTCTTTGTTTGTTAAAGTAACTTCTTTAACATCTTGGTTAGCCGTAGCTCCATCCACTGTTATCGTTGGATTCTCTACGAGTGAATAATTCGGATCACTCTCTTCCTCAAACGTATATTCAATTTTTTGACCTTGCTCATCGGTAACTGGCAAGTTATTAAACTCACCAGACCACTGATTTACCCTAGTCAATGTGATTGGTTCAACTTCGTTTCCAGATACATCTTTTGCCGATTCCCCGTTCGCCTTTAGCTTTATTGTTGCCAATAGAAAATCTTTTGTATCTGCTGGAACTTCTTGTCCAACTTTGTCTTGCCATAATTTCGTTACTTTAATCGTAAAATGTTTCGTGGGCTTATCTTCCATCACAATCGTTTTGTCTGCCTTGGGTTCTCCATCCACTATGACTTCACCAGTTAGAGTAACCTTAAAATTAATTGGTTTAGCTTTTAAATAGCCACTTGGTGCAGATTTTTCTTCGAAAATATACTCACCTTCAGGAAGATAAAATTTTACATTATTGTTTTGGTTACTTTCACCAGTTTTCCAACTATAAAGAGCTGTACCAGATTTTGTGCTAACATTAACTTCCGCTCCTGCTAACTCTTTATTGGTATCTGTTGCGATTTTTTTGATTGTTAGTTCAAAGCTCTTATAGTTACCTGTTGTCGGTTTTACAAACTTAGCCGACAAAAGATTTTGATAGTTAGTTCCAATGGAACTTACGCGATTTGGTTGATACAAATCAAGAATCGATTCTTTTGGATAGTCTTTTAAAGTTAATTTGTTTAAAGGACTATCTGGAACATTCTTATCACCGAGCAAAAAACGATAGACATACCATGCTTTTTCATCCATGGTTGCTGCTTTTCCAATCTCATCTATTGCTAAATCTTTCGGGTTTATTGTTTGTTTTGCGGTGCTATCCGTATAATACCAAACTGCTTTTTGCGTTGCAGCATACAATTCTTCATCACTGATAGAATTTAATTCAGCTCTTCCAGAATTTTTAAAGGCATCACGAATTTCTTGAATACGTGTATCATTTCCTTCACGGTAACCATTATACACAACTTTAAGAACAGCTTCCATCAATTTCGCATCAGACTTAGGCTTCTTAGCTAGTTTAGTAAACAATTTTTCATTTGATGCTACTTTTGTATAGGTTGGGAAAAAGCCATTTTCACCAACATTTTCATCAGAAAAAGGTTTACCATCCCCTGTTACATCAATATCTGGTACAGATAATTCTGCATTAAAACAGTAAGCAATAATAGAATTCTCTATTACTTTAGCCGACTGATTTCCTCGTATATATATCATCTCATTTCCAGTAAGAAGTTTCTGTCCTCTTTCATACAAATCTTTCTTAATCGAATATGCTTCATATCCACCAACAACGCCATAATGATCTTTTTCATCTGCCCTTAACGTACTTGATACTCCTAGTCCTAATACTGTTAGAAAAACAGCAAAAATACTAGAAAACTTAACAAATATCGATATTTTACGTTTCGACATATTTTCTCCAATCCGGTACAATGTACCTATTATATTTTACTTCTTTTATTGTAGCGATAATAAAATTTTTCGACAAGTGATTCTTGTATCATTTTTTTATTATTTTAAAGTCGTTCCAGAGATTTTTTCTAAATATTCTGACATTTTTCTTGAAAATCTAAATTATAAAAAATAATAATTGACAATATGGATAAATTATGGAAAAATGGCTAATGCACAATGACATATATGGAGGATAAGAGAGATGTTGAATAGTTACTTGGAAGATAAAATTCAGAACCAGGTGACCGTGCTGAATGCCTTGCTAGAATTTAAAGAACTATCCATCAAAGAATTGTTGAATATTACCAAACTATCTGATAAAACTGCCATACAGATTCTTTTGTCGCTTCAGGACCTATTTGGTTCCGAACTCACTATCAACTTACGGACCGATTATGTCTATATTGAAGATATAATCGCTATTAACAAGCTACAGTACTACCATAAAATCTATCAGCAATCTTCATTTTTAAAGTTAGTATCTTATTTTGCAAGCCCAAAGAAAGAAAGTTTTTCTGCATTCGCCCTGAAACATTACATCTCTCGCGCAACTGCCTATCGTCTAAAAGCAAAGTGCGAATCATTTTTGAAGATTGTCGGATTGTCCTTACGTAAAAATAGAATTGTTGGTCCTGAATACCGCATCCGGTGCTTAATTGCATTGTTAGACTATCGTTACGGATACCAACTCTACGATTTCCATGATGGGAGCCTTGATATTGTTTTGGAATTGATTGTCGCTTCTAATGATTGTTTAACTCGAGCGTCTTTGGAAAAAACACCTGATGATTATTTATTTTTTGCTACATTGATTGCTATAGGATTGAAACGAAAAAACGAAAATGTCAACATCCCCAAAACAGCTTTATTTAATTCATTAAAACAGATATTTATTTATCAACAATTATGTGACTTAACAACACAAATCATCGAGCCAGCATACAATACACAATTTTCAAAAGATGACTTGGATTATTTTATGCTATCTTACTGCATATCACATAGTGCTTTTTGCAAAGATAAGTGGAGAGATTATTCACGAGATTCTCTGTATGATTTAATCAGCTCCACTAGTCGGGCAAAGGGATTAATTAAAAGGTATCAGAATTTATTTGGTAAAGACATTGTGTATTCCCGTATGTTTCGTTCAGCCGTTGTTTTTACAGCCAAAAACTTTCTATTTGATTTACAAGGACTAATACCAAACTACTACTTCTTCACTCCTCAAGATGATCTCGAAAATCCTGTACTGCGAAAAATTATTCAGACGCTCCTCTTGGATTGGATGACTGAAAATCATATCGGTAGTCATTTAAATCCAAACTCCCTTTCTCTTCTGACCTTGCAATTGCAAGAAATCATAAAGTCAAACTTGAAACCAATTCCTGTCTATATTTGCCAAAACAATATAGCTGACCTCCTTTCCATCCAATCTATTCTTCAGAGAAACTTTTCAGATAAGTTATGCCAAATCCATATCCTAAACACACATACTGACATCATTCCTGAAAGTATAGATAAGGAAGGAGCAATTTTGCTTTGTGACCAACAATACCACAGTTATCTCGATTCCTACTTGCATAATCCCCAACATATTGTCATAAACCTTTCTATCAATCTCAAGAAATTCCATAAAGACTTAATCAGTGATGCTATTAAAAAACTGCAATATGAAAAATATGCTGAATATTTAAGAAATATTCAGACAAAATTCGAAGCGCAATATCACTAATTTCTGCTTTGTTATTACAAAGCAGAAATAGCAGAGATTTTTTTATAGAAAAAGAGAAGAGATACCATCTTCCTCTCTTCCATTGCCTTTTCACCATCAGATTCCTACTGTAAAATCAGCTGCGCAATAATAGGACTAATAAAAACATATACCATACCAGTCACTCCAATAGCTAGACCCGCCATAGCTCCAGCTACTTGTCCATATTTCAAGGCTGCTCCTGTCCCAACAGCATGACCTGTTCCACCTAAGGCCAATCCAATAACGACAGGATCGTCAATGTTTAACCATTTTAAAAATGAAGGACCTATCACACTCGTTAGTACACCAGTTACAACAACTACTACTAATGTGATGGTTATCAATCCTCCCATCTTTTCACTGATACCAACTGCCATAGCTGTTGTCACTGATTTTGGAAATAAGGAGATCGCAAAAAAGTAATCTAGACCAAACCATTTCGCAATCAAGGCTGTATAGCTTGTGTTGATCACTGTGGCAACCAAGGTACCAAATAAGATACTACGATAATGGTGTTTCATCAGATGAAAATTCCGATACAGAGGGATTGCCAAAGCCACCGTTGAAGGAACAATCAGACTATTTAAATAAGCCCCACCCTTGTAATAATCTTGATAGGAAATGCCCGAAACCTTAAGAAACATAATCAGGACAACAGTCGCTACTAAGAGCGGAGTCGTCACTGGATGCGGAAAGCGTCTAAATACCAATAAACCAATCAAATAGGCCAAAATGGACACGAATAAGCCAAACATTGGATTGCTAACAATTGTTTCCATTTTCTCCTCCTATCCTTCGTAATTTCCTTCAAATTGATGTTTTATCCAGGAAACAACCAGTCCCATCGTCATTAGATTGATGATCAATGCCCCTAAAACAATTAATACAAGTGGAAATAAATTAGGAACAATTACATCCACATACTGCATCACACCGACACTTGCTGGTAGAAATAGAATGGTCATATTGTCTAACAAAAAGGTACCAACTGTATGAATATGCCGCAAGCGAATGATCTTTAATTGAAGTGCAATAAACAACAAAATCAGTCCGATAATACTGCCAGGAACTGGTAAATGAAAGAGGACTGAGATCACCTCACCAACAATTGAGAATAACAAAATAATCATAAATTGGACATATAGCTTCATCTGAAATCTCCTTTCCATGCTTTACTATTATCTTACTACGTTCCCTAAATATTGCAAGATGATGAAACGTTTTCATTTGAAATATAAAAAACCATCTAACAATGATGGTCCATTTCTAAACTGTTATTCAAATGTTGATCAGATTTGTTTGTCAATCATTCCTTTTTACATATGTAAAAGCAGTACACCTAATCTCTTCGACCGGTTGAAATCCAAGAGCACGATAAAAAGCAGCTATCTTCTCTGATTGATCTGTCAAAAGATGAAGCTGATAAACATTTTTATATTTTTCCAACACATCATCCATTAACTGACGTCCAATCCCCTGCCGTTGGTAGGAAGGAAGTACAAGAATATCTTGAATGAATAAAATGGATACACCATCTCCAACTGCGCGTAATAATCCAACTACATCCTGCCCATCATAAGCTACTAACACATAGAGACTCTGTTGCAATGCTTGATCCAACATATCTGGATTTTCTGTATAATTCGTCCAGCCAACCGCATGATAGAGTGGAAGAACTTTTGCGACTTCTAATTTCTTTTCTTCTTGATACCGAATCATAGGAACTCCTTTTTCCCGCTATCATACCACAGAAAGTCTTGTTCTTGATACTTTCCTTTCTTATCTTTTCTAGCTTTTTAATTTAGGTTTATATACAAACTAAAAACAGGCACTTTGTACCTGTTTTTTTCTTATCTTTCGCCCTTGTTACGAATCACAAAGCCTGTTTTTTTCTCACTTGAGGTGTTCTTGTGAGGTTTTTTATTGTCCTGACGGCGGTTATCGTTTTTGAAGCGACTATCTCTGTCACGGCGATTGAAGTCACGATCTCCACGCTTACGGTCTCCACCACGACGACCCCCACGGTCATGACGGTCTCGATTGCCTCGACGTTCACGGTTGCCACCACGTCCGCCAGATTTATTTCCAAAGTACTTGAACGGCAATGGTTTTTCTTGCGCAATCTCTACTTTTTCTTGCATTTCTGGATCTTGAACAGTCAGTGTTAAGATGTACATGGCTAACTCTTCTGGAGAAAATTCCGCTGCTAATTCACGCGCATCTTTCCCAAATTTCGCAAAGTTCGCTCGGATAGACTCATTGGCAAAATCACGTTCGATCTTCTTCAAAGCCACTTTTTTCTTGGCTTGGAAGGCTTCTTCTGCTGTTGCTGGACGAAGGCCTTTCATACGTTTCTTAGTGAGATTTTCGATAATTTGTAGGTAGCCCATTTCGTTTGGAGAGACAAAGGTAATCGACTGACCTGTCTTGCCAGCACGTCCTGTACGACCAATACGGTGAACATAGCTTTCAGCATCCTGTGGAATATCGTAGTTGTAAACATGAGTGACACCTGAAATATCCAGACCACGTGCCGCTACATCTGTTGCCACAAGAACATCGAGATTACCACTCTTGAAATCACGGAGGACACGGAGACGTTTGTTCTGATCAAGGTCACCATGAATACCTTCTGCACGGAAGCCACGGATTTTAAGACCACGCGTCAATTCATCCACACGACGTTTCGTACGACCAAATACAATTGACAATTCCGGTTGATCCACATCCATGAGACGGGTCATGGTATCAAATTTTTCATTTTCCTTTACACGGAGATAGAATTGTTCTACAAGGTCTGTCGTCAATTCTTTCGCCGCAATCTTCACATGCTCAGGCTCTTTCATGAACTTGACCCCAATGCGCTTAATCGCATCCGGCATAGTTGCAGAAAAGAGCAAGGTTTGACGTTCCACCGGTACACTCTGGATAATGGCTTCAATGTCTTCTAAGAAGCCCATGTTAAGCATTTCATCTGCTTCATCCAAGATGAGTGTTTCAACAGCGTTTAATTTCAACGCCTTACGTTTAATCAAATCCAACAGACGACCTGGCGTCCCAACAACGATATGGGCACCTGAACGAAGGGCTTTGATTTGTTTTTCGATGGAAGAACCACCGTATACAGAACGAACTTTGACGCCCTTAGCACGACCAAAACGGAAGAGCTCTTCCTGACTTTGAACCGCTAATTCACGTGTTGGTGCAATCACCAAGGCCTGAACAGCTTGGTTTTCAGTGTTAATTTTTTCCAAAGTTGGCAATCCAAATGCTGCTGTTTTTCCTGTTCCAGTCTGTGCTTGTCCAATCACATCTTTTCCAGCAAGTGCCAATGGGATGGTTTGCTCTTGAATGGGAGATGGCTCTGTAAAGCCAGCATTTACAACTTCTGTTAACAGTTCAGCAGATAGATTTAATTCAGTAAATTTCAATTTGTTTCCTTTTCTAGAAGACAGTGCGAAGCTGTCTTATCACGCTTTCATTTTTTGTCATTGAGTAACAACTTATCTAGTGTAACACAAAGCCTCTGAAAAAGATAGGCACAGCAACTGTTTTCATGATAAACACGTTTTCATAAAAAAGAGAGAGTTTCCTCTCTCAAATCAACTATTTCAGAACAGCTGCTGCCAAGGCTTGCTGAATTTCGACTACGTTGCGGTCACTCTTGAATTGCAGAATTTCAGCTGGTTCAACTGCAGAGGAAATCCAAATTTTCAATTCTGCATCCAAGTCAAAATGTCCGGATGTCTCGACTGTAAAACGAGAAATGGAGCGGTAAGGCAGAGACTTGTAGGCACTTTTCTTACCCGTCATCCCTTGCTTATCTACCAAAATCAGCCGTTTTTCGGTAAATACGATTAAATCACGAACCAAAGAAAAGGCTAATTCCACCTGTTCGCCAGGAATTAAAATATCCCGTAATTGCTCCTCCACCTTATCGGTATCTTTTTGTGAGGCATTGCCCAATAACCCTGAAAAAATTCCCATCGTTGAACTCCTTTTTTCTTTATTTTACCAAAAAGAAAGGAACATGTAAGAATTCAACTATGGTTTTGTGCCACAAGTCAAACAAAAAAAGAATTTTGAAATGCTCAAAATTCTTTTTTTCAATTATTTGATTACATCTTCTCTTCCAATGCCACATCTGGATATTTGTCCGCAAACCAACGAAGGGCAAAGTCATTTTCAAATAGGAATACAGGTTGATCGAAACGGTCTTTCGCCAAGATATTCCGACTTGAACTCATGCGCTCATCAAGGTCTTCTGGCTTAATCCAACGTACCGTCTTTTTACCCATTGGGGTCATCACGACTTCGGCATTGTACTCCCCTTCCATGCGGTGTTTGAAGACTTCAAATTGGAGTTGACCCACCGCACCAAGCATGTACTCTCCTGTTTGATAGTTTTTGTAGAGCTGAATTGCTCCTTCTTGTACCAATTGTTCAATTCCTTTGTGGAAGGATTTTTGTTTCATGACATTTTTGGCTGCAACTTTCATGAAGATTTCTGGTGTAAAGGTTGGTAGGGGTTCGAATTCAAATTTATTCTTACCAACTGTTAAGGTATCACCCACTTGATACGTTCCTGTATCATAGACACCAATAATGTCTCCAGCGACAGCATTTTCAACATTTTCACGAGACTCTGCCATGAACTGGGTCACGTTAGAGAGCTTCGCCCCTTTTCCTGTACGAGGAAGATTAACTGCCATACCACGCTCAAATTCACCTGATACCACGCGCACAAAGGCAATACGGTCACGGTGACGAGGGTCCATATTGGCTTGGATTTTGAAAACAAAGCCTGAGAAATCTTTATTGAGCGGGTCAATCACTTCTCCCTCTGTCGTTTTATGACCGTGAGGTTCTGGCGCAAATTCCAAGAAGGTATCAAGAAAAGTCTGCACTCCAAAATTGGTAAGGGCTGACCCAAAGAAGACAGGAGTCAATTCTCCATTAAAAATGGCTTCTTGTGAGAATTCATTTCCAGCTTCTTGTAGCAGTTCAATATCTTCCAGTACTTGCGCATAGAATGGATTGCTTCCAAACAGATCATCCCCTTCTTCAATCGTTGCAAAGCGTTCGTCCCCACGATAAAGTTCCAAGCGACTGTTGTGCAAGTCATAAAGACCTTCAAATGATTTCCCCATACCAATCGGCCAGTTCATTGGATAAGAAGCAATGCCAAGCACTTCTTCCAATTCTTCCAGCAAATCTAATGGCTCACGTCCATCACGGTCCAGTTTGTTAATAAAGGTAAAGACAGGAATATTGCGGTGTTTCACAACCTCAAAGAGTTTTTTAGTCTGTGCCTCGATACCCTTAGCTGAGTCAACCACCATGACAGCAGCATCCACCGCCATCAAGGTTCGGTAAGTATCTTCTGAGAAGTCCTCGTGTCCTGGTGTGTCCAAGATATTGACACGCTTACCAGCATAGTCAAACTGCATGACAGATGAAGTAACAGAGATACCACGTTGTTTCTCAATATCCATCCAGTCAGACTTGGCAAAGTTTCCTGTTTTCTTTCCTTTTACCGTCCCTGCCTCACGAATCTCTCCACCAAAGTAGAGCAACTGCTCAGTAATGGTCGTCTTCCCCGCATCCGGGTGAGAGATGATGGCAAAGGTACGGCGTTTTTTAATTTCGTCTTGTAATGTCATAGTCTCCTCTTTCTCTTTTCCTACAAGTTCATTTTTCGAATCTATCTATTATCGTTCTTACATCTATCTATACTCCTATTTCGATAAAACAGCAAAAAGAGCTGCTTTCACAACTCTTCCATTATAGCCGAAAAGAAAGGATTTTTCAATGATAAGAAAGCAGATACCTTTTTTTATCGCATATCAGCAATTTTCTTCATTACAGACTCTCGAACTTGCTTGCCTTTGATGGCAAAAAAATGATTTAAGAGAGAAACTAACAAGATCAATACTGCAGAAACAGCCACAAATCTTACAGGAGCGGATACTCCCCCAATTAATGGCGTAACACGGAGAAAGCCATAATTCCCTCCCGTCACTACATTGACGATAGACAAAAAGGTATTTAACGACAAGGTCCCGAGAACAATCCCCTCGAGAGTCAATTGTTCCTCATCATCTTGTAACAGATACACAAGACAGTTAACAAATAGTGCAAAATGACCAATAATGTAACTAAAAATCGTCACATGTCCAACAGGATAATTGTCAAAAACAGGTGAAACAAAACTCAAAATAGAACCGACAAAACCAATCAGAGCAAAGTATCGCTTCCAGGGATGACGATCCGGAAGAAACACAATGGCAAACATAGCCATTCGACAATGGTAAAACGGCAAACTATCTGTCAACGAGAATGCCATTAATAGGTACCAACTATAGAGCAAACTCATTTGCAACAATTGCACACCCTTGAAGAAAGAGCGATATACTTTATGACGATAAAAACGTAAACTGGTATACGTTAGCAGCAATAGCACGGCAAAACAGGAAAAAATGAGTGCAGGAGTCACATCAGGAGGACTACTTTCTTGATTGGTAAAAAATGAAAAGAATACTGACATTTACTCTCCTTAATAGCAATCTAATCCTCTAATTGCTCAACTAGTCTCGCGAGATTCATCGAATTTGATCCCTTGAGCAAAATCTGATCCTCTGGTTGCAGGATCTCACGAACAAAGTGAGTCATCTCTTCAAAGTGATCCTCAGTTGTTGTTTTTTTGAAATATCGTACCTGTCCTTGTGGATAGACTTGGATGGCTAATTGAGCTAATTCTGCAATATCATCTCCATAAAAGACTAGAGTATCAATTTCCTCAGATGACAAGCTAGATAGAATCTGATTATGAAGTTGAATAGAATCTGCCCCCAACTCTTTCATATCGGCCAATACAGCAATTTTCTTTCCATTTTTGTTGGCTGGAATGGCTGAAAAAGTCTCTAAAATCAAGCGCATAGCTGTTGGATTGGCATTATAGACATCACTAAGAATGTCTGCTCCATTTCCTGCTTTTTTCCACTCTGTCCGATTACGAGTCAATTCTATTATCGCCAAAGCTTCTAAAATATCAGCTTCTTCAATCGCTAGCAATTTCCCTACACAGGCTGCAACTACAGCATTCATGGCATTGTATTTGCCAGGGACTGGTAGGGTAATCGGACGATTCAATACAGTGGTACGGAAGGTCAACGAATCTTTTTTCTCTTCTAAATCAAAGACCTGGATCTCCTCATCCCCGCCAAACCGAATCACCATTAGATTATCAGGCAAAAATTCTTCGATAATTGGATCATCTGGCACAATCAAAATCCCATCGGAATCCATTCCATCTGCAATCTGCATTTTCCCTTGTGCAATCTTTTGACGGCTTCCAAAAAATTCCAGATGTGCTTCACCAATTAAGGTCACAACTGAAATTCTTGGTTTGGCAATTTGTGAAAGCAGATGAATGTCTCCCATATGATCTTGTCCCATTTCAAGAACCAGTTTTTCAGTATCGTCTGGCATATGAAGGACTGTATAAGGCAGTCCAATTTCATTATTATAATTCCCTTGTGTTTTGTATGTTTTATATGTTGTTCCAAGTACTGCTGCAATCATGTCCTTAGTGGTTGTCTTACCATTAGAACCTGTCACGGCAATCACATCTACATTCAGTTTTTCTAAGTAATATTGAGCCAACTTTTGCATGGCACTGAGGCAATCATCCACTAACAAATAAGGATGACCTTCCACTTCGTGCTCAGATAAGGTAGCGACTGCCCCATTTTCAAAAGCTGTATCTATAAATTCATGTCCATCGCGCACTCCTTTGAGTGGTACAAACAAGTCTCCTGCTTCTATTTTTCGGCTGTCAAATTCAGCCTGTCGCAGGGGAACATCTTCAAAATCCGAAATGATATTCTTAGCACCAACAACTTTGGCGACTTCATGTAGTGTAACTTTCATTTTTTCTTTCCTTATCATCATGGAATGGGGTCTTTTTCTGAGTCAGCATCGCATGGTTTCTCATTCATGATTTCCCTATTCTCATTGTCATCTTAAGATACCAGAGCAGTATCCATACTATTATAGCATAATTCGATCTATTTGGACTATTTTTGTAATAGAACTTATGGTATAATGAAAAGGCAGGAATTTCCCGGCACAGAGTAAATGATTCGCGTTAAGTGTGTATGAATGGGATGTTGTCATACAACGAAACCTTTGGTGCGGTGAATCATTGCATCCGCTGTTCTCAAGAAGTCTTGAGTAAACAGCTCCAAATTCTTTTAAGGAGCTTTTTTCATGAAAACTATTTTTTCATTCCCTAAGTTAAGTGTGCAGCGCTTGGTTACATTAGCCATGCTAATTGCTCTTAGCTTTATCGTCGGAAAGTTTTCGATTTCCATTATCCCTCAGCAATTGGTGGTGAGCTTAACATTTATTGTGAACACCATGATTGGGATGGCAGCGGGTCCTATTTGGTCCTTTATCACACTTGGTCTCTACGACATTGTTGATAATTTATTAGGAGGCTCAGGAATCTTTATTATTTGGTGGACTTTGATGGAAGCTGTCCAAGGATTTTTCTATGGTTATTTTTTCCATGATAAAAAATTGGATTGGCACAATAAAGAAGACTGGGTTCACGTCAGCCTTGCTACCATCGTCATTATGCTCATTGGAACCTTCATCTTTACTCCTCTTTTGATTCAAATCTATTATGGAACACCAATTATCGCTCAGTTTATCGCTGGTCGTTGGCTAAAAATCTTTGAAATTCCAATTCGTGTGATCTTAACAATGCTGATTATTCCACAACTACAACGGATTCCCGAACTCCGTAAGTTAGTCGGTATTTCTAAATAAAATAATAAACACCAGATGGGCACATCCCACCTCTGGTGTTTTTTCTTTTTATATCAGATGACTCTCACGTTTGTCAAACATTTCTTGCGCCAAATCAACCAATGTTTCAATTAAGTCACTGTATGAAAGTCCCATATTTTCCCAAAGAAGAGGGTACATCGACCACTGAGTAAAACCAGGCATCGTATTGAGCTCATTCAAATAAATCTGTCCATCTTCGGTTAGGAAGAAATCACAGCGTGACAAACCACATCCGCCTAGTGCACGAAAGGCTTGATTGGCATAGGTTCGCATTTGCTCCATGATGGCTTCATCAATCTTGGCTGGAATATCCATCGTAATCTTGTTGTCAATGTATTTGGCATCGTAATCATAAAAGGCCACATCTTTTACAACTTCACCCGGTAGAGTGGTTTTCACATCTTGATTTCCAAGGATTCCCACTTCAATCTCCCGTGCAACAACCCCTTGCTCAATCAGAATTCGGCTATCATACTTCAAGGCAAGTGCAATTGATGTGTGCAATTCTTCATCATTTTCTGCCTTAGAAATCCCCACTGAAGACCCCATATTGGCAGGTTTGACAAAGACTGGATAGGTCAGTTTTGTAGCTGTTTCTGTAATTTTCGCTTCCAAATCTTCTCCCTCAATATACACCGTATAGGCTACTTGAGGAACACCAGCTGATTCAAGAACACGCTTGGTGGTAATCTTGTCCATAGCTACGCTAGAAGAGAGAATATTTGTCCCAACATAGGGCATTTTCAATACTTCTAGGAAGCCTTGGATGGAGCCATCTTCTCCCATCGGACCATGTAACACAGGGAAAACCACTGCATTTTCTTCGTAGATAGCACTCGGTTGTATTTTTTGACTTACAACAACCGTTTGATTGGTCATGAGTTTTTCAGCAGCAGCTGGTTGACTGGTAAATTCTTGTGTCTTAATAAAGTCTCCTGCCTGCGTGATAAAATAGGTTTTTACCAAAAATTTATCATAATTGACTGCTCGCATGACACTCTCAGCTGACAAAACGGACACTTCCCGCTCTGCTGAACGTCCACCGTATAATAAAATCAAGGTCTGTTTCATAACGTCTCTTTTCTTGTCTCATTTATTCTTCGTCTATCATACCATAAAAGGAAGGAAGATTCAAAGACAGACAAAGAAAAACACGCTGTTTTATTATTCCTATTAATTCTCCAAAAAGCTCGAGGCCATTACAAAGAAATGAAAGTTAAATACAGAAAAAATCGCAATCTAAAGTTACTAGTTTACAACAAAGATATTCAATTTAAATATCAAAAAATTGGTAGAATGTAAAAGTATGTTATACTTATAATAAATTCAGTACAAGGCAACCAGTCCTAAAATTATTCAGTATTAAATAGCTGTGCTCCCTTTCTCACAGAATCCAAATTTTGAAAGAGGTACAAATGAAACATGAAACAATTGTTACAGATGATTTTCTACCTGTAAAAATTATCATTCATAATAATCAAATGCCTGCAAATACTCCTCCTCATTGGCATAGATCAATAGAAGTAAATGCTATGCTTGAGTGGCCTTTGAGTAAGATTGGAGTATCTGGTAAGATATTTGAAGCAGAGACAGGACGAATTTGGATGGCAAATAGTATGTCTCCACATTTCAACCAGAGCTTGACATCTGTTGGAGAACGACGGCAGTCTCGATACAATATCCTTTTTATTTTGTTAAAAGTCTGTATCCTGATATTGAGAAAGGAAGTTTCATATTAAATTATCAAGAAAACTTCACAAAAGAGCAATGGGATATTTATCGCACAGAACTCTTTCCACGAATGGAGACGATCTATTATCTTTATGAAAAGAAAATAGATTTTTATCGTATCCAGGTCCATGTAATCATTTTAGAGATTTTAAATTATCTTCTGAAATATTTTTTTACAAAGAGCGTTCCTTTGGCAAAAGTAGCTTTAAACGATGAAATGGTGACCCGTATCCATGCAGTTGTTGATTTTGTAGATGTTTATTATAATAGTGATATTTCACTTGAAGATATTGCTCAATTATTACACCTCTCAAGAGGGTATACTGCACAAATGCTAAAAGAAAATCTTGGAATGACTCTTGGAGAATACGTAGCATTTATACGCTGCCAAAAAGCTAGAAAGGATTTACTTAATCTGTCTTTAACTCAAACAGAGATTGCACAACGACATGGTTTTTCTGGTCTAAGAACAATGAACCGCCAGCTTGTTCAACATTTTGGTTTGACGGCAAAGCAATTTCGTCAGCTATATCAGAAAATAGACTAACTGTTAAAAATTTGCTTGAAATATCTAACCCAGAAGATAAATCATGATAGATTTAAAAAACTCAAAGAATCATCTATCATCAATTATTACACTCACTCATCTATTCACAAGATCTCTTGAGAAAAAGATTATATCACACGAATCGCATAACTAATATGTTGTAAGAAAAATATCAGTTACAAAATATAGTATAATAGGAACTGCCATCGCAGGATAATATTTCTCACTTGATTAGTATCTCTCTTTCAACGACTAATTTTTATTTTAATCAACACAATTCAATCACAATTTCTCAAAGAAATTGTGATTTTTTTAATTTATGAAAAATCATCGGACTGTACGCCCAAATTTCCTATGAAAATATCCTTTATTTAAAGCATATATCGCTTACAATAAAGTTGTAAAAACGTTTACAAAAGGAGGTTCACTCATGACAAAATGGGAGACTGTTCAACAACATATTCAAAATGCTGTTGATAACCAAGTTATTGCTGGTGCATCAATTCAAATTATCAAGGATGATGAAATAGTCTTGAATGCAGGTTTTGGTCACGATAAACTCGATAGTATTTATAGGATTTACTCGATGACGAAGGTGGTAACAGTTGTTGCTGTTTACAAACTAATTGAAAAAGGTTTGTTGCAATTGACAGATTCTGTGGCAGACTATTTGCCTGCATTTAAAAATCATGTTCACTATGATAAAAATCGAGAATTAGCCCTTGGTAAAGAAATCACCATAATAGATTTGCTGGATATGACTTCTGGCATGACCTATCCTGGATTAGACTCACCGAGCGCTATCAGAATGAAAGAATTCGAGCAAGAGGTAACTCTGAAAATGCAATCAGGAATACAGTACTCGACTAAAGAATTGATGAATTTAGTCGCATCTGTTCCTGGAGAGTTTGAAGCGGGAACCCAATGGAGTTATGGTATTTCAGCAGACATTCTAGGTGGTGTGATTGAGACTGTTACTGGACAAACGTTGAGTCAATTTTTTAAAGAACAAATTTTTAATCCTTTGGGTATGTCTGATACAGGATTTTCTGTTCCGAAAGAGAAATTGGACAGAGTAAGTGTCATCACAAGGCGCCACCCTGAATTACAGTTTGTAGAACTTTTCGATAGGGTAGGATTAGAGACCAATGTGATGAATTATTTGACATTACCCTTTACTTATGATGTGCATACTGTTGACCCTCAATTCTTATCAGGTGGTGGTGGTTTGTATTCAACCGCCCAAGATTTCAGTAAATTAGCACAATGTTTATTACATTTTGGAAAATATTCTGGTGGTCAGTTACTTCAAGAAGAAACAATCAGAAGAATGACCCAAATACCAGATGAAGATCCATTTTATTCTGAACGACATGAAAAACCTGTTGGAAGTGGCATTCCTGGTTATACTTATCATAATTTACTAAGAATTCTTGTAACTCCAAATGAGGCGAAGGTTCTTGGCGTTAGTGGGAATGTTGGAGAATTCGGATGGGACGGTGCTGGAGGTAACTTTGTGGTAATTGATCCAGTAACTAATATGACGATTGTCTTTATGATGCAAGATCTTCATTTTGCAGAACCGATTCTCAGACGAAATATTTATCGTACAATTTATCACTCATAATTAGGAGGATGACATGAAAAAACACTCTTCTTTATTTAAAGTATCTTTACTTTCAATTTCCCTTTTATCAGCATTAGCTCAGGCTGTATCAGCAGCTTTTCCAGCCATGTATAAATCGTTTCCAAATGAAAGCGTTGCTGCAATTGAAACGTTGGGAACAATTCCCAATTTTGGAACTCTCTTTGGTTTATTAGTAAGTCCATTCCTTATTCGTTTGACAAATAAAAAGACAACCGTTTTAATAGGGTTACTACTTGCTCTTATAAGTGGGGTCTTTCCCATGATAGCAACGAGCTACTTCCAAATTCTCATTTCTCGTATATTTTTAGGTATTGGAATGGGACTATTTGCTTCTTTGGCAGTCAGTATGATTGCTGATTATTTTGAGGGTGATGAGTTATCATCCATGCTCGGTTTTCAAAATGCGATGGGAAGTGTCGGTAGTGGACTCTGCTCACTAGCTCTTGGTTATCTATTAACTTTTGGCTGGCAAGCAGCCTTTTCAATCTATTTCTTAGCAATACCAGCTATTATCCTTTTTGCAGTATTTGTTCCTTCTGATAAAAAAGTAATTCCTGAGAAGGTTACTTCAGAAGAAAAAGTTGTAACCAAACAAAAATTAACTCTCCCAGTTTTTCTTATTGCAGCAGTTTTATTTCTCTTCTTTATTTTTTTGGTTCCAATGAGTTATAAAATGCCTCAGCTAGTCGTCAGTAAAGAAATCGGTACAGCAAGTGATGCATCGACAATCTATGGTATCTTCACTCTGATTGGCATCCCAGTATCAATTGGTTATGGTTATTTAAAATCTAAAATTGGACAAAATCTTTACCCTCTCAGTTTGTTATGTTTAGCCGTTGGTTTTGGAATGATGGGCATGACAACTAATTTAATGTTAATTTACTTAGCTGGAATTATTAACGGAATTGGTTTTGGATTAGCTGTTCCGTTTGGATATAACTGGATTAGTGAGGTTGCAGAAAAAAATTCTATTAACTTAGCAACAACAGTAGCTCTATTGAGCATTAATATGGGAGTTTTTCTTTCGCCAGTTGTAATAAATGGCTTAGGTGCTTTCTTGACAAATGGTCAACCTGATAGTTTAATGTATCTTTCAGCAATTGGATTCGTTAGTTTGATGGTTGTCGTAAAAACTCTTCAAATATTTTTGACAAAAAATAAGTAGCAAACCTGTGAGATAAAGTAAGTATATCAAACTTATTTCAAAAACTTAATATCTGTTGATTATGATTTACTATTGATATAGAAACTGCTATTCATTAAGGTGGACATTGCTACTCTTGAGTAAAAAAGTAGTCTGACTGAACCACTCCTTATAAAATAGATAATAAAACAGTCTCGACCTCATTTTAATGAGGTCGAGACTGTTTTTAGCTCTTTTAATTGTTAGTTTAATCTATCACTCACTTTAGAGAATGAGAACAAGCTTATTTTCTAGCTCTTTCACACGCCATCTTTTCAACATTAGATAGCGTGTTTTGGTTGTAAATCATATGACCACCAATATTATTCGATGGCGTCTTTAACTCCTTTTTCTACCGCATTTTCAATGATAGGACTGCTGGTTTTAATTCCTACCAAAGTGTTAATCAATTGTTTGACATCTAACCCTACTGCATCATTTAAACCAGCTTGGACTTGCGTCATAGACTTGGTAATGTCTTCTACCATCTTGGCAGAATTTCCTTCACCGTACATGGTGATCGAATCGATTTGTGCCAATGGTTCTGCAACCGCACGCGCCACATCAGGAAGCGCATTGAAGTACATTTCAAGGACGGCAGCTTGGTTCATTTTCGCCATAGCTTCAGCTTTTTTTTCAAGACCTTCTGCCTCGGCTTTTAGCTTGGCTGCAATGGCTGCTGCTTCGGCTTCCCCTTTAGCACGGATACCGTCAGCTTCAGCTAACATAGCTTCCTTATCGGCTTGGGCTTGTTGCGTCCGTTCATAAGCTTCCGCTTCTACTTCCTTTTGGCGTTTGAAGAGGTCCGCTTGCGCCTTTTGCTCCTGAGCATAGCGTTCCGCATCAGCTTGGGCCTTGATTTCTGCCTCCAAGGATTGACGGCGTACTTTTACTTCTTGCTCTTTGACCAGCGCTTCTTGCTCTTGCTTGACAATGTTGGCTTCAGCTGTTTCACGCTCAATATCCTTACGTTGAATTTGTTGTTGGATAGAGTAGGCGGCATCGGCTTTGGCAGTTTCAGTGTCTGCTTCGGCTTTCAAAGCAGCTTGGCGTTTTGCCAGTTCCGTTTGCTTTTGGGCAATTTCCAAATCAGCCGCCACACGGGCATCATTGGCTAATTTATCAGAAGCAGCTTGTTGCTCTGCGATTTCTTGTTGGGCACGGGCCTTCGCCTTTGCAGCTTCCTTACGAATTTGCTCTGTATTGTCAATCCCGAGGTTTTCAATGACTCCTTTTTCATCAATCAAACCTTGGATATTGAAGGCAACGATCTCCAGACCCATTTCTTCCAAGTCTTTGGTTGCATTTTCTTGCACCTTTTCAGAGAAGCTAGCACGGTTGGTTACGATAGCTTCCAATTTCATCTGACCGATGATGGCACGTAAGTGACCTTCTAAGGTATCACGTACTTCATCCGCAATCTCTTCCTGTTTCTTATAGAGGAAGTTTCGAGTCGCAGATTGGAATAGCTCCGGACGGTCCGTCCCGATTTTAACCTTAACAGCAGCGTCTACTTTAACATTGATATAGTCATTGGTCGGTACGAAATCTGTTGTCTTCGCATCCACTGAAATCATCCCTGCTGTCATAGAGTCCACACGTTCCAAAATCGGCATTTTCCAGCCAGTCTTCCCTTGAATGACCCGCTGACCACGAGGCCCTGAAATCACCTTGATTTCACCTGGCGATGCAGACACAAAACCTGCTAGGAAAATAGCTAGCACAAGGACAACCACTATCACAATGAAGATGATAGGCAAAAATGAAGAGAACATATCCTTCCTCCCAAACGTTTATTTTTTAGGGATATTATACCATATTTCCAATAAAAGAAAAGAAAAAGCAAGAAATCCTTGCTTTTTCTTCAGAGTTCCGTTCGATTTTCAATCGCACGCAGAAGGGTCACTTCATCTGCATATTCGATATCTGCTCCTACTGCCAAACCACGTGCCAATCTCGTCACTTTAATACCTGCAGGCTTGAGAACACGTGAAATATACATAGCTGTCGCTTCACCATCTGCCGTTGCATTAGTGGCCACAATCACCTCGTCTACTTCGCTGTCCATCAGTCGTGTAATCAGTGTTTTTAGATTAATGTCATCTGGCCCGATGCCATTCATAGGAGAAATGAGACCATGCAAAACGTGATAGAGACCGTGGTATTCCTGGATATTTTCCATAGCAGACACATCTCGACTATCTTCTACAATAAGAACCGTCGTTTGATCACGCGTCTCATCTTGACAGATGGCACAAGGGTCTAGGTCTGTCAAATTCCCACAGACCGTACAATAGGTTAGTTCTCGCTTAGCTGCGAGCAAATTTTTAGCAAATTCATTGACCACTTCATCCTCCATACCGATGGTATAAAAAGCTAGACGAGTCGCCGTTTTAATCCCAATACCGGGAAGTTTTGAATACGATTCAATCAATTTTGAAATAGGGGTTGGATATAACATAAAATTCCTTAATTTTTAGGGTAAAGTGAATGGTAGAGGTTGACGATTTCCGTCATAATAGACTTACTGGTTGCAGACTCCAAATCTGTCAAATTCGGCAAGACAACCGCTACTGCAATTTGTGGATGATCACTTGGAGCATAGGCAACAATATTGGTATTGACAGCAGGCAAGACTTGACCATCGGAAGTCGTTACAAAAGTTTCGGCAGTCCCTGTTTTGGCACTGATTGACAATGCTGCATTCGCCATTGCGGTTCCTGTCGTTAAACCACTTGTACCGTGGACAACACGATAAAATCCTTCACGGATAATCTCCATATTTTCAGCTGGAATGTTTACTTGGTTCATTGGTTTTCCAGTAATTTTTTCGACCTGTTCCCCAAGACTTCCATCTTCTTTATTACTGTAGATTCCTTCTGCCAAATGTGGAGAAATTCTCGTCCCTCCATTGGCCACTGTCGCAGCATACTGTGCCATTTGCATCGGGGTATAGTTATCAAACTGCCCAAAAGCATTGGTCAAGTAATTGGAGATGCTATATTCATTAGGAATATAACCTTTTGATTCCTGTGGTAAATCAATCCCTGTTGAAACCCCTAAGCCATACTCACCAAAAGTTGCGCGTAACTGATCCATTGACCTGGTGACTGCATCTGTCTCACTAAGAAACATTCCAGGTACATAAGGTTGTCCAATCATATTCAAAGCAATCTGCACCATGTAGGTATTTGAAGAATATTGCAGAGCTTCTATCGCTGTGATGTTCCGATTCCCATAAGCCGTAAACCAAGAAGTAATTGGGGCAGAACCCGCAAACTGGATCGGCTGATCTGTTAATACCTGATTGCCTTCAAGAACGCCTGACTCCCAGCCAGCTGTTATGGTAGCTCCCTTCACAATTGAACCTGGAACAAAGTTACTTGTAATCGTTCCAAGCGAATCTTCTGCAATACTTGGTGACCCCTTCTCATGCTTATAACCTGCCATCGCCAACACAGAACCATCCTCTGGCTTCATCACAACTGCATAGACACCATCCGAATACAAAGCACTTCCTTTAGCAAGTTCACTCTCAAAATGACGTTTTAAAATCTCATTGACCTTATTTTGAAATTGCAAATCAATGGTCAGTTTAATATTTTTTCCCTTATCACCTTCCTGAATCGTCTTGATGGTTTCAATCTTGCCATCACGGTCAAGGTAGATTTCTTTGACTTCTCGTTGCCCTTGTAACATTTCTTCGTATTGTTTTTCAAGGTAGGCTGTTCCAACACGATCATTCAAGGAGTAACCTTTTGCTAAATACTCATCAGCTTCTTCTTCAGGCAAACCAGCTTGTTCTGAGGTCACCGTCCCAATAATAGAAGCAAGAGAAGTTGGTAACACCACTCGTTTCCAGTCATTTGTTGTAGAAATGCCGGGGAGTGATTTTTCATTTGCCGCCACCATGGCGATTTGTTCTGCAGTCAGTGGATCTGTTACTAAGTGCACTGTCTCAAAATAAGGCACACCATTCATTTGTGAAAATAGTTCAATAGCCTTACTTTCTTCTTCTGAATAGTTCAATTGGTCATCCGTTAAACTCTCTGCTGCATTCGCATAAATAATGGATTCTGCCAATAAATTACCGTCGGCATCAAAGTGCTTTTTCTTTGGAAGTTTTCTCACCACTTCCGCATAGACAGATGGATCAGCGAGATAGTAGTCCGCCTTGTCCCTCGTCGATAAACGCACCTCCGAAACCGTCACATACTGCAGGAGTTGCTGTGCAATTTTCTTGATTTCTTCTGCCGTAATCGTGTTAGTTCGCGTAAATGAAATGACTTGTACCACCTGATTATCAACCAAAGAAACACCCTTGGCGTCATATATTTGCCCTCTGACTGAACTATTTTTAATCGTTTTTTGGCTAGCTGTTGCCAATTTTTTAGTATAAAATTCCTGATCTACAATCTGCATATACGCCAACCGCGCAATTAAGATTGAAAATAATAAAATGACAATTGAAAATAATATATTCAATCTGCGGGGAATCATATTATCTTCTCTGCCAACACGTGAATAATCTTTCTTTACCACAATCCATTCCTCGTCCTAGAAAATTTCTTTTTCATTATAACACAAAATACTATTTTACTCATGCGGTTTTGTCATTTCTCATCTTTTGCCTCCCACATTTCAATGTCCAAATTGATTCCCAAATCAAACAAATAAAGAGCCAAAAAGCCATGATGACTCATGGCTCAATTGCTTCCTGGTATTCATTAAATCCGAGTCAATGCTGTTGCAGCATCAGGTGAGGTATCGTAAATTTGAAAATCCACTCCAACACCAAGCCCTGCCTGCGTCAATTCATTGACCATGGTCATGTGTGCCAACTCTTTGATATTATTTTCCTTAGATAAATGCCCTAGGTAAATCCGCTTTGTCCGATTGCCCATTGAACGGATCATGGCATCCGCACCATCCTCATTGCATAGGTGTCCCTTATCAGATAGAATCCGTTGTTTGAGATTCCAAGAGTACGAACCTGCTCGTAAAATTTCGATATCATGATTCGACTCAATCAAGTAAGCATCTGCATTTTCCACAATCCCTGCCATCCGATCACTGACATAACCCGTATCCGTCAGCATGACAAAGCTTTTATCATCCTTCATGAAACGATAAAATTGCGGATCGGCTGCATCATGACTCACACCGAAGGATTCGACGTCCAAATCTCCAAACGTCATCACCTTTCCGCGTTCGAAGATATGTTTCTGTGCAAGGTCAATCTTTCCTACTTTGCTGTCCATGGCCTGCCATGTCGCTTGATTGGCATAGATATCCATCCCATATTTCCGAGCTAAAACACCGATACCATGGATGTGATCACTATGTTCATGCGTCACCAAGATGGCATCTATCTCCTCAGGCTTACGATTAATTTCAGCCAAGAGACTGGTTATCTTCTTACCTGACAGACCCGCATCTACCAAAATTTTTTTCTTCTCCGTTTCCAAATAGAAAGAATTTCCACTGGAACCCGAAGCTAAAATACTATATTGAAAACCTTTTTCTGTCATCTTCTCCTATTCTTCCTCTGTCTCATCTTCCCAATCATCTACTGCTACATTTTTCGCATATGGTAGCACGATGGTGAAGGTAGAACCATGTCCATACTCACTCTTCGCCCAGATAAAGCCCTTATGTTGCTTGACGATTTCCTTGGCAATGGCGAGTCCTAGACCTGTACCGCCCTGCGCACGTGATCGTGCCTTATCTACCCGATAAAAGCGGTCAAAAATCTTCGGCAAATCTTCTTTAGGAATTCCTAGTCCCTCATCTGAAATCGATACAATCAACTGTGTATCCGTCGTCTTCATACTAAAGGTAATTTTACCGCCGTCTGGTGAATATTTGATAGCATTGTTCAAAATATTATCCAGCACTTGTGTCATCTTATCCGTATCAATCTCTACCCAAATCGGAGTAATCTTATAATCACGGATAATGGTATATTCTTTATCATTATCTTGACTCTTCATCTGGTCAAAGCGGTTGAGAATAAAGGTGACAAAAGCCGTGAAGTTGATTAACTCTACTTCCATTGTCTTCACTTGATTATCAATCCGAGATAAGCTAAGCAAATCTGAAATCATTCGCATCATCCGATTGGTTTCATCCAAGGACACCTTGACAAAACTAGGCGCCACAGCATCATTCAGAGCACCTTCATCTAATGCTTCCAAATAGGATTTGACAGAGGTTAGTGGCGTACGCAATTCATGACTGACATTAGATACAAAGAGGCGACGTTCCCGCTCCTCCTTGGCTTGCTCAGTCATATCGTGCAAAACGACTACCAAACCTGAAATCAATCCACTCTCACTCCGAATGGTTGCAAAATTGGCTCGTAAATGAAGGTACTCTCCATTCTTATCCTCATGATCAATCACAACTTCAGGTGTCTGCGCCAACAAATCCCGAAAACTATAGTCATCTGACAGCTCCAAAATTTCTAATAAATTCTGATGCTCTGCTTCTTTTGCAGCAATATCCAACTGCTCCTGAGCCATACCATTAATCATGATAATCCGACCCATACGATCGGTTGCAATCACGCCATCACTCATGTAAGCCAAGATAGAAGACAGTCTGGTTTTTTCTTGTTCCAAACTATCATGAGTCAGGCGAATCACCTCTGATAAATCATTGAGCGAATTGGTCATGTCTGTAATCTCAGGGCTTCCCCGCATATCCAATATATCTGAATAATCACCTGCAATCAGTTCCTTGACCTTCTGATTTAAAATCTTGATTTGTTTATTGTCACGGTAATTCTCAATCAGCATAAATGACAAAGCTACCACAAAGCCTACTAGAATAGCAACAAACCAAAACTCTGTCGTTGTGACTAAATAACGTAATTGATTAATCATTTGACTTTATGTAATACCCAACTCCCCGTCTGGTCAAAATATATTCTGGCCGACTTGGGACATCTTCAATTTTTTCACGCAAGCGACGGATAGTCACATCAACAGTCCGCACATCTCCAAAATAATCATAGCCCCACACTGTTTCCAACAAATGGTCACGTGTCATGACTTGTCCTAAGTGATTTGCGAGATGATGTAACAGTTCAAACTCTCGATGCGTCAAATCTAGTTCTTCGCCATGTTTTTTGGCCACGAAGGCATCCGGTGAAATGACCAAATCTCCAATAACAATCTCCGTCCCTGATGGTGTCTCTAAATCCACCTGAGTTTCAGATAACTCGCTACGCCGTAAGAGTGCTTTGACACGCGCCTGTAATTCACGATTAGAAAAAGGCTTCGTTACATAATCGTCTGCACCGATTTCTAACCCAATCACCTTGTCGAATTCACTGTCCTTGGCAGACAGCATCAAGATAGGCACATTGCTCGTTTTACGGATGGTACGTGCCACCTCTAGCCCATCTAGCTCGGGTAACATCCAGTCCAAAATGACAATATCTGGCATTTCTGCTTCAAACACTTCTAAAGCTTCCCGCCCATCAAAAGCGGTTACCACTTCATAACCTTCCCGAATCATATTAAATTTAATAATATCCGAAATCGGCTTTTCATCATCTACAATTAAAATTTTCTTCATGCCATTTCTCCTTGATGCTATTGTTTTCATTATATCAAACTTCTGATTTTTTTTCATGTTACAGGGTGAGTAATTATTTTTTGTAAGCACTTTTCTCTTTTATAATGAGAATAGAAAAAAAGGAACCCTCATGGTTCTAACGCTCACCTTTGCTATCCCGCTTTCATTTTGGGGACTGTCCCCGTTTTTTTGCACAGCAGTTTTTATCGCAATTTTATTGTTTGGATGTGGCATTATCATGACATATAGTATAATCCCCTCTTCTCTTTCTAGGAATAACTGGATTGACTCACTTTATTTTCTCGCTGTTCTTTCCCAATCCTTTGCTCTCTTTGGTTTCCAACACTGGGTTTTGTTTTGGGATTTGGTGATGTCGGTACACTAATTGGGAGGTTCTTAAAGAAACAACAGGAAACACGACCAATTTAGCTCTTGGCGATAAATATCATCTCCTGTTTCATCATAGCTACCTTCTTAATAAACCCTTACTTTACCTTTGAGAATTTTAACCAGTTTCTTCAGTTCTACCTTTTTATTCCTCTTATTTTTTTGACTTAATTAATGGTTGGATTTTCTCCCCAGACAGCAAGTGGAATTCCCATGTTGTCCCGTTCTTTTTGTCTTTATCAATCTATCGATAAACGAATTCAGTTCTTCTGCTATTGTACTTCTCTATTTAGTTGCTACAGCCATCAGGACTTAGCCAGGTAAAATTCTCAAACAGAAATACAAAGAAAGCTAGGAAGTACGGAGCCCACTGAAAAAGTAAGCATCTTAATAGGTTTTAGAATTAGCCCCTCCTTCTAACATCTCTCCTTGGAAGGACATATTTTGCATCTCTCTATATCAAAATAATGCGTAATGATTTGATTATTCTTTTGATTTTTCTTCCCTGTCCTTGCTTTATGAATAGCCATATATCCTTCTGGACAGACAAATAGCCCAGCGTCTTTATGAAATTCAAACGAATCCTCTTCTTTACAGTAACCTTTTTGAAACAGAAGGATTCAGTTTTGACACTAAATGAATCTTTTCTTTGCGAGCCAGCTGAATATTATCCTTTCCTGAATAAGCTGCACCACCAATAACACTCTCTATGTCTACACTATTCTCCTTGGTTTTGGCATATAATTCAAGTAAATATTTCCCATCACTTTGTTCGCCAGAAGTGACGACACAAGCAGTAATAATCCGTTCATCCGTCATAGCAATATGGCTTTTATAACTATAAAAAGAAGTATCTGAGGTCTTGTGCCCAACCCTAGCCTCTTCCTTAACAGAAGCTTCCAAGTGTTCTAGGTCATCGTCGACAGCTTCTTTAAGGTAATTGAACTTTTGAGAAACAGCTGGTAAATCCAATTGTGTTCAAGAGCAACTTGAACAGACTTCTGAATCAATAAGTTCAGTAGTTTCGTATCTTTCATTTGAAGCTTTCTAAATTTTGTCAAAGATGATGGCTCAATCACAGAATCCTCGGGAGCTAGACCAAGAAAAAATTTAAAGGCCATATCTGAGAAGGAACGTTTCACCACATCACATCTGATAGCTTATAAATATCTTTCAACAAGAGATACTTAAACATCATAATAGGTGAATAAACCTTACGCCCAAAATCGAGATGATAACTCTTTTGGCTCTATAATTTCTGTAGTGGGTAAATCCACTATGGAGATTATAGGGCTTTTTGAGTATCAAAAAGTCCCATAAGACTTATAATGAAAAGCGCTTAAACAACTCATTAGAAAGTATCTTATGGAACACATCAATCATACCACATTACTCATCGGAATGAAAGACAAAAAACTCTAAGCAGCGTTGCCTGCTTAGAGTTTTTTGTTTTAGTATTCAGATTATTGTCACAGCCTCATTTTTTTATTTAGAAACTAGTCTTATCCCAAACTCTTTTTTCTTTGTAATATGATGAGGGTTGGTAGACTATAGGAAATGATTGACTTTTACAAATTTTGCTTACTTTTAGGATTTTTATAAAACAAATCAAAGACCAACCAAATAATGAGGATGAATTGGACCAGAATACTGATCAGGCTCCCTTCGACACCAAACGGCCCCCCAGATAACCAATCGGAACCGTGGAGGCTGACATCTACAAAGGCAGCACCAGTGGACGTTCCGCTGACAGGAAAGGCAAAGACACTTCCTTGGAAACAATTCCATGCAGCATGGATACCACTAATGACCCAGAGATTGCCGAGTTTGATGAAACACAGAGCTGCTAAGACACCAAAGGCAAACAAATCCAGAAGAGGAATCAGACTCAAACCATCATTGCCAATGTGAATAATGGTGAAAAAGAAAGCTGAGACAAAAATAGACCAATAAATAGGATACCTGGTAGAAAGGGAAGTAAAAAGCCAACCACGACAGAGGATTTCTTCAGTCGTGGACTGGACGGACCAAGCGAGAATGAGAACAAGGAATCGTCCGGCTAAACTAGGCGAGAAGTTAAAAGAAGTAATTCTGACAGCTCCCAAAACCATCATCAGTACAACACAAGATAACAGTAACCCTGCACCTAAGAGCCAGCCGAGAGAAAACTGTTTCCAAAAATTTTTGCGGAACATCCCCAGTCCCGCCCAGGGAGATTTTTCAACTACTCTTGCCCATAACAGAAGAGCACTTGCGATAAAGGCGAAACTGAACAATTCTAAAATCTGGCTCTCTATTCCTGTCAGAAGTCTTGTTATTTCTGCCCATAAGAGCCCCAGTGTTTCACTGATAAGCAAGAGTACAAAACCGATGATAGGAGCGAGCCACCAGCTGAAATTGTAGCGAGACTCTTTTTTAGCCTCTATAATGTTTTCATAAGTCATATAGTTTATGATCTCCTTATCTAGCATGTGGTTTTACGAATGAGCTTGCTGACACGGTAGGCCATAAAAAGGGCCAGAACAAACCGTAAACTTTGTTGCAGTAGGATAGCGGTGACAAATAAGGAATGATGTTGAACAGGTCCGCTAAAAACAAGGTAGTCCCATATCCCATGATCGACAGCGCTCCAAGCAATCTTTTGTGCAAAAAGATAGAGATAAGCATAGTAAAAGCCAGAAAGAGTGGTAACCATGACCTGTAGTAGGACAGTTTTTACATCACTACCTGCAAAGACATTGATGGCGTGAAACAACCCAAAGCAAATCGATGATAGAGCAACAGCTTTATGGATAGAGAAATGCTTCAAGAAGTAGGTTAAAATCACACGCCTAAATAGAAATTCTTCCCCAATACCGACACACAAGGTCGCTAAGAATGGGAGAAGAAAAGACCAACTAGCTTGAAAGCCTACTAGCCAAAAAGCTATTAAAGTTAGGATAAGTGGCACAAATCCCCAGAAAAAATAAGAGGGTTTTGCTGGAAAAGGGGTGACGAGAGGAAGGTCTTTTCCTTTCTTTACAACATACATCACCATCATACCAGCTAAGAGGATTAAGAAAGGCAATTCATGCCTAAAGAAATCTGGAGCCCCGTAGGCAACACCTTTCAGGTGAAATGTGTATAAGTAGCTGATTAGCATGATGCTAATATAGGCTATCGAAATAGCAGCGACGGATTTTTTATGCGTCATGTTCTTTTTCCTTTCGTGTGATTAAATAGATGGACTATCTTTTGGCTAGACTAAAATAAAGTAGCTGAGGATCCCAACTCCCATAACATCACTAATAGCATGAGCAAGGAAAAATGGGAACATATTTTTTTCTTTCATCCGTGTGTAAAGCACGTAGTAAATGGTTCCCAAGAGAAAACCGATCGCAAGAGCAGAGACATTTCCTTGGTAAGTATGGAAGGAGTAGCGTACCAATAAGGAATAGAGGAAGGCCCAGCGTCTGTGCTCTGGCTTGACTGTCAAACAAATCCCCAAGAAGAAGATCTCTTCATAAAAACCGTTTAAAGCAGAGTAAACTAAGAGAGAAAGATCAATCTCAGATAGTTTTTGAAGCAAAGGGTGCATCATTTGTTCGGTTTCATAGTAGACAGAATCCACAGGTGTTGGAGGTAAGAGATAAGATGCGGCGATAAAGTAGAGATCAAACAAAATTGCTAGGCCCAAAAATAGACCAACTCCCATCAAAACGGCTTTAGGAGTTATGCGGATCTTGGATGTCCATACCGAAAAATCAAAATGCCGTATCCACAAATATAAAAAGGCTAATAAGAGTAAGAATGCTTGATGTGAAAAAGCCTGCCAATTCACTGAGCTGGTGAATTCGGGCAACTCTGCAACAGCGCTGTCTTCCAATGTCGAAAAGGCAGCAAATGAACTTTGGATGGCTTGAAGGAAGAGGATGAGAGTAAGGATAAAAATATCCCACCATTTGAGGTATTGTAATTTTTCCGAACCTCTGATTTTGTCTAAAATTGTCATGTATGTATTCTCCTAATCGGTCTTATTTTTTACTCTATTATCCTACCACAGAGGTCTCACTAGTTCCTATTAACCATCTGTTTTTTATCTAACGTTCTGTATTGAGAGGATGTTCTTTAGTTTGGCACTGAATGTAAAGCCAAGCAAGAAAAAGTAGTATCGAAATACTGACGACTATCAAAATAGTCAACGATGAGTAGCTAAAGTCAATATTAAGATAGGTACAACCTCTCACATACAGGTTCTAAGGAACGGGTAATCCATTAGAGGAGTTCCCCTGTGATTTTTTTAATCCATCTCCTGTAGTGGGGAGACTTTCCCCTTAGGAAGGGCGGTTGTGCGATGATTTTGAAGGCAAAAATGTATTAATAATGCCCAACTGAGAACAGTGATCCCAATTTTCATAGGGGTGTTGTTATCAATAAAGGGGTTGTTCCACAGGATATGTAGAATGATAGGGCTGACTAGCCAGATAGGCATCGCCTTAGGTCTGTCGGATTTGTGATAGTAAAGCAGAAGAGCGCATGCTCCGGTGAACATCGCGGTTAATAGCCAGTGCCCCGCATAAGCTGTTTCAAATCGTAGTATAGCTTGTTCTAGTGGCCGATGTGTCTTTTCAATCATAGCACCTAAAATATACACATAATCCTCGGATAGTTGAAAGCCAAGGCCCACACCGCCACCGATTAGAGCAGCTTGCCAGACATCTTGACGGCCAGATAGGTAAAGAATGGTCATGGCTAGAAGGAGTTTGAGGCTCTCTTCGACAAGTGGCGGTGCGATACTAGGCTGCCAGGTTGTTATGAATTGATTGTTTGGGAAAAGGCTATGCAGTAAATTGGTGACATGAAAATTTAAAAGACCAGATTGTTGACCGATAACGAGTGCACCAAATAAAACAGCAACCCCAAACCAAATGAGGTCTACGCCTTTTTTCTTTTTGAGTAAATAAGCCAATGAGACTAATGGAATTCCATAGCCTATGAGCAACAGGGCAATAGGCTGTATCAGTGAAAAAATTGTACTGGCGGTGTTTAAAGGTGGTGTTTGAAACACCAAAAGCTCTTGAATCAGTTGTCGAATGCTAAGGATAATTAATCCGCTCCAAATAATTGTTTTTAAGTTGATTGTTTTCATGGTGAAACCTCCTATCAAAAAATCTCTTTATTCTTTTTTGATGGTAAGAGCAAGTGTTTGTTATTATAGGAACGCGAGATTGCCCTACCAACAGTTGAACAAGTACTGTAATACTTTTATCTTAAGTCTATCATGATATTATCAAGGTGGACTAAACATCATCTCATTTTTATCTATTTTTTTGTAACTTTTTTCTAGAAGTGTATCTAAATCAAGTGTATTATCAACTAATCCTGCACCTAAATAACATGATTGATTCACTTACAACGTTGAACTTCGTTAAGTTCTAATCTGTAATTAGATTCGTAAAGTCAATGGTAAAAACCATGCTATCTTCTTCACGATTAAGATGATAGTTGAGTCGGTGTTTAGATAAAATTTGGTCAACGATATAAAGACCGAGTCCGGTTCCGCCATCTTGTCGATTGCGACTGAAATCTGGACGATAAAAAGGTTGGAACACCTGTTCAATCTGTTCATCTTCAAGGAGTTGTTCTGCTTGGTTAGTAATTTTCAATTGCCCTTCTTTCAGGAGAAGCTGAATTTTCCCATTTGGACGGGTGTAGCAAAAAGCGTTATCTAACAGATTTTTAAGTGCTTTTTGGAGATAGAGCTGATGAGAAGTAATCATTAAAGGTTCCAGTTGGACGTCAAATTGGAAATGATTGACAAGAGCTATACCTTCGTAAGTTGGCAAGATGTCTTCTAGGAGTTCTTTTAGAGAAAAGGTATCTTGGTTTGGTTTTAGAATCAGATCCAACTTTGACACCTCTAATATAGATTGGACAATCTGAGATTGCTCAGTTAAGATTTGCAGACAGAGATTCAAATATTTATCTCGATTTTTAAAATCCCCGATATTGTACAGCATCCCTTCAACCATACCAGTCATACTGGTAATTGGTGTTTTAAGCTCATGGGAGGTCATCCTTAAAAAATCCATCTTCTGACGCTCTCTGATCAGAGTACGTTCATTTTCTTGTTCGAGATTTTCAATGCTGATCAAAAGCTTGTTATAAAGACTATTTATATCTTGAGCCAACTGGGAAATTTCATCTCGGCCGGTTACCTCAAAAGAGAGGCCTTTTTCTAGACTCTGCATTTGACGAGTTTGGAGAGACAGATTTTTAATTCGCTTTGTGGATAAACGGCTATATATGAAAATGGCGATTCCTGCAATGAAGATGAATAGGAGAATGACAAACGGATAAAAGGTCAAAAATGTTTGACTAATACTGGTGAGCGTAGGGTAACTATACTGTCCAGAGAGAATCATCAGGCTCCCCTCTGCAGTACGGATGCTATCTGTCCAAAAGCCAATTTCGTTATTTTCCGTCTCTTTTAACTCTTGGATGTCAACTTCGTAGCTGGTTAATTCCTCTTGATTAGGGTAGAGAGCATTTCCATCCATATCCGATAGGGAAAAGAAGAGTTGAGAGTATTTTTTATCTAGACTTTGTAAATGACTAACGATACTAGTTTGAGATTCCCCCCTTAGCTGTTTTACAACAAAATTATAGTTTTCTTTAAGTTCTGCTTTTTGTGATTGTTTGTAATAAATAGGCAGGGTAAAATACAAAATAGCTAAAAAGAAGAAAAGCATCACAGATATAGTAACCGTTAAACTAATAAAACTTTTTCTAGTGATCCCCATAATTTGTTCCCTCTAGCTTATATCCTCTTCCAACAATAGTGCTTAAAATAAGGTTTGGGATTTTTTTACGAATGTTTTTAATATGATTGTCAAGAACACGACTATCTAGTTCACTATAACCCCAAATACTCATCATCATATTATCACGTGTGACAAGTTTTCCACAGTGTTTAGCCAGCAACTCTAAAATATCATATTCTGTTTTTGTCAAAGCTAATGTATTGCTGCCATAATAGGCTGTTGAGTTGTCTAAATCTAATCGGAGTTGGCCAATTTGGATTTCGTTGGACACTTGAGATTGCCGCAAAACGTTTTCAATGCGCTTCATAAGAATTAAAGGAGAAAATGGTTTGACAACATAGTCACTGATAGTTTGGTTGAAACTAATCAACTGGGTATATTCGTCGTCCATGGCCGTGAGCATGATGATAGGGACAACCGACGTTTGGCGAATCTGCTTCAAGACGTCTAAGCCACTAATCTCAGGAATCATAATATCTAAAATGATTAAATCAAATCTTTCTCTTGAAAAGGCCTCCAAGGCTGCATATCCATCAAAAACAGAAATTACTGTGTGGTCGTGCGCTTTGAGAAATTCTATTACGATTTGATTAATAACCACATCGTCTTCAACCAACAGAATGTATGCCATAAACAAGCTCCTTATCTTTATCTCTTAGATTCATATCACTTCTAATTATACTATAAACCTCTGGCTGGATTTTAAAAAGCCTGAAAAAATTAGATAAAAAATAGATAGAGGATAGGAAATAAGGATATGCAGATGCTACAATAGTCTCAACAAAACGACTCAAACTTTACTTCAAGTTTGAGAAAAAGAAAGGAGTTATTAAAAGATGCAGCATATCAAAGTATTAGCCTTATTCATAGAAGGTTTACTATCCTTTTTTTCGCCCTGCGTACTTCCAATATTACCAATTTATATTGGGATATTAGGTGGTCAAAGTGAGGGAGTAAACGATGTTAAACATCGTAAAAGGGTTTTATGCAACACTTTAATTTTTGTTTTAGGAATTGCAACTACTTTTTTCCTACTTGCTTTTGCCAGTAGCTTTTTGAGCCGATTCTTAAATCAACATATAAGGTGGGTACAAATAATCAGTGGTGTTTTGATTATTACCATGGGATTATTTCAACTGGGAGTTTTCCAAACAACATTCTTAAGTAAGGAATTTTCGGCCAAGAGTAAAGTTTACCAAGCTGGACAGACAGTGACGCCCGTTATTGCTTTCCTAATGGGATTTGCCTTTAGCTTTTCTTGGACTCCTTGTATCGGTCCTATTTTAGCCAGTGTTTTCTTTTATGCTAGTAGTCATTCTGGAATTTGGAGTGTTCTCCTCATTTCAGTTTACTGTATTGGGTTCATCCTACCCTTTATTCTAGTCGCCCTTTTTTCCCAAAAGGTTCTGGATTATTTTAAAAAGCAGACTCGCTTTTTACACTATACCAAGATTATTTCTGGGATTTTGCTTATCTGTATCGGGTTGTCTATCTTAACTGGATTGTTTGATAACCTCACTCACTTATTAAAATAAAAGGAGAAAAATTATGTTTAAAAAAGCATTAATATCGGCCTCTTGTCTGTTGATTCTGACAGCTTGTGGAGCTACTCAACAAAAACAGAGTACAGCTCAAAATCCTTCACCAGTTGAAAATACAACGGATAGTCAAATGGACAAAGGGTTACAAACTCTTGTCGAAGGAGAAAAAGCTCCTGACCTGAAATTGATGGATAAAGATGGAAAGGAAGTATCTCTGTCTGATTATGCTGGAAAAAAGGTATACCTTAACTTCTGGGCTAGTTGGTGCAAACCTTGCCTACAAGAAATGCCCCATATAGAAAAAGTATATCAAAAATTCAAAGACGATAAGGATTACGCTTTCCTAAGTGTGACTTCACCAAAAGATAGTAAATTTAACAATGCCTACGCCTTGGACGAGGATCAAAAAAAAATTATGGATGTTGCCAAAAAAGCTGGGATTACCTATCCAATTTTGTTTGATCAAAAGGATAACGCCCTTATGGCATATAGCCTCCGAGCTTTTCCAAGCCATGTCTTTATAAACAGTGATGGCACTGTTAATAAGGTCTTTGCTGGCCAACTGAATGAAGAAACCTTAAAAGCTGGCCTCAAAAACCTCAAATAAAATCGGTTAAAGGCATTCACTCTAAAACTAACGTAGCTCTTTAATCCGTTAAGAGATTTTTGAACACTCTGTCAAAGAAACTAACTTTTAGTCTTGCGAGAAAATGCGCAATATTTCTACTGTTGCTAGTATCATGTTTGCCAACGCCCTCCTCGAAGGTAAACGTCCGATAAAGATTGATATAAGATTCGTTCTTATAGTCAAATAACCTCTTCAAGTACTACAAGAAAATCAACGTAAATGAAAAACTAATTTCTATGAAAACTCCCAAAAAGTCCCCAAAATTCTCCCTTCCTTAATGGTATGATAAGAGTGAATTTATTTGAAAAAGACAGTAAAAAGCGCAAAAATTCACTTCCTGTAGTATACGGTAATTAAATTTTAAGTTTTGGTGTTAGAATTGTACCTTAATCCTAACACCTTTTCTTTTCGATAGATTAGTGAGTAATCTATAAATCATTCTGAGGTTCTTATGGCACAAGCACTGATACTTCCTCTGTTGCGAACCTTTGTTGTAAAGGGATGAAAAAAACTGAGGCTTTAGAGTAGACATCGCCAGAACTTGTTCGAGATAACGATTCCCTTACGTGATGTGCGAGGATTTTTAATGCCCACACTTTCGTAAGAATCTGGACAAAGTCCAGCCCAAGAGCTCAAGTGTCCAGTTATCGGAAACTGCTCCATGTTTGTATCTACCTCCACAATAAAGAAAGATGTTATTAGATAGTCAGTGACTGGAATGGGCATCTAAAACGATCATCTCTTCTTAAAAATGAGTGAGATAGTTGTTAATCAGTTCTTCCAAGAGCTGAATGTACTTTTTATAAAGGGCATAAATGCGTATAACATAAAGCGATGAGGTTCTGAGAAATAGTCGCCAAGCGCCTTGACTAAATCTGTGGAACTTTTTTCAAGCTAGTGAAGATAGGCTGTTGAGCACTTCTCTCACTGATTTGGAGCTTATCACATAATAGTTCTATCAAGTCTCGTCCCGAGCTTCTCATAGTGTCTTCAATCTATACGCTTGCGAATTGTGTAGTATCTTATGGATGCTTATTCCTAGACTCGACAAAGTGTTTGCGCTGACAGTTCGAGTCTCTTGTTCTTAAATCGTTTCGTCAAGGACAAAACTTTTCGGAAACAGTCCAATTATGGTCAACTTGGGCATCCAAAAGACATCCTTTTTATAAATTTTTTGCCAGAAACAGCTTTTATTATGGCTTCAAGCCAGTTTTTCTCGTAGAGAAAAATGAGAAAACCACCAGCTAAGCTGGTGGCTGATAAGGCTTCTAGCTTCCATTTATTTTTCCAAGTATCATCTAATTGTTCAGGTTAGATACAGAAAGGAGTAAAATAGTCCAATGGACTATTTTAGCAATGGCTAAAACCAGTTATAGTTTATCACACACCAAATGGATATGCAAATATCACATTGTCTTCACTCCGAAGTATCGTAGAAAATCCATCTACTATAAAATTAGACAAAACTTCATCGAGATTTTCCGTCATCTATGTCAGTACAAAGGAGTAGAAATTATAGAAGGGCAGATGATGCCAGATCACGTTCACATGCTTGTGCTGATACCACCCAAACTAGCGATTTCCGATTTTATGGGATATTTAAAAAGTAAGANTGCTTTGATGATATTTGATAAACATGCGAATTTAAAGTATAAATACGGAAATCGTAAGTTTTGGGCGAGGGGTTATTACGTCAGTATTGTCGGATTAAACGAACAGTAGCAAAGTATATTCATGAGCAAGAGAAGGACGACATAGCTCTAGACAAGTTGAGCGTTAAAGCATACGAAGATCCATTTTCGGATGGAGGTTTCAGAACAAGATAAAAGCCCGTTGTTACGGGCAACAGTCAAGTAATAAAAGCATAACCTGAACAACGTTCAGCGAGCGTGTTTAGACGCTGCTGGAGTTTAACGGCTTATAGCCGGTGTACAAGCCACCCGTTTTCACGGGTGGTTATGACTTAAGCTGGCTTGGCTAAAACGAGTTCAAACTCTTGACACAAAGCATGCCAAACCAACCTCCAATAAACGCCAATATGTCCGTCCCAACAGCTTAAACCTAAAATTGGTTGAAATAATTACAGCATTTTTTAATCCACTGTTCGTCTGTAGAGTGGATTGGTTTGTCTCTCGTCGCTTAAAGTATCATCCACAAAGCCCTCACTAAGGTTATACAACTTAATGAGGGCTTTGAACTTTAGTTCTCATAGTTTGTAGGTGATTACGAAGTAATATCTTAGTCTGTACCAGACTCTAACCCGTTATTCCCTTCCCACCGGTCTAGACTTTCTCGCAATATCAGCAAGGATATGCTCAACAAACTCTTGAACAGTTTCAGTATGAGTTTCCTTGCTACCGTAACGACGGACATTGACAGACTTGTCAGCCATTTCCTTGTCACCAACGATGAGTTGATAAGGAATTTTTTGCGTTTGACTCTGGCGAATCTTGTACTGCATCTTTTCGTTGCGCTCATCCACTTCGACACGAACACCACGGTCTTTGAGGTTTTTCGCCACTTCCCAAGCGTAGTCTGTATGAACTTCATTGGAAATGGGGATGACTGTAACCTGTTGAGGGGCTAACCATGTAGGGAAAGCTCCTTTATAGGTCTCAATCAGGATAGCTGTGAAACGCTCCATAGTTGAAATAACACCACGGTGAATCATGACTGGGCGGTGTTCTTCACCATCTGCTCCAATATAGGATAGGTCAAATCGTTCTGGCAAAAGGAAGTCTAATTGGATAGTTGAGAGAGTTTCCTCATTACCAAGGGCAGTCTTCACTTGGATATCCAACTTAGGACCATAGAAAGCAGCTTCACCTTCTGCTTCAAAGTACTCTGCTCCCATTTCATCAAGGGCAGCTTTTAGCATGGTTTGGGCATTTTCCCACATCTCATCGTTATCATAATACTTCTCTTTGTCTTCTGGGTCACGATAAGAGAGGCGGAAACGGTAGTCTGTCAAGTTAAAATCTTCATAAACGTCGATAATCAACTGGAGCGCGCGTTGGAATTCCTCTTGGATTTGTTCTGGTGTGACGAAAATATGCCCATCATTTAATGACATTTCACGGACACGTTGAAGACCTGTAAGGGCACCTGATTTTTCATAGCGGTGCATCATTCCAATTTCAGCGATACGGACTGGTAATTCACGATAAGAACGCACATTGTGTTTATACACTTGAATGTGGTGTGGGCAGTTCATTGGACGAAGGACAAACTCTTCTCCATCCCCCATATCCATAGTTGGAAACATGTCTTCTGAGTAATGCTCCCAGTGACCTGATGTCTTATAGAGTTCAACAGAAGCAAGTGGCGGTGTATAAACATGTTGGTAGCCTGAAGCCAATTCTTTATCTGTGATATAGCGTTCCAAAGTACGACGGATAGTGGCACCGTTTGGCAACCAGAATGGCAACCCTTGACCCACTTCTTGTGAAATCATAAAGAGGTCCAATTCCTTACCAAGTTTACGGTGATCGCGCTCTTTGGCTTCTTCACGCATTTGAAGATAAGCTTTAAGGTCTTTTTTATCAAACCAAGCAGTCCCGTAGACACGTTGCATCATGGCATTATCCGAATTTCCACGCCAATAAGCACCGGCTACATTCAAGAGTTTGAAGACTTGGATACGGCCTGTCGATGGAACATGTGGACCACGGCAGAGGTCAACAAATTCACCCTGACGATAAATGGTCAAACCAGCTTCGTCATCAGCATGCTCTGAAATCAATTCCACCTTGTATGGATCATCTGCAAAGATTTCAAGGGCTTGTTCTTTGGTCACTTCTTCACGGATACATGGATGATTTTCCTTGACGATTTTCGCCATTTCAGCTTCAATTTTTTCAAGATCTTCGTTTGAAATTTGCCCATCTGCATTGTCCGTATCGTAATAAAAACCATCTTGGATAGCAGGCCCCACCCCCAAGTGAATATTTGGGAAAAGACGTTTTGCAGCTTGTGCAAACAAGTGAGCAGCTGAGTGCCGAAGCACGTCAAAGGCATCTTCATGGTCAGGCGTTACAATTTCAAGACTGCCGTCTTCTGTAATAGCACGCGTGGTGTCAATTAATTTACCGTTGAATTTACCCGCTAAAGCTTTTTTAGCTAGTGAGTTGCTGATCGTTTGCGCAACTTCAAAAGTAGTCACACCAGATTCAAATTCGCGCACCGCGCCATCTGGGAAAGTAATGTGTATCATAATGTCTCCTTAATAATATTTTAAATAAATTTAACAAAAAAATGTTCCGAGTAGCCATCACTCTTGTTGGCATAATGCCCCACTTCCTGATAGCCTAAAGCCTTATAGAAATCATAGCCCTGCCAATCAAAGGTGTCTAGGCGAATGGTGTTGGCTCCGAGAGCTTTAGCACGCGCCTCCATCTCCTCTATCAGTTGGCGACCTAAGCCTTTTCGACGTTGGGGCTCAGCCACAAAAACCGTCGACACATAGAGAATATTGAAAGCAGTCATCACTGCATCCAGTCCAGCAAGCACCGCACCGTCATCATCCACAATGCCAATGGCTATCGCCCCCTGTTTCGGATAGCGGATAAAGTTCTGATCATAAGCTTCCAAAGCTTCTTCGACTGCTGTTACCTGCTGGTCAGTCAAATCAACGATAGTCATATCTACCTCCTTTTCATTGGAAAACAAGATGAGGTCTCCTTTAAAACTCACAATTTTTTAGGCAATCCACCAGATAAGATTCTCTAAAACTAAAACGACGCCCTATAAAAGGACGTCGCAACGTGGTTCCACCTTCATTTATTCACGGCAAAAAGCCATGAACCTCATGTTTGGTGATAAGGGAACCACCCTTTTATGTTTGCATAAAATCTATAGGAAGTAGTATCTCATCAAGTCATTTACAATCTCACAGCGACCGATTGCTCTCTCAAAAATGAAGGGTGACGGACATGTCTTCCTTACCTAGTATAACACGATTAGGGAGAATTTCAAGTGTTTTTGTGATTTTGTATGTGTCTAAATTTTTGGGAAACTCCAACTACCCCTTATAACCTAAGAAAACTCTAGGTTCTTTATCCGAAAAAAGACTGAAACAAAGTTTTTTCCTTTGCCTCAGTCTTGACGATATTGTTCTTTTTGTGCTACAATACTGTTTGACTGATTAAGCAAAGTGTCGGTTTGTCTTAATCGGTGGTGTAGGAGTGTCTGCTCCTACACCTTTTTTGTTTTTCAATACTTTTATTGTACCACCATTTAGGCAAAAAAGCAAGGATTTTCTATGTAAATCATGCTAAAAACACCCCTAAAAATTACATTTTTAGCGGTTAATTCCTGTTTAACTGGAATTTATCTACCTTCGTCGCCTTCGTTTAATCACCATTGCTTCATGTGGCAAATGGTCAATCAGATAACCTGCACTAAAACTACTGTCCTTGTATGGTTCATAACGTTTCCGCCAATCACCAAAAAAGAGGTCTTCTAATTGGTCCACTCGTTCTAAGAGAATCATTCTGGCCATAGCACAAGCTCCCTCAATAGACCAGTACATCCCCCTATGCTTCATGCGATACGTCACCTTACGGTGCTGACTCTCCATAACTCCTATTCCACGTGAAGATAGTCCTCTTAGTTTAGGTGGCTTGGTATCCTTGAAACCTCTCATCAGCTTTTGACGAAAGGATACGAAACACTCGTACTCTTCTTCAGTTTGTACCAGGGACTCAATCGTATCAAATAAAGTCACAAGCAACGGCTTTTGGTGGGTTTGAATAGCCTTGAAAGCCAATTCCATGAGGGTAGAAGGGTAAGGCTTAAGGAAGGTTTTTAGCTTCTCGTTGAGATGGTAGGCATCCCAAAAGTGTTCGTGGTGTTTTATCCCTAAAGCTTTTTTGATTTCCTGAAAAACTCGCTTGGTGTAGCCCTTGCCATTGTCTGAGTTGGTGATTAGAATAGTCTTGTCCGTGATTTCAAAATGGTTATAGAGGTAGTCCAGAAGTTCCTCCTTAGCCTGGTCATAATTGACATTGATAATCTCATGCTTATTTTGCAGGATATAGCGATTGTTGCCAATTTTCTTAGCTCCTGTATGGATAAGAAAGTGGGCTATATCTGTATTGTGCCGTTCATCTCCAGCTGAACTTGTTTTGACCATCACTCCGTCCCCCTCCAGGTAGATTTTGTCTGCCTGGATTTTTTGTGGTTGTTCTCCTTCCATATAAAAGCGATACCGTTCTTTCTCAGAAAAGAGCCTTCCAGCAGTCTTGACCGCTTTTAAGACGGCATCCTTAGTCACCTCCAAACGGTAAGCGACCTGGATCGTTCGACAGACTTCACGGTAGGATAAAACAGAAGCATGCCTCGCCATATGGTAAATCAGTTCAGGAGAATACCGCATATACTTTTTCAAACCGAGCCATTCATCGACAGGGTAACGAGTCTCAACTCCCTTTCTCCAACGGTTCCTGGAGAAGGTCATTTCTCCAAAGGTAAACAAGACAGTCCGTTCACTAGCATCTATCCGCTGATAACCTTTCAGCCTCATCACAGAAGCCACCTGCTCATCATACTGTTTAATTTGCTTGAGAAACTCTTTCTCACGTTGTCTATCTAAGGCCACCACAAAGGCTTTTTCATCAAATCCAATCATAGTTTTATTATACTGAAAACAGATAGAAACTTTTCTGAAAAACTCAATAGCTAGAGTGACTTTTCTTCCGACTCATGTTTGCGAGTGCCTATCTCACGTAAGTTAATCTGATCTCTCATTTCTTGGTAAGTTGTATAAGTCCTCACGGTATCATCGAAAAACTCTTGCAAAGCGCCCTTTTCTACTTCAAACTGCTTAATAATCTGTGCCACTTCCTCAAGGTGAATGTCTTTAGGTACTCCCAACTCTTCTAACAGCTGCATGCCCACCAAGTTATTTTCTGGATTCTGCTTCAGAGAAAGTAAAGCCCCTTCTATTTTGTGATAATGAGCCAGACGGTCATCTAATCGACTTAGCTCCTTGTGGGTCGCATCGATTTTCTCGTTAAATCGCTCCTCTAACTCTCGGAACTGTGTGCCATCTGTTACGCCATGTTTCACCAGAAAATTATACTCTTTAATCAACTGACGCATGGATGCTATTTGAGGATTTTTTGTGATAAGCACCTCTCCATTTTGTTTAGCTAATTGTCTCGCGACAGTTGTTCCCATCATGTAACGGTTCTTTTGAGACTGGTCTGGATTGAGAAAATAAAAGTAATCTTTTTCCTTGATGTAAATCGTGTAGTTACCTTCTTCATTCTTATCTACCTTATGGGAAGGAACTAGAATTGTGCCACTATTCAGAGCACCATAATCCATCTGGATATAGATACCCTGTGGGCTTTCTTGTTCCACTTGCCAACTAGCCACTTCTAACTTCAACTCAAAATCTTGTTCCACCTCAGCCTTTAATTCCTGATATCGTTCCTTTATTTCAGAAGTGCTTACCACCAACTCATTAAGAACCAAACGCTCTTTTATTTTTTCTAAGGAATAGTCCCCCTTCTTAGAAAGCGTATCGTCCCTGACATTTCTTTGTTGGGGTTCATCAGTAAGTTTGTATTTAACAAACTTACCAGAAAAATCAATCTGAAGGTCAAGAGCCTTGGCTTTTTCCTTGAAGTCTTCTAGTGATACGGATTGCTTCAGAAGAAAGTCTAGACGTTGTTTAATTTCAAACCGATAATTATTCTGTCGTCTCCAAGCTGAATATTTAGTATAAGAATTTTTCATAGTAGGTTCAATAATTTTAGCTCCATATTTGGATGCTTGTTTATCTGAGATGGCTTGTAAATTTTTAAGAGTATTTTTCTGCCAACGAATTTTTTTCAGCGTTGAAGTGTTTGTCGTAGATAATATGATGTGATTATGGAGATGGTTTTTATCGGTATGAGTTGCGATAATAAACTCGTGATCTCCTCCAGTAAATTCCATCATGGTCCGTCTACCAATTTCATGAACTTGTTCAGGTGTTAGGTTGTCATCTGGCGAAAAAGATTGGATAATATGATGGGCCAGAACTTGTTTTCCCGAAGACAATTCCTTGAGGTCATCGTCTCCTTTTTTTAAGGCCGCAGCTAATTTTGTCATGACCATTTCTTCATCTGCCACGCTAACGTCTTCAATCCTGTGACCAGAAACTAGCTTCAGTTGCATCTCTCCATTGTGATAAACTAATGGAAAATCAAAGTCTTGATCTCCTGAATTTTGGATCAGTGTTTTAGCCTCGTTCAAAATATAGCGGACGGCTATTTTTAAGTTGGATGGTGTTTTAATTTGTTTAGGTGGTTTAATAGCTACCATTCGTCATACGTCCTTATTTCTTTTTCTTTTCGTTCCTGTAGGCTCTTCTTCTCCGTACTAGATAGCTTAGCCGCCACCATATCTTTTAGTTCAGAAAGATAGGCTAAGACTTGAGCAAGTTCTTCCGTGCTAATCTCCTGATTTTCGTTAGCGTGTTTGGCAATTTGATTGATGTTTCCACCAATCCGATTGACGGCCACTCGTAGAGCCTTCAGTTCTGAAAAATCAATCTGGACAAGTTTTCCCTGTACCAGTTGGTTCTTAGCATAGTATTGAAAAGTAGGTGCCTTCATCTGTTCCATGGTATATTTTACTTGTTGGTATTCCTGTTCCGTAAAGTAGACTTCTTTGCGGATACTCCTCTTTCGATTTACTGTTTTTTGAGGCATAGCCTCCCCCTCCTTTCCTTGTGGCAAGCGTAGCATTTGCCCGGGCAAATACGAAATTAAAAAAGGTCAGAGAAGGTCAATCTTACGATTTTCCTTCTTGCCTTTTTCAGTTTTGGGGAAATCCCCAACCCCCTAAATCCTGCCCCTCTATCAAGAGAGACAGAATTTTTTTAGATGATAAGCCTATCCAAAGGGTTTTAGAATTTTCTTCCAGAGTGATGGCTTCTGCTCATTTTTTTCAGTTGCCTGTGTCTGACGTTCTGAAGCCTGCTCTTGTTCTGAGATAAGTTTTTTCTTCAGTTCTTCCAGCTGATTTTCACTAAGTGGCTCAAAGAGTGACTGGCCAATTTGTAGCTCCGTTAGCAATATTTTTTCATCACGGACTACTAGGAAATCTTCATCACTGATTGTTTTCAGGAGCTGAATATTCTCTTCCTGCCAACTCATTAATGAAGCATCGTCTTGATTGAATAGTTCCCTGTCTGCTAGCAACTGGTCTAAAACTTCTTGGCGGGTGAGGCTATCGGCTTCAGGGGAAATTCCTTGGATAAGGTCACCGTCCATCAGCGGAATAAAATCTGATAGGATGGCGTGGAGTTGGTTTTCTTGTTGGTCTGTCATGTGTGTTGTCCTCCTTGGGGTGGTGGTGTTTTTAATTTGACCTTGGGTGTCTTTTGGGTATCCCGTTCGGTCATTTCGAGAAACCCTTCTCTTTTTTTGAGTGAGCTTCTGCCTTTTGTTCTTGCTTGTGCTCTTCGATGGCTTGCTTAGACTGATCCTTAAATTTTTGGAGCTTCTGCTCAAACTGGTTCTGGGCTTGTTTCTCCTGGGCGAGGCGTAACTGTTCCAACTGTTGATCCATCCGAACCATTAAACTTTTAGCCTCTTGTTGGACAATATCTAGCTGGGCCTCCAGGTCTGCTAGGCTCTCCTTATCATCCGACCAGCCTGCTAGATAAGCAAAGGAATAATCCGACGTGTCAATCCCGTAATAGGAGGCCACAACATAGGCGACACTTTCTGCTTGAAGTTCGGCCGTGCTTCTCGTTAACATATCTTGTTGAGGATTGTTGGCATGGTGCAACTCTGAGTGAGCAGTCTCGTGGATAAAGGTCTTAATCAACTGTGACTTGTTCATATCGTTACTTCTTAGAACGATTTGGTGTTCTGTCACGTTGTAATGACCTTTCTTATCACCTGTCATCTCATCAAAGCGGACAGTAACATTATTCTCCTTGGCAATAGCCATCAGGGCACGGTAGAGATTGGCATAATCTACATCAGTCAGCTGTTCCTTAACCTCTGAAGTTGCCTTGGGCATTTCTTTACCTTCTGTTTGACTAACGTCAAAGACAGGGACTAGACCAAAGAAAGTAACGGTTTCTGGTTTGCCATTTTTATCCAAAATTGGTTGATTGTTCTCATCCTTTTTAATCTTGGTCATCGGAGCAAAAATCCGGATAGACTTCTCTCCTTTTTTGACATGGCGGCCAAACGTTTCCTTCCACTGCTTAAAGGAAGCAACCTGAGTGGCTTCTGGATGTTGGGCAAGAATTAAGCGTAGGTTACGACTGGAGTAGTTGTTTAGCTGGCTCATTTTGGTCAGATAGTCCTTGTATTTATCTGAGTCCAGATAGTCTTTTATTCCCTCCTTGAGGTGACGGTTAAGACCAGCCACATCCTTATTTTTGATAAAGTCCGCAACTGCAAGACTGCTAGAAGTTATAGCCACTTCTTCAGGTTCAAGGTTATGTTCTTCTAGTAATCTTGATCCAGGTTTGGAGCGAAAGTCATGCGGGTTGGTACCCTGTTTCAGTTCTTCTTCATCAGAGATACCGTCTGCATCTGAATCCAGTTGGCTGATTGAAGATTGGGGTCCCTTTTCTTCTAACTCTTCCTGTACATCTCGTCTTATTTGGGGGACTTCTTCCACGATTTGTTCTTGAAAAGTGTCCAATTCTCTTGATTGAAGCAAAGACAAGAGTTGTTTTCCACCATCTTTGATATAGTCGTCATTGAGTGACAGCTGCTCAATCTGACCCCTTCGTTCACGATAGATTCCCAGTATGACCTTCTCGTTAATCCCTCTAACATTGGTAGCCAACTCACCTTTTAGCTTCATCAGGGAGGCAGGGACAGTTCCTTTATCAGAATCCTTAAAGAGTAACAAGAAGTCCTCGTCTTTTGCTTTGATGGCTTCTGAAAAATCAAGCCTATGCAGTTTTTCTACGCTAGAGAGATCATTTAAGACGAATGAACGGCTATCTAAAATGTCTTCTAACATTGGCAATACTTGAAGCTTTTCTTTGAGTGCATGACTGGATAAAATATTAGGAAAATTCCCTCTTCCTTCTGCAAAGTCCACTAAAAAGTCAGCTGCCGTCTTACTTGGTTCAAAGGGGCGAATCCCTGTCAAATGGATAAAATTTTCCTTCAGAAAATCAACTGCTAGCACCTTCTCACTTCCATTATCCGCAAACACATACATGATACGACTATCCGCAACTTCATTTAAGTACCATTGAGCTGCTGCTTGAATCGATGGAGCATACTGCTTTAAACGTTTCATATCATCAGCATCAACCAAGTGATAATCTTTATATCGTCGTTGCACTTTTTCGTTATTTGTGCTAAACTTAAGTAAAGGATAGGAGAACGTCGGGTGACTGGTAACAGTTTGCTCAAAGGTAGCTGAGGTTTCAGCTACGGGTGCGGGACTGCCTTCAGCTTCAAGCTGTAAAGACCCCATACTACCATTGCTCCTATCCATTTCTGGCTTCAGGATTTGTTCTGGGGCTTTTTCTTTTTGCCCTAACCCCTTCCCAGCTTGTAAATAGGCATTCCAGTCCATCTTTTCTTGACCCTCTCCTTTTGGTGGTCTGGCATCGATAACTGGAATATTTTTTTCTTTCAACTGCTCAATAAAATCACTTCCTGCCTTGTCCTGGTCAACTGCTAGTGTAATTAGGTCTGCATGCTCTCCATCATGAAAAAGGGTGGTCAATCGTGCAACTTCAGGTAGAAAATTAGAAGCCTGGGTCAGGTCTTTAGATTTTGTATAATCCAGAGGTATTTCCTTGACAACTCCCCTTTCCTGGAGGGCCTCCATAGCATAGCGGGACAAAACCCCTTCTTTGAGGCCTTCCATGGCCACCAGTCGGACATTCTCTAAACTGTCCTTGTGAAGCTCGTAATAGCTCATAAGGTCAATCGGAGCTTCTGCCACCACTAAACGCTCAGGAGCACCAATAGAGACGTTTAAGCCTGCAATGCCTTCTGACTGGTACATGATTTGCTTGAGGTAGCCCTTACCTTCATGGCGTTCTGGATAAGGAACTAGGCCCTGGAGGCTGGCCCCCACTATATTTTGGTTCTTGTCCAGGTACTTAAAGACCAAGACATCTTCAATAAAGCCGTCTCTATCCTTTCGTCTAGCCTGAGCTAGAACACCCTTCTCTAGGAAAAAGTCGATGGTTTCATCAGACAGTTCCCTGGTCTCCTTGAGATAGGTTCTAGCTTCTCTGAAGGTTTGTTCGTAAGGAGCTAAGCTGTACCTAAAGGACTGCCTAATTTCTTCCCTAGGTTTTGCTTCAGGAAAATTACCTGTCTCTAAGAATGTCATAGCCTCCTTATAGCTCACGTCACGCATTTCCTGAACCAGGTTTATGGTATCTCCAAATGTTCCCCTGGAATACCAGTGCCAGGTGTTTTTTGTGGTATCGATTTTGAAGGAATCGTGCTCTGTCCAGTAATATTCCTTATGAGACGACCGTTTCATATCCATCCCAAGGCTCCTAGCCACGTCTAAAATAGCTAGGGATTTTGCTTGTGCTTTAGTAAAAACCATTAAATCTGTCCTCCTACCAGGTGTTTGAAGAGGTCATAGCCTTCAGGGGTAGCCTCTAGAGGGTAACCAATCAAGGTACCTTCTTCATCTCTTGTCACGAAGAGATGAGGAGATAGCGAGTAGAAAGTCTCTTCATCTGCCTGTTTCAATAATTGATTAATCACGGTGTATTCTGTTGCTAGGCTCTCTTTTTGCAGAGATAACACTTGGCTAATTGTCTCTAAAAAGCCAAGTTTGAGTTTTGGTGTTTCCATATCGTTTCCTTTCTGTATTTAAGCCACAAACAGTTCTTCAAAGTGAGGGTCTAGGTCATTAGCATGGAGAAGCAAACCATCAATATCCGTTCCTAGTCGCTTATAGTCATACCAGTTATCATCGTAAGGAGCCTGGGCGATTTCTGCCTGCCTTGGATGGTCATAAACGCTAGCTTTCTTGTCCTTGAAGACATTCTGCTTAGAGATAAAGACCAGACCTTCATCCACACCAATTCTGGCCACTTCATCAGGGGTCAGGAGTGGGCGGCCCTGGATCTGTTTATTTTCACTTGATGAGCCGTTGCGGTAACTGTGAGATTTTGAGGTTGATCTGGTTCTAATGGTTTGTTTCCCAGAACGGGTCGAGTAGTATTCCATGGTATCCTTGTCGTTTGTCCCTAAAAATACGTGAGTCGCACAGTTGTTAAAAATGGTTTTCCAATCGCTCTTATAAAGGCTCTCCAGCTGATTGACTGCCTGGAGGATAATCTTAATAGACATCTCACGGGAGCGAATAGAGGACAGAACCTGGGTAAAGTTTGGAATACGGCCAATCTGGGCAAACTCATCCAGAATAAACTGAATATGTCTCAAGTTCTTCCTGCTGTAGCCTGGTATCCTGCCCTGGAGAATATCATCAGCCTTGTGGGTCAAGACTTCAAAACCAACCGCAAAGAGGATAGAAGACAGGAAGTTAAAGGCATTATTAGTCTCTGGAATAGCAATAAAGACAGCTGTCTTTTTGGTGTTCCAGGTGTCTATCTCCATAGTATCCTCACTAATGAGATTTCTCACGTCATCATGGTCAAAGATAGAGTAGCGAGACGATAGAATGGCTACCACACTGTTTCTGGTCTCTCCCTTGAAGTTCTGAAAGAGCCGCCACTGTTTATAAGCATAATTACCAGGTTGTAATTCCTCCAGCTCTTCAAACATCTGTTCAACTGGGCTAGGCACATCGGGATCCTCACGGTAAATCCCACGTAACAAATCGGCCACATGTCCTAGGTTAGGTGTATAGAGCTGTGCTCCTGTGTCAGGGGCTCTGGAATCAAAATAGAGGTACCCAATCAAAGCCCGCTGCAACATCAATTCTGCCTGTACCCAAAAGTCTTCTCCCATGTGTTCGCTTTTCTTGGTTCCTTCTGTGATAGCTTCAGAGATACGGTCGATATCCAGCTCAGATTTCATGTAATGAAAGGGATTAAAGCGGTCAGAGTTCTTTAGACGGATGAGGTCAAAGACTTTAACGGCATAGCCATTTCTTTCCAGCATCTTCCCTGTCTCATGGACCAGGTTGCCTTTTGGGTCTGTGACCACAAAGTTCGAGTTCAGCTGCATGAGGTTAGGCAGTACAAAGGTGAAGGTTTTCCCGTCTCCTGGAAGACCAATCACGATGACATTCTTGTTGAGTTGGACGTTATAGGCTAGACGAAAGTTAAAAAGCCCCATCTTGACCTGTTTGGTAAAAATCATATTCTTATCATTGTCCTGGTCCTCAAACCGTTTCATTTCACGCAAGGTAGCAAAACGGGCACTCCCTTGTTCCTCCCCGTGGCGGTAGGAACTCCTATCCCCAGATACGTAAACCAACATAGGAAGACTAAAACCGATAAGACCAGCCATCAAGACTTCAGGTTCAAATGAGATGAGGAGAGGAAAGAGAGACCAATTCTCCAGTAACCAATTCACCCTTAGCATTCCCATAAAAGGAACAGCTTGTGTCGATAGTTGGTAGTATGCATAGAGGGATTGAGCCAAGACAAACGATAAAAAGCCCACCAGCAGGTAGGGCCAAATTGGCTTTCTGTTCATCGAGCTTTCTCCTTTCCAACCTCTTTTGTAATAACTGGACTCAACCCCTTATAGACAGCATGACTTCTGTAATAAGCTAGCTTTTCTTCAGGAAGCATTTCATGGGGTTTTTTCAAGACCTTTTTAGAGAAGGCGGTCAGCTTTTCAGGACTCTTGGTCATGTCGGCTAACATGTCTTTCAGAGCTTTCTCGGCCAGGAGACGGTTCTTGCTTTCAAAGTAAAGGTAGGTCGTCTCTCCTTTTTGTTGGTAAGTAAATCCTACCTTGGCTTCCTCTAGGTAATGCTTAAGTTTGGCCAAATGGACTTCACTACTCAAGAGTTGTTCAACGTCTTTCTGAGATTTGGTTGCCATAAACTCGTTAAATCGGGTCTCTCCTTCAAAAGTCTTATTCTCTAGCTTGTGCTGGCTTTCATCATGGTAAGCCTTAGCCAGAGTATAAAGAGCCTGAATGGCCATCTCTACAGTAATTTTCCCTTTTAGAGCCAAGGAATGGCTCGTACGTTCTTGATCCATAGCTACCTCCTTCTATTTTGGATAATTGGATAGTTTTGGCTCAGCAATAACCTGGTAACCGTAAGGGGAAGAGTGATTTTCCTGAATAGTCACTGTTAGACGTTTCTGGCTTCTGTTGTCTCCTTCCTTAATCGATAAGACATAGGTCAACTGATAGATCTTATTCCCCGTCTGTGAGCTATTCTCCAGAATAACAGACTGGAGCTGACCTGGCTGATTCGCCAACTTCAGAGACCCTGCTACAAAGTCGTCTAGTTGTCCCTGTTCAGAATAGTAGTGAGGAAGAAAATAGCGGATAAAGGTATCTATTTTTCCTGCTTCTGATTGGAGGGTTTCAAGTACCTTCACCTGCTTGTTTAGATTGGTAATCTTTTTTTCTTGTTTGATAAGCAGACTAGTCGTAAATCCAGATACTGCCAGGCTCGTCAGTAAGCCTAACACAAGCAGTCCCTGCCATAAGATTTTCAGGATAGAAAACTTGTTCTGTTGTCGTTCAACTTGTGAAGCTGTGTCTGAGAAAGGCTCTCTGAGGTCTTGTTTTTCTTTTTTGGTGGGTGCTTGATCAAGATTCTTCTCAGAAGGCTTCAGAAAGGAAAATCCTCTAGCCTTAGATGGTCTTTCAGAAGGAATATCCGTACCTGTCTTCAGAAAAAGACTATCTGCGATGCCATCAAAGGGGAGATAGATGTCTTCTTGGTAGATGACCACGCCTTTTTTATCCAGTTCTTCCACTAAGAGGATACCTTCTGCCTCCTGGTGTTTGACCTTAGCATTTTCTCGCTCTAAGGCTTGATAAACCAAATCTTTATTTTTATAGGTCGTTGTCGTGTCCTGTGTCAGGTTGGTTAATCGGTACATGGTTCTCATCTCCTTTCAGCTTTCCTTCTGCTATTGCTTTTTCAAGATCTGCCCAGGTTAGGTTATGCTTAGCCAAATAGTCTGAGCGTGCCTCGTGCTTGGCCAGAATGATTTGTGTTTCAAGCTCTTTTAGCTTGTCTTCCTCCTTCTTAGCCTTGGATAAGAAATCCTCCCGTCTCTCCTGTGCTTTGGCATGTTGTTTTTCAAGTATTTCTATTTTGGTCATAGGTTTTATTCTCCTTCTGTATTTTGAGCGATAATAGGTTGATTAAGCGTTGGAATTCCTGCTTGTTGGTCAGCTGAGAGAGTATCAACGATTAGGATAGGTTCTATTTGACTAATCAAATATTTCTCACCTTGTTTAATGTAGTGAATACGTAGGGTACTACTTGATAATACGTCGGTTTGTGCATTGGTGTAATCATACTTCTTCTGAAGTTGGGTCTGAGTGTAGCTTACCTGAGCTAAAACCACCTTGTTTTCTTTGTCAAGATAAATCGTGGATGACTTTAACTTTGTATCCACCACATACCCCTTATAAGTCTTGACAGAAGGTTCCTCTTCAGATTGAACTTCTTTCTGGTAAGCTGCTTCTGTCATATAAGGAAGATAACGATTTCTATTCTCTCCCAGATCCTTCTTGGTAAAGTAGGCTGAAAGAAAATCCTTGACGTAGGCTGATGTCAGCTCGCCACCTTCAACCTTCTTAATCCGTTCTGTCTTGGGAGTGGTTTTCTTAGTGTATTTTTGGGGTTTCGCACTAGCCAGGCCAACCCAAAAGACTGTACCTAGAACCAGGACAGTCGCCAGGGCAAGCCCTGCTAACTTTAAAAGCTTTAATTTTTCTGTGTCAATCATTTTCATAGAATCTTTCTTCTCCTTAATCTTTTGATGCCGTTGGAATATCACCTCCAGCACTGCCTGGAGGTAGTGTTTGAAGATCTGTTAAGCCAACTTCCTTAAAGCTAGATATCCGATAGGTATCCCCGTCTTTCACATAATCAATCTGTAACATCCCTTCACGTTTAACATTCCTAGCCGCATTCTCATAGTCATTCGGCTTCACCAATAAGGTGCTGGTATAGGAAACTTCTACTAAGGCAGCATTCTTTTCCGTATTTAAGTAGATTTCTGAAGACTGGTAGATGAAATCTACCATATAACCTTTATAGGCTTGTGTAGCTGGTGCTTCTTCCCTATCCACTTCTGTTTGATAGGCCGTATCCGTCATAAAAACCTTATAACGGTTTCTATTCTCTCCCAGATCCTTCTTCGTGTAATAAGCCACTAGAAATTCTTCAATAAGTTCTTTTGTCACGTACCCATTTTCAGATTCCGTATCTTGTTTTTCCTGTTGGATAGGTGTTGCTTTCTGAGAGACTGTAGCAGGTTTTAACACTCCCCCTAACCAAAAACTCAAAACCAGAGAAAGGAAGGCAGTCACTGCCACACCTGCCTTCTTAAGGTTATTCCATTTGTCAATATCAATCATTTTCTTCTCCTTAAGGTTATGGTATCAGCACTTCGTCCTGTACCAAGGTTCCATTTGTCTTAAATAAAAAGCTTGGGTCAACATCGTTGGCATAAGTTCCATAGTAGTAGGAAAAATGTACGTGGGGAACACCTGCAGTTCCTGTATCCCCTAAAACAGCTATCTGATCTCCCTTTTCTACTCGTTTGCCTATTGGAAGAGACGGTGGGTATTTCAAATGTCCATAATAGGTATAACCGCCTAGATCCGTTTTAATCACGAGAAAGTTCCCCCACTGAGTTGGCCCTCCTGCACTGGTGACAGTTCCTCCCACTACCGCAAAGACAGGAATATCATTTGCATAGATCACGGAACTATTGTAATTCGCTCTCTTGGCAACTAAATCTACCCCGTCATGATAACCTTTAGGATACATCCAAGCCCCTGCTCCTTGACTCCATGGAGTTCTACCGTAGGGTTGGATAACGATATAGGGTTCGTTAAACATATGGCCACCCCGTCCTTTTTGACCACCGTTTTTATTATTCTTCAGGAAAGTTAGCCATTGCTTGGCAGAAGCTGTCCGTTGAGGTAATTTGTCACCAGGATTGCCTTCCCATTGGACTAAAAACGTATAGGTGAGATCTTCGACTGAAGCATCTGAAGTCAAGATTTCTCGAACCTTCTTTCTATACCAGGGGGCATCCCCATTCAACATAAAGTCAAGTTGTAATTCTAGGTCATACCATTTTTTATTCTTTGACTTGGCATAGTTTAATAACATGGTATGTCTGGTAGAGCCGTCAGCAGTATCTGTCCACTGCCCCAAACCAATTCCACGATGAAGGATATTGGGATAACGGCCATTATAGATTGTTGGACCATTCATTGATAACCACATCGGATTGTCCCAGGAGTTAGTAGAAGCTCCAATAGGAGGATTCAGGTAATCTCCTTCCGCCCGTTTGGCCTTGATACCACTTTCCACATCCCAGTTACCTAGTATCGATGACAGACCAGTTAACTTCATACCAGGAACATTTTTCTTGAGGTACTCATGGATAAACTGCACTGTTTGAGCTTTATCCCCATCTACCGAACTAGATAGGACAAAGGTTTCTTGTTGGTAGGTAACTTTCTCAAAGTAAAAACCAACGTTAAGGTAGGTCCATTTTTTCTTTTTGGTCTTATTATCAACGCTTTCCACTTTTTGGTAGAATATCTCTTGTCCGCCATCTGTTGAAACCGTACCCAACTTGTCCCCTTCAGCAATTTTATTTCCTGAAACCTGTTGGATCTCCCCAACATTTTTCAACGTTAAAATCGTCTCATCCGTCTTAATCAGTATATCCTTGTCCTTAGTGACTTCTAGTATTCCTGACATGGGGGCATAGATGGGTTTACCACGTTCTATTTGAAAGGTGGTACCATTGTAAACTTCCGTCTTTGACGTGTAGCCAAAACGTTTTTGAATCACCAAAGGCTCTTGATAAACCTTCTCGTTTTCTTTATAAAATGGATTTTCTAATTCCTGATAAGCAGGGTATTTCCCCACTTCTTTGGATAAGTCGAGTAGCTCCTTGTACTCCTCTAACTCATCTCTATCCAGTTTTGCCCATTTCAACGTTGAAGAGGAACCGTAAAGATCCGACATGGTTTTTAGATCATTGATATCCCTGTTTAGGTGATTCCAAAGATCATTCAAGGCATCCGAATAGTGGTTAAAACCGAAAGTCCCAGATAAGGCACCACCTCTTCCATCCTTCCAGTTGCTTTCAGGTCTCCACTCACTTCCATAACGGTAGTTCATAAAGAAGAGGATATCATCGATGTTGGTCCAATATTCCACTTTGTCGTTGGATTTTTCTCGGTCTCGTTTACTGATATGAAGCCAGGATTGGTTGAGGTCAAATTCATTTTGTTGGACAGGACCACTGCCTCCCAAAACCCCCATAAAAAGGGCCATTACACCAAAGATAAGAAACATGAGAAAATAGGACTTAATGGCCAACGGATTAGCTAAGATGGAGCGTAAGGGCTTGGTAGCAACCTTTAACACCCTACCTGTTCCTCTAGTTACTCGTCCAGCTCTTGTTTGAGCCATTCTTTGCCCGGCAGCACGGATTTTTCTAGTTAACTTCCCTTCCCAAGAAAATTCTTTCGGAGTTCTGGTAAAGCCACGACCACGGGTGAAGTTATAAACTCGGTTCAATTGACCATAGCTGTGTTTAATGGTGTATTTGCCCAACTTCCCACCAGCTTCTATAGCACGTTTAGACGCGTTTTTCTGGTAGTGGAATTGGCGAATGTCCTGCCTTGCTTTGACAATATCATCTAAAATATCATTGTCTCGTGTTTCTTTTTCCACTTCCTGCCTGAGTTTCATTCGAGCGCCTTGTTTGGCTCGCCTCTTCAAACGATTAGGAATATAGGTATCATCTGCCTTTTTAGCCCGTTTATAGATCGTTTTAGCGATTTGTTTCTCCAGCCTAGCCTTGTCCTTCTGTTGCTTAAAGAAGAGGGCTCTAGCGGTCAGGTGTGGACCTTGATGGCGGATATAGTCCTTTTTGGCTAGGCGGTAATTTTTCTTAGCGGTTTTGAAGGCCACCTTAGAATCTAAGCGGGCTTCCTTCGCCACCTTCTGTTGATTGGCATGAGTAGCGTCTTTCATGCCTTTTCGCTTCTGCTGTCGGGCTTGTTTGGGGTCAGTCTTGTACAAAACTCACCACCTCGCTTTCTGTTTGTCGTCTAGCCATCCGTTGCGACCAACTGATAGAGCTTGGTATCTTTAGGGATGGGATTTTCAAAGGGAACAATGGTATCCCCTGCCACGATAAGCCCTGTTCCCTTGGCTTTAGGCCGTAAGACAAAACGCTCCAGGGAAGGAGTCAGAGGAGTTACTTGTGACAAGGCTTCTAAGTCTGTCCGCTTGAGCTTGAGGAGAACTAAAAACTCACAGTTGGAAACCAATTTCCTTCCTTCTTCAGTCGATAAAACCGTCTCCGGATTTTGTGTAATCCCTGTAGGAAGAGCCCCGTATTTTCGAATACGGGAGTACAGTTCTGTAAAAAAAGTGGCCTGGAGCTTGTTTTTGAAGTAGAGCTGTAGCTCATCAAAATAGAGCCAAGTTGTAGTCTTGCCCTGATGGTTGACTACCTGGTTCCAGATATAATCCTGAATCACCAAGAGGGCAAAGGGTTTGAGTTTCCCGTTCAATTGCTTTAGGTTAAAGATGATGAAGCGGTTATCCATATTAACGTTGGTTGGATGGGCGAAAATGTCATTAGAACCCATGGTATAGGGTTCTGCCTTGAGAGCTAAGGCTTGAGCGATGTCCTCCGGTTGTGCTTCTAGGACACGTTGCCAATCCTTAAAGGTAGGGTGCGAATACTCCTCATAGGTCTTTCTGGTCACACGATCAATCATGGCAAACTCATCGTCAGAGACTTCAGAGAAGATATTCTCAAAGAGGGTGGAGAGAAGGTTTGCCTTTTGGCCAATCGGGTCACTATCTTCTGCCTGGAGTTTTTCCCTATCTGGCAAGTCTAGGAGGTTGAAGTGATGGGGTGACCCTGGGGCAATCGTAATCACTTCAGCGTTAAATTCTCGTCCAATATCAGTGTACTCCGCTTCAGGATCGACAATAATGATCTGGTCTTCTGTGTAGCGTAAGAGGGTTGGGATAATCTCTCCGCCCTTAGCCAGAACTGATTTCCCAGAGCCAGAAATGCCAAAGATACAGCCTGATCCCGTGTTTAAGTCCTTCTTTCTATCCACAGTGATGGCGTTCTTAGAAAGCTGATTTTGGCCATAATAAACGGCACGTGGGCTAGAAGACCGTAAATCAACGTTGGTAAAGGGTACCTGGGTTGCTAGGTTACTGGTGGTCATATCTCGCATAAAACGGCGTTTGACATTGATAAAAGGCAGGCCAATCGGAAGAATGGTATTGAGGGCTTCCTCCTGATAGAGGTAACACTTATCTAGCTCCACCGTGTTCTTACGGACGGAACGCTGCACCTGTTCGGTATGGTTTTTCAACTCTTCTAGGTTGTCTGCCACTAGGTAAATAGCCATAACACCTGAAAACATCTTCTGATCGTTTTCCTGAAGCTCCTCTGTCCATTTTTCAGTTTCCTTATTGGTTTCAATGGCTTTTCCTCCGACCGCTAGATCACTCCCATAGCCTTCTCTAGCAGCAGCCTTCTGGCTTTTAATCATCTCACGTCGGACGCTGGATTTGACTGTCTTAATTTTCTTTAAGGCATCTGCCGTATCATAGGCCTTGGCGTGAAGGCTAATGGCTAACTCAATTCCTGTGTCCAGAATGTTTTTGATGAGCTTGTCATTCAAGAAGGTTGGGTACTGCTTCACATAAAGAACCCTGGCATAGCTATCGTCAATCCGCATATAGTCCTTATCAAACTTCAGGTAGGACGGGGCAATAAAATCTCTGGTAGATAAACCAGAGAGAGCAATGTCTTCGTAGGTGAAGTCAAGAAAAGCTTCACGACGCAAGAGTTTACGAAAGACCAGTAGCCGTTCTAGACCATCCATCTCCTTGAAAGAAATCCCAAGACCACTGTACTGACTCTCAATAATATTTGCGGTATCATCTAGGATTCGTCTAGCCTGATGATCCTGGTCAGCCCTGGTTGTGATGGTCAAGTACTTCTCCACCTTAAAGGTGTTTTGTTCCTGGGAGAATCGGTCCTTAATCATGGCGTTGTATTCCTTGCGATAGTCATCATAACCATCTTGAGCGAGGTCATAACGAATAGCAGCCAAGCTATTGCTTTCCACCCTCCTGTTCACTATCAGCAGCTGCATATCATTGTCAATGTCCAGAGAATTGAAAATATCTGCATTGGTTTCGATCACGTCTATTCGTTCGTCATCGGTTGCGGTAATGTAGCTAGTATCTCCCAAGAGGTAGGTTTTGGAATAAGTATCATTTGTGATGGTCATAAGCCCATCAGGTGTTAGAGTTTGGTAGTTCAAGCTGTTTTGTGTAGAAGCGGTCAGGGTTCGTCTCAACCGCTTGGCTTTTTCTTTTTCTGCTTTAGAGATTTTCGGGGTTTGTTTTCGGCCGAATAAAGTCATTTCTCGTATAGTCCTTCCTGTTATAGTCTGTTTGATACGTTCGTTCTTGTTTGGTCAAGAGAAAACGCAATTCATCTTTAATCTTTTCATCGATATGGCACCCAAAAATAACAAAAGGCACTAGTACCAAAAGACTAACGCCATAAAGAATGATGTCGGGTATTTGAAACCAAAAAAGGACCGAGGTCACAAGTACCGTCAGTCCTATGCCAAAGAGGAGCACCAGCTGCCTAAAGGTAATATAGCCAATAATAGGCCGCTCGTAGCTATCCAAGGCTTTTAGAAATTCACTGCCTAAACGTGTCATAAGTCTCCTTTCTTAATTCACCTGCATAATATTCTTGGCCATGCGTTGGGTACCAAAGAGCATGATGATATAAATAATCCCCTTGGCAATGGCCATTAGGGCACTGGTCCAGGCTCCAGTCTTTGCGACGGTTAATAGGTCATTGGTCACAATAGCTGGATAAAGCATGATAACTACCACTAGGATGAGCCCCTGCAGGACGGCTGCAATGTAGAGCTTGAAAAAGCCAAAGCAGATTGGACGTAGGCTCTCCATCATGTAACAAGCCACGACAATCTTTCCAATCCCCTTGTAGGTATAAAGGGTAAAGGATCGCAAGAGGATGAGCAACTTAGTTGAGATTTGACCGATAAAGTCAACAACGTGGTATACGAACTGAAGCATTGCTTTCGCAGCCCAATTTAGATTTTTAACACTGAATTCTATATCAGTGTTGACTTCTTTTATTCCCAATTTAGCAACCATCTTGATAACGACATTAAAGAGCCAAGAGAGGCTATCAAAAAACTCATCCAAGTAGAGGATGAGAAAGAGGGCGATACTATATTTCAGGATTTCCTCAATCCAAAGTTGGAGGGACAGTTCTCCACCGTTACTTTTAAGCTGCTGGTTCCAGTTGAGCATGTTCATGCCCATAAAGAGTAAGAGCAGTAAAATAGCCACCTTTTCCATAGATCCTGAGACCGTCTCCATCAGCTGGTAGGCTGTAGGGTTATAGTCCTTGAGGCTCATGGTCAGCTGACTTAATGTGGATTGATCCATAAGGTCCACCTCCTTTGTCTCAGCTTACCCAATGGCTTGAAGTCCAGCAGCCATAGCTGAAAAGAGAGTTTTTAGTACTGTCCCAAGGAGCGCACCTAAAACAATACTCTGGATGCCTTTGTCCTTCTTATCGTCTAGCTCTCGACGAATGCCGATAAATAGGTCCCAGGCTCCCCAGGCAACCCAACCAAGGCCAACCAGGCCACCGATATTACCAATTTGATTGATAAAGTTTACAACTGCTTGCATATTTGATTTCTCACTTTCTTTTCTAAAAAATGAAAGACACTAAGAAAAATCTCAGTGTCTCTGTGCTATAGGGGAATAATGAGGCTTAAACCTCGTTTGGATGGAGGGTTAGAGAGAGGGCGGTAATGACCGCTAAAACAACGATAATAGTCGTTTCCCACCAGTAATGAATTGGAACACCGTGTGGGAATACAAAATCTGTCATCATATTGTTAAACCATTCTGGTGCTGGGATATCCTTTTGAATTAGAAAAGCATATCCTGCTATTCCAAAACCCAGAATAAAGTAAGAAACTACCTTAAATACAAACCAGCCAATGGCTGTGACGAGCAGGCTCTTCAGCAGGTTAAAAATAAAGAGGAGAATCATCAAGGGTGTTGTGACCATAAGGACAGCTGCTCTCATGATCAGCCCAGGAAGGTTCTTAAGACCCGCTAGAAGGGCTTTTCTAACCCGCTTGAGTCCATTTCTCCACTTGCTTTCTTTAGGGGCTTGTGGAGCCTTTGAAGTAGTTTTTTGTGGGGTATAGTACTTATAGCCACTCTTTGTCACGTGTGCGTTCATTTTCTTATCCTCTCTCATCTCTATCCCCTCTCATTTGTTGGCTTTATTATATCATAAAGCCAGGGGGAAAACTAGTTTTCCTTGCGTTCTCCAAATCGGATCCAACCAAGCATTACCAACATCATAGCCCCAATAACAGATAGGAGACCTGTTGTTTCTCCCGTGGACGGCAACATTGCAGCTGCTTGTACTGGTGCTGTTTGAGGAGCTGGTGCTACTGGAGCTTGTGGACGTGGGGCTTCTGGCTGTACAGGTGGAGTTGGCTTAGGATCTTCCTTGACGGTATTGGTTACCACATTGGAAACATAACCATTTCCGAAATCAATCTGGTACATCACATTGTCAATCTTCTCACCTCCAGGCACATCCTTCTTGACTGTCGCAGGAATCTCCAGGAAAATATCCAAACCAGTCTTCACGTAGGTGTCATAGAAGGCTTGTGGATCATTGGCTACCCAAATGACAAACTCATCATTTTCGCCAATCTCAATACCTGCATCTTGGACAAGTTTGCGAATGGCTTCAGGTGCATCTGCCAAGTTTTTAATCACATAGGCTGTCAGACCTTCTACTGCTTTTCCTGTGCTATCCTTGATCGTCACATTGTCCAAATCAAGACTAACCTTGGTCTCATCGTAGTTGTCGATATAGCCGAAGCCTTTTTGAATGGCTACCGCACCAGCCGCAATGTCTTTGTACTGATCCAGGTCCCATTCTCCAACGTAGACAATCTTTTGACCTTTATCTACAGTCTGATTGTTAATGTCATTTCCTTTAAGGTCTTGTACTTTCTTGATTGGCTGGATAGTAGAGCCGCCATTATCTGGATTTTCACTACCTGGGGTGTAGATGGTTACTGTATTAGAGTAGACTTTGTAATCCCCAATCAGGAGGCTGTAGGTGTTTTTATAAACCCCATTGTCATTCTGAGGAGAGCCAAACAAGATCAAGTCAACCAGATCAAAGTCTTTTGTCAAGTCTTGGTTGAGCTTCGCCAAACCTTCATCTGTCAAGGTGGCCTTAAGGTAATTTGTCACCTCGTCAAATGTAATGACATAGTCCTTATTAGCATCTACTGTCTGATCCAAATCCAACTTAAATCCAGATGGCAAGTAGTCCTCAATGACAATCTGATCCTGTTTGTAAGCTGGACGACCTGCCTT